>JBAOHX010000001.1:0-188700 GCA_037044955.1 Rhodoblastus sp.
GTTGCGTGCAGGCCAGCACCGCCAGCGCGGTGGACGCCATAAGCGAGAGGACCGATCCCCGAAGGGTGAACAGCCCGGACATATTCATCGACGGCCCCCGAGTTCCAAGCAGCGCGCGTCCGAGTTCCAGCCGGCGCGCCGCTACGATGTTACACCCGACCCGGGATCGTCCCTTGACAGCGAAATCGCAAAAATTGACTTTTCAGGACAGCGCGTCGAATAGCGTGAGGTCAAATTGCCTCGGCCCGATCGCTGATCGATATCGGCAAAAGCGACGTTTGTTTGTGGCGCCTGCCTCGAGACCGGCATTTCGATAGTTTTCGACAGCACACTTGCAGCGAACCGATTCTTCGACAGAGTTCTCTTGTCCGTCAGATGCGAAGGAGCTGAGCGCGTTATGTCCAACCAGACGAACGTTGCGACCGTTCGGGTAGGAAATGTTTGGACACTGCCGTCCGTCATCGAAAAGCTGGGCCTGGACGCACGGTCGTTGCTAGGCGAAGTCCATCTGAGCCGCACGGATTTCGAGGATCCGGAAGGGCGCATCCCGTATTCGGCGGTCGACCGGCTGTTTGCGCGCATCGTCGAAAAATCGGGGTGCCAGCACGTCGGGCTCCTGAGCGGCATGATGCTGAGCGATCTGGGGCTTCCGGGCTTCTTGCTGATGAACGCCCCCACGGTCCGCGCCGGTCTGCGGGATCTCGTGTCTTCGCTCCAGCACAACGATGGCGGCGGCGTCGCGACCCTGAATGAACAGCAGGGCGTCGCCATGCTTTCCTACACGGTCGCGACAAGCGGAATTACCAGCGTGGATCAGATTTGCGATCACAGCGTCGCGGCGGGCTACGGCCTGCTGAAGCGGCTGATTGGAAGCGATTTCGAGGTTGCCGAAATTCGTCTGCCGCGGCGCGCGCCGCTGGATCAGGCCCCCTATCGCGCCTGTTTCGGATCGACAATCATAAGATTCAATTCATATGACGCCGTGATCGAGTTTCCGGCGTCGTTTCTGGACGCGCCGATTTCCGGGGCGTCGCCGACGCTCTACAAATTCTTGAAGACGGTTCAGGCCAAAGCCGGCGAAGGCGTCAGCATGACGATGGCGGACCAGATTCGACGCATTCTTCCCAATCTCATACGCCTGGAGCCCGTCGACAACAGGCTCGTCGCGCACCTGCTCGGCCTCAGTCCGCGAGCGATGGCGCGTCGACTTGCAGACGAGAAAACGACTCTTCACGAACTCATCGATGAAGCGCGCTTCGAGGTCGCTCAGCAGCTCCTGCGCGATACCGACATCGGCATAACAGAGGTCGCGGCCGCTCTCTATTATTCGGACGCCAGCGCTTTTTCGCGGGCGTTCCGACGCAAGTTGAGCGTGAGCCCCGCGGCCTGGCGGAAGGCGCAACATAAATCGTAGACGCCGAGTGGGAGCCGTCGCTTCCACGTCTCGCGTCGCGGTCGGCGTCGATTCACGTCCCTTCAGATCTCTCACTCGGCTGCGGGCATCAGTCCGTCGAACTGGCGCTCATGCGGTCTCGGCTCGTCCGCCTCCACCAGCCGCACGCCGCGCCACGCGCCGGAGGTGACGAGCCGCGCGGCCGTATCCTGAATCTCGCGCGCAACGGCCGAAGCCGCCGGCGAGAGCAAGTTCGCCGAGATGGAATGCAGATAGTTGCGGCGCGTGATGCGCGCGTCGGAAATCGAGAGCGCGCGCCAGCGCTTGCCGCGCGCGCCCTCGAGCTGAAGGGCGGACATCGGTTTGATCGTCGCGCCGACGCCGTCGTAGACGCAGCTCATCAGAAGCGAAAGCGAGTTCGATTTCGGCGACCACGTGCGGCTTGAGATCGCGTCGCTCGAATTCGGCGACGACGCGCCGGCGCAATCCATGCGTGCTCGTCGGCAGGATCAGTGGCAGTTCCGCGACCTCGGCCACCGTCATGTCGGCGCGGTCGGGCGGCGCATAGGGGCTGCTCTCGGGAAAGAGCACGAACAATTCCTCTTCGAGCAGCGCCGTCGCGTCGAGCTTGGACGAAACGTCGTTGGAGAAGAGGATGGCGAGGTCGAGCTGGCCCAGGCGCATCATCTGCGCGATGTGTCCGCTCATGCCTTCGACGACATTGAGCAGAATGCCGGGATATTGCGCGCGGATCGCCTTCATCAGGGGCAGGCCGATCGCCAGCACCGTGGTTGCGGGCAGCCCCACCGACACCATGCCCTGGACAGCGCCCGCATCCTGGCGCGCGATCGACAGCGCCTGATCCATCTGGCGAAGCACGAAAAGCGCGTGATGATACAGGGCGAGCCCGTTCTCGGTCGGCGTCACGCCGCGCGAGGAGCGTTGCAGCAGCGGCTTGCCCACCTCGTCCTCGAGTTTGGCGATCTGCTGGCTCAGCGCGGGCTGCGCGATGAAGAGGCAGCGCGACGCCTTGGACAGGCTGCCGCTTTCCACGATCTGCGCGAAATATCGCAATTGTCGCAGGTCCATGCCCGCAACCCTCCCTGCGCCGGCTATATGCGGCGCTTATGGCGGCCAATCCAATTCCCTATTTTTGCTTATGTCAAACCGGCGCTAATGATCGAGCCAAGAAAAACATCCGGGGAGGCAGGTGAATGGCGCAAGACGCCGCGCAGCGGTCGCCCATGCAGGAATCGCTGTCCGCGAGGCTGCTGATCGCCGGCGCATGGACGCAGGGCGCGCGCCGCATAGACATTCCCGACAAGTTTCGCCTGACGCCGTTCATGCAGGCGCAATTGCCGTCGCGCGAACAGGTGAGCGCCTGCGTCGCCGCGGCCGGGGCGGCCTTCGCGGCAAGTACGCTCGGGCCGCACGAGCGCGGGACCATTCTCGACCGTGCGGCCGAACGCATCGAGAAGCGCGCCGGCGAACTCGTCGATGTGCTCGTGCGCGAGGCCGGCTTCCCCCGCCGTGACGCGATGGGCGAACTTCAACGCTGCGCCGTCACCTTCCGGCTGTCGGCGGAAGAGGCGCGCCGCTTCGCGGGCGAGGTGGTCCCGATCGAGGGCGCTGCGGGCCAGAAAGGCCGTCTCGGCTTCACGCTGCGCGTTCCGCTCGGCATCGTCTGCGCCATCACGCCGTTCAACGCGCCGCTCAATACCGTCGCCCACAAGGTCGGGCCGGCGCTCGCGGCCGGCAACGCCGTGATCCTGAAACCGTCGCTGCACACGCCGATGAGCTCCTGCATCATGGCCGAGTGCCTGATCGAGGCCGGCCTTCCGCCGGGCCTCGTCTCCGTCCTGCACGGCGACGCCGATGTGGCGCAATGGCTGCTCGAAGAGCCGGCCGTGAATTTCTACGCTTTCACCGGGTCGACGCAGGTCGGCCGCATCATCCAGAGGGGCGCCGGCCTGCGGCGCACGCAGATGGAGCTCGGCTCGATCTCGCATTGCATCCTGTGCGACGACGCCGATCTCGACGCGGCGCTGCCGAAAGTGATCAACGCCAGCTATCGCAAGGCCGGGCAGGTCTGCACCTCGATCCAGGTTCTGCTCGTGCAGCAATCGCGCGTCGAGGAAGTCGAGCGCCGGCTCGCGCAACTCGCCTCGGCGCTGCCTTGTGGAGACCCTGCCGACGACGCGACCGTGGTCGGCCCCGTCATCAGCCTCGCGTCCGCCGAGCGGATCGACAACTGGATCGATGCGGCTGTCGCGAAAGGCGCCCGAAAGCTCGTCGGCGGCGAACGTCGGGGCGCGGTCGTGCCGCCGACGCTGCTCGCCGATGTCGATGCTTCGACGCCGCTGGGCTGTCAGGAAGTGTTCGGCCCCGTCCTGTGCATCGCGCCATTCGACACGATGGACGAGGCCATCGCGCGAGTGAATGATACGCCCTACGGGCTGGCGACCGGCATCTTCACGAAACGGATCGACACGGCGCTGCGCGCCGCGCGCGAATTGCAGGTGGGCGGCGTGCACATCAACGAGACGCCGAGCTCGCGCGTCGACGCGATGCCCTACGGCGGATCGAAGGACAGCGGTTTCGGTCGGGAAGGACCACACTACGCGATCCGCGAAATGAGCGAGGAACGCATGGTCACCATACTGGCCTGAGCGCCGGGTGGTTGGGAGGCGAATGGAGCGGGATGGCTAGGATGAAGGGCGGCGAGCTGATCGCCGAATATCTGGTCAAGCAGAAGACGCCGTTCGTGTTCGGCGTCTGCGGCCACGGCAACGTCGGGATTCTCGACGCGCTCTACCAGGTGCGCGACAAGGTCGCGCTGATTTCGCCGCGCCACGAGCAGGCGGCCGGCCACATGGCGGACGCCTATTTCCGCGTGAAGCATTCGCCCGTCGCGACGCTGACCTCCACCGGCCCGGGCTCGGCGAATATCGTCATGCCCTGCGTGACGGCGATCTCGGACTCGTCCGCGTTTCTCGCGATCACCGCCAACGTGCCGACCTCGCAGGCCAACCGCGCGCCGTTTCAGGAACTCTACGCGCACAATCAGGCGGACTTCGCGCAGGTGCTGCGCCCCGTGGTGAAGCGTTCGTTCCAGCCGAGCCGCGTCGAAATGCTGCCGCTGGCGCTCAGGCAGGCCTACGACACGATGCTGACGGGGCGGCCCGGCCCGGTGAACCTCGACATTCCCTACAACGTCTTCCAGGAGGAGGCGGACGTCGAGGTCCCCGCGCCGTCGCACGCCCACGGCGCGCATCGCCCGAGCGCCAGCGAGAGCGATCTGGCCGCGGCCGTCGAACTCGTTGCGCAGGCGAAGCGCCCGGTCTTATTCGTCGGGCAGGGCACGACCCTGTCGGAAGCCGGTCCGGAAATCACCGAGCTGCAGCAGCGCTGGGGCGTTCCCGGTCATCACCTCGCCCAACGGCATGGGCCTCGTGCCGGCCGGGCGATCCGCTGACGCTCGGCTTCATCGGCCGCAACGGCGCCTATCCCGCCAACCAGGCCGGCCGCTTCGCCGATCTCGTCATCTGCATCGGCACGCGCTTCGACGACCGCTCGTCGTCGAGCTGGCATCAGGGTTATTCGTGGAACTTCCCGAACACCAGGCTGCTGCAGGTCGACATCGATCCGCTCGAGCTCGGCCGCAATTATCCCCCGACGCTCGGCATCATCGCGGACGCCAAGACCTTCGCCGCGCAACTTGCGACAGCGCTTTCCAAGCGCAGCGACGTGAAGCGCGAAAACTTCGGTCCGTGGCGCGCCGAGATCGCCAAATGGCGGGCCGAATGGGAGGCGTTCGTCCGTCCGAATTTCTCGGCCGTCACCACGCCGATCCGGCCCGAATATGTCGTCGGCGCGCTGACGGACGTCCTGCCGGACGATGTGATCCTGTCGCTCGACTCGGGCGTGCACCACAATTGGTTCATGCAGTTCTGGCAGCCCAGGCGCGCACAGAGCATGCTCAATAGCTGGGGCTATTCGTCGATGGGGTTCGGCGTCTGCGGCGTGCTCGGCGCGCAGCTCGCCGCGCCCGACCGCACCTGCGTCGCGGTCGTCGGCGACGGCGGCTTCATGATGGCGCCGCATGTCGTCGCCACCGCCGTCGAATACAATTTGCCGTGCATCTGGATCGTCTGGAACAATTTCGCCTGGGGCGCGATCCGCGACATTCAGTACGGCATGTTCGAGGGCCGCGAATACGGCACCGCCTTCTACAAGGGCAACCAGGGCCCCGGCGGCGAGCGCTACAATCCCGACTTCGCGGCCTGGGCGCGCGCCTGCGGCGCCGACGGCGTCACCGTAAAGCGCAGCGAGGATCTGCGCGGCGCCGTTGAGGCGGCCGTGAAGAACCGCCGCCCCTGCGTGATCGACCTGCACGTCGATTCCGAAGTGCGCCCGCCATCGACGGGGACATGGGAGCTGCCGCCCATTCCCTTGAAGGAGCCCGTGTTCGGCAAGCCCTATCGCGCGTGAAAGACAACAGACAAAGGGAGGACTGCGCCATGATGAAGTTCGACACGAACAGGAAATCGTTCGTCCGCATGCTGGCCGCCGGAACGGCGATGGCCGCGCTCGGCTGCGCCGGCGCTGCGGCGCAGGACGCCGGACCGGTGAAGATCGGCCTGATCTTCTCCAAGCAGGGGCCGGGCGCCTCGATCGGGCAGTTCCTGCAGCGCGGCGCCGAACTCGCGGCGCAGCAAGCCGGCATGAAGGCGATGGGGCGGCCGATCGAGCTGATCTGGCTGGACGAGGCCGGTCCCGAAGGCTCGCAGCAGAACATGCAGCGCCTGATCGACGAGAACAAGGTCGTTGCGATCGTCGGCGGCAATTACTCGAACTCGGCGCTCGCGATGATGAACGTCGCCAAGCGCGCGAAGATCCCGCTGATCCTGCCCGGCGCCGCCGCGCGCGAGATCACCGGCAAGGATTGCAACCGCTACACGTTCCGCACGCAGGCGACCGTGCCGGTGCAGATCAACGGCCTGATGCCCTATGTCGGGCAGCTCGGAAAGAAGGTCTATTTCATCACCCCGTCCTACGCTTTCGGTCAGGACATCGTGCGTTCGGCGCGCGCCGGCTTGCCCGCCATCGGAGCGACGGAAGCGGGCAGCGACGAAGTGCCGATCAACACGGCCGACTACAGCTCCTACATCCTCAAGATCCGGCAGGCGAAGCCGGACGTGCTGATCGGCGGCCTGGTCGGCGGCGACTTCTCGAACTTCCTGAAGCAATGGAACGAGATGGGCATGAAGGGCAAGGTGCCCTACGGCGCGGTCGCGGTCACCGACACCGATTTCTGGGACGTCGGCCCGCAGGCCTCGACCGGCATCTTCATCAAGCCCTGGTACTACAACAATCCGAAAAACACGGCGGCCGAGAAGAAGATGACGGAGGACTTCATGAAGAAGTTCAACCAGCCGCCGTCCGACAAGACGTGGTCCGGCTGGACCGCCATGCGCGCGCTGCTCCAGTCGATCGAAGCGGCGAAGTCGACGGACGCCGCCGCCATCGTGACCGCGCTCGAGAAGTGGCGGAACACGGACGGCGACTTCCCCTACTACTTCCGCGAATGGGACCACCAGCTCGTGAAGCCCGCGGTGATCGTCAAGGTGAAGGACAACATCACCGACAAGTGGGATTTCATGGACTTCCTGAAATACACGTCCGACAGCGCCGAAAGCACGGAAAAGGCCTTCGGCACGAAGGAAGAAGTCGGTTGCAACATGCCGGCTCTCTGAGCCGGCGTCCCATCGCGCCGCGCCCGTTGGCGGAACAACAACAATGCTCGATATACTCGTTTCGCAGATCGCCAACGGCCTGGTGCTGGGGTTCATCTACGTCCTGATCGCGGTCGGGCTGTCGATCACCTTCGGCCTCCTCGGCGTCATCAACTTCGCGCACGGCGCGTTCTTCGCGCTGGGCGCCTATTTCGCCTGGCAGCTCTATCATCTGTTCGGCTGGAGCGCGGTCATCTTCGCGCCGCCGCTCGTCGGCCTCGTCGGCATGGTTGTGGAGGCGACGATCATCCGTCGTCTCTACGGCAAGGAGCCGCTGCTCAGCCTCGTCGTCACATTCGCGCTGTCGCTGCTGATCGAGGCGGTGATCCGCTTCGTCTGGGGCGCGGACGGCAAGCCGTTCAATCCGCCGCAATGGACGGCGGGCATCGTCGAATTCGGTCCGCTTCTCATCACCAAATATCGCGTCGCCGTGCTGGCCGCGACGGTGGCGACGCTTCTCGGGCTCGCGGCCTTCCTCGCCTGGACGCCCTACGGCCGCATTCTTCGCGCCGGCAGTCGCGACCCGGAGATGGTCGAGTTGCTCGGCATCAACCTGCCGCGCGTGCTCACCGCCGTGTTCGGCCTCGGCTGCGCGCTTGCGGCCATCGCGGGCGTACTGGCCGCGCCGCTGTGGACGGTGTCGCCGTCCATGTCCGCCAACGCCGTCATGCCCGCCTTCGTCGTGGTCGCCATCGGCGGCCTCGGCTCGTTCCGCGGCGCCGTCGTCGCCGGACTTGCTGTCGGCGTCGTCACGGCCCTCACCATTCAGTTCAAGCCCGAGGCTTCCACGGGCGCCATGTATGCGCTGATGTTCGTGATCATGCTGCTGCGGCCGCGCGGATTGTTCGGCGAGCGCTGGGAGCGCTTCGAATGACGCCCGCGCCCTCTCTGCTCCAGCGCCTGTGGGCGCATCCCATCGTCGTGATGACGGTGGTCCTGATCGCCGTCTCCGGCATCGCCCTCGCCGTCGGCATGCCGATCGCGCGCATCACGCAGATTGCGATCTACACGCTCTACGCCGCCGGCGTGAACTTCCTGATCGGCTATCTCGGCCTCGTGCCCTTCGGCGCCTCGTTCTTCTTCGGCTGCGCCAGCTACGCGGTCGCGATCATCGGCGGCGCGCTGCCTGGAAACGAGATCACCGACGTCGCCATCGCCGGCGTCTTCTCTGTCCTGCTCGCGCTGGTCGTCGGCGCGATCATCCTGCGCCGTCGCGGCCTGTATTTTTCCCTGCTGACGCTCGCCTGCTCCCAGATCGCATTCGAGATCGCGTTCAAATGGACCGCCTTCACCGGCGGCGAGAACGGCCTGCAGAACGTCGAGCGGCCTCTGTTTCCCTCGGCGCTCGCGTTCCACGTCTTCACGCTCGTCGTCGTTCTGGGCGTGCTGTGGGCGCTGTGGCGCGTGGCGCATGCGCCGTTCGGCCGGCTGATGCAGGCTCTGCGCGACAACGAGCAGCGCGTGGCGAGTCTGGGCTTCGACACTTACCTCACCAAGCTCGTCGGCGTGACCGTGGCCGGCGGCGCGATCGGCGTCGGCGGCGGCCTGATGGCGCTGCTGCTGCACGGCGTCTACGCATCGAACCTGAGCTGGCAGCATGCCGGCGATCCCGTGCTGATGGCGGCGCTCGGCGGCGTGCATCACTTTCTCGGGCCGCTGTGGGGCGCGATCATCTTCATCGTGCTCGAGGACCGGCTCAGCGCCTATACCGAGAACTGGTGGCTGATCTTCGCGCCGATCATCATCGCCTTCGCCCTTCTGTCGTTCGAAGGCGTCCAGGGCATCTTCCAGCGCATGATCGGGCGCGACCGGTGGACGCTCACGCGCTGGGGCGTCCCGGAGCGGCCGGCGACAATCGCGCCCTATGTCCCCGCATCGACGAAAGGCTCGGCCGACCCATCCAGGCCGATCCTGTCGATCCGCGACCTGTCGAAGAGCTTCGGCTCCATCATCACGCAAAGCGACATATCGCTCGACGTCGCTTACACCGGGCTGCACAGCCTGATCGGGCCGAACGGCGCGGGCAAGACGACATTCTTCAATCTGCTGACCGGCGTGCTCAAGCCGGACGCAGGCGAGATATTGTTCGAGGGCGTCTCCATCAACCGGCTGCCGCCGCACAAGCGCGCGCGGCTCGGCATCGCGCGCTCGTTCCAGATACTCAGCGTCTTCCCGAATCTCACGGCCTTCGAGAACGTGCGCGTCGCCGTCCAGGCGGCCGACCGCAACTGGTTCGGCCTGTGGCGCGACGCCTACGCGGACGAGCAGGCGAACGCGCGCGTGTGGTCGCTCCTCGACGCCGTCGGGCTTGCCGACCGCGCCGCCGAATTGTGCTCGGCGCTGTCGCACGGCGAGAAGCGCCTGCTGGAGATCGCAGTATCGCTTGCGACTGACGCCAAACTGCTCCTGCTGGACGAACCCCTCGCGGGTCTTGCGGAATCCGATCGTGAAATGGTCGGCGCGCTGATCCGCCGGCTGGCCAGGACGCATTCGGTTTTCCTGATCGAGCACGACATAGACCGCGTGCTTGCGCTGTCCGACCGCATCACCGTGCTGCATCAGGGCCGCCTGATTGCAGACGGCAAGGCGGCGGAAGTCGCGCGCAATCCCGAAGTCGTGACCGCTTATCTCGGCGACGCGCACGGCCTCGCAGGCGCCCCCGCGCTGACGCGCGCCGGCAGAAACCGCGCGGCGACGTCGACGCAGCCGCTGCTGAAGCTCGAAGGCGTCCGCGCCGGCTATGCCGGCGGCGTCGTGCTCGACGGGCTCGACCTTGTCGTGCATCCCGGCGAGGTCGTCGCTCTGCTCGGGCGCAACGGCGTCGGCAAGACGACCGCCATGCGCGCGATCACCGGCGTTCTCCCGCCGTCCGCCGGACGCATTGTGTTCGACGGCGTCGACACGACGCGCCTGCGGGCCGACGCCATCAACCGGCTCGGCATATCGCTGGCGCCGGAAGGCCGTCGCCTGTTCCCGAATCTCAGTGTCATCGAGAACCTCAAGCTGGCGGCGCGCCCGGGCGGCGCCTCGCAAGAAGAAATCTTCGCGCTGTTCCCCCGCCTCGCCGAGCGGGCGAAATCGCGGGGCGAGAACCTGTCGGGCGGCGAACGCCAGATGGTGGCGATCGCGCGCGCGCTGATGGCGCCGAGCAAGCTCATCCTGCTCGACGAGCCGTTCGAAGGCCTCGCGCCCGCGGTCGTGCACGAGGTGCGCGAAGCCGTGATGAAGCTGACGACGAAGGCGAGCCTCGTCATTGTCGATCATCATGCCGAAAGCGTGCTGGCGATGGCGGACCGCGCCTATGTTCTCGTCAACGGCCGCGTCGCCTATGGCGGCGACGCCGTCGAACTCGCGGCCGACAAGGCGTTGCAGGAGCGGCTGCTCGGGGTCGTGCAGGCCGTCGATGGCCCTGCCAGGGCCGTGGAAGCGCGCGCATGAGGGACATCGCCGTCAACACTTACGGATATATCTGGTCGACGCCGGCGATCGACTGCATTCGACGCCTGACCGATCTCGGCTACCGCAATTTCGAACTGATGATCCACCCGCCGCACCTGCCGCTCGACGGCATGTCCGCGGCGGCGCGGCGGGAACTGCGGTCCGCGATCGAGGCGGCGGGCGCGCGCATCACGTCGGTCAACATGCCGAGCCTCGACCAGAATCTGGCCAGTTCCTTCGCCCGCGTTCGTGAAGCGTCCGTGGCCATGTTCCATGACGCCATCGATCTCGTCGCCGACATCGGCGCGCCCTGGCTGGTCACGGTGCCCGGCCGCATGAGCCCGCTGTTTCCGCCGCCGCTCGAGAGCCGCATGGGCTGGATGCGCGAAAGCATCGACAAGCTGCTGCCGCATGCCGAGCAGCGCGGGATCGGACTGGCGATCGAAAACGTGCCATTCGCCTCGTTCCCGGACGCGGCCACGCTCGGCGGCTTCGTCCGGGGCTACGAGTCGAAGGCGATCGGCGTCTGCTACGACGCGGCCAACGCGCATTTCATCGGGGAGTCGGTCGCCGACGGCGTCGCGTCGCTCGCCGACCTGCTGAGGGTCGTGCACCTTTCCGATACGACCCGCCAGGCATGGCGGCACGATCGCATCGGGCTCGGCGACGTGCCCGTCGCGGATTTCATGCGCGCGCTCGACAGGGCGGATTTCTCCGGCCCGTGCACGCTCGAGATCATCGATGCGGACACCGAGGGCGCTCTTGCCGACAGCGTGAAAATACTCGCGCGCCTCGGCTTCGCGCGGACTGGCGCGGGGGCGGCATGAGAAACGTTCTCGTCACCGGCGCGGCCGGTTTGCTCGGCCAGTTCGTCGTTCGCGAATTGCTCGCGCACGGCTACGCGGCGCGCGGCCTCGACCGGCGGCAAGGCGAGGCGGACATTGCCTGGCACGTCGGCGATGTCACCGATCCGGCGCTGGTTGCACAGGCGATCGCGGGCGCCGACGCAGTCCTGCACATCGCCGCCATTCCGAATATCTGGTCGGGGGACGGCCAGACGATCATGCGCGTCAACCTGCTCGGCACGTATACGCTGTTCGAGGCGGCCGAGGCGGCGGGGATCGGGCGCGCCATCTTCTGCTCGAGCGATTCCGTCGCCGGCTATACCGTGCGCGAGGGGCGGATGCTGCACCCGCGCTACGCGCCGCTCGATCTCGATCATCCGCTGCTCGCGACCGATCCCTACGCCGTCAGCAAGGTGATGGGCGAGGATCTCGCGCGCGCCTATGCGCTGCGCGGCATGTCGGTGGTGGCGCTGCGCACGGTCTTCGTCGCCTATCCCGAAATGGCGGGCGAGATCGTCGCCCGCGCGAAGGACCCGGAGAATTACAAGGGACGCATGGCCGGCGGGCCGTCGTCCGCGGGCGGCGGGCCGCTCCACCATCACATCGACCCGCGCGATCTGGCGCGGGCCTTCCGCCTCGCGCTCGAACTGCCGATGCAGCCCGGCGACTTCGAGCGCTTCTATCTTTCGGCGCGCGTGACGCTGTCGCCGGAGCCGACGCTGCAGCGCCTGCGCCGCCTGCACGGCGATGCGGTCGAGATCCGCGATCCCGCGCTCTACGAGGCGCAGCCGTTCGCGCCGCTCTACGATCTGACGCACGCAGCCGATCGCCTCGGCTTCGTCGCCGAACACGACCAGCGTCACCTGCTCGCTGGCCTGCCGGGATTTCCCTGAGAACCCAGATGAGAGAAGCCAGATGACCTTCGTTTCGCCTCCAGCCGACGCATTCGCCGATGCCGCCGAGAAGAAATACGCCGCAACCCGCAATCTCGGCGAGTTGATGTGGATCGAATATCCCGGCCATTTCAATCACGCGCTGTCGAAAGCGCTGGTCACGCCCGCGACTGTCGGCAGTCGTTTCTTCGACTATCGCATTTCACGCTACGAGCCCCGCGCGCATGTCGAAAGCCACGTGCACGCCGTGCAGGAGCAGATCTATCATGTGCTCTCCGGCGAGGGGCTGCTGATCGTCGACGGCGAGCGTCGCCTCGTGCGCGCCAACGACGTGACCTACATCCCGCCCGGCGTCGTGCACGAGTTCCACTGCACGGGCGACGATCCGTTGCTGTTCCTCGTCATCACCAGCCCGCCCACCGACGACGAGCCGCAACCCCGCTGAGCGAAATCATGTCGAAGAAAATTCTCGTCACAGGCGGCTGCGGCTGGCTCGGCTCGGCCATCGTCCGCGCCCTTCTGGCGCGCGGCGATCGCGTCGTGGCGACCGATCTCGCGGTCTCCCCTTCGATCGCGGCTCTGGCGTCGCGCGAAAACCGCCTCGTCGCGGCGCCTGCCGACCTCGGCGAATGGCGACAGGTCGTGGATCTGTTCCGCAACCACGCGCCGGACGCCGTCATCCACACCGCCGCCATCGTCGGCGTCGCGCCCGCCGCCGACATTCCGACAAAGGCCCTGCGCGTCAACGTCGAGGGTTCGATCAACCTGTTCGAGGCCATGCGGCTTTCGGGCGTCCGGCGCGTCGTGCATATCAGCACGGAGGAGACATACGGCGATTTCCTTTCGCCTGTCATCGACGAGGAGCATCCGCAGAAGCCGGTCAGCGTCTATGGTCTGACGAAACTGACGACCGAACATTACGGCCGCGTCTATACGCGCGACCACGGTCTGGAATGCGTCAACGTCCGCACCTGCTGGGTCTACGGCCCGCATCTGCCGCGCCTGCGCATGCCGCGCACCTTCGTCGAAGCGGCGCTGCGCGGCGAACCATTCCACCAGCCGGACGGCGGCGATTTCGCGGTCGACCAGGTCTATATCGACGATACCGTGCAGGGCGTTCTGCTCGCGCTCGACAAGGAGCGGCACCGCTTCGAGTCCTACAATATCGCGACCGGCGTCGCGCCGACCATCCGCGCCGCCGCCGATGCGGTGAACCGGGCCATCCCCGGCGCGAAGATCACGGTCGGCGACAGCGGTCCTTACAAGCACGGCGGGACCGTGCTGAGCGCAGTCAAAGGCGCGCTCGACATTTCGCGCGCGCGCAAGGAACTCGGCTACGAGCCGCGCTTCGATTTGCAGAAGGGCATCGAAGCCACCATCGCGGCGACGCGCGCCGGTCCACCCCAGTAATGGTCAGGATGCATTCATGAGCAAACCCTCCGTTCTCATCTTCGGCGGCTCGCGCGGCATCGGCGCGGCCTGCGTCGAGGCTTTCGCCGCTTCCGGCTGGCAGGTCGGCTGCACTTACGCGACGCAGAAGCCGCCGCGACCGGGCGTGCATGGCTGGCAGGTCGACATTCGCGACGCGGCCGCCGTCGCGCGCGTGTTCGACGAAGCCGCGGCGGCTTTCGGCGGCGCGCCGCGCGCCGTGGTCGCCAATGCGGGCATCAACGTGCCGGGCAAGCCGGTGGCGGATTTCAACCCCGACGACTTTCGCCTGCTGATGGATGTGAACCTGTTCGGCGCCTACAACGTGCTCGCCGAGGCCGGACGCCGCACGCCGGAGGGCGGCGCCATCGTCGCCATCACCACGTCGCTGGTGCGTCATGTCGTTCCCGGCACGGGCCCCTACGCCGCGAGCAAGGCGGCGGTGGAGAGCCTTGTGCGCGCCATGTCGAAGGAGCTCGCCGCACGCCGTATCCGCGTCAATGGCGTCGCGCCGGGGCCCGTCGACACCGATCTCTTCAACGCCGGCAAGACCGAAGAGGTCAAGGCGCGCATGGCGGCCTTCAGCCCGCTCAACCGCATCGGCCGGCCGGAAGAGGTCGCCAATGTCGTGCGCTTCCTCGCGTCGGACGAGGCGTCCTGGGTCACGGGGCAGATCGTTCAGCCAAACGGCGGGATGATATGAGCCGAAGGGGCCGTCGCGCCGCAGGAGGCATACGACGCGGTGGTGGTCGGCGCCGGCGCCGGCGGCCTCGCGGCGGCATGCACGGCGGCGATGAACGGCTGTTCCGTATTGCTGGTCGAGCAGGCTGACGTCGTCGGCGGCACGACGGCGATTTCCGGCGGCATGGTCTGGCTGCCGCTCAACCACAAGATGGCGGAAGCGCAGCGGCCTGACAGCGTCGAGGCTGCGCGCGCCTATCTCGACGCCACGGTCCCCGGCGGGGAACGCGCGCGGCTCGAAGCGTTCCTCGCGCACGGCGACGAAGCGCTGCGCGATCTCGAGGCGCATACGTCGCTGCGCCTGCAGCCGGTGCTCACCTATCCCGACTATTATCCCGACCTGCCGGGCGCCACTGCCGGCGGGCGCGTGCTCGAGCCCACGCCGTTCGACGCGCGCGCGCTCGGGCCGGCCTTCGCGCTGGTGCGGCGGCCCTTGCCCGAATTCATGCTGTTCGGCGGCATGATGATCAGCCGCGCCGACATTCCGCATCTGCGCCGCGCCACGAAATCGCTGCGCTCGGCGGCGCGCGCCGCGCAGCTCGTACTGCAGTACGCCCGGCAGCGGTTGAGCGCGCCGCGCGGGACGTCGCTTTATCTCGGCAATGCGCTGGTCGCGCGCCTGCTGAAGTCGGCGCTCGACCTGAAGGTGAGGATCGAGACCGGCGTGACGCTCGAAGCGCTGGGCAAGGACGCGCGCGGTCGTGTGGCGATCGTCGAACTCTCCGGCCGTGGCGGGCGTCGGCGCGTGATGGCGCGGCGCGGCGTCGTTCTGGCGACTGGCGGCCTCTCGCATGATCCGGACCTGCGTCGCCAGTTCGTTCCGACTGCCGCGGGAGACCTGAGCGCGACAGTGTCGCCGGGCCGCGCGCCGCGCGGCGCGCGCATCGCCGCCGCTGCCGGCGCGGCGCTGTCGCAGGCCACGCAAGAGGGCGCCTTCTGGGTGCCTGCGTCGACGTTCCCGCGCAAGGACGGCTCCGCCGCTTTGTTCCCGCATACGGTGACGGACCGCGCGAAGCCCGGCCTGATCGCGGTCGATTCCAACGGCCGCCGCTTCGTCAACGAAGCCGTCTCCTATCACGAGTTCGTGCGCGCGCAGCTCCGCAACGCCAACAGCGCAATTCCCGCCTGGCTGATCTGCGACAGGAAATTCTTGTGGAGGTACGGGCTCGGCAAGGTGAGGCCGTTCGCGGCTTCTGTCGAAGCCGACGTTTCCTCGGGCTACCTCAAACGCGCGGCCTCCATTGCCGAACTCGCGCGCGAGATCGGGGCGCCGGCGGCGGCGCTCGCCGACACGATCGCCGAGTTCAACCGCCACGCGGAGAAGGGCGAAGATCCGGCCTTCGGCCGCGGCCGCGACATCTACCAGCGTTCGCTCGGCGACGCCGACCACACGCCCAATCCCTGCGTCGCGCCGATCGCGCAGGCGCCATTCTATGCGGTCGCCGTAACGCCTGCCGATCTCGGCATGTCCGCAGGGATAGCGACGGACGCCGAGGCGCGCGTGCTGACGGCCGATGGCGCGCCGATTCCCGGACTATACGCTTGCGGAAACGACATGGCCTCGATCATGGAAGGCGCCTACCCCGGTCCCGGCATCACGCTCGGGCCGGCGCTGGTGTTCGGCTGGATCGCCGGGCGTCATCTGGCGGCGGACGCGGCATGAACGGAGCCGGGTCATGAGCGCCGCGCCAATTCCCGACGTGCTCGTCATCGGCGGCGGCAATGCGGCGCTCTGCGCCGCGCTGATGGCGCGCGAGGCCGGAGCGTCCGTGCTGATGCTCGAAGCCGCGCCGCGCGAATGGCGCGGCGGCAATTCCATGCACGTGCGCAACCTGCGCTGCATGCACGACGCGCCGCAGGACGTGCTCGTCGACGCCTACGGGGAAGAGGAATACTGGCAGGACCTGCTGAAGGTGACGGGCGGTCTGACGGACGAGACGCTCGCGCGCATCGCCATCCGCCATTCCTCGCAGTGCCGCCCGTGGATGATCCGGCACGGCGTGCGCTTCCAGCCGCCGCTGTCCGGCGCGCTGCATGTCGCGCGCACCAACGCCTTCTTCATGGGCGGCGGCAAGGCGCTGGTGAACGCCTATTACCGGAGCGCGCAGAACCTTGGCGTGCAGGTCCGCTACGATACGCCCGTGAAGAGCCTCGACCTCGACAACGGACGTTTCCTCGCGGCGATCACGGAAAAGGGCGAGCGGATCGAGGCGAAGACCTGTGTGCTGGCCTGCGGCGGATTCGAATCCAACCTCGAATGGCAGCGCGAGGCGTGGGGCCAGAACGAGCGCGGCGAGTGGACGGCCGAGAACTTCCTGATCCGGGGCACGCGCTACAATCAGGGCGTCCTGCTCAGGTTCATGATCGAGGCCGGCGCCGATGCGATCGGCGATCCGACGCAGGCGCATTGCGTCGCCATCGACGCGCGCGCGCCGCTCTACGACGGCGGCATCTGCACGCGCATCGACTGTGTTTCGCTCGGCGTGGTCGTCAATCTCGAGGCGCGCCGCTTCTACGACGAGGGCGAGGATTTCTGGCCGAAGCGCTATGCCATCTGGGGGCGGCTGGTCGCGCAGCAGCCGGGCCAGACGGCCTGGTCGATCATCGACCGCAAGGCGGTGGGTCGTTTCATGCCGCCGGTGTTCGACGGGACTTACGCGCAGACGCTCGAAGAACTCGCGGCGAAGATCGGCGTCGATGTCGCAACCTTCATGGAAACGCTGAACGCCTACAATGCGGCCTGCCGGCCGGGGACGTTCGACCATACCGCGCTCGACGACTGCCGAACGGAAGGTCTCGATCCCGCCAAGACGCACTGGGCGCTGCCGATAGATGCGCCGCCGTTCGCCGCCTATCCGCTCAAGCCCGGCATCACCTTCACCTATCTCGGCATGAAGACCGACGCGACGACAGCGGTTCGTTTCAAGGGCGTCGCGAGCCCGAACCTGTTCGCCGCCGGCGAGATGATGGCCGGCAACGTGCTCGGCAAGGGCTACACGGCCGGCGTCGGCATGAGCATCGGTTCCGCGTTCGGGCGTATCGCCGGCGTGCGCGCCGCCGAGGCGGCGGGGCGCCGCCATCCGACCTTCGATGTGGAGTTCGCACATGCCGCCGCTCGCTGAACTCGCACGGGCGGGCGCGGAGGCCGAGCGCGAGATCGCGCGCGTCATGCAGATCTGCAACGCCTGCCGCTATTGCGAGGGTTTCTGCGCCGTCTTTCCGGCGATGACGCGACGGCTGGAGTTCGGCGCGGCGGACGCGCACTACCTCGCCAATCTCTGTCACAATTGCGGCGCCTGCCTGCACGCCTGCCAATATGCGCCGCCGCACGAATTCATGGTCAATGTGCCGCAGGCGATGGCGAAGACGAGACTGGAGACCTATCGCGCATACGCATGGCCGCGCGCGTTCGGCCGCCTCTACGCGCACGCCGGCCTGACGGTGGCGCTCGCGCTTGCTGCAGGCCTGTCGTTGTTTCTCCTCCTGGCGGCGGCGATCTCCGGCGGTCTGGTCCGCGTGGTTGCGGGCGGAAATTTCTACGCCGTGTTCCCGCACAACCTGCTCGTCGCAATGTTCGGCGCGGCGTTCCCGTTCGCCATCGTCGCGCTCGGCGTGGGCGCGACGCGTTTCTGGCGGGAGGTTTCTCCCGCGCGCGATCCGCGCGACGCGCCTCTCGTCGCAAACGCGCGGGCGCCGGCGGCCGCGGAGGCTTTGGGCGATATAGCGACGCTGAAATACCTCGACGGCGGCCACGGGCAGGGCTGCAACGAGGAGGACGACCGCTTCACGCTGGCGCGGCGACGGTTCCATCACCTCACGTTCTACGGCTTCCTGCTGTGCTTCGCCTCGACCAGCGTCGCGACGCTCTATCATTACCTGCTCGGCCTGCCGGCGCCCTACGGCTGGACCAGCGCGCCGGTCGTGCTCGGCGCGCTCGGCGGCGCGGGATTGATAGCAGGTCCGGCCGGACTGCTGGCGCTCAACGTCAGGCGCGATCCGATGCACGGCGATCGCGGACAGCGCCCGATGGACCGCGGGTTCATCGGCCTCCTGCTGCTCGTCAGCATCACCGGCTTTGCCGTTCTGTTCCTGCGCGAGACCGCCGCCATGCCGATCACGCTCGCCCTGCACCTGGGCGCCGTGATGGCGTTGTTCGTGACCCTGCCGTACGGCAAGTTTGCGCACGCGGTCTACCGCTCGGCCGCGCTCCTGAAGTTCACGATCGAGAAGCGGCTCCCCAGCCGGCTTTCGCTGGGGGCGGACTGACCGTCCGGGCAAGCCGCAATCAAATACTTCGACGCGGCCTTCGCGCCAGCCTCGCTTCGAAATTCTCGCGCGCCATCTCGTATTCCTGCCGCGTCTGCGCGACGAGGTCGTGCACCGACTTCACGGCGTCCACGCCCGAAACGCTGTGGCCGGCGCTCCAGACGTCCTTCCAGCGCTGTGGCCTGTTCTCGCGCGCTTCGATCGATATGTCCTTGGCGATGTCGATCGCGCCGCGCGCGGGAAGATTGTCGGGATCGAGCCCGGCCGCGACCATCGACGGACGCAGCATGTTGACCTCGAGACCGGTCAGCGCGCGCGTGGCGAGAACGTCGTCGGCGCGCGAGGCGACCAGCATGTCCTTGTACGCCTGTTTCGCCATGCTCTGCGTCGTGGCGATGAATTTCGTGCCCATATAGGCGAGGTCGCAGCCCATCGCCTGCGTGGCGAACAACGCGGCGCCGTCGCTGACGCCGCCGGCGAGCACGAGGGGCCCGTCGAAGAAGGCGCGCACGGCGCGCACGAAGGCGAGGGGATTGATCCATCCGGTCTGTCCGCCGGCGCCCGCGGTCAGCAGCACCAGGCCGTCCGCGCCGGCCTGCACGGCGCGCTCGGCATGGCGAATGGTGGCGACGTCGACGAAGACGCGCGTTCCGATATCGTGCAGCGGCGCGAGCACGGGCGCCGGCGATCCGACGGACGTGATGACGAGTTCCGGCTTGCGGCGGACGAGGACGGCGAGGTCGTCCGCCAGTCGCGGATTGGTCTTGTGTACGACGAGGTTCGGGCACCAGGGCGCGGGCGCGCGGCCCGTCGCGTCGGCGGCGCGCGACAGGCGCGCGGTCAGATCCCCGAGCCAGGCGTCGAGTTCTCCTGACGTGCGGCAGTTGACGGTCGGGAAGGAGCCGATCACGCCTTCGACGCAGGCGGCCGACACGAGATCGACGCCCGACACGAGGAACATGGGCGCGGCGATCAACGGCAGCGCAAGCCGCGGTTGCAGATCCTCGATGCTGGCGGTGGTCAAGGCGGCGCTCCCAGGGCTCGTTGCATCCGGTCCAGGGCGCGCCGCGCTTGCGCCTCCCTACATCAGGATGCCGCCGCCGCAGACCAGAACCTGTCCGCTGACATAATTGGATTCAGGCGAACAGAACAGATAGACGGCGTCCGCCGCTTCTTCCGGCGTGCCCGCGCGGCCGAGCGGCACCATGCGTTCGAGCGTCTGAAGAAGTTGCGGCTGCACGCCGACCTTGATCGCGCGCCCCTCGACGTCGATCGTCTTCTGCTCAGCCTCGATCGCCTGCGTCAGCCGCGTCTTGATCAGGCCGAAGGCCACGCAATTCACGTTGACCTTGTAGCGTCCCCATTCCTTGCAGAGCGTGCGCGTCATGCCCACCAGCGCCGCCTTCGCCGAGGAATAGCTGACCTGGCCCGCATTGCCGTAGAGGCCGGCGATGGAGGAGATGTTCACGACCTTGCGGAACACTTCGCGGCCGGCTTCCGCATCCTTCTTGGCGAGAATGCGGATCGGCTCGGAGGCGGCCCGCAGAATGCGGAAGGGCGCGACCAGATGCACGTCGAGCATGGCCTGGAACTGCTCGTCGGTCATTTTCTGGATCGTGGCGTCCCACGTGTAGCCGGCGTTGTTGACGATGATGTCGAGGCCGCCGAGCTGCTCCATCGCCGCGGCGACGAAGCGGTCTGCGAAACCCTCGTCCATTACGCTGCCGTTGACGCAGACGGCCTTGCCGCCGAGCGCCTCGATCTCGGCGACGACCGCGCGCCCGGGCTCGTCGTCGAGATCGTTGACGACGACCCTGGCGCCTTCGCTCGCCAGCTTGAGCGCGATCGACCGACCGATGCCGCGTCCCGATCCGGAGACGAGCGCGACCTTGCCTTCGAGTTTTCTCATGTTCCTGTCCTCGTAAATCAGATGGCGACGACCGCTTCGCCGACGAGCTTGGCCTCGCCGTTCTCGTCCTTGGCGGTCAATGCAATGCGCGCACGGCGCTCGCCGTCGGCCTCGAAGAGCTCGGCGACCTCGCCGTCGCAGGTGAGTTTGGCGCCCACTTGCGTGATGGCCGCAAAACGTGTCGAGAAGGAGCGGATGCGGTCGGGCGCGATGGCGTCTGTCAAGCGCCTGCCCGAGATATCCCATGACGAGCATCCCGTGCGAAAAGACGTCCGGAAAGCCGGACTTTTTCGCGAAGTCCGTGTCGACGTGAATCGGATTGTGATCGCCGGATGCGCCGCAATAGAGCGCGAGCCGGTGGCGCGTGATCGGCGCAAAGGACTTGTGGACCAGGCGCTGGCCCACTGCGATCGCTTGTCCTGATGAATGGGACATGGCGGCCTCCTAGTTTCGCACGACGATGGAGCGGACCGTGTCCGCGACATGGGCGCCGGTCTGATTGGCGATGCGGGTCTCGACGTCGATGATCGTCAGCGCGCCGCCCTTCTTCTGGGCGACGCTGGTCACACGCGATTGGAACGTCAGCGTGTCGCCGACGACGACAGGCGCGTGATAGACGAAGCGCTGCTCGCCGTGCAGGACGCGACCGAGATCGATCTTGAGGGTTTCGAGAAACTCGAACGGCTTCAACGAATCCATCATCTCCAGGCAGAAGAGATAGGTCGGCGGCGTGGGCGTCGCCGAATATCCCGCAGCCGTCGCGGCCGCGGGGTCGCGATAGACCGGATTGGTCTCGCCCAGCGTCTCGAAGAAATAGCGCAGGCGACCGGGCTCGACGCGCGCCTGCACCGGCGTGAAAGTCACGCCCACTGCGGATTGATCGACCATGCCGCGCCTCAGTTCTTTTCGTACATGGTGACGACGCAGGCGCCGCCGAGTCCGAGATTGTGCTGCAGCGCGCGCGAGACGCCCTCGACCTGCGTGCCGCCCGCGGTTCCCCGCAACTGGCGCGTCAGCTCGTAGCATTGCGCGAGGCCCGTGGCGCCGAGCGGATGTCCTTTGGAGAGCAGGCCGCCCGAAGGATTGGTGACGACGCGCCCGCCGTAGGTGTTGTCGCCCCTGTCGACGAATTCGGCGGCGCCGCCCTCCGGGCAGAGGCCGAGCGCCTCGTAGGTGATGAGCTCGTTCTGCGCGAAGCAATCGTGCAGTTCCACGACGCCGATCTCGTCGGGGCCGACGCCCGCCTTCTCGTACACCTGCTGCGCGGCGGCCTTGGCCATGTCGTAGCCGACGACCTTCATCATGTCGCGGCTCTCGAAGGTCGAGGGGAAGTCGGTCGTCATCGACTGCGCCGAAATGCGCACGTCCGTGCGCAGGCCCTTCTTCTTCGCGAAATCCTCGGAGACGAGGATGGCGGCGGCCGCGCCGCATGTCGGCGGGCAGGCCATCAGGCGCGTCATCACGCCCTGCCAGACGGCGGGCGAGGCCATCACCTCGTCGGCCGTCACTTCCTTGCGGAAGATGGCAAGCGGATTGTTGACCGCGTGGCGGCTCGCCTTGGCGCGCACCTTGGCGAATGTCTCGAGCTTCGTTCCGTATTTCTGCATGTGCGCGAGGCCGGCGCCGCCGAAATAGCGCAGGGCGAGCGGGATTTCCTTGGCGTCGATGAGGTCTTCGGTGACCTTGTCGAACATCTCGAACGGACTCGGGCGATCGTCGAAAATCGCGCCGAGCGCGCCGGGCTTCATCTGCTCGAAGCCGAGCGCCAGGACGCACTCCGCCGCTCCGGACTCGATCGCCTGCCGCGCGAGAAACAGCGCCGTCGAACCGGTCGAGCAATTGTTGTTGACGTTGACGACGGGAATGCCGGTGAGGCCGAGCGGATAGATGGCGCGCTGGCCGGCGGTGGAATCTCCATAGACGTAGCCGGCGTAGGCCTGCTGCACGTCGGCATAGGCGATGCCCGCGTCTTCGAGCGCGAGACGGCCGGCCGCGGCGCCCATTTCGTCATAGGGCGCGCTCGCGCCCGGCTTGGCGAACGGAATCATGCCGACGCCGGCGACAAGGACTTTCGACCCCATGTTGACCTCCCAAATTTTCCGACTGGACTTTATATGACCGAGCGGTAATATACGGCATCGGAACAGGCTGTCAACGGCGGATCGGGCGCCGATGCGCGAACGAGAAGGGGCCCCGAAGACCAGCGGTTCGAGACAACCGGGCGATACAGCCCGCCGAACGATGCAATGAAAAAGACAATCGTAGGGAGGAAGGGATGACGATCATGAAGATGCGCACGGCCCTCGCAGGCGCCGCCATCGCCGCCGCCGCAACGCCGGCGCTGGCCGGCGGAACTTACAGCACGGGCGCGTCCGACACGGAAATAAAGATCGGCCACACGACCGCCTACAGCGGTCCGGTCTCGGCCTTCGGCGCCGGCGGCAGAACGCTGGTCGCCTTCTTCCGCATGATCAACGAAGCCGGCGGCGTTCGCGGCCGTAAGGTCGAGATCGTCTCGCTCGACGACGGCTACAGTCCGCCGAAGGCGCTCGAACAAACCCGCAAGCTGGTCGAGAGCGACAATGTGCTGGCGATCTTCGGCGTATCGGGATCGCCGACCAACGCGGCCACGCAGAAATATCTGAACGGCAAGGGCGTGCCGCAGATCCTGATCTCGACCGGCGCCTCGCGCTTCAACGATCCCAAGGGCTTTCCGTGGACGATGCCGTTCTGGCCGTCCTACACGCTCGAGCAGAAGACCTATGTCGATTACCTCCTCAAGGCCAAACCCGAGGCGAAGATCGGAATACTCTACGCCAACGACGACTACGGCAAGGATCACCTCAACGGCGTGAAAGCCGCGCTCGCGGCGACGCCAGGCGCGAAGGCGAAGATCGTCGCGGAAATCCCGTACGAGACATCCGACGCGACCATCGACTCGCAGATGGTCAATCTGAAGGCGTCCGGCGCCGACGTGCTGGTGAGCGCGACCACGCCGAAATTCGCGGCGCAGGCGATCCGCAAGGCCCGCGAGCTCGACTGGAAGCCGCTGCAATTCGTCGCCAATGCATCGAGTTCGATTGCGACCGTGCTGACGCCGGCCGGCCTCGACAATTCGACCGGCGTGATAACCGCCGCCTTCCTCAAGGCCCTCGGCGATCCCGCGTGGGCGAACGACAAGGACATCGCCGACTACTACGCCTTCATGAAGAAGTGGAACCCGCAGGACAATCCGCAGGATTTCTACGCCATCGTTTCCTACGTCAACGCCAACATGCTCAAGCACGTCCTCGAATCGTGCGGCGACAACCTCACGCGCGAAAACCTGATGAAGCAGGTCGCCGCCATCAGCGGCGTCCACCTGCCGTTGCATCTGCCGAAGGTCGTGCTGAAGACGGATCCGACCGACCTCGCCGCATTCAAGGCGCTGCAATTGCAGCGTTTTGACGGCGCGCGCTGGGTCAATCTCGATTGACGACATGCAAGACAAGAGGGGAGAGAAAAAAATGAGCACCACTTATGGACTGCATCGCGCGCTGCTGCTGAACCGCAATGGCGTTGCGATCAGCTTCGAGGGCCGCAGCCGGACATGGATGGAAGTGGGCGGCCGCGTCGCGCGTCTTGCCGGCGCGCTCCAGGCGCTCGGCGTCGGCAAGGGCGATCGCGTCGCCGTGCTGATGCTCAACCAGGACCGCTACATCGAGCTCTATCTCGGCGTCGCCTGGGCCGGCGCGGTGATCGTGCCGCTCAACATCCGCTGGAGCGCGCTCGAGAACGAGGACGCGCTGCGCGACTGTGCGCCGAAGGTCCTGTTCGTCGACGCCGCCTTCGCGGCGATGGGCGCGGAACTGGCGAAGAAGGTCGGCGACATGCGGCTCGTCTATGCCGACGACGCCGCCAACCCGGTCGCCGCCGCCGGCGCGCTCGACTACGAGAAGCTGATCGCCGAAGCGACGCCCGTCGAGGACCGGCAGGCCGACGACGACGAGCTTGCCGGCATCTTCTACACCGGCGGCACGACAGGCCGTTCGAAGGGCGTGATGCTGAGCCATCGCAATCTCATGAGCAACGCCCGCAACATGCTGGGCGAAGGCCTGGCGTCGCAGGGCGGGACGTATCTGCATGTCGCGCCCATGTTCCATCTGGCGAACGCCGCCGCCATGTACCTGCATTTCCTCGCCGGCAATTCCCACGCGGTCGTGCGGATGTTCACGCCAGACGCCACCGCGCAGGCCATCGAGAAATTCAGGGTTACGGAGACGCTGCTCGTCCCGACCATGATCCAGATGACGGTCGATCATCCCGGTATCGAAAAATACGATCTTTCCTCCCTGCGCGCCGTTCTCTACGGCGCTTCCGTCATCAGCGAGGCCGTCATGGACCGCGCCATGGCCCGCCTGCCGAAGACCCAGTTCTACCAGGCCTACGGCATGACGGAGCTCTCGCCCTGCGCCACCATCCTGCCGTGGAAGGATCACATCGGCGAAGGGCGCGCGAAGGGCCGGCATCGCGGCGCCGGGCGACCGACCTTCACGGTCGACGTGCGCATCGTCGACGCCGACGACAAGCCCGTGCCGCGCGGAACGGTGGGCGAAATCTGCGCCCGCGGCGAGACGGTGATGCTGGGATATTGGGAACGGCCGGAGGAGACCGCGAAAGCCGTCGATCGACGGCTGGATGCACACCGGCGACGGCGGCTACATGGACGAGGACGGCTATGTCTATGTCGTCGACCGCATCAAGGACATGATCATCTCCGGCGGCGAGAACATCTATTCCGCCGAGGTCGAGAATTGTGTGGCGCAGCACCCCGCCGTCGCGCAATGCGCCGTGATCGGCATTCCCAGCGACCAATGGGGCGAGACGGTGCACGCCGTCGTCATGCGCAAGCCCGGCGCGTCTGTTACCGCCGAGGAGATCATATCCTTCTGCAAGGATCGCATCGCCGGCTACAAATGCCCGCGCACCGTCAAGATACAGGACGAGCCGCTGCCGCTTTCCGGCGCGGGCAAGATCCTGAAACGCGACCTGCGCGCGCCTTACTGGGAAAACGCCAGCCGCGCCGTGAACTGACAGGGAGACGAGACATGTCCATGGTGCTCAGCCGCCGCGAGGGCGCGGTCGCGATCCTCACGCTCAACAATCCCGAGCAATACAATGCGCTGGCCGGCGGCGTCCTCGCGGGCCTCGCCGCCGCGCTCGACGAGGCGATTGCGGACCCGCAGGTCCGCGCCATCCTGCTGACGGGCGCCGGCAAGGGCTTCTGCTCCGGCGCGCAATTCGGCGGCGATACGTTCGGGCGCGGCGAGACGATCGGCGAGATGATGCGCGGTTCGATCAGCCCGATCATCGAGAAATTGCATTTCTCGCCGAAGCCGGTCGTCACCGCGGTTAACGGGCCAGCCGCAGGCGCCGGCGTCGGCATCGCGCTCGCCGGCGATCTCGTCTTCGCCGCGCGATCGGCGCGTTTCATTCTGAGTTTCGTCCGGCTGGGCGCAGTGCTGGACGGCGGCACGTCGCTGTTCCTGCAACGCTCGATCGGCGCGGCGCGCGCCCGCGCGCTGGCCTTGACCGGCGAGCCGCTCACCGGCGAACGCGCGGCCGAGTGGGGCCTCGTCTGGAAATGCGTCGATGACGCCACGCTGTTCGACGAGGCGCTTGCGGCGGCGCAACGCCTTGCGGCCGGCGCCCCGCTGGCGATGAGCGCGATCAAGAAGCAACTCGACGACGCCTGGACCGACGACCTGCCGAAATCGCTCGACGCGGAAGCCTCGGCGCAGACGCGCGCCTTCGTCACGGCGGACCTGCGCGAAGGCGCAGCGGCCTTTGTCGAGAAACGCGCTCCGAAATTCACCGGCAACTGAAATGGAACGAGGGGAGAGAATGATGACGACGCCACAATTGAATGTAGCGGACCGTTCGCTCGGACGAATGGTCGTCGGCGGCATCCTGACCACTGCCGCGCGGCGCTTCCGCGATCGCGAAGCGCTCTATTGCGTCGGCACCGGGCGGCGTTTCACTTTCCGGCAGGTCAACCAGCGGTGCAATCGCCTGGCGCACGGGCTCGCCGGGCTCGGCTTCTCCAAGCCGGACGTCGTCGCCTTCCTGTGCAGCAATCGCGCGGAATTGCCGGAAATCTACTTCGCGCTCGCCAAGCTCGGTCTCGTCGGCATTCCCCTCAACTATCGCCTCGCGCCGGCCGAGATCGTCGCGCTGATGCAGGCGATGGGCGCCAAGGGCATGATCTACGAGACGCGCTTTGCCGGCGCGGCGGAACAGGTTCGCAGCGCGTTGCCGCAGGTCGAGAATTTCGTCGCCATCGGCGAGGGCGCGCCCGCCTGGGCCGTGGCCTATGAAAACCTGCTCGCGGATTCGCCCGGCCACGAGCCTGATGTCGTCGTGGAAGAACATGATCCTTTCTACTTCAACCTGACGTCGGGCACGACGGGCCTGCCGAAATCCTACGTGCTGACGCATCTCAACAATGCCGTGATCGGACAGATGTTCGAGTGCTACGACATCTGCCGCAACGATGTTCTGATGACCGTATTCCCGGCCTTCGGTCGCGTCGGCTATGCGTGGATCGTCGCCGGCTTCCTGTTCGGCGCGCGCAACGTCATCATGGATTTCCATCCCGGCGAATTCCTGCGCCTCGTCGAGCAGGAGCGCGTCACCATCCTCAATCTGGTGGCGACGATGTCGGCGATGGCGCTGGCCGAGCCGAGCCTGCCGCAGCGCGACCTGTCGTCGCTGCGCGGCATCGTCTTCGCCGGCTCGATGTTCCCCGCGCCGTTGCGCGAGAAGGTGCAGGCGCGCCTTTGCCCGAACATCTACGAATATTACGGAATGCAGGAAACCGGCGCGCTCACCATCTCGACGCCGGACGACCGGAAGTTCCGGCCGGAGTCGATCGGCGCGCCTATGGCCTTCGCGGACGTGCGGATCGAGCGGCCGGACGGCAGTCTCTGCGCGCCCGGCGAGCTTGGCGAGATCGTCGGCCGTTCGCCGGCGACGGTCACGCGCTACTTCGACAATCCCGAGAAATCCGCCGAGACGTTTCGCGGCGGCTATGTCCACACCGGCGATCTCGGCCTGATGGACGAGGACGGTTTCGTCTTCATCAAGGGGCGGCTGAAGGACATGATCATCACCGGCGGCCAGAACGTGCACGCGGCGGAGATCGAGGAGACGCTGCTCTCCATCCCCGGCGTGGCGGATTGCGCCGTGTTCGGCCTGCCCGACGAAATGTGGGGCGAGCGCGTTTCCGCCCTGATCGTGCGCGACGCGCAGAAGGGCGATGTGACCTCGGACGCCGTCGAGGCCTTCTGCCGCGAGCGCCTGGCCGGCTTCAAGATTCCGCGTACTATCCTGTTCGAGGACCAGCCGCTGCCGCGTACGCCCACCGGCAAGGTGCAGAAGTTTCTTCTGGTCGAGCGTTTCGCCGAACAGGCTTGATGAGGTCGCGGCAAGGCGGCGCCGACGAGGCGGCGGGAAGGTGGTTCGATGAGCGCAAAACGCGCACAAGTGTCGCCGTGGGCGCCGTTCGAGGACAGGCGTCGCGCGCGCGACGAGAAGAAATATGCGGTGCTGCGCATGGCCGCGCAGCTCTTTCTCGACGTCGGCTATCATCGCGCGACGCTGAACGATGTCGCGACGCGGCTGAACATCACCAAGCCGGCGCTCTACAATTATTTTCGCAGCAAGGAGGAAATCCTCGAGGAGTGCTGCCGGCTGGGACAGCAGATGGCGGACGACGCGATCGCCGAGATCGATCAGGCCGGTGGCGACGGCCTGACAAAGCTGCGCAAGCTGATCCGCGGCTACGCGCTGCTGATGACCATCGACTTCGGCATGTGTCTTGTTCGGCTCGACGACCGTGAGCTGTCGGAAGAAGCCTACGCGCGCGTGCGGGCCGAGAAGCGGCAGGACGACATGGCGTTCCGCAAATACATCGCGGCCGGCATCGCCGATGGCTCGATCGTCGAATGCGATCCGAAGATCGCGGCCTTCGTCATAGCAGGCTCCCTGAACTGGATCGGCCACTGGTATCGAGACGGCGCGCAATATTCGGCGCAGGAGATCGCGGACCATTTCGCCAACCTGCTGACGACCGGACTTGCGGCCAAGCGCAGCCGCGCGGGCAAGAGCGCCGGAAAGATCCCGGCCAAGCGGGCGACGAGGCGCCGGCGGCCGGAGGGAAACTGACCCCCGCGCCGGACGACGACGTTATCGGCGCGAGACGGCGAACAGCAGGATCAGGACCAGGGCCGCCAGCGCGGCCGACACGATCTTCCAGAACCGGACGGGGTCGCGCTCGATCAACCGCGACGGCGCGGCGCCGACGATCGGATTGCGCAGCGCGAAGGCGAGTTCCATGGGATCGGAAAAGCGTTTCTCGGGATCGGGATCGAGCGCCTTGCGCAGCGCGCCGTCGAGCCAGGCGGGAACATCGCTGTGGTCGTCGACGACAGGCGTGTAGACGAGTTTCTTCATCTGCGCGCGCGTGCGGGCCTGCGCGGGCTTTGCGCCATAGGGCAGGCGGCCCGTGAGCATGTGATAGGCGATCGCGCCGAGCGAATAGACATCGGAGCGCGCCGATCCCGCCTCGCCGAGAAAATATTCGGGCGCGGTATATTGCACGGTGCCCAGGATTTGCGGGTCGGCGTCCGGCCCTGCCGCCTCGGCCACGCCCGCGACGCGCGTCGAGCCGAAGTCGATGATCTTCACCGTGCCGGACTTGTCGATCATCACATTGGCCGGCCGCAGGTCCTGATGCGTCATTTCCTTGCGATGGAACGCGAGCAGCCCCCTGGCGATCTGCTCGACGATGTCGCGCATCGTCTCCAGATGCGGGCGCGGGTTGTCGATCATCCATTGAGCGAGCGTCTGCCCCTCGACATATTCGAAAGCGACGTAGAGGAAATTGCGCTTGCGCTCGACAGGGCTCGGTCGCAGCACATGCGCGCTCGACAGACGCCGCGCCACCCATTCCTCGAGCATGAAGCGCTTGATGTAGTCCGCGTCGCCGCGCAGGTCCACGGACGGCGTCTTGAGGGCGACGATCGCGCCGCTTTCGACGTCCTCGGCGAGATGGATGTGGCTGCGCGCCGAGGCGTGCAACTGCCTGATGATGCGGTAGCCGTCGAACAGCGCGCGCGGTTCGAGCGGCGGCGGCGGCGGCAGGTCGACCGGGGCCTGCAACGCCTCGCTGCGCGCGCCGCGCGGCGCTTCGTCGACGCGCACGATCTGGATCGTCAGATTGTCGTCGCTGCCGTGCGCGAGCGCCTGCTCGACGATGGTCCGCGCGGCTGCATCGAGGTCGGCGGCGCCCGAAATCGTCTGCGTCACGAAAGCGGGATCGACGAATTCGTAGACGCCGTCGGTCGCCAGAACAAAGACGTCGCCGGCGACGACGCTCTCCGCCCTGTAGTCGATCTCGACCCGGGCGTTAACGCCGAGCGCGCGGCCGAGATAACTTTCCGACGAGGACATGACGACGCGATGGTCGTTGGTCAGTTGCTCGAGCGAAGAGCCTGACACGCGATAGATGCGCGAGTTGCCGATGTGGAAGAGATGCGCCTGCCGGCCCTTGAGCACGAGCGCGCTGAACGTGGTGACGTAGCCCCGGTCCTTGTCGTAGGCGCGAAAGCTGCGCTGGTTCTGCGCGTGCAGCCACGAATTGGCGGCCGCGATCACGCGTTGCGCCGCCGTCTTCACCGACCACGCCTGCGATGTGCAGTAATAGTCCGACAGAAAGGACTTGATCGCGGATTCCGCGGCGACGTCGCTGACGTCGCTCGAACTGACGCCATCCGCGATCGCGACCGCTATGCCCTTCAGGCTCAGGTCGGGTTCTTCGGGAACAAGCGCGCCGTGGAAGTCCTGATTGGCTTCCTTGTGGCCCCGGTCCGAATATTGCCCGATCGAAACGCGCAGGCCGCCCTTCATGGAAAGCTCCGGAAAGGCCCGGCTCTCGGGGAGCCGGGCCTGTTGCGCGTTCGTTATTCGGCGGCGACCGTCTGGCCGATGCTGCGCCTGGGAAGCGTGCGCACATGCGTCGCGTAGAGCGTCAGGCCGGTGAAGGCGAGGCCGCCGGCGAGATTGCCGAGAACGGTCGGGATTTCGTTCCAGATGAAATAGTCGAGCCAGGAGAAATGCGCGCCGAGGAGCAGGCCCGACGGGAACAGGAACATGTTCACGATGGAATGCTCGAACACCATGTAGAAGAACAGCATGATCGGCATCCACATGGCGATCACCTTGCCCGAGACGGTGGTCGAGATCATCGCGCCGACGACGCCCGTCGACACCATCCAGTTGCAGAGCATGCCGCGAATGAACAGGGTGAGCATTCCCGGGAAACCGTGCGCGGCGTAACCAAGGGTGCGGGACTTCGCCGGTCTTGCCGATGGCGACGCCGACGGCGTTCGGCGCCTCCGTAAAGCCGAAGGTGGTGACGAAGGCCATCATGAAGGCCACCGTCATCGCGCCGGCGAAATTGCCGACGAAGACGAGGCCCCAGTTGCGCAGCACGCCGCCGATGGTCACGCCCGGACGCTTGTCGAACAGGGCGAGCGGCGCAAGCACGAACACGCCGGTCAGCAGATCGAACCCGAGCAGGTAGAGCATTGCGAAGCCGACCGGGAACAGCACCGCGCCCGCCAGCGGCTGCCCGGTCTGCACGTTGATCGTGACCGCGAACCAGGCGGCCAGCGCGAGGATGGCGCCGGCCATATAGGCGCGGATGACGGTGTCGCGCGTCGACATGAATATCTTGGATTCGCCGGCGTCGACCATCTTGGTGACGAATTCCGATGGCGCGAGATAAGCCATGTTCTTCCTTTCGCAATTCGAGGACGCGCTCGGGATCCCTGCGGGCGCCCGGCGCGACGTCGCTGCCTGCGTTGCAAGGGAGGCGCCAGCGATTGCGATTGGACTCGGCTATTTGCAGGATTAACCGATGTCATATCGAGCAGGAACTATGCCTTCCGTCGTGGCGCGCTGCTCAATCCCGCGGCGAAATCGCGCATAAGTTATGCAGGTATTCCGCGTGCCGCCGAATGATGCACGTGCAAATCGATCGGTCGCCGGCGCCTTTTTGATGCGCAGCGATGACAATGACCGCGGCGTCAGGCGGCGGTGTCGGAATATCATTCTTGAAGAACAACGCGCAGCGAAGGCGCGAAGCGAACGTTGCGAACGAGTTCCGGCAAGTCCGCGCGCTGCGCCAATCGGCGCCAGCTAAAAGCGATGGGGCCGGCGCAAGGCCGGCCCCGTTTTTCTCACTTGTACTTCTGCTTGGTCGCGACCGCCTTCCAGCGGCCGTTCTGCACCTGCGCCACGAGCAGTTCTTCGGCGCCGAGATGGTTGGTCTTCGTGAACTTCACCGGCGCCTGGCCGAAAATGTCCTGGAAGGGTTCGCCCGTCTCCATCGCGTTGATCAGGCAGTCGGTCGTCAGAGCCTTGCCGCACTGCTTGGCGTAGTGGGCAAAGGTCATCATGCCGTTGTAGCCGGCCGTCGTCTGCAGGTTGGGCGCGACGCCGAACATCTTCTTGTAGGCGTCGATATACTCCTTCACCTTGCCGGTCGCGGTGTCCTCGTAGAAGATTTCGAGCTGGCCGACGCCGTAGAGGCCTTCCGCCAGTTCCTTGCCGAGATCGACCACGTCGGGAACATAGGTCGGCGAGAAGGCGACCCAGATCGGCTTGTAGTCGCTCTTGGAGGCGACCGTGAGGATGCCGACGGATTCGCGCACGACGGAGCCGAGCGAGACGAAATCGCAGCCGTCCGCCTTCAGGCGCGCAACCTGCGAGGAGAAGTCCGTGGCGCCGCGCTTGAACGACACCATCGAGCCTTCGGGAATGTTCATCGCCTTGAGCTGATCCTTGAAGGCGTCGGTGAAGTTCTTGCCCATCTCGTCATCCTGGAAGATGATGCAGGCCTTCTTCGGCTTCTTCGTCTCGATGAGATATTTGATGCCGACGCGCGCCTGGTCGTAGTAGGGCGAGAAGATGTTGAACTTCAGCCGGTCCTCGGGCTTCTTCGGGTCCATGGCGTAGGTGAATTCCGCCGCCGTGATCGAGAACAGGTTGGTGAGGCCCGCCGCCTGCACGATCGGCAGCGGCGCGAGCGTGGTGGCCGAGCCCATCGGCGACACGATGGAGAACACCTTGTCGAGCTCGATCAGCTTCTGCGTCGCGAGCACCGCCTTCTTCGGGTCGTAGGCGTCGTCCTCGAGAATGTAGCGGAGCTTGCGGCCGTTGACGCCGCCGGCGGCGTTGATCTGCTCGACCGCGAGCTTCGCGCCGTTCGAGGACGGAATGCCCCAGGACTTGATGGGCCCCGACAGGTCCATGTGCGTGCCGACGACGATTTCCGTGTCGGTGACGCCCTGCGTCTTGAATTGCGCCAACGCCGGCGAAACGGCGAGCGCGCTCGCCGCGACGCTCATACCAAATGCAAGAGCAAGTCTCTTCATTCTGTTCCCTCCCTTAGTCGAAGCTGTCAGCTTCCCCGTACCGAAAACGCCTTGTGAACGAGGCGGCGGCGCAGATTCATCGCCGGTCCGAGCAGCGGATCGTTCGCGCCGAGCGGGCGATCCGCGATGGTGAATTCAGCGATGCGAACGGCGCCGAGCGCAGCCGTCATGCGCTGCAGCTCGGCGCCGATCAGCGCGCGGATTTCGGCCGCTTCCATCAGGCTCTTGTAGTGCGTGAACGGAATGGCTTGTGCCTGCGCATGGCGCACGACATTGTCGTAATCGGCAAAGATGATCGCCGAAAGGCGGTCGGGCGCGTTTCCGCTGACGATGGCGGAGACGATGAAGGGCGAGGCCGCCAGCGCGTCTTCGACCGGCCATGCCGATCCGGCGCCGATCGTCGCGTCGCGCGAACCGTGCAGGGCGAAGCCCGCGCCGCGCGCCTGCGCCAGGTCTCCCGTCGCCAGCCAGTCGCCGCCGCCGCTCTCGCCGGCGAAGGACGCGCAGAGCGCCGCGGAGCGCAGTCGCAGCGCGCCGTCCGCGCCGACCTCGAACGACGCGCCGCGCGCGATCGAATATTCGCGGGGAATAGCGCCCGCGATCGCGACGGCGCCGCCTGCTTCCGTAACCGCGTAGACATCGGTTACGGGAACGCCGAGCGCCGACAATTTGCCTGCAACGTCCTGCGAAAGCGGCGCGCCAGCCGACAGCGCGACGCGCGCCCGCGAGAGGCCGAAATCCCGGCGCACCTTGCGCAGGATGAAGGAGCCGAGCGCGCCAGATCCGCTCATCGCGCTCTCGAACAGCCGCCGTTGCAGTTTCGTTGCGCCGGCGCTGGCGCGCGCCATCGTTCGCGCAAATCCGCTCCACAGCGCAGGCGAGCCCGAAACGACCTGCGGTTGCAGTTCGCGCAGATTCTCCGCCACCGTCTCCGGGCTTTCCGGAAAATTCACGATCACGCCGGCCGCAAGACACGCGTAGAAGCCGAAGACGCGCTCGAAGGCGTGGCTCGCCGGCATCAGAGACAGGCGCTCCTCGCCCGCGCGCAGCTCGACGAGCGAGAGCGCGGAATCGACGGCCGCGCGCAGGGCGTCATGCGTGAATTGCGCGGCGCGCGAGGGCGCGGACAGCCCCGATGTCGGAATGATCGCGGCGAGCGCGTCGCCCCGCGCCGCGCGCCACGGCGCATCGGCGCGCGCCGGAGAAGCGGCGCCCTTGGCGACGAGGGCGTCGAAGGCGATGACATTGTCGTCGCCGACTTCCGCGGCCGCGACGGCGTCGAAGCAGACGATCTTCGCAATGCCGGGGACGGCGTCGCGCAGATCGAGCGCGGCGTCGAGCGCATCGAGCGTGTCGACGATCAGGACGCGCACGCCGCAGCGCGCAATCAGCGAAGCGAATTCGCCGGGCGCAACTTCCGCGTGAAAACCCGCAGCGATCGCGCCGGTCGACTGGATGGCCAGATCGCAGATCAGCCATTCCGGGCTCGGCGCGGCGAGGATGCCGGCGGTTTCGCCCGGCTTCAGGCCGATGTCCGCAAGGCCGGCGGCGCAATCGGCGATCGTGCGCGCGAGCGCCGCGCCGTCGGTTTCCTTCCAGATGCCGAGCCGCTTTGCGCGCAATACCGTGTGTGCCGGCTCGGCGAGCGCGCGCGCGAGAACGAGGCCCGGCAAGCTCGCGCCGTCGGTCGCGACGTCAGGCATTTTCATCGCGGCGTTCATGACGCTTTCCTCGCACGTTCGCGCCTTGCGCCGCCGCGCGAATCCTCGGCGTGGACGCCGAGATAGGATTCGCGGATCTCGCTGGAATTCATCAGCGCCTCGCTCGTGTCGTGCATGACGACGCGGCCGACCTCGAGCACATAGCCGTAGTCGGCGGTCTCCAGCGCCACTTTCGCATTCTGCTCGACGAGCAGGATCGAGACGCCTTCTTCCTTGTTGAGGCGGCGCACGATGGCGAAGATTTCCTTGACCAGCAGAGGCGAAAGGCCGAGCGAGGGCTCGTCGAGCAGCAGCGCCTTCGGCCGGCTCATCAGCGCGCGCGAAATCGCGAGCATCTGCTGCTGGCCGCCGGAAAGAAGGCCGGCCGGCTGGTCACGCCGCTCGCGCAGCACGGGGAAATAATCGTAGACCTTCTCGAGATCGGCGGCGACGCCGTCCTTGTCCTTGCGCAGATAGGCGCCCATCCACAGATTGTCGCGCACCGAGAGGAAGGGAAACACCTCGCGCCCCTCGGGCACATGGCTCATGCCGAGCGCGACGATCGCGTCGGGCGCCATGCCCTGGATGCGCCGGCCTTCCAGCTCGACGACGCCTGTCACCGGATCGAGCACGCCAGATATGGTCTTGAGGATGGTCGTCTTGCCCGCGCCGTTCGCGCCCAGCACCGCGACGATCTTTCCACGCGGCACTTCGAGGCTCACGCCGCGGATGGCGGTGATCGGCCCGTAGGCGCTTTCGACATTGGAGAGTCGGAGGATCGGCTCGCTCATGCCTCACGCTCCCAGATAGGCTGCGACGACATCGGGATGGCTCTGCACCTCCTGCGCCGTGCCCATCGCCATGATGCGCCCGTAGTTGAGCGCAAGCACGCGATCCGACACGCGGCTGACCAGCGACATGTCGTGTTCGACCATGAGGATGGTGATGCCGAGGCGGCGATTGATCTCGAGAATCCATTCCGCCATGCGGCCGGTCTCTTCGACATTCAGGCCGGAGGAGGGCTCGTCGAGCAGCAGCACTTCGGGCCCGATCGAAAGCGCGCGGCCGACTTCGACCACCTTGCGCACGCCATAGGGCAGGCCGGCGATCAGCGTGTCGCGGTAGCGTTGCAGGCGCAGGAAATCCATGACTTCCTCGACCGCGCGGCGATGCCCGACTTCCTCGCGCTGCACCTTCGGCAGGAAGAACAAATCTTCCCAGAATTTCGTCGTGGAATGGCGATGGCGGCCGACGAGCAGGTTCTGCAGCACCGAGGCGTTGTCGAACAATTCGATGTTCTGGAAGGTGCGCGCGATGCCGCGACCGGCGATCTGCTGCGCGTTGAGCTGCGTGATCTCCTCGTCCTTGAAGACGATCCTGCCGCTCGAGACGTTGTAGAGCCGGCTGATCAGATTGAAGAGCGTCGTCTTGCCGGCGCCGTTCGGGCCGATGATCGTGAAGATCTCGCCCTTCTCGACGTCGAAGGAGACGCCGTCGACGGCCTTCAGCCCGCCGAACTGGATCGAGACATTGTCGAGCGCGAAATAGGTCATCGGCCGCGCTCCGACTTCAGGTACATTTTCTGGCGGCGGAAGGTCGAGGGCCGGTAGAACGGGAACTGCCGGAACCACGTCTTCATCTTCATCCAGCGGCCATCGAGGCCCATCGGCTCGTAGATGATGAAGAAGATGATGATGAGGCCGAAGATCAGGCTTTTGACGCCGGGCGTGGCGAGCAGGACGCTCGCCTTGTCCTGCGCGATCGCGGAGCCGGTCACCGCGCCGATCAGGCCCGGCAGCTTGTCCTTCACCAGCACGAGCATGGGATCGACCATGATCATGAACACCGCGCCCAGCGCCGCGCCGCGCAGCGAGGCGATGCCGCCGATGATGATGATCATCACGAATTCGATCGACAGCGCGAGCGTGAACATCTCGGGCGAGATGAAGGAGAGCTTGTGCGCGTAGAGCACGCCCGCAAGGCCGGTCATGCCGGCCGAGAGGGCGAAGGCGAACGTCTTGTAGCGCGCGGAATCGACGCCCATGCTGCGCGCCGCCGTCTCGCTGTCGCGCAGCGCGAGAAAGGCGCGGCCCGTCGGCGAACGGATGACATTGACCGCGATGACGATGACGAAGACCGTCACGCCGATGCAGAGATAGTAGAGGCCCCATTCGCCGAGCGGATTGCCGAACAGCGACGCCGGCTTGACCATCAGGCCTTCGTTGCCGTGCGTCACCGTTTCCCAGCGGGCCAGAATCTCCTCGACGATGAGCGCGAACGCGAAAGTCGCGATGGCCAGATAGATGCCGTGCAGGCGCAGCGCCGGCAGGCCGACGAGCCAGCCGACGAGGCCGGTGAGCAGGCCGGCCGCGGGCAGGTAGATGTAGATCGGCACGCCGAATTTCGCCGCGTTGGCCGCCGTATAGGCGCCGATCGCGAGAAAGGCCGCGTGGCCGATGGAGGTCTGCCCGGCATAGCCCGACAGCAGCACGAGCCCGATGCCGACGATCGTGTAGATCAGCACGAACACGATCTGGCTGAGGAAATACGAGCCGAGGACAAACGGCGCCGCGCAGAGCAGAAGCAGAAGCACGCCGTAGGAGGCGATCGACTGCGGCGTCTTGAACAGGCCGAGGTCGCCCTCGTAGCCGGTGCGGATGCGGAAGGCCATGACGTCAGACCTTCTTCAAAGCCGCGCCGCCGAACAGGCCTTGCGGACGCAGGAGGAGAACGGCGAGGAGCACGATATAGGCGGCGATGTCCTTGAAGCCCTCGGGCAGATAGAAGCCGGACAGCGTCTCCACCACGCCGATGATGACGCCGCCGGCGAGCGCGCCGGGGATCGAGGTGAAGCCGCCGAGCACGGCCGCCGGAAAGGCCTTGAGGCCGAGGAAGCCCAGATTGGCGTGAATGAACGTGATCGGCGCGAGCAGGATGCCGGCGGTGGTCGCCACCATGGCCGAGATCGCCCAGATCGCGGCGAACATCTTCTTGACGGGAATGCCCATGTAATAGGCGGCCAGCATGTTCTGCGACACCGCCTGCATGGCGACGCCCATGCGCGTGAAGCGGAAGAAGCTGTAGAGGATCACGCAGAGCAGGGCGGTCGCGACGATGATCGAGAGATTGTCGGCGGCGATCACCAGCGAGCCCATGCGCACGACGCCCTTGGAAAAAGGCGTTTCGATGCGCAGGTCGTCGGTGCCCCAGAACATGCCGGCGAGCGCCCGCAGCACCATGCCGAGGCCGATGGTCGCCATCACGATGGAGAATTGCGGATAGCCGAGGATCGGCCGCACCACGAGCCGCTCCATCGCCATGCCGAGCACGGCCATGCACACGACGCAGGCGGCGAAGCCCAGCCAGTAGTTCAGCCCGAGCGAGGCGATGAACGTGTAGGAGAGGAAGGCGCCGAGCATCATGAGTTCGCCCTGGGCGAAGTTCACGACCTCGGTGGCCTTGTAGATGAGAACGAAACCGAGCGCGATCAGGCCGTAGACGCAGCCAACCGCAATCCCGCTAATCGTCTGCTGGACGAAGTCGAGCATTATCCTCCCCTGCGTTTGCCGTCGTTGCGGCAAATCTTTTGCGCTTGAGCAAAGAGCGTTCAGTTGAAAACTGTCGCACAATTTTGCCCTACGCCAAGGCACCATCAACCAAACGCCACGCGGACGCAAGCGGAAATTTAAGCGACTAATTAAATTTTGCGGATGGCCTTGAAATGCGTGTGCGCCCGCCCGATCCAGCGCGGGCGCGGCGTTTTCGCGATGCGAATTGAGGTCGGGTTACGGCCGTCGCGGCTTGCGCCAGACGGTCGCGAGCGCGCCCAGCCGTTCGCGCCATGTCGCGCCTTCGTCGGCGAGCGAGTCCAGGAATTCCGCGAAGCGCCGCGACACCATCACGGTGTAGAGCAGAAGCAGGGTGGTCGGGATCAGCACCGCGAAGAAAATCAGCGTGCGCTCCGACCCGCTCATTTCGGCATGGGCGAACAGATTCATGCCGAGGAAGCCCGTCGTCACCGTGCCGATGAGGCTGAGCAGGGTCGTCACCGTCAGTTGCAGAATGGTCTTGGCCTGCCGCCGCAGCAGGTCGGTTTCGAGATAGGAGGACATGTCGCCGAGTTCGTGCCGCAATTCGGCGAACAGCCTGTCGGCGCCGAGGTGGCCGACCCACATGCGGAACAGGTCGCGCATCGGCAATTGATCGGAGATCTCCGAGAAATAATAGCGATGCGTGAAGCGCAGGAACGTTTCCAGCGTCTGTCTGATGTCGTGCCGGAACTGGCTGACGGAGGCGTTGTTCTCCATGTCGAGCCGGCTGACGGTGACGACGAGCCGATCGGACAGCATGAGGATGGCCGCGCGGTGGAAATGCGCGATCAGTCCAAGCAGGAAATACTGGTGCCGGAATTGCGCGAGGAACCCGCGCTCGGCGTCGACGAACAGCGAGCGCCCCGCAGGCCCGACAGCCACGAAGCTCTGGCCGCTGCACAGCACGCGCGTATTCGTCCAGCCGTCGCCACGCAGCGGATCGTAGAAGCGATCATAGCAATAGCGCTGCTCGAAATCGGAGAGAAAGCCCGCGGCATAGGGCGTGTCGGTCGGCGCGCCGGGCGCGGAGGCGAAAGCGAGCCGCATGTAGTCGGCGCGCGTCAGGGCGCGCGGGTCGTCGACGGCGAGCCAGGCCATCGTCGGCATGCGGTGGAACTCGAGCTGGCGATAGCGCACCGGCGCCATCTGCACGCGCTGGTTCAGCGTCATCGGCGCGAGCAGATATTCCCAGTGATAGGAAATGGCCGAGGCCTGGTCCTTGCAGACCGAGGTCAGATATTTCGCGCGCGCCTCATAGTCGGAGGCCGCCAGAATCGCGCCGTCGGCGCCCAGCCATTCGACGCGCTCGGGGCAGTTCACGGCCGCGCCGCTTTCAGTCCAGCCGGCGGGATAGGCGCGGCCGAAGCGATAGATGATGTCCTGCGCGCGCGACAGGGCGAGGTTCTGCGCCGCGATCTCGACGACGAGGATTGCGACGTCCACGTCGAAGAAGAAATAGAGGTCGGTATGGACGACATCGACTTCGGTGGCTTCCGCCTCGCCGTGGAAATGCAGGCGCGCCTTCTTCACGTCGGCGCGGCGGAAGATGCGGATCGGCGATTCGCCATAGGTCGTGCGCCCCGTGCGCGACGCCCGCTCGCCGTAGAGGAAGCGCTGGACATGCGGCAGGAAGGCCGCGAACTCGCGATAATGCCGCTCCTGAAAGTCCTCCGGCCGTTCGGGGAACTCGTCGTCGAGCTCGACCCAGGTCCTGCCGGGATCGCGATCCAGAAAATCCCAATGGTTGAGCAGGCCGCACCCCGTCTGCAGCGGCATGAGCTGCAAGGGCCAGATGAGAATCTGGCGGAATTCGCGCACGGCGATTTCGCTGGCGTCCGTCATGAGCCCCCGCTCGACGGGCGCGTCGCCGATGGCGCGCCCGACCCTTGGCGTCTGTCGTCGCAAACACCTGACACGCCCCGTTCGAGCTTGCAATTCGGCTGTTGGGACGCCCCAGGTGCGACAGCTTTGCCGCATTGACTTGGCTGGAGGCCGCCGCTTATCTGCCTCGATGTTGCCAAGGTTGCGACATTGCCGGGCGAATGTGTGGGTCGTCGCGCTCTATGCGCTGGCGATGGCGACGCTCGGCTTTGCGCACAAGCCGGTCGCGTCGGTCGCAGGCTTGCTGTCGGCGACCGAGATGGCCGCCTACGCGCTGCCAGACGGCACGCTGCCCGACCTCTGCCTGACCGAGCACGGCCAGCAGGGGCCGCAGACCGCCGCCGCCGGTCATTGCGACGCCTGCGCGCTCTCCCATGCGCCGGGCCTCGTCCCGCCTGCGCAGCTCGTCTTGCCGGCGCAGGTTTCGAGCCGCATCGCCGCCCGGATCGACCCGGCCGGCCAGTTCTCGCCCGCTCTGCCGGGCGGGCCGACCTCGCGCGGTCCTCCGCTCGCCTGAGCCTTTCGCCGAGCCGGCGGCGCATCGCCGCCGCGCTCCGGCGACCCCGGGACGCGTTTCGCGTCCTCCGCGCAATTCGCTGGGAATTGTCGACTTCCACGAAGCCGCGCGTTTCGCCCGGCCTTCGGAGCCATCCATGTTTCAGGCCTCCCTTCTGCGTGACGTTTCGGCGCGCGCGCTCTTGTCCGCGCTATCCGTGGCGATCCTGGCGCCGGTCGCCGACGCCCAGACCGCTTCCCCGCCGCCCGCCGCCTCGGCGCTGCCCGCCGTCGTCGTGACGGCGCCGAAGCCCCGCGCCGCGCGCAAGGTCGTCGCGCAGCGCCCCGCGCGCGTCGCGCCCGCGCCGGTCGCCCGCGTCGTGCGCCGCACGCCGGCGCGTCCCATCGCCAGCGCTGCGCCGACGCCAGGGCCAGCCGCGCAGCCGCCCTTGCCGACGCTCGCGCGCTGGTCGCCCAACGCGCCCTCGGGCGGCCCTGCCTTCGTCCAGCGCTTCCAGCTTCCCAGCCCGGCCGTCGCGTCGATCACGCGCAAGCAGATCGACGAGCAGATCAACGCCGTCGATGCGGAAGACACGGTGAAATATTTCCCGAGCCTGTTCGTGCGCAAGCGCAACGACGGCGACACGCAGGCGGTGCTGGCGACGCGCACCTGGGGGCTCAGCTCCAGCGCGCGTTCGCTGGTCTACATGGACGACATTCTCATCACCGCCCTCGTCGGCAACGACAATTCCATCGGCGCGCCGCGCTGGGGGCTGGTCGCGCCGGAAGAAATCGAGCGCGTCGATTTTCTCTACGGACCTTTCTCGGCCGCCTATCCCGGCAATTCGATCGGCGGCGTCCTGCAGATCACGACGCGCATGCCGGAAAAACTCGAGGTCAATCTCAAGCAGACCGAGTCCTTCCAGACCTTCAGCCTGTGGGGGACGAAGAAGACCTACGCCACCCACATCACGAGCGCTTCCATCGGCGACCGCATCAACGATTTCTCGTGGTTCGCCTCGGGCAATATCTCGTTCAACAGGACGCAGCCGCTGACCTACGTCACGACGGCGGGCCTCTATCCCTGGCCGGGCATGGTGTTGGCCGCCAACAAGGTGGGCAATCCCGCCAACGTGCTCGGCGCCGCGGGCCAGCTCGACCAGGTGCAGGGCAACGCCAAGCTGAAACTCGCCTACGACTTCACGCCGACCATTCGCGGAACCTATCAGGTCGGCTTCTGGTCGAACGATTCCAGCACGTTCCCGGACAATTACATCGGCACGTTCGGTACGGCGGCCGGGGCCACGGCGCTCGGCGCGGCCGTGTTGCAGAGTTTCGGATCGGCCTGGTATCGCGTGCAGGAGCAGATGCTGACGAACGCCGTGTCGCTGAAATCGGCGACGAATGGAATCTTCGATTTCGACCTGTCCTTCGCCAATTTCTCCTATCTCAAGTCGGATCAGCTCTCGCCCTATTCGGCGGTGGCGGGTTCTCCCTATTTCACGCCGAACGGCAAGGACGTGAAATTCGGCGGCACCTACTGGAACCTGCTCGACCTCAAGGGAATCTGGCGCCCGGAGTTCTTCGGCAAACACGAAATGAGCTTCGGCTTCCACGCCGACGAATATCACCTCAACAATCCGACCTATCTCACGTCGGGCTGGACGGCGGGCCAGTCGAGCGCCTTCGCTGTCGCCTCGAACGCGCAGGGCACGACGCGCACGCAGGCGCTGTGGCTACAGGACGCCTGGCGCTTTCATCCCAGACTTCAAGCTGACGATCGGCGGTCGCTGGGAAAACTGGCAGGCGCGCGACGGCTACAATCAGCAGATCGCCGCGATCAACGCGCTCGGCACGGATTGGGGGAAGACCCCGGCGAATCTGAATTCCGACATTCCGATCTTCCAGCCGAACCTGCATCACACGCGCTTCTCGCCCAAGGGTTCGCTGCAATGGACGCCGAATGACGACTGGAAGGTCACGGGCTCCATCGGCCTCGCCAACCGCTTTCCGACCGTCAAGGAACTCTACAACCTCACCACGATCGCCGGCGCCACGGGCGTCATCGCCAATCCCAACCCGAACCTGCGGCCGGAGGTTTCGCTCAACGCGGAGATCGCGGTCGAGCGCAAGGATCGGCGCCGACGGCAGCGTGCGCGTTTCGATGTTCAGCGAAGAGGTGCGCGACGCCATTGTGTCGCAGAACATCTTCGTCGCCGGCGCCGCCGCGCCTGTGGCGTCCATCGCCAATATCGACAAGGTTCGCAATCGCGGCGTGGAAGTGTCGTTCAGGAAGGACAATTTCCTCATCGATCGCTTCGAACTCTCGGGCAGCGCGACCTTCGTCGACAGTCGCATCCTCGCCGACGCCGGCTGGGCGGGCGGCGCGGCGGCCAACAACGATCTGTGGAACTGGTCGCCGGTCGGCAAGAACATGAACTACGTGCCGAAATGGCGCTGGACCTTGGTCGGCACGTACCGGCCAACGGACAATTGGACGATCACGGCGGCCGCGCGCTGGCAGGACCGCATGTGGTCGACCATTTCGAACAACGATATCGCGCACGGCGTCTATCAATCGTTCGACCGCTTCTTCGTCGTCGACGCCAAGGTCAAATACAAGCTCAACGACAAGGCGGAATTCGCCGCAGGCGTCGACAACCTCGGCAACTACAAATATTTCCTGTTCCACCCCTTCCCGCAGCGGACCTTTACGCTCTCGGGCAAGTTCCAGATCGGCTCGAAGGACTTCAACGACATCGGCGTCTTCCGGCCGGCGCGGATGTGAGCGGCGTCAGGCCCGCGCGGTCGCGTCGCTTTCGCGTGGCGCGCCGCGCGCGGCCTCGAGCGCCTTGGCCGCCTTGCGGCCGCGCAGCCACATCATGACGCCGGTGACCAGGAACAGAAGCGGCGTCACGCCGGTCAGGAAGACCAGGACTTCCCAGATCGCGCCGCCGCGCCGCGCCTCGTGCAGGCCCTTGATGAGGCTTGCCGCCCGGTCGCCGGATTGCGGCGCGGGTCCCGGCCGCGCGACCGCGGTCTGGTCGTCGACGAGAATCGTCGTCGCCTCCGAAGCGCCGGACGCGCGCGCCTGGATGCGCCATTCGGCGCCGCTCGCCTTCTGCCCATGCTCGTGGCCGCCGCGCGGCGCGACGGGAAACGAGACGATGCGCGGCGCAGCTCCCGGCGTGAGCGCCAGCGCCTGCGCGAGCGCGCGGTCGGCGTCGATATTCGTGTCGCGCGCGGGCAAGGCGGAAAAGCCGCCGCGCCGCATCGGCTGGCTCATGGCGGCGACGCCGGACATCAAGGAATAGGCGGTGTTCGGAAAGGCGAGATAGACGCCGCTCAGCGAGACGATGGCGAGCGGAACCGAAATCCAGAAGCCTACGAGATGATGCAGATTGGTCGTCGTGAACGGCGACCGCCGCCAGCGCAGCCCCCGCGCGAACGGCGCGTTGCGCGGCCACCAGAGATAGATGCCGCTGAGCGACAGGAAGAGCAGGGCGACGCCGATCCAGCCGACGATCTGCCGGCCGCTGAACTGCGGGATCATCAGCATGTGATGGAAATTGTGCAGCGCGCCGACGAAGGTCGCGCTGACGCCCGCGACGCCGAGAACCTTGCCGGTCGGCGGATCGAGAGTCACGACGAGGCTGCGCGCTGCGCCGCCGTCTTTCGGCGCGGCGCGCACGGTCGCGCGCAGCGGCCAGCCGGGCGCGGCGGGATAGCGCAGGTCGACGGCGCGAAAATCCGGGCCGGCGGCGGCGAGCGCATTCGCGACATAGCCCGATGGCGTCAGCCTGATCTCGGCGCCGCTGATCGCATAGCGGTCGGGGTTGAGGAAGCGGTCGACCTGATCGCGCCAGACGAGCGGCGCGCCCGTGACTGCGACGGCGACGATAACGAGGCCGAGCGCCAGCGACAGGTAGAGATGAATGTCGAGGAGAAGCTGCCGAAAGCCCCGCCTTGTCGCCGCCATCGCAAGATCCCCTGTGTTGCGCAAGATCCCCTATGTCGCGAAGGAGCTCTTAGCAGGGGCAGGGCTGTCCATCGAAATTATTTTCGAAACGCCACGGCCATTGTCGCGCCGCTCATTGCGGGCTGGGATATCGTGGCGAAGAGCTGCATGGCCTTGTAGAACTCGGCCGACGGCGCGGCCGCGACGTAGATCACGTCCTTGTTGCGCACCTGGAAGGAGCGGGCCAGGAAGTAGGTCGCCGTATCCCTCAGGTTGATGCGGTAGACGACGTTGACGCTGGCTGCGCCCGGCGGGACCGGATAGGCCGGATCGAGCTGGCGCGCGATGGCGGCCGGCTCGGCGCGCAGCAGGAACACGCCTTCGGGATTGGCCATTTCCGATTGCAGGCCGCCGGCCTTGGCCACCGCCTCCTCCAGCGTCACGCCGGCGGCGTCGAACTTCACCAGTTCGTTGCGGCCGGTCGAGCCGAAGGCGGTGAACGTCTGCGGCTGGCTCTCCACCGTGACGACGTCGCGCGGGCGGACAAAGATGTTCTCGCGCGGATTGGCGAGCAGCGCCTGCATCGGGATCTTGGCGGTGGTCGAGCCCCGGGACAGCGAGATGAACACGTCGTGCACCGGGGCCTTCAGCCCGCCGGCAGACGCGATCACGTCGAGAATGCGCTCGCCGCGCGCCGACAGCGGCACCTGCGCGCCGTTCGTCACCTCGCCGGTCACGGTCACCGAGTTCGACAGGTTCTTGGAGACGGTGACCAGCGCCTGCGGCTCGATCGCCTTGCCGACGAGGCGGGCGACGATGGTCTTTTCCACCTGCGCCGGGGTGAGGCCCGCCACCTTGATGCGGCCGGCGTAGGGGATGGTGATCGACCCGTCGCGGCCGACCGCCTGCTCGGGGATGGCGGCCGAATGCGAGCCGGCGGTCACGCCGTTGATGGCGGCCGACGAGAACAGGCCGCCGGACGCGGCCTCCCACACGGTGACGGAGACCGAATCGCCGAGCCCGATGGCCGGCGAGGGCGCGCCGTCGTGCGCGCCGAAGCGGGCGAAGCTGGGGGCGGCGATCTGCTTCAGCACGGCGACCGAGGCCGGCGTCAGGTCGGCGACCAGATAGCGCGGGCCGCCCTCCGGATTGCCGGAAACCGACTGCTCCGCCACGTCGCTCGCCGAGGGCCCCTGCGCCGGAAAGAACCCGCACCCCGCAACCGCAAGGCCAAGCCCAAGCACAGTCCCTATCGTCAGAAGTCGACCCATCAAGCCCTGAAAATCCCCGAAACGGCGCCCACGCGCCGGCGCCTTTTGCCGCGCCTGCGCGCCGGGGTCAATCGACCTGTCGCCCTTTCGCCGGCGCCATGTAGCGCTGCGTTAACAATACCGGAGACGCGCTCCCTTTGATATTGAGGGCGCCGGACGTGGTTAACGGTTTCGTCGCGCGAGATCATGGATGAATGCGGCGCCAAGCCGACGCCTTGCTCTACCTCTCCAAGGGCACGTCGAGCGAATGCAGGACGCGGCCGACGCAGGCGTAGAAGGACGCGGTCAGCACGAGTTCCACGACGCCGCTCTCGCCGAAGAAATTCCGCGCTTCCGCAATCGCGTCGGCCGAGGCGCCCGGTCCCTGCGTGATCTCCTCGGCGAGCCTCAACGCGGCGCGCTCGTCCGGCGCGAAAAGCCCGCTCGCCCGCCAGTCCGCCAGTCCGTCGATCTGCGCCTGCGTCACGCCCGCCGCGCGCGCCATCGGGACATGGTGCGTCCATTCGTAGTCCGCGCCCATGATCTGCGAGCCGCGCAGGATCATGAGCTCGCGCAGCGCGCGCGGCGTCTTCGCCTCGTTGCGCAGCGGCCAGGCGAGGCCCGTCCAAGCCTTCAGCATCGCCGGCGCATGGCCGAGCAGCCGGTAGAGGTTGGGGAAACCCTTGTGCCCGCCCGATTGCAGCGCCTCGTAGACGGCGGCGATGCGCGGATCGGAATTGTCTTCGATGAGAGGAAGGCGCGGCATGTCGGTCTCACTTCACCGGCGAGGGCGTGCTGGAAATGGCGGTGGCGCCCGCGTCGATCGGCAGCACCACGCCGGTCACCCAGCGCGCGTCGTCGGAAGCGAGGTAGAGCACGCCGCCGCCGACATCCCAGCCCGTGCCTTCGGTCTGCAGCGCCGAGCGCATGCGCCGGGATTCCCGCATCTCGTCGCTCATGCCGGCCGAATAGACCATGGGCGTGTAGACCATGCCCGGGCAGATGCAATTGACGCGAATGTTGTCGCGCCCGTGATGATAGGCCATGGCGCGCGTCATGTTCACGACGGCGCCCTTGGATGTCGGATAGAGCAGGTTGGCGATGCCGCCGCGAATGCCGGCGACCGACGATATGTTGACGATCGATCCGCCGCCCGACTTGATCATCTCGGGGATCGCGTATTTCGACATCAGCATCATCGAGGTGACGTTGACCGAAAGCCCGTGGTTCCAGCCTTCGAGGTCGACCTCGACGGCTGTGCCGGGCGGCCCGCCGATGCCGACATTGTTGACGAGAATGTCGAGACGGCCCCAGCGTTCGACGCCGGCGCGCACGATGCGCGCGCAATCTTCCGGCTTTGTCACGTCCGCGGCGACGACCAGCGAATCGCCGCCTTCCGCCGCGATCATCTCGCGCGTGCGTTCCGCCCATTGCGCGTTCGTGTCGACCAGAACGACGCGGGCGCCGTTGCGCGCGAGCAGGATGGAGGCCGCGCGCCCGTTGCCGACGCCATCGGCGCGCGACCCGGCGCCGGTGACGATGGCGACGCGGTCCTTCAGTCGATCGCCGCCGCGACCGTATGCTTCAGCGTCCATGCGCGCATCCTCCCGTCCTGTCGCTTCATGATCTAGCAGACGTCCGCCTGCAGCGCAGCGACGGTTGCGGGCAGGTCGCGCATATGAGCTATGACGCGCTCGGCGCCGGCGTCCGCCAGCCGCTGCGCGAGATCGACGCCCGCATGGCCGCCGCCCACGAAGCCGATGACGCGCATGCCGGCCGCCCGCGCGCCGATCACGCCCGAAACCGAATCCTCGATCACCACGGCGCTCGTCGGCTCGGCCCCCATTTCGCGCGCCGCCAGCAGGAACAGATCCGGCGCGGGTTTGCCGCGCGCGACCTGCACGGCGCTGAAGCGTCTGTCGAAGTAGTGGTCGAGACCCGTTGCCGCGAGCGCCAGGTCGATCCGTTCGGGTCGCGAGGACGAGGCGAGACAGCGTCGCTGCCGCAGGCGGTCGAGAGCCTCCGCCACGCCCTCGATCGGCTGCAGCTCCCGGCGAAACCGCAGGAACAGGCGTTCGTTCATCTGTGCGCCGACATCGTCGGGAATCGCGCGGCCGACGATGTCCGACGTCTCGCGCAGGATATCGGACAGGGCCTTGCCGATCTGCGAGCGCATGCATTCGGCCGCCGTCATCGGCCGGCCGAGCGCGGTCAGGGTCTCCGCGAGTATCTCGTTGGCGATCGGTTCGGAATCGACGAGCACGCCGTCGCAATCGAAGATCAGCAGGGTCACGGCGCGCCGCCCCAGGCGGCCACGCGCACGATGGCTGCGGCTATCGGCCGCGCCGCGCGAAAGCGGTCGCATCCGCCACGCTGGCGGCGCTCCGCATCGTCCTCCCAAAGTACAGGCGCAAAACGGCGCACCGGACGTCCGCCTCCATTGTCTTTGCGGTCGGCGCCAGCATATACAGCCGACCCACATGAACGAAACGCGATCCGGAGCGTTGGCTCCGGCGCGGGCGTAAAGCTGTGAAAGGACGAGGTATGAAGAAGTTTGCTGCTCTGACTGTCGGCTTCGGACTGCTGACGGCGGTCGCCGCCGGTCCCGCCATGGCTGCCGGCGACGCGGCCGCGGGCGAGAAGGTCTTCAACAAATGCAAGATCTGCCATCGCATCGGCGAGGGCGCAAAGAACATGGTCGGTCCCGAACTCAACGGCCTCGACGGCCGCAAGTCCGGCTCCGCCGAGGGCTTCAACTATTCCGACGCCAACAAGAATTCCGGCATCACCTGGAACGAGGCGGTGTTCAACGAATACATCACCGATCCCAAGAAGAAGATCCCCGGCACCAAGATGGTGTTCGCCGGCCTGCCGAGCGAGAAGGAGCGCAACGACCTCTGGGCCTATGTCTCCCAGTTCAAGGCCGACGGCTCGAAGAAATAACTGGCGGGCAAAACTGCCGGATGAAAACCCTGCGCCGCCAGCGCAGGGTTTTCTTTTGCCGGCCCGATCGCCGGGCTTCGCGCCCGTGACTTTTCAACGTTCGCAGCGCATATGCCTTGGGCATGAGCGAGGAAACAAACGAGAGCGGCGCGCCGGCGGCGACGCTATCCAGCCTGCCGGCGTTCTTCAGGCTGTCCGGCCGCCGCTGCGTCGTCGCGGGAGGCAGTGAAGCGGCCGCGTGGAAAGCGGAGCTGCTCGCCTCGGCCGGCGCGCGCGTGGATGTCTATGCGGCGCAAGCCGGCGAGCGGCTCGAACGCCTCGCCGCCGGCGCCGGGGCGGTCACGCTCCATCGGCGGGCATGGGCCCCCGCCGATCTCGTCGGCGCGCTGATCGCTGTCGCCGACGCATCCTCCGCCGAGGAGGCCGAGAATTTTCGCGGCGCCGCCCGCGCCGCCGGCGCCGTCGCCAATGTCGTCGACCGTCCCGCCTTCTGCGATTTCCAGTTCGGCTCCATCGTCAACCGTTCGCCGCTTGTCGTCGGCATTTCCACCGACGGCGCGGCCCCGGTGTTCGGCCAGGCCCTGCGCGCGCGCATCGAGACGCTGGCGCCGGCGGGCTTTGCCGCCTGGGCGCGGGCGGCGCAGACGTGGCGCGAGGACGTCGCGGCGCGCAACCTGCCCTTTCGCGCGCGACGGGCGTTCTGGGAGGGGTTCGCCGCATTGGCTTTCGCCCGGCCCGACGTCGCGCCGACCGAGGCCGACCGGCAGGCCCTTTTCGCCGCCATCGCCGACGATGCGGTCGAGGCGCGACGGGGCAGGGTCATTCTGGTCGGCGCCGGTCCGGGCGACCCGGAATTGCTGACGCTCAAGGCGGTGCGCGCGCTGCAATCGGCCGACGTCGTCCTCTACGACGATCTCGTTTCGCCCGGCGTTCTGGATTTCGCGCGGCGCGAGGCCGAAAAGGTGGACGTCGGCAAGCGCGGCTACCGGGCCTCCCCCGGACAGCCCACGATCACCGCGAAACTCGTGGAACTCGCCGCAGCGGGGAAGACCGTGGTGCGCCTCAAGGGCGGCGACCCCTCGATTTTCGGCCGCGCGACCGAGGAAATCGAGGCGCTGCAGGCGGCGGGCCTGGAGGTGGACGTGATCCCCGGCGTGACGGCGGCCTCGGGCGCGGCGGCCTCGCTGCGGGCGTCGCTGACCGAGCGCGACCTTGCCCGCCGCGTCCAGTTCGTCACCGCCCACGGCCGCGACGGCGCCTTGCCCGAGGACATGGACTGGAGCGCGCTCGCCGATCCCGGCGCGACGACCGTGGTCTACATGGGCGTCCGCACGATGCGGGAACTGACGCGCAAACTTGCGCAGGCGGGCCTGGATCCCGCGACCCCCGCCATCCTCGTGGACCGGGCCACCTGGCCCGACGAGCGCAGGATTTCCGCGACCCTGGAGACGATCGCGGACGCAACCGAGCAGAGCCGGCCCGTCGGGCCGTGCCTCCTCATTCTCGGCGCAACCCTTTCAGGGCCGGCTGGTCGAATCCGCGCCTGAGCTTCGGCTACTCGGCCGCGTCGCGCCGTCCGGCGCGGTGCGAAGCGTGGCCGCCCTTGCGGCCCGCCTCGGAGGCGAGCTGCGGATTGCGGGCGAAGCTGCGCTTGTTCGGATCGACGTGCGTGCCGCCCTTCCGTCCCGCGGCCGCCGCCAGATCGGGATTTTTCGAGAAGCTGCGCTTGTCGCTCGGCACGCTCTCGCCGCCCTTGCGCGCGATGGCGCGCTGCTTTTCGGGATCCATCGACGCGAAGCCGCGCGTCGACTTCTTCTTCATCTCTTCCACTGGCCTACCCCTCTTCAGGAGGCCGACCCGGCCGGCTGCGACGCCGGCGGATTATGGTCGACCTCTGACTTAACGAGCTTGCGCCCAAAACGTTCCCGCGCCCGCCGAGGCGCATCCGGAAACGTGAGGGGAAAGAGACAGGGATTTGCCAAACGAAACAATAATTTTCCGCCGGTCGGCGTCTTTTCGAGCCATTTTCACGGTCCGCAAGGCCGAAACGCGCAATTGGCGGAATGAAATAGGTCAATTCCGGCCGCCCAGGCCCTGGATTATCTTTTTGCGCAATCTTTCGCCACACGCGCGAGAATCGCCTTTTCGCCCTCGTCGAGCGCGTTCGCCCGCAGCCTCTCCCACAGGTTGAGGCGCTTGAACGTCTGCGTCGTGCAGGCGCAGCCACGCCGGCATTGCTCGGCCCCGGCGCCGGTCGTCGCGCATTGCCGCTCGCACATTTCCCGGAACGGCCGCTCGTCCGCAGGGACAGGCGGGCCGAGCGCCCAGACCGAGGCGGTCAGCAGGGCGAAGAAGACGGGCTGGTGGATGAGGTAGATGGCGAGCGAATGCCGCCCGCCGAAGGCGAGCCAGCGGGAAGGCGCGTTCGCTCCCCTGATCTTGCGCAGAAGTTCGAAGCCGCCGCGCCCTTCCATGAACTGGCCTGCCGCCAACCCGATCAGCAGCGCGCCGGACCACGGCAGGAGGGGACGAAAATCGTTCGACGCCGGAAGCGTGTGGCCGAGGCCGGTCCACATCAGCGCCGGCGCATCGAAGGCGGGAGAAGCCAGGAACTGCGGCGCCAGGAAAGCGACGACCCCCGCGGCCAGCGCCGCCGGCCAGGGCGCGAAAACAAACGGCAGCGCGGCCAGGCTCGCGGCGGCGATGCAGTGCAGGATGCCGAAGAAGATCAGCCCGGCCGGAAACAGGAACCAGCTCGCCAGCGTCACCAGCGCCGCCGCGCCGCCCACGAGCGCGATGCGCTTCCAGTAGGCGCGCCAGTCGAAGGGCGCGCGCCGCGCGAGCGCGAGGCTCAGTCCCGCGATGAACAGGAACGAGCACGCGATGACGTGGCTGAAGATGCGCATGTGCGGCGAGAAGGGCGCGCGTCCGTCGATATAGCCGAAATGCGCGAAGTCCCAGACGAGATGATAGGCGAACATCGCCACCAGCGCGCCGCCGCGCGCCATGTCGAGCGCCGCGATTCGCGCGCGCGAGGCGTCCGGACCCCTCGCTGTCATTCAGCGCGCGGCCTTGGGCGAAAACAGGTTGAAGCTCATGTCCGGCGCGCTGGTGTTGTGCCGGGAGGGCAGGCGGCGGCCGGCCCAGAACTCGGTGACCTCGCCCTTCCTGAAATCCATGATCGAGCCTTCGCTCCAGGCCTCGGCGCCCTTCGGCAGCCAGGCGGCGCGCGCGACGTCCGAATTGGTTTCGCTCGCAAACATCGAACGCAGCGTCGCAAACGGCAGGTTGTCCGGCAGCGCTCCGTCGAAGGCGACATCAAGCGAAATGTGGTCCTGGTCGAGCGCCTCGATCTTCATGCGCGCCGAGCCGCCACGCCGGAAGTCGAGCGTGAATGTCTTCGTCGCCGGATCGAAGCCGATCGCCGCGAGATCGACGATCGGGCGCTCCTGCACTTCGACGGGGCCGACGAGGAAGGACGATCCATAAGCCGTCCAGCGCATGTCCGCGAACGGCAGCGGGCGGATGCGCCAGTAGCCGTCCGGCGGATAGAACACCATCACTTCTTCCGCGCGCTCGCGGTGGCGCACCCACAATTGCGCCGCGTGGAATCCCTCGAAGGTCTTGCCGCCGATGCGGATCGGCGTGCGCGCCGGCCGCCAGAAATTCGGCAGCCGGTAGGCGACGATCTGCAGGGCGGGCGTCTCGTACAACGTCACGCGCTCGCCGTCCTCGCCGAAATACTTGTTGGTCGCGAACGAGCAGCTCGAGAAATCCGGCGCGTAACGGTCGACGCCGATGGCGCCGATATAGATCGGATGAATCGCCTGCACACGGAAGCTGCGCACGCGCGGCGAGGCGAAATCGATCTGGATATTGTCCTTCTCGGCGCAGATGTCGGGCGTCGAAAGGTTGCGCGCCTCGACCGCCAGATCGGGCTTGGCCTGCGCCCGCGCGGGCGCGCTCGCGGCAAGGGACAGCAGGCAGGCGAGGGCGGTCGCGAAACGCTTCATCTTGTCTTTCGGTCGGCTGCGCGCCATCGGCGCGGCGGGCGGGACAATAGGACATGAAGCGCGACGGCGGAAGGTTGGCGCCTCGATCGGGCTTGCTTGCGGAGATCGCGGAATCCTTTATCTATGTCGCGGCGCGGGCGTAGTTCAGTGGTAGAACGACAGCTTCCCAAGCTGTATGTCGTGGGTTCGATTCCCATCGCCCGCTCCAGACAATGCACTGAAGCTCACAGAGAGTTTGCGGCGGCCTGAGGCGTGTCGGATCGTCCGCGCGGGAGCGACCTCCGGCGAGGGATGCGCCGCCTCGGCTGTCATCGATCGAACAAAATCCGCGCATCGATGCGATGTGGCCGCGAACCCACACAGGCCGGGAAAAGCCGATCGCGCGCCCGCCAGGCGTTTCCTGCGCCGGCGATCGGACGTACGTTCGACCTTGAACGAGATGCGCCGGGGGGACAGAAGAAAGGTGCAGGCATGATGAAGCGTATGGAGTTTGCGCTCACCGCAGCGCTGATTTTCGGCGTGATCTTCGGAAGCGCCCGGATCGTGGAACGGCAGCATCGTCCCTCGGCCGCCGTGTCTCCGTCGCCTTCGGTCGTGGCGTTCAATCGCTGAACTTCCGCGTTACTTTCGTCAGGTCCGCTGTTCCGTCTTACGGGCTTGCGCGGCGCATCGGTAAAGATCAAATAAACCAAATCGGCGCATACAGGCGCGATGAACTATCGGCCTGACATCGACGGGCTGCGGGCGATCGCGGTCGTGTCCGTCGTCGTCCATCATGCCTTTCCGGACGCCCTGCCGGGCGGGTTCGTCGGCGTCGACATCTTCTTCGTCATCTCGGGCTATCTCATCACCACGCTGGTGCGCGACGCGCTCGACGAGGGCCGCTTCAGCCTCGCCGATTTCTATGCGCGCCGCGCGCGTCGCATCCTGCCGGCGCTGCTGGTGGTGGTGACGGCGGCGCTGGTCGCCGGCTGGTTCGTCCAGAGCGCCCTGCAATATTCCATGCTCGGCAAGACGGCCGCCGCCGCCGCGATGTTCGTCGCCAATTTCTCGCTGTGGCAGGACGCGAACTATTTCGCCTGGACGTCGCGCAGCGCGATCCTGCTGCATCTCTGGTCGCTATCGGTCGAAGAGCAATTCTACATTTTCTGGCCGCTGATCCTCGCCGCGCTCGCCGCCTTTCCGCGGCTTGTCGTGCCGGCGACGCTCGCCATCGTCGGCGCATCTTTTTATTACGGGCTGGGAGCGGCCGAGGTCGACCAGTCCCGCGCTTTCTACTGGCTGCCTTCGCGCGTTTGGGAGCTCGGCGTCGGCGGAATTCTCGCGCTCCTGCGGCTGCGCAGCGAAAATCTCGCCGCGCCCCTGTCGCTGGCCGGCAGTCTTCTCGGCCTTTGCGTCATCGTCGTCTCGCTGTTCGCGCTGAACGGCTCGATGCTCTTTCCCGGCTTCGTCGCGCTGGCGCCGACGGCCGGCGCGGCGCTGGTCATCGCGGCCGGACCGCACAACTGGATCGCGCGCCGCGCGCTCGGCAATCCCCTGGCGATCTTCCTCGGCCTCATCAGCTACCCGCTCTATCTCTGGCACTGGCCGCTCCTCTCGTTCGCGCACGCCATGGACCGCGCCGATCCCTGGATCGTGCGCGCGGCGCTCGTGGCGGCCAGCGTGCCTCTCGCCTGGGCGACCTATCGCTTCGTTGAAATCCCGGTGCGCCTGCGGCGGCGCGTCTCGCCGCAGATGCTCGCGGCGGGGCTCGTCCTCGTCGGCGCCGCGGCGGGCGCCATCCATCTGGCGAACGGCTTGCCGTCCCGTGCGTTCGCGGCCGATCCGCGCAACGTCTTTCTCGATCATTACGTCGACGTGCAGAAGCGCGGCCTCGCCGACGCCTATCGGCCGGAATGCGATTTCTATGACGAGGCGTCGAAACAGGCGCGCGCCGAGATCGCGACCGCGTGTCTTCCGAGCGCAAATGGAGCGAACTGGCTGCTGTGGGGCGATTCCCATGCGCAGGCGCTGTCGGCCGGCCTGCGCGCGATCCTTCCCGCAGGCGTCTCGCTCGCGCAGGTCGCGACGTCAGGTTGTCCGCCGGGTCTCGCCGACTTTCCCGGCGCGCCGGCGAACCATTTCTGCAGTCGCAGCAATCTTTTCGCACGCGATCTGGTTTCGAGGGGCGGGATCGATCGCCTGATCCTCGCGCAGGCTGAAGGCCACGAGGAGGTCGACTGGAGCGCCTTCGCCGCCTTCGCGCGGCGTCACGGCGTCCGCTCCGTCGTGCTGGTCGGGCCGGCGCCGCAATGGCTGCCCTCGCTGCCGCGCGTCATCGTAGATCATCGCTGGATGCAGCCCGAGAAGGTCTTCGTTTCGGAAGGCCTCAAGGCGTCGATCCTCGACGCCGACGCCACGCTCGCCCGCCGTTACGCGGCGTCGGCGAATTTGACTTACGTGTCCCTCATCGCGGGCCTGTGCGGCGCGCAGGGATGTCGCGCGCGGCTCGATGCGCCGGGTCCGTACAATCTGACGAGCGTCGACTACGGCCACCTGTCGCCGGAGGGCTCGCTGTTCGTCGCCCGCACCATCCTGCGCGATGCGCTCGAGGCCGGCGAGCGCGAGGGCGGCTTCCGCGGCGCCGCTCTCAGGCGGACGTTCGACTAGCGCCTCACGTGAGGTGCCGCGCCATGTCGGGCTCCTTCTTCAGCGCCGCGCCTTCCTTCGCCAGAATCCTGGCGACGCGCTCCGGCGCAAAATTCAGAGCGACCAGCGCCGGGCCGACGTTGGCGATCTCGCGATAGCTCGCGATCAGCCCGTCACGCAGCCCCATGATGGCGACGCCCTCGAAACGGATGCGCTCGGCCGGCGCTTCCGGCAAGGTCGAGAGGTAGGAGAACGTGTAGCGCGCATAAAGCGTCGCGCCGTTGCTGACGGGATCGTGCATGTCCCAGCGAAAGTCGCGCGCGGTGCGATAGAACCAGTCGTCGATCATCGCCGCGATCTTCGCCCGGCCGACGAAGGCGCCGTAGAAGACGTCGTGGTAGACGCCGTCTTCCGTGAACAGGGCGGCGAAGGCCGCGCCGTCGCGGCGCTCGACCGCGCGGCAGAATTTGTCCAGCATGGCGACGATGGTCATCTGCGTCTCCCATAAATGGCTGGGCCGGCGCCGCGCGTATCGAAGCGCTTGCTTTCCGCCCTAACTCGTCCAACGATCCCTTGCGCGGCGCGAAAGGGCAAGGACGAACGATGAGAGCGGTTCCCGACAATCTCCGCCGCCGCCTCGGCGCCAGCGATCTGCGCGTGTCGCCGATCGGGCTCGGCTGCATGTCGCTTTCGGGCGTCTACGGCGCGGCGGACGATGCGCAATCGGAGGCGCTGATCCGCGCGGCTGTCGAGCGCGGCGTCGAGCATCTCGACACGGCGGACATGTACGGCTGGGGCCATAACGAGGAGGTCGTCGGCCGCGCCATCAGGGGCCTGCGCGAAAAGGTCGTGCTCGCCACCAAGTTCGGGCAGGTGAAGGGCGAAGGCGGCCGCAACGCCGTGGACGGCCGGCCGGCCTATGTGCGGGAGGCCTGCGACGCCAGCCTGAGGCGGCTCGGCGTCGAAATGATCGATCTCTACTACCAGCACCGCGTCGATCCCGCGACGCCGGTCGAGGAGACGGTCGGCGCCATGGCCGATCTCGTGAAGGCCGGCAAGGTGCGCTACCTCGGGTTGTCCGAAGCCCATCCCGACACGATCCGCCGCGCGCACGCGGTTCACCCGATCACCGCGGTCGAGACCGAATATTCTCTGCTCTATCGCGTCGAGGCCGAGGAGACGCGCAAGGACGACGCGCGAACTCGGCATTTCCTTCGTCGCCTATTCGCCGCTCGGGCGCGGCTTTCTCACCGGCGCGCTGCGCTCGCTCGAGGATATCGACGGTCGCCGCGCCGCCCATCCACGTTTCCAGGGCGAGCATTTCGTCGCCAACCGCAGGCTCGTCGAACGGGTCGAGGCGCTGGCGGCGAAAAAGGGCTGCCTGCCCTCGCAGATCGCGCTCGCCTGGGTGCTGGCGCAGGGCGAGGACGTCGTCGCCATTCCCGGCACACGCTACGTCGAGCGTCTGGACGAGAATCTCGGCGCGCTGGATGTGGCGCTGTCGCCGGAGGAGGTCGCGGAACTCTCCGCCGCCATACCGGCCGGCGCCGCCTCGGGCGACCGTTATCCGACGGCCGCCATGCCGGCTGTGTATCGCTAGAAGAGATCGGCTCTCGTTCGCGCGCCGCCGCGCGAACGGGAAAAGCTGATCGGCGCGACATGGCAGGCTGCGTCGAGCGCGCGTCGGATGCGCTCTCGACGGCTGCACCGTTTCCGGACCCCCATCCCGAAACAGATGTGCGCTCGACGCATTGCGTGGCAGTATCCAACGCGGGGCGACCTGTGGCGATCTGTCGGTTCCGACAGATCGATTGCGACGGCAGGCGGCAATTGGCTACAGCAGGAAAGCGCAGTCTCGACAATATGGAACGCGCGACCGGGCGGGGCCGATGGCGCGCATTCTCTTCGTCGACGACCATCCGATCTATCGCGACGGCCTGCGGCGCGCGCTGGAGGCGCGAATCGCCGGTCTCGAGGTGGTCGTGGCGGCCGGCGCGACCGAAGCGCGCGAAAAACTCGACGCCGATTCCGCGATTGCGCTCTGCCTTGCCGATTATCGCCTGGTCGACGGCGACGGTTTCGATCTGATCTCGGCGCTGCGCACATCTCATCCTTCCGTCGCGGTCGGGTTGCTTTGCGGCGAGCCTACGCATGCTCTGGCCGCGCAAGTGCGCGCGATCGGCGGCGTCGCCTGCCTGCCGAAGGAACTGGACACGGACGATCTCGCCGAGGCCGTGGAATCGATCCTCGACGGCGACGAGGCGTTCCCTTCGCCCGTCGCCGGGGCGGGCGGCGCGCTCATGTCGGAACGGCGCCGCGACATTCTGACGTTTGCCAGCAAGGGCTGGCCTGACAAACTCATCGGCGAGGAACTCGGCATCACCGAAAGCACGGTGAGGAACCATTGGCATCACATCTTTCGGCGGCTGGGGGTAAACAACCGGACGGAAGCCGTCACACAGGCGCTGCGGCGGAAGATCATCTGAAGGCGTCCGGCGCGGCGCGCGAGGCGGCCATCGCACGCGAGCGCATGCGGCTCTATTTCACGGAATTTTCGCCGAGCTCCGGCCCCGGCGGCGTGCGCCCCCTGCAGTTTCTCGGCATGCTCGGGTCCGGCGCGATCGCGCTCGCCATGTCGCTGCTGCTGGGAACGCCGCCTCTCGCCGCCTTCGTGTGGTGGCTGGCGATCGCCGTCAGCGAGGTCGCGGTCATCGTCGTCAACCGCCTGTATTTCGCCCGCAGGCCGGACGATTCCCGGCTGCGCGCCTGGGCGCTCGCCAAGGCGGCGCTCGCCGGCCTCTCGGGCCTGGCCTGGAGCGCGGGCCAGATTCTGCTGCCGGTGGCGGGCGACCCCGTCAGCACGATCATGCCGGCGTGGATGATCCTCACCTTCTGCGCCGGCGCGATCTGGGCCGGCGCCTTCTACACGCCCGCCCTCGTCGCCATGCAGCTCTGCGCCGTGCTGCCGGCCGCGCTGTGGCTGCTGTCGCACCCGGGCTTCGACCGCGCCGTCGGCTTCTGCCTGCTGGCGGCCCTGCCGATGATGCTGGCGATCGGGCGGCAGGCGGCGCGACGCTATCGCTCGACGGTCAACGACAAGATCGAGATCGGCCTTCTGCTCGACCAGCAGAAATCCTACACGCAGCGCATCGAGCAATTGAGCGCGGAGCGCGGCCGCTTCTTCGGCGCCGCCGCGCACGATCTCCGCCAGCCCCTGCACGCCATGGGCCTCTATCTCTCGCTGCTGCGCGACCACCCCGGCGCCGACGAGCGCGAAAACCTGCTGGACAGTCTGGCCGCCTGCGCGAAAAGCCTCGACGCGCAATTCAACGCCATCATGGGCGTGCAGGAAACCAGCGCGCTGATCTCGCGCGCAAAGGCGCAGCCGACCGAACTGGGCGCGCTGTTCGAGCGATTGGCCGTGCAGGCGCGGCCGACGGCAGCGGACGCCGGACTCGAATTTCGCATTGGTCGCACGTCTCTCGTCGCCGATGTCGCGCCCGACATTCTCGAGCGCGTGCTCAACAACCTCCTGTCGAACGCCCTGCGCTACACCAAGCATGGCGGCGTGCTGATCGGCGCGCGGCGGCGCGGCGCGGCGATCGCCATCCAGGTCGTCGACACCGGCGCCGGTATCCCCGCCGACCGCCGCTCGGACGTGTTCGAGGATTTTCTCCAGCTCGGCAATCCCGAACGCAACCGCGCGCGCGGCTTCGGTCTCGGCCTCGGCATCGTCAGGCGCCTGTGCGAGGGCATGGGATGGGGCGTCGACCTGCGGTCGGAAGTCGGGCGCGGCTCGACATTCACGGTCGTCGTGCCCGCCGCGCGCGCCGCTCCCGTCCCCTCTCGGGCGCCGGCCGCGCAAGCGCCTGCGCCCCCGACCGTCCGGGGCCGCAAGACGCTCGTCGTCGACGACGACGCCGGCGTCCGCGACGCCATGCAAAGGATGCTGGCGCGCTGGGGCGTGGAAGCGCATGTCTGCGAGGACGGCGACGGCGCGCTCGCCACGCTCGCCGCGGGCGACGCCGATGCGCGCTGGCATGTGCTGATCGACTATCGCCTCGCCGGCGCCGAGACCGGCCTCGATGTCGCCAAACGCATTCGCGCGCGCTACGGCGACCGCGCGTCCTGCGCGCTGGTCACCGGCGAGGTCGACGAGGAGATCGACCGGCGCGCAGCCGCGCAGGATCTCGTCATTCTGCGCAAGCCGGTGGAGCCCGCGCGCCTGCGCGCGCTTCTGGCGCGCTGATCTGGGCCCGGCGCTTTCCCCATTTGCCACGCGCGGCGGGCAGGCTACAAATCCGTCCGAACAAGCCGGCGTCCGGCGATAAGGAATAATTCCGGGGAGAGAAATATGTCGTCCGTGGTCACGAATGCGCCCGCCCTTCACCGCAGCACGATTCCGGACGGCCTGCGCCGCTCGGCGATGAAATACCGGGGCCGCACGGCGCTGACCTTCGCCGGCCGCGACTGGTCCTTCGCCGAGATCGACGCCGCCGCCGGCCGCGTCGCGCATCGCCTCGCGGGCCTCGGCCTGAAGAAGGGCGACCGCGTCGGCGCCTACGCCAAGAACTCCGACGCCTATCTCATGCTCTGGCTCGGCTGCGTGCGCATCGGCCTCGTGCATGTGCCGATCAACTACGCGCTGACCGCCGGCGAACTGTCCTACATCCTCGACCAGTCCGGCGCGAAGGCGCTGTTCCACGATGCCGATCTGGCGCCGACCGTGGACGCCGTGCGAAAAACCGCGAAGGTCGAGCATTACGGGCTCATCCGCGGCGGCGACGGCGATATTCTCTCCACCACGCTCGACAGGAACGCGCCCCGCATCGACGACAGCGATTGCGTCGACAGCGATCCCGCGCAGTTCTGCTACACGTCCGGCACGACGGCGGCGCCCAAGGCGGCCGTCATGTCGCATCGCGCCTATGTCGCCGAATACATGGCCTGCGCCATCGAGATGGAATTCTCCGGAAGCGACGTCGCGCTCGCCGCGCTGCCGCTCTACCACACGGCGCAGATGCACGCCTTCACCATGCCGCAGATGATGATCGGCGCGGTCACGCATCTGATCGAGGCGCCGGCGCCCGACGTCGTGCTCGAACTGATCGAGCGGTTGAAGATCACGTCCTTCTTCGCGCCGCCGACCGTCTGGATCAGCCTGCTGCGCCATCCCGATTTCGAGAAGCGCGACCTGCGCACCCTGCGCAACATCTATTATGGCGCATCCATCATGCCGGTGCCGGTGTTGCAGGAACTGCGGCAGAAGCTGCCCGGCGTGCGCTTCTACAATTGCTACGGCCAGACCGAGATCGCGCCGCTCGCCACCATCCTGAAGCCCGAGGAGCACGACGATCGTCCCGCTTCCGCCGGCCGTCCGATCCTCACCGTGCAGACGCGCGTCGTCGACGACAACATGAACGACTGCCCGCCCGGCGTGCACGGCGAGATCGTGCATCGCTCGCCGCAATTGCTGGAGGAATATTACAACAAGCCCGACGAGACGGCCGAAGCCTTCGCCGGCGGCTGGTTCCATTCGGGCGACGTCGGCTATTTCGACGAAGAGGGCTATCTCTACGTCGTCGACCGCGTGAAGGACATCATCAAGTCCGGCGGCGTCGTCGTCGCCGGCCGCGAGGTCGAGGAGGCCTTGTTCAAGCATCCCTCCGTCTCGGAAGTCGCCGTCGTCGGCCTGCCGGACCCGAAGTGGATCGAGGCGGTCACCGCGATGGTCGTGCTGAAGCCCGGCCACGCGCCGGACGAGGCGGGCCTCATCGCCCATGCGCGCGAAATCCTCGCGCCCTTCAAGGTGCCGAAGAAGGTGATCTACGTGCAGACCCTGCCGCGCAACACGGCGGGCAAGCTGTTGAAGCGCCAGTTGCGCACCGATTACGCAAGCTGAGGCTTCAAGGGAGCGTCTTGGGCGCAAGCCCGTCGATCAGCGCATCGCGCTCCGCCCGGCAGGCCGCGAGATCCGCGCGCGCCTGCTCGGCGGTCGTGCGGTTGGAGCCGATGCCGACGAAGCCGGCCAAGGCGCCTGCGATCGCCAGCAGCAGCGCGGAGGTCGAGCGGATGAAGCCGAGCGCGGTCAGAACGAACAGCGCGGCGGCGACGGCGAGGCCGATGCGCGAGAGCATGATCGCCTTGCGGCAGGATTCGATCTGGTCGCGCAAAAAGTCCATGCGCGCCTCCAGCCGTTCGATCTCGGCTTGCGCGAAATTCCGGTTCGCGTCGGGCGCATCCCCGGCATCCGCGAAATCCTCTTGCCTTTCACTGGACATCGCGCAGTTTGTCGCCGCAACTTTCACAAGAGAACGGACGCCGTCGCGTCTGATGAGGAAGCCTTGGGAGACCACATGATCGCCATCGTCGCCACAATCAAGACCAAGCCCGGGCAGGGCGCCGAATTCGAGGCCGTCGCCCGCGAACTCGCCGCAAAGGTGAACGCCGAGGAGCCGGGCTGCAAGCTTTACCAGCTCTGCAAGGCGAGCGAGCCGGACACCTACGTGTTCATCGAGCGCTATGCCGATCAGGCCGCGGTCGAGACGCATCGCGGCACGGCGCATTTCAAGGAGCTCGGCAAGAAGATGGGCGCCTTCATGGACGGCCGCCCGGACGTGAAGATTTTGCAGGAAGTCCAGGCGTAGCCTGAAACTCCGCCGGTCCTTCCGCGTTCATCTGTGTGGCGGAAGGGTCCGACAAATCCTTCGCGGCGCCCTCAAATCGGCGCCGCGAAGCCCATCTTTGCCCCGACGCTTCCCCTTCAGCCGCGACCGTGGCTGGACGAGGCCGGTTTTTTCGCCGGCGGCGAGGGCACGATGCGCATCACCAAGCAGAACCTTCTGGCCGGCGTCATGGCGCCGGCGCTTCTCATTGCGCAGGCGAGCGCGGGGCTGGCGGCCGGCGCCGCCGGCCTTCAACTGGCGCAGGCGCAGCCCGAACAGGGTCGCGAGAACCGCCAAGGGCAGCCGGTGCGGCCTGCCGCCCCCGCGGCCCGCCCGCCGCAAGCGCCGGCCGCCGTTCCAAATGCCGCGCAACCCCGCCCGGCGCCTGTCCCGCACGCCGCCCCGCCCGCGCAGCCGATGCGCCAGCCCGCGCAGGCGCCGGAAGCGCCGCGCGTCCAGCCGCCGCGTCCCGCCCCGGCAGCGCCGCCGCCGCACGCGCCGCCGCCGAGCGCGCCCCGCGCGGCGCAACCCTCAGTGCAGCCGCCCGCGCAAACCGCCCCCCGTCCGGCGCCCGAGCCGCCGCGCATCCAGCAGCGTCCGGCGGTCGCGCCGCCGGCCGCGAATCGCGAGGCGACGCCGCAGCCCCAACGCGAGCCGCCGAGACCCGGCCCTGCCGGCGCTTCGCCGCAACCGCGCGCCCCGGCGGGCGGCCCGCCGGCTTCGGCGCCGCAGTCCCCGAATAGCGTTCCGCAGCCGCCCCGCGCCCAGCCCGCGCCCGGCGCTGCGCCACCCGCCGCAACGAGGAGGCGCCCCCTCCGCCCAGCCCTCGCCTGTCGCGCCCCCGCCCTCAGCCGGTCGCCCGGCGCCGGTCCCCGGGCAGGGCGCTCGCCCGCAGCAGGGCGGCCCGCTGCCGCCCCTGCCCGGACAGCCGCCGCGCCCGGCGCCCGGCGGCGCCCAACCCGGCGCCCCGCTCGCGCCGCCGCCTCCGGCGACGGCTGCGCCGTCGACCGTTCCGCAGCCGGGCGCGCCGGCCGCCAACGCGCCGGTGCAACGTGTGCCAGACGCGCCGGCGGGCCAGCCGCCGCGCGCGGGCGGTTCCGGCCGCATCGGGCCGGCCGGCGCGGCGGCTCTCGGCGCCGCCGCCGGCGCGGTCGGCGGCTTCCTGCTGACGCGGCCGGGCGCCGAGCCGCGCTCGCTCGACGCCGTGCAGCGCGAGCGACGCGAATATCGCGACAGGGACGCGCTCGTCTATCAGGAGCCGGGCCGCACCATCGTGCGCGACGGCGACCGCTACTTCCTGCGCCACGACGAGAACGAGCGCTTTCGCGCGCTTGGCGGCGACGTGCGCAGCGAGCGGCGCGGCGACCAGTTCGTGACCGTCTATCGCGGCCGCGACGGCGACGAGGTCGTCACCATCACCGACGCCGACGGCAATCTGATCCGTCGCTACCGTCGTGCGCGCGACGGGTCGGAGATCGTCATCATCGACAACAGCTATCGCGGCGGCCAGCGCGCCTATGCCGACGAAGTCGTCGTGCTGCCGCCGCCGCCGCTGCGCATTCCGGCGGAGCGCTACATCGTCGACGCCGCCGGCGCGGACGAGCGCCTGATCTACGATACGCTGACCGCGCCGCCGGTCGCGCCGATCCCGCGCCGCTTCACGCTCGACGAAATCCGATCGAGCCCGGACGTGCGCGCCTATACGCGCAGCGTCGATCTCGACACCGTCAATTTCGACACGGGCTCATGGACGCTCGCGCCGGACCAGACGCGGAAGCTCGGCGCGCTTGCGCAGGCGCTGAACCAGGCGATCCAGCGCAACGCCAACGAGGTCTATCTCGTGGAAGGCCACACGGATGCGGTGGGCTCGCCCGTCGACAACATCTCGCTGTCCGACAGGCGCGCGCAATCCGTGGCGGAAATTCTCACGCGCGACTTCGGCGTGCCGCCGGAAAACCTGACGACGCAGGGCTACGGCGCGCAATATCCGAAGGTGCAGACGCAAGGCGCGGAGCGGCGCAACCGCCGCGTCGTCGTGCGGCGCATCACCAATCTGCTCAGCGGGCAGAACCAGTAAGGGAGAGGCGGCGGTTACTGCGCCGCTGTCTGCCAATTGCCGGAAAGATCGCCGGCATCGAGGGCGCGCAGCGCGGCCTCGCGCGCGGCGATATAGTCGCGCGTGATCGGCACGACGTCGTGCCGGCGCGCGAGCTGTAACTGAAAAACGCCTTCGCCTTCGATGCGGAAGGAAAGTTCCGAGATCGAGAGATAGAATTCCCACATGCGGCAGAATCGCTCGTCGTAGAGCGCCTTTGCTTCGTCGCGCCGCGCCATGAACCGCTCGCGCCAGGCCTTCAGCGTCTCCGCGTAATGCATGCGCAGGATTTCGACGTCGGCGATGAAAAGCCCGGCCTTTTCGACCGAAGCCGCGATCTCCGACAGCGAGGGAATGTAGCCGCCCGGGAAAATGTATTTTGAAATCCACGCATTCGTCGCGCCCGGCCCGTCCGGGCGGCCGATCGTATGCAGGAGCGCGACGCCGTCTTCGGTCAGCAGCTCCGCCAGCTTGGCGAAGAAGGCGTCGTAATGCGCCGCGCCCACATGCTCGAACATGCCGACCGAAACGACCCGGTCGAACGGGCCTTGCGTGTCGCGGTAGTCCTCCAGCCGAAACCTCACGCGGGGCGAGAGCCCTTCGCTTGCGGCGCGGCCTTCGGCGAGCGCGAGCTGTTCGGTCGAGAGCGTTATGCCCGTGACGTCGGCCCGGCAATGGCGTGCGAGATAGAGCGCCATGCCGCCCCAGCCCGAGCCTATGTCCAGCGTCTTGTGGCCGGGTTCGATCAGGAGCTTGGCGGCGATGTGGCGCCTCTTGGCGAGTTGCGCTTCGTCCAGGCTCATGTCCGGCCGCTCGAAATAGGCGCAGGAATATTGCCGGTCGCGGTCGAGGAACAGGTCGTAGAGCCGCCCGTCGAGGTCGTAGTGATGGGCTACGTTGGATCGAGAGCGGGCGCGCTCGTTGCGCCAGAGTTTTCCCGCCGCGCGCCGCGCCGCCCAGATCGCCCGCATCGGCAGGGGCGGGGCGCGCCTGACGGCGTTGCTCATGACGATGCGCAGGAAGTCCAGGATCGTGCCGGAGGCCATGACCAGCCGGCCGTCCATGTAGAGTTCGCCGAGCGCAAGCTCGGGATTGCGGACGAGCTCGAACGGGCCGCTGCGGTCGACGAAGCGGATCGCCACCAACGCGCCCTCGCCGTCGCCGAAGCGCTGCCGCGCGCCATCGGCATATTCGATTTCCAGATTGCCGCGCCGGACAATCCGTGACGCCAGCCCGGCCAGCAGTCTCTGCATCGTGGACCCCGGTTGGTCGGCGGCGCAGACGCGGTCCGCGCTGCGCCCCTTGCCGTATCGCCAGATAGGGGAGGCGTCGTCGCAAGCAACCTCGACCGCGGAATTTGGGCGATCATGCCGGCCGATCGCCTCTGGATCGGCCGGCGCCGGGCGTGATAGCCTCAGCTTGTCGTCTCGGGCCAAGCGCCCGGGACAGTCCGGACAAAGGCGGTTTGCCGGACTGGGACGCGAGGAGGCCGGATACCGGGCGGCGATGGCGCCGTCCGAGCTTTCGGAGTTTGCGTCATGCGTACCAGCGCCCGCCTCGCTTTCGGTCTGCTTCTGCCATTTCTGGCGCCCGTGGCGGCGCTCGCCGGCGCTCATGCTCCGGCCGCGCCCACTATCGTCCGTCCGGGCTTCGCGCCTGTGGCGTCTGGCCCGAAAGCGATTCGGCTTGCTCCGCGACCGCCGTATGGGCCGCCGCAGACCGCCATCTACGGGCCGCCGCGGAATTACCCGCTCCACGCCCGCCGCCATCGCGGCCAGGAGACTGGTTTCGCCGGGTGGCCGGCGGTCTACCAGCCAGCCGTCGAAGGCGCCCCCCAGGCGCAGGCCGCGCCGTCAGGCGACCGCGCGCCGCCGCGCCCGGTCGTCGTCACGAACTACAGGGGCGCGCCGCCGCTCTGGCAGGGCGACGCCGGCTACGTCGCCCAGCCCGTCATCTACGATGTGGGGACCGTGCTGCGCCGCTACCCGCTGAGCGGCATGGCGCCCATCGGCAAATAGGCTAAAGGCCAAACCCGGCCGGGCATGATCTAGCTCAAGGCGCGATGTGGCCGGCCGGTGAATATGGCCGCGGTTCGGGAGAGGTGCGGCGTTTCAGCGCTCGCATTCAATTTCAGAACCTTATATGGATGTGGCCGGGAGATTGGTCCGCTGGATTTGACAAGGCCCGCATGAACGGGCGGAGATGTCAGCGGATCGCGAAAGGATCGTCAGGATGCGTTACGGGCGCTATTTCGAGGCTGCGATCGGCCAGTTGCGCAACGAGCGGCGGTACCGGGTTTTCGCCAATCTGGAGCGCGATACGTCGGATCTGCCGCGCGCGACGTGGCGGGCGGACGACGGGTCGCAGCGCGACGTGACGATCTGGTGCTCCAACGATTATCTCGGCATGGGCCGCCACCCGGACGTGGTCGAGGCGATGCGTTCGACGGCGCAGAAGCTCGGCGCGGGCGCCGGCGGCACGCGCAACATTTCCGGCACCAACGCGCCGCTGGTCGAGCTGGAGGCGGAACTCGCCGACCTGCACGGCAAGGAGGCGGCGCTGGTCTTCACGTCGGGCTGGATTTCCAACCTGGCGGGCATCTCGACCATCGCCGACCTGATGCCGAACTGCGTCATCCTGTCGGACGCGCTCAACCACAATTCGATGATCGAGGGCGTGAAGCGTTCGAGCGCCGAGCGGAAAATCTGGCGCCACAACGACGTCGCGCATCTGGAAGAGCTGCTGGCGGCCGAGCCCTACGAGCGGCCGAAGCTGATCCTGTTCGAGAGCCTGTATTCGATGGACGGCGACATCGCGCCGATCGCGGCGATCGCCGATCTCGCCGAGAAGTACAATGCGATGACCTATATCGACGAGGTGCATGCGGTGGGCATGTACGGGCCGCGCGGCGGCGGGCGTGTGCGAGCGCGATGGGGTGATGGCCCGCATCGACGTGATCGAGGGCACGCTGGCCAAGGGGTTCGGCACGCTCGGCGGCTATATCGCGGGGGATGCTGCGGTGATCGACGCGGTGCGCAGCTATGCGCCGTCGTTCATCTTCACCACGGCGCTGCCGCCGGCGGTTGCGGCCGCGGCCTGCGCGGCGGTGCGGGCGCTCAAGGGGCGGCCGGACCTGCGTGAAAGGCACCAGCGCCAGGCGTGGCTGACCAAGCATGCGCTGGAGGCTGCGGGCCTGCCGGTTCTGGAGAACCCCTCGCATATCGTGCCGGTGATGGTGCGCGACGCGGAGAAGTGCAAGGCGGCGAGCGACCTTTTGATGGAGCGCCACGGCATCTACATCCAGCCGATCAACTATCCGACGGTGCCGCGCGGCGAGGAGCGTCTGCGCATCACGCCGACGCCGCTGCATTCGGACGCGCTGGTCGCCGAACTCGTCGAAGCCCTCGTCGACGTCTGGAAGACCCTCGACCTGCCTTTCGTCCAGCCGAAGCTGGAGACGCCGCGCGAAGTCGACGCCGCCTGCGCCTACCCCGAGTTCCGCAAGGCTGCGGAATAGGGAAGCGCTTGTCAGCGCAACGATCAGGGCCGGCTTCGCCGGCCCTTTTCTTTTGCGGGCCTGGTCCGCAAGCATGGGCCAGCGCAAAGCGCGCGTGAAAAGTCTGCGCCATTGTCTGCGGCGATCGACCGGGAGGACGCAATGCGCACCGCCAGCGGGCTCGATGGAGCCTTTCTCAGTCTCGAAACCGAGGCGACGCCGATGCATGTCGGGTCGCTGCACGTATTCGAGACTCCGCCGCGCTACGCCAGGGATTTCTGCGGCGAAGTGAGGCGCATGATCGCCGGCCGGCTGCATCTCGCGCCGATCTTCACGCGGCGCCTCGTCGCGACGCCGTTCAACTTCGCCAATCCCGTGTGGATCGACACGGACGCCGATCTCACGTTCCACATCCAGCGCGTCGATTTGCCGGAGCCCGGAACGATCCGGCAGTTGCAGGATCGCGTCGCCGACCTGCATGCGCAGGTTCTCGACCGCGAGCGTCCGCTGTGGATGATCTACGTGTTCGAAGGGCTCGCCGACGGGCGCAAGGCCTATTACGTCAAGATCCATCATGCGCTGCTCGACGGGCAGGCGGGCGCCGCGCTCGCCGCCGCCCTGTTCGACCTGTCGCCCAAACCCGCGCCGACCAAGCCCGCTTCCGCAAAGTCTCGTACGAAAAAGCCGGCAGTCGCCGAGCCCGGCGCGCTCGATCTCATCGCCAACGCCTTCCGCCACGACGCCGGGCAATATGTGAAGCTCGTGCGCTATCTCCCGGAGATCGCGCGCACGCTCGGCGGCATGGTCTTCGGCGGCGAGACGCGGGGCGCCGGCAAGAGCGCCAACAAGAGCGCCGGTCGGCTCAGCGACAACATCGCCTTCGGCCCGCGCACGCCGCTGAACGTGACGATATCGGGCGAGCGCAGTTTCGCCGCGCTCACCGTCCCGCTCGACGAAGTGAAGGCCGTCGCGCGCGCCTGCGGCGCGACGATCAACGACATCGCGCTCGCATTGTGCAGCGGCGCCTTGCGGCGCTATCTCACGCGCCACGGCGGCCTGCCGAAGAAGCCGCTGATGGCGACCATGCCGATCTCGCTGCGCGCCAAGGGCGATACGGAGATGACGACGCAGGCGACGCTGAGCCTGGTCAATCTGGCGACCAACATCGCCGATCCCCTGAAGCGGCTGGAGGCGCTGCGCGCGGCGTCCGGCGCGACGAAGTCGGTCGCCGGCAAGGCGAAGTCGATCATCCCGACCGACTTCCCCACGATGGGCGTCCCCTGGCTGGTCGGCGCCATCGCCGAACTCTATGGCCGTTCGCGTATCGCCAGCATCGCGCCGCCGCTCGCCAATGTCGTGATCTCCAACGTGCCGGGGCCGCCGATGCCGCTCTATGCGGCGGGCCTGCGCATGACCGACTACTGGCCGCTGTCGATCGTGGAGCACGGCGTCGGGCTGAACATCACCATGATGAGCTACAACGGCACGCTCGGCGTCGGCTTCACGGCGGCGCGCTGCGCGGTGGAGGACGCCAACGAGCTCGTCGCCGATTTCCTCAGCGCCTTCGCGCAATTGAAAAAGGCGATCGCCGAACGCGACGGCGTCGCGGCGCCGAAGAAGCGCGTGGTCAAACGCAACGCGCGCGCCGCGTGACGCGCCGGTCCGGAGACGGTTAGACTGCGAGAAGCGAGGCTCGCGCAAAGCGGGCCGCAGGAGGCGCGCCCATGTCCGATTCCATCCGCATCTCGCGCGACGGGCCAGTGACCATCGTCGAGATCGACCGTCCGCATCGCCGCAACGCCGTCGACGGCGCGACCGCCAACGGACTGTTCGACGCCTTCCGCGCCTTCGACGCGGACGAGTCGGCGTCGGTGGCGGTCTTCTGCGGCGTAGGCGACGCCTTCTGCGCCGGCGCCGACCTCAAGGCGCTGGCCGAGGGCGACAGGGAAAAGCGCCGCGAACTCGGCGGCCAGAACACCATGGCGCCGATGGGCCCGAGCCGGCTGCGCCTCGGCAAGCCGGTCATCGCCGCGATCGAGGGCTATGCCGTGGCGGGCGGTCTGGAGCTGGCGCTGTGGGCCGACATGCGCGTGATGGCGGAAGACGCCACGCTCGGCGTGTTCTGCCGGCGCTTCGGCGTGCCGCTGGTCGATCTCGGCACGATAAGGCTGCCGCGCCTTATCGGCCATGCGCGCGCGATGGATCTGATCTTGACCGGGCGTCCCGTGGGCGCGGCGGAGGCGCTCTCGTTTGGCTTGGCGAGCCGCGTCGTCCCGCGCGGGCAGGCGCGCGAAGCCGCGATCGAACTTGCGCGCCAGATCGCGGCCTTTCCTCAAGCCTGCATGCGCGCGGACAGGCTGTCGGCGCTCGCGCAATGGGACATGTCGGAAGACGAGGCCATCGTCAACGAGATGCGCGGCGGCCTCGCCGTCATCGCCTCAGGCGAGACGCTGTCGGGCGCGCAACGTTTCGCGGGCGGGCAGGGCCGTCACGGAAAGTTCGAACGATAGCCTATTCGCCCTTGCCGCCGACGAGATCGGCTGCGGTCATCGTGACGAGCGCGGTGAAGAAGGCGCCCGTGCCGGCGAGGCCGAGAATGACGGCGAGCGGATAGCCGATCACGACGAATCCCGCGAGCAGCGCGACGACGGCGAGCGCGGCCGCGACGAAGAGCAGTCGCGAGGGCTTGGCGGAAACGGGTTCGGTTGTGGCGACGGCGGCGGTCTGGCTCATGGCGGCTGGCTCCCGGTAAAGGTTGTGGCCAATCGAAATCGACGTCAGCTTATGAATGTGGCCGCAGGAAATGTCGATTGAATGTGGCCGCTGCCAATTGTCGCAGCCAAGGCCTGGCAGCCTTCAGGCCCTGTCGCCGCGCATCCAGAACTTGAGCGCGAAAGGCAAGGTGAAGCTGATGAGCAGGAAGCGCGCGAGATGGTGCGCGCCGACATAGAGCGGATCGATGCCGAGCGCGAAGGCGAGCAGCGTCATCGCCTCCAGCCCGCCGGGCGAAAAGGCGAGCAGGGTCTGCGCGAAGGGCAGCGACAACGCGAGCCCCGCCAGAACCGCGAACACGCCGGCGATGGCCACGGCCACGAAGAAGGAGCCGAGCGCGGCCGGCGCAGAGCGCGCGAACAGGCGCCAGTCGAAGCCGATGAAGCGCGCGCCCACCCAGGCGCCGATCAGCACCTGCGCGATGATGGCGACGATGGGCGGTGGCCGACCGGCGAAGCTCATTGCGTGCGCGCCGCCCGACACCAGCATGGCGCCGAACAGCATGCCGCCGGCGACGTGGCCGCGTTCCATCGCATAGCCGACGAGACCGCCGAGCACGACGAGAACCAGCAGCGTCGAAAGAGGGTCGATCGGTCCAGTCATTCCCGCGCCCGAGATCGTCGTCGATTCCGCGACGATCAGCGGCACGAAGCCCATGAGCAGGAAGACGCGCAGCACCTGCACCACGGCGATGCGCGACAGGTCCGCCTTCTCGTCGGTCGCGGCGACGGCGAAGACGTAGGACAGCGCGCCCGGCACCGAGGCGAAGAAGGCGGTGGACCGCGTCCAGCCCGGCGCGCGCGCGAGAATCTTGGCGCAGGCGAAAGTCGAGAGCGCGACGCTCGCCGACATCACCGCGATGGACAAGGGATAGGCCGCGATCTTCTGCAGCATCTGCGGCGTCACCGCCGCGCCGATGGCCACGCCCGACGACACCATCGCCGCCCAGCGGAACGGCGTGGACAGGGGCTCGGCCAGTCGCAGCGCCGCGAGTATGGCGGTGCCGATCATCGCGCCGGACAGCCAGCCGGCCGGCACGCCGATTGCGGCGACCGCGGCGCCGCCGAGCGCTGCGCCGGCGACGGTGAATAATTCCGCGAGGAAGGGCGGCAGGCCGAGGCGCGAGGGATCGGGGCGGCTCACCGCTTGACCCAGGCCGCGATGCGCCGCGCGGCTTCCGCGATGTCTGCGGGGTCGCGCGCAAAACACAGGCGCAGGAACGCCTCGCCGCCCATGCCGAACGCCTTGCCCGGCGCAAGGCCGACGCCGGCCTCGTCGACCAGCCTGAAGGCGAGCCTGCGCGTGTCGGCTTCGCCCACGACCGAGAGGAACAGATAGAAGCTGCCCTCCGGCGCGGCGAAGCGCAGCCGGTCGAGGCCGCCGAGCGTGTCGCACAGCGCGGCGCGGCCGGCTTCGGCGCGGGCGCGCTGCAGCGCGACGAATTGCTTCGCCGTGATCCAGCGCCTCGATCGCGCCGCGCTGCACGAACAGCGGCACGCCGGAGGTGGAATATTGAATCATGTTCTCGATCGTCTGGCCGAGCGCCGGCGGCGCCTCCAGCCAGCCCGCGCGCCAGCCGGTCATCGCCCAGTTCTTCGAGAACGTGTTGACGAAGAGAATGCGGTCGTCCTCCTCCATCACGTCATGGAAGGAGGGGGCGCGCGCGCCGGCGTAATAGAAGCGCCCGTAGATCTCGTCGGCGACGATCCACAGCCCGCGTTCGCGCGCCAGCCCCAGGATCGCGCGCAATTCATCCGGCGTCGCGGTCCATCCCGTCGGATTGGCCGGCGTGTTGACGACGATGGCGCGCGTCCGCTCGCCGACCGCCGCCTCGAGCCGCCCGAAATCGAGCCGCCAGCGAAAGCCGCCGTCGATCCTCGCGAATTCGAGCGGAACCTCCAAGGTCTTCGCGCCGGAGATCGTCAGGGCGCCGGAGAAATTCGGCCAGGCGGGGGTGAGCACGATCGCCTCGTCGCCGACGCCCGCGACGATGCGCATGGCCAGTTGCAGCGCGTGCATGCCGCCGACGGTGGCGAAGAACCGTTCCGGCCCGAAGGCGCCCTTGCCCGCGAACGGCGCGCCGTAGACGCGCGTCATCATGCGCGCGACGGCGGCGCGAAAATCCGGATGGCCGCGCTGCGCGGTGTAGAAGGTCTCGCCAGAACTCAGCGAGCGGACGCAGGCCTGCGTGATGTTCTCGGCCGTCGGCAGGTCGCCCTCGCCCACCCACAGCGGCATCAGCCCCTGGCGGCCCTGCCCGTAGTTGAACACCTCGACGATGCCGCTCGCCGGCGCATCCGTGGCCTCCGGCCGGGCGGCGGCGAGAAAACGCGCTTGCGGATCGAAACTGGGCTGGGTCACGAGCGGCCTTGCGGGGAGCCGGCGGCGGAGCGCCGCCGACCTTCAGCCGATAGAGCGCGCGACAAGAAAGGGAAAGCCGGTTTTTCGCATGCGCTCTACGCTGTGAACGGGATGACGGCGGCGGCGCGCTACTTCTTCACCAGCGCGTCGCGGATTTCCTCGAGCAGGACTTCCGAGCGCGGCGGCGCGGGCGGCGCCTCCGGCGCGGCGGGCGCAGGCTGCTTCAGCCGCTCGATCTGCCTGATCGCCAGGAACAGCACGAAGGCGATGATGAGGAAGTTGATGACGGCGGTGATGAAGCTGCCGTAGCCCAGCACGGCGCCCGCCTTCTTGGCGTCCGCATAGGCCGGATGGCCCTGGATGGCCGCCGACAGCGGGATGTAATAGTTGGAAAAGTCGAGGCCGCCGGTGATCGCGCCGATGATCGGCATGATGAGGTCGCTGACCAGCGAATCGATGATCTTCGAGAAGGCCGCGCCGATGATGACGCCGATCGCCAGGTCGACGACATTGCCCTTCATGGCGAAATTCTTGAAGTCCTGCAGCATGTCGCGCCCCATTGCCGAGTGGTAGAGCGGGCGATCGTTCGCCTTTTCATGTCGCCAACGTTAGCTTGATTCCCGGCGATGGCACAGTAGCGTGGCGGCGGGCGCCGAGCTTGAGCGTCGCGTAGGAGGACATGGCGCATGATTGCAGCCTGGGCGGCGGTTCTGGCGACGCTCGCCTATATCTGCGCGCTGTTCGCGGTGGCGCACTACGGCGACACGATCGGGCGCCGCTTCGTGCGCGGTCCGGCGCAGACGCTCGTCTATTCCCTGTGTTTCGCCGTCTATTGCACCTCCTGGACCTTCTTCGGCTCCGTCGGTCTCGCCACCACCTCCGGCCTGCAATTCCTGCCGATCTACGTCGGCCCGCTGCTCGTCGTGGTGTTTGGACGGCGGCTGCTCAGCCGCATCGTCGTGCTCGCCAAGAACCACAACATCACCTCGGTCGCCGATTTCGTCGCCGCTCGCTACGGCAAGGCCGAAAGCGTCGCCATCTGCGTCACGCTGATCTGCGTCGTCGGCACCGTTCCCTATATCGCCCTGCAATTGAAGGCGGTCTCGGCCTCGCTGCACATGGTGCTGGGCTCGATCGAGGCGGAGAAGGTCGTCTCGCATTCCGATTCCATCCAGTCGAGCTTCCTCATCCCGCTCGTGCTCGCCGGTTTCGCCATGGCCTTCGGCACGCGGCGCGTCGACGCCACCGAGCACCAGGACGGCCTGATGCTGGCGGTGGCGACGGAATCGCTCGTCAAGCTCATCGCCTTTCTCTCGGTCGGCGTCGTCGTCACCTGGAGCATGTTCGGCGGCCTCGAGGATTTGTGGTCCCGCGCCTCCGCCAGTCCGCGGGTGATGAAGATTTTCTCGGAGCCCGTCGACTGGACGACCATGGTCGTGATGACGGCGCTGTCGGCCATCGCCATCGTGCTTCTGCCGCGCCAGTTCCACGTCTCCGTCGTCGAGAACCACGACGAGCGCGACGTGAGGGCCAGCGCCTGGCTCTTTCCGCTCTACCTCGTCGCCATCAACCTGTTCGTCGTGCCGCTGGCCATTGCGGGTCTTCTCGTCTTTCCGGAAGGCGCCATCGACCGCGACATGACCGTTCTCGCCCTGCCGTTGCAGGCAGGCCGCCACGTGCTGGCGGTGCTCGCCATGCTCGGCGGCATTTCGGCGAGCATGGCGATGATCATCGTGGAATGCGTCGCGCTTTCCATCATGATCTCCAACGATCTGATCCTGCCGCTGGTTCTGCGCCGCCCGCGCTCGCTGACGGTTTCCGGGCCCGGCGACATCGGCTCGCGCATTCTCATCATCCGCCGGCTGGCGATCCTCGTCATCCTGGCGCTCGGCTACGTCTATCTGCGCTTTTCGAGCGACGCCGCGCTCGTCTCCATCGGCCTGATCTCCTTCGCCTGCATTGCGCAGATCGCGCCGTCCTTCTTCGGCGGGTTGTTCTGGCGCGGCGGTTCGTCGGACGGCGCCATCGCGGGCATGGCGGTCGGCTTCGTCGTCTGGGCCTACACGCTGTTCCTGCCCTCGCTCGAAGTCGGGCCGGGGCTGTTCGCCAAGATCGTCCATGACGGCGTCTTCGGCATCGCCGCCCTCAAGCCGACGGCGCTGCTCGGGTTCGAACTGCCCAAGATCGTCAACGGCGCCGTCGCCTCGCTGGCGTTGAACCTGCTCACCTTCATCGTCGTTTCCGTGCTCCGCAAGCCTTCGCGGCTCGAGCGGCTGCAAGCCTCGGCTTTCGCGCAACGCCCCGACCTGCCGACGCCGGGGTCGTTCCGCCTGTGGCGCGCCAGCGTGACGTCGGGCGAACTCGAAGCCACCGTCGCCCGTTATCTCGGCGCGGCGCGCGCGCGCGAATCCTTCGATTCCTTCCTGGCCTCGCGCGGCCAGAGCCGCGAACGCAGCGCCGAAGCCGACGTCCATCTGCTGCGCTTTGCCGAACGCCTGCTCGCCTCGGCCATCGGCGCGGCGTCGTCGCGCCTCGTCCTGTCGCTGGTGCTGCGCCGGCGCAACGTGTCGCACAAGGCGGCCCTGCGCCTCGTCGACGAAGCCTCGGCCGCGATCCAGTACAACCGCGATCTCCTGCAATATGCGCTGGACTTCGCGCGCCAGGGCATCACCGTCTTCGACCCCGACCATCGGCTCATCTGCTGGAACCGCGAGTTCCGCGATCTCTTCGACCTGCCCGGCGACGCCCTGCGCGTCGGCGTCGGCATCGAGGAGATCGTGCGCTACAACGCCCAGCGCGGGCTCTACGGGCAGGGCGTGGGCGAGGAAATGATCGCCACCCGCGTCGATCTCCTGTTGAATGAACGCCGCCCGGTGCGCCTGCGCCTGCACCCCTCCGGTCGCGTGATCGAAATCCGCTCCGCCGCCATGCCCGACGGCGGCGTCGTCACCACCTACACGGACGTCACTGCGCAGGTGGACGCCGAGGAAGCCCTGGCCGCGACCAACGAGACGCTCGAGCAGCGCGTTCTCGACCGCACCAACGAGCTCGAACGGCTCAACCGCGAACTCGCCTCGGCCAAGTCCGCGGCGGATGACGCAAACCTGTCGAAGACGCGCTTTCTCGCCGCCGCGAGCCACGACATTCTGCAACCGCTCAACGCCGCGCGGCTCTATGCGACCTCGCTTGCCGAACAGATGCGCGACGGCGCGGCGCAAGGGCCGGCCCAGACGCTGCGGCTTGCCGAAAACGTCGACGCCTCGCTCGAGGCGGTCGAGGAAATCCTGACCGCGCTCCTCGACATTTCGCGTCTCGACGCCGGCGCGATGACCGCCGAGATCGGAGCGCTGCGGCTCGAGGACGTGTTCCGCCAGCTAGCGATAGAGTTCGAGCCGCTGGCCCGGGCGAAGTCGCTCGATCTGAAATTCGTGCACTCGAGCCTGTCGGTGCGCTCCGATCGCCGCCTGCTGCGCCGCCTGTTGCAGAATTTCATTTCCAACGCGATCAAGTACACGCCGCAGGGCCGCGTCCTCGTCGGCGCGCGTCGTCAGCCCGATGGCCGCGTGCGCATCGAAGTGTGGGACACCGGCCTTGGCATCGCCGATGAAAACCGCGCGGAAGTGTTCCGCGAATTCGCGCGCCTCGAACCGGCGCAGCGCACCGCGCCGGGGCTGGGGCTCGGCCTGTCCATCGTCGAACGGCTGGCGCGTGTGCTGGAAGCCGATCTCGGCCTGCGCTCGCGCGTCGCGGCGGGATCGGTGTTCTTCGTCGACATCCCGCTGTCGCCCGCGACCTGGAGCGAGCCCGAGCCGGTCGCGCGCGAAGCGGCGCCGGCGCCCGCGACGCTGGCGGGGTTGACGGTCTGCGCCATCGACAACGAACCGCGCATTCTCGACGGCATGCGCATCCTGCTCGAAGGCTGGGGCTGCAGCGTCGTCACCGCCGGCTCGCGCGCGGAAGCGATCGAGGCGTTCGACGACGCGGGATTGCGGCCGGACGCCGCCGTGGTCGACTATCATCTCGACGCCGACAACGGCCTCGACGTCATCGCGGCGCTGCGCGCGCGCTATGGCGCCGAGCTTCCGGCGGTGCTGGTCACCGCGGACCGCACGGAGGAATTGCGCGCCGAAGCGGCCGCCAACGAGATCCGCGTGCTCGCCAAGCCGCTGAAGCCGGCCGCGCTGCGATCTCTGCTGGCGCAATGGCGCGTGACGCGCAGCGCGGCGGAATAGTCAGTCCGCGAGATAGCGGCTTGCGTCCGCTCGCCAGCGCATCGTCCAGAAGTTCGATCCGGTCCTGGCCCCAGAACACTTCGCCATCGAGCACGTAGGACGGCGAGCCGAAGACGCCCGCCGCCAGCGCCGAGGCGTTGTTGGCGGCATAGGCGTCGCGGATCGGTTGCGATTGCGCATCGGCTATGAGCACGTCGGCATGGTGGCCGGTCTCGCTCAGCACCGCCGCGACATTGGCGGCCTCGCCGAGGTTGATCTCTTTCTCGAACACGGCGCGGAAAGCGTTCGAGAGATAGACGTTCGGGTCCTCGCCGCGTGCAACGAGCGCGAGCGCCACGCAATCGGCGAGCGTCGGGTCGAACGGCCAGCCCTTGGGCTTCAACGCGAAATCGAGCTTGCGCTTCTCGCGCCAGCGCTTCAGCTCCATCGTGCGATAGGCGACGCGCAAAGGATGGCGCTTGGCGAGCGGCAGCCCGCCCGATTGCGGAAAGACCTCGCCGAGATTGACGGGCCGGTAGTCGATAGCGGCGTCGTGCTTGCGGGCGACGCGCAAAAACAGGTCGTGCCCGATATAGGCCCAGGGCGAAACGATTGTGAAATAATAGGCGATCGTGCGGCTCATGGCGTTCTCCGTGCGCGAAGACTAACGCACAGAGCGCGCCGCGTCAGGTCGCCAGCCGCAATTCCTCTTCCGCCTGCATGAAGGCGAGGATTTCCGCGGTCGGCTCCGGCGCGGCGGTCGGCGGCAGGCGCATGGCCGCGAACAGGTCCTCCGCCTGCACGAAACTCTTCTCCTTCCGCGCGTAGAAGCCGCCGCGCTCCAGCGCGATGGCCGCGAGGATGTCCGATCCGTCCCGCGCCTGCGTGAGAAAGCGATGCTCGTAGACGATGCTCGTTCCGCTCCACCAGCGGATTCTCGTCTCCACGCGAAACCGCCTGAAGGTCTTCAGTTCACGCCGGAAGCGGATTTTCGAGGCGAGCATCATCGGCCGCCAGTCGCGCCTGAACGCCGCCTGGATCATGCCGGACCGCACGAACAGGTCGAGCCGCGACAGGTCCGCGAAACAGGCGTAGCGGCTGTTCGTCATGTGGCGGTTGAGATCGATGTCGCTCGGCAGCACGCGAAAGCTGAGCGACGAACCCTCGCCGGGCGGAACGATCTTGCGCCGCCAGGCGAAGGACAGGACGAGGAAGAGAAGACGAAACCAGAGGTTCATTGTTCAGCAGTGTCATTCCCAGACGGCCCGCAGGGCCGATCTGCGGATCCAGCATCCGGGTCTAATCTTCTGGATCCCGGCTCTCCGCTTCGCTTCGGCCGGGATGACAGTTGCGTTTGCTTACGCCGCTTTCGCCTTGGGACCGAATTTCGCGTAGAAGGTCTCGCCGCTCTTCGCCATCTCGCGCAATTGCGCAGGCGGCGCGAAACGGTCGCCGTATTTCGCCGTCAGCTTGTCGCAGAGCTCGACGAACTTCTTCGTTCCCATGAAGTCGATGTAGGAGATCGTGCCGCCCGTGAACGGCGCGAAGCCGAAGCCCAGGATCGAGCCGACATCGGCCTCGCGCGGATCGGTGACGACGCCTTCCGTCATGGTGCGCGCGGCTTCCACCGCCTGCACCGCGAGGAAGCGCTGCTTCAGCTCCTCGACGTCGATCGTATCGGGATCGAGCGCCTTGCCGGCGAGCGCGCCGAGGCCCGGCCACAGCTTCTTCTTGCCGCCCGCAGGATAGTCGTAGAAGCCCTTGCCGTTCTTGCGGCCGAAGCGCTCGTTGTCGACCACCAGGGTCTTGATGAGCTTCTCCTGCGCGGGATCGACCGCCTGCTCGCCGAGGTCCTTCTTGGTCGCCTGCACGACGCGCCATGACAGGTCGATCGCCACCTCGTCGTTGAGCGACAGCGGCCCGACCGGCATGCCGGCCATGCGCGCGACATTCTCGATCATCGCCGGCGGCACGCCTTCCATCAGCATCAGATGTCCCTCGGCGATGTAGCGGCCGACGCAGCGGTTGGCGTAGAAGCCGCGCGTGTCGTTGACGACGATCGGCGTCTTCTTGATCAGTCGCACGAAGTCGAGCGCGGTGGCCAGCGCCTTGTCGCCGGTCTTCTCGCCCATGATGATCTCGACCAGCAGCATCTTGTCGACCGGCGAGAAGAAGTGGATGCCGATGAAGTTCTCGGGCTTGCCGGCCTCGGTCGCCAGCGACGTGATCGGCAGCGTCGACGTGTTCGACGCGAAGACCACGTCGGGGCCGAGCACGGCCTGCGCCTTCTTCGTCGTCTCCGCCTTCACGCCGCGATCCTCGAACACGGCTTCGACCACGAGGTCGCATCCCTTGAGGTCGTTGTAGTCGGCCGACGCCTTGATGCGGGAGAGCAGCGCATCCTTGTCGGCCGCGCTGGCGCGGCCCTTGGCGACGCGTGCCGAGATCAGCGCGTCGGAATGCGCCTTGCCCTTGTCGGCGGCGGCCTGGTCGCGGTCGATCAGCACCACTTCCGCGCCCGCGCTCGCCGTCACATAGGCGATGCCCGCGCCCATGAAGCCCGCGCCGATCACGCCGATCTTCTTCAGGTTCGTCTTCGGCTCCGCCTTCGGACGGCGCGCGCCCTTGTTGAGTTCGCCCATCGACAGGAACAGCGAGCGGATCATCGCGGCTGCTTCCTTCGAGCGCATGATCTGCGCGAAATAGCGCGTCTCGATCTTCAGCGCCGTGTCGAAGGGAACCTGCAGGCCCTCATAGACGCATTTCAGGATCGCCTTGACGGCCGGGTAATTGTCGAACGTCTCCTTGCGGTAGATCGCGTTCGCCGGCGGCCAGATCATCATGCCCATCGGCGAGAAGATCTTGCCCGAGGGCGACTTGAAATTCTTGTCGTCCCACGGCGCGACGGCCTTGCCGCCGCCCTTGATCCACGCTTTCGCGCGCGCAACGATCTCGGCCTCGGGCGCGACCTCGTGCACGAGGTTCATCTGCTTGGCCTTGGCGGGCTTCCAGCTATCGCCCTTGAACAGGAACTGCAGCGCGTCCGGCGTCGCCATCAGGCGCGGAATGCGCTGCGTGCCGCCGGCGCCGGGGAACAGCCCGACCTTCACTTCCGGCAGGCCGACCTGCGCCTTCGCATTGTCGGCAATGACGCGGTAGTGGCACGACAGCGCGATCTCGAAGCCGCCGCCGAGCGCGACGCCGTTGATCGCCGCCGCCCACGGCTTGCCGCAGGTCTCGATGCGGCGGAACACCTGGGAGCCACGTCCCGCCTGCTCGGCGAATTCGCGCATCGCGGCTTCCTCGCCGCGCGCCTTCACGGCGTCGGCGAATTCCTTGGCCGCGCCCTCCATCATGGTGAGGTCGGCGCCGGCGCAGAACGCGTCCTTGCCGGACGTCAGCACGACGCCCTTGATCGCGGCGTCCGCCATCACGTGATCGACGATCGTGTTCAGTTCGCTCATCAGCGACTGGTCGAGCACGTTCATCGGCTTGCCGGGCATGTCCCACACCAGGGTGAGGATGCCGTCGGCGTCGGTGTCATGTTTGAAATTGACGAGGTTCATGTTTTCGCTCCCGTTCGGAAGCCGTCATTGCGAGCACGGCAGAAATCGGCTTTTGCCTATTTCGCCTGAAAGAGAAGCAATCCATCTCCGGATGATTCCAGACCGGGAGATGGATTGCCGCGTCGCTTCGCTCCTCGCAATGACGGGAAAGGTTGGTGTCAGACGCGCTCGATGATCGTCGCCGTGCCCATGCCGGCGCCGATGCACAGCGTGATCAGCGCGGTCTGCTTGCCCGTGCGCTCGAGTTCGTCGAGCGCGGTCGAGACGAGGATCGCGCCGGTCGCGCCGAGCGGATGGCCCATGGCGATCGCGCCGCCGCAAGGGTTCACCTTGGCCGGATCGACGTCGAAAGCCTGCAGGAAGCGCAGCACGACCGAGGCGAAGGCCTCGTTCACCTCGAACAGGTCGATGTCCTTGATGCTCATGCCGGTGCGCGCGAGCAGCTTCTTCGTCACGTCGACCGGGCCGGTCAGCATGATCGCGGGCTCCGAACCGATGTTGCAGAACGCCTTGATTCTCGCGCGCGGCTTCAGGCCGGACTTCTTGCCGGCTTCCGCCGAGCCGATGAGGATCGCGGCGGCGCCGTCGACGATGCCGGACGAATTGCCGGCGTGATGGACGTGGTTGATCGCCTCGACTTCCGGATAGCGCTGGATGGCGACCGCGTTGAAGCCGCCCTGTTCGCCCATCATGATGAACGAGGGCTTGAGCGAGGCGAGCGACTGCATGTTGGCGTCGGGCCGCATGTGCTCGTCATGGTCGAGAATGGTCACGCCGTTGACATCGCGCACCGGCACGACGGTTTTCGCGAAGCGGCCTTCCTTCCACGATTGCGCGGCGCGCTTCTGCGAACTCGATCGCGTAGGCGTCCACGTCGTCGCGCGAAAAACCGTATTTGGTGGCGATGAGATCGGCCGACACGCCCTGCGGCATGAAATAGGTCGGGATGGCGGCCGACGGATCGACCGGCCAGGCGCCGCCTTCGGAGCCCATGCCGACGCGGCTCATGCTTTCCACGCCGCCGCCGATCGTCATGTCGTGCTGTCCGGACATGACCTGCGCGGAGGCGAAGTTCACGGCGTCGAGGCCCGACGCGCAGAAGCGGTTGATCTGCACGCCCGGCACATGGTCGCCGTATCCCGCGACCAGCGCGGAGACGCGCGCGATGTCGGATCCGGATTCGCCGACCGTGTCGACGCAGCCGAGGATCACGTCGTCGATCAGCCTGGTGTCGAGGTTGTTGCGCTCCTTCAGCGCGCGCAGGCCGCCGGCGGCGAGCTGCAGCGTCGAGACTTCATGCAGCGAGCCGTCCGACTTGCCGCGGCCGCGCGGCGTGCGCACGGCGTCGTAGATGAATGCGTCTGCCATGTGGTGCTCCCTTGAGCGGCGCCCGCTGTTGAAACTCGCGAGTCGCGGTGATTGGCGAACTCCCCTCCCCCTTGTGGGGAGGGGCGGGGGAGGGGGTCGGGAAATCCCGCGAGACTATTTGGGTTGACGATCTCGCAGGATTTCCCGATCCCCTCCCTAACCCTCCCCCACGAGGGGGGAGGGAACAAGAGGCGTGAAAATCAGAACGCTTCCGCGGGCATCGCCATCATCGTGGCGGCGCCGGTGTTGATGCGGGCGAGCCGGAAAGCCGTCTCCGGCAGCATCCGCTCCATGTAGAAGCGGCCGGTCGTGAGCTTGGCGTCCATCGCGGCCGCCTGCGAAGCGTCGCGCGCCTTGCGGCCTATCGCGCCTTCCGCGATGCGCGCCCACATGTAGCCGATCGCCACCAGGCCGAAGAGATGCATGAAATCGGTCGAGGCCGCGCCCGCATTGTCGGGGTTCGCCATGCCGTTCTGCATCAGCCACATGGTCGCCTTCTGCAAATCGCCGAGCGCCTTGCCGAGCGGGGCGACGTAGGGCTTCATCGCCTCGTCGGCTTCCTTTTCCTTCACGTAGTCGCCGACCTTCTTGAAGAAGGTCGTGATCGCGCGCCCGCCGTCCTTCGGCAGCTTGCGGCCGACGAGGTCGAGCGCCTGGATGCCGTTGGCGCCCTCGTAGATCATGGCGATGCGCGCGTCGCGCACGAACTGGTCCATGCCGTATTCGCCGACATAGCCGTGGCCGCCGTAGACCTGCTGCGCCTTCACGGCATTGTCGAAGCCGTAATCGGTCAACACGCCCTTCAGCACCGGCGTCATCAGGCCGAGATGATCGTCGGCGGCCTTGCGCGCTTCGTCGTCGGGCGAGCGATGCAGGATGTCGGCCTCGAGCGCCGTCCACAGCATGAAGGCGCGCGCGCCTTCGTTGAAGGCCTTCATCTCCAGCAGCATGCGGCGCACGTCGGGATGCACGATGATCGGGTCGGCCGATTGCTGCGGCGCCTTCACGCCGGAGATCGAACGGCCCTGAATGCGCTCGCGCGCATATTCGACCGCGTTCTGGTAGGCGGCTTCCGATTGCGCGAGGCCCTGCGCGGCGACGCCGAGGCGCGCCTCGTTCATCATCGTGAACATGGCGGCGAGCCCCTTGTTCTCCTGGCCGAGCAGGAAGCCCTTGGCGCCGTCGTAGTTCATCACGCAGGTGGCGTTGCCGTGAATGCCCATCTTGTGCTCGAGCGAGCCGCAGGACACCGCGTTGCGCGCGCCGATCGCGCCTTCGTCGGAGACTTCGTACTTCGGCACGATGAACAGGGAGATGCCCTTCACGCCCGCCGGCGCGCCTTCGATGCGCGCGAGGACGAGATGGACGATGTTCTCGGCCATGTCGTGCTCGCCGGCCGAGATGAAGATCTTCTGGCCGGTGATGTGATAGGAGCCGTCGCCGTTCTTGACCGCCTTGGTCTTGAGCAGCCCGAGATCCGTGCCGCAATGCGGCTCGGTCAGGTTCATCGTGCCGGTCCACTGGCCCGCGATCATGCGCGTGCCGTAGAGCTGCTTCTGCTCCTCCGTGCCATGCGCGAGGATCGCGGCGACCGCGCCCGAGGTCAGGCCCGGATACATGGCGAAGGCCTGGTTGGCGGAATTCATGTATTCGCCGACCGCGTGCGACAGCACGGCGGGCAGTCCCTGGCCGCCGTAGTCGGGCGGCATCGGCAGGCTGATCCAGCCGCCTTCGGCATAGGCCTTGAAGGCTTCCTTGAAGCCCTTGGGCGTCGTCACCGAGCCGTCCGCGGCGCGCTTGCAGCCCTCGCGGTCGCCGACGATGTTCAGCGGCTGCAGGACCTGTTCGGCGACCTTGGCCGCCTCGTTCAGCACGGCCTCGACAAGGTCGCGCGGCGCGTCGGAAAAGCCCGGCAGGTTGTCGTAGCGGGCGTAGTGCAGCACGTCGTCGAGCAGGAACAGGGTGTCGTCGACCGGGGCCTTGTAGATCGGCATGAAGCGCTCCGAATGGATGTGCATGAAGAGCGGACGCATTGTTCTTCTTCGCGTTCGCAGCTCTTGATGGTTCACATATAAACAGTACGGCGCGGCCAGTCAAGGGTCACGGTCGAATGTGTTTCGCGCGGCGGGGGCGCGCGCACGAAAAAGCCCGCCGCGACGGGCGGCGGGCTGAAAGCCTTGAAATGAATTTCCCGCGCTGCGGGGCAAACGATCCTTTGTTCACGCCGCCGTTGCGGCCGCGTGGCTCCCGGTCATGCGGTTGTGCGTCTCGCGCAGGGCCGAGAGGGCGGTCTCGAGCTCCTCGCGCTTGCGCTCGAGTTGCGCGATCTGCGTCAGGACCTGGCCTTCCTGCAGGTCGAGCGCCTCGCGCGGCTCGGCCTTCTCGCGCTTCTCGTCCTTCGGCAGCATGGCGAATATCTGCGTCAGCGTGAAACCGAGCTGCTTGCCGCGCAGGATCGTCTCGAAGCGCGCGCGGGCCGTGGCGTCGTAGAAGCGCGATACGCCGTGGCGGATCGGCTTGATGAGCCCGCGATCCTCATAGAAGCGCAGCGCGCGCAGCGTCACCTTGTAGGCGCGCGCCATGTCGCCGATCGTGTAGAGCCGCTCGCCGGTCTCGTGCGCCGCCCGCAGGCCCGCGCTTCCGTCGGCGCCCGCAAAAGCCTTCTCCGAAGCCCTGTCCATATCCCCCGCATCCCCTGGGTTCGATCCGGCCGTAGCGGCCGACGGACCCAAGGAAACGTGATTCGCGGGTTCATGCAACCTAAAAGTGTAAAAAATGTAAAAACAATCAATCCGAGCATGTGTATCGATCTCGGTCGTCTCTTAACCCCGTGTTTACCATAAGCGCTCGAAAGTCCGTCGCGAGGACGGTACGTTGTTTTCGCTGTCTGATTCGCTTCTTGCGTAACGATTCTCGATTGATCGACGCACCCGGACTACCGGGTCATACGGATGAGATGATGAACAAGGCGGCCCCCTGGAGCATCAAGGGAATTGGCTTCGACACGCGGGAGGCCGCTCGCGAGGCGGCGCAGCGCGAAGGCATGAGCGTCGGCGAATGGCTGAATGAGGTCATCGCCGAACGCGCCGGCGACGACGAAGCCGAAAAGGATTATCGCGACGACGACGAGATGGGCGCGGTATCCGCGCGTCTTTCGCGGATGCGCGACAACGGGCGGGCGCGGCGGCGTGGCGAGAAACACGGCCGCGGCCATGACGACGACGGCGTCGAGGATTTCGCGGCCCATCGTCGTCGCGGCGCAGGCCGCAACCTGTCGCGCAACGCCAGCGCGCGCGAAGTTTCGTGGCGCGATTCCGAGGAAGCCGAGAACCTGATCGAGAGCGCGCTCGAAGCCTACGAGCGTCGCGCCGCGCGCGGCCAGGACAAGACGGCGCGCGCGCTTGCCGAAATGGTCGACGTGATCGAATCCTCGCAGGTCGACCGCAGCCGCGAAGGCCGCACGCTGCAGTCGATCTCGCGCCGGCTCGCCGAGATCGAGCAGAAGGTGACGCGCGACGGCGACGAAGCCGGCGCCAAACCAATTCGCGGCGCGCTGTCGCGGCTGGAAAGCCGCGTCGACGATCTCGCGCAGGACAAGGACGCGCGCCGTGGCGACAACGGCCTGCGCGAAATCGATTCCAAACTGTCCGAGATCGCGACCTATCTCGAAAGCGGCGAGCGTGGACGCGCCGACGCCGATCGGCTCGCGCGCATCGAGGCGCAGTTGAGCCAGCTCTCGACCCAGATGGCGCAGGGCGCCGCGCGCCAGACCATCCGCGCCGTCGCCGCCGAGGCATCGACCGCGCGACCGCAGGCCGCCGACGCCGTCTCCCAGATCATGCGCCGCCAGCGCGAACTCGATGGCGAGGCGCCGCTGCCCTTCGCCGCGCGCCGCGCCGAGCCGCGTCCGCCCTTCGACCAGCGCCGCGCGCCGAGTGAACTCGAGACCCGGCTCGCTTCCGTCGTGGAGCGGCTCGAACGCGCCATTCCCGCCGAAGGCGCGGCGCAGCCGCAGGCCCTCGTCGGTCTTCAGGGCGACATCAACCGCATGTCCGAGCGCATCGAGAAGATGCGCGAGGAATTCGCATCCAGGGGCGCGCGCGGCGCCGACGAGACGATCGATCATTTGCGGCGCGAAGTCGCCGCCGTCTCGCGCGGCCTCGGCGAACTCGCCCCGCGCGCCTCGGTGTCGTCGCTCGAAACCGCGGTGCGCGATATCGCGGACCGCCTGCATGTGGCGCGCATCGAAGGCGTGCGCGACGCCGTCGCCGCGCCGATCGAGCAACTGGCGCGCGAATTGCGCGCGGGATTGCGCGACATGGATTCGCGCGAAGCGATCGGCGGCCTCGAGCAGGACATGCGCGCCATCGCCGCCAAGATCGAAAACCTCGAGATGCGCGGCGGCGCCGATCCGCAGACGATCCGCGCCATATTCGACCAGACGCGCGAAGTGCGCGATCTCCTGTCGCGCGCCGCAGTCGCCTCGCACAGCGGCGAGCGCGCGCAGCGCGAACTCGACGACCTCGCCTCGAAGCTCGAGCGCTCCGGCGGCGCCGGCGTCGCGCCGGACGATATCGCGCGCATCGTTTCCGATATTCGCTCGGTCGTCGCCGAAGGCATGGGCGCGGAAGGGATGCGCGCTCTGGAAGCTCGCGTCGAGCGCCTGTCCGAACGTATCGACGCGGCGCTCGCCGCCGGCCCCGCGCAGGAACAGATGGAGGTCTTCGGCGACCGTCTCGACAAGCTGCATCGCGCAGTGGCGCAGAGCCTCGCCGCGCCGCGCCACGCGCCGGCCGCCGAAACGCAGAATCTCGAAAAGCTGGTGCGCGAACTCGCCGACAAGGTCGACCGCGCCGCAGGCCCCGGCGCCGGCCGCGAGGACCTCGCCGCCCTGCAGACGCAGATCGAACTGCTTTCGCGCAAGATCGAACGCTCCGGCGGCCGCGACGAATCCGTCGCTTCGCTCGAGCGCATGATTTCCGACCTGTTCGGCCAGCTCAACGACACGCGCGCCGCGGCCTTCGAGGCGGCGGAGGAAGCCGCCCGCGCGGCGGCCCGCGAATCCGTGCGCGAGGCGCTGGCCGGCGCCGGGGGCGCAAGCTCGGGCGAGATCGGCCGCGAGACTGGCCGACCTTCGCGCCGTTCAGGACGCTTCCGACCAGCGCACGCACGCCACGCTGAAAGCCGTTCACGCCACGTTGGAGCGCGTCGTCGACCGCCTCGCCACGCTGGAAGGCGATATCGGGGAAACGCGCGCCGCCCCGCGCCCGGCGGTTCCGCCGCCGCAGCCCGCGATGGCGCCGGCGCCGGAAGCGACTCCGGCGCAAGGCTCGACCATCAGCGCCGCCGCCGCGCTGGCGCGGCTGAAGGGCGAGAAGACCGAGCCGCGCGTCGAAGCGCGTCCGCAGCGCCCTGCGCCCTCTCTCGACCAGGACATTCTCATCGAGCCCGGCGCGGGTCGCGCCACGCGCCCCGCCGCGCCCGGCGACGCCGACGACCGTTCGCCGCAGGCCGGCTTCATCGCCGCCGCCCGTCGCGCCGCTCTCGCCGCGCAGGCGGCCAGCGCCGCCGCCGACGAGGCCGAAGCCGTCGACCATGCGGAAAAGGCGGAGGGCGAAGGCCGGCTGTCGCAGGTGCGCGCGGTCTACGAGCGTCGCCGCAAGCCGATCCTGCTGTCGCTCGCCGCCCTCATCGGCCTGCTCGGCGCGCTGCAGATCGCGCGCGTGTACACCAGCCGCTCGTCGGGCCTTGCCGAGCCGCCGCCGATCGTGCGTCCGGCCGATCCCGCCCCCGCCGTCAAGGCGCCCGCGCAGGAAGAGCCCGCCGCGAACAAGGGCGCGGCCGTGCAGAAGGACGAGGGCGCCGCGCCCGTCGGCCCGAAGGCCGAGGCGTCGCCGCCTGCCGACGCCGCGCCGGCCGCCGCGCCCGCGCCGCGCCGGGTCGACGCGCCTTCGAGCCTGCCGACGATGGCGCGCCAGCCGCGCGCCGACGCCGGCGCTGTCGATTCGGCGCCTGTCGGCTCGATCCAGTCGCCGGCCAATGTCGCCATTCCGACCGCCGCGCTCGAGAAGATCGCGACGCAGGGCGACGCCGCCGCGCAATTCGAACTCGCCGCGCGCTACGCCGACGGCGCCCAGGCGCCGCGCGACCTGAAGGCCGCCGCCCGCTGGTTCGAGAAGAGCGCCGCCAAGGGGCTCGCGCCCGCGCAATATCGCCTCGGCGTGCTGTTCGAGCGCGGCCTCGGCGTCGAGCGGGATCTTGCGGTCGCGCGCACCTGGTACGAGCGCGCCGCCGAGACCGGCAACGTGCGCGCCATGCACAATCTCGCCGTTCTGCTCGCCGACGGCGGCGGCAAGCCGGATTACGCGGCCGCCGCGCGCTGGTTCCGCAAGGCCGCCGAATACGGCGTGCGCGACAGCCAGTACAATCTGGCGATCCTCTACGCCCGCGGCATGGGCGGCCCGCAGGATCTCGTCCAGTCCTACGCCTGGTTTGCGGCCGCCGCCGACCAGGGCGACGCGGACGCGGCCAAGAAGCGCGACGACGTCGCGTCGCGTTTCGACGCCAAGACGATGGAGCGCGCCAAGGCGCTTGCCGGTTCGTACCGTCCGAAGGCGCCGGAGCCGGCCGCCAACGACGTGACGCCGCCGCCGGGCGGCTGGCAGGCGGCCCCCGCCAAGGGCAACGGCAAGGCCGCGCGCCCGACGATCTCGCGTCTCTGATCCCGAACGGCGCGGCCACGTCCGCGCCGCATTCGCATGGCGTCTTGCAATCGTGGTTGCGCTTGGCCAATGTGCCGCGCTCGCGACAGGGACGCCCATGAGATTCCGTAACGCATCGCTTCTGTTGGCCGCTTCGGCGCTCGTCTTGTCCGGTTTCGCCGCTATGGCGCAGACCGGCGTCAAGGCCATTCCCAAGCCGAGCGACCGGCGCGCCGGGGAGCTTGAGGGCTGGAGCGACACGCCCAAGCCGCAAGCAGGAAAAGAGAGCAAGAAGCCCGTCGCGGCGAAGAAGACCGGCAAGGCGGCGAAGGCCGAGAAGCCGACGGCGGAAAAGTCGCAGGACGGCGGCATTCCCCTGCCGAACTCGCGCAGCGACCCGAACGACTACGCCCCCGTCGGCTTCGACAAGGACGGCAAGCTCGGCACGGGCATGAAGTTCTAGGCGGGTCGCCCGCTCCTGCATAGCCTGGAGAGTTCCTTCCAGGACAAGAGCGCGAGCGCGTCGGCGAGAATGTCCGCGCGCGCGCGGGTCGCGTCGATGCGCCGCCAGCCCTGCGGCGCGCCGCCTTTCGCGATTTGCGCGTCGAGTACGGCTGGCGTCGCGTCCGAAGGATCGGCGCGCCGCGTCTCGATCCGCCGCGCCATGTCGTCGCGCGGCGCCTCCAGCCAGAAGCCCGCGAAGGGCGCCCCATTCTCGCGCGCGATATTTTCGATTGCGGCGGCCATATCCGCTCGATCGAAAACCGCGTCGACGACGACGGCGCCGCCGAGCGCGAGTATGCGCGCCGCTTCGTTGCGCGCTTGCGCATAGACGCGCTCCGACGCCTCGGGCGCATAGGCTTCTGGCGGCAATCTGTGCGTCGGCGCGACGCCGTGCATGTGCTTGCGGATGCGATCGCTCGACAGGATGCGCGCGCCAGGCGCAGGCCCCAGACGCGGCGCCAGCGCGGCGGCGAGCGTCGACTTGCCGGAGCCCGAGAAGCCGCCGACGGCGACCAGCATTTTCAAGCGCTGCGCGATCAAGCGCTCGGCGAGATCGAAATAGCTTTGCGCTTCCGCGCGCAATGTCGCGGCGCCTTCGCCCGTCGCGCTTTTCGCCTGCGTCGCCGTGACATGCGCGCGAATGGAGGCGCGCACCGCCATGAAGAAGGGCAGGGCGGGCAGGCCGTCGGTCTCGTCGGCCTGGTCGAGGTAGCGATTGAAAACGAGATTGGCGTGATCGGCGAGGCCGCGATGGCAGAGATCCATCAGCAGGAAGGCGAGATCGTAGAGCACGTCGATCGTGCCGAGACGCTCGTCGAATTCGATGGCGTCGAAGGGCGTCGGCTCGCCCGCGAACAGGCAGATATTGCGCAGCGTCAGATCGCCGTGGCAGCGCCGCGCCTTGCCTGCCGCCGTGCGGGCTTCGAGCAGCGGCGCGATCTCGGCGAGCCTGTCTCGCAACGCGCGCTCGAAGGCCGCGATGCGCTCGGGCGTCGCCAGCCCCGAGCCGGCGAGCGCGCCTTCGTCGAGGGCGAGGATTTCCGCCATCGCCGCCGCGCCACGCGCATCGAAATGCCGCGCCGCGTCGCGATGGAAGGCGACGAGCTTTTCCGTCAACCGCGTCATGTGATCGGCGGTGAGAGCGCCGCGCTGCGCCATCTGGTCGAACAGGTCGGCCTGAGCGAAGCTGCGCATCTCGACGATCGTCTCGACCGTCTCGCCTGCGCCGTCCAGCTCCAGAGCCCCGTTTTTCGCGCGGGAAATCCGGCGCACGCCGAGATAAATCTGCGGCGCAGTGCGCCGGTTGATCGCGATCTCGTTGTGTGCGGCGGCGGCGCGCTTCTCCGGCGTCGAGAAATCGACATAGGAGAAAGCGACAGGCTTCTTGATCTTGTAGGCGCGCTCCGCGCCGATCACGACGCGCGAAATATGCGTGTCGATGATTTGCGCGGCGCCGACATGTGCGCGCAGGAAATCGGTGATGTCGTCGAGTTGGGACACGGGTCTACAGGCGACCTTTGCGCTGGGACCGCCAGCCTCCGGCTGGCTGCCGGCCGGAGGCCGGCGGTCCCGGATGCGCGAGCCTCACGCCGGTTTCTTCTTGGCCGCGCCGCCGAGCCCCATCTGGCGCGAGATCAGTTCCTTCATGATCTCGCTCGTGCCGCCGTAGATGCGCTGCACGCGCGCGTCCGCATAGGCCTGGGCCACAGGATATTCCCACATGAAGCCGTAGCCGCCGTGCAATTGCACGCATATATCGAGCACGCGGCCCTGCATTTCCGACAGCCACAGCTTCGCCATCGAGGCCGTTGCGGAATCGAGCGTTCCGGCGATCTGCATTTCCAGGCACTTGTCGACGAAGACGCGGCCGACCTCGACCTCGGTCTGGCATTCCGCGAGCTTGTAGCGCGTGTTCTGGAATTCGCCGATCGGCTGGCCGAAAGCCTTGCGGTCCTGCACATATTGCACGGTGTGGTCGATCGCCGCCTGGGCGGAGGCATGCGCGGTGATGGCGATCTGCAGGCGCTCCCACGGCAGCTTCTGCATGAGATAGATGAAGCCCTCGCCTTCCTTGCCGAGCAGGTTGTCGGCCGGCACGCGCACGTCGTCGAAGAACAGTTCCGACGTGTCCTGCGATTTCAGGCCGACCTTCTTCAGCCGCTTGCCCTTGCGGAAGCCCGGCGCGCCTTCCTCCACGATGATGAGACTGACGCCCTTGGCGCCGGCGCTCGCGTCGGTCTTCGTCACGACGATCACCAGATCGGCGTGCCAGCCGTTGGTGATGAACGTCTTGGAGCCGTTGATGACCCAGTGGTCGCCGTCGCGCCGCGCGGTCGTGCGCACGCCCTGCAGGTCGGAGCCCGTGCCGGGTTCGGTCATGGCGATGGCGCCGATTTTCTCGCCGCGCGCCATGGCCGGCAGGTATTTCTTCTTCTGCGCCTCCGAGCCGTAGGTCTCGATATAGGGGGCGACGATGTCGTTGTGCAGGCCGAAGCCGAGGCCGCTGGTATTGGCGCGGGCCACTTCCTCGATCAGCACCGAGCTCATCGCCTCGGTCGCGCCGGCGCCGCCGTATTCGGTCGAGACGGTCGGCAGCAGCAGGCCCTGCTCGCCGGCCTTCAGCCAGACGTCGCGGTCGACATAGCCTTGCGCTTCCCATTTCTCATGGTGGGGCTTGGCGTGCTCGTCGAGGAAGCGACGGACCATGTCGCGAAACAGGACATGGTCTTCGTTGAAGATGGTGCGTTCGATCATGGTCATTGTCTCGGTCGATTGGGCGATAGCCGCATGTCATTCCCGATCGCTTCCGCAGGAAGCGATCGGGAATCCAGGATAAATCCCGAATGAAAGGGAACTGGATTCCCGCTTTCGCGGGAATGACAATTCTGGCGTGGTCTGTATCCGCACGCAAGCGCGGCGCCTGCGACACAGTCTCATTCTGCGCGCCCGGTCGCCACCGATGCGCCGGCCTCATGGCGCGCGGCGAATTCAAACACCACCCATGCGCCGCAACGGTCGCAGTCCACATCGTTGCCGTAGCAGCAATAGGGCGTGGTGAACCCGTCGTCCTCCAGCCAGAGCGGCAGCACCCATTTCTGGGACGGACAATTTCTCACGACGCGCTCGCAGTCCGGCGGCAGCATCAGTTCGAGGCTGCGGCGGGTGTTGCGCACAAAGCCCGGGTACAGCTCTTTCAGCCGGAGAACCTCCCGAACCGCGTCCGCGCGCGAAACATTGGTGTCCCAGGCGTTGCCGGTGTCGTCGTCCTGCTTCGGCACGTAGAAGGAGAAGGTCATCCATCCGATCGGCATGCGGCGCAGCGTCTCGACCAGCTCCTCCAGCCGATGCTCGTTGCGCCGGGTGACGACACATTGCACCTGCACGGTCGAGCCGAAGTCGTCGGGCAGCGCGGCGAGATTGCGGATGACGCGCCGGAACGTTCCTTCCCCGCGCAATTCGTCGTTGATGTCCTCCGGCCCGTCGAGGCTGACGACATAGTGGACGCCCCGGCCGAAGTCGACGAGCGGCGCCGTGCCGTTTGTGGTGATGGTGTTGCGCGCGAACAGGCGCACGCCCTTGGCCAGCAGTTTCCTTTTCAGGAGCGGCTCGCCGCCCATCCACAGCATCGTATTGATGTGGTGCCGATCGCGCAGGCCCTCGAGCGTCTCCAGCATGTCGGCGTCGCTCATCTCGGCGCGGATCGACTCCGGCGCCTCGTTCGGATTTCCGTCGCGATAGATGAAGCAGTGCTTGCAGGCGAGGTTGCAGAGATTGGTGATGTTCACCATGGCCGCCGGATAGCGGCCGTCCTCGTGGTAATGGCCGTTCAGTTTCGCGCGGATCATGGCGCATCCTCCCGCTGTGCGCCTTGGGCGGCGCATTTCAGCGGGAGCAGACTGCCGTCCGCTCGCGCGGACGACAAGGCGTCCAGCGCAAATCCGGCCTTATTTCGCCAGATGGAATTCGACGTTGATCTGGCCGGAGCCGCTCGATGGGAAGTAGGGGGTCAGCTCTTCCATCTCGCCGGAGTAATCGCCCCAGCCCAGCATGCCGAACAGCATGTGCGTGTCGCACATCAGCGCCTCGCCGTTGCACTTGGTCGAATATTCCGGGAGCATGGCGCAGAATTCCTTGTAGCGCCGCTCCCTCCAGAGATCGACGACGCGCAGGTCCATCTGCCGGTTGAACTCGCTGCCGACCTGTTCCCACTGATTGTCGCCGACCTGGTCGTTGGAGACGAGCTTGTGCGACAGCGAGCCCGAGGCGAGCACGGCCACATTGTAGGGCGAGGCCTCGATGGCGCGCTTGACCGCCGCGCCGAAGGCGCGGTTTTCCTGGATGGTGGCGAACAGCGGCGCGGCGACGGACACGACCTTCGCCCAATGGTCCTGGTTCATGTAATGCATGGGGACGATCGTGCCGTATTCCAGCGGCAGGGTCTCGACCTTGTGCGCCATGACCTCGAGCTTCTCCTTCTTCGCCTCGGCCGAGATCATGTCGGCGAGATCGGGATTGCCCGCATAATCGTATTCCATGTTCTGGATCATGTGCGGCGCCTCGTGGCTCGTATAGACGCCCTTGTGCCGCGCATTGGCGTTCATATGGCAGCCGAAGTTCGACAGCCAGTGCGTGTCGAACACCAGAAACGTGTCGGCCCCGCGCTCGCGCGCCCGCCGGCCGATTTCCTTCAGCCCGTCGATGGCGGCCTGGCGTTTGCCGAACAGCGGCCCGGGACGCTCCGAAATCAGGATCGAGGGGACATGCGCGATCTTGGCGGCCAGTACGATCTTGCCCATTGACGCCTCCCTTGGCGGTTCTTGAGTGATGGCTTCGAAGATTATTCACATGTTAAATTGTTTTGCTGCGCCTGTCTATTGATCCCGAACAAATTCGCTTCGCCAGCCCGTTTCCGGCGCCCCTTGCAGACAGACACTTAACGCGTTAAACAATTACCATGTCTACCAAGGAGCGGCCCATGTTCGAGGAAAACAAGGCGCGACTGCAACCCCTTTTGCAGCGGCTGTCGTCCGAGGGCGTCGGCCACTGGATCGGCGGCAGGCGCGTGGAGAGCAGGTCCGGCGCGACCTTCGAGACGCGCTCGCCGGTCGACGGCTCGCTGATCGCAAAAGTCGCCAGAGGCGACGCCGCCGACATCGCCGCCGCCGCCGAGGCCGCGAAAGCCGCCTTCCCCGCCTGGCGCGACATGGCCGCGCCCGCGCGCCAGAAGCTGCTCCACCGCATCGCCGACGCCATCGAGAAGCACGCCGACGAGATCGCCACGCTCGAATGCTGGGACACCGGCCAGGCCTGGCGCTTCATGTCCAAAGCGGCGCTGCGCGGCGCGGAGAATTTCCGCTTCTTCGCCGACCGCTGCCAGTCCGCGCGCGACGGCCAGAACCTGCCCTCGGCCGAACACTGGAACGTCTCGACCCGCACGCCCATCGGCCCGGTCGGCGTCATCACGCCGTGGAACACGCCGTTCATGCTGTCGACATGGAAGATCGCGCCGGCGCTGGCGGCGGGCTGCACGATCGTGCACAAGCCGGCCGAATGGTCGCCCGTCACCGCCGACCTCCTGGCGCGCATCTGCTCGGAGGCCGGCCTGCCCGACGGCGTGCTCAACACGGTGCACGGCTTCGGCGAGGACGCCGGCCGCGCGCTGACCGAACATCCCGCGATCAAGGCGATCGGCTTCGTCGGGGAATCCTCGACAGGCTCCGCCATCATGCGGCAGGGCGCCGAAACCCTGAAGCGCGTGCATTTCGAACTCGGCGGCAAGAACCCGGTCATCGTCTTCGACGACGCCGATCTCGACCGCGCGCTCGACGCCGTCGTCTTCATGATTTACTCGCTCAACGGCGAGCGCTGCACGTCCTCGAGCCGCCTGCTCGTGCAGAAATCCATTGCCGACGATTTCATCGCGAAACTGGCGGCGCGCGTGAAAAAGCTGAAGGTCGGCCATCCGCTCGATCCCGCGACCGAAATCGGGCCGCTGATCCACGAGCGGCATCTGGCGAAGGTCTGTTCCTATTTCGACGTGGCGAAGCAGGAAGGCGGCGAGATACTCGCCGGCGGCGCGCGCGCGGAAGGCGCCGGCCATTTCGTGCAGCCGACGCTGGTGCGCGCGAAGCCGGACTCGCGTCTCGCGCAGGAAGAGATTTTCGGCCCCTTCCTCACGGCGCTGACTTTCGAGTCGGAGAACGAAGCGATCGAACTCGCCAACAATGTCCGTTACGGCCTCGCCGGCTACGTCTGGTCGGGCGAGATCGGCCGCGCGCTGCGCGTCGCCGACGCGCTCGAAGTCGGCATGGTCTGGGTCAATTCGGAGAACGTCCGCCACCTGCCGACGCCTTTCGGCGGCGCTAAGGCCTCGGGCATCGGCCGCGACGGCGGCGATTATTCGTTCGATTTCTACATGGAGACCAAGATGGTCTCGCTGGCCACCGGCGCGCACAAGATTCAGCGGCTCGGCGCGTGATCGCCAACGAGGGGCGATGACGCCGAGACGCGCATTCGCGCGGCCACGATCATGTGGATGAAATGCAGCTTGCCCACGACCTCTTCGCTCAGCACGAAGGGGTACATGTCGGGCTGGCCCATCGAGCGGTTGATCTCGTTCACTTTCTCCGTGATCGGCAGGAAGGCCGCGATCAGCGCGTCGAAATCTTCCGTCGTGTAGGGATCGGCGATCGGCGTCGATAGATTTGCCGCCGAAGCCGAGATCGAGCGCCGTATCCATCGTCGCGACGATGTGGACGAAATGCGCGAAGGTTTCCGCCCAGTCCTCGTGGGGATGCGCCGACGCATAGGGACTGATGAAATGCTTCTGCCAGTCTGCGGGCGCGCCGCGGCGATAGTGACGCTGGAGCGCCTGCGCATAGTCGGCGCGCTCGTCGCCGAAGACGAAGCGGCAGGCCTGGATGTCGCTCGAATCGAGAACGAGCCGCTCGAAATAATAATGGGCGAGTTCGTGCCGGAAATGGCCGACGAGCGTGCGATAGGGCTCGCCCATCTGCGTGCGGCGCTGCTCGCGCACGGCGTCGTCGGCTTCGGCGATGTCGAGCGTGATGACGCCACACGCGTGCCCGGTCGTCACGGGCGTAGCGAGAAGATCGGCGGAAAGAAAGCGGAAGCGGGCCTCTGTCGGCAAGCCGAGGCGGATGACATCGTGGACGACGCGGCGCTTTGCCTGCTCGATCCTGCGCCAGCGTTCGAGATTGCCGGGAAACGATAGATTCGGAATGAGGTCGTTGAGGCGACAGGAACGACAAAGCGGTTCGTCTGGCGTCGTCGACCAGTTGCAGACGAATTGCGATCGGTTCGCGCAAGCCGGCGCGGCGTTTTCGGCGAGCGCGATCATCTCGCCGCTGTCGGGCGCGAACGCGAATTGCGCGCCGCAGGCGAGGCAGCCGAAATTTTCGAAATAGACGCGAGCGCCGCAGGAGGGGCAGGCGAGATGGCGCATGACGAGATGTGAGCCGAATTGAAAGCGGAACAACGCGCCGCGTCGCAATTGGTTTGCCTGCCGCCTTTTTTGGCGCGGACGCCGGCCGGATGGACCACAATCGGCCGCCTCGCCCAAAAAGGCGGCGCCGGCGCGATGGCGTCGCGAGGCGACTTGCTGCATTTTCGAGAAAATCGCCGGGGAATGAATTGGCTATCAAGGTCGCGCTGCGTCACCTCACGTCTTACTCCTACGATCGCCAGGTCGCGATCGGGCCGCAGGTCGTCCGCCTGCGGCCCGCGCCGCACTGCCGCACGAAGGTCCTCAGCTATTCGCTCAAGGTTTCGCCCGAAAACCATTTCGAGAACTGGCAGCAGGACCCGCACGGCAATTGGCAGGCGCGCTGCGTTTTTCCGGACAAGGCCGATCACCTGCGCATCGAGGTCGATCTCGTCGCGGAAATGGCGACCTTCAATCCCTTCGACTTCTTCATCGAGCCCTATGCCGAGAATTTTCCGTTCCGGTACGAGCCAAATCTCGCCGCCGAACTCGCGCCCTATCTCGAACTCGAGCCCTGCGGGCCGACCCTCGACGCCTATGTCGCGGGCGTTTCGCGCGCGCCGAAACAGCTCGCCAGTTTCCTGGTCGACCTGAACCTCCAGCTCCACAAGGACATTCGCTACGTCATCCGCATGGAGCCGGGCGTGCAGGCGCCCGACGAAACGCTGACGCTGCGCTCGGGCTCCTGCCGCGATTCCGCGTGGGCTGCTGGTCCAGATTTTCCGCCGCCTCGGCCTCGCCGCACGCTTCGTGTCCGGCTACCTCATCCAGTTGAAGCCCGATCTCACGACCATCGAGGGGCCGCAGGGCGCCGATCACGATTTCACCGATCTGCACGCCTGGGCGGAAGTCTACGTGCCCGGCGCCGGCTGGATCGGCCTCGACGCGACCTCGGGCCTTCTCTGCGCCGAAGGCCATCTGCCGCTCGCCGCCACGCCGCATTACCGCTCGGCCGCGCCGATCGAGGGCATGGTCGATTTCGCGCAGACGACCTTCCATTTCGAGATGCACGTCGACCGCATCGACGAGGCGCCGCGCATCACGCGGCCTTTCGACGACGCGGACTGGCGCAAGGCTCGACGCGCTCGGCGACAAGGTCGACGCGCGATCTCGTCGCCAACGACGTGCGGCTCACCATGGGCGGCGAACCGACCTTCGTCTCGATCGACGATTTCCAGTCGGACGAATGGAATACAGGCGCGGTCGGCCCGACCAAGAAAGGCCTGGCGGACCAGCTCATCCGCCGCTTGCGTGAAAAATTCGCGCCGGGCGGGCTGCTGCACTATGGGCAAGGCAAGTGGTATCCGGGCGAGAGCCTGCCGCGCTGGGCGCTCGCGCTCTACTGGCGCAAGGACGGCGCGCCGATCTGGCGCGACGCCGACCTGATCGCGCCCGTCGACAATCCGCCGCCCGCGACCGTCGAAATGGCGGGTGTCGTCGCCTGCAAGGTGGCGGACGAACTGGGCGTCGGCGCCGACTTCGTCGTGCCGGCCTACGAGGACGAGGACTATTGGGCGAAGAAACTCGCCGAACTGCCCGCCAACGTCACGACCGACGATTCAAAACTCGAGGACATCGAAGTCGCGCGAGCGCATGAAGCGCACTTTTTCACGCGGGCTGGATAGTCCGTCGGGCTTCGTCCTGCCGATCCAGCGCTGGAACGCCGAGGCGAAAGGCCGCCGCTGGCGCTCGGAAAAATGGAAGCTGCGCAAGGACAAGTTCTATCTCGCTCCGGGCGACTCGCCGGTCGGCTTCCGCCTGCCATTGTCGTCGCTGCCCTGGGTTCCGCCCTCGGCCTATCCCTACATACACGCGCAGGACCCGCTGGAGCCGCGCGGGCCGCTGCCGGCGGGCTTCCAGCCGGTGCAGGCTGTCGTTGCGCAAGAGGCGAGCGCCGCGCAACAAGACCAGATCGAGCAGGTCGCGGTGGAAGGCGCCGTGCGCACGGCGCTGACCATCGAGCCGCGCGACGGCGCGCTCTGCGTCTTCATGCCGCCGGTCGAGAAGATCGAGGACTATCTCGAACTCGTGGAATGCATCGAACGTTGCGCGCGAGAACTCGGCGCCAGGGTGCATATCGAGGGCTATCCGCCGCCCTTCGATCCGCGCATCGACGTCATCAAGGCGACGCCCGATCCCGGCGTCATCGAGGTCAACGTCCATCCGGCGTCGAACTGGCGCGAGGCCGTCGACACGACGGTCGCGCTCTACGACCAGGCGCGCGCGTGCCGGCTCGGCGCCGACAAGTTCATGATCGACGGCCGCCACACCGGCACCGGCGGCGGCGCGCATGTGGTCGTCGGCGGCGCCTCGCCCGCGGATTCGCCCTTCCTGCGCCGGCCGGACCTGCTCAAGAGCGTCATCCTCTACTGGCAGCGCCATCCCGCGCTGTCCTACCTGTTCTCCGGCCTGTTCATCGGGCCGACGAGCCAGGCGCCGCGCGTCGATGAAGCCCGCCACGACACGCTCTACGAACTGGAAATCGCGCTCGCGCAGACGCCGGCGCCGGGGCAGGGAACTTCGCCGCCGCCGTGGCTGGTCGACCGGCTCTACCGCAACCTGCTGACCGACGTGACCGGCAATACGCATCGCGCGGAAATCTGCATCGACAAGCTCTATTCGCCGGATTCCTCGTCCGGCCGTCTCGGCCTCGTCGAATTCCGCGCCTTCGAAATGCCGCCGGATGCGCGCATGTCGCTCGCCCAGCAACTCCTCATCCGCGCGCTCGTCGCCATGTTCTGGCGCGAGCCGCAGCAGGGCGGTCTCGTGCGCTGGGGAACCGCGCTGCACGACCGTTTCATGCTGCCGCATTTCGTCTGGGAGGATTTCCTCTCGGTGCTCGCCGACCTCAAGGCAGTGGGCTACGATTTCGATCCCCTCTGGTACGAGGCGCAGCGCGAATTCCGCTTCCCCGTCTACGGCGCGGTCGACCACGGCGGCGTGAAGCTCGAATTGCGTCAGGCGCTCGAGCCCTGGCATGTGCTCGGCGAGATGGGCGCGGCCGGCGGCACGGTGCGCTACGTCGATTCCTCGGTCGAGCGCCTGCAGGTGAAGGCCTCGGGCTTCGTGCCCGGCCGCCACGCCATCGTCTGCAACGGCCGCCGCTTGCCGATGACCGGGACGGGCGTGTCGGGCGAGGCGGTCGCGGGCGTGCGCTTCAAGGCGTGGCGGCCGGCCGAGGGCCTGCACCCGACGCTTCCCGCGCAGGCGCCGCTTACCTTCGACATCTGCGATCTCTGGAACGGGCGTTCGCTCGGCGGCTGCGTCTATCACGTCGCCCATCCCGGCGGCCGCAATTACGAGACCTATCCCGTCAATTCCTACGAGGCGGAGGCCAGGCGCCTCGCCCGCTTCCAGGCTTTCGGCCACACGCCCGGCAAGAGCGCGCCGCCGCCGGCCGAAGCGACGGGGGAATTCCCGCTGACGCTGGATTTGCGGCGCGGCGCTCTTTCGTAGCGCCGGCGATCAAGCGAATTTTAACCATAACCGGGCATTCATGGTTAACCGAACCTGAAACCCCGGGGTTAAGCACATGCGTGCGATCAGCGTCGCCATCCTGTCCACGGCTCTTCTGGCCGGAGGTTGTGCGAAGAAGGCCAACGACATTCAGGCCAATTATCAGGACCCGCGCCGCTTCAACTCCTACCTGTGCCACCAGTTGCGCGATGCGGCCGAGCGCGTCGCCGGCGTCGCGGGCGAGGCCTACGACGAGCAGAATTCCAAGAGTTCGGTCGCCGGCGTCATCACGGTGCCGAAATCCTGGTTCCGCACCGGCAATTCCAGCGACGTCGTCGTCGCGCGCGCCAAGGGCGACATGCAGGCGATCGAGACGGCGAGCCAGCGGAAAAATTGCGGCGTCCTGTTCCGGCCGGGAACCGAAGGCGCGCCGCCGCAGTTTACTGGCGCAAAGCCCATGGTCGCAGGGCCGGGCGGGACGAAGTCCATCTATAATTCGCCCCGCTTCTGATCCTATGCCGGGCGGCCGGAGGAAGCCATGAGCGAACCGAACGCCATCGCCGAGGCGCGCGCCCGCCTGCTTGCGGCAGGCGTTACCCGGGACGATCTCGCCTGGTTCGAGAGCCTCGGCTGGAACGACGCCAGCGTGCCGCGCGTCGCGGCCGAAGCCGACCTCGCCGACTTGCGGCGCCGCGAGGAGAAGCTCAACGCTTCGGTCGCGCATCTGTCCTTCGCCGAGCGCGCCGCCTCGCCGGAAGGAAAGCTCGCCGCCGCCATCGGCGCGCGCATCGCCGACTGGAACGACCGGGACGAGACGGACGACTGAGTCCCGCGCTGGGCGGCAAATGACGCAACGTCCTCAATATTTTGGCGAAATTGTAACGAAGTCGCAGGGATTGGCTTGTAGCTTTCCCGGATCGACCCGGGCCGTTCGGCCGGGCCGTTTCGGTTGAGGACACCTGATGAAGGCTCGCATTGTACGGTTCTTGCGCTGCCGCTCCGGCGCGTCGGCGACCGAATACGGCCTTCTGGCGATGGGCATGGCCGCCTTCATCGTGGCCGCTTCCAAGATGGTCGGCACGGCGCTCAACGTCGTCCTGAGCAAGCTGTCGAACAACGTGACCTGACCGACGCCTGCGCCGCCCGTCTCGCGGCCGTGGTGAATTTACCGTTAAAGCCGAAAATTCGGGAGATTTGGCGCCGCCGCCCTATAGCTGTAGGCGAGGGTCGCGCACGCGCGCGCCGCAACGAGATGCGCGGCATGAATTTCCTGTTCGCTCGGAGCTTCCGGCGCAAGCCGCCCGAACGCGCGGCGAGGCGCCGATGAGGCTGCTCGCGATCCATCGGCTGCATCATCGCAAGGGCGGCGCCGAAGGCGTCCATCTCGACCACCTCGCCCTGTTTCGCGAGCGCGGCTGGGATTGCGCGGAATTCGCGATGGACCATCCCGACAACGAGCCGTCCGACTGGAGCGACTATTTCCCCGAGCGTTTCGAGCCGCCTTCGGGCTTCAGTGGGCTCGCGTCTCTGCCCCGCTTCTTCCACTCCGGCGAAGCGCGCGAAAAGTTCACCCGGCTGCTCGACGATTTCCGTCCCGACATCATCCACGCGCACGGCGTCTATCACCATCTCACCAACGCCATTCTCAAGCCGGCGCGCGAGCGCGGCGTGCCGATGGTCTATACGCTGCACGACTACAAGCTGATCTGCCCCGCCTATCATTTCTACACGGAACGGCTCGGCGTCTGCGAGCAATGTCGCGGCGGGCGCCAGTGGCGCTGCCTCGTCAATCGCTGCACGCACGGCTCGCTGGCGATGGACGCGCTCTATGCCCTCGACGGCTTCATCCAGTGGCGCGTCGGCGCGCTGCGCGACGCGGTGTCGCGTTTCATCGGGCCCGCGCGCTTCATCGTCGACAAATTCGCGGAGCACGGCTTCGCGCCGGAAAAGCTGCGCTACATCCCGAACTTCTTCGAGAGCGCGGACGATGCGGCCGTCGATCCCGCCGAGGTCGCGGCGTTGCGTGAAAAATACGGACGCCATGTCCTGTTCTTCGGCCGTCTTTCGCCGGAAAAGGGCGTCGATTTTCTCATCGACGCCTGCGCCGCCGCGGGCGTTCCGCTGGTCGTCGTCGGCGACGGGCCCAAGCGCGCCGAATTGCAGGCGCGGGCCGCGGCGCGCGGCGGCGTCTGCGCCTTCGTCGGTCATCTGAAAGGCGCGGCGCTCTGGGCGCATGTCGAGGCGGCGAGCCTCGTCGCCCTGCCGTCCGTCTGGTACGAGATCGCGCCGAAAAGCATTCTGGAAGCGCAGGCGCGCGGCAAGCCCGCGCTGGTCACCACCATCGGCGGCCTGCCGGAAATGGTGGAGGACGGCGCGACCGGATTTCTGGCGGCGCCCTCCGATCTCGCCGCGCTCACCGGCGCGCTGCGCCGCGCCTTCGCCATGGACGACGCGGCGTTGGAGAGAATGGGCGCGCTGGCGCGGAGCCGTGCGACGACGACATTCACGCGCGCGCGCTATTATCGCGAGATGACCCGCCTCTACGCCGAACTGTCGCCGCGCATCGCGATGCACGTTGCGCGCGAGGCGCAGCCGACATGATCCGCGACTTCGCCGCGACCTCGAGCGAGACGGGATGCGAGACCTGCATCATCGGCTCGGGGCCGGCCGGCATCACGCTGGCGCTGGAGCTCGCCGCGCGCGGACGTCCCTCGATGCTGCTCGAGTCCGGCGACGAAAAAGCGGGGCCGGCGCAGGACCTGTCGGCGGCCGAGATCGTCGATCCCGCCGTGCATGACGACATGAGCATCGCGGTCGCCCGCCGTTTCGGCGGCGCCTCCAATCTCTGGGGCGGGCGCTGCATGCCGCTCGACCCCGGCGATTTCGCGCCGCGTCCGTTCGCGCACGACACGCGCTGGCCCATCTCCTTCGCCGATATCGCGCCCTACTACGCCGCCGCTTGCCGCTACGCGACCTGCGGCCTGCCGGTGTTCGAGGCGCCGATGCCGGGCGTGCGCGCCGTCAACGACGATTTCGCCTACGAGTCGATCGAGCGCGCGAGCAACGTTCCGCGCATGCAGAAGGCGCACGCGCGCGCGCTCGCCGCCTCGCGGCTCGTCGACGTCAGGCTCGGCGCGACGGCGGTCGATCTCGAACTTGCCGAGATCCGGCGCGGTCGCCGCCGCCATCGTCGTCGGCCGCGATGGCCTGCGGCGGCGTGTCGTCGCGGATCGCTTCGTCATCGCCGCGGGCGGGCTGGAATCGACGCGGCTGCTGATGATCGCGCAACGCGCGCGGCCCGGCATGTTCGGCGGCGCCGAGGGACCGCTCGGCCGCTTCTACATGGGCCACATCATCGGCGAGATCGCCGACATCTTCTTTCTCGACGATCGCTTCGACGACGCTTTCGATCTTCTGCGCGACGGCGCCGGCTCATACACGCGTCGCCGCTTCACGCCGAGCCTGAACCTGCAGAAGTCGGAAGGATTGCCCAACGTCAGCTTCTGGCCGATCGTGCCTCCGATCGCCGACCCGCGCCATCGCTCGGGCGCCCTGTCGGCCGTCGCGCTGGCGCTCTCCACGCCCGTGCTCAAGGACCTGCTTCTGCCGGAAGCGATCCGCATTCGCCACGTCGGACCGCATGTCGACTGGCCGCCGCATCTGCGCAACGTTCTGTCCGATGCGCCGCGCATGGCCGCCTTCCTGCTGCGCTTCGTCTATCGCCGCTACGTCGCGGCCGAACGCATTCCCGGCTATTTCATCCGCAATCGTTCGATGCGTTACGGCCTGTCCTACCATTGCGAACAGAGCCCGCGCGCCGACAGCCGCGTGACGCTGTCTGAGACGACGGACCGGCTCGGAACGCCGCGCCTGCGCATCGACCTGCGCTTCTCGCGCGAGGACGCGGAAGGCGTGGTGCGCGCGCATGAGCATCTTGGCCGCTGGCTCAACGCTTCGAAGATCGCCGAAGTGCACTATCGCCAGCCGGAGGCGGAAAATGTCGACGCCGTCGTCGCGCGCATGTCGCACGGCACGCACCAGATCGGCACGGCGCGAATGGGCGCGGCACGAGCCGAGGGCGTGGTGGATGGCGACCTGCGCTGCTTCGACGCGCCCAACCTCTTCGTCGCGAGCTCCGCCGTCTTTCCCACGTCGGGTCAGGCCAATCCGACGCTCTCGATCATCGCCTTCGCCGTGCGGCTGGCGGAGCATCTGGCGCAACGAGAGCGAAAGCAGGACGGCGCTCAGCACGGAGAGCGCGCATGCGACATGATGCGCGAGATCAACGCGTCGTAACGGTCGAGCGCCACGTCGAGCGTGAAGTCTCTCGCCCGCGCCTGACGCGGCGCGGGATCGCCCGGCGCCTGCAAGGCGGCGTCGATGGCGCGGGCGAGCGCGTCTGCGTCGTCGACGGGAACGACCGCGCCGAGGTCCGGAGAATTGACGATTTCCTGCGGACCGCCGCAGGCGGTGACGACGCAGGGAAGGCCGCAGGCGAGCGCTTCCACGCAGGCGAGACCGAACGTTTCCTTGAACGAGGCCAGCACGAAGCAGCGCGCCTGCACAAGGCTTGCAGGCACATCGTAGGAAAAGCCCGGCAGTTCGACGCGGTTCTCGAGTCCGAGTTCGTTCGTCAGCGCCATCAGCGCGCCGCGCATCGGGCCTTCGCCGAGAATGCGCAGGCGCGCGCCGGGCGTTTCGACCTTCGCGAATGCGTGAAGCAGCCCGGCGAAATTCTTGTCGGGCGCGAGACGCCCGATCGCGACGACGACAGGCGCGCGCGCGGCGATTTCGGCCGCGGACCGATCAGGCGGAAACGGATCGGGCGCCGCCGGATTGAAAATCGTGGCGATCCGGTCCGGCGCGACGCCGAAGCGCGCGATGAGATCGGATCGCAGGCTGTCCGACACGGCGATGGTCCGCGCCGTCGCGTTCGAGAGAAGTCGTGTGAGGCGATAGCCGATGTTGCTCAGCCGCTCCTGCTCGCTCTCGTAGAAGCCGTGATAGCCGAGGACGGCGCGGTCGCGTCGCCCCGCAAGCGCGGCCGCGGCCGCGTGCTTGAGGTTCGACACCGAAATCGCCGACAGGCTGACGTGCGGCTTGCGACGACGCAGATGACCGGCGAGCGCCAGTGTCGCGGCGGCGTGGCCTTTCGGCAGAACGACGAGCCGCGCTTTGTCGCCGAGAAAGCGGAGGTTCTCCTTCGCCTCGAAATCGACGACGAAATCGACCTCGGCGCCACGTTCGGCGAAGCCGGCGGCAAGCCGCGCCCACACGCGCTCGGCCCCGCCGCCGACGAGCGCATGTGTGTAGAACAGCAGTCTGCGGGACGTCATCGGTCGAATCGCGCGCAATCGTCGAACGCTTGGGTTGTAGGCGATCGGCGCCGCCTTTGGAAACGGGCGCCATGACGTCGGTTCGGCTTCTCCTGCCGCAGGGCGATACGCGCCGCTGGCATCTCGCCTTGCGCGACCGGCTGGAGATGGCGGGAACGCGCGTCACGCTGGCGCGAGCGCCCGGCGCGCCGCAGCCGCTGGCCCTGCGTCTTTGCGACGAGCTCGAACGGCTGATCTATGGCGCGCGCGGTTCCGGCCTGTGCGAAGGCGTCGATGCGCCATTCGTTGAATCAGAAGTTGAAAGCGACGCGATCCTCATCGACCTCACCGGCGCCGAGACGCCGGCGAAGCACGCGATCGCGCCGCTCTACGACGGCGCGCCGCGGCGATGCGGCGCGCGACGCCGCCTTGCTCGCGGGACGAATGCCGCGCGTCGCGTTGGCGCGCGAGACTGAAGGCTGTTTCGAGACGCTCGCCGAAGGTCTGCCGGCGCATGAGCGGCCCTGGTCGCTGCGGGCCGGCCGCGAGGCGATCGCCGCGCGCATTCTCGTGCTGGCGCCGCTCGCCCTGCGCCAGAGCGCGCGCAGCGAAACGCGCGCGGCCAAGCAAGCGATCCGGCGCCGCGGCGCCGCGACGTTCCTTGCCGGCGCGCTTGCCGGCCGCGCCCGCGCGCGGCTCGCGCGCCTGCTCGCGCACGACCAGCATTGGCGCATAGGCTGGCGAGCGCTTGGTCCCAATGGCGGCGCCATGGCGCAACGCGCCTGGGGCGAGGGCGCCTGGACCTGGCTCGCCGACGACCGGCGCCGCTTTTATGCCGATCCCTTTCCTTTCGCGCACGAGGGACGGCTCTATCTTTTCTGCGAGGAATATCCCTACGCGACGGGCAAGGGCGTCATCTCCGTCTCCGCGCTCGACGGCGCGGGGCGAGCGGACAATCCGCGCGTGGTTCTGGAAGCCGATCGCCATCTCTCCTATCCCGTCGTTTTCCGGCATGGCGGCGAGATCTGGATGATGCCGGAATCCTCCGCCGGCCATCGCCTCGATCTCTATCGCGCCGAACGCTTTCCCGACCGCTGGGTCCGCGACCGCACGCTGATCGAAGGCGTCGCGCTGTCCGACGCAACGCCCTTTCAAGCCGACGGCCGCTGGTGGCTGACCGCGACCGCTGCGGAAGAGGGCGGTTCGAGCTGGGACTGCCTGTCGCTCTATTGCAGCGAGAGCCCGCTCGGCCCCTGGACGCGCTGCGGCGAGGGGCCTGTTCTCGTCGACGCCTCCTGCGCGCGTCCTGCCGGCCATGTCCAGTCGATCGGCGGCGCCTTGTGGCGGCCGGCGCAGGATTGCGTCGGCGGCTATGGCGCGGGGCTTGCGCTCTGCCGCATCGATCATGTCGGCGAGGACGGGTTCGCCCAGACTGTCGCCGCGCGCCTGCGCCCGCCCGACTGGCGCGCCGCCGGACGGCGTGCATACGCTCAACCTTGGCGGAGGATTCGAATTCATCGACGCTCGCGGGCCGCGAGGCGGACGCGCAACGTCGGGCGAGTGGAGGCGCGCCATGATCTCGCGCCGGGCTCTCATCGCTGGCGTCGCGGCGACCGCGCTGACGCCGGTCGACGCAAGCGAGCAGGAAACGCTGGCCTCCGCCGCGCAGCGCGCCGGCCTGATCTTCGGCGCGTCCATCGATCAGTCGGGGCTGGACAATCCGGCCTATTTCGAACTCTACCGGCGCGAAACGCAGATGTTCGTCACTGACGTCGCGTTGAAGTTCGACTGGCTCCGGCCCGCGCCCGACGTCTGGAATTTCGCGCCTGCCGACCGCATCGTCGCCGCCGCCAAGGCCGATGGCAAACTCGTGCGCGGCCACACGCTCATCTGGAACGACAATGCTCCGGCCTGGCTGAAGAAACTGTCGTCGCGCGAGATCGAGCGCGTCTTCGACGAGCACATCGACCGCGTCGTCGCGCGCTACGCCGGGGCGCTGCATTCCTGGGACGTCGTCAACGAGCCCTTCTGGCCGATGGATCGCAAGCCCGGCGGCTGGCGCGACGGGCCATGGTTTGCCGCCATGGGGCCGTCCTACGTGGAGCGCGCGTTTCGCCGCGCGGCCGCCGTCGATCCGAAGGTCAGGCTGACCCTCAACGAAGCGCAATGCGACAATGACGGCGACTGGGGCCGTTCGATCCGGCCTCTGCTGCGCGGGCTGACGGATCGTCTTCTCGACGGAGGCGCGCCGTTGCACGCGATCGGCCTGCAGTCGCACCTGCAGTCGGAGTTTCCGCAGAACTATCCGGCCTTCGCCGAATACATCGACGGTTTCGGCGCCAGGGGGCTGGATATCTACATCAGCGAATTCGACGTCAACGACGCGGCCTTTCCGGACACAGTCTCCGAGCGCGACGCCGCGACGGCGGCGCTCGCGCGCGACTTCCTGACCGCCACGCTCGCCGTTCCCGCGGTCAAGCTGCTCGTGACATGGCAATTGTCGGACCGGTACTCCTGGTACGCGGGCCTCCGGCGCAAGCGCATGATCGGCGCCGCCCGCGCGCCACGCCCCCTGCCGTTCGACGCCGACCTGCGGCCCAAGCCGCTGCGCAAGGCGATGGTCGAGGCGTTGCGCGCCCGCCCGGCAACGGCGAAGAAATGATCGCTCGGAACGGTCAAGCTCTTGATCTTGCTCAGATCCAGCTTGCCCGACGCGTTTCGATCCTAAGCAATTCGTAACCATAAACCTTTAGATTTCGCCGGATGGGTCGGCGGCTTGATCGGCCGCCCATGGCAACGGTCGGGACGAGCGAAAGCGTAAGATTCGTATGGCCTCGCGGGCTGAAGGTTATGGATCGTTCGACCGGCCGCACCGCGCGGCCGGATACGACGGCGCGCCTTCGATGGACATCGGCGAAATGTCCAGGGCCGTTTTCTCGCGCCTGCGCCTGCTGCTGCCCTGCCTCGCGGTGACGATCGGCCTCGCGCTCGCCTACGCTTTTCTCGCGCCCACGACCTATACCGCGACCATGTCGATCCTGATCGACCCGCGCGAGCGCGTGCCCGCCGGCGTGGACGCCGCCCCCATGCCGCAAAACCCCGATGCGGCGCTGGTCGAGAGCCAGATGCGTCTGATCACCTCGCAGCCGGTGCTGCTGAAGGTCGTGGACGAGCAGCATCTCGCCGACCAGACGCCGGGCCTGATCGGCTCGATCTTCGAAGCGCTGCGCTCGGTTGCGGGCGGCGCGGCGCCGGGGGCCGACATGCGCCGGCAGGCCGCCGCCGAGCGGCTGGAAAAAGCGGTGGCGATGAAGCGCAGCGAGCGCAATTACGTCATCGACGTCGAGGTCAAGGGACGCACGCGCCAGCAGGCCATCGCCATCGCGCAGTCGCTCGCCGACGCCTATCTCGCCGCCAAGGCGCGGCTGACGGACGAAGTGTCGGACCGCGAGCGCGACCTGATCGACCGCAAGTTGCGCGACCTGCGCGCGCGGGTGGAAGCCGCCGAACGCAAGGCGCAGGAATATCGCGACAAGAACGAACTCGTCGTCTCCGACGGCCGCACCTCGCCCGAGCAGCGCCTCAAGGACGCCAACAGCGCGCTCGTCGTCGCGCAGGGCAAGCGCGCCGATGTCGAGGCGCGCTACACGCAGATCAAGGCGGCGCTCGCCGCCGGCGTCGACGCCCAGACCGTCAACGACGACCTGCGCTCGCCCGTGATCGAAAAGCTGCGCTCCGACTATGCCGCGCTCGCGCGCGACGAAGCCTATGCGCAATCGGTGCTTGGACCGCGCCATCCCAGCTACCTGACCATCCAGAAGCAGATGGAATCCACGCGCGCGCAAATTCGCGCCGAGCAGCAGCGCATCGCGCAGGCGACCGAACGCGAGCTGAAATCCGCGCGCGAGGCGGAGCGAACCGCCGCCAAACTCGTGAATTCCCTGGAGCTCTCCACCAACAAGGTCGGCGACAAGCGCGTGGAGCTGAACGATCTGGACCGCGCCGCCTCCGCGCTGCGCACGTCCTACGAAAAGGCGCTGGCCGCGCGCGAGACTGTCCGTCGCGATCCGATTTCGGCGCCGCTCGCCATGCTGATCAGCCCGCCGTCGGCGCCCATGTCGCCGTCGAGCCCGAAGACGCTGCCCGCTCTCATCATCGCCTTCGTCGCCGGCGTCAATCTGTGGATCGCATCCGCGCTCGGCGCCGAATATCGCCTGCGCCGCCGCAACGCCGAGGCCTCGCCGGCCGCGGCGGCGACGCGTCCTGCCTCCCTCGGCGCCGCCGCGACGCGGGAAAGGGTCCGGGCCGCACAGCGGCGAGCCGAACATGAAATACCAGGATTGCCTCCGTCCCGGGGGGCCATGCCGCGCGCGGGTCCCGCCGCCGTGGCGCCCGCGATGAGGACGGCCGGTCCCTATCGCGCCGAAATAGACGCTCTGTTCGACAGCCTGCTCGATGCGCTCCACGCATCGGGCAGAACGCCGTTTGTCCTGATCGGCGGCGCGGCCTCCGGCAGCGGCGCCACCACGATCGCCCTGTCGCTCGCGCATGCGGCCTGCAATCGCGGGTTGCGCACGCTTCTTGTGGACCGTTGCGAGCGTGCGCCGACGCTCTCGAACTTCGGCGAAGATTTCGAGCCGACCCGTCTTCGGCGCGGCGGCGCCTCGCTGCGCGTGCTGCGCAGGGACGGCGACGGCGAGATCCTCCTTCAGTCCGTGGATGGCGAAGACGGCGTGACGACGGACGACGATATCGACCTGGTTCTCGTCGACGCCGGCCAGTTCCGCTCGGCCGCCCGCATCGCGCGCGAAATCCGTTCCGTCGACGCCATGGTCGCCGTCGCGCGCAACGGCAGCGACGCGGCGCGCGTCGAGGACGAACTCGATCGCCTCGGCCTCGCCGATCTCTGCGTTGCGCTCGCCTTCAACGTGGCGCGCGGCAGGAGCGCGCGATGACTTCGGCCGCCGCGGTACGATCGCCGCTCGCCCGCGCCGCCGACGCGCTCGCTGTACTCACCGCGCTGCTGTTGTTCGGCGTTTCCTCGATGACGCTGTCTGCGTTCGGCGTCGCCTACGATCAGGCCGGCGGCAGCTTTCTCCAGAAATTTCATCCCGCGACCTACATGGCCTGCCTCGCGCTCGTCGTGCGCTTTCTGGCGCAGCCCCGTCCCTTCGGCTGGCTGGCCCTGCAGATCGAGCGTTTTCCCGGCGCCGCCTACTTTGCGGCGACCTGGGCCGTCATGATCGTCTTTGCCGGCGTCGTGCAGAAAGCCCCGATCTCGCCCATCGTCGATTCCTTCCTGTGCGGCGTCGCGTTTCTCGTCCTCTACGCGGACGCCGACGAACGGACGCGCGCGACTCTGCGCCTGGCGCTGCATGCCTTCATGCTGGTCAACGCCTGCATCGGCCTTTTCGAATTCGTCACGCACATGCGGCTGACGCCCTTCGTCGCGGGCGGCAAGATCATCCTCCACGACTATCGCTCCACCGCGCTGCTCGGGCATCCGCTCGTCAACGCGAGCGCCGCCGCGGCCTATGCGCTGATGCTGATCTACGGCGCCGACCGCGCCATCGGCTGGCCGCTGCGGCTCGTCCTCATCGCTGCGCAGGCTGCCGGTCTCGTGGCGTTCGGAGGCCGCACGGCGATCGTGCTCTGCGCGGCGCTCGGCGTCCTGCGCATGGCGCGGCCGGCTCTCGACCTGATGAGCGGCCGCCGCTTCGACATGCGCGCCGCGCTCATCGCGGCGCTATTGGCGCCGGTGGCATTTGCCGCGCTATTCATTCTCGCGCAGGGCGGAACGTTCGACGGGCTGGTCGAGCGTTTCGCGGACGACAAGGGCTCCTCCGACGCGCGCATCCTGATCTTCCAGCTTTTCGACTATTTCACCTTCGACGAATTGCTCTTCGGCCCCGATCAACTGCGCCTGAACACGGTCCAGAATACGCTCGGCATCGAATATGGAATCGAGAGCTCGTGGTTCGGCTTTCTGTTCGGCTATGGCGCGCTCATGACGTTTTTCTTCGTCATCGCCTTTGCCGCGCTGATGTGGGAGCTCTGGCGGCGTTGCAGGCCCGGCGCCTGGGCGTTGTTCGTCTACATCATCGTGCAGTTGAGCTCGGCCGCCGGCGTCTCCGTCAAGACGCTCGTGTTCAACCAGTTCGTCGTTCTCCTGCTCGCATTCTTCTGCGACTGGCGCGACGAGGCGCCTGCGCCCCGTCGCATGCGCGCGGCCTATCGGCTCGCGCCGGGGCGCCCGTGATGGCGCGCTCTCTCGTCCGAAACACCTTGCTCTATCTTCCGGCCCAGGTTCTCGGGCCTTTCGTGCAATTCGCCGTCGTCATCGCCTGGACGCACCTGCTCGATCCCGCTGCCTTCGGCGTCGTCACCTTCGTCATCGCCGCGCAGGAATTGACCGCGCTGGTCGGGCTCGTCTGGTGGTCGCTCTACGTATTGCGGTTTCGCCAGCGCTACGAGGGCGAGGACGAAAAGCGCTTTCGCGCCATGGACGTTCGCATGGCGCTCTACGGCTCCGCCACGCAGATCGCCTTCGCGCCGCTCTGCCTCATGATGGTCGGCGTCGTCGCCGACGCCATGACCACGATGGCCGCCGCCGCCTATCTCGTCACGCGCCTGCTCGTCGCCCACTACAGCGAATGGGCGCGTTCGCAGCACCGCATCCGGGCCTATACGGCGGCGCAGTTCGCCGGCCCGATCCTCGGCTCCGGCCTGTCCGTCGTCGCCTTGCTCCATGTGGCGGCGACGCCTGCCGTGGTGTTTTTCACCATGGCGCTGGGCCAGGCCGCAGGCGCCGTCGCCGTCATGTCGGCGCTGGGCGTGCGGCCGCAGATCGGGCGCTTCGACACCGCCATATTTCGCGAGGCGCGTCGTTATTGCGCCCCGCTCATTCTGTCGGGCCTTTTCGCCTGGACGGCGATCAACGGCATTCGCGTGCTCGTGCAGGCGGGCGCGGGCGTCGTCGGACCTCGGGCTTCTGTCGGCGGGCTGGGGACTTGGACAGCGCGTCGCCAATTTCATCGCCATGATCTGCACGGCTGCCGCCTTCCCGCTCGCCGTCGATCGCATCGAGGCCGGCGACCGTCGCGGCGCCCTGGAGCAGGTGGCCCTCAACGGCACGCTCATGCTCGCGCTGCTCGCGCCGGCGACGGTCGGCGTCGCGGTTCTCGCCGCGCCGCTCGTCGATCTCCTGATCGCCGCCGACTACAGAAGCGTCACGACCCTCGTGCTGCCGATTTCGGCGGCGGCGGGCGCCATCCGCACTTACAAGACCCATACGGCGGATCAGGCCGGCCTGCTGCTCGAGCGCACGCGCGCCCTGACCGTCTCCAACTTCGCGGACGCCGCGACAACCTTGCTTTGCGCTGGCCTTGGGCTCGTCTATGGCGGCATCGAGGGCGCGGCGGTCGGTTGCCTCGTCGGGACGTTGATCGCCGCGCTGGGCGCTTTGATCTACGCGGCGCGCTGGCTCGAACTTCCGATAGATTTCGGCGCCTACCTGCGCATCCTCGCGGCCGTCTGCGCGATGTTCGCGGGCCTCGTGCTGACGCCGGCGCCGCACACTCTCCTCAGCGTGGTCATGAAGATAGCGCTCGGCGCCGCCTGCTACGGCGTCGTTCTGCTGGCGTTGTTTCCCGCCGTCCGCGAAGCGCTCGTCACGCGGCTTTCGGCGCGGCTGCGCTGATCAGTTTGGCCGGGGCGGCGCGACGCCGGCGGGCGCGAGATCGTCGACGGGTTGCGCGCTGAACACGAGCGGCAGGCGACGCAGCGCGATCAAGACGAAGACCTCCGCGCAACGCCAGTAGCGCGGCGCGAGCCGCAGCGGGTCCGATGTCAGCCGCCACGCCCATTCCATGCCGAGGCCCTGCACCCAGCGCGGCGCGCGCTTGACCGCGCCGGCGATGAAATCCAGCGCGGCGCCGACGCAGAGGAACCCGACGCCTTCGCAACGTTTCTTCAGCGCGTCGGCGACCAGCTCCTGCTTCGGCGCTCCAAGGCAGATGAAGCACAGGCGTGCGCCCGAGGCGCGCACGCGCCGCGCCAGATCGTCCATCTGCGCGGCGTCTTCGGGGGCGATGATCGAGGCGTCGGCGCCGGCGATGTTCAGGCGCGGGAAGCGTTCGCGCAGAGATTCTATCGCGCGCTTCTGCACATGCGCCTGCGGCCCGACGATGAAGATCGGAATCCCCGCTTCCGCCGCCTTCTCGCACAACGGCAGCGCGAGATCGGCGCCGGTCGTGCGCTCGAGCGTCACGCCGCGCCTGCGGAAATGCCAGACGATCGGCCAGCCGTCGGCGGAGACGAGATCCGCGTCTTCGTAACACGCCTGAAACGCGGCGCTGCCGCGCAACTTGACGACGTGATCGAGATTGAGCGTGAACAGGGTGAACGAGCGGGGCGCCGCGAGGCGCGTCAGCACCGCGTCCAGCGCCTGCTGTGGCGTGAACAGGTTGACGCGCACGGCGCTCATGCCCGCTCGACGTATTTTGCCGCGCGCAGGCGCGCTGCGATCTGAAGATCGGCCAGACGCGAGAGGCCGCGCGCGACCGAGAGGGGCGTCGGCGCGCGGCTCGGCGCGCCGCCGATCGACGCGAGACCGGCGAGCGCGCCGCCGAGCGTCACTATGGCTGCCTGGCCGCGCGTCATGCGCTCGAGCAGGGCGATTTCGCTTTGCGAGAGCGCGGCCGTCGCCAGCGTCGGCGGCGCGACGCGGCAGAGCGCCGTCATCCAGATCGCGCGGCGCGCGAGCAGCGCGACGATCGCGCCGCGCCTGATGGCGTCGGCCAAGCCGGCGGTCGGCGCGTGGAGAGGTCCTGATCGGACCCTCGCGGCATGGCTCGTCATCCCGGCGCTCGTCCTCCGTCCTCTCAACCCGCGGCATGGCGCGGCGCAAGGGCGCCGCCGACCAGCGCGCGCAGGCGACGTTGCAGCAGAACGCGGCGGCGATGGAGCGCCCAGCCCATGCCGCGTCCGACCGTCGAATTGCGCCGATAGTTCGCCGCGTGCGACGCGCGGCCGTCGCACGCGATCTTTTCCGGGTCGCGGTAGAAGCCGGCGATCTTGTAGGCGCCCATGCCGGGCGTCGCCAGCCATTGCGGAATATAGGCGTTGCACAGGCGTTCGGCGTCGGTGAAGGCGCGGCTCAGTCCGTCGCCGACGGCGGGACAGCTCGTGCGAAACGCATCGCCGACGAGGACGACCCCCGGTCGGTCGACGCCGTCGACCTCGTAGAGATCGACAGGCCGCGCAAGCGCCTTGCTCGTCACCTCGAAATCGCCGAGCGCGGACTGGAGGCCGGGCAGGGCGGCGAGAACCGCCTGTTTCGGATCGCTCCGCAGCGCGGCGAAGATCGGGTCCTGCATGTCGCGATAGAGGAAGAGATTGGCGCGCATCCCGGTCGGAAACGGGAATATGCTGAGATAGTCGATGCCGTCGCGCGGCGCATCGCCGTAAATGGTCAGCGTCTCGAAGTCGAAGCCCGCGCGCCCGACCGCGCGCAGGTCGAAGGCGACGCTGACCGAATGATCCTTGTGCAGCACGCGCCTGACGTAGCCGAGCTTCGCGCGCAGCGCTTCGCCGCCGCCGGTGGCGAGAACGACGAGCCGCGCTTCGATGGTTTCGCCGGTCGAGAGTTCGACCCGTTGCCGCTCGTCGCTCGCCTCGATATTGGCGACCCGCGCGACGATGCGCGCGACCGACGGCGGTATGGCCTGCCGCATCGCGTTGACGAGGTCCTCGTAGGGCAGGTTGTATTCGCAGGCGCTCTGGCGGTCGATGACGCGCCCGCGCCGCATGTTGACGACGCTGCTGGAACGCACGCCCGCCCTCGCGAGGGCGTCGAGCAGGCCGAGGCGGCGCATCAGGCCGATCTGGTCGCCCGCCACCTTGTCGGCCTTGAAATCGGGCGGGCAGACGTCGTGCAGGTCGATGACGGCCGCGCGTACGCCGCGCGCGCCGAGCGCGCAGGCGGCGGCCGACCCTGCCGCCCCGCCGCCGACGATGACCACATCGAACGAACGCGATGCCTGCGCAGCCGAGGATACGGACGCACTCATGACGCAACTCCCGTCCCGAAACTCCGGACTTTGACGCCGCAATTGATCTCGTCCGCTTTTTCTCCGCAAATCAATTCAAAATTAATAGTTATTTTACGAATTGATTGTGGGGGCGCGTTCATCGACGCTTAATGCGAAGGTCCGAATTTGCGGGCGCGGTCGGTTCCCACGCAGAATTTTCCTGCGGCGGCGTCCGTTCGCGGCGGCGGAGTTGAACATGACGATCCTCGAGGCCCGTCGCGACGGGCCTTTCGAAGTCGACGTCTTTGCCGATATTGCGGCCGTGCGCGACGACTGGGCGGCGCTCGAATCGACAGGCGAATGCACGCCCTTCCAGACGCGCGCGTGGCTCGAGCCGTGGTACGAGATCGTCGCGCCGCATTTCGGCGCCGCCGCGCTTTTCGTGCGCGTGCGCGAGCGTTCCTCTGGCCGTCCCGTAATGCTGCTGCCACTGGTGAAGCGGCGCGACGCCGGTCTCACCCTCGTCGAATTCGCCGATCTCGGCGTCAGCGACTATCACGCGCCGCTGTTCGCGCCTCCGATGGGCGATCTGGGCGCGCAGGGGCCGGCGCTCTGGTCGAAGATACAGGCGGCGCTGCGGCCGGCCGATCTCTTTCGCCTGGAGAAAGTCCCCGCGACGGTCGGCGGCGCCCGCAATCCGCTGCAGGACATCGCGCGCCGCCGCATGAATTTCTCGTCTTGGGACGTCGTCCTGCCGGGCGACCGCGCCGCATTCGACGCGGCGCTGCCGGATCGATCCTTCCTGCGCGAACTCGCGCGCAAGGGCCGCCGCCTTGCCGGGCGCGGGCAGGCGCGCTTCGCCGAAGCGACGACGCCGGGCGACCTGCGTCGCGCCTTCGAGGCTTTGTGCGCGCAGCGTGCGGCGCGCTTTGCCGAGCTTGGCCGTGACAATATCCTGCAAGCTCAGCCCTTCCGCGATTTCTATGAACGGGTCGCGCTCGCGCCGCAGGATCGCGTCGCCCGCCTCTTCACTCTGTCGGTAGACGACGAGATCGTCGCCACCGTCTTCGGCCTCGCGCGCAAGGGCCGCTTCTGCATGATCATGTCGACCATCGGCGATGCGCGCTGGAAAAGCGCTTCCCCCGGCAATGTCGCGATGGGCCGCCTCGTTTCGCGATTGATCGAGGAAGGCGGCGGCGTGCTCGACTTCACCATTGGCGACGAAGCCTACAAGCGCAGCTTCGGCGCCGCGCAGCGTCCGCTCGACGCCGGCGTGCTGAGCCTGTCCTGGCGCGGTTCGCCGCAGCTCGTCGCCGATTTCGCCAGGAAGATTCGCGGCCCCCGCGATCTCGCCCCCGCGGGCGTGGGGTCTCCGCGCGGACGCTAGATCATCGGTTGAACGCATGGCTGGCGCCAGCGTAGTGCGCGGCGGCGACGCTTGCCGTTCGCGTTCAATGCATGGACAGTGCGCTCCCCTTCATTCCACCGCCCCGGAATCATGCAGCACGCCAATATCGACACGCGCTTTGCGCCGGACGGCGCCTACGCCAACATGCGGCTCGGCGTCTCGCTCGTCGCCGCCACGCTGCTTGCCGCCGGCATGTGGTCCATCGTCGTCGTCATGCCGAAAGTGCAGGCCGAGTTCGGCGTCGCGCGCGCGGCCGCGTCCATGCCGTACACGCTCAGCATGGTCGGCTTCGCCGGCGGCGCCATGATGCTCGGCCGCTGGGCGGATCGCGTCGGCATCGTCGTTCCGCTCGCCGTTTCCGCGGTCGTGCTCGGGCTTGGCTTTCTCATCGCGGGGCTGGCGCCGAACATCGAGATCTTCACGGCGGCGCATGTCTTGATAGGCTTCGGCGCGGCCGTGGGCTTCGGCCCGCTCATCGCCGATATTTCGCACTGGTTCGTGCAGAGGCTCGGTCTCGCGGTCGTCGTCGTCGCGTCCGGCAATTATGTCGGCGGCGCGATCTGGCCGCTCGTGCTCAACCAGACCGTGCCGGCCTATGGCTGGCGCGCCAGCTACATCGCCATCGGCCTGTGCGTCGCCGCGGCCGTGCTGCCGATGTCTTTGGCGTTGCGCCGCCGCCCGGCCGAGCACACGATCGAGGCGGCGGCCGCCGCGACCGCCGCCGCGCAGGCCAATCTCGGCGTTTCCACGCGCACGCTGATGAACCTTCTGAGCGTCGCCGGCGTCGCCTGCTGCGTCGCCATGTCCATGCCGCAGGTGCATATCGTCGCCTATTGCAGCGACCTCGGCTACGGCGTCGCGCGCGGCGCCGAAATGCTCTCGCTCATGCTGTTCCTCGGCATTTTTTCGCGCGTCGCGTCCGGCTATGTGTCAGATCGCATCGGCGGCGCGAAAACCCTGCTGGTCGGCTCGGTCATGCAGGGCGTGGCGCTCATGCTCTATCTCTTCTTCAACGGGCTGGCGTCGCTCTACGTCGTGTCGGGCATATTCGGCCTGTTCCAGGGCGGCATCGTGCCGATGTACGCGGTCATCTGCCGCGAACTCCTGCCGCCGCGCGAAGCCGGCGCCCGCATCGGCGTGCTGGTCACGGCCACCATCGTCGGCATGGCCTTCGGCGGCTATTTTTCCGGCCTGATCTTCGACTGGACGGGCTCCTATCGCATGGCCTTCCTGAATGGCGTGCTGTGGAACGCGGTGAACGTGTCGATCGTCGCCTGGCTGGTGTGGAAGCAGACGCGGCAGGGGCGCGTGGCGGAGGCGGCTGCACAATAGCTGCGGAGGCGTAGCGGACTCGGTTGGAGCTTGGCTTGAGATTTGACGCTGGGCCGACGACTCCTGCCGGTCGAGCGTCCCTGAGCGGCAGGACAAGCGGGCCTCCAGCCTCGCGAAGGACGACGGGCCGGGATCGCGCAGCCCGCGCTTGAGCGCCAGCGCCGCCGGTCCGGTCGATTTGCGGGCGAGCCCTCCTCCTTTCCTCCCCTTTACCATTGAATTCCGCCAATACTGACGCTATCTTGCGTCAATATTCTTGGCTTTAATGCAGGGAGGTCATGTCCCATGGGCCTTGCCCAATATGCCGACGACGGCCTTTTCGCCCCGCGCAGGATTGCTGAAACCCTCCGCACGACCAGCGAGGAAGTCGCGCGAACAGCCGGGCTTGGCAAGGATGCGGTCCAGCGGCGGGACAGACTTCGCTCTGACCGCACCCAGCGGCGTTTGCGCGAGATGGTGGAGGTCATCAACAAGGTCGAGCCACGTTTCGGCTCGGCGCTGATGGCCTACGCCTGGTATCGCTCGGAGCCGCTGCCGGGTTTTTCCGGACAGACGGCCATGCAGCTCGTCCGCAGCGGCCGGGCCGACGACGTGCTCGACTATATCGACGCTGTCGACGCCGGCGTGCACGCCTGACCGTGCCGATCCGATACGAGGGCAAGCTCTATCGCGCGCTAAACCCGGTCTATGCTCGTGAACCGCTTTCGGGGCGGGGGGCCGCGCTGTACGGCGGCCGGTTCAATCCCAAAGGGACGCCGGCGCTCTATGCCTCCCAATCAGTGATGACGGCGCTCAGGGAAGCCAATCAAGTCGGCAATCTACAGCCGACGACGCTCATATCCTACGACGCGGAGATAGAGGCCATCTTCGATTGCCGGGACGAAGCGGCGCTGGAGGCGGAGGGCGTCAGCCCCGACACGCTGGCTGCGGCGACATGGCGGGACGAAATGAAGACGACAGGCGAGGCGAAGACCCAGGCCTTCGCGCGTCGCTTGATGAACTCCGGGCGCAACGGTCTCATCGTCAGAAGCTTCGCGCCGGGCTCGACGCCCGACGATCTCAACCTCGTACTCTGGAAATGGGGCGATGCAGCGCCTGCCCGCCTCGCCTTGATCGATGACGAGGGCCGGCTGTCGCGATAGGCCGTGGCGCCGGTGAAGAATATCGCGCCGCGACCGCGCGGCAGCATATGTCGCGTAGCCTCCCGGCCGGCCAGGAAGCCCGAATAGCAGGCCATTTCCCAGACCTTCCGAAACACACGCTCGGTCGTTTCCAGGATAGGGAAACTGACATTGGCGCCGATGTTGAAGACGCAGGCCTCCAGCGGCGCGAAGCTCTCCGCTTCGTCGAGAAAGGCGATCACCTCGTCTTCTTTTCGAGCATCGAGAGTACGGCCATGCAGGACGCCCCCGGCCGCCCTTCGCAAAGGAGGTGCACACGCATCCAGGACCTGGCGCGGCGGATGCGGGAGGTAATGAGAATTCACCGCCGAGGCGGAGAACTCGATTGCCTGAATGGCGCCACTTCCTATTACGCGATGGGGTCGGCACGAGGAATGCTTACGCCGTTCGGTAGTTGTGGGCGCCGCAATGAAATCCTGCGTAAGCCTCCGAGACTCTTTCAATTGCACACAACTTCGCGTCAGTTGGCCCGCTCCGATGTCGAGCGTTATCGTGTCCATGACGCCGGGTATATGGGGTGTCATAGATGAATGTCGGATCGGAGCCCGACCCGCCAGAAAGATGCTGAGTCGGCGCCGCCGCCGGTCAGGTCCGGCTACCGCGCTCGCCGTTTCAAGCGGCGATCCCGCTGGGCCTGCGCCTTGGCGTAACTGTCTTTCAGATAATCGATCAGCGCCTGCAGGCGACGGCAGAGTTCGTCTGCGTCGCGGCGTTCCAGCGCCTTCAACATCCGCTCGTGGTGCTGGATGATCGTGCTGCGGTCGCGCACATAGACAATGACCATATTGGTCACGGGCACGAGAGACTCGATCATCGCATACATCACAAACCGCAGCATCGTGTTTTGCGTCGCGTCGATGATCGCGCGGTGAAACTGAACATCGGTCGCGCAGAAATCCTCGTCGCTGAGAGCGGGATCGCGCTGGCGCTCGAGCGTGTCGCGCAGGGCAGCGAGCACATCCTCCGTCATGCGCTGCACGGCCATGCGGCAGCACAGGCCTTCCAACTGGATGCGCGCGTCGGCGATCTCGTCCATGTCGAGGCCGCCGACGGTGACCAGCATGGTGGCCGCCGTCGTAACGTTCTCCGCCAGTTCCTGAAGACTTAGACTATTGACGAACGTGCCGCCGGCCGGTCCGCGCTTTGACGAAATCAAATTCTGGGCGGCGAGGCGCTTGAGCGCCTCGCGCACGGTTGGCCGCGACACGCCGTAGCGCGCCGCCAGATCCTCCTCGGTCGGCAGCCGTTCGTCGCCTTTGAGGCGGCCTTCGAGAATCGCGGTGCGAATATGCTCCGCGATCTGTTTCGCTGCGCTCTTGGTTACGATCTGCTCGTCGCCGAACATGGAGGCACCTCGCTCGGGCCGGCGATTCGCCGCCCGCTGCTCATTTCGACATAGCAACAACCGTGCGGCCGCGCACCCGTCCCGCGAGAATGTCCGCGCCGAGCCCCGGAATTTCGGGCAGGCCGACCTCCGAAGCGACCGCCTCCAGGTCCTGCGACGACAGCGCGGAAGCCAGGCGGTTCCAGGCTTCGGCGCGCCTCTGCTTCGGGCAATTGACGGAATCGACGCCGATCAGGGAGACGCCGCGCAGGATGAAGGGCGCGACCGTTGTCGGCAGGTCCATGCCGCCGGCAAGGCCGCAAGCGGCGACGGCGCCCTCATAGGCGATCGAGGCCAGCACGTTCGCCAGCAGCACGCCGCCGACCGTGTCGACGCCGCCCTTCCAGCGCTCGCCTTGCAGCGGCTTGCCGGGCGCCTGAAGCTCCGCGCGGCCGACAAAATCCTGCGCGCCGAGCGAACGCAGATAGTCGTGCTGCTCGGGCCGGCCGGTCACGGCGGTCACGTGGAAGCCGAGCTTGGCGAGCAGCGCGACGGCGACCGATCCGACGCCGCCGGCCGCGCCGGTCACCACCACCTTGTCGCCGGCCTGCAACCCGGCGCGTTCCAGCGCCATGACGCAGAGCATTGCGGTCAGGCCCGCCGTGCCGATCGTCATCGCCGCGCGATTGGTCATGGCTGCGGGAGTCTTCACGAGCCACTCGGATTTCACGCGGGCGCGCTCGGCAAAGCCGCCCGACCAGCCTTCGCCGACGCCCCAGCCGGTGAGAATGACGCGGTCTCCCTTCGCGAATTCCGGCGATTGCGAACTGCGGACGACGCCGGCGAAATCGATGCCGGGGATGATGGGAAACTTGCGCAGGATCCTGTTCTTGTTCAGCAGCGCCAGCCCGTCCTTGTAGTTCAGCGACGAGAATTCGACGTCGACCAGCACATCCGCCTCGGGCAGGTCCGCATCCGTGATCTGTTCGAGTTTGACCGTCACCGGCCCCTTGTCGCCGTCCTGCCGCGCCACGATCGCCTGAAACTGCTGCATCCGTCCGTCCTCCTCACACTGGCCGGAGGCTACCTTACAAATATTTGTTTGACAAATAGAGAAATGGAGGAGAGCATCCGCCTCGGCCTCAGGCCAAGGGAGGAAAGCAATGCGAAAGATTGTGCTTGGCGCGATCGCCGCGCTCGCGAGCGCCGCGCCCGTCGCCGCAGCCGATATGCCGACGTTCCGTGTCGGCGTCCTGAACGACCAGTCCGGGCTCTACGCCGATATCGCCGGTCCCGGCTCTGTCGAGGCGGCCAGGATGGCCGTTGAGGATTTCCAGCCCGAAAAGCACGGTTTCAAGGTGGAAGTGGTCGCGGCCGATCATCAGAACAAGCCCGACATCGGCTCCTCGATCGCGCGCAAGTGGTTCGACGTCGATAATGTCGACGCGATCGCGGACGTGCCGACGTCTTCGGTCGCGCTGGCCGTGTCGCAGATCGCGAAAGACAAGGACAAGACGTTCCTGATCGCCAGCGCCGGCAGTTCGGACCTCACCGGCAAGTCGTGCACGCCCAACAACGTCCATTGGACCTACGACACATGGGCGTTGGCGAACGGCACCGCGCGCGCCGTCATCGCCAGCGGCGGCAAGTCCTGGTTTTTCCTCACAGCCGACTACGCCTTCGGCAAAGCGCTGGAACGAGACGCCGCCGAAATCGTGAATGCGAATGGCGGAACGGTCGTCGGTCACGTGCTCGCGCCGTTCCAGACTCCGGACTTCTCATCCTTCCTCTTGCAGGCGCAGCAGAGCAAGGCGTCCATCATCGCGCTGGCGAATTCCGGCGGCGACACGATCAATTCGCTGAAGCAGGCGCAGGAGTTCGGCGTTACGGCCGGCGCGCAGAAAATGGCGGGCTTGCTCGTCTTCCTGTCGGACGTACACGCGATGGGCTTGCCGATCGCCAAGAACCTTCTGCTGACCGAAGCCTTCTATTGGGACATGAACGACAAGACGCGCGAATGGACCAAGCGCTTTGCGCCGCGCAACGGCGGCAAGTATCCAACCATGAATCAGGCGGGCGCATATGCTGCGGTCCTTCACTGGATGAAGGCGATTGCAGCGATGGACAAGGTCAAGGCCAAGTCGGGCGCGGCCGTTGTCGCTGCAATGAAGCAGATGCCGACCGACGACCCGCTGTTCGGCAAGGGCAGCATTCGCGCCGATGGCCGCACCATCCACGACATGTATCTGTTCCAGGTGAAGACGCCCGAGGAATCGAAGAAGCCGTATGATTATTACAAGCTCGTGAGCACGGTGCCCGGCGACAAGGCGTTCCGGCCGATGGCGGACGGCGGTTGCCCACTGGTCAGCGCGGGCGCCAAGTAGGACTATGCTGCAACGGGAGTCGGCGGCGCCAGCGTCGGCGCCTCTGACCGGGAGTCGCCTCGAGGCGGCCAAGATTCGCGGGAGCGGAGGAATGGATTTCGAAACGATCGCCTATCGCGTGGAGGAATCCGTCGCGCATATGACCCTTTCGCGACCCGCGCGCACGAATGCGCTCAATGGCCGGATGCTCGAAGAGATCAACATGGCGATGGATCTGGCCGAAGCGGATGTCGCCGCGAAAGTCGTGGTCGTCTCGGGCGCCGGCGCCGCCTTTTCGTCCGGCTTCGATCTGAAAGAGCAGATGGAGCGTCGTCCGACCGGCTTCGATCAGTGGAAGCCGATCCTGCGCAAGGATTTCGACGCGGTCATGCGGTTCTGGCACTGTCCGAAGCCCACGATCGCCGCCGTGCGTGGCCCCTGTCTCGCCGGCGCCTTCGAACTCAGTCTGGCCTGCGACATGACGATTGCGAGCGAGACCGCTTTCTTCGGCGAGCCCGAACTCAAATTCGGGGCCGGCATTGTCGCCATGGTGCTGCCGTGGCTGGTTGGCCCGAAGGTCGCCAAGGAAATCATTTTTCTCGGCGAAGACCGTCTTTCCGTCCAGCGCGCGCGGGAGCTCGGGATCGTCAACCGCATCGTGCCCGACGCCTCGCTGGAGACCGAAGCAGCGTTGGTCGCGAGGCATCTCTGCGCGATCGACCCCAATCTCCTGAAGCAGACCAAGCGCGCCATCAACCAGACGCTCGAGCGCCAGGGCATGCTCGATGCGCTGGAGACGGCGCTCGCCATCGATCTCGAAATCGAAGGTCCGGGCTCGCCGGACAAGATGGCCTTCATGGACATCGCGCGCGCCGATGGCCTGAAGGCGGCGCTCGCCTGGCGCGACGCCCGTTTTCCGGAGCGCAAATGAGCGCGGACAATCTTGCGCGCCGCGTCCTCGACGCGCCCGCCTTCGCGCAGGCCAGCGCGGGCGAACTCGGTGAAGCGGCGCTGTCCTCGGCCGCGCTCGCAGACGCTGCGCAAAAAATCGCGGCAGACCTGCGCGCGGCCGGCGCAACGGCGAACGAACCGGTCGTGCTGTTCATCTCCAACAGGCCGGAAGACGTCGTCGGCTTTCTCGGCCTTTGGCTTGCCGGCTGCGTCGCCGCGCCTATCCATGTCGGGACGCCCGAGACGGCGATCGAGGCGCTGATCGTACGCCTCGGCGCGCGCCTTGCCGTTCGTGCGGGCGCCCTGGAGCGGATCGGCGTCGCGCCACCGCCTCGCCGCCCGCTGCTCGACGGCGCGGCGCTGATCGTCTTCACCTCCGGCAGCACGGGCCAGCCGAAAGGCGTGGTCGTCACTCACAAGGGGCTCGCCTGGAAGCTGCGGGCGCTCTCGCGCCTTCTGACGCCAACGACAAGCGATGTCGTGGTCGTGCCGCTGCAACTGACCTTCATCTTCGGCATCTGGGTCAGCCTTTTGACTCTCATGTCCGGCGCCCGTTTGTTGCTGGCGCCGAAATTTTCGGCCACTGCGCTGGCGTCGCACGGCGACGAGATCACCATTCTCGCCGCGGTGCCGACCTTGCTGCGCACGCTGTGCGCGGATTCCAACCTGCGCGCGGACAAGCTCGAGAAAATTCTGACTGGCGGCGAGCCATTCAGTCCTGTTCTTGCCGAAAAGCTGGCGGAGCTGCTGCCGCACGCAAATGTCTTCGATCTGTTTGGTCTGACCGAAACCGGCTCGTGCGATTTCAGTGTGCGGCCCGAGGATCAAAGTCTTGCGCGCGGCACGATTGGCCGCCCGACCGAAGGCGTCGCGTTCCGCATCGCCGAGCAGCCTGAACTCGGTCTGGCGCCGGGCGTCGGCGAGTTGCAAATCCTGACGCCTGCCGTGATGGCCGGCTATCTCGACGATCCCGCGCAGACCGCCGCCGCCTTCGCCGACGGCTATTTCAGGACGGGCGACCTCGCGACGGTCCGCGCCGACGGCTTCGTGCAACTGGTCGGCCGCTCCAAGGATGTCGTGTCGCGCGGCGGCAACAAGATCACGCCGCTTGAAATCGAAAACCTGTTTGCGCAACACGAGGGCGTCGCCGCCGTGCTGGCCTTCGGCGCGCCGGACGAGAGGCTCGGCGAAAGCCTGCATCTGATGGTTGTCGCGCGCGATCCGGCGCTGAACGAGGCGGCGCTGCGAGCCTGGGCCAAGGATCGGCTCGAACGATTCAAGACGCCGGACTCATTCCATTTCGTCAGCTCATTGCCGGCCGGCCGGACCGGCAAGGCGGATCGGGCGGCGGCGCGTCTGTCGCTCGAGAAGCGCGGCGCATGACCGGCGCCGCCGCGCACCTGCCGTCATCCCGCACGGTCGGGCTGACGGTCGTGGCCATGCTCGCCTTTGCGGCAAATTCCATTCTGTGCCGGCTGGCGCTTGCGCAAGGCGCCATCGATCCCGCGAGTTTCACGCTCGTGCGCATCGCTTCGGGCGTCGCGACGCTGTGGCTGATCCTGGCCCTGTCCGGACGCGCGCGGACGGTCGGGGGGTCGTGGCGCGCAGGCTTCGCGCTGTTTGCTTATGCCGCGGCCTTCTCCTTCGCTTACATCACCTTGCCGGCTGGCGCGGGCGCGCTGCTTCTGTTCGGCGCGGTGCAGGCGACCATGGTGACGACCGGCCTGGTGCGCGGCGAGCGTCTCGCGCGCCTGCAATGGCTGGGGTTTGTTGCGGCGCTCGGCGGTCTTGCGGCGTTGCTTGCGCCGGGCGTCTCGGCGCCGCCGCCGGTCGGCGCCAGTCTCATGCTCGCAGCCGGCGTCGCCTGGGGCGCCTATTCGCTGTTCGGGCGCGGCGCCGCCGATCCGCTGGCTGCGACGGGCGGAAACTTCCTGCGAGCGCTGCCGATGGCGGCTGCTTTGCTCGCGGCCGCAGCCTTCGCCGGTCTGAAAGGCGATGCGATGGGAATAGTCTACGCAGTCCTTTCCGGCGCTGTCGCATCCGGGCTCGGTTACTCGATCTGGTACGCAGCGCTGCCGGGCCTCTCGCCCGCGCAAGGGGCGTCCGTGCAACTTTCCGTGCCAGTCATAACCGCCATTGCAGGGACGCTCATGATCGGCGAAGCGATAACGCCTCGCCTCGTTCTGTCTTCGGTCGCCATCCTCGGCGGTATAGCGCTCGTTATTGGAAGCAAGCCAAGAGCATAACCAGCCTTGCTCACGGCGGGCATCGCCAGAGGCGCGCGCATTGATGGACAGCGTCGATGTCGCGACGCCGATCGGCTTGCGTGACCGTGCGCTTGTCGCGCCGATGGTTTATTCGTTCGCGCGCATCGGCGCAGCGCTTGCGATGAAGGTCGAGGACGTCTTTGTCGCGCAACGTCGCCGCTGGACGCGCTTGCGCGAAAACGGCGGCAATCAGTCGACACTGCCGCCCGAGCCGAAAGCGGACGCTTCGCTTGCAGCCGGCGCATCATGCGGACCGCCTCAAGCCGAATTGCACTCGTCGCTGAGTTATCGTGAACGGCCGCACATATGCGCGCCCAAAGCGCCCGACCGTGGTGATTTGTCTCGATGGATTCGATCCCGAATATTTCGACCACGGCATCGCCAACGGCAAACTTCCGACGCTTGCCGCGCTGAGGCGCGACGGCTTCGTCGGCCACGCGCTGGCGACGTTGCCAACCACCACGAACACAAACAATACGTCGATCGTGACCGGCGTTTCGCCCGCCGTTCATGGCGTCAACGGCAATTTCTACCTCGACGCGGAGACCGGCGAAGAAATCATGATCACCGACGCCCGCCGGTTGCGTTGCGGCACGATCCTTGGCGCGCTGAGCAGCATCGGCGTCCCTACGGCCGTCGTCACCGCCAAGGACAAACTCCTCAAGGCGCTCGCCTACGAAATGGATGGGATAGCGTTCTCGTCCGAATATGCCGACAAGGCCGATCTCTCGAAATTCGGGTTCGCCAATGGCGAGGCGCTCGTGGGGCGGCCACGACCGGATCAGTACTCCGCCGATCTGTCGCTGTTCGCGCTGGACGCGGGGCTGAAGCTTCTGCAGTCGCCGACACGTCCTGATCTGATGTATCTGTCGACCTCGGATTACGTGCAGCACAAGAACGCGCCGGGAGAACCGGATTCGGACGCTTTCCATGTCGCAGTCGACCAGCGCGTCGCCGCCATGATGGCGATGGGGGCGACCGTCGCCCGAAGGCCGAACGAGGCAAGGTCTATGGACTCTATCTGTTCGCCGCCGGCATGTCGTCGGTGATGGCCTATGTCTCCGCGCTGCTGGTGATCGACACCTTCCACCTCGATTGGCGTTGGGTGTTCCGTCTTCCAGTATTGTTGCTGGCGACGGCCGGAATCATTTTCTTTTTCGTTGCGCGCGATCAACCCTCGGACACGGGCTTTTCGCGGGCGGAAGAGCCCGAGGAAGACGCCGCGCATGCGACTCCGGAAGGCGAGACCTCGCTGCTGCGCTATCGCGGCGTGCTGCGAAACATCCGAATTCACATCGGCGGCTGCGCTCTCGGCTTTCAGAACGCCGCTCGCTACGGGCTGATCGTCTGGGTTCCGGTGCATTTCCTCGGCGCCAACTGGAAAGCGGCCGGCGGAGGCTTGCTCAATCCCGTCTGGATCACGGTTGCTCCGCCAGGCGGTCGAACGAGGTCTGGGCGTTAGCGTCGTCGCGGATTTCGAATTCGTCGCGCATCCGAATTTGCAAATTCTTTCGATCCGCGATTGCACGATCCAGACCAGATACAGCATCGCACATCACGCAGATCGAGCACATTCGCCGCTTATCAAAGCTTTTCTGAGGACCGTCGAACGGATGAAGTGATCATGCGACGGCGAACTGGCTTGCGCCGATTGGCGCATATGTTCTCGGTATGTCTTGCATGCTTTCGCTGATCGGAGCGCCAGTGTTGCGCAACGAAGAGCCAGTCTAGCCAATTGATGTTTAACGGATTTTCTGGCGTTTGAAGCTGGTGCTGCGAGAGAGGATTGAACTCTCGACCTCTCCCTTACCAAGGGATGCATTAAATGCCAAAAAATGCTGTCAAATCAATTATTTATAAGACATCACAGGCGCGAAACACCCAAAAAACACCCAGTGCCTGTCAGGAGATCTAACGAAAATTGCAAGGAGTGTCTGGGCCGCCACTGGAAGTCCTGACGCGTCGCCGACTTCACGTCAGGCTGAATAACAAGGATTGTTCGCACGAATAGCGCTTCCGACTTGGAACACGCGTGTCATGGACGAGCGTTTGGTCGCTTGGGCGGTGCGTATTCGAGCACCGCGTCAACCAGTCGGTTTCCGTATTTAGTCCGCATCCGCGTAACGAACGTTGCTTCTGCCGCGACACAAAAACCGAGGTAGCCTTTTAGCTTCGCCATATGCTCTGGGTCCGTTTCCCCGAGCGCAACTTTGTGCAGCATCGCTGAGATCAGTCGCTTGCGTTCCCGTCCAATCGAGACTTTCTCATCGGGTGTAACTATTAGGCCGGTTACCATCCGGCGTTGGCCCTTGCCGTACATGCCACGTTTCTCATCATTGAATGTGAGGCGCGGTGACTTGTGCCTAGCAATTAGAGACCGTGCTGACCGCTCGAAGCGCAACAGCGCGTCAGCGGACTCGCCAGAGACGGTGATGTCGTCAGCGTAGCGCGAATAACTAACGCCCAATTTTGAAGCGGTTTCAGAAAACCTTTGATCAAGCTCGAACATCACGATGTTTGACAGCTTTGGCGACGACGGAGCACCAATCGACAGGCACTTTGGATCGCTGGAATTCACGCCCCAAAACAAGATTTCGACTGCAAACTCGCAGGTCGGCGGGACTTAGTTCTAGCGCGGCTTTTTTCGCAACTCTCTCCCAATCGGCAACCATTATGCTTGGGAAGAAATCCTTGAAGTCCAACTTGAGAATGACAGCGCTATCGACGTGCCTGCGAGCATTGTGCGCGATGCTACGCCCTTCGACGTAACCCATCGCGTCTGAATGCACCGGCAGTTTCTTGAGAAGCGTGTCATGCAAGTAGCGTTGGAGAATTTTTAGATCGCGGGCCGGCTGCGCAATTATCCGCGTGCCTCCGGTGCGCTTGGGAATCTCGTAGACCTTATAGCGTCGTGGCGCAGTCGCGACGATGCGCACGAGGTCCGACATCGCAATCGCTAGGTCTGCGCTGAGCTTCTGAAGCAGGCCTTCCGTCATGTCGCAATCCTCGCCTTTGCGACGATGGTTCGGACGTGACGCGGTAGCGCTGCCCCCTTGTGTACCGATTGCGCAATATTAAGCTTTCGCCGGGAACTGTCGGTTATGGCAACTCCGTCATTGTATGCATAGATAAATGGATCATGATCGTAGGCGGCGAATAAATAATCTTTAGATGAATATTGGCATATATTCACCCACCCTACGAGGCGCAAGCAGTATATCGCGTTTCTTATCTCCCGTTCGGTCAATTCTGGTCTTAAGGCAAGGACTATCTCGTACAATTGTTGACGCGTTATCGCGTAATATACATATATAACCCATAATATCACAAAGAATTTTGACTCAGATTTAAGTTTAGAATATAACTCACTCTTCGGGATCGCTGCTAGTTGCTGCTTGATGAATTTGATCATTTCGCGCTTATGCGGACTTGCTGACCTAACAATGAGCGTCCCCTTCTTGCTCGTCTTCCAAGGATAAATTCCGACGAAGTCGCTGTTATCTTTCTTTATTCTTTCGACCGGGCCATATCTGATGAAGATTCTTCATTTGCGTGTTGTTCCTTGAGTATAATTCGCAGCTTGCTGCGCATAATGTGATTGCTGGCAAACGCACCCAATTCCGCAAGGCTTCCTGGGCTTTCAGCTATAACAAGAATAATAGATGCGATTTGAGCGATATCTTCCTCAAATGTAATTAGGTCCGAGTACGCAGTCTCTCGATAAAGTTGATTTGCAGCTTCAGCCAATATGACTTGCCCGTCGAGAGGGGTCTTTGGCTTAAAATTGCGGAGTATGTAGTCGCGCAAACTTGGCGGCGGATTTGGTGCCTTAATCAGGCCGCCGCAGAGAAAAATAGGCTTCGAGGGGCGACTGATGCGAAGCTTATCTTTGTTGAGGTCGCTAAAAAGACCGAGTATCTCGTCAGTCAATTGCTCTTTACCTTTGAAAGGCAGGAACAAGGGTTGAGAGTTATCGGTACCGCAGGGCGAGGAGCGAAGCGACGAGAGATAACTCTCAAGCCTTGTTCCTGCCGTTAAGCGCCGACAATAACGTACCGTCTGGCGAATCGCCCGACAAAGCCGAGTTTAAGATGATTCGGCTCGCACGCGTAAAGAGCAGTGCTTTGTCGCCGATTCGGCGCGCCAACGTCAACAGAGCCATACGATGATGGCGAGGCGCGACGCGGTTTAAAGACCAGCTTCTCGGAGAAGAGCCGACGCGGAGGTCTCAAGGGCCTCGGCAATTTTGTTGATGTTGACTAGGCTTACGTTGCGCTCCCCTCTTTCGACGCCGCCGATGTAGGTCCGATCAAGGTTGCTCGCGGCTGCAAGCCCCTCTTGAGAGAAGTTCAAGGCCTTCCGGCGGGCTCGAACAGCAGCCCCAAAAGATGTGAGCGCCTCACTTTTCATATTGCTGCACACGCGTGGAGTGAGCAGCAATTCGTTCGGCTGATGACAATAAGTCTACGGACTATAAGTATCAAAATTGTGTGGAGAATGTAGCATATGGGTGGCTGCTGCGGCTGGATTTGATACTTATGGTCATCATCGAGGAGGGCTATGCCGATGATGTGTGACGGAGGGGATCAAAGGCTGGTGTTCACGGCAAACGAGGTCGCCGCGATGCTTCAAGTTTCTATGGCAACGCTACGGCGGCTGACGGCTCACGCGCCGCACTACCGAATGGCAGGACGAAAGCGGGTCTTCACAAGAGATGACTTAGCCCGATTTTTGGAAGCGTTGCCCACTCCCCAAAACCATGAATGTAGCGGGGAGCCACGTGGGGGCACGTCGATAGTTCGGCGCACTGGAACCCTAAAAGCTCTGGCCAGAATTGAGCAGAGGAAGCGAGAGCGTCGAATAGCGGCCGACGCACGTCGCGAGATCGCGAAAGCGGAGCGAAGGAAGGACAGAGAAAGTTGCGGAACGCCTTAATAGAAAATTGTTCTCTTTCCGGGCATCCGAGCCAATTCTGCAATGTCCCCGAGTGTCTGTGAGTGTCCGTGCGTGCGGAAAACATCGTGAATACAATGTATTAGGAAATAGCGCTCCCTACAAATGGGTGTTTTTCAGTGGCAAGTTGTAGGACAATAATGCCTGTCAACAATTGAGAAATACCAATAGTTTCAATTATTTATGGTGCTGCGAGAGAGGATTGAACTCTCGACCTCTCCCTTACCAAGGGAGTGCTCTACCACTGAGCTACCGCAGCTTTGGGTCGGGCGCGGCGGGGCCGGCGCGGGACGGCGCGCTTGTGCCACAGCGTCGCCGGCATGACAAGCGCGGTCGCTTGACGGCTCCTCCGCCATGCCCATGCCCCTCGAGGCGGAGAGCCCCAGGCGATCTTGCGAGCTTTCCCGCCTTCCGCTGGCGGAAAATCCGGGACCGCCGCGATCGGACGGCGCCGGCCAGTTCCGGCCTGCGGCTTGCAGGTCATGGCTTTGGCCCCTAAACATGCGCCGGATTGAAACGGGGGCGCTTCCCGCATGAGCAAGGCCGGCCCGAAGGGCGGCGCAAAGGGTGGTGATCGCGCGAGCCGGCTGTCGAGCGCGTTGCGCGACAATCTGCGCCGGCGCAAGGCGGCGACCCGTCCGGCGGAGGGCGGGGGCGAGAAGCCGGCCGGCGACGGACGCCCAAATGCCACACCGCCGCAGAAAACGGCGGACGGGGGGCGCGAAGACTGAATCGGCCCTTGGTCCGCCACATTGCATGGGCTTGTGCAAGAGGGCGCGAGCAGGGTTTGTTCGGGCGGCTCGCCCGCGAAAATCGTACTGAGGGGCGCCGGCGCGCGGCCCCGGAAGCGAGGTTTGATGGATCGCATTCGCATCGTCGGCGGCCACCGTCTCAACGGGACCATTCCGATTTCCGGCGCCAAGAACGCCGCCCTGCCGCTGATGATCGCCTCGCTCCTGACCGAAGGCACGCTGACGCTGGAAAACCTGCCGCGCCTCGCCGACGTGTCGCAGCTCGCCCGCATTCTGGCCAATCACGGCGTCGACTACACGATCGAGGGCAAGCGCTCCGGCGATTCGGACACGCAGGGCCAGACCGTGCATCTGGCCGCCCGCCAGATCGTCGATACGACCGCGCCCTACGACCTCGTCTCCAAGATGCGCGCCTCCTTCTGGGTGCTGGCGCCGCTGGTCGCCCGCATGGGCGAGGCGAAAGTCTCGCTGCCGGGCGGCTGCGCCATCGGCACGCGCCCGGTCGACCTGCTGCTCATGGCGATGAAGGAACTGGGCGCGGACATCGAGATCGAGGGCGGCTACGCCATCGCCCGCGCCAGGAACGGCCTCAAGGGCGGCGACATCCTCTTCCCGAAGGTCACGGTCGGCGGCACGCATACGGCGCTGATGGGCGCCAGCCTCGCGCACGGAACCACGGTCATCCACAACGCCGCGCGAGAACCGGAAATCGTCGATCTCGCGGAATGCCTGATGAAAATGGGCGCCAAGATCAAGGGCGCGGGCACCAAGACCATCGAGGTGACCGGCGTGACCCGCCTCAACGGCGCCCGCCATGCCGTGCTGCCTGACCGCATCGAGACCGGCACCTACGCCATGGCCGTCGCCATGACCGGCGGCGACGTGCTGCTGCAGGGCGCGCGCGCCGATCTGCTGCAAGCCGCGCTCGACGTGGTCGCGGAGACCGGCGCGAAGGTCACCCAGACCAACGACGGCGTGCGCATCTATCGCAATGGCGGCGCGATCCAGCCGGTCGACGTCGTCACCGAACCCTATCCGGGCTTCCCGACCGACCTGCAGGCGCAGTTGATGGCGCTCGTCACCCGCGCCAACGGCGTGTCGCGCATCACCGAGACGATTTTCGAGAACCGCTTCATGCACGTCTCGGAACTCGCCCGCTTCGGCGCGCAGATCCGGCTCGACGGCGACACGGCGATCATCGAGGGCGTGGAGAAGCTGAAGGGCGCCCCGGTGATGGCGACGGACCTGCGCGCCTCGGTTTCGCTGGTCATCGCCGCGCTGGCGGCGGAGGGCGAGACGACGGTCAATCGCGTCTATCACCTCGACCGCGGCTTCGAGGCGCTGGAGAAGAAGCTCGGCGCCTGCGGCGCGGAGATCGAGCGCATTTCGGCGGGCTGATTAGCCGGGGCCGCCGGCCTCCGGCCGGCCGCTGCGGTTATGCCGGCCAGAGGCCGGCGGTCCCGGCTCGCCCTTGCTTCGGGCCGCCGTCGCCCCCAAATGGCGGATGCGAGGCCGTCATGACAAAGCAATGCCCCGATAGCGAAAAGCCGCTCCGCCTCATCGCCTTCGACGCGGAAGACCTTCAGATCGTCTCCGCCCACCTGCAGGACGCGCTGGTGCGCGTCGGCGACATGGCCTGGCTGCCGGAGCAGGATCGGTTCGTTCTGGGTCTCCAGCGATTCGACTGGATCGCGGCGGACGCCGGCCAGTGCGAGCGGGCGGTCGCTTCCCTGCAGTTCGATCGCGTGCGCACCGTGCGCCAGAACGGCGTGCCGCAACGCGAGCCCGACACGGTGCTGAGCCTGCTGACGGTCGCCTTCGAGCCGACCGAAGCCCCGGCGGGCCATGTTCTGCTGACATTTTCGGGCGGCGCGGCGCTGCGGCTCGACGTCGAGTGCCTGGAGGCGCATCTGCGCGACCTCGGGCCCCGCTGGACCGCCAAATCCCGGCCCGGCCACGCGCTTGACGCGGGCCCCGGTCAAGGGTCATGACCTGACGGACAAATTCGGGGCGCGCGTCCTCCGCGCCCGATTCCGGAGTTCGCCGATGACCCTGCGGCTCGACGCCACGGCCGCCGATTTCGACACGCGCTTCGCCGAACTCCTCGCCATGAAGCGCGAGGTCTCGGAGGACGTGGATGCCGCCGCCCGCGCCATCATCGCCGACGTGATTTCACGCGGCGACGCGGCCCTGATCGACCTGTCGAGGAAATTCGACCGGATCGACCTCGCCCAGCGCGGCCTCGCCATCTCGAGGAACGAGATCGAGGCGGCGGTTTCCGCCTGCCCGAAGAACGCGCTCGATGCGCTGGACGTCGCGCACGCCCGCATCGTCGCCTTCCACCAGCGCCAGAAGCCGCAGGACCTGCGCTTCACCGACGAGGCCGGCGTGGAGCTCGGCTGGCGCTGGACGGCGGTCGAGGCGGTCGGCCTCTACGTGCCCGGCGGCACGGCCTCCTATCCCTCGTCCGTCCTGATGAACGCCGTGCCGGCCAAGGTCGCCGGCGTGCCGCGCATCGTCATGGTCGTGCCGACGCCCGACGGCGCGATCGACCCGCTGGTGCTGGCGGCCGCCTCGCGCGCCGGCGTCGACGAAGTCTACCGTATCGGCGGCGCGCAGGCGGTGGCCGCGCTCGCCTATGGCACCAAGACCATCCGGCCGGTCGCCAAGATCGTCGGCCCCGGCAACGCCTATGTGGCGGCGGCCAAGCGCCGCGTGTTCGGCCAGGTCGGCATCGACATGATCGCCGGCCCCTCGGAAGTGCTGGTCATCGCGGATGCTAGCGCCAATCCCGCCTGGATCGCCGCCGACCTCTTGGCGCAGGCCGAGCACGATACGGCCGCCCAGAGCATCCTCATCACCGACAGCGCGGAGCTCGCGCGCGACGTCGAGCGCGCGGTGGAAGCCCAACTTTCCACCCTGCCGCGTGAAAAAATCGCGCGGGCGAGCTGGAATGAGTTCGGCGCGACCATCGTGGTCAGATCGCTCGACGACGCGATCCCGCTCGCCGACCGCATCGCCGCCGAACATCTCGAGATCATGGCGGAGAATGCGGAGACGCTGGCGGCGCGCGTGCGAAACGCCGGCGCCATCTTCATCGGCGCGCATACGCCCGAAGCCATCGGCGATTATGTCGGCGGCTCCAATCACGTGCTGCCGACCGCGCGCTCGGCGCGTTTTTCTTCCGGCCTCGGCGTGCTCGACTTCATGAAGCGCACGTCCATTCTCAAGTGCTCGCCGCAATCGCTCGAAACGCTCGGGCCTTCGGCGATCGCGCTCGGGCAGGCCGAACGGCTTGAAGCGCACGCGCGCTCGGTGGCCATCCGCATGAACAGAGGCGCCGCATGACGACAGAGACGAAGCGGCTGATCGCGATCACGCTCGACGACGCCTCGATCGGCCGCGGCACGCCGGATCAGGAGCACGAGCGCGAGATCGCGATCTACGACCTGATCGAGGACAACAGGTTCGCGCTGCCGGCCCACGACGGCGGCCCGTACGCGCTCTTTCTCGCGCTGCACGACGCCAAGCTCGCCTTCGATATTCGCGACGAGGGAGGCGCGACCATCGTCACGCACATTCTGTCGCTGACGCCGTTCCGCAAGATCCTGAAGGACTATTTCATGGTCTGCGAGAGCTATTACGCGGCGATCCGCACCGCGACGCCGGCGCAGATCGAGGCGATCGACATGGGCCGGCGCGGCCTGCACAACGAAGGCGCGCAACTGCTGGCCGAACGGCTGAAGGGCAAGGTCGAATGCGACATGGACACGTCGCGCCGCCTCTTCACGCTCGTCACCGCCCTGCACTGGAAGGGCTGAGGCGGCGTGCCGCGCGTCTCTCGAGCATGTCCCGCAAAAGTTGCAGACTTTTGTGAGAAGGATATGCGCTTTAAAGCGCCCGGAGGCTGACGATGGAGAGCGGCCGTCGCCCGCAATCCATTCTGTTCTGCTGCACCTTCAACGCCGTTCGCTCGCCGATGGCGGAAGCGATCGCGCGCTATTATTACGGTCGCGACGTCTATTTCGCCTCCGCCGGCGTCAAGGCCGGCGAACTCGATCCCTTCGCCGTCGCGGCGATGGACGACATCGGCATCGACATTCAGAAATTCAAACCGCACACGTTCGAGGACCTCGAGGATTCGAGCTTCGACCTCATCGTGTCGCTGTCGCCGGAAGCCCACCACAAGGCGCTGGAATTCACGCGCACGCTGGCCGTCGACGTCGTCTACTGGCCGACCGTCGACCCCACTGCGGTGCAGGGCTCGCGCGAGCAGATGCTCGACGCTTATCGCGCGGTCAGGGATGGGTTGAAGAAGCGGATTACGGCGTTGCTGTCGCCGACGTGATCACGAATGTCATTCCCGCGAAAGCGGGGAACCAGCCCGGCGCTGCGCCTGGATTCCCGCTTTCGCGGGAATGACATTCGGGGTCGACGCCGACAACGTTCAAAACCCCATCGCCCTTAAGCCCGCCGCCGTGGCAAATCCCACCGCGAGCGACGGCAGTTCGCGTCGTGTGAAGAACATCACGATGGCCGCCGCCGCGACCGCCGCCGTTCCGGCCACGCCCGACTTCAGCGCGATCGGCGCCACCGTCGCGATGAAGATCGATGCGGGCAGGGCGTCTAGCCCGCGCCGCACGCGCGCCGTCATCGGCACGCGCGCCATCAGCCAGTAGCCGCCGAGCCGCAGCAGGATCGTCACCGCCGCGGTGGCGAATATGACCGTCCATGGACCGATGGAGGGGCTCATCATTCCTCGTCGATCAGCGCGGCCGACAGCGCGCCGGCGAGCGCGCCGGCGACGATGAACCAGCCCGGCGCAAACAGCGAGACGACGATGGCGACGAGCCCGGCGATGACCAGCGGCGCGAAACGCTTCGCCCGGCGGACCATCGGCACGGTGAGCGTGGCGAAGACGATCGGCAGCACGAGATCGAGCCCGTAGCGCTCGGGACGCGCGACCAGCGCGCCGGCGACGAAGCCGATCGCGGTGACCGCGACCCAGCCGAGATAGAGCGGCACGTTGGCGCCGATGACCGGCCCGTGGTCGCGCCCGCCGCCCGCATGATGGCGCGCGCCGATGGCGAAACTCGCGTCGGTCAGAAACAGCAGGCTGGAATAGACGAGGCGCCGGTCGAGCCCTTCGATCCACGGGCGGAATGTCGCGCTCATCAACAGGAAGCGCGCATTGATCGCCGCCGTCACGCCCATCGCCGCGAGCAGCGCGCCGAGCGTCCAGTCGGGCGTCCAGATCTGCAGCGTCAGCATCTGTGAGGCGCCGGCGTAGACGATGGCGCTCTGGCCGATCGCTTCGGCGAGCGTCAGCCCCTTCTGGTTCGCGACCGCGCCGACCGCCAGGCCGAAGATCAGCGCTCCGGGCTGGAAGGGCAGGGACTCGACCATTCCGCGCCAGAAGCCGGCGCGGCTGACATGGGGTTCGGCGCGCGAAGCAGATGTTTCCATCGGACGATCTTCGCTCGATACGCGCTCGCATGCTAGATCAGCCCGCATTTGAGCGAAATTGCTCAAATGCGGGAAAGCTGATCGATTTCAAAATGTGGAGCGCGCGTGTCGCGAAATGCCGGCTTCCGCTTTTTCGCTGCGCGCTCTAGACCGAATGATGAATGGCCTGTCCGCAGAAGCCGCAGGAGACCTTTCCATCGCGCCGCTCGTACTGTCTCTCGATCATGCCGGCGGCCGCGCCGACATCTGGCTTGCGCGGCTGAGCGCGCCCGCGCGCGACCTCGGGCCCGCCCGCGCGGCGTTGGCGCGGCGCCTGATCGCATGGCGGACGGGCTGCGACGAGGCCGATGTCGTCATCGCGCATGACGCGCAAGGCGCGCCAAAAATCGTCGCGCCAAATCCCTCGCTCGCACTGTCGCTCGCCGGGCGTGACGATATCGTCGCGGCCGCTGTTGCCGACGGCCCCATCGGCGTCGATGTCGAAACGATCGGCGCGCGCTTCGATCCGCCGCTCAACGTGCTGCACCCCGCCGAACGCGCTGCGCTCGCGGCGGCGGCCGACGCGGATCACGAGCTTTTCCTGCGCATCTGGACCGCCAAGGAGGCCTATGTGAAGGCGCTCGGGACAGGCTTTTCGCGTGAGCCCGAGGAGATCGAGATCAGGCCCGACGCTTCGCCGGCGGCCTTTGCCGAACCCGCGCCGCTCGTCATTCGCGACGCCGGCGGTCGCGTCGCGACGCGGCTCGCGCGGTCGGGTCGAACGAATATCGAGGGTCGGCCGGCCATGCTGTCCTGCGTCGTGCTCGAGTGAGAGCGCCGGGAATGACTTTCGGCACTGGCGCGGCGGGCGGCGGCTGGTAGCTGCTGTCTGCAGATCGGAGACTTTTCGCTTGCAACGTAAGTCCCCGGCGACGATCATCGGCGCGCTTTCGGTATCCGGTCGACCGGGGGCGTACTTTTGCCGGGCGTCCGTTTTTCGGACGTTTCATCACTTGAATCGTTGCTGCGGACTCATACGTTGGCGGCGTTGAAACAGGAGTTACCCATGGGCTTCTTCGGCTCCATCATGAGCAAGATTTTTGGCGTCACCCCGGCCGCTGCCGAGGAGGCAAAGCCGGCTTCCGCCACAGCCGCCGCGCCGGCGGCGCCCCTCGCGCCGGCCGGTTCGGTCGACGTCGCCGCGATCCTCGACGACCTCGTCGACAAGCACGCCGAGGAGCTCAACTGGCGCGTGTCGATCGTCGACATGATGAAGGCGCTGGGCCTCGATTCCAGCCTCTCGGCGCGCAAGGATCTCGCCAAGGAGCTGCATTACGACGGCGACACCGGCGACAGCGCCAAGATGAACATCTGGCTGCACAAGAAGATGATGGAAATGATCGCCGCCAACGGCGGCAAGCTGCCGGACAATATCGCCAAGCACTGATCGTCCATCGACGGTTCGGGAAGCCCGCGGCGTTCGCGCCGCGGGCTTTTTTGCGTCCCCAGATTTGCGTCACCAGGTGTCGACGAACGGCCGCTTGCGCGTCGCGCGCGGCTGCGGCGCCGGGCAGGAACTCGAGACCGCGGATGATCCAGCGGCGCGTCTCCACGGGATCGATCACCTGATCGATCTCCAGCACCGAGGCGATGTTGGTCGCCTTGCCGACTTCGTATGATTTCGCGACCATCGACTGGAAGAGCTTTTCGCGCTCCGCGAGGTCTTCCACCGCTTCCAGCTCCTTGCGGAAACCGAGGCGCACCGCGCCTTCGAGCCCCATGCCGCCGAATTCGCCTGTTGGCCACGAGATCGTGAAGGTTTGCGCGTGAAACCCGCCGCCGGCCATCGCCTGCGCGCCGAGGCCGTAGCCCTTGCGCAGCACGATGGTGAAATAGGGAATGTCGATCGAGGCGGCCGTCACGAACATGCGGCAGACGTGGCGCACCAGCGCGGTCTTCTCCGCTTCCGGCCCGACCATGAAGCCCGGCGTGTCGCACAGCGAGACGATGGGAATGTCGAAAGCGTCGCACAATTGCATGAAGCGCGCGGCCTTGTCGGCGGCCTCCGAATCGATGGCGCCGCCGAGATGTTTCGGATTGTTGGCGACGAGGCCGAAGGGACGTCCCTCGACGCGGATGAACGCAGTGACGATGCCGGCGCCGAAGCCGCCGCGCAGTTCGAGCACGGACCCTTCGTCCGCGAGCGCGTGGATGACGTCGCGGATTTCGTAGACGCGCAGCCGGTTTTCCGGAATCGCGCGCCGCAGCAGTCGCTGGTCGGGCGCGCTCCATGCCGCGACCGGCCCCTGAAAGTAGGAGAGATATTTCTTCGCGGCCGCGCAGGCCTCGACTTCGTCCTCGACCAGAACGTCGATCACGCCGTTCGGCCATTGAATGCTGGTGGGGCCGACCTCGTCGGGATGATAGACGCCGAGCCCGCCGCCCTCGATCATCGCCGGCCCGCCCATGCCGACGCTCGTGTCCTTCGTGGCGATCACCACGTCGCAGCAGCCGAGCAGCGCCGCATTGCCGGCAAAGCAGCGGCCGGACACGATGCCGACCAGCGGCACGAGGCCGCTGAGCCTGGCGAATTGCGCGAAGGTCGGCACGTCGAGGCCGGTGACGCCGAGCCGTTCCGTATCGCCTGGCCGCCCGCCGCCGCCTTCGGCAAACAGCACGAGCGGAATGCGTTGCCGCTCCGCGATGGTGAAGAGGCGGTCCTGCTTCTTGTGATTGCGCTGCCCCTGCGTGCCGGCGAGCACCATGTAGTCGTACGCGACGACCATGGTGCGCGCGCGTTCCGGCCCGAACCTGTCGCCGTTGACGGTCGCGAGCCCCGCCACCACGCCGTCGCCCGGCGTGTTGCGGATGAGATCGTCCTTCGAGCGCCGCGCGGCCTGCGCGGCGACGGCGAGCGAGCCATATTCGACGAAGCTGCCATCGTCGACGAGCGCCGCGATATTCTCGCGCGCCGTGCGATGGTTGGTCTTGCGGCGCTTGGCGACCGCCTCCGCGCGGTTCTCGTCGAGCCCGAACGCCTGTCGCGCCACCACGTCGGCAAGATCAGGCCTGATAGCGTCGGGATCGACGTCCACGGCCTGCGTGGAATCCTCCGCGCCGACATCGGCCGGCTCGACGAACAGGATAGGATCGTCCTTGTAGAGCGTGTCGCCCTTGCGCCCCCTGATCTCGCGCACCACGCCGCCGCAGGGCGCGGTGACGAGGTGCTCCATCTTCATCGCCTCGAGCACGGCGATCTGTTGTCCCGGCCGCACCAGCGCGCCTTCCGTCACATCGACCGTCACGATCGTGCCGAGCAGCGGCGCGGAAATCGCCACCGTCCCCTCGGGACCCGCGTGCGTCGTCGCGCGGCCGGACGGCGCATCGTCGGAGGTCGCGTCGAAATAATAGCGATGGCGTTCCTGCGCGGCGGAGGCCAGCAGTTCGGGCAGATGCGTTTCGATGAAGCGCGTGTCGATGCGGTTGGCGGCGAAATCGGGATGCGCCAGCAGCGCCTGCAGGAAGGAGATGTTGGTGTCGACGCCGGCGATGCGGAATTCCGCGAGAGCGCGCAGGGCCTTCGCCACAGCCGTCGCATAATCGGGCGAGGGCGAATGCACGATCAGCTTGGCGATCAGCGAGTTGAAGGCCGCGCCCGTGCGATAGCCTGAATATCCAAATGTATCGACGCGCACGCCGGGACCGGAGGGAATGTCGAAGGCGACGATCTTGCCGCCGCTCGGCAACGCTTCGCCCGCCGCGTTCATCGTTTCCAGATTGACGCGCGACTGGATGGCGTAGCCGCGCGGCGCGCGCGGTTCGGCAAGGCCGATGTCGTCGAGTGTCGCGCCAGCCGCGACGCGGATCTGCGCCTGCACGAGATCGACGTCGAATGTCTCCTCGGTCACGGTGTGCTCGACCTGCAGGCGCGGATTGGCCTCGATGAAGGCGAAATAGGCGGCGTCCGAGGAATTGCGCGCGTCGACCAGGAATTCGAAGGTTCCGAGATTGTCGTATTTCGCCGCGCGCGCCAGCATCATCGCGGCGCCCGCGATCTTCTCGCGCAGGGCGGGCGACAGCGACGGGCTCGGCGCAACCTCGATCAGCTTCTGGTTGCGCCGCTGGATCGTGCATTCGCGCTCGCCGAAATGTACGAGCCCGCCGTGTTTGTCGCCCAGTATCTGTATCTCGATATGCCGCGCGCTTTCGATCAGGCGTTCGGCGTAGAGCGATCCGTCGCCGAAGGCGCTCGCCGCTTCGGATGCGCAGCGCGCGAAGGCGTCCGCGATCTCGTCCGCGCGCCGCACCGCGCGCATGCCGCGCCCGCCGCCGCCGGATATGGCCTTCAACATGATCGGCGCGTTGATGATGGCGAAGAAGGCGCGCGCTTCGTCGGCGTCGCGCACGACAGCGCCCTGAATGACCGGCGCATCGACGCTCAGCGCCAGCTCGCGCGCCTTCAGCTTGTCGCCGAACAGGTCGAGCGCTTCCGCTGACGGGCCGATGAACGCGATCCCGGCCGCCGCGACGGCGCGGGCGAAGGCGGCGTTCTCGGCGAGAAATCCGTAGCCCGGATGAATGGCGTCGCAGCCGGTCTCCTGCGCCAGCGCGACGATGCGCGCAATGTCGAGATAGGCCGCCACCCCCGACTTCGGCAGCGCATGCGCCTCGTCCGCCTTGCGCACATGCAGCGAGGCGGAATCGTCCTGCGAATGGATGGCGACGCTGGCCACGCCCAGCGCCGCCGCCGCGCGCGCGATGCGTATGGCGATCTCGCCGCGATTGGCGATCAGTATCTTTCGGAATGGCGGACGGGACATGTCTGTTCGACTCTCGCTTTTCTGTTCTGACGCGACGCGGCGTCTAGAGGCCCAATTCCTTGGCGATCTGCTGCTTGAGCTTGTATTTCTCGACCTTGTTGGTCGGCGTGACCGGCAGCGCCTCGACGAAGCGTATGTGCCTGGGGATCATGTATTTCGGCATGACCGCGCGCGCGTGATCGCGAATCTCCGCTTCGGTCGGCTGCTCGCCCGCGACGGGCTGGACGAAGGCGACGATGTCGTCTTCCGAGCCTTCGGCGGCCGGTATAGGCAGCGCCGCCGTCGCCTGCACCTTGGGATGGCGCGAGATCAGCGCCTCGACCTCGAACGACGAGACATTCTCGCCGCGCACGCGAAAAAACCCGCCCATGCGGTCGACGAAGCGATAGACGCCCGAGCCGTCGGGAATTTCCGCGCAGGCGTCGCCGGTATGGAACCAGAGATTACGGAACGTCTTGAGCGTCGCCTCGGGCTTGCGGAAATATTCCTGCAGCAACAGGCCGGGAAAGCGCGGGCGAATGCCGAGCTGCCCGACGACGCCCGGCGCGCATCTGTTGTCGTCGTCGTCGAGGATCGCGACTTCGAGCAGCGGCGAAGGCTTGCCCATGAAGCCCGTCGGCAGCTTTGCGGCGCCGTCGACCACGAGCACGCCGAGTTGGTTGCAGAGCTCGCGCATCTGCGTCTTGGAATATCCTTTCCTTGCGGCAGAGCGCGCGCCCTCCTCGTCGCCGAGTTCGTCGATCATGCCGACGAAGGGATTGCCGGATTCCGTCTGGCCGAAGCCGGCGGTGACGAAATCGATGCCGAAGCGCGTCGCGACCTCGCGATGGTTCGGCGGCAGCGGTTGCATGTGCACGATGGAGAGCGTGTTGCCGCGGTCGCCGTCGCGGGGCGGCGCGCCGAGCAGCCAGGGCGTCATCACGTCGAGCAGGATGGCGTAGGTGGCGCCGACTTCCGCGATGCGCTCCCAGAATTGCGTCGGCGAGAAGCGATCCCAGAGCCCGACCGTATTGCCCTTCCACACGGCGCGCGCGAGCAGGGCGAAAGCGCCGCCGACGTGATAGAGCGGCAGGTCGCAGTAGATGACGTCGTTCTCGCTCGTGAAGGCGCGCAGGAAGAACGTGTACTGGTTGATCCAGCGAAAATTCTGCAGAACGCCCTTCGAGGGCCCCGTCGTCCCGGACGTATAGACGATATTGGCGAGATCGAAGGGCCCCGGCGAAACCGGCGGCGCCTTGGCGCGATGCGCGCAGAGGGCCGCGAAATCGAGCAGCGTCGCATCGCCGAAGTCGGAGGGAAATGTCGCGCCGGCATGGTCGTGATCTCCTGCCTTCGGCGTATGGATCACGAGGCGCGGCGGGCAGGCGCTCGCGCCGATTTCCTCGAGGATTTCGAGGAAGGACGGATCGGTGACGAGCGCCGCCGGCCTGGTGTCGGCGAGCTGGTAGGAAAGCTGCGGTCCCTTGAAGTTGAAGTTGATCGGCGCAAACAGGCAGCCCGCGCGCCAGATGCCGAACATGGCGATGGCGCTGACCAGCGAATTGCGCGTCAGCACGCTGACGGAATCGCCGGGCGCGACGCCGGCCTCCAGCAAACCGCCGGCGAAACGGTCCGTGATCGTCGACGAATTGCGCGAACGTCAGGCGCACGCCGTCTTCGCCATAGTGGATGAACGTCTTGTCCGGCGTCCGCTTCGCGCATTCGGCGAGCTTGTCGAGCGCGATATCGCCCTGCGCGACCATTTGGGCGAAGGTCTGTTCGGGCGTCATGGTCCGTTCCTATCGTTTGAGCGTCGGATCGAGCGCGATGCGCAGGGATTCGCCGAGCGCGTTGAAGGCGAGCGCCGTGAACAGGATGGCGAGGCCCGGCGGATACATCTGCTCGGGCGCGACGTCCATCGTCTGGTAGGCGCGCGCCAGCATGGCGCCCCAGCTCGGATTGGGCGGCTGCACGCCGAGGCCGAGAAAGCTCAGGCTCGCCTCCGCCAGCAGCGCGGCCGCCAGCAGCAGCGTCACCTGCACGATCACCGGCTGCACCGTGTTCGGCAGGACGTGACGCCACAGGATATGCGGCGTCGAGGCGCCGAAGCAGCGCGCCGCGTCCACGTAGAGTTCGTGCCGCACGACCAGAGTGCGCGCGCGCGCCAGCCGCGCGAGCTGCGGCGCAAACACGATGCCGACGGCGATCATGCCGTTGGTGAGGCCGATGCCGAGCGCGCCGGTCACCGCGATCGCCAGAACGATCGCCGGGAAGGAGAGCAGCGTGTCGATCGTGCGCGAGATGACATCGTCGATCCAGCCGCCGAAATAGCCGGCGAGCAGGCCGACGGGCACGCCGAGCAGGATGGCGATCGCCACCGCGAGGAAGCTCGCGTAGATCGTCGCCGGTGCGCCGTGGATGAGGCGGCTCAATATGTCGCGGCCGAGATCGTCCGTGCCCATCCAGTGCGCGGCGCTCGGCTCCTGCAGCATCTCGTTGACGTTCTGCGCGGTCGGCGAATAGGGCGAGAGCCAGGGCGCGGCGAAGGCCACGACGACGAGCAGGGCGAGATAGGCGATCGCCATCGCGGCGCGAACGTCTCGCCGCAGAAACGCGAGAAAGCCGCCGATCATCGACCAATCCTCGGATCGACGGCGGCGCACAGCACGTCGGTAATCAGATTGACCAGAATGACGACGATCACCATGGCGAAGACCACGCCCTGCACGACCGTGAAGTCGCGCTGGATCGCGGCATGCACGATCAGGCCGCCCATGCCCGGAATGGCGAAGACGGCCTCGACCACGACGGTTGCGGCGAGCAGGCGATTGAACAGCAGGCCGGTGACGGTCAGCAGGTTGACCGCAATGTTCTTGAGACCGTGCCGCCAGAGAATGGTCGACGTCGTCAGCCCCTTCGCGCGCAAGGTGCGCACGAATTGCGAGCTCATGACGTCGAGCAGCGCGCCGCGCGTCTGTCGCGCCACTTCCGCCATGCCGCCCGCAGCCAGCGCCAGCGCGGGCAGCGTCGCATGATAGAGCGCATCGCTTGGCGAAACGGAAAAGGCCGTCGCGCCCGTCGCGGGAAAAATGTTCCAGCGCAGCGCGAACAGCGAAACGAGGATCATCGCCAGCCAGAAATTCGGCACGGCTATGCCGACCGAGGCGAGCGTCATCGCGGCGCGATCGATCAGGCCGTTGGGCCGCGCAGCGGCGGCGGCGCCGAGCGGCACGCCGACGATCAGCGCCAACGCCAGCGCGAGCGCGACGATCAGCAGCGTGTGCGGGAAGCAGCGCGCGATGGAGGCGACGACATGCTCGCCGGACAGGATGGATTGCGAGAGATCGCCGTGCGACGCTTTCCACAACCACGCGCCATATTGCACGAGGAACGGCCGGTCGAGGCCGTAGAGCCGGCGGATTTCCTCGATGCGCTGATCGGTGGCGTTGTCGCCGGCGAGCGTCACGGCGACGTCGCCGGGCAGCAGTTTCAGCAGGCCGAAGACGATGAATGTGGCAAGCACGATGACCGGCGCCGCCTGTAGCAGGCGGCGCCCGATCACGCGCAGCGCGGACGATCGCGCCACCGGTCAGCTCTCGAGCCAGACGCCTTCGTATTTCGGCTTGCCCAGAAGATTGGGCTTGAAGCCCTTCACCTTCGACGACAGCGCATCCAGCTCGAACTGGAAGGCGAGCGGGCAGACGAGCGCGTTTTCCATGACGACGCGCTGCACCTTCGAAAAGGCCTTCTTGCGCTCGTCGAGATTTTCGGTGATGCGCGTCGCCTTCAGCGCATCCGGCAAGTCGGCCGGAACGTCCGCGCGCCCGGCGTTGAAATACGAATCCTTCGAATACATCAGCGTGTAGGTGAGGCTCGGGTCCGGTCGTCCGGTCCATGCAGACAGCAGGCCCGCGCCTTTCTTGTCCTTGCCGAAGAAGGCGGCGCTCATTTCGGCGATCGAGCCGTTGGTGAATTTCGCCTTCAGTCCGACCTTGGCGAATTGCTCGATCAGGATTTCCTCGCGGCGGATCGAATCCTGGTCGGTGTAGCCGATCAGGTCGAGTTCGAAGCCCTGCGGGACGTTCGCTTCCTTCAGCAGCGCGCGCGCCTTGTCGAGGTCGTGCGGATAGAGCTTGGCGACCTCGGCGTCGTAGGCCCAATGCGAGGAGGGCAGGTTCATGAAGGCCGGCTCGCCGACGCCTTCCAGTGTCGCCTTGACGAAGGTCGCGCGATCGACCGCGTAGTTGAGCGCCTTGCGCACGCGGATGTCGTCGAACGGCGGCTTGCCCCAATTGTAGTAGATCTGCACGCAATAGACCGTCGGTCCCGTCGCCTGCTGGATGTTGGAGGCGCGCGCCAGCACCGCCTTCTGGCGCGCGGGCAGCGCATAGGCGACATGGTTCTGGCCGGCGACGACCGAGCGCACGCCGGTCGCCACTTCCGGAATGATCGCGAATTCGATGCCGTCGACGTAACGCTCGTTCGCGCGCCAGTATTTCTCGTAGCGCTTGACGACCAGCTTCTCGTTGTCGGTCCAGCTCACGAATTCATAGGCGCCGGCGCCGACGGGCTTGCGGTCGATATTGCCGTTCGCCTTCACGGCGGCCGGCGAGACCATCATGCCGGCGCGATCCGAGAGAATGCCCGGCAGAGCGGCGTCGGGTTGCGACAGTTTCAGCGTCACCTGTTGCGGACCGGTGACCTCGATGGACGAGACGGTCGCGAGGTCCGCCTTGATGTTCGAGCGCTGCTCGGTCTTCGCGCGTTCGAAATTGAATTTCACCGCTTCGGCGTCGAGCGGCGTCCCGTCGTGGAAGGTCACGCCCGAACGAATGTTCAGAACCAGCGTCTGCGGATCCGGGAAGGACCATTGCGCGAGGCCGGGCTTCGGCTTCAGCGTTTCGTAGTCCCACTCCACCAGCGTGTCGTACATCGGGTAGAGCATCGTGTGGTCGGAGCCCGCGCCGCCGGTCTGCGGATCGAGGCTCGACGGATTGGCGTTGGCGGAGACTTTCAGCACGCCGCCCTTCTTCGGCGCGCCCTGCGCGAGCGCGGACGTATCGATCAGCGCGGCCGCGCCCGCGGCGCCGGCCAGCGCCATCGCTTCGCGGCGCGTCAACCGACCGAATTGCTTGCGGTCTCCCATGTCACCCTCCCTGTTGCGACAGGCCGGCTTTGTCGCCGGCGTTTGTTTCGTCGTTGCAGAATTGTTCCGCGAAATGACATGCCGCCCAATGATCCCGCGCAATTTCCCGCCACTCCGGCGCGCGTTGCGCGCAGAGCTCGGCGGCATGGGCGCAGCGCGTTCGGAAATGGCAGCCGGACGGCGGATTGATCGGGCTCGGGATCTCGCCTTCGAGCAGGATGCGTTCGCCCGTGCGCATATGCGACGGCAATGGCTCGGGCTCGGCGGACAGAAGGGCGCGCGTGTAGGGATGGATCGCCGCCTCCGTCACCGCCTCAGCAGGCCCGAGCTCCACCAGTCGGCCGAGATAGGCGACGGCGATGCGGTCGCTGATGTGCGAGACGACGGACAGGTCGTGCGTGATGAACAGGTAGGTGAGGCCGAGTTCGCGCTGCAGTTCGGCGAAGAGGTTGAGCACGTCGCCGCGAATGGACATGTCGAGCGCCGCCACCACTTCGTCGCAGACGATCAGCTCGGGCTTCATCGTCAGGGTGCGCGCGATGACGACGCGCTGCTTCTGGCCGCCGGAGAGCTGATGCGGATAGCGCGCGCCGATTTCCTCCGGCAGGCCGACGCGCGCGAGCGCCTGCATGGCTGCGCGGCGGCGATCCTCGACCGCGCCGAGGCCGGCGATCGCCAGCGGCTCCATGACGGAGGAGAGGATCGTGCTGCGCGGATTGAGCGCGGCGTTCGGGTCCTGGAACACGATCTGCCAGGCGCGGCGCGCGGCGCGGAATTCGCGCGCCGACAGCGTCGCGGCGTCGACGCCGTCGTGCAGGATCGAGCCCGCCGTTGGCGCCGTGAGATGCACGACGGCGCGGCCGATGGTCGTCTTGCCGGAGCCGGATTCGCCGATCAGGCCGAAGGTCTCGCCCTTGAAAATGTCGAAGGAGACGCCGTCGACCGCCTTCACCGTCGCGCCGCGTTCGGCGGCCGGAAACTCGATGCGCAGGTCGCGCACGGAGAGCGTGGGCGTGCGGGCGTCGCTCATGCGGCGACCCCGGGAAGCGCGAGATCGCGGAAACGCCAGCAGCGCACGCGGCGGCCTCCGCCCGCATCCTGAAGCGCCTGCGCCTTCTCGCACCCGTCCGCCGCATAGGGGCAGCGCTGGCGGAACCGGCAGCCCTGCGGCATCTGGCCCAGCGTCGGCACGCGGCCGGGAATGGAAGGCAGGGCGGCGCGGCGCGCGCTCAGGCGCGGCAGGGCGCGCAGCAGCCCGGACGTATAGGGATGCAGCGGATGTTCGAGCGCCGCGTCCACGGCGGCGTCCTCGACGATCTCGCCGGCGTACATGGTCAGCATGCGCGTGCAGGTTTCCGCCACCACGCCGAGATCGTGCGTGATGAACAGCAGCGCCATGTGCGCGCGATCGCTGAGGTCGCGCAACAGTTCCAGGATCTGCGCCTGCACGGTCACGTCGAGCGCGGTCGTCGGTTCGTCGGCGATCAGCAATTGCGGATTGCAGATCATCGCGCCGGCGATCATCACGCGCTGGCGCATGCCGCCGGACAATTGATGCGGATAGGCGTGAAAGCGCTTTTCCGGCGCGGCTATGCCGACGGAGCGCAGCGCGGCAAGCGCACGGTCGCGCGCTTCCGCGCGGCTGATCCTGCCGTGCGCGCGAAGCCCCTCGGCGATCTGCTCGCCGACGGTGAAGACCGGATCGAGCGCGCTCATCGGCTCCTGGAAGATCATGCCGATGCGCTTGCCCCTGATGTCGCGCAATTCCTCTTCGCCGCAGGTCGCGAGATCGACGCCCATGAAATCGAGCCTGCCCGCGATATGCGCGACGTCGTCGGGCAGAAGGCGCAACAGCGAAAGGCCGGTGATCGTCTTGCCGCAGCCGCTTTCGCCGACGACGCCGATGCGTTCGCCGGGCGAGATGGAAAAGCTGACGTCGCGCGTCGCCTCCAGCCGCCCGCCCGCCGTGGCGAAGGAGATCGACATGCCCTGCACGTCGAGCAGCGGTCCGCGCTCTCCGCGCCCGATTTCCGTCACGTCTTGCGCGGCGATTGCGCTCATGCGGCGCCGCGCTCCGCGGCCTCGGCCACAACGAGCTGGTCGCCGATCACGCCTGCGCGCTCGAGTTCGTCGATCTCGGCCTCGGAAAGTCCCAGCAATTCGCCGAGCACCGCACGATTGTATTGCCCGAGCGTCGGCGAAGGCGAGCGAACCGGGTAGGGCGCAGCAGCCTCGCGCACGGCGGCGGCAGGCTGCGCGTGCCGCCCGATGTAGGCGCGCTCGGACCAGAGCCAGTAGTTCGCGCGCGACGAGATGCGGATCCGTCGAGCAGATCGAGCGGCCGCCGCGCCACGCCGGCGGCGACGCCGATCTCCTGCAACGCGCTCATCGCCGCGTCGGGCGTGCGCGCGCGCGTCCATGCAGTCAGCGCGACATCCACGCTCTTGCGTGGCCTGACGCGCGAGATCGGGGCGCGCGAGCAGCGCCGCAAGCCGCGTCCATGCGGCCTCGTCCGTGACGGCGATCGAAATCCAGGCGTCTTCGCCCGCGCACGGATAAATCCCGCTCGGCGCATGATCGGGATGGCGCCCGGCGGAGCGTTGCGGCGTCGTTCCATCGGCGGAATGCGCCGCGATCCATGGGCCGACCATCTGCATCATGCATTCGACCTGCGAGAGGTCGATGTGCTGGCCTTCGCCCGTCCGCCGCGCATGCAGCAGCGCGGCCATCAGCGCCGCCATGCCGGCCAGGCCGCCGACCGGATCGCCATAGGCCGGGTGGCCCATGACAGGCGGATCGCCGGGGCGCCCGAGCAGGTGCGGCAGGCCCGAGCCCTGCTCCAGCGTCGAGCCATAGGCGCGGCAATCGCGCCACGGGCTGGACGCGCCGAAAGCCGACATGGACAAGGTGACGAGCCGCGGATTCTCAGCGCGAAAAATCGCGGGGGCGAGGCCGAGTTTCGGCAGCACCTCGACGGAATAATTCTCGACCACAGCGTCCGCGCGCGCGGCCAGCGCCTTGGCGATGCGCACGCCCTCGGGCCGCGTCAGATCGACGGCGACGCCGCGCTTGTTGCGATTCATGACGGCGAAGCGGCCGGTCTTCTCGTAGAGCTTTTCGCGCAAGACGTTGGGGCGGCGGTCGACGCCGCGCCACCAGTCCGGATAGGAGCAGGCTTCGATCTTGATGACGTCGGCGCCGAGGTCGGCGAGCGTGCGCGCGCAGAGCGGACCGGCCCATCCCATGGTGAAATCGAGGATGCGGAAGCCCGCCAGAGGCAGCGCGCCTTTCGCGGCGGCCGGCGTGTCGAAACGCGGCGCTTGCTCGCGCGGCGCCCACGCCGGGGCGCCGCCGCCCTTTCGCGCGAGAATCGCTTCAACGGTCGGCGGCGTGCGCGTCAGCCGCAGCGGCGACGCCGGCGCGCGCAACGTCCTCTCGCCATCGCGAATCGAAGCGATGGCGCCGCGCGTGAGAAATTCGGGAGAGGACGCGAGGTCCTCGAGCTTCGGCACGACGACGATCGGCAGCTTGCGTTTCAATCCTTCCTGGAACCAGTGCGCGGCCGGCTTCTCCGCGAGCCGCGGCGCGAATTGCGCTTCCAGTTCGTCGGCATGCGGCAGGCGCTCGAGCCCTGTCGTGAAATGCGGCGCGGCGCCGAGTTCGGGCAGGCCCAGCATGTCGCAGAAGCCGCGCCATTGCGCCGGCGTGACCATGGTCGCGCCGATCCAGCCGTCGCGCGCGCGATAGACGCCGAGCGGATAGGTGGGCGCGAAACGGCCGATGCCCGCGCGCTCCTGCGGCGCGCCGCGCAGCGCCGCCTCCGCGACCTGATATTCGGCGAGCGTGACGCAGGCTTCGTGGACGCTGGCCTCGAACCGCCGTCCGCCGTCGCGCGCCCGGGCGACGAGCCCGGCGCAGGCGGCGATGAAAGCCCAGAGGCCAGCCACATAGCCGGCCTGAAAATCCGGCGCGGCCATCGGCGGCCCTTCCTTCGGTCCGACGAGTTGCGCCAGCCCGGCCAGCGCGCGCACGGTCGCGTCGGTCGCCGCATGGTCGCGATACGGGCCGCTGCGCCCGAACCAGCTCGCGTCGATCACGATCAGATCGTGGTTTTCGGGCAGCGCCGGCGCCTCGGCCGCGCCGAGAACAAGCACGTCGCAGTCGCGGATGAGCGCCGCCGCGTCGGCGTCGTGCAAATATGCGAGACGCTTGCCGAAATTCAGGAAGGCGAAGGCCGCGCTCCGCCTGTCGTCCGCTTCGCCGAACAAGGGAGACGTCGCGCGAATGGGGTCGCCGCCGTCGGGTTCGAGTTTCAGGACGTCCGCGCCGAAATCCGCGAACAGCCGCGCGCACCAGGACGCCGAGGCGAGCGAACCCAGTTCGAGGACGCGAAGCCCCGCAAACGCCATGTCTCCTCCGGGGCGCCGAGCTGGAGACTTCCAGCGTCCTGCGCTTTGTCGCCGCTTCGGCGGCTGTTGGATCGAGCATGACGAGCGCGCGCGCCGCGGGCAAGCAAAAATGCGCTCGGCCGCCGCGCATGGCCCGCATTCGCGGCGCGCGCGGCTGGTGGGAGACGCCGTCAGGCGGTCGTTTGGAAATTAGACGAATTAAAAAGGCGCAGCCTGACCCTTCAAGCCCGACGCAGGATCGTGTTACGCGCCAAGGGAGATCGAAAGAGCCGCACATGATCGTCTGTTCCTGCAATCGCATCTCCGACCGCGATATCGAGAATTGCGCCACGACGCCGAAGAACGTCGCGGCCGCCTTCCGCGCGCTGGGTCGCGCGCCGCGATGCGGGCGCTGCGCCGGCGGGATCGACGAGGTTCTCAAGGCCGCGCGCGCCCGCGATTGCGATCATTGCGTCCCCGGCCGCTGCGATTGCGCCGAGCTCGGCGCGCAGGACGCGGCGTGACCTCCGCTTCGTCACATCCGCGGCGGCCGCGCTCATGGACGAATTGAACGGCCGCCTGGTCGCCTGCCAGCTCATGATCGCGGGCCTGGCGGCGCGCCTCGCCAACGCCTCGCCGGATCCGCTGCGCTTCATCACGGATTTCCGCGACGAGATGCATGCGGTCGTCTCCGGCGTGCGCCTTTCCGGCGAGGAGGAGGAAACGGCCGTGCGCGCGTCGGCGCGGCGCACGCTCGATGAATTGTTTTCGCTGATGAAGGGGCCGTCCAACTCCGCCGAGGGATGAGCCCGGCGCGCTGCCGAGACTAGATCTCGACGCGACGGATCCGGTCCGTCGTCAGTGCGAACGCCCCGAGCCGCCAAAGGTCTTCCGCGATGGCCCGACCGCACGGCGCTTGCGTCAGCACCAGCGCCGCGGCGTCGACTCCGATCGAATTGCCGTCGATGGCGGCTTGCAGGCCAAGAAGAAACTCGCCCTCGCAGGATGTCAGCACGTCTTGCGCGTCGCGCAGGAAGTGGAAGCCGAACTCGCGCTCACGCCGCAGGGCGCGCGCGATCGACACGAGCGTCCTCACATAGTCGACAGCCATGAGCCGCTCGAACTGGCGCTCGGCAAGCTCGTAAGCCCGCGCGAGATGAGACATGTCGGCGTCTTCCTGCGCCGAAAGAACCAGGCGAAGGCAGTCGACGGCGAGCGCCTCGCGTCTGGACCGCGCGAAGTCGCGCACGACAATGCGTGTCTCAGCGTCTTTCATTCCGATGCGCCCGCTCGCGCCGCGCGCGTCCGAGACGGCAGGCCAGGACGTCGTTCGCGTCGACAGGATTTCGTGGTGCGCGTCGAACATGTCGGTCTCCCCGGGCCCGATTGCCTGAGCGGAATCGATACGTGCGCATCTCGAAGTCAGCAACGAATTATCGTCGCGAGACGCAAGATTAGAAGACGCATAATTCGCAAATCGGAACGCCGTCGCGCACGAGAACGCTTTGCGACTTAGAACAATTCCAGAGTGTATTTTTCGACGCGTTCCAATGTGAAGCATCGGAAGCCTCTTTCAATTGACTCGTGCTCGCGCGTTGCGGCATTGCTCGTTGCAATGCGCCGGAAAGGCGCTTGGAACTTGTCGAAAAGAGGATTTGTGATGAGCGCCATCAAGTCGCCGAGATCATTGCGTGGCGAGCGTGTGGCGCATCATGCGCGTCAACCTTCCGAACGCGCCGTAGGCACGTCTCTCGCCTTTGCATGCATTGCGGCTGGCGGCGGCGCGGCGCAAGCGCAGACGCAACCCTCGACATTGCCGACCATGGTGGTCGATGCGCCGGTCGTGAAGCGTCGTCCCGTCGCCGCGCCGAAGCCGAGCGCCGCGCATGTTCGCGCGCGCGCCGCGATCCGCCAGCGCGCGCGCGCGCCTGCAGCCGCGACGCCGGCTCCCGCGGCGCCGAGCCCTGCGCCCGTTCCGGCATTCGCGCGCCTGCCCAGCGACAATCCCTATGCGCAGGCGGGCAGCCCCTACAAGGTGAACCGCCTGCAGTCGAAGAAGTTCTCCGAGCCGATCGCCAACACGCCGCGCACCATCACCGTGCTGTCGAAGGAAGTGCTGGAAGACAAGGGCGCCACCAGCCTGCGCGAACTCGGGCGCAGCACCGCCGGCGTCACGCTCGGCACGGGCGAGGGCGGCAACGCTTTCGGCGATCGCTTCTTCATCCGCGGCTTCGATACGCGCAACGACGTCTTCCTCGACGGCATCCGCGATCCGGCGGTCAGCGTGCGCGAGAATTTCTTCACCGAGCAGGTCGAAATCCTGCGCGGGCCCGCGTCCTCCTTCGCGGGGCGCGGCACGGCCGGCGGCGCGATCAACATCGTCACCAAGAAGGCGAATACGGACGGCAATTTCCGCATCATGGAAGGCACGGGATCGCCGACCGATCGCGGCGGCCGCTTCACGGTCGACGTCAACCAGGCGATCAATTCCGATCTCGCGGTGCGCGTGAACGGCCTCTACCAGAACCAGAAGATCCCCGGCCGCGATTTCGTCACCGATAATCGCGCCGGCGCGTCTGTCTCGGTCGTCTACAAGCCGATCGAGCCGTTGAAAATCTCGCTCGACTACATTCATACCGACCTGTGGGGCCTGCCCGATTTCGGCGTGCCCTACAACAGGTTCGGCACGAACCGGCCGTTCACGGAAGGCTTCACCAATCGCAATCTCTGGTACGGTTTCGTCAATCGCGACTTCCAGAAGATCAGGCAGGATATCGGCACGGCGGGCGTCGAGTACCAGTTGAACGATCACGTCACGCTGTCGTCGCGCTTCCGTCGTCAGCAATCGCTGCTCGACTATGTCGGCACGCTGGCGCAGGGCGCCTCGTTCGCGACGGCCATTCCCGGCGGCCAGGTCAATCTCAGCCCGCAGAGCCGCTACCAGCAGACGGCGGTCATCGCGAGCCAGAACGACGCCACCATCAAGTTCGACACCGGGCCTGTCATGCACACCTCGGTCGTCGGTACGGAAATCTCGCACGAGCAGATCACCCGCGACAGCTATACTGGCCTGTCGTCGGAATTGTTCGGCGGCGGCGCCTTCAACGGCAATGGAACGGCGATCGGCGGCATTCTCTTTCCGCCCAATCTCCTTCCGTTCAACACCAAGCCGACGCTCGCCGGCAATCCGACGAACATCGTGGTGGACAGCAAGTCCGCCTATCTCATCCACACCGCCAACTACAACGACTTCATCATCGTCAACGGCGGCCTGCGCATGGACGACTACCGCATCTCGTCCTACTCGCCGACGGTGGCGGCGGCGGCGGTGTTCAATCCGGGCGTGCCGGCTCTGGTCAACAATTTCTACAACGCCTACGCCGGCGCGCACAGCACGTTGTTCAACTACAATGGCGGCCTCGTCGTGAAGCCGCTGCCGGGCTGGAGCCTCTACGCGGCCTATGCGACCTCGGCCAATCCGGTCGGCGCCGAACTCGACGGATCGGCCGCAGCCTACGGCGCGCTCAACGCCGCGTCCCAGATACTGGCGCCGGAAAAGAACAAGTCGGTCGAGGTCGGCTCCAAGCTCGAATTGTTCGACAAGCGGCTGCTGCTGACCGCCGCGCTTTTCCAGACGACCAAGACCAATGCGCGCGAGGTCTTCGGCACGAACGTCTACGGCAGCGGCGCCTACGAGATCAGGGGCATCGACCTCGGCGTCAACGGCAAGATCACGGACAGGTGGAGCGTGTTCGGCGGCCTCGTCTTCATGCATTCGAAGGTGACGCAGTCCAAGGCGCCGTCCAACGTCGGCCTGGCGCTCGCCAATCTCGCGCACGCCTCGTTCAGCCTGCTCTCCAAATATCAGCTGACCGACGAACTGGAGCTCGGCGGACAGGCCGTCTACAATTCGCGGCGTTACGGCGGCTCCCTGCTGGCGGCCAACGGCGGCGCGGCGATCAGCACGACGACCTTCCTGCCGGCGCCGACGGCGGCCAATCCCTTCCTCAACGTGCCGACCGTCCTGCCGTCCTACTGGCGGTTCGACGCTTTCGCCGAATACAAGATCACGCAGAACGTGACCGCCAAGGTGCAGGCGATCAACCTGTTCAACCGCACCTATTACGACGCCTTCTACCAGAGCGCGGCGCCCTTCGCGCAGATCGCGCCCGGCCGCAGCGTGCAGTTCAGCGTGAAGGCGACCTTCTGATGCTGATCTGCATCCCCGAAATCCTCAGCAAGGCGGAAGTCGCGGACTTCCGCCGGCTGATGGACGCCGTCGACTGGGAGGACGGACGCTCCACCGCCGGCGCGCAATCGGCGATGGTGAAGAAGAACGATCAATTGCCGCCGGACTGCGATCTGGCGCGACGGCTCGGCGCGCGCATCGTCTCCGCGCTCACGCGCAACCCGACCTTCGTGTCGGCCGCCATTCCCCTGCAGATCTTTCCGCCTCTGTTCAATCGCTACGGCGTCGGCCAGAAATTCGGCATTCACGTCGACAACGCCGTGCGCGGCGACGCGCTGACCGGCCTGCGCATCCGCACCGATCTCTCCGCCACGCTGTTCCTGGCCGAGCCCGAGGACTACGACGGCGGCGAACTCGTCGTCGAGGATTATTACGGCTCGCACGAAGTGAAGCTGCCGGCCGGCGATCTCGTTCTTTATCCCTCGAAGAGCCTGCACATGGTCACGGAAGTCACGCGCGGCGCGCGCGTCGCCTCCTTCATGTGGATGCAGAGCATGATCCGCGACGATCACGCGCGCAGCATGATCTTCGATCTCGACAATTCGATTCAGGCCCTGTGCGAGCGCCTCGGCCGCGACGATCCGGAAGCCGTGCGGCTCACCGGCGTCTATCACAACCTCATCAGATATTGGGCCGAGACATGAGAGCGAAACTGGCGTCCGGACTTTCCGGCCTGATCTTCCTCGCGACGACGGCGTGGGCGCAGGACGCGGTTCCCGTGGCGATGAAGCCGGCGGCCGTCATGCCGCACGAACTCTCGCCCTGGTCGATGTTCATGTCGGCCGACATCGTGGTGAAAGCGGTGATGATCGGGCTTGCCGTCGCATCGCTGGTCACCTGGACCATCTTCTTCGCCAAGACCTGGGAGATTGCGCGCGCGCGCAAGCGGCTCACGCAGGATCTCGCGCGCGTCTCGGAGGCGTCGAGCGTCGCGCATGCGCGCGCGATGGCCGGCGAGGGCGCGCCGGTCATGGCGGCGTTGCTCGAAGCCGCCGAGCAGGAAGAGCGCCTGTCGGCCTCGGTCGGCGCGCATGGCCGCACGCTGGAGCGCGCGGCGTCGCGTTTCGCCGAGATCGTGCGCGCCGAGCAACGCGGCGTGCGCACGGGCATGGGCGCGCTCGCCACCATCGGTTCGACGGCGCCCTTCGTCGGCCTGTTCGGCACGGTCTGGGGCATCATGAACAGCTTCATCGGCATTTCGAAATCGCAGACGACCAATCTCGCCGTCGTCGCGCCCGGCATCGCCGAGGCGCTGCTGGCGACGGCGATCGGCCTCGTCGCCGCCATACCGGCGGTCATCATCTACAATCATTTCACGCGCAAGACGGCCGGCTATCTCGACATCGTCGGGCAGGCCTCGGGCGCCGCCACGCGCCTGCTGTCGCGCGATCTCGACAGCGGCGGACGCGCGGCCTATCCGCGCGCGGCGGAGTGAGTCATGGGCTTCTCGCTCGGCGACGCCGACAGCGACGATCTCGCTGAATCCCACGAGATCAACGTCACGCCGTTCATCGACGTGATCCTGGTGCTGCTCATCATCTTCATGGTGGCGGCGCCGTTGTCGACCGTCGATCTGCCGGTCGATCTGCCGACCTCGAGCGCGACGCCGCAGAAGCGCCCGGACAAGCCGACCTATGTGACGATTTCAGGCGATCTCGCGGTCTCGCTCGGCGAGACGCCGGTCAAGCGCGTCGATCTGGCGGCGGCGCTCGATGCGCAGCCGTCCGAGCAGGGCAAGGACCGTCGCATCTTCCTGCGCGCCGACCGCGGCGTGCCCTATGGCGAGATGATGGACGTGCTCGAGCGCCTGCGCAAAGGCGGTTACCTCAAGGTCGCGCTCGTCGCGCTGGAAGCGGTCGGCGACAGGCCGGTCGACGCCAGGGGCAAGCCATGATCGCGTCCGACGCCCTCCGCGCGCTCGCGCCCGGCCGCGCTGTCGCGGGCGTGTGGCTGACCGCAGCCCTCGTCGCCGGCTCGTTGCATATTGGCGCGGCGGGCGTGGCGGCTTGGACGTTGAGCGCCGACGATACGTTCGACGACGAGGGCGCGCCGGCGATCGAGCTCGCCATGGACATGGCCGCGCCGAAGACGGAGCAGACGGACCTGCCGCCCGGTCCCGAGGCCGACGCCTCCGCCGCCGCGCCGGAAAGCGCACAATCGGCTGCGAAAATGGAAGCGACCGACCGTCCGAAGGAAGAGGTCGTCGAAGCCGAAAATCCCGATCGCATCGTCGCGGTCGAGGAGCCGAAGAAGCCCGAGGAAAAGGCGGAGGAGCAGCAGCGTCGCTCCGAGGCGTCGACGGCGTCCATCGCTTCCGAGGCGACAGCCGCGCCGCGCCAGGAGGCCGCGCCGCCGGCCCCTGCGGCGCGCGCCCCGGTCATCGGCGCCGGGCAGAATGCGCAGAAGATGAAAGCAGAGTGGACCAAGCGCCTGTTCGCGCATCTCAGCCGTCACAAGCGCTATCCGCAGGGCGTGCGCCAGCGGCAGGCGGAGGCGCGCGTCCTGTTCACGCTCGATCGCGCCGGCCATGTGGTGACGGCGCAGGTGTCGAAGACGGCGGGCGATACGGCTTTCGACGGCGCCGCGCTCGACATGATGAAGCGCTCGGACCCCGTGCCCGCGCCGCCGCCGCTGGTCGCGGACGAGGGGCTGACGTTCGAGATTCCCGTGGCGTTCCGGCCCGCCGCCGCGAACGCAGGGCGCTGAACGAGGGCGTCGGCGCGTCAGGCGTCGTTGGCGCCGGCGCGCAGCGTAGCGATTGCCGGCGGGACTTTCTTCAGGCGCACGACGACATCGACGCCGACGATGCGCGTGCCGGGCGGCGGCGCGATCGGCAGCGCGGGCTCGGCGTGCCGCGGCATGTCGAACAGCTTCTCGTTCTGCTCGATGTAATAATGGTAGTGCGAGCCGGTCGTCGTGTCGTACCACAGCTTCGACCCGTACAGCGCAACCTCGCGCAACAGGCCGCAGCGCGCGAAATCGCGCAAGGCGTTGTAGACGGTCGAGAGCGACGGCGGATAGCGCTCGGTCCGCGCCTCCTCGAACAATTGCTCGGCCGTCACGTGACGTGCGTCGCCGGCGAACAGGAGACGCGCGATCTGCAGCCGTTGCCGTGTCGGCTTCAGCCCCGCTTGCCTCAGCTTGAGGGTCAAGATTTCTCGATCGCCCGAATGCACGCCTGTCGCCCCGGAATTCCCGGTCACATTGCGGCAAGCCGGCGCAGGCGCGTTTGATCTGGCGCAAAAATCGCGCGGGGCGCGGCGGTTTTCAGGAGTTTGATGGTACCGCCACCCCGGCTCGAACGGGGGACCTCTAGATCCACAATCTAGCGCTCTAACCAACTGAGCTATGGCGGCACGCGGGGCGCGGATTTCGCCGACGAACGGCGCGCGTCTTGCGCCGCGTTTCAATAAAAGAGCCGCGCGGGGATTGCAAGGCGCGCGCGCTCTGCAAAAGCAAACGCCGCCCTCTCTGGGGCGGCGCCGCGCGACGGGAAACGAAGTCTTACTTCGCCTGAACCTTCTTGATCTGCGCCTGGATCGGGGCGCTCGCCTCGCTCGCCGTCTTCTTGGCGATTTCCGCGAATTCCTTGGCCTGCGCGATCGCGGCTTCGGACTGCGTGCGGATGAACTGGCCGTGCATCGACACGGCGTCCGCCAGCGTCTTGGCGCCGGCCAGCGCCTTCAGATGGTCGAAGGTCGCATTGGCGTTGACCTTGGCGACTTCCAGCGCCTTGGCGGCGAGCTCGGCCGCGCCCTTGGACGTGGCGGCGACGCTCGCCTCGATCGTGTGGGTCGCTTCGTCGCTGGCTTCCTTCATGCGCTCGAAGGCGGCGCGGCCCTGCTCGATCGTCTTCGAGGCGGCCTTGCGCAGATTGTCCTGCATGCCGGAGACGTCGACGGCGGCGATGGCCTTCGCCGGCGCTGCGGTCGCCTTCGCGGCGACGGGCTTGGCTTCGACAGGCTTGGCTTCGGCCGCCTTCGCGGGCGCGGCAGGCTTGGCCGGCGCCGGAGCGGGCTTGGCGACAGGCTTGGCTTCGACGGGCTTGGCTTCGGCGGGCTTGGCGGGCGCGGCGGGCTTCGCAGGCGCGGCCGCCTTCGCGGGAGCCTCGGGGGCCTTGGCCGGCGCCGCAGCCTTGACGGGAGCGGCGGGCGCTTTGGCGGGTCTACGGACTGCCATGTTTCAATCTCCGGATCAGAGCGGTTCGCGTCCGCGGGACGCGGTCGGGAATAGTCAGGAAGACTTGGGCGTGACGGCCTTCTGGACGGCGGCGCCGAATTCCTTCGCCTGGTCCTGAAGGGTGGAAAGCTGCGACTTCAGATACTCGTTCTGCAATTGCAGGACTTCCTGCAGGTCCTTCGCATGCACGAGGTTCTGCGCATGGTCGAAGGCGGCCTTCACGTTGGCTTCGGCGTAGGCGACGGCCTTCGCGCCGACTTCCTTGACGCCGAGCGGCATCGCGAACGGGCCGGCTTCCGCTGCGGTCACCGCCTTCTGGGCGGCGCCGATGAATCCTTCAAACGCCTTGCGGGCCTGCTCGACGCTCTTTTCCGCGAAATCGCGCATTTCGGCCGGAATCTCATAAGGAATCTGCGCCATTGAAATCTCCTGTGGCTGCGTTTCCCGACGCGGGCGATTCTCTGCTTCTCCGCCCGTAGCGCAAGCAAACTATCACATCTTTGCTGCAATGCAACATCCCGTCTAAAGTTCATTGTGCACTGCAATGTGGCCGTTCATCATTAACTCATCAAAAGCCGGCCGGGCGGCGCCCGCGCGTAGACCCCCGGGCGCCGCGACGTTAAGACTCCATTAAGTCTGACGGGCCGGCTGGAGCCGGCGCGCATTGCGTACACAGGGCGTTGCGATGAGCGAGGCTGAGTTCGGCCGCGAAGTGGCGAGGGAACACGTCGAGGCGGCTCTGGCCGACCCGGCTCTGGCGTCGCTGCGCCTGTCCGGGGCGCCCGTCGTCGTCATAGCCGGCGGGCCGGGCCGCGTCGTCTATGCAAGCGAAGGCGCGCAATCCCTGTTTGCCGGCGACCTGCCGGCGCTGGGACGCCGCCTCCTTCTGGGCGCCGAACCCGGCGCGCGCCGCATCGTCGCCCTCTCGCGCTCCCTGCTGCCGGGCGCCGCGCCGCGTCTCGAACGGTTGCGCTTCTTCTTCGGCCCCGTCGCAGAAACAGTGACGGTGCTCTGCCGCCGCGTCTCGGTCGCGCCCGGCGAAACGCTGTTCGCTCTGGCCGTTCTCGGCCTTCGCGCGCCGCAGGCGACGGCGCGGCGCGCCGGCGACGCCGAACCGCCGCATTTGAAGATTGCGGACGACGCGATCGAACCCAGCTCTGCCGCCGCGCCTGTCGCCCGGCTGCTGGCGGAAGCGGAAGAGGCGATGCGCGAGAACGCAGCGCCTCCGCCGTCGCCCGCGCCCGCGCCCGTAGCGCCGGCGCGCGGCGCGCGCTTCGCCTGGCGCACGGACGGCGATCACGTCGTCACCTTCGTCGCGCCCGCGCTCGGCGCGGAGATCGGCGCCGCCAACGCCGACATCGTCGGCCGTTCGTTCGTCGATGTCGCGCGCGACAAGCGCCTCGACGCCGACGGACGTCTCGTCGCCGCGCTTGCGGCCCGCGACACGTTCGCGGGCGTCGAAACCACGTGGCCGGCAGGCGAGGGGCTGCGCGCCACGATAGCCCTCGGCGCCGCGCCCGCATTCGACGAGGACGATCGCTTCGACGGCTTTCGCGGCTATGGCGTCGTGCATCCCGAACGTATCGCCGCGCCGCAACCCGAACAGCCGACGGAGGCCCCCGCGCTGACATCCGATGCGGCGGCGAAGGAGATCGAAGCGATCACGCGGCCCGCCGACGCGCCGCCGCCGCCGCTGGCGGTCGAGCGCGAAGGAGAGGCTGCCGCCACGAACGAGGCGCAGGCCGAGGCCGCGTTTTTCGCGCCCTATGCGGCGGAGGCGGCCGACGGTCCGATTGCGGACGCGGAAGCGGACGAAGCCAACGACAACGAAATCAACTCGCAGTGAAGACGCCGGCGAGATCGTCGCCGTTTCCGACGCCGGCGAAGCCATGCGTCGCGGCGATGTCGGCGCGGAGCCGACCGCGCCGGCGGCGGAAGAGGCGGAGCCCTTCTACGAAGACGAATTGTCCGCGGACGACGAAGAGGACATTGCCGCGCGCGAAGAGACGGCGTCGCCCGCCGGCAATATCGTGCCCCTGCGCCCGCAGCATCCGGGGCGTCTTGCCGATGCGCCGACGCGTTCGCCCGCGGGCGAATTGTCGCCGGGCGAGAAATCGGCGTTCGAGGAAATCGGGCGCGCGCTCGGCGGCGAGCCTGCCGCCGAAAGCGCCGACGACGAGCCGAAACTCAGCCCCGCCGCGACAAAGCGCGCGCGCGATCTGATCGATCTCGTCGCGCGCTTCGGACGTTCCGACGAGCCTGCGGAAGAGCCGAAGCCCAAGGAAGAATCGAAGCCGTCGCCGCTCGCGGCGGTTTCCGAGGACACATCGGCGAAGATCGCCGCGCAACTGCCGGAGCGCAATGCGGCGGCCGTGCTGGAGCGTCTGCCTGTCGGCGTCGTCGTCAGCCGTTTCAACGTGCCGATCTACGCCAATCGCACGCTGCTCGATCTTCTCGACTACAGCGACATCGACGCGTTTCACCAAGCCGGCGGCCTCGATCGCCTGTTCCGCGGTCGCGCGCCCGACAGCGGCGTCGCGCAGATCGAAACGCGCGACGGCGAAGTTCTGCCTGTCGACGCGCGTGTGCAGGCGGTCGATTGGGACGGCCAGCCCGCGACGCTCGTCACCCTGCGCCGCGCGCAAGAGAACCGCCCGCAAGAGAACCGCCTACAAGAAATTCGGGCGCAAGAAGATCGGACGCAGGAGAATGCCGACGCCGCCAGGGCGAAGGCGCTGGAGCTCGATCTGCGCCAGCGCGACGCCGAAGCGCGCGAATTGCACGCCATCCTCGACACGGCGACCGACGGCGTCGCCGTGCTCGACGCCGACGGCCGCATCCTCTCGCTCAATCGTTCCGGCGAGGCTTTGTTCGGCTTCGATCAGAACGAGGTGGCCGGCGAGCCTTTCTCGGCGCTCGTCGCAAAAGAAAGCCAGGAGGCGGTCGCCGCCTATTTCGACGGCGTGAAGTCGGGCGGCGTGCAAAGCGTTCTCAACGACGGCCGCGAGATTTTCGCGCGCGCGCGCCAGGGCGGAAGCATTCCCGTTTTCGTCACGCTCGGCCGCCTCGGCAGCGGCGCGACGCCGAAATTCTGCGCCGTGCTGCGCGATCTCACGGCATGGAAGAAGGCCGAGCGGGAACTGGGCGACGCCCGCCGCGAAGCCGAGCGCGCCAGCGCGCTGAAATCCGATTTCCTCGCCAAGGTCAGCCACGAAATCCGCACGCCGCTCAACGCCATCCTCGGCTTCGCCGAAGTCATCATGGACGAGCGCTTCGGCCCGGTCGGCAATGCGCGCTACCGCGACTACATGCGCGACATCCACAAATCGGGCGAGCACGTGCTGAGCCTCGTCAACGATCTGCTCGATCTCTCCAAGATCGAGGCGGGCAAGGTCGATCTCACCTTCACCAGCGTCGACATCAATGCGGTCGTCGCCGAATGCGTGTCGCTCATGCAGCCGCAGGCCAATCGCGACCGCGTCGTCATGCGCCTGTCGCTCGCGCCCAATCTGCCGAACATCGTCGCCGACGAGCGCTCGATGCGCCAGATCGTGCTCAACCTTCTGTCCAACGCCGTGAAGTTCAACGAGCCCGGCGGGCAGGCGATCGTCTCCACCGCGCTCACCGACGCCGGCCACGCCGTCGTGCGCATCAAGGATACCGGCGTCGGCATGAGCGACGACGAATTGCAGACGGCGCTCGAGCCGTTCCGCCAGGTGTCGACATCCCGCAAGAGCGAGGGCACGGGCCTCGGGCTTCCGCTCACCAAGGCGCTGGTCGAAGCCAACCGCGCGTCCTTCACCATCCGCAGCCGCAAGGGCGAAGGCACGATGGTCGAAGTAACCTTCCCGCCGACGCGCGTTCTGGCGGAGTAGGGGCGCGGAAGACCGCTATCGACCGGTTGCGGACAGTATCCTCTCCGCGTCATGGCCGGGCTTGTCCCGGCCATCCACGCCGGGCAGCATCAGATCATGCGGGGCGGCTGGGTCTACATCATGACGAACCACGCCAACGGCGTGCTCTACGTCGGCGTCACGTCCGACCTCTCCCGTCGCGCCTATGAACATCGCGAAGGCCTGATCAAGGGCTTCACGAAGCGCTATGGACTGAAGCGGCTCGTCTACTTCGAACGCTACGACGACATTCGAGATGCGATCCAGCGCGAGTCGAACCTGAAACACTGGCGGCGCGCGTGGAAAGTGAGACTCATCCTCGACTCGAATCCGGGGTGGCGTGATCTCTACGAGGACTTGGCTTGACGTTCGCTGCTCGGCTCGGCGTGGATGGCCGGGACAAGCCCGGCCATGACGCATTCAGGGATGCGTCCACTTTCCGCCCATAGCGCAGGTTCCAAGGCAAGCCCGCTCGCCCGCCCTACGTCTCCGCGATCTTCTCCGTCAGATCCAGCGTCACGATGCTCACGCCCGGCTCCTCGCGCGACTCGCGCTGCCTGAAGCCGAGCGCCTTGCACATCTGCAGCATCGGCTGATTCTCGGTCAGCACCTGCCCGTCGATCCTGTGCAGGCCGAGGCGCCGGCCGTGTTCGATCATCATCTTCATCAGCGTCCAGCCGAGCCCTTGCCCCTTTGCGTTGGGCCCGAGCAGGATGGCGTATTCGCCTTCGGTCAGGTCGGCGTCCATCATCAGCCGCACGCCGCCGAGCATTTCGCCCGTGTCCACCTTGATGGCGGCCACCGCATAGGCGCGCGCGTAGTCGATCTGCGTGAGACGCGCGAGGAAGGCGTGGCTGAACGCCTTTACCGGCGCGAAGAAGCGCAGGCGCAGATCGTTCTGCGGCACGGTCTCGAAGAAAGCGTGATACATCTCTTCGTCTTCCGGCCGCACCGGGCGCACGAGCACTTCCGACCCGTCCTTGACGCGGATCGTCTGCTCGAGATCCTTCGGGTAGGGCGCGACCGCGAAACGGCGGTTCGACTGGCCGACGCGCTGCTTCGGATCGGGTTCCACGCGGATGCGCGCGTCGACCACCATCACGCCGTCCTCGTCGGCGAGCAGCGGATTGAGGTCGAGCTCGCGCACTTCCGGCACGTCGGCGGCGAGCTGCGCCAGCTTGACGAGGGTCAGCGCCACGGCGTCGATGTCGGCGCGCGGCACGTCGCGATAATATTCGAGGATGTTGGCGACGCGCGTGCGCTTGATCATGTCGTGCGCGAGCGCGAGGTCGAGCGGCGGCAGCGCCAGCGAGCGGTCCTCGATGATCTCCACCGCCTTGCCGCCGCGCCCGAACACGATCACCGGGCCGAAGGTCGGATCGTCGGCGATGCCCGCGATCAGTTCGCGCCCGTGCGGACGCTTGATCATCGGATGCACGGTCACGCCCTCGATGCTCGCTTGCGGAATTTCGCGCCCGATGCGCGCCATCATCTCGCGCGCCGCCTCTACCGCGGCGTCGGGCGTGCGGATGTCGAGCACGACGCCGCCGATATCCGACTTGTGCGCGATGTCGCGCGAAACGATCTTGATGACGCAGGCGCGCGAGCGCGCGATGTACAGGCGCGCGAGTTCGCCGGCTTCTTCCGGCGTGCGGGCGAAACGCGCGGGCGCCACGGGAATGTCGTAGGCGTCGAGCAGCATGGTCATCTCGACCGGCGCCAGCCAGCGATGGCCACGATGGATCGCCTGGGCGACGACGCTGCGCGCGCGCGCCACGTCGGGCTCGAAATCCTCCGGCAGGTTCGGCGGCGTGCTCATCATGAACTCGCGCGCCTCGTTCCAGCGCACCATGTGCATGAATCCGCGCACGGCGCCGTAGGCATAGTGCGGAATGCGCGCGTCCTCGAAAATCTTGTCGGTCTCCTCCGTCGCGCCGAACCACACGGCGAACACGGGCTTCGGCGACAGCGTGCGCTTGCGCGCCTCCTTCACGGCGGCGACCACCGCGTCGGCCGCTTCCGGCGATCGCGACAGGGCGCTGGGCGCATGCATCACCATGATCGCGTCGGTCGTCTTGTCCTCCAGCAGCGCGCCGACCGCCGTCTTGAACCGCGCGGGATCGGCGTCGCCGTCGATGTCGAGCGGGTTCTCCTTCGATATATCAGGCGGCAGCACGCCTTCGAGCTTCGTCCATGTCGCGGGCTCGATCGGCGCGAGCTTGCCGCGCTGGTCGGCGAGTCGGTCCGCCGCGAGCCGCCCGAGGCCGCCGCCGTTGGAGACGATGGCGAGGCGTCCGCCGGGGAAGGGCTTGATGCGCCCGAGCGCCTCGGCGGCGTCGAACAATTCGTCGACGTCGCCGACGCGCAGCAGGCCGGCGCGGCGGAAGGCGGCGTCGTAGACCGTGTCGGGGCCCGCCATGTTGGCGACCGACGAGCCGCCGCGCGGCCCGCGCTTGTGGCGGCCGGACTTGACGACGATGACAGGTTTCACGCGCGCGGCGGCGCGCGCGGCCGACATGAATTTCTGCGCGTCTTCCAGCCGGTCGATGTAGAGCAGGATGGCGCGCGTCGCGACGTCGAGCGCGAAATAGTCGAGCAGGTCGCCGAAATCGACGTCGACCATTTCGCCCGCCGACACCATGCCGGAGAAGCCGACGTGCCGCTTGTGCGCCCAGGCGAGCAGCGCCGCGCCGATCGCGCCGGATTGCGAGACGAGCGCGAGATCGCCGGCGGGCGCCTGCTGGCCGGAAAGCGAGGCGTTGAGGCCTGCCTTCGGCACGAGAACGCCCAGGCAATTCGGGCCGATGATGCGCATCCGGTCGCGTTGCGCGATCTTCTTCAGCCGCTCCGTCATCTCGCCGCCGCGCCATCCCTCGGGATCGCGCGTCATCACCAGCGCGCCCGGCACGCCGAGCCGCTCGGCTTCTTCGAGTTGCGCCACGACATGCTCGGCGGGCGCGGCGACGACGAGCAGATCCGGCGGCGTCGCGAGATCGGCGAGCGCGCGCACGCAGGGGCGCCCGTCGATTTCCTCGTAGCGCGGATTGATCAGCGAAATCTCGCCCTTGAAGCCGGCGCCCACGATATTGTCGAACAGCGCCCGGCCGGACGAGCCCGGCCTCGGGCTCGCGCCGACCAGCGCCAGCGACTTCGGCGAGAAAATGCGGTCGAGCGCCCGCGTGCCCATTCTGCTTATCCTCGAACTGACGCGGCCGGCCCGGCCGGTTTGCGTACCGGAATTATCATGCTGCATTGCAGCACGGGCAAGGCGGGAATTCATTGAGATCGCGCAAAGCGCATGCGCATCGAGCCCGCAAGCCGATTGACAGTCAACCGGCGTCTCGCTTCACTCTCCGCAACCCCGGGGACAGGGACAGAGGGAGCTGATCATGAAGCGAATGATTTTGGCGGGCGTGGGCGTGCTCGCGCTGATGGGGCCTGCGATGGCGGCGGACATCGTCGGCACCTGGCTGCGCAGCAACGGCGAATCGCGCGTGCGCATGGCGCCTTGCGGCGGCGGCGTCTGCGGCACCATCACCTGGCTCAAGACGCCCGGCAAGAGCGACGCCAAGGTCGGCCAGCAGGTTTTCTACAACATGAAACCGGACGGTTCCGGCGGCTGGGAAGGCTCGGCCTTCAATCCCGAGGACGGCAAGACCTATGCCGGCAAGGCCTCGGTCTCCGGCTCCAGCATGACCACCAAGGGCTGCGTGCTCGGCGGCATGATCTGCAAGTCCGTGAGCTGGTCGCGCGTCAACTGAACCGCAAGATCGGCGGCGCGCTCGGATGCCATTCGGGCGCGTAGCCGGCCGATAGCGCGGCAAGGTTCGTGGGCGGCGTGAGGCAGGCGACCTCGCGCTTGCGCGGTCGTGGCGCGGGCGCGCCGTAGCCGGCAAACGACCACGAAAAAATCCGGTCGCCCCTGATCGCGAAAGCCTGCGCGCCTGCGGCGTAGATCGCCCCGTCGGGCAAATCGTCGATCTGCGACGGATGCGTGCGCTTGGCGCGGCCGTCGCGGCGCTCGGCGTCCAGACGCCGGTCGAGGTCGCCCGCCCGCAACGTCTCCGTCGGGTCGATCGCGGCGCGATAGGCGAGCGCCCGGTCGCGCCGGCATTCGAAGCACGGCCGGTGGCCGGCGGCGAGCGCCGTGGGTTCGTCGAGGAAGAAAAGGTCGGTGTAGCGCCTGCCGAACACCACGTTGCGCCGGTTCTTGAACGCGCACAGGCACGTGATCCATTGCTTCGATTTCCAGCGCGAGGTCCCGAGCGTCTGGTCGCCGCGGTGAAACCGCCCGCCGCGATTGCCGTAGAACAGGCCGCGTTCGGGCGTGGCGTGGATATCGCCGAAGGGGTCGACGCGGTTCTGGAGCGGCGAGGGACGCATTCAGCCGCCTACGAAGCCCGCGGTCGGGCTCGAGCACCGGCCTTCGCGCGCCTTCATCGTCGGCGGATCGCAGGGCGACAGGTCTTCCGCGCACATGGGACGGCACACCTGCCCGGTGACGGGGTCGACCTGGCGATTGTCGCGCAGCGGCGTCTCGGGATCGTCGGCGCGCCGCTGCGCGCGCGCCGCGCTCGCGAAGACGACGCAGACAAAGCCGGTTGCAGCGACGAAGAGTCCGCGGCGCGAAAGAACCGGTCTGCTCAACGCACGCTGCCCGCTGTCGGGCTCGAGCATCGGCCGTCGGCGGCCTTCTGCTGCGGCGAATCGCACGGGGTCGCATCTTCCGCGCACATCGGCCTGCATCTGCCGGCATATGGTTCGCCGTAGGGCTCGGAATAGGGACCGCGCCGGCGCACGCGTTCCTCGTAATAGACCTGCGCCAGCGCTTCGCCGGCGAACGCGGCGGCGCCGAGCGCTGAGGCGCTCAAGATAAGAAACGAGCGCCGCGACTGGGCGGTCATGGCTCCTCTCCTCGTTGTTGCTTACGGCATCTGCACGCCGCCGACGAACGGGCTCGAGCACCGTCCGTCGGCGCGCTTGAATTCCGGCGGATCGCAGGGCGTCATGTCGAACGTGCACATCGGCCGGCAGACGCCGGCGCTCGCGCGCGCCGTTTCATAGACGCGCACATTCTTCTTCTTCGGTTTGGCGGCCGCAGGTCCCGCCATCAGCGCGGCTGCGGCCAGGATGACGATCACGAGACGCATGCTGGCCTCCTCGGTTCCCGCCATAGATGACGCCACGACGGCCCGTCGGCAAGTGCGCAAGCTGACGCGCCGGCAGTCGCGCAAATTACCGCGCGTCGGCCTGCAGGCCGATCGAGTCGACCTGGTAGACGTCGTCGGCGAAATGCACGGCGCCGTCGGCCGAGGCCCAGCCGGTCATGTACACCCAGATCACCGGCGTCGGGCGCGCAAGTTTGAGGTCCTGCCGCTCCTTGCCGATCTGCGCCATCAGCCCGGCGCGGTCCCAATTGCCCGAACCCTGCAGCAGCCAGGCGGCGAGGTCCCATACGCCCTGCACGCGCACGCAGCCGTGCGACAGAAAGCGGTAATCGCGATTGAAGAAGCCCTTCGAGGGCGTGTCGTGCATGTAGACGGCGTATTTGTTGTTCATCTGGATGCGGATGGAGCCGAGCGCGTTATGCGTGCCGGAATCCTGTCGCAGCGTGTAATTGACCGCCTTCTCGCTGCCCCAGTTGATCGAACGCGGGTCGATCACCGTGCCGCGCCCGTCGAGGATCTTGATCTTCGAGCGCGCGAGATAGCCGGGGTCGCGCCGCATCTTCGGAATGATCTCGTTCTTGATGATCGAGGTCGGCAGCGTCCATGTCGGGTTGAGGTTGATGGCGCTGATGCGCGTCGACACTTCGGGCGAGCGATGGTCGACATCGCCGACGACCGCCGTGTAGCGCTTGACGACCTGCCCGTTCTCGACCGCCTCGACGGCGGCGGATGGAATGTTGACCACGACATAGCGCTCGCCGAACGCGAATTGCACGCCGGCCAGCCGCTGCGAGCTCGAGGCGAGCTGCTTGAAGCGGACATTGGCGGTCGTGTTGAGCGCGCGCAGCGTCGCGCCGGAAGCGACGCCGGTCTGCTTGAGGCCGTTGCGCGCCTGGAAATGCTTGACGGCTGCAGCCAGCGTCGCGTCCCAGGCGTCGCCGGGCCCCACGGCCTCGTGCGGATCGCCCTCGATCTGCAGCCGCCGCCGCAGCGCCGCGACCGCGGCGCCCTTGGCGCCCGGTCCGACATTGCCGGGCACCTTCGGCCAGCCGCCGGCGTCCACGATCTTGGCGTAGCGCTCGGAGGCGGCGGCGCTGGCGAAGAAGGTTTCGGGCTGGAACGATGGCGTCGGATCGTCCGACAGCGCCCACTCGCGGATCGGCGGCTTGGGCTTCGGCTTGGCGGCGGCCTTGGGCTGCGGCGCGGGCTGCGCCGGCGGAAAGCCCGCGGCCTCGCCGGCCGGCTGGGCGGACGGGGCGGGGGCGGGCGCAATGCTGGTCGAAGGGGCCGCCGGCGGAGCGGGCAGCGGCGTGAAGACGTTGGGCAGCGGGGCCGACTGCGTCGCGCGCGGCGCCATCTGGCCGGGCGCGGGCTGCGCAGCAGCGAACTCGCCCCACGCCACGGCGGCGGCCGCGGCGCAGATCAAGCGGAAAGACCTCGTATGGGCCTGAAAATTCATGTCGCCAACTCGCGCAAATCCGCGGCAAGATCAACCGGAGCCTATCCATAGGCCGGCCAAGCCGCAGTTTCCAGCGCAAACAAGCGGGCGACGCCCCGCTACCGGCCTGTTTTCTGGCCCGGTATCGGCGGTTCGTCGCCCGTGATGCCGGCCCCGGGCTGCGTCTCGGTCGGGGGATCGCTGGCCGGGAAAGTGTCTTTCAGACCCTCGTCCAGCCGACGCTTCCTGTCGGACTTCTCATGCTGCCGCCTGCGCTTTGCTTCGCCCATTCGACCCTCCCCACGCGACCCCATCGGGGTCGAAACGCGGCGCGGCCGACTTTGTTCAATCAGGCGTCGACCACCACGATGTGCAGCTTGCGCGGCCCATGCGCGCCGAGCAGCATGGTCTGGGCTATGTCGGCCGAGCGCGACGGGCCGGTGATCATGTTGACCGTGCGCGGCATGACGCCCTTGCCGTATTTTTCGCGCAAGCGGTCGAACGCGCTCTCGTAGTCGCCCTGCAGGTCGGCGCCCGACAGCACGACGATGTGATTGTCCGGCAGGAAATTGAGCGTCGACGGGTTCTCCGGGCCCGAGGTCATGATGAGCGTGCCGGATTCCGCCACGCCGGCGAAAGCGTGCGATACCGCGTTGAGGTCGCGCCCGTCCGACCGGCCCTGCGCCAGTTCGAGCGCGGTCTGGTCCCACGGCATGTCGGCCAACCGCTTGTCGTCGCCCATGCGCAGCGTCGCCGGCAGGTTGTTGTCGCGCAGCCAGCGCGCGGCTTCCGTCGGAACGTCGCCCGCGCTCTGCACGATCGCGACGCTGGCGAAGGCGCTTTCCGCCATCTTCTTGAACAGGCCGATGCGCTCCTTGCCGTCGAGCTGCCCGCGCGCCGGAACGACGCCGCGCGGCGCGCCGGACAGACGGGCGTCGACAGCGGCGCGGCGCGGGCCCTCGTTGCCGTTGACGCGCAGCGAGCGGCGCAGGCTCGAGAGGATTTCCTCGCGCGCGCTCATTTGGCGGCCCTCCGCTTCTTCCATTCGCTCTGGAACGTCTTGCCCTGCGGCGCCGGCAGATCGCGCCAGTCGGTCCAGCCCGAGGCGAAGGGCATGGCGTGGAATTTCCCGGTCTTGCGCGCGTAGAAGCCCATGACATGCATGGCGATGCGCGTGCCGAAGCGATAGAGCGCCGGCCGTCTGGCGACCCATGCCCACAGCCCGAGGCCGTAGCGCGCGACGGAGGGCTGCAAGTGCCGCTCGAACTCGCGTTCGCGCCAATGGCGCATCATGCCGGGCAGCGGAATGCGCATCGGGCAGACGCTCTCGCAGCGGCCGCAGAAGGTCGAGGCGTTGGGCAATTGCCCGCCCTTCTCGACGCCGATCAGCGAGGGCGTCAGCACCGCGCCCATCGGGCCCGGATAGACCCAGCCGTACGCATGTCCGCCGACCGCGTGATAGACCGGGCAATGGTTCATGCAGGCGCCGCAGCGGATGCAGCGGAGCATGTGCTGGAAGTCCGTGCCGATCATCGAGGAGCGGCCGTTGTCGAGAAGGACGACGTGATATTCCTCGGGGCCGTCGACGTCGCCGGCGCGGCGCGGGCCGGTCGACAGCGTCGTGTAGACGCTCATCTCCTGGCCCGTGGCGGAACGCGCGAGCACGCGCAGCAATTGCGCCGCGTCCTCCAGCGTCGGCGTGATCTTCTCCAGCGACGCGATGACGATGTGGCACTTCGGCAGGATCTGCGTCAGGTCGCCATTGCCTTCGTTGGTGACGATGATCGACGTGCCGGTCTCGGCGATGAGAAAATTCGCGCCGGTGATGCCGATGTCGGCTGAGAGAAACTTCTCGCGCAATATGCCGCGCGCTTCCGTCAGCAATTGCGTCGGTTCGGTGAGGTCGCGGTCGGCGGGCAGATGCGTGTGCACGCGCCGGAAGTCGCCTTCCACCTGCTTCTGCGTGAGATGCACGGCCGGGCCGATGATATGCGACGGAATTTCGCCGCGCAGTTGGATGATGTATTCGCCGAGATCGGTCTCGACCGGCGTGATTCCGGCCTTCTCCATCGCGTCGTTGAGCGCGATCTCCTCCGAGATCATGCTCTTGCCCTTGGTCACCGTCTTCGCGCCGCGCGCCGCGCAAATGTCGAGAATGACCTTGCGCGCTTCCTCGGCCGTGCGCGCGAAATGCACATGGCCGCCCGACGTCCGTCACCTTCCTCTCGTAGGCTTCGAGATAGAGGTCGAGATGGGCGAGCGTATGATTCTTGATGTCGCGCGCGCTGTCGCGCAGCGCCTCGAATTCCGGCAGCTTCGAAACCGCGATCTGCCGTGCGGCGGTGAAGCCGACGCGCAGCTTGCCCATCGCCTCCTGCAATTGCGGATCGCCCATCGCCTTGTGGGCGTTGTCCTTGAACTGCGGCGTGGTGGGATTGGCGTGGACGCTCATCGCCGCGCCTCCGTAACCGGTTCGCCGATCGGCGGCGCCTCGTCCGTCATGTTGGCGAGCACTTCGGCCACGTGCCGCACTTCCATGTCGCGGCCCTTGCGCGATAGGCGGCCGGCCATGTTCATCAGGCAGCCGAGATCGCCGGCCAGCAGCACCGGCGCCTCGGTCGCGATGATGTCTTGCGTCTTGCGGTCGACGATCTGGCCGGAGATTTCCCCGAACTTGACCGCGAACGTGCCGCCGAAGCCGCAGCACACGTCCGAATCCTTCATCTCGACGAGTTCGAGCCCCTCGACCGTGCCGAGCAATTTGCGCGGCTGCGCCTGCACGCCCATTTCACGCAGGCCCGAACACGAGTCGTGATAGGTCACCTTGCGCGGAAATTCCGCCTGCACGCTCTCGACGCCGAGCACGTCGGTGAGGAACGAGACGAGTTCGAAACATTTCGCCGCGAATTTTCGCGCGCGCCTCTGCAGTTCCGGGTCGTCCTCGAACAATTCGGGATAGTGCTTGGCCATCATGCCGGCGCACGAGCCGGATGGCGCCACGACGTAGTCGAAACTCTCGAAGGCGTCGATGACCTGCAACGCGAGCGCGCGGGCGTCGCCCTTGTCGCCGGAATTGTAGGCGGGCTGGCCGCAGCAGGTCTGGCTCGGCACGTCGACCGTGCAGCCGGCGTCCTCCAGCAGCTTGGCGGCGGCGAAGCCGATGCTCGGGCGAAACAGGTCCACGAGGCATGTCGCCATCAACCCGACGCGCTTCTTCGTTCCCGCCTCGACCATTGTTCTTTTGCCTCCCTGCATCGCGAACCCGGCGACGCTGCGCGCCATCTGAAAGGAGAGGGCGCGCAGCGTCAATGCTAGAATGTCACTTTAGCACCATGGCGGTGAACGGCCAGACATAGGCCTGCAGCATCACCAGCACGCCCACCAGGCAGGCGAGCGCGAGCGAGTGCTTGAACACGAAGCGCAGGATCGAGCCTTCGTGTCCGAACCAGTTCGTCGCGGTCGCGGCGACGACGATCGACTGCGCGTCGATCATCTTGCCCATCACGCCGCCGGACGAATTGGCCGCGCTCATCAGCACCGGCGACAGGCCGAGCTGTTCCGACGTGATCTTCTGCAAGCCGCCGAACAGCACGTTGGAGGCCGTGTCCGAACCCGTCAGCGCGACGCCGAGCCAGCCGAGCAGCGTGCCGAAGAACGGATAGAAGAAGCCCGTATAGGCGAAGGCGAGGCCGAGCGTCGCGTCGAGGCCGGAGTAGCGCGTCAGCACGCCGATCGCCAGCATGCAGACGATGGTGAACAGCGGCCAGCGCACGACCCACAGCGTCTCGGCGTAGGCCTTGACCAGCCGCGCGGGCGAGAAGCGCATCACCAGGCCGGAAATGATCGCGGCGATCAGGATGCCGGTGCCCGTGTAGGACAGCCATGTGAAGGAAAAGACCGCGCCTTCGGCCGACAATTTGGCGACGACCGGCGGCGCTTTCTGGATGAGGTTGTGCAGGCCATCGACCGGGATGTTGATCGTGGCGAAGGGATTGACGAGCCCCTTGAACCAGCCCGTGCCCCACACGCCGACGACGATCGACAGAATGCCGAAGGGAACCCACGACCACGCGATCTGCTTGTTGGTGGCGGTGCGCACGAACGGCTTCGGCGGCTCGGCCGAGGCCGAATGGTCGGCGCCGCGCAAGGCCGGAGATTCCCAGACCTCCTTCGGCTGCCAGACTTTCAGGAAGGCGACGAGACAGGCCATGCAGACGATCGAGGCGCCGATGTCGACGATCCACGGATTGACGTAGTTCGAGAAGAAGAACTGCGAGACCGCGAAGGAGACGCCGGTGACGAGAATGGCCGGCCAGCACGTGATCATGCCGCGGAAGCCGGCGAAGGCCCAGATCAGCCAGAACGGCACGATCAGCGAGAAGAACGGCAATTGCCGGCCGACCATCGCGCCGAGCGTATAGGGGTCGATGCCGGTCACCGAGGCCAGCCCCGCGATCGGCGTGCCGAGCGCGCCGTAGGCGACAGGAGCGGTATTGGCGATCAGCGACAGGCCGGAGGCCGCGAGCGGCGAGAAGCCGAGGCCCATCAGCGCCGCGCCGGTGACCGCGACCGGCGTGCCGAAGCCCGACGCGCCCTCGAAGAAGGCGCCGAAGGCGAAGGCCACCAGCAGAAGCTGGATGCGCCGGTCCGGCGTGATGCCGGCGATCGACTGCTGGACGATGTCGAACCAGCCTTTTTCCACGGTCAGCCGATAGAGGAAGATGACGTTGAGGATGATCCAGCCGATCGGGAACAGCCCGGTGACGGCGCCGAAGCCGGCGGCGCGGATGGCGAGGCCCGCCGGCATGGTGAAGGCGAAGACGGCGACGCCGAGCGCCACCAGCAGCGCGATCAGCGCCGCCCAGTGCGCCTTGACCGCATCGGTGGCGATCAGCGCCAGCAGCGTGACCACCGGAATGGCCGCGACGAGCGTCGATAGCCAGAAATTGTGAAACGGATCATAGACTTGTGTCCACATGGGGTTCCCTCCCGAACTCGATGCGCGGCAGCGTTTGATGAAAAATATACCAAGCGGAATAGTTGGTAAAATTAAATTACCAGATTGTCAACATGGGCGAGGCGTCGTACCATCGACCCGCCTGAATCGAGAGGTCGAATACCGGATGAACGGAGAAGTCAGGACGCAGCGGATCGCGGACGCGATCGCCGAGCGCATCGAGCAGATGATCCTGCAAGGGGTGTTGCGGCCGGGCGAGCGCCTCGCCTCGGAGCGCGATCTCGCGCAGAAGCTCGCCGTCTCCCGGCCTTCGCTGCGCGAGGCGCTGGCCTCGCTCGAACAGCGCGGCCTGATCGTCGGCGGGCGGGGCGGCGCGACGGTCGCGCACTTCCTCAAGCCCTTCTCCGCGCCGCTCGGCGAATTGTTCGCCGACAAGCCGCGCGTGACCGCCGACTATTTCGAGTTCCGCCGTGTCCTCGAGGCGCGCGCTTCCGGCCTTGCCGCGCGGCGCGCCACGGAGCCCGATCGCAAGGCCATAGCCGCGATCCTCGCGCGCATGAAGGCCGCCCACGAGATCGACGATCCGCACGAGGAGGCCGACGCCGACGTCGATCTGCACATCGCGGTCTACGAGGCCGCCCACAATATCGTGTTCCTGCACGTCATGCGCGTGCTCGCCGAGCTCCTGCGCGAGGGCGTGCTCTACAACCGCGATCAGCTCTATCGACGCGCCGGCGCGCGCGACCTGCTGCTCGCCCAGCATGTCGCCATCGCCGAAGCCGTGCTCGCCGGCGACGCGGACGCCGCCGAGCGCGCCGCCGACGCCCACATCCGCTTCACCTTCGAGACGGTCGAGGAAATCCGCCGCGACCGCGAGCGGCTCGAGACGTCGTTGAGCCGCCTCGACCGCGCCGATCTCGTCGCCCGCGTCGGCGCGGTGGAGGCGGACGCGTGACGAAGCCCCGCCGTCTCCCTATCTTCGTCGCCTGCTGAGGAGGTCGCCATGTCCGCCATAGCCTTTCCTGCGCCGGACCCGAAAATCCTTGGCAGGCGCGATCAGATCGTCGCCGGTCTCGCCGCGCTTGTGCCCCCGGAATGCCTCGTCGTCAGCGAGGACGAGCGCCGCGCCTTCGAGACGGACGCGCTGACCGCCTATCGCCGCCTGCCGCTCGCCGTCGTGCTGCCGCGCTCCACGGAAGAGACGAGCAGGGTGATGGCCTATCTGCACGCGCAGGGCGTGAAGGTCGTGCCGCGCGGCGCGGGCACGTCGCTCTCCGGCGGCGCCATTCCGCAGGAGGATGCGGTGGTGATCGGCGTCTCCAAGATGAGTCGCATTCTCGATGTCGACTATGCCGACCGCGTCGCGCGCGTCGAGGCGGGCGTCACCAATCTCGGCATTTCCAATGCGGTCTCGGCCGACGGATTCTTCTACGCGCCCGATCCTTCCTCGCAGCTCGCCTGCACCATCGCCGGCAATATCGGCATGAATTCCGGCGGCGCGCATTGTCTGAAATACGGCGTCACCACCAACAATGTGCTGGGCGTGAAGATGGTGCTGGTCGACGGAACCATCGTCGAGATCGGCGGCGACTGGCTGGATGCGGCGGGCTACGATTTTCTCGGTCTCGTCACCGGCTCGGAAGGCCAGCTCGGCATCGTGACGGAAGCGACCGTGCGCCTGCTGCGCGCCGCAGAGGGCGCGCGCCCCGTGCTCTTCGGCTTTGCGACGCCGGAGGCGGCGGCGGCCTGCGTGTCCGACATCATCGGCCACGGCATCATTCCCGTCGCCATCGAATTCATGGACAAGCTCGCCATCGAAATCTGCGAGGAATTCGCCCATGCCGGCTATCCGCTCGACGCCGGCGCGCTGCTCATCGTCGAGGTCGAGGGCTCCGACGAGGAAATGGAGACGCAGCTCAAGAAGATCGTCGCCATCGCGCACAAGCACGACGTCAAGACCGTGCGCGAATCCCAGAGCGCGATGGAAGCCGCGCGCATCTGGAAGGGCCGCAAATCCGCCTTCGGCGCGACCGGCCGCGTCGCCGACTACATCTGCATGGACGGCACGGTGCCGACGAGCCAGCTCTGCCACGTGCTGGACGAGACCTACAAGATCGTCGACCGCTACGGCCTGCGCGTCGCCAACGTGTTCCACGCCGGCGACGGCAACATGCATCCGCTCATCATGTACAACGTCAACGATCCCGCCGAGCAGGAGAAGGCGGAGAAGGCGGGCGAGGACGTGCTGAAGCTCTGCGTCGACGTCGGCGGCTGCCTCACCGGCGAACACGGCGTCGGCATCGAGAAGCGCGATCTGATGACGCGGCAGTTCAATACGGCCGACCTGCATCAGCAGATGCGCGTGCGCGCCGCTTTCGACAAGGAATGGCTGCTCAATCCGGCGAAGGTCTTTCCGCTGGAGGGCAGGGCGGCGTGACCTTCCGGGGTGGTGGCCTGTCGTTCCCGCGAAAGCGGGAACCCAGCAGCCCTGCCGCAAACCCTTTCTGGATTCCCGCTTACGCGGGAATGACATTCGTGTAGTCGCAGCAGATGGTGAGATGACCCACACGCCCACGACCGAATCCGATCTCTGCGCCATCGTCGCGGAAGCGCGCGCCAGGAAGGCGCCGCTGGCGATCGAGGGCGGCGGCACGCGCGCTGGCCTCGGCCGTCCGTCGCAGACGGCCGATACGCTCTCCATGCGCGCGCTCGATGGAATCGTCTTCTACGAGCCTGCCGAAATGGTGATCTGCGCGCGCGCCGGCGCGCCGCTTGCGCAAATCGAATCCATGCTCGCCGAGCGCAACCAGATCCTGCCGTTCGAGCCGCCGGATCATCGCCGGCTCTATGGCTCCAGCGGCGCGCCGACCATCGGCGCGGTCGCCGCCTGCAATCTCTCGGGCTCGCGCCGCATCTCGGCCGGCGCTGCGCGCGACAGCCTGATCGGCGTGCGCTTCGTCAATGGCGCGGGCGAGGCGATCAAGAGCGGCGGCCGCGTGATGAAGAACGTCACCGGCCTCGATCTCGTGAAACTGTCGGCCGGCGCCCACGGCACGCTCGGCGCGCTGACGGAGGTGACATTCAAGCTGCTGCCCGGACCCGAGACGAGCGCGACGTTGGTCATCGAAGGCCTCGACGATTCTCGCGCGATCGAGGCGTTGTCGCAGGCGCTGGGCTCGCCCTTCGAGGTCAGCGGCGCGGCCCATCTGCCGGCTGGCGTCGGCGGCGACCGGGCGCGCACGCTGCTGCGCATCGAGAATTTCGAATCCTCCGTCGCCTATCGCATCGCCGAATTGCGCAAGCTGGTCGGTGGCGACGCTGTTCTCGACGACAGCGTCTCGCGCGAAACATGGCGCGACATCGGCGAATGCGCATTCTTCGCCGCTCCCGACGCGCGCGCGATCTGGCGCGTGTCGACCGCGCCCTCGCGCGCGCCCGACCTCGTGCGCCTCGTGCAGCGCAATGGCGCCGTCGCGCATTTCTACGATTGGGGCGGCGGGCTTGTCTGGCTAGCCGTGGAGGCCAGTGGCGATGCGCGTGAAAAAGACGTGCGCGCGGCGGTCGCGGCCTGCGGCGGCCACGCGACGCTCGTGCGCGCGCCGGAGGAAGTACGCGCGCATGTGGATGTCTTCCAGCCGCTCGCCGCTCCCCTGATGAAGCTGACGCGCGGCGTGAAGGCGAGCGTCGATCCCGACGGCATCCTGAATCCGGGGCGGATGTATGCCGGCGTCTGACAGCGCATTGGACCGCGAGCCTTCAGGCTCGCAGAACATCGCGAATGCTGCGAGCCTGAAGGCTCGCGGTCTGCTCTTCCTCGCGCTCGCAGTCCTCGCGATCATCGTCGCGGAGGCGCTGGTTTATGCGATGGGCCATCCGCTGATCTGCAAGTGCGGCTATGTGAAATTCTGGCACGGCGTCGCCAATTCCTCCGAGAATTCGCAGCACGTCACGGACTGGTACACGTTCTCGCACATCATCCACGGCTTTCTGTTCTACGGCGCGGCGCGCCTGCTTGGCCGGCTGACGGGCCGCGACATTCCCTTCGCGGTTGCGCTGCTCGCGGCCGTCGTCATCGAAGGCGCGTGGGAAGTGCTCGAAAACTCGCCCGTCATCATCGAGCGCTATCGCGCCGCGACCATCTCGCTCGATTATTACGGCGACAGCGTCCTCAATTCGACGAGCGACATTCTCGCGATGATGACAGGTTTCTCGCTCGCGCGGCTCATGCCGGTCTGGCTGACGGTGGCGGCGGCGATCGCGATGGAGATCGGCGTCGGCTACGTCATCCGCGACAATCTCACGCTCAACATCATCATGCTCATCCATCCGATCGACGCCATCAAGGCGTGGCAGGGCGCGCTCTAGACATGCAGACCAATTTCACTCTCGCCGCGCTCGCCGATCCGCATATGCGGGAATCGGAAAAGATCCTGCGCACCTGCGTGCATTGCGGCTTCTGCACCGCGACCTGCCCGACCTACCTGCTGCTCGGCGACGAACTCAATTCTCCACGCGGCCGCATCTATCTCATCAAGGACATGCTGGAGGGCGGCAAATCCGCCACGTCCGAAGTCGTCAAGCATGTCGACCGCTGCCTCTCGTGCCTGTCCTGCATGACCACCTGTCCCTCGGGCGTGCACTACATGCATCTCGTCGATCACGCGCGCGCGCATATCGAGCAGACCTACACGCGCTCGCTCTCCGACCGCTTCGTGCGGGAAATTCTCGCTTTCGTTCTGCCCTATCCGCAGCGCTTCAAGCTGGCGCTGGCGGCGGGTCGGCTCGCGCGGCCCTTCGCGCCGCTCGTGCGGCTGCTGCCGGGCGTCGGGCCGCGTCTTGCCGCCATGCTGCAACTCGCGCCGTCGTCTGCGCCCGCGGCGCCGGCGGACGCCGTTCCCCTGTCCGAACAGCGGCGCGGCCGTGTCGCCATTCTCGAGGGCTGCGCGCAGCCGGCGCTGAAACCCTCGATCAACGCCGCCGCCAAGCGTTTCCTCGCGCGCGTCGGCGTCGAGGTCGTCGCCGCGCCCGGCGAAGGCTGCTGCGGCGCGCTCGTCCATCACATGGGCCGCGAGGCCCATGCGCTCGATTTCGCGCGCGCCAATGTCGACGCCTGGACGCGGCTGATCGACGACGGCGGTCTCGACGCCATCCTCATCACCGCGTCGGGTTGCGGCACGACGGTCAAGGACTATGGCTACATGCTGCGCGAGGACGCCGACTACGCCGCGAAAGCCGCGCGAGTTTCCGCGCTGGCCAAGGACGTGACGGAATATCTGTCGACGCTCGACTGGACGCCGACCGCCGCGCCGCGGATGACCATCGCCTATCATTCGGCCTGCTCGATGCAGCACGGCCAGAAGATCACGGACTTGCCCAAGAATCTGCTGCGCAAGGCCGGCTTCGTCGTGAAGGACATTCCCGAGAGCCACATCTGCTGCGGCTCGGCCGGCACATACAACATCATGCAGCCCGAGCTCGCCACGCGCCTGCGCCAGCGCAAGCAGGGCAACATCGCGCGCCTGAAGGTGCAGGCCGTGGCGGCCGGCAATATCGGCTGCATCGCGCAACTCGCGCAGAACGGGCCCGCGCCGGTTGTCCATACCGTGGAACTGCTCGACTGGGCCTGCGGCGGGCCGCGCCCGCAAGAGCTGGCTTGAACGCCGCGCTTTCTGGCGCCCAATTTCCAGGCAATCTGCATTCCGAAATGGCGTCCGACGCGGCCAGCCGTCGGCTAACGCCCTGAAAACGCGCGGCGCTCGGGCCTCGCGCCGCTCTGGCACGCATCTTGTTAACAGCCTCATCGGTTCAGCCCGTTCCGGCGGCGCCGGACCGTCCGGAACCCACTCCGGCGGGACAGGCCCGTCGCGTGAAAAAGCAGGGCGCAAGCAGAGGCGACGACATGAAAATCGTGATGGCGATCATAAAGCCGTTCAAACTCGACGAGGTTCGGGACGCCCTGACCTCGATCGGCGTGCACGGCCTGACGGTGACCGAGGTGAAGGGCTACGGCCGCCAGAAGGGTCACACGGAAATCTATCGCGGCGCCGAATACGCCGTCAGCTTTCTCCCCAAGCTGAAGATCGAACTGGCCGTCTCCTCCGAGCAGGTGCAGGCGGTCATCGACGCCATCTCCTCGGTCGCGCGCACCGGCCAGATCGGCGACGGCAAGATTTTCGTCTCCCCGCTCGATCAGGCGATCCGCATCCGCACCGGCGAGTCCGGCGAAGAGGCGCTTTGATCCTCCCTCGCGAAATTCCGTAAATCAGGAGCCAGGAAAATGAAATTCAGTCCCCTACAGAAGGCGGCTTTGACGGCGGTCGGCGTCGGCGCGCTGGGCGCCCTGCTGACCTTCGACACCGCGCTCGCGCAGGCGGCGGCCCAAGCCGCAAAGGACGCTGCGCCCGCCGCTCCCGCCGCGCCGGTTCCCAACAAGGGCGACACCGCCTGGTTGCTGATCTCCTCGGCGCTGGTGCTGATGATGTCGATCCCGGGGCTCGCGCTGTTCTACGGCGGCCTCGTGCGCTCGAAGAACATGCTGTCGGTCCTCACGCAGGTCATGGCCATCGTCTCGATGGTCGGCCTGCTGTGGTGCTTCTACGGCTATTCGATCTCGCTCGGCGACGGCGGCGGCTATTACCTCGGCGGCTTCGGCAAGGCCTTCCTGAAGGGCATCGCGCCGGATTCGACCTCGCCGACCTTCTCCAACGGCGTCGTCGTTCCGGAATTCGCCTACATGGTCTTCCAGATGACTTTCGCGATGATCACGCCCGCGCTGATCGTCGGCGCCTTCGCCGAGCGCATGAAGTTCTCGGCGGTGCTGCTGTTCGTCTTCCTGTGGGTGACGTTCGTCTACTTTCCGATCGCGCACTGGGTGTGGGCGACGCCGGCGCCGGACGATCTCGCCGCCGCCGCCAAGGCGCTGGCCGCGGCCGGCGAGGACGCCGCCAAGAAGGCCGCCGCGCAGGGCAAGATCGACGAGCTGATCGCCGGCCGCCGGCTGGATCAACCAGGGCAAGGGCATCGGCGAATTCCTGATGAACGGCTCGGGCGCGCTCGACTTCGCGGGCGGCACGGTCGTGCACATCAACGCAGGCATCGCCGGCCTCGTCGGCGCGCTCATGGTCGGCAAGCGCGTCGGCTATCCGCGTGAAGCGATGATGCCGCACTCGCTGACCATGACCATGATCGGCACGTCGCTGCTGTGGGTCGGCTGGTTCGGCTTCAACGCCGGCTCCAACCTCGAGGCCAACGGCACGACCGCGCTCGCCTTCGTCAACACGATGGTGGCGACCTGCGCGGCGGCCTTCTCCTGGCTGATGGTGGAGTGGATGGCCAAGGGCAAGCCCTCGCTGCTCGGCATGGCCTCGGGCGCGGTCGCCGGCCTCGTCGCGGTCACGCCGGCTTCGGGCTATGCCGGCCCGATGGGCTCGATCGTGCTCGGCCTGATCGTGTCGCCGGTCTGCCTCATCTTCGTCTCGAAGGTGAAGCACGCTTTGGGCTACGACGACGCGCTCGACGTGTTCGGCGTGCACTGCGTCGGCGGCGTCATCGGCGCCATCTCCACGGGCGTCCTCGTCAACCCGGCCCTGGGCGGCGTCGGCATCACCGACTACCTGAACATTACCGGAAACAATGCGGGCACATACGCCTTCGGCCAGCAGGTGACCTCGCAGATCGTCGCGGTCCTCGCCACGCTGATCTGGTCGGGCGTCGGTTCGGCGATCCTCTACAAGGTCGTCGATCTGGTCGTCGGCCTGCGCGTGCCCACCGACGCCGAGCGCGAAGGCCTCGACGTCACCGACCACGGCGAACGCGCCTACAATTACTGAGTTCCTCCCGAGCGCGCTTCCGGCCACGGCCGGAAGCGCCGACTGGGAGCGCGCGGCGAAAGATGGTCTCCGGTTTTCGCCAAAAGCGCGCTCCCGCTTTTCTTCAAAGACCGCCTGCGTTGGTCCTGCGCGGCGCCTGGAAACGGGCGCCGTTTTTCTTCGCAACGACAAAGGCGCGGGACCAGCCCGCGCCCTGCCGCAATCCTGTCAATGCGCCGCCCGCGTTTCCGGGCGTCTCAATTCGTCTTCACGACTTTCCACGGCGCGCTGGCGCGTCCGCACTTCGCCACGCCGTTGATCGCCTTGGGGCCGGCGGCCTTGCCGATATAGTCGCAGGCGACGCCGTCGCTCGGGCTCATGCGCTGCAGCACGTAATTGCCGCCCTGCGCGTTGCCGGCGATCCTGTAGGAGATCGTCATGCCGCGCCCGTCCTTCATGCTGGCGGCGCCGTTGATCGCGGGTCCGACCGCCGTCACCGTCCAGGAACCCTTCACTTTTCCGTCCGCGCCCTCGATGACCATCCAGGTTTCGGCTGAAGCCGCCGCGGGCGCGAGCGCGAGAACGAGCGCGAGTGCTGCCGGTTTCATCATGATCACTCTCCCTCGGCGTTTCAGTTGAGGATGCGCACCTGGGTAACGGCGTTGCCGATCGCCTGAAAGGCGGTTTGCAGATCGGTCGCCGATGTCGAGTCGAAATAGCCGCCCGCCGATGTCGCGCAATTCTGCAGGATCGACTTGATCGCCAGGTCGGTCACCTGGAAGGCGACCGTGTAGATGACGATGCCCTTGGCCTTCACCGCCGTGCATGTCTGCGCGGTCAGATTGTTGGCGGTCGTCGTGTCCATTCCCTCGTGGTCGGGATAGTTCGGCGAATGCGTGTTGAACCCGTCCGTCATCAGCACGATGTATTTTCGCGTCCGGCTTCCGTAGGCGGCGCCGTCGGCATAGGGCGTGTAGGGCGAAAGCGCGCGCCAGCCCCACAGCAGCGCCGGCGCGATATAGGTTTCGCCATAGGCGCTCAGATTGTTGATGGCTGTCTGCACCGTCGTCTGGCTGTTGGTCAGACGCTGCAACTGCGTGGTGCAGCCGTAATCGAGCAGCGCGGGAACGGGATTGCCGGCGTCCGCCCTGTCGGCGTTGGCGCCGATATCGGCCGGATATGCGCGCGAGCCGACGCATCCGTACCAGGTGTGCGTCACCGGCGACGGGCAATACTGGTACGTGCCCTGCTGCGAGTAGGCGTCGCAGGTCTGGTAGGAGCAGGCCGAACTCGCGCCGTCGTTCATGCAGGTCGTGTTCACCGTCGTAATATTGCCGGTGCACACGTAATTCGGCAGATCGACGCAGGGGCCGGACGCGGGCGTCGTATAATCCTGCGCGCCCGTCAGCCAGGCGGCGTTGCGGTCGGCGAGCCCGATGTTGACGTAGTCGGTGAAGGGCACGACGGCGACCTTCACATTGGTGGTCGCGTTCGGGATCGAGAAAAGCGTGTTGTTCAGGTTGGTCGCCGCCGTCTGCAGCGCGGCGATCTTGGCGCCGGCCATCGAACCCGTCGTGTCCAGCACCATGGCGAGCTCCACCGGGCCCGCGGGCAGCGAGACGCGCGTCGTCGCGTTGACGCTCATCGAGTTGATGCCGATCAGGCCCATCAACCGCGTCGGCACCCTGATCTGCGCGTTTGCGGCGAGCGCTCCCGAACCGTCGATGGAGGCGTTGGCCACGACCTGGGCGTTGGCGGCGAACGGGCCGAGCGCGGCGACCAGCGCCTTCTGCACGGCCTGGGTCAGCGCGGCGCTGGCCAGGTTGACGTTCTGGCCCGAGGTCTGCGCGACGGCCACCGACAGGGCGGCCGAATCGAGGCTGCTCGTCAGCGTCGTGCGCATGCGCATGGCCGAGGCATAGTCGACCGCCGCGCCGACAGCGAGGCCGATGGGCAGAAGGGCGACGGCGAAAATGATCGCCGCGGCGCCCTTGCGATCCTGATGAAACCGGCGGAGGCCGGCGGCTATGCCTGAGAAGCGGGTCATGCGTCTGCCATGGGTACGATGGCCAGATCATGCGACGCAGCTCTTCAAAATTACTTAACACGGTGGCGAACGCGCTTAGTATTCAAGGCGAAAATCCTTAATTCGCGCGAAGATAAATCTGCCTCTTCTACGCAATTGTCGTTGTCCTCCAGACGTTTGGCTGACGCAGCGGCGCCCCGGCCCGCCGCGCATGGCGCAACGCGGCAAAACCGCTCCGAATTCTGTGGCGCTTTTGCAACGATTTCCGCTCATGCGCCGCAACCCTCTGTTTCTGCTCAAAACTTGGGCTGGTGCACATCAAACGGCGTTGCGGCGCCGCATAGGCGCGACGCATTTTGGACACATCGAATTCCAAGTCGCCGGAGAAACCGAAATGAGATTCATCGCAGCCGCCGCGGCCCTCGTCCTCAGCACGAGCGCTTTCGCCGCCGACGTGGCCGACCCCAGGAAGGCCGCCGCCGCCCCGGCCGCCAAGCCGCTGATCGCCTGGCCCGAGCCCAATTTCGACGTGTTCGGCTCCGGCTTCGACTACGCCTATGGCGTCAAGCTGCAGACCGACGACGTGTTCCGCGGCATCACGCAGACCGCGCATCGCCCCGGCGCGACCGCCTATGGGGAGCTGCGCTACGGCTGGTTCTACGCCGGCGTTCAGCCGTGGAACGTCAATCTGCCGACGCAACCGATGATGGAGCTCGACCTGTATGGCGGCGTTCGCCCGGTCTGGGGACCGCTGACTCTGGACTTCGGCGCGCTCTATTACAAATATCCGCAGAACACAACTCGCTACTTCCTGGCGGGAGCAGCGCCGGTCCTGACCTTCTGGACGCCCGGCGGCACTCCGACGACGGCGCGCGATCCGAGTTTTCTGGAGCTCTACGCAAAGGCCACCTGGCAGATCAACGACTGGATCGCGATCGGCGGCAACCTGAATTACGATCCGAACTGGAACAACTACAACGCGCGCGCGCTTTACTCCGAAGTCAACGCCAAGCTGACGATTCCGGACACGGGCTTCGCGGTCTCCGGCGCGTTCGGCCATTACTACATCGGCCGCTCCTCGTGGGAATACGGCTTCAGCTACGTCGATCCGCGCCAGTTCTTCGACGGCGTTCCGCGCGGCTTCAAGTTCGCCAGCTACAACAGCTGGAACCTCGGCGCCTCGTACACCTACAAGGTCGCCACCCTCGACCTGCGCTACTACGGCTCGAGCCTCGGCAAGGAAGGCTGCGCGATCAACACGTCGGATCCGGCGGCCAATCTCTCTTCGGCGCTCATCGGCGTCGGCAAGTCGAACTGGTGCGGCAACCGCTTCGTCGCGGCGCTGTCGATCGACTTCTCGTCGGCGACCTTCAAGTAACCGATTTTCTGCGGACTATCGGAGAGCGCGGCCCCGGCCGCGCTCTTTTCTTTTGCGCGCACGGGCGCGGATGCGCGGGCCTTGGCGTTCGCGCGATTGCCCCCCATATTCCGGCGGCGCGCGGAACGCGCGTCCAATGGGGAGAGGGATATGTCGCCCGAAGAGCGCCAAGTGCTCGTCGAACTTTTTCAGCGCACCAATGCCGCGGCGTCGCAGCCGCGCGACAGGGACGCCGAGGCTTTCATCGCGGAGGCCGTCCGCTTGCAGCCCTACGCGCCTTACCTTCTGGCGCAGGCCGTCCTGCTGCAGGAGCAGGCGATGAAGCAGGCCTCCGAGCGCCTCCAGCAACTCGAAGCCGAGAACCGCGACTTGCAGGAGCGTGTCGCCCAAGGTGTCGCCCAGGCCGGCCAGCAGGCCCCGCAGGGCGGGTTCCTCGGCGGCCTCGGCTCGCTGTTCGGCGGCCAGCAGCAGGCGCCGCAGCGCGGGCCTGAGCCGCCGCCGCGTCCCGGCGGCCCGTGGGGCCAGGCCCCGCAGGCGGCGCCGCAGCAGCAGCCCGGTTGGGGCGCGCCCCCGCCGCCTCCGCAGGGCGGGCAGGGGGCGCCTTGGGGCGGCGCGCCGCAGCAGCAGGCAGGCGGCGGCTCGAGCTTCCTCAAAGGCGCGCTCGGCGCCGCGGCCGGCGTCGCCGGCGGCGCGCTGCTCGTCAATTCGCTGAGCGGCATGTTCGGCGGCCACGGCCACGGCGCGGGTCTGGGCGGCGGCTTGGGCGGCGGTCTCGGCCAGCAGGCCGGCGGCGGCACGGTCGTCAACAATTACTATGGCGACGAAGGCGACGGCCAGCAGGACTCCGGCGACGCCGACTATTCCAACGCGTCCGACGATTCGGATTACGACGACGACGATTCGTCGGACGATACCTACGACGCCTGATCGAAAAGAAGGCCGCCGCGTCGCCGCGACGGCCTTCCTCTTTCGCCTCCCGCGCGTTTTTCGCGCAAGTCGCTACAAGACGACGACCTTCGTGCCGACCTTCACGCGGCCGTACAGGTCTTCGACATCGCCGTTCATCATGCGGATGCAGCCCGACGACACGTTCTGCCCGATCGTGTACGGCTCGTTCGTGCCGTGGATGCGGTAGAGCGACGAGCCGAGATAAAGCGCGCGCGCGCCGAGCGGGTTTTCCGGGCCGCCAGCCATGTGCTTCGGCAAGTCGGGCCGGCGCTTGAGCATTTCCGGCGGCGGCGTCCAGTCCGGCCATTCCGCCTTGCGCGTGATCGCCTTGACGCCCGACCAGGTGAAGCCCGGCCGTCCGACGCCTATGCCGTAGCGGATCGCCCGCCCGCCGTCCTGCACCAGGTAGAGATGCTTGTCGCGCGTATCGACGACGATCGTGCCCGGCCGCTCGCTGGTCGGATAATCGATCTCCGTGCGCAGATATTCGCTCGGCACGGTGCGCCGCGCCTCGGTCGGCGCCGTTCCGTAGCTGGCGACCTGCACGGGCGGGTAGACCGTCGGCGGCGGCGAGGGCGGCAGCAGGGGTTGAGCCTGCGGCGCGACGGCGTGCGGGCGCGGCGCGAACGGGTCGCGCGGCTGGGCCTGCGGGCCTCC
>JBAOHX010000002.1:0-1553683 GCA_037044955.1 Rhodoblastus sp.
GCATTCTATTGCGTGAAAGCCTGCACGCAGGACACGAGCCCCTGCGATCCGCCGGAATACAAGCGCACCGACGCGCGGTGCACGAGTCCGACGACCGGCGTGCGGTAAGCGCCAGCCTCAGCGGCGCGCGTATTTTCTGGAAAGCGCGTCCGCCGCGTGAAAATCGAAGAGCTTGCCGACCTCGGGGTTGGCTTCCCATTCGACCATGCGCGGCGCCATCAGTTGCGCGCGTTCGTGTTGCGCATAAACGGCGAACGATCCTTCGACATAGCCGCGCAGGTCGTCGAACTGGCCGACATTGCGCGCCAGCCGGTAGTTGGAGCGCTTGAACAGATAGCTGCCGCGATGGCCGTAGCGTTCGGCGATTTCCGGATAGACCGGGAATACGACGCCGCGGACGATGTCGTCGACGGCGAAGTCGGCGAATTCGACGGAGGCGGTCGTCATGCCGGCCTTGGCGAGCAGCGCCTTGGCGACGTCGAACAGCACATGAGCCTTGGGATGGTTCATCGAATACATGAACGGTCCCGAGCGGCTCCAGCGGATCAGGTCCGCCGAAAGGTCGAGCCCCGACGCCTTTGCGAATTCGAGGAACTCGCGGGCTGAATCCTGCCATACGTCGAAATAGCCCAGCGCCTCGAACAGCGGTTCGCCGAACAGCGCGACCGTCTGGTCGACGCTCATGCCGCGCAGATAGGCGAAGAGCGCGATGGCCGAATGGTAAGGGCCGGTCGGGCCCTCGATCGGATATCCGGCGCGCGTCGGGTCGAGAATGTAGATCGTGTCCGGATGGAAGCCGGAAAAGACGATGCTCGGGATCGGCGCGACGTCGGGCAGCAGCGCCTTCAGTTCCTCCCATCCGCCGCCGCGCACGAAGCCCGGCTGGAATTCCAGCGAGAAGACGCGGTCGTAGCCGGCCAGCGTCTTCGCCAGCATGTCGAGCGTGGTGACGCCCTTGCGCACGATGGTGAAACGGTCGACATGCGCGTGGGGGATCAGCAGCTTCATGCCATAGGCGATGCCGAAGCTCTGGCAATTGCCGACGACGGCAATGCGGGGGGCGCCCTTTTCCCGTCCGAGCAGGCGGCGGGCCCAGACGTGCAGCAGCTGGTGATCGATTTCGGACAGCATTGGCCGGCAGGGGTAAATGCTCGCGTCCGCGCTGACAAGCTCCGCGCGCGTGTCAGCGCGCCAGAGCCCGGCGCTTCAGCTCGTCCGCCGACAACATGCCGAGCGTGCGGGAAATCTCGGCGTCGCCGAGCCATTGGTCCACGCGCTCGTGCACGAGCTGCTCGCGGCGCCGCTCGGCGTAATGGGCGAAGGAACGGGCGATATAGGCCCGCAGGTCCAGCATTTCGCCGACTCCGCGGCTGAAACGATAGTGGGCGAGCTTGAGCACGGTCGATCCGCGCAGACCGTAATGCTCGGCCAGCGGCGGGTAGACGGGCAGGATATAGTCGCGCGACAGGTCGTCGACGGCATAGTCGTCGGTGTCGAGCGGCTGGGACCGCAATCCCGCCTTGTCCATGGCGATGCGGGCGATGTCGAACATCACCTGCGGGCGCGGATGGGTCGGCGTGTACATGAAGGCGCGGCCGCGCGCCCAGCGGGCGATGGCGTTCTCGAGCTTCATGCCGGCCGCCTGACCCGCGCGCAGCACCTCCTCGACCGCGCTCGGCCAGACGTCGAGATAGCCGGCGAAGGCGAATGTGTCGTGGGTGAAGAGCGCCTCGGTCTGCTCGACCGAATAGCCGCTGATGTGGCCAAACAGCGCCAGCGCCGAGTGATAGACGCCGGCCGGCCCCATGATGAAGCGGTAGTTCCTGGTCGGATCCAGCAGGTGGATCGTGTCGGGATGGAAACCGTAGAAATTGACCGTCGGCAGGCGGACGATACCGGGCATATCCGCGAAAAGCGCGTCGGAGGTCGCATTGTCGCGCAGGATCTGGGGGCCGAAATCCTGAGAAAAAACATGGTCGTAGTCGGCCAGGGCCGAACGCAGCGTCTTGAGGTCGGTGAGCGAGGGCGCAACCAGCGCGTAGCGGTCGACGACGAGGGCGGGGTCGAACAATTTCAGGGCGAAGGCGTAGCCGAAGCTCTGGCAATTGCCGACGACGGCGATCCTGCGCGCCGGCTTGCCGCCGTTCGCCTTCAGACGCGCGAGCTTGCGGTCCCGCCAATGGCGCGCGATCTGACGGTCGAGCAGAGAGAACATGGCTTCAGAGCTTCGGCGCTGGCTCGGCCGCGGCAGGCGCACGGCGTGACAAGAGAGGGTTGCGCGCCTATTTTGGCGCAAGGCTCAGGAGAATGCCCTTGTCCTCCAATCCCTACAGCGACCTACCCGACCATCGGTTCTGGCGCAAGGCCGTGGCCGGCCTGCCGCCCTTCGCCATCGACCCGATCGTCGATCTGCCTTTCCGCATTTCGCCCGCAGACAAGGTGGCGACCGGCGGCTCGTGCTTCGCGCAGCATCTGGCCAAGCGCCTGCAACAGAGCGGCTTCCACTATTACCAGGTGGAGACGGCGCCCGCCGGCATGGACGCGGGCCAGGCCGAGCACCAGCAATACGGCGTCTATTCCTGCCGCTACGGCAACATCTACACGACGCGGCAGCTCCTCCAGCTCTTCGACCGGGCCTTCGGCCTGTTCAAGCCGGAGCTGGACGTCTGGACGCGCAAGGACGGGCGCTTCGTCGATCCGTTCCGCCCGCGCGTCAATCCGGACGGCTTCGCGACGCCGGAAGAGGTGCGCGCCGACCGCGCGAAGCACCTCGCCGCTGTACGAAAGATGTTCCAGACGCTCGACGTGTTCCTGTTCACCTTCGGGCTGACGGAAGCGTGGGTGCACAAGGCCGACGGGGCGGTTCTGCAGATCGCGCCGGGCGTCGACGGCGGCGAATACGATCCCGACAAGTACGTGTTCTGGAATTCGCGCGTGGCGGAAGTCTCGGGCGATTTCCTGGCCTTCGTCGACAAGCTGCACGCGATCAACCCGAAGGCGCGAATCATCACCTCGGTTTCGCCGGTGCCGATCGCGGCGACGCAGGTTCCGCGCCACGTGCTGGTGTCGAATTCCGCGTCGAAGTCGATCCTGCGCGTCGCCGCCGACGAGGTTTCGGCGGCGCGCTCGAACATCGCCTATTTTCCGTCCTACGACGTCGTGACCTTCGGGCCGAACGCGGCGAAATTCTACGCCGAGTCGATGCGGCAACTGACGCCGGTCGGGGTGAGCGCGGTCATGCGCATCTTCTTCGACCATTTCGCCGAGGGCGGAAAGGCGACGGCGCCGGTCAAGCACCTGAAGGTGGACGTGGCGCGGGAAAGCGCGGAAGCGGCGAAGATCATCTGCGACGAAGAGGCCATAGAGGCGGCGTGAGCCCCTCGTGGCGTCAAGAGAGGCGGCGTGAGCCGCCTCGTGGCGTCAAGAAGGCGGCGTGAGCCGCTTCACGCCAATCGGTCGTTCTTCAAAAAGAACAAATCGGTTGACATTCCGAACGGCCTCGTGGCCTATGGCCGTGGCGCACCTGGGCGCCTGACGGGAGGCCGGGATGAACGAGACAGCGCCGGCCTTGCGCACGCAGGGCGACTGGAACCCGGCCCTCTACCTGAAATTCGAAGGCGAGCGGGCGCGCGCCGCGCGCGACTTGCTGGCGCAGGTTCCGCTGGACGCTCCGGCGCTCGGCTACGATCTCGGCTGCGGCCCCGGCAATTCGACCGAACTTCTGCGCCATCGGTTCGGACGCGCCGAGCTGATCGGCCTCGACACGTCCGAGGCCATGCTGACGCATGCGCGCGGACGCGTGCCGGACGCGCATTTCATCCGCGAGAGCGTCGACGATTTCCGGCCCGATCATGCGCCCGATCTCATCTTCGCGAATTCGGTGCTGCAATTCACGCCCGACCATCAAAGCCTGTGCGCGCGACTGATGTCCTTCCTGCCCAAGGGCGGCTGCCTCGCCGTGCAGATGCCCGATACGGCGCGCGAGGCGGCGCATGCGCTGTTGCGCATGATCGCGGTCGACGGCCCGTGGCGCGAGCGCCTGATGCCCGTCGTCAAGTCGCGCCCGGTGATCGCCGACGCGCAGGATTATTACGACTGGCTGCGCCCGCATTGCGCGCGGCTCGATCTCTGGCGCACGACCTATGTGCACAGTCTCGACGGCGCGCAGGGCGTGGTCGACTGGTTCGCGGGCTCGGCGCTGCGGCCCTTCCTCAATCCGCTGACCGAGACGGAGCGCGAATCCTTTCTCGCGCTGTACCGGCGCGAGATCATCAAGGAATACGCGCCGCGCGCGGACGGCGTGATCCTCCTGCCCTATCCCCGCCTGTTCATCGTCGCGACGCGCTGAGCATATCCCGCAAGAGTTGCAGACTTTGCGACAAGGATATGCGGCGATCTCGACGCGCGGAAAAACGGCGCTATTTGCGCGAAAGGCGGGGCGCAACGGAGGAGGGTCCGATGGCGGCCGCGCAATCGAATTCCGCGAGCAATCGGCTCGATTTCATCACGCTCTTGCTGGGTCTCGCCTTTCTGGCCGCCCCGTGGGTCCTGGGCTATAGCGGCAATGAGCGGGCGACGGCGTCGAGCCTCGTCGCCGGCTTTGCGATCATTGCCTGCGCGGTGATCGCGCTCGCGGAACTGCCGCATCTGTTCGAGGAGGTGGACGCGATCCTCGGCATTGTCGCGGCGGCCGCGCCTTGGATCGTCGGCTTCGCGCAGGTTCCGCATGCGGCGGCGGCTCATGTCGGGCTCGGCCTCGGCGTCGCCGTCCTGTCTGTCGGCGAATTGTGGTGGGAGCGTCGTCACGGACATGTCGGCGCCTGAGGCGCCGACGTCGCGTCTCGAATTTCAGGCGGCCTGACCCGCTTCGCCCTTACGGTCGTCCTGGCCGACCATCTTCTCCTCGGCGCCGTCGTCGAGGCCGTATTCCTTCATCTTGCGGTAGAGGGTCGAGCGGCCGATGCCCAGCCGTCGCGCCATTTCCGACATCTGCCCGCGATAATGGGTGAGCGCGAACTTGATCGCCTCGGCCTCGAGCTCGTCGAGCTTGCGCACTTCGCCGTGCTCGTCGAGCATCTTGCGCGTGTTGGGATCGCGCACTTCCACGCGCACGATTTCGCGCTCGACACGCGCCGTGATCGGTTGAGGCGCGGGCGCGACCGGCACGCGCACGTCGAAGCCGTCGACCTGCGCCGCGATCTGCGGAAATTCGGCGACGGTCAGCTCGTCGCCGTCGGACAGGACGACGGCGCGAAACAGGGCGTTCTCGAGCTGGCGCACGTTGCCCGGCCAGTCGTAGGCCGCAAGCAGCGACAGCGTCTCCGCCGAAAGGCCGCGAATCTTCTTGCCCTCTTCCGCCGCAAAGCGGGCGCAAAAGCGGCGCGACAATTCGCCGATGTCGCCTTTTCGCGCGCGCAGCGGGGGGATGGTGATGGGGAAGACGTTGAGGCGGTAGTAGAGGTCCTCGCGGAACTTGCCGGCCTTCACCAGTTCGATGAGGTTCTGGTTGGTGGCGGAAATCAGCCTGATGTCGACGCGCACGGGGCGCTTGGCGCCGACCGGATCGATCTCGCCTTCCTGCAGCGCGCGCAGCAGCTTCACCTGCGCTTCCAGCGGCAGTTCGCCGATCTCGTCCAGAAACAGAGTGCCGCCGTTGGCCTCCTGGAACTTGCCGACGTGCTTGTCGATCGCGCCGGTGAAGGCGCCCTTCTCGTGACCGAACAGGATGGATTCGACGAGGTTCTCGGGCAGCGCGCCGCAATTCACCGTGACGAACGGCCGGCCCTTGCGATCCGAGCCGCCCTGGATGGCGCGCGCGACGAGTTCCTTGCCGACGCCGGATTCGCCCTCGAGCAGGACGGGGATGGTCGATTTGGCCGCGCGCTCGCCGAGGCGCACGATGCGCGACATCTCGTCGCCGGAAAAGACGAGGTCCTTGAAGGTGAGCACGCCGGCCGCGCGCCGATTGATGCGGCGAATTTCCTCTTCCAGCGCATCGACGCGCAGCGCGTTCTTGATCGAGAATTGCAGGCGCTCGGCGCCCACGGGCTTGACCACGAAATCATAGGCGCCCGCGCGCATGGCGGAAATGACCGCCTCGATCGAGCCGTGCGCGGTCTGCACGATGACGGGAACGCCGATCTTGCGCTCGCGCATCCGGGCGAGCACGCCCATGCCGTCGAGATCGGGCATGACCAGATCGAGAATCAGCAGGTCGATCGCCGGGCCTTCGGGACGTTCGAGGCGGGCGAGCGCCTGATCCCCGCTTTCGACCGTCTCCGGCTCGTAGCCGAAGCGCCTGACCATGGCTTCGAGAAGCCGGCGCTGGACTGGATCGTCGTCGGCAATCAGTACGGTCGAAATCATCAAGTCCTCGTGCGGCGCTAGCCGGTCGCCTGTCGGAACGGGATGCTCGACGATTAGGGTAAATGCCCGATTAATGACGGCCCTAAGTCTGTCGCTAATCGACACAATTCTCGGCGCCGCGGGCTCTTGGCGACGGCTGCCGCCGGCCGCCGGCGGGGGCGCGAAAGCGCGGGCGACACCCTATATTGAGCGCAAGCTGATTCTCGACGGAAAGCCCATGACCGCCACTGCCGACCTCGGGCTCCTGCCCGAATGGAACCTCGCCGATCTCTACAGCGGGCTCGACAGTCCGCAATTTTCCGCCGACCTCGCGCGCGCCGAGACCGAATGCCGCGCCTTCGCCGAGAAATGGCGCGGCAAGCTGGGCGAGGCCGCGAGCGGCGAGAAGGCGAGCGCCCGTCTGGCGGAAGCGGTGCGCGAGTTCGAGGCGCTGCAGGACCTGCTCGGCCGCATCATGAGCTATGCCGGCCTCGTCTACGCCGGCAACACGACCGACCCGACCTGCGCGAAATTCTACGGCGACACGCACGAGAAGATCACCGCCTATTCGACGGATCTTCTCTTCTTCCAGCTCGAGCTCAATCGCATCGACGACGCGACGATGGAGAAGGCCTTCGCCTCGGGCCCGCTCGAACATTGGAAGCCCTGGCTGATCGACATCCGCAAGGACAAGCCGCACGAACTCGACGACCGGATCGAGCAGCTCTTCCACGAAAAATCCGTGACCGGACATGGCGCCTGGAACCGCCTGTTCGACGAGACGATCGCGAGCCTGCGCTTCAAGGTCGACGGCAAGGAACTGACGCTCGAACCGACCCTGTCGATGATGCAGGACGCAAACGAGGACGTGCGCCACAAGGCGTCGGACGCGATCGCGGCGACGCTGCGGGAAAACCTGCGCGTCTTCTCGCTCGTCACCAACACGCTCGCCAAGGACAAGGAGATTTCCGACCGCTGGCGCAAGTTCGGAGACGTCGCGGATTCGCGCCATCTCGCCAATCGCGTCGAGCGCGAGGTGGTCGACGCGCTGGTCGCGGCGGTGCGCGCCGCCTATCCGCGCCTGTCGCACCGCTACTACAAACTCAAGGCGAAGTGGTTCGGCAAGGACGCGCTCAACCATTGGGATCGCAATGCGCCGCTGCCGCAGGCGCCCCAGCGCATCTACACATGGACCGACGCGCGCGAGACGGTGTTGTCGGCTTACGCCGGCTTCGCGCCTGAAATGGCCGACATTGCGCGAAAGTTCTTCGACGGGCGCTGGATCGACGCGCCGGTGCGGCTCGGCAAGGCGCCGGGCGCCTTCGCGCATCCGACGGTGCCCTCGGCGCACCCTTACGTGCTGCTCAACTATCAGGGCAAGCCGCGCGACGTGATGACGCTCGCGCACGAACTCGGCCACGGCGTGCATCAGGTGCTGGCGGCGGGGCAGGGCGCGCTGATGGCGCAGACGCCGCTGACGCTGGCCGAGACGGCGAGCGTGTTCGGCGAGATGCTGACGTTTCGCGCGCTGTTGGCGAAGACGACGGATGTCGCGCAGCGCCGCGCGCTGCTGGCGTCGAAGGTCGAGGACATGATCAACACGGTCGTGCGCCAGATCGCCTTCTACACGTTCGAGCGCGAGGTCCACACGATCAGGCGCCAGGGCGAGCTGACGGCCGACCAATTGTGCGACGTCTGGATGGGCGTGCAGGGCGAGAGCCTCGGGCCGGCGATCAAGCTGCAGCCGGGCTACGAGACCTTCTGGGCCTATATCCCGCACTTCATCCATTCGCCGTTCTACGTCTACGCCTATGCGTTCGGCGACTGCCTGGTGAATTCGCTCTACGGCGTCTATCGCCGCGCCGAGCAAGGCTTCGTCGAGCGCTATTTCGACATGCTGAAGGCCGGCGGCGCCAAGCACCATTCGGAACTGCTGGCGCCCTTCGGGCTGGACGCGACGGACCCGGCGTTCTGGAACATCGGGCTCGGGATGATCGAGGAGCTGATCGCGGAGCTGGAGGGGATGGAGGTCTAAGGCATTTTCGTCACTGGACGGAAACAACACCGTCATTGCGAGCGGAGCAAAGCAATCCAGCCACCGGAACTTGCTCAGATGAGGGGATGGATTGCCGCGCCACGATTTGGGAAGTCGGATATATCCGACTTCGATAGAAGCTCCTCGCAATGACGGCGACGTGAGTGGATGGATCGCCGCTTCGCTGCGGCGGCAATCGCCTGTACTCCTCGCGATGACGCGAATTCAGATCGGGGAAACGTTTCGTCCCACCCACCCGGCATATTCGTTCTCGTTCATCTCGCCTGCCGCCAATCGCAGCATCGTCAGTAGCGCGTCCTCATCGCTTGCGGTCAGCACGAATCCATTGTCCATCAGGAACAATTCCATCGCGACGAAGGCCGTGCGCTTGTTGCCGTCGATGAACGGATGGTTCTTGGCGATGCCGAAGGCGTAGGCCGCCGCCAGCGCCGCTGCGTCGGCCTCCGAGATCGTAGGCCGCGAGGTTGACAGGCCGCGCGAGCGCGGATTCCAGCAAGCCCTCGTCGCGCAGGCCGACGCCGCCGCCGTGCTGCGCGAGTTGCTCCTCATGCACGGCGAGGATGATCGCGCGATCGAGAAATCGCCACTCGGTCATAGAGGCTACTTGGCGAGTTCGCGCAGGACGTTGTGGCGTTTCTTCATGATCTCGCGCGCGAGCTTCATGCGGCGCTCGAAATCGGGGTCGGCCTTGGTGACGCGATAGCCGTCGGGCGACTTTCGTCAGATAGAGCTTGTCGCCCTTGTCGACGTCGAGTTCGGCGAGCACTTCGCGCGGCAGGACGACGCCGAGCGAATTGCCGACCTGCGTCACCTTGAGGGTCTTGAAGCTCGACTTGGACGGAGCGTTCATCGGTTTGATCCGTTATTACAATCGTTATAATAGCGCGGCCTTGTTCCATGGCAAGGTGAAATGGGCCGCCGCACTCCTTAGATTGAGGCCATGACCGACCGCGAAGCCAACCGATTTTCCGCCCGCGCCGCCCGCTACGCCAAGGTGGGCGCCAATGTCGGCGGCGTGGCGGCGCGGTTCGCCGCGCAGCAGCTCACCGGCGGGCGCACGTCCGGGCGCGACGCCTCGAATGCGGCGGCGCTCGCCAAGGCGCTCGGCGGCCTCAAGGGGCCGCTGATGAAGGTCGCGCAATTGATGGCGACCATTCCCGACCTGCTGCCGCCCGAATATGCCGACGAACTCTCCAAATTGCAGTCCGACGCGCCGCCGATGGGCGCGGCCTTCGTCAAGCGGCGCATGCAGGCCGAACTCGGCGCCGACTGGCAGAAGAAGTTCAAATCCTTCGACCTGAAGCCGGCGGCGGCCGCCTCGCTCGGGCAGGTGCACAAGGCGGTCGCGCTGGACGGCGCGGATATCGCCTGCAAGCTGCAGTACCCGGACATGAAATCGGCGGTGGAGGCCGATCTCAGCCAACTCGACATTCTCTTCGCCATCCATCGCCGGTTCGAGCCGGTGATCGACACGACGGAGGCGGCCAAGGAGATCGGCGCGCGCGTGCGCGAGGAGCTCGACTACACGCGCGAGGCCAAACACGCCGCGCTCTACCGCCATATGCTCGCCGGCGCGGCGAACGTGCGCACGCCCGGGGTGCGGCCGGAGCTTTCGACCGAGCGGCTGCTCACCATGGACTGGCTCGAGGGCGAGAAGCTGCTGACCTTCAAGACGGCGCCGCTCGAAGTGCGCAACCGCATCGGCCAGGCCATGTTCACCGCCTGGTGGCTGCCGTTCTCGCGCTTCGGCGTCATTCACGGCGACCCGCACCTCGGCAACTACAGCGTGTTCGGGAACGGCGAGGGCATCAACCTGCTCGATTATGGTTGCGTGCGAATCTTCCCGCCGAAATTCGTCGGCGGCGTGGTCGATCTCTATCGCGGCCTTCAGAACGACGATGCCGCGCGCATCGTGCACGCTTACGAGAGCTGGGGCTTCAAGGGCCTGAAGAAGGATGTGATCGAGACGCTGAACATCTGGGCGCGGTTCATCTACGGGCCGCTGCTGGAGGACCGCGTGCGCTCGGTCGCCGATGGCGTGGAGCCCGGCAAGTACGGGCGGCGCGAGGCCTTCACCGTGCACCAGGCGCTGAAGAACAAGGGGCCGGTGACCGTGCCGCGCGAGTTCGTGTTTCTCGACCGCGCGGCCGTGGGCCTGGGCGCGGTGTTCCTGCATCTGGGCGCGGAACTGAACTACCACCGCATGTTCGAGGAAGCGCTGGGCGACTTCAGCCTCGCGGCGCTGACCGCCAATCAGGCGGGGGCGCTGAAGGCGGCGGGGCTGGGGTAGCGTCCGCATCGGCCCCCGTTGCCCGCGGCCACGCCCTCGGCTAAGACTGGTCCAACGACAACCAGAACCCCGAGGGAAGCATGGCGCACGAGGCCGGCGACGCGATCCAATCCTATGGCCACCCGGACATGGATTACGTCGAACACGAAAAGACCTACAACCTTTTCATCGCGCTGTTCAAATGGGGCACGGTGTTCTCGGTCGCCTGCGTCGTGCTGCTCGGCGTCCTGACGCTCTGATTTTCGACGCAGCGCGCAAAAAAAGGCCGGCCCCTGGGGCCGGCCTTTTTTGTTATTGGCCCGGCTTGTCATCCCGGTCGCCCGGAGGGCGAGCCGGGAACCAGACTCAATCGGTTCGTGCGCTGGGTCCCGGCTCTCCGCTTCGCTTCGGCCGGGATGACAGCGGCGCCTACTTCGCCTTCAGCGTGGCGACGACCTCGTCCAGCATCTTCTTGGCGTCGCCGAACAACATCAGGTTGTTGTCCTTGTAGAAGAGCGGATTGTCGATGCCGGCGTAGCCGGACGCCATCGAGCGCTTCATGACGATGGAGTGCTTGGCCTTCCAGACTTCGAGCACCGGCATGCCGGCGATCGGGCTTCCCGGATCGTCCTGCGCCGCCGGATTGACGATGTCGTTGGCGCCGATGACCATGGCGACGTCGGTTGCGGGGAAGTCGTCGTTCAGCTCGTCCATCTCCTGCACGATGTCGTAGGGCACCTTGGCCTCGGCCAGCAGCACGTTCATGTGGCCCGGCATGCGGCCGGCGACGGGATGGATGCCGAAGCGCACCTCGACGCCCTTGTCGCGCAACAGCTTGGTCATCTCGTAGACCGCGTGCTGCGCCTGCGCCACCGCCATGCCGTAGCCCGGCACGATGATGACGCTCTTGGACTCCGACAGGAGATCGGCGGTCTCCGCCGCGCTGATCGACTTCACGTCGCCCGCAGGCGCAGCCGCCGCGCTCGCGCCGGCCGTGCTCGTCGTGCCGAAGCCGCCCGCGATGACCGAGATGAAGTTGCGGTTCATCGCGCGGCACATGATGTAGCTCAGGATCGCGCCCGACGAGCCGACCAGCGCGCCGACGACGATCAGCAGGTCGTTCGACAGCATGAAGCCCGTCGCCGCCGCCGCCCAGCCGGAATAGCTGTTCAGCATCGAGATCACGACCGGCATGTCGGCGCCGCCGATGGCCATCACCATGTGCACGCCGAAGGCGAGCGCGATGATCGTCATCACGATCAGCGGGAACATGCCGCCCGCGATCGTCTCGGCGCCGAGGAAGAACTTGCCGAAGATGATGACGAGCACGAGGCCGGCGAGGTTGATCCAGTGGCGCGCCGGCAGCAGCAGCGGCTTGCCGTCGATGCGGCCGGACAGCTTGCCGAAGGCGATGACCGAGCCGGTGAAGGTGACCGCGCCGATCAATATGCCGATGTAGATTTCGACGAGGTGGATCGTGTGCTCGGCATGCGTGGCGAACACGGTGGACGTGTCGATGTAGCTCGCAAAGCCGATGGCGCAGGCGGCGAAGCCGACCAGCGAGTGCATGATCGCGACGAGTTCCGGCATCTGCGTCATCTGCACGGTGCGCGCCGCATAGAGGCCGACCGCGCCGCCGCCGATCATCGCCAGCAGGATGAACACATAGCCCGCGCCGACGACGATGGATTGTTCGCCATTGCCGATGACGCGCGAGCCGAAGACGGTCGCGATCACGGCGATCGCCATGCCGACGATGCCGTACCAGTTGCCGCGCTTGGCGGTCTCCGGATTGGAGAGGCCGCCGAGGCTGAGAACGAAGAGAATGGTGGCTCCGATGTAGGAGACCGTGACGATGCTGCTGGACATGTTTCCGGTCCCCTTACTTCTGGAACATCGCCAGCATGCGGCGCGTCACGGCGAAGCCGCCGAACATGTTGATGGTGGTGAGCGTCAGCCCGACGAAGGCGATGATCAGGATCCAGACATCCGGGCGGCCGGGCGAACCCGGAGGCCAGATCTGCAGGAGCGCGCCGATCGCGATGATCGAGGAGATGGCGTTGGTGACGCTCATCAGCGGCGTGTGCAGCGCCGGCGTCACGTTCCACACCACCATGTAGCCGACGAAGATCGCCAGCACGAAGACGGTGAAGTGCCCGAGGAAGGCCGGCGGCGCATAGGCGCCGACAAGCAGGAACAGGAGAGCCGCGACGCCGAAGGTAATCAGCAGCGGCTTGAGCGCCATCGGTTCGCTGGGCGCGCCGTGGCCGTGTCCGGAGGATTTCTTCGGCGCCGGCGCGGCCGCCGCAGGCGTCGCCGCTGCGGGCTTGGCCGCGGGCGGCGCCGGCAGTTTCAGCGGCGGGGCCGGCCAGGTGATCTCGCCGTCCTTGACCACGGTGAAGCCGCGGATGGCGTCGTCGTCCATGTTGACGACGATCTGGCCGTCCTTGGCCTTGCAGAGTTCCTCGGTCAGGCGCAGCAGGTTGGTCGCGTAGAGCGTCGAGGACTGCTTGGCGAGGCGGCTGTGCAGGTCGGTGTAGCCGACGATGGTGACGCCGTGGCGCACGACGGCTTCGCCGGGCACGGTGAGTTCGCAATTGCCGCCCTGTTCGGCGGCGAGATCGACGATCACGCTGCCGGGCTTCATCGACTTCACCATGTCGGCGGTAATCAGCTTCGGCGCCGGCTTGCCGGGGATCAGCGCGGTGGTGATGATGATGTCGGAATCGAGCGCCTGCTTGGCGTACATGTCGCGCTGCGCGGCCTGGAAGCCCTCGCTCATCACCTTGGCGTAGCCGCCGCCGCCGCCGCCCTCTTCGTCGTAGTCGACCTTGACGAATTCGGCGCCCATCGACTTCACCTGATCGGCGACTTCGGCGCGCGTGTCGTTGGCGCGCACGATGGCGCCGAGGCCGACCGCGGTGCCGATGGCGGCAAGGCCGGCGACGCCGGCGCCGGCGACGAAGACCTTGGCCGGCGGGATCTTGCCGGCCGCCGTGATCTGGCCGGCGAAATAGCGGCCGAAGGCGTTGGCGGCCTCGATGACCGCGCGATAGCCGGTCACGCCTGCCTGCGAGGTCAGCGCATCCATCTTTTGCGCGCGCGACAGCAGGCGGGGAACCGCGTCCATCGCCAGCACCGTCACCTTCTTCGCCTTCAGCTTCTCCATCAGTTCCGGATTCTGCGCCGGCCAGATGAAGGAGATCAGCGTCTGGCCTTCCTTCATCTCGGCGACTTCGCTGTCGGCGGGCAGGCGGACCTTGAAGACGATGTCGGAACCCGACCAGACGTCGGCGGCGCTGTCGGCGATCTTGGCGCCGGCGGCGGTCAGGGCGTCGTCATAGATGTCGGCGGCGTCGCCCGCGCCCTTTTCGACGAGAACCGAGAAACCCAGGCCCACCAGCTTCTGCACGACCTCCGGCGCGATCGCCACGCGCTTCTCGCCGGGAAAAATCTCCTTGGGAATTCCAATGACCTGCGGCATCGGCTCGATTCTCCTTGCTTTGGCTTGCGCGGCGACCGCCGCAGGGCTTTCCGTTCCTTTTCAAGCCAAGGGCTGGCTTCTTACATCAAATCGTGTCGGACGCCATAGAGGGCGGCGCTCGCGGCGAGCGCGGGCGATCCGCCGGAGCGCGGCGAAAGGTCGCCTCGCGCGCCGCCGCGCCACGCCCAGAGCCGCGCCGGCCGTCGAAAAGGGCGATGAAAGGATGCGCCGAAAGGGCCTGCGCTTCAGGCTGGCGTCAATTCAGCCTGAGGCTCTCGCGGTCCGGGCTTGCGCGACTCAGACCTTGATCCGGCTCGCGCCGCCGCGGGCGACGGGATTGTTGGGGTCGATGACCAGCGCGCGCTGGTAGGATTCCGAGGCCTTCGTGCGATTGCCCTGCTTTTCGTAGGCCATGCCGAGGCCCGCCCAGCCGTTGGCGTTCTTGTTGTCGACGTTGAGCGAGGCGTTGAAGTCCTCGATCGCCTTGTCGTACTTGCCCTGCGCGACGAGGCTTTCGCCGCGCGCCTGATAGGGCGCGCCCGCGAAGGGATCGCGGTCGATGGCGTTGTCGAAATCGGTGACGGCGCGCTGGTGCTCGCCGCGCTTCTGGTAGATCAGGCCGCGCGCGTGAAAGGCCTGCGCGCCCTCCGGGTTGAGGCGGATCGCCTGGTCGAGATCGCGCATGGCCTCGTCGAGCTGGCCTTGCGCGCGCAGCAGGTTGGCGCGTCCGAGATAGGCCGAGGCGTGGCGCGGATTGACCTCGATGGCGCGGCTGAAATCGTTCAGCGCCGCGTCGTTGCGGCCGAGCTGGCGCTGCGCCAGCGCGCGATTGGTGTAGGCGGCGGCGTTGTTGGGGTCGAGCTTGATGGCTTGCGAGAAATCGGCGATCGCCTCGCCCATCCGCCCGTTGCGGGCAAACGCGTTTCCTCGCGTGAGATAGGCTTCGGCGCTGCCGGGATTGCGGTTGATGACTTCGGTCAGCGAGGCGATATTGGCGGAAGCCGCCGCCGGATCGTCGGGAGCGACTTCGGCGATCTGCGGCGCGGCGCCGGACAGGCCGTTGCGGGCGCCGCCGACGGTGTCGCAGCCCGCGAGAGCCGCGCCGAGGCCGAGCGCCGTCAGCGCGGCGAGAGCGCCGCGCAGCCGCGTCGTCGTCCATGAAGAATTGGACGCCAGACGATTGCCAATTCCGTAGACCATGTCGGTCCCTTCACGTGTCCTGCCGTTTCAGAATGCCGTCCCTATCGGCCTGCATTCGGGCGACTTGCGGGACGTTTCCGGCAAAGTCGAAAAAAACGGTCAAGAAATCGTAAACTGATGCAAAAAAGACACGGCGGCCGATCGAGATCGAGCCGCCGCCTCAAACGAAACGCGAAAGAAGATCAGCGGGCCGCGCCGAAAGCGGGCTTGGGCTTCGAGGGCAGGAGGCCTTCGCGCTGCATCTTCTTGCGGGCGAGCTTGCGGGCGCGGCGGACGGCCTCGGCCTTCTCGCGGGCGCGCTTCTCGGACGGCTTCTCGTAATGGCCGCGCAGCTTCATTTCACGGAAAATGCCTTCGCGCTGCATCTTCTTCTTGAGCGCCTTCAGCGCCTGGTCGACGTTGTTGTCGCGAACGAGAACTTGCACCGGACCTCCTGTGGCGGGCCGTTTCGGCCCTATCGGGCGCGCGCCGTGCCGGCCTTGCCCATCAATTCTAGGAAACAGGGAACCGCCCGCGCCCGAGGGGCCAAGGCGATAGTGGCGTGGCGATTAACAAAATCCCGGGGGCTTGTCTATCGCGGGGCGCCGAGAAGCAGCGGTCGCAAGCCGGTCCGCCTCTCAGACCTTCCGCCCGATCTTTGCGCGAACTATCATCAAATGATATAAGCGCGCCTGCGAGGTCAAGATGCCGTCAAGCTACACGCTCGGCCCCCACTACGAGAAATTCGTGAAGGACATGGTGCGCAGCGGCCGATACGCGTCCGCGAGCGAGGTCATGCGCGACGGGCTGCGCCTGATGGAGGAGCGTGAAGAGCTGCGGGCCGCCAAGCTCGAAGCCCTGCGCGCAAGCATTCGGGAGGGGCTGGACAGCGGTCCGTCCGAACCTCTCGACATGAACGAAATCAAGCGCGCCGCCCGGGAACAGAGACAGGCCAAGGCGTAGAGGGTGAATAGTATTCAGCGCAGGCCGCGCGCCCGCCTCGACCTGATCGATATCTGGCAATTCATCGCCGACGACAGCGTCGCTGCGGCGGACCGCGTGCTCGACGGTATCGAGTCCACGCTCCGAATGCTGCGCGACAATCCCAAGGCGGGGCGCGCCCGGCCCGAGTTGGCGGAGGGCCTGCGGAGCTTTCCCGCCGGCGCCTAGAGCGCGTCACGTTTTCACGGAAGCGCATGACGCGCTCTATCTCGTTGTTTTCGCCGCATATCCTTGTCGCAAAAGTCTGCGACTTTCGCGGGATATGCTCTATGTCCTGTTCTATCGGCAGGGTCCGAACGGGATAGAACTCGTGCGCGCGCTCAGCGGCTATCGGGACGTCCAGCCCGAGAGCTTCTGATTCAACGCACCCGCGTCACATGCCCCATCTTGCGGCCCGGCCGCGCCTCGGCCTTGCCGTAGAGATGGAGCGCCGCGCCCGGCTCGGCGGCGATGGCGCGCCATCTGTCGGCCTGATCGCCGATCAGGTTGCGCATCTCGACCTCGCCGCGGATTTTCGACGAGCCCAGCGGCCAGCCGCAGATGGCGCGGACGTGCTGCTCGAATTGCGAGGTTTCCGCGCCCTCGATCGTCCAGTGGCCGGAATTGTGGACGCGCGGCGCGATCTCGTTGACCACGACCTTCTCGCGCCGCGCGCCGTCCGCGCCGGCTTCGGCGACCAGGAACATCTCGACCGCGATGACGCCGACATAGTCGAGCGCATCGAGAATCTTGTGGCAGATCTCCATCGCCTCGGCCGCCGTCTCCGGCGCCATGCGGGCCGGGCGCGCGGGTGACGGAGAGGATGTGGTTCTCGTGCTCGTTCTCGCAGACGTCGAAAGCGGCGAAGGCGCCGTCGATCCCGCGCGCGCCGACGACCGAGATTTCGCGCTCGAAGTTCACGAAGCCCTCGAGGATGCAGGGCGCGCCGCCCAGCGCCCGGAAGGCCGCGCCGACGTCGGAGCCTTCGCGCAGCATGATCTGGCCCTTGCCGTCGTAGCCGAAGCGGCGGGTCTTGAGGATCGAGGGCCGGCCGATGCGCCCGATGTGGCGGATGAGGGCGCCGGCGTCGTCGACCGCCGCATAGGGCGCGGTCGGAATGCCGAGGCTCGTGAGGAAATCCTTCTCGACCAGCCGGTCCTGCGTCTTTTCCAGCGCCAGCGGGCCTGGCCGCACCGGCTTGCGGGCGGCGAGGAACGCCGCGGTGGCGGCCGGCACGTTCTCGAATTCGTACGTGACGATGTCGACGGCGTCGGCGAAGCGGGCGAGCGCCGCCTCGTCGGTCCATTCGCCCGTGGTCACTGCGGCGGAGACGTGGGCCGCCGGCTCGTCGGGGTGGTGGGCGTAGATATGCGTCTTGATGCCGAGGCGGGCGGCGGCGAGCGCGATCATGCGGCCGAGCTGGCCGCCGCCGAGCACGCCGATGGTCGAGCCCGGGGGAAGCGCGCCGTCAGGCGTCATCGGACGGGCGTTCGGCGACGGAGGCCGTCTGTTTCGCGCGCCAGGCGTCGAGGCGGGCGGCGAGCGCGTCGTCGTTCAGCGCCAGCACGGCGGCGGCGAGCAGCGCGGCGTTGATCGCGCCGGCCTTGCCGATGGCGAGCGTGCCGACGGGAACGCCGCCGGGCATCTGGACGATGGACAGGAGCGAGTCGTGCCCCGACAGCGCCTTCGATTCCACCGGCACGCCGAAGACGGGCAGCGAGGTCATCGACGCCGCCATGCCCGGCAGGTGGGCGGCGCCGCCGGCGCCCGCGATCACCACCTTGAAGCCCGCGGCCTTTGCCCCCTTGGCGAAGGCGACCAGCCGGTCCGGCGTGCGATGGGCCGAGACGATGCGGGCGTCGTGCGCGATGCCGAGCGCGTCCAGCGTTTCGGAGGCGTGGCGCATGGTCGCCCAGTCGGACTGGCTGCCCATGATGATGGCGACGGGGGGCGTGTTGCGCTGCGGCAAGGCGATCTCGATCTGTGCGGCGAAAAAGCGCGGATAAACGAAGCGCCCGAGGGGCGCAAGGGGCGCATTCGCCCCGGTTCAGGCGATGATGTCGGGGGTCAACTGGTCCTCGACGAAGGACAGCCGGTCGCGCAGGGCGAGCTTGCGCTTCTTGAGACGCTGTATCTGCAACTGGTCGCTCGCGCCGACGGCGCCCAAAGCCTCGATCGCGGCGTCGAGGTCCCGGTGTTCCTGCCTCAACCGCTCCAGTTCCGCTTCAAGCGCTTCGCGTTCGGCGTCGGTGATTTTCGGCGGCATGAGGTCCGGGCGGTCGGCGCTGTACAGATAACAAAAATGCAGTGCGCCCGTCGCGGCGAAGCAGCGAGCGATACCTTGCCAGTATTGCGCCGGACCCGCCCTTCGGCAAGGGGCAGGAACTGGGCGCCGAAACAGTTTGAGACGAGCTTGTGTCGCAAACTTATGGCCGCGTTAAATTTGATCGACGGCGCCCGCCGGAGGGGCTTGCGGCCTGTCAAACCTGTGTCATCATTTGGCGTGTGCGATCTATCAAGGAGAGCCTGCATGTCGATGCAAAGCCATCTCGCCGAACTCGAGCGGCGCCATAAGACGCTCGAGAGCGAAATCGAGAAGGAACTTCTTCACCCCGGCAGCGACGAGAACCACGTCCACGAATTGAAGAAGAAGAAGCTTCGACTGAAAGACGAAATCGCGAAATTGAAGTCCCAGGAGAGCGACACCGTTCACTGAGGCGTGATCCGAGGGTTCAATCGCCCCCGAACATCCCCGGCCCCGCACCCGCGCGGCCGGGGATTTTTTTGTGATTCAGCCCTGCTCCGCCAGCCGCGCGCGCAGTTCCGTCTTCAGGACCTTGCCGTAATTGTTCTTCGGCAATTCCTCGACGATGTAATAGGCCTTCGGCCGCTTGAAGCGCGCGATGAGATCGAGGCAATGGGCGTCGAGCGCGCCGGCCTCGATCATCTGGCCGGAGGCCGGCACGACGAAGGCGACGAGCTCCTCGCCCCAGTCCTCGTGCTTGCGGCCGATGCAGGCGACTTCCTGCACGGCGGCATGGGTCAAAAGCGCCTCTTCCACCTCGCGCGGATAGATGTTGGAGCCGCCGGAAATGACCACGTCCTTGGAACGGTCGTGCAGGGTCAGATAGCCGTCGGCGTCCATCGCGCCCATGTCGCCGGTCCACAGCCAGCCGCCTTTCAGCGTGTCGGCGCTCGCCTGCGCGTTGCGCCAGTAGCCGGCCATGACGGCGGGACCCTGCGCCAGAATTTCGCCGATCTCGCCGGGCGGCAGTTCGTTTCCGGCGGCGTCGGCGACTTTCATGCGCATGCAGCTCTGCGCGAGCCCGACCGAGGCGAGGCGTTCGCGCCAGCGCGGATGGCTGCGGTCGGCGATGGTTTCGCGCGAGAGCGCGGTGATGCACATCGGGCTTTCGCCCTGGCCGTAGATCTGCACGAAGCGCGGGCCCATGACGTCGACGGCCTCGACGATGTCGGCGAGATACATCGGCCCGCCGCCGTAGACGATGGTCTTGATCCCGTCGCCGTTCGAGCCGACGGCCCTGGCGCGCTCCACCAGACGGCGGACCATCGTGGGGGCTGCAAACATGTGGACGTTGCGCAGGGCCTTCGCCAGATCGAGAATTTCCTGCGGCTCGAAGCCGCCGCTTTCCGGCACGACATGGCGCGCGCCGCGCATCACGTGCATGAAATTGTAGAGCCCCGCGCCATGCGACAGCGGCGCGGCATAGAGCGCGGCGTCTTGCGGCGTCACCTCGTCGACATCGACGAAATAGGTGAGGGCGGTCGCCATGACATTTCCGGCCGTTATCATCACGCCCTTCGGCCGGCCGGTCGTGCCGGACGTGTAGAACAGCCAGAGCATGTCGTCCGCGCCGAGCGGCGTCGGCTCGGCGAGCGGCTGCGCCTGCTTCATCGTCGCGAAATCGGCGCCGTCGATGCGGACGAGGTCCACGCCGGACGGCACAACGGGGCGAAGCTCGTCGGCAAGGTCGGACGAGACGATGACGATCCGGGCCTCCGCGTTTTCCATGATCCACGCGCATTCGCGCGGATGCAGCTTGGCGTTGACCGGCACGGCGGCCGCGCCTGCGAACCACACGCCGTACATGGCCTCGAGATATTCGACGCAATTCGTCGCAAACAGGGCGACGCGATCGCCAGGCGCAATTCCTCGCGCGCGCAACGCGGCGCCGATCGACGCGGCGGCGCGTGCGAAGCCAGCATAATCGGCGACGACGCGCGCGCCCGCCAGCAGCGCGGGCGCATCGGGCGCGCGACGGGCGGCGCGCACGAGCCATTCGGCGGGGTTCATTCTCGCTCGCTCCGAACTATGCAGCGCATGGCGTCACACAGCCTTCGCGCGCTCGCGCAGCACGAACTTCTGGATCTTGCCGGTCGAGGTCTTCGGCAGTTCGGTGAAGACGACATTCTTCGGGCACTTGAAGCGCGCGAGCTTGCCGCGGCACCAGTCGATCAGCTCGTCCTCGGTGGCGCTGGCGCCGGGCTTGAGTTCCACGAAGGCGCAGGGCGTCTCGCCCCATTTGTCGTCGGGCCTGGCGACGACCGCGGCCTGCGCCACGGCTGGATGCTTGAACAGCGCGTCTTCCACTTCGATCGAGGAAATGTTCTCGCCGCCGGAGATGATGATGTCCTTGGAGCGATCCTTGAGCTGGATGTAGCCGTCAGGATATTTCACGCCGAGATCGCCGGAATGGAACCAGCCGCCGGCAAACGCCGCGTCCGTCGACTTCTTGTTCTTGAGATAACCCTTCATCACCACATTGCCGCGGAACATGACTTCGCCCAGCGTGGCGCCGTCGGACGGGACCGGCTTCATCGTGTCGGGGTCGAGCACGTCGAGGCTCTCGAGCGCGAGATAGCGCACGCCCTGGCGCGACTTCAGCGCGGCCTGCTCGTCGTCGGGCAGGGCGTCCCACTTGCCGTTCCATTCGTTGACGACGGCGGGGCCGTAGACTTCGGTCAGGCCGTAGACATGGGTGACGGAAAAGCCCGCCGCCTTCATCTGGCCGAGCACGGCGGCCGGCGGCGGCGCGCCGGCGGTGATGAATTCGACCGTCTTCGACAGCGGCTTTCTTTCGGCGTCGGTCGCGGCGAGCAGCGTCGACATGACGATAGGCGCGCCGCACATGTGCGTGACGCCGTGCTGCGACATGAGCTCGTACATCGCGCTCGCCCGCACCGCGCGCAGGCAGACATGGGTTCCGGCGACCGCGCTCACTGTCCAGGGGAAACACCAGCCGTTGCAGTGGAACATCGGCAGCGTCCAGAGATAGACGGGATGCCGGCCGAGATTGGCCGACAGCACATTGCCGACGGCCAGCAGATAGGCGCCGCGATGATGGTAGACGACGCCCTTGGGGTCGCCCGTCGTGCCGGATGTGTAGTTGAGCGCGATCGCGTCCCATTCGTCGTCGGGCATATGCCAGGCGTAGGCGGGATCGCCGCCGGCAAGAAACGCCTCGTATTCGAGCGCGCCGATGCGCTCCCCGGGGCCGTCGTATTCGGGGTCGTCGTAATCGATGATGAAGGGCCTGGTCCTGGCGAGCTTCAGCGCCTCGGCCATGACCTTCGAGAATTCGCGGTCGACGATCAGCACCTTGGTTTCGGCGTGGTCGAGCGTGAAGGCGACGATGGCGGCGTCGAGGCGCGTGTTGAGCGCGTTGAGCACGCCTTTGCACATGGGCACGCCGTAGTGGCATTCGACCATGGCCGGCGTGTTGGCCATCATGACGGACACGGTGTCGCCGCGGCCGACGCCGTGCTTTGCAAGCGCGCTGGCGAGGCGGCGGGCGCGGGCGTAGAGGTCGCGATAGGGCCGGCGCAGCGCGCCGTGGACGACGGCTGTGTGGTCGGGGAAGACCGCGGCGGCGCGCTCGAGGAATTGCAGGGGCGTGAGGGGCTGGTGGTTGGCCGCGTTGCGGTCGAGATCGATGTCGTAGGCCGTCCTGCTCATTTCTGCTCCCCTGACGCTATCGGCCTCTCAATAGCGCGAATTAAGCCTGTCGAAAATTCGGGCGCCGCCGGCCTTTGCCGGCGGGCCGGAGCGTTTGCCTTCCCTGCCGCGATTGTGCATCTTCCCGGTCCGGAAGAATACTTCGGAGGGAACGATGAAAAACAAAATGATGGTTGCGGCGGCGCTCGGCGCGATGCTCGTCGCGGCGCCCGCGCTGGCGCAGGACAAGAACGTCAAGATCGGCGTGCTCAACGACATGTCGAGCCTCTATGCCGACATCGGCGGCCCGGGCTCGGTTGTCGCGGCGAAGCTGGCGGTCGAGGATTTCAGGCATGGCCGCCAAGGGCTGGAAGATCGACGTCGTCGGCGGCGACCATCAGAACAAGCCGGATATCGGCGTCAGCGTCGCGCGCCAGTGGATCGACGTCGACAAGGTCGACATGATCGCCGACACGCCGAATTCCGGCGTGGCGCTCGCCATCGCCAACCTGGCCAAGGAAAAGAACATCGTCCATCTGAACTCGGGCGGCGCGTCCTCGGACCTCACCGGCAAGGCCTGCACGCCCAACACGATGTCGATGATGTACGACACCTACATGCTGGCCAACGGCACCGGCAAGGCGATGACCAAGGCCGGCGGCAAGACCTGGTTCTTCCTGACCGCCGACTACGCCTTCGGCCATGCGCTCGAGCGCGACACGTCGGCCGTCGTCAAGGCCAATGGCGGCCAGGTGATCGGCGGCGTCAAGCATCCGCTCAATACGCCGGACTTCTCGTCCTTCCTGCTGCAGGCGCAGACTTCGAAGGCGAACGTCATCGGTCTTGCCAACGCGGGCGGCGACACGTCGAACGCGATCAAGCAGGCGGCGGAATTCGGCATTGTCGCGGGCGGGCAAAAGATCGCGGGATTGCTGGTGTTCATCAACGACGTCAACGCGCTCGGCCTGAAGACGGCGCAGGGCCTGACCTTCACCGAGTCCTTCTACTGGGACATGAACGACGACACCCGCGCCTTCGCCAAGCGTTTCGCCGCGCAGTCGCCGAAGGGCGCCATGCCGTCGATGGGACAGGCGGGCGTCTATGCGGGCGTGAAGCATTACCTCGCCGCGCTCGAGAAGATGGGCGGCAACCCGCACGACGGCGCCAAGGTCGTGGCGAAGATGAAGGAGCTGCCGGCGGTCGACAAGCTGTTCGGCGACGCGCCCTTCCGCGTCGACGGCCGCCGCATGGTCAAGGCCTACCTCTTCGAGGTGAAGAAGCCGGAAGAGAGCAAGTATCCGTGGGACTATTACAAGACCGTCGCGACGATCCCGGCCGAGGAAGCCGCCCGTCCGCTGGCCGAAAGCGAGTGCCCGCTCATCAAGAAGTGAGCGCGGCGGCCTGACGGCCGTTTCGCGACGACAAAAGCAAACCGGCGGGGTTTTGGCCCCGCCGGTTTTGTTTTGGCTCGACTTTGGAATCGATCAGCTTTTCCGCATTCGACCGACTCCGCTCACATGCGGGCTGGTCTAGTTGCAGACCCGAACGCGCCTGCGGCCGAGGTAATTGCCCCAGTCGTCGTAGACGGGCTGGCGCACCCAGTAGCAGCCGCCGTAGACCGGCGCCGCATATCCAGCGCCGTCCGCCGCCGCTGCTGCGCCCATGGCGCCCAGCACGCCGCCGATGATGCCGACAGCAGCCGCCGCGCCGGGGTCGAACCCGCGTCGTCCGCCGCCCCAACCGCCGCCGCCGCGAAATCCGCGCCCGCCGACGACACGGCCGCCGCCCACACGGCCGCCGCCGATGACCCGTCCGCCGCCGACACGTCCGCCGCCGCCGGCGACCCGTCCGCCGCCGCGCCGACCCTGCGTCTTGACGATCAGGCCGTCAGAGGCGTCGCCTTCGCCGATTGCAAACGTCTTCTCCGGGATTGCGGAGCCTGCCGCCTGAAGCGGCGCGCCCGAGGCGGAACCTGCCGCCGCAATCGTGGCCGCGGCGAACAGCGCCGCGCTCAATATCGAGATTTTCCTAGTCATGCCTACCCCCTTTTCGCAACGCGACCAACCACATCGGCCCCAACGTATGATGGAAACCGCGCTCTACAACGCGGTCCAGATCAAACTGGAGCACGGCCGCATGCGAAAAACTGTCGCAGGGCAAGCCCGGCTTTGGGCGCTTCAAAAACAAAGGCCGGCGAGCGGACTCGCCGGCCATTGCCGTCGAAACCTGTCGATCAGTCGCAGACGCGCACGCGGCGACGGCCGAGATAATTGCCGAAGTCGTCGTACATCGGCTGGCGCACGAAGTAGCAGCCGCCTCCATAGACAGGCGCGGGGGCGGAATTGGCGGCCGCCGCGGCGCCGAGGATGCCCAGCGCCGCAGCGCCGACGCCGAGGCCGACGGCCGCGCCCGTGCTGATGCCGCGCCGGCGGCCGGGAACGACCACGACGCCGCGTCGGCCAACTCCGGGACCGCCGACCGCGCGCCGCCGGCCCTGCGTCTTTTCGATCAGGCCTGCGCCTTCCCCGGACGATGCGGCGAGCGACTTGTGTATGGCCGCAGCTCCGCCGCCGCCGGCCGGTCCCGCGACCGCGCCCCCGGTCAGCGCCAGCGAGACGCCGATCGTCAGTGCGGTCGCCGCCAACAATGATGCCGTCTTCATGGTCCCTCCTCCCCCTTCTGCCAGTCACGCGACAAACGCATGAACCCGTCTCGTCGCGGGCGCCGCGCGCCATGCGGTCGGGACGCTTTCCGGCGAGACCTCCCTACACTTTGCCTAAAAATCGCCTTTGGCAACTCCGCCGCCAATTTCCGGATCCGCGGGCAGGCGAGGACATGTCGGCCGGGCCCCGCCGCAGAGCGCGCGAAGGTCCTTCAGCGCGTCCCGGATGTGATCAAGCCGCAGATCGAGCGCGGCTTCGACTTCCGCAGGCTGCGGTCGGACCCTGCGCGCGACGAACCGGCCGCGATGACGTGGCGCGATCGGCGCGCGATCAGAAGGCGCCGAGACCCTTCAGCCCGTCCCAGATCAGCTTGAGGCCGATCACGAAGGTCATGGCGTAGACGAACTTGTAGAAGAAGCCCGCCTGCACGCGCCGCACCAGCCAGACGCCGACGAAGGTCGCGGCGATGGCTACGGGAAAGAGGCTCGCCGACACCGCGAAATTCTCGAACGACACCTGGCCGAGGGCGAAGAATGCGGCGAACTTGATGAGGTTGACCGCCGCGAAGACCATGGTCGATACGCCGGCGTAGGTCTGCGGTTTCAGGCGCAGCGGCAGGACGTAGACCTGCAGCGGCGGCCCGCCGGCATTGGCGATGAAACTCGTGAAGCCCAGGCACGCGCCCCAGAATATCCCCGGCGCGAGGCGGGCGGGCTGCGCCTCCTGCGCTTGTGCGCCCCTGCGCAGCCAGGTGAAGAGCACGAAGCCCGACGCGATCAGGCCGACGATGAGCAGGACGGCGGCGTTCGAGACATGAGCTGCGAACAGCGCGCCGGCGGCGATGCCGATCAGCGAGCCGCCGAGCAAAATCGCGACGACGCGCCGGTCGAAATCGTGACGGTAGAACCAGACGCTGACCATGTCCTGCACGATCAGGATCGGCAGCATGATGGCGGCCGCGCGGATCGGCGGACTGACCAGCGCGAGCAGCGGCAGCGAGAGCGCGCCGAGCCCGGCAAAGCCTCCCTTGGACAGGCCGACGAGAATGACCGCCGGCACGGCGGCGGCGTAGAAAATCAGGCTTTCGGGCAGGCTGAGCATTGCGGGCGGCGGTCCTTCGCTCGCCTATAGCCTAAGAGCTAAAGCCCGCGCCATTGCATTCGCCTCGACCGGACGCCATGAATCCCGCCAACCAGTTTCGGGAGGGACCGATGTCGAGCCGTTACGCCGAAGTCTATGGCCAGTGGAAGAAGGACCCGGAAGCCTTCTGGCGCGAGGCCGCCAAGGAAATCGACTGGATCAAGGCGCCCGCGAAGATCTTCGACAAGGACGCCGGCGTCTATGGCCACTGGTTTCCCGACGCCACCTGCAACACCTGCTACAATGCGCTCGACCGGCATGTGAAGGCCGGCCGCGCCGACCAGCGCGCGCTGGTCTACGATTTGCCCGTTACCGGCCAGTCGCGCAATTACAGCTACGCCGAAGCGCTGGATGAAGTGGCGACGCTCGCGGCGGTGCTGAAGGATCTCGGCGTCGGCAAGGGCGACCGCGTCATCGTCTACATGCCGATGATACCGGAAGCGGTGTTCGCCATGCTCGCCTGCGCGCGCATCGGCGCGGTGCATTCGGTCGTGTTCGGCGGCTTCGCGGCCAAGGAACTCGCCACACGCATCGACGACGCCAAGCCCAAGGCGGTGATGGCGGCTTCCTGCGGCATCGAGCCCGGCCGCGTCGTCCACTACAAGCCGCTGCTCGACCAGGCGATCGACCTCTCCGCCAACAAGCCGGCCGCCGTGCTGATGCTGCAGCGTCCGCAATCGCAGGCGGCGATGCAGGCCGGCCGCGACCACGACTGGGCCGATGCGGTGGCCAAGGCGAAGGCTGCAGGACAGAAGGCCGATTGCGTCGAACTCGCCGCGACCGATCCGCTCTACGTGCTCTACACGTCCGGCACGACCGGCGTGCCGAAGGGCGTGGTGCGCGACAACGGCGGGCACATGGTCGCGCTGAAGTGGTCGATGAAGGGCCTCTACGGCATCGAGCCGGGCGAAGCCTTCTGGGCGGCTTCCGACGTCGGCTGGGTCGTCGGCCATTCCTACATCGTCTACGCGCCGCTGCTGCACGGCGCGACCACCATCGTCTACGAGGGCAAGCCGGTCGGCACGCCCGATCCCGGCGCCTTCTGGCGCATGATCTCGGAGCACAAGATCGCCGCGCTGTTCACCGCGCCGACCGCGTTCCGCGCGATCAAGAAGGAAGACCCCAGGGCCGAGCACCTCGGGAAATACGACCTGTCGTGCATGCGCACGCTGTTCCTGGCCGGCGAGCGCGCCGATCCGGACACGATCCAGTGGGCCGAGAACATCCTGAAAAAGCCCGTCATCGACCATTGGTGGCAGACGGAGACCGGCTGGTGCATCGTCGGCAATCCCATCGGCCTCGGCATGCTGCCGGTCAAGCACGGCTCTCCGACCGTGCCGATGCCGGGCTATGACGTGCAGATCGTCGACGAGGGCGCCAAGCCCGTTCCCGCCGGCACGATGGGCTCGATCGTCGTGAAACTGCCGCTGCCGCCCGGCTGCCTGCCGACGCTGTGGCAGAACGACAAGCGCATGAAGGAAAGCTACCTCGAGGAATTCCCCGGCTTCTACAAGACGGCGGACGCAGGCTACGTCGACGAGGACGGCTATCTCTACATCATGGGCCGCACCGACGACATCATCAACGTCGCCGGCCACCGCCTGTCGACGGGCGGCATGGAGGAAGTGCTCGCCTCGCACCCCGACGTCGCGGAATGCGCGGTCATCGGCATCAAGGACAATCTGAAGGGCGAGCAGCCCTGCGGCTTCGTCGTGCTGAAGGCGGGCGTGACCAAGGCGCACGAGCAGATCGAGAAGGAGATCGTCGCGCTGGTGCGTGAGAAGATCGGCCCGGTCGCCGCCTTCAAGATCGCTGTGTGCGTCGATCGGCTGCCGAAGACGCGCTCGGGCAAGATCCTGCGCGCGACGATGAAGAAGATCGCCGACCACGACCAATGGTCGATGCCCGCGACGATCGACGATCCTGCGATCCTCGACGAGATCGCGAGCGCGCTGAAGAGCCACGGCGTGTGAGCTGGCCGTCTCCGTGAAATACATTCGGCCGGGCTCGCGCCCGGCCGATTTGTTTGAAGCGCGGCGTTACGCCTTCCGCTGATCCGGGCAGCCCTGGAAATTCTTCATCGCCTCGACGCCCGCGGCCGTGATCTCGTCCGGCGTGAGGTCGCGCATGTGCGTGGCGATCGACCAGGCGTGACCGAAGGGATCGATCACCATGCCGTAGCGATCGCCCCAGAACATGTCGGCGAGCGGCATGCGCACGCTTGCGCCGGCGGCGACGGCGCGCGCGAACCAGGCGTCGGCGTCCTCCACCTGCAGATGGATGGAGACGGGCGTTCCGCCGCGCGCCTTCGGCCCGAGCGAATCCATCTCCTTCATCTCGTCGACCAGCATGACCATGGAATCGCCGATCATCACGCTGGCGTGCATCAGGCGGCCGTCGGGGCCGGGCAGGCGAAACATCTCGGTCGCGCCGAAGGCCCGCTTGTAGAATTCGATGGCGTCGGCGGCGCCGGCGCAGACGAGATGCGGCGTGACGGTGCGGAAGCCGTCGGGAACGGGCTTGGCTTTCGTGGCGGCGTTCGTAGCGGCTTGGGCAGGCATGGGGCTCCTCCGGTTTGAATCAGACGACGGGCCGCAGCGCGGCGCGCAATGCGCCGGCGCCCGCCGGCGTGATCTCGCTTTCGATGCGCGCGTGTTCGGCGCGCCAGATCGGCAGCGCGGCGGCAAGCGCGGCCCGCCCGGCCTGCGTCAGTTGCAGGCGGCGGGCGCGGCGGTCCCTGGCGTCGCGGCCGACCTCGACGAGGCCGCGACGCTGCAGCGCCTTCAGGGCGGCGGTGAGCGTGGTGCGGTCCATGCCCATGAGATCGGCGAGCGCGCGCATCGGCTGGGGCTGCGGCGCGTTCAGCGGCATCAGCAGGGAGAATTGCTGGTTGGTCAGGCCGACCGGCCTGAACGCCTTGTCGAAGCGCCGCGCCAGCCTGCGGGCCGCGCGCTGCGTGGCGAGGCACAGGCAGGAATCGCGGACTTCATGCACTTGCGAAAGCAGTATCAGGCGCATCGGTCATATTGAGTTGATATCAACTTTTATTCATTGTGTCCAGCGCCTCTCTTCAGCCCCACTTCTCCGCCCTATTTGATGGATCGCGTGCGTCCGTACCGCGTCAGCAGCAAATCCGGGATGACGAGATGAAGGCAGGAGCGGTTCTGGCCGTCTTGGCGATGACGGCCGCGGCGCCGGCGGTCCATGCGGAGCAGGCGATCGGCGCGGCGACGGAAGTCGCGCGCAACACGCTGCTCGACGGGCAGGGCGCGCGTCGGCCGATCGAGCGCGGCGACGCGGTGGCCGCCAATAATACGATCTCCACGGACGCGCAGGGCAGGGCCGCCTTCCGCTTCGTCGACGACACGCGCCTGTCGGTCGGTCCCAATTCCAGCGTGCGGCTCGACAAGTTCGTGTTCGACGGCGACGCCGGCCCGTCTTCCTTCGTCATCAGGGCGACGAAGGGCCTGCTGCGCTTCTCAACGGGACGCGGCGAGCACGAGGCCTACCGCGTCCAGACGCCGGCGGCGACGATCGGCGTGCGCGGCACGGATTTCGACGTGAAGATCGACGGCGAGGAGGTTCGCGTCTCGGTGACGGACGGCGAAGTCGTGCTCTGCCCCAATCGCGGTCGCGCCGGCTTCGCCGATTGCGTGGAATGCAAGGCCGGTTTCTCGATCCTGTCCAGCCGGACGCGCGCGAAAATCGTGCCGACGAGTTCGCTGCCGCAGATCCGCGCATCGCTGCTGCCCCTGCCGTCGCTGGCGAGCGCGCTGCCGGGCGGCCTGCAGGGTATTGGCAATGTGGGACAGGCGGCGGTCGGCGGCGCGGCGGGCGCTGTCGGCAGCACAATTGGCAATGTCGGGACGGCGGCCGGCAACGTCGTCGGCGCCGCCGAAAACACGGTCGGCGGGGCCGTCGGCAATGTCGGGGGAGCGGTCGGCGGCGTCGTCGGCGGCGTGAACGGCGTCGTCGGCGGGATCGGCGGCGGTCTCAGCGGCGGCTTGGGCCGGACGCTCGGCGGCATCCGGCTCGGGCGCTAGCGGCTACCGGCGCCCGCCGGATGGCGCCCGCATCATTCCTTGGTCTTCAGGCCCTTGAGCTTGCCGAAGACGCTCGCGACGTCGATCTCTTCTTCCTCTTCGCGCGGCGCGGCGGGCTTGGGCGCGCCGAAGACCTCTTCCGTCGTGCGCGGCTCGCGGGCGGTCGTCGTCTCGGCCGGCAGCAGCGTCTGGCTCGGCTCCTCCGGACGGATCGGCGCGTCCTTGGCGGCGCGACCGACTTCCATGTCGAGGTCGATCTGCGAGCACAGGCCCAGCGTCACCGGGTCCATCGGGGCGAGCTGCGCCGAGTTCCAGTGGGTGCGCTCGCGGATCGCCTGCAGCGTCGTCTTGGTCGTGCCGACGAGGCGCATGATCTGCGCGTCCTTCAGCTCGGGATGGTTGCGCACCAGCCAGAGGATGGCGTTCGGCCGGTCCTGACGGCGCGACAGCGGCGTGTAGCGCGGGCCGCGGCGCTTGACCTGCGGCAGCACGACCTTCGATTGCGCGAGCTTGAGCTGGTAGCCGGAATCCTTTTCCGCGCGGGCGATCTCGTCGCGGGTGAGCTGGCCGGACGTGATCGGATCGGCGCCGCGGATGCCGCGCGCCCACCTCGCCGTCGGCGATGCCCTTCACCTCGAGCGGGTGAAGTTTGCAGAAGCCGGCGATCTGGTCGAAGGTCAGCGACGTGTTCTCGACCAGCCAGATCGGCGGTCGCCTTCGGCATGAGCGGAGCGTTGCTCATCTTTTCCTCCAGAAAGCCGGCGTCTCGGAATCGGACCCAAGCATCAAGGCCCGCCGAACCGAAGGCCCGGCCGAGGCTAAGCCTCGATGTGACTGAAATAACGGGATGGCCGCTATATAATGGGACGCAGGTCCGAAAGCAATCGAAACGACGCCACAGGGGAGCGGATATGGCCATCGAGGACGATATTTTCGCGCAGCCGAAGAAAAAACCGGAGCACGAGATCGGCCAGCCGCTCGATACGCTCTCGGTCGGCGAGCTTGCCGAGCGCATCGAGCTCTTGCGCGCGGAAATCGAGCGGCTGGAGGCGGCCAGAACCGCCAAGGCGGCCTCGGCGACCGCGGCGGCGGCCTTCTTCAAGACGTGAGGCGTCGCAAAATCGGGCGACTTGTTCGCCCCGGCGCAATTTGAGGCGTCTAAGGCGTAAATTCATTAACCAAATATTAACTTTATCGCGGCCTTAATCATACATTCCGACCTTTCGGAATTCTCGAGTGGCTCTGCCCACTCTGTTTGACGCCTCCCTGTTGAACTTGCACAGAGCCGCTTTCGGGCGGCTCTTTTTTGTGGGCCATGCCGCCTCCAGCGCGGCGAAAGGGCCGATTTTCGTCGGCTTGGCGACCGCCCCGTCCGTTAACTTCCCGTCCGGAAGGCCCGGAAACCGGGCCGCAGAAGTTAACCCTAACCAAAACTGAATAGGACAAGTCCCGGTTCTGGCGGCTATATTGCTCGTGTCGGATCGAACGCCGCCCGATGGTCCGGGCGGGGTCAAATCGAAACGATGCGGGTGGCGTGATGGTGCGTTTGGTGAGTTCCCTGGGCGTCGAGCCCGTGTCCTTTGTCGAGCGTCTGGCGGGTTCGGATGCTTTCAAGTCGCTTTTCAAGGAAGGCATGAACCTGGTCGAGGAGGCCGCCGCCTATCTCGACGGGCCGGGCCGCGCCGAGGCCAAGGCCCTGCCGCGCATGGAAGCGCTGGCCTATGCTTCCGAGAGCATGCGGCTGACGACGCGCCTGATGCAGCTCGCCTCCTGGCTCCTGCTGCAGCGCGCGGTCAACGAAGGCGAGATGAGCCAGACCCAGGCCGCCAGCGAAAAGCACAAGGTGAAACTGTCCAACCAGGACATGGCCACCGCGCCCGAAGCCTTCCACCGCCTGCCGGCCCGCCTGCGCGACCTCGTCGCCCATTCCATGCGGCTGCAGGCGCGCATCGTGCATCTCGACCAATTGCTCTACGCGCGCGCCGAGGCGCTGATGCCGCCGGTCGCCTCCTCGCCGGTCGCCGACCAGATCGAGCGCCTGCGCACCGCTTTCGCTTCGTAAAGGCTCAAACTCCAGTCGATGGCTCGACGAAAAAAAGCCCCGGGCTACGGCCCGGGGCTTCTTTTTTCAGATGAGCGATACGCTCGAATTTACTTCTTGGCCGCGCCGATGCTGCCGTAGCGCGAGGCGAAGCGCGACAGGCGGCCGCCGCGGTCGAGCAATTGCTGCGAGCCGCCGGTCCAGGCCGGATGCGTCTTGGGATCGATGTCGAGGTTCAGCGTGTCGCCGTCCTTGCCGTAGGTCGAGCGGGTCATGAACTCGGTGCCGTCGGTCATGACGACCTTGATCATGTGATATTCGGGATGGATGTCGGTCTTCATGGCGATCCTCGCAGCGCGCGATAGGAAACTGCCGGGCGGGCCGTCGAATTTCGCGCCGTTGAAACGGAAGGCGGCTCAATATCGCAAGCGCGCCATGCGCGCAAGACCCACCAAGCGCGCCATGCGCGCAAGACCCCCAAAGGGCGGGCGGCGCAGGGCGGCGGGGGCGAGCGCCTACAGGAAATAGAGCAGGGTGGAGACCGTCACGAAGGCGACGGCGACGCCGCTGACCAGCGCGGCCGCGCAGAGCTGCCCCTGGCCGTAGACCTGGCCGAGCAGCGGGTAGATGGTGATGACCGGGGCGGCCGAGAAGATCAGCGCCGCCTTGGCGAGCGCGGGATCGAGGCCCGGCGCGAATTTCAGCCCGACGAACACCGCCAGCGGGTGGGCGATCAGCTTGCCGGCGACGACCAGCGCGACGTCGCCCGCCATGCCGCGCGTCTCCAGCCCGATGAGCGCGCCGCCGATGGCGAACAGGGCGACGGCGCCGGCGGCGCTCGCCAGCATGTCGACGGCGCGGCCGACCGGCGCGGGCAGGACGAAGCCGGAAGCCGAAAGCGCCACGCCGATGACGATGGCGATGATGAGGGGATTGCGCACGAGCCGGCGGGCGGCGCCGCGCAGCGTCTCGCCCACCCCGCCGCCGCCGCTGCGGCCGGCTTCGGCCAGCGTCAGCGCGAGGGGAATGAGGACGATGTTCTCGAAGGCCATGTTGAGCGACAGGGCGACGCCGGCCGGCGCGCCGAGCACCAGCGCGGCGGTCGGATAGCCGAAGAAGCCGCTGTTGGCGGCGGTCGCGCCCATCGCCTGGATGGCCGCCTGCGATTGCCCGCGCCCGCGGCCCCAGCGCGCGATGGCGAAGACGGCCGCAAACACCACGAGCGAGGCGCCGCCGTAGACGAGGAAATAGGAGGCGTCGGCCACCTCGCTGAGCTTGCGCCCGGCGAGCGCGCGGACGATCAGCGCCGGCAGGGCGAAATTCAGCACGAAGGCGACCAGGGTCTTCAGCCCCGCCTGTTCGACGAGGCCGGCGCGGACGGCGAAATAGCCTGTCCCGATCAGCAGGAAGATCGGGACGGTGATGGCGAGAACCTGATTCATGGCCGCATCGCCTAGAACAGAGGCGGGCTTCGCGCAATCGCGAGGCGCGGCGTTCGGGCGCCAACGGCCACTGGATCAGCCTGCACTTGAGCGGAATAGCTCAAATGCGGGAAAGCTGATCGCTTTCAAAGCGCAGAGCGCGCGCATCGCGAAAACCGGCTTCCACTTCGGCCGCGCGCTCTATGGCCGAGTTTCCGCCCAATCCATTAACCGGAATTAGGAGTTCCGCTCTCGATTCGGCCCGCCTTTCGCTATCCTCCGGGCGATCATGATCGGCACAGACGCCATTTCCGTCGCCAGATTCGAGGCTCCCGCGCGCCCGGCGCGCGCCGCCGGGACAGCCGTCGTGGCCATGCCCGCGGCGACGCCCGTCGCGTTCGTCGACGGGTTCGCCTATTTCCATCCGGCCGCCGGCGATATCGGCGTGGTCTTCTGCGGCTCCTGGGGCTACGAAGCCCTTTGCGCCCACCGGTCCTGCGTCGAATTCGCCGGAATGCTCGCCGGCGCCGGCTATCCGACCCTGCGCTTCGACTATCCGGGCGTCGGCAATTCGGCGTCCGATCTCGACGCCCGCGGCGTCGACGACTGGATCGAGGCGGCGGCGGAGGCGGCCGACCTGCTGCGCCGCCTGAGCGGCGTCCGCGAAATCGTTCTCGCCGGCTTCGGCCTGGGTTGCCTCGTCGCCGCGGAAGCCGCCGCGCGCGGGCTCGCGGCGAGGGGCGCTGTCCTGCTCGCGCCGCCGCTCTCGGGCCGTCGCTTCATTCGCGAGACGCAGGCGCTCGCCGCCATGGTCGCGGCGGATGACGACGGCAGCGACGAGACGCCGGAAGGGGCCATCGCCATCGCCGGCTTCGTCATGCCGGCCGAATTCGCTGCGCAGGCGCGCCGGCTCGACCTGAACCGCCTGCGCTTGCCCAGGGGCGCCTTCTGCATCGTCGCCGACAAGCCCGGAATTCGACGCGAGCGATCTCGTCGCGCGTCTCGGCGCCGGCGGCGCCGACGTCCGCGACTGCCCGCTGCAAGGCTATGCCGAGATCATGGCCGGACCGACGATGGCGGTCGCGCCGCTCGCCGCCTTCCAGCGCGTCATCGCCATTCTGCGCGACGCCGCGCCGGCGCGCGCGGCGGATGCGTGCGCGCCGCCCCCCGCGCAGGAGGCCACGGCCGCCGGCGGCGACGGCTTCGTCGAGATCGCCGCGCGCTTCGGCGACGGCGACCGCCTGTTCGGCGTGCTGTGCCGTCCGGCCGATGCGCCCGACGGCGCGCCGGTCGTCATCATGATCAGCGTCGGCCGCAACGCGCATATCGGCTGGCGGCGCATGAGCGTCGAGAACGCGCGCGCGCTGGCCCGGATGGGCGTCGCGAGCCTGCGCTTCGATCTCGCCGGCGTCGGCGACAGCGCGCCGCGTCCCGGCCAGCCGCAACAGACGCTCTATACGGATTGGCCGCCGCTCGACGTCTCCGAAGCCATAGACTTCGTCACGGCGCGCGGCTTCGGCCCCGTCGTGCTGCTCGGCGTATGCAGCGGCGCCTATGTCGGCCTGCAGACCGCGATCAACGACGGCCGCGTCGCCGGCCTCGTGGCCGCGAACATCTATCGTCTCGTGTGGGACCCGGCCGAATCCGTCGAACAGGCGCTGCGCTACGGCAATCGCCGCATCGGGCCCGCGGTGTCGCGCCTGCTGACGCGCGCGCGCATCGCCAGGGTGCTTTCCGGCAAGGGCGATCTATGGCCGGGGATCGTTCACGCCGCCAAGCGCCTGCATCGTCGCCTCGGCGTCGTCGCCATGCGCTATCTGGGCGCGGTCGGGCCGCGCGGCGCGCTCTATGCCGAATGCAAACGGCGTTTCGACATCCTTCGCGCGCGAAACGTCGCGACGACGCTGTGCTATAGCGACGGCGACGACGGGCTCGGCGAGATCGACGATTATTTCGGCCGGAATCGCGCGGGCCTCGCCGCCTATCCGAACGTGCGGCTGGTCGGCATGGCGCGCTGCGATCACAACATGACGCCGCCGCGGGCGAGCGCGACGATGATCGCGGAAGTCATGCGCGTCGTGGACGCCACGCAAGTCGCGCGCCGCTGAAACCCGCTCACGCCGCCCGCAAGCGCGCGCGCCGCAATGTTCCGCGCGGCGCGTTGCGTGCGGGCGCCTGTGTCGGCGCGCGCGGCGCGGCGTCGAGCGCGCCGACGAGATACCAGAGCAGCGCCGCGGTCTTGATCGAGTAGATGGAATTCGAGATCACCAGCAGCAGCGTCACATAGATCGCGACGAAGACGCGATAGCGCCATGAAATTTCGTCGCGCGCCGGCGCGATCGCGAACAAGAGCCACATGCCGGCGAAACCGGCGAGGCCGATCTTCACCAGCGTATAGGCGTAACCGGAATTGGCGGTGAAGGAGAAGTTCGGAACCAGCGCGAATATGTCTGACACATCGAGCTTCGACAGGAACTGCCCGCCGAGCAGGATGCGGCCGCGCAAAGTATTGTCCCAGGCGACGTCGGGCCAGGAATAGCCGATCCAGGCGAGCGCGACGATCATTGCGAAAGGCGCGGCGGCAAGCGTCACGCGACCGGCGAGTCCCGCGAGCGCGAACGCCGCGAACGACGCCAGCGAGACAGCGAGACCGAAGCGCGCGTCGGCGAGAACGAAGATGGCGACGACCGGCAGCAGACGCGCGATCATGCGCAGCGGGCGCCCCCACTCGCGCAGGACGATCCAGGAAAAGCAGATCGCGCCGAAATTGCCGACAGAGACGGGCTCGAGGAACACGGAGGACACGCGATGCTCGCCGAGCATCGGCAGCAGCGTGCGGCCCTCGTAGCGCATGCCCGATGCGAAGAGGCGGTCGCCGGTCATTTCGGCGGCGGCGGCCTGCACCGTGCCGCGCGAGACGTAATAGCCGAGGATGTCGAACAGGCGCACGAACTGCTTGAGGAAGCCGTATTCGAACAGGCCGACGACGAGCACGATCCAGACGGCCGCCCGCACGAGCCTGTCGCCCTCCTCGCGCGAGCCGAGTTCGCGCGCGGCGAAGTAGAAGATAACGGGGATCATCAGGTCGCGCGCGGGCTTGGGATCGAACGAGCCCTGCAGCGCGGCGAGGAACAGCGTGTAGGCGACGTAGACGGCGAGGATGACGAAGAGATCGAAGTTGCGGCCGACGAGCAGCGCGAGCGTGGCGCCGATCAGCGCCATCTCGCAGCCGATGACGACGCCGGCGCCGGTGCGAAACAGGTTCGTGTTGACGAAGCAGAGCGCGAAATTGAACAGGATCGCGCCGATGACGACGGCCGAGAGAACGCGCGCGCGCCAGTCCTGCGCGACGGCCTGATGCGGCGCGGCCAAGGCGCGGGCGCGCATGGCGTTCACGCCGCCGGCAGGTCGCCGACCAGGGCGAGGCCGATCAACCTGTCGTCATAGTCGGCGAGCGCGTCGAAGCATTTCTCCAGGCGACCGCGATGGATTTCCTGCGCGCGCAGGACCAGCACGATGCAATCGGCGAGATCGAGCGCGAGCGATGCGTCGGCATTGTCCGAGGGCGAGGGGGCGTCGACGAGCACGAGATCGGCGCGGGCGACGATTTGCTGAAAGCGCCGGAGCGACTGGCGTCCGCCTTGCGCCAGATCCGAAAGACGCGCGACCTCGACATGGCCGCGCCCGAGAACGCGCCGGTCCGTGGATTCGAGAGCGCCGGCGATCTTCTCGGAACCGTCGCCTGCGACCACGGCGACGTCGAGCTTTTCCCAGCGCGCGAATTCCGCGAGCGCGACGACGGTTTCCGTCGCGGTTCCATCGGCGCCGAGGCCGACAAAGGCGACGGTCTTCTCGCCGCGGCGCGGCTCGGGCCTGATGCGCGCGAGAAGGCGCCGAAAGGCGGCCTGGTCGGGAAGGAGATCGGCCTTCTTCTTCACGCCGGCCTGCGCGACAGGCAGGATTGCGAGGATCGGCAGGCCGGTCAGCGTCGACAGTTCGCGGCGCGTGCGCACGCTGTCGTCCAAGCGCTCTCGCACATAGGAAAGGCCGGAGCCGAGCACGAGGCCGAAGAGCAGCGAGCCGGCGAGAATGAGGGAAGCGGGCGCGCCGGCGGGCTTCAGGGCCGGCACGGCGGGCGAGATGATGCGCGCGTTGGCGGTGTCGATGCCCTGGCTCTCGCCGAGCTCCTTGGCGCGGCCGAGGAAGGATTGATAGACGGCGCGGCTTGCCTCGGCGGCGCGCTCGAGATCGCGCAATTGCACGAGCGCCGAACCGTCGCTGTCGTTGGCGACGCGCGCCAGCCCGCTTTGCTTCAGCAGCGAGGCCTCGCTCGCTTTCGCGCGCGAAAGATCGACCTTGGCCGCTTCCGCTATCCGATCGAGCTCGGCGCCGATCAGGCGGCGCGCATCGCGCACCTGTTCCTGCGCCTGCATGAGCGCGGGATGGCGCGGGCCGAGTTGCGTGGCGAGCGAGGCGGCCTGCTGGGCGGCCTGCGCATATTGCGCGCGCAGGCTGACGATGGTCGGCGCGTTGAGCGCTTCGCTCAGCGCCTCGACGTTCTGGCCGGACTTGCGGAATTTCTCGACCGCCTCGACGCGCGCCTGCGCGTCGGCGATGCGCCCGCGCGCGGCGCCGAGCTGCGCGGACAGGTCGGCGATCTGCTGCTCGCCCAGCGGCCGGCCGGCGAGCGTCTGCACGAGGCCATGGTCGGCGCGGAAGCGCTCGACCTCGGTTTCGGCCTTCTGCACCTGGCGGCGCAGGTCGTCGGCGCGTTTCGACAGGTCTTCGCTCGCGCGCTTGGCGGCCTCCGAACGCGCGTCGATCTGCGCGTCGAGAAAGGTGCGGGCGATGACGTTGGCGAGCCTGGCGGACAGCTCGGGGTCTTTCGAGGTGACGACGACATCGAGCACATAGGCGCGCTCGCCGCGCACGACTTCCACCATGTCGCCCAGCGTCTGGATGGCGCGGATGCGCGCGTCGGCCGGGCGCGCGGCCGAGGAGCCGCCCGAGGAGGCCGGGGCCGGCGCCGCCGAAGGCCTCGTTCTGCGCGAGCTTCTCGCGGTCGACGACGGCGCCGAGAATGGACCGCGACAGCAGGATGTAGCGCTGGTTCTCGACGTCGACGAGATTGCCGTCGGCGTTTTCAGGCGCCCGCGTGATGTCGTTCTTGAGGATCTGCAGGCCGCGCGGGTCGACCAGAAGTTGCGCCGACGACTTGTACTTCGCCGGCGAGAGCAGCGCGAAGGCGAGGCCGAAGAGGAGGGCGGCGAGCGTGGTCGCAGCCACCAGCCGCCAGTTGCGGCGCAGGACGGCGTCGGCCTCGAGGCGCAGATCGGCAGCCGTCCGCCGCCCCGGAGAGAGGTCGGCGGCTCGATCTGCGACGGCGATCCTTTCGACCGCGTGGGACACCATTCACCTGCACGAATTTACGTTCGCGCCATCTTGCGACGCCGATCTTTACGTTTCGTTTCCCAAACCCGGATTTTCTCTCTTGGCCGAAGGACGCGGGCCGGCAGATGGCGCCGCCCCTGCTGGGGAAGCGGTCACGCCGTCGCAGTGATCCAGTTTGGGACGCCATGTCGAAGTTTGGTCCGAAGAATTCCCTCGCCGGTTCCGATTTCGCCGCCATCGGCGCGCTGAACGTGGAGCGCATGACCCGCCGCGGCCTGACGCAGCGGGTGATGGACGCGCTGGTCGCCGGGCGCGTCGCCGCTCGCCGTGGCCTTCTGCAACGCCCATACGGCCGAGATCGCGCTGCGCGATCCGGGCTACCGCGAGGCGCTGGACCGCTTCTGCGTCGTCAACGACGGCATCGGGCTCGAGATCGCCGTGCGCATTCTGGAGCGGCGCGGCTTTCCGGAAAATCTCAACGGCACGGATTTCATTCCCGCGCTGTTCGCCGACCTGCCGCAGGGAACGCGCATCTACCTGCTGGGCGCCGCGCCCGGCGTGGCGGCGGAAGCCGGCCGGCGCTTCATCGAGCGCTTCCCGCATCTCGAACTCGCCGGCGCCCGCCACGGCTATTTCCGGCCGGAGGACGAGGGCGACGTCGTCTCCGCCATCGCCGCCGCACGCGCGGATATCCTCTTGGTGGCGCTCGGCAATCCGGCGCAGGAGCTGTTCATCGCGCGCCATTTCGACGCGCTCGGCGCAAAGGCGATGTTCGGGGTCGGCGCGCTGTTCGATTTCGCGGCGGAGCGCGTGGCGCGCGCGCCGGCATGGATGCGCAAGGCGCGGCTCGAATGGGCCTTCCGCCTCGCGCAAGAGCCGGGAAGGCTGCTGCGCCGCTATACGATCGAGACGGCGGCCTTCCTGATCGCCGTGCTCAGGCTGCGCGTTCTGGAAGAGGCGCGATAAAGCCCCTGAGCGTGCCGAGCGCCCACAGCGCCTTGTAGCGCGCGGTCGCCATGTCGCCGGTCGCGAGCGCGAGAAGCGCGCGCGCCGAAGAGCGCGCCACGCGCATCCCGACATAGGCCGCGCCATAATCATGCAGCCGCAGCACCCGTCCGAATCCTCGCGCGTAATCTTGTGCGCGAGAAACGCCGCCGGCGCCGCCGACCGGCGCCTGGTCGTGGTGGACGACGAGATCGCGGCGATAGAAGCCGCGCGCCCCGGCGGCCAGCGCGCGCAGGAGAAAATCGGTCTCCTCGCCCGACTTGAAGGCGCTGGCCGCGCCGACGCCGAGCGTCTCGTCGAAGCCGCCGATTTTTCGCGCGATACCGGTGCGGATGAACAGCGAATTGGAATTGCCCGATAGCCAGACGTTCGATTTCGTTATTTCCGCGTCGGCGCCGAGAAACAGGCCGAGCGAATCCGCGCCGTCCGCGTCGGTCGTGCGGCCGGTGAAAACGCCGGTCAGCGGATCGGCGTCGAACAGCGCCACGACTTTTTCCGCGAGCGTGGCGGGATACCAGCAATCGTCGTCGGGAAAGGCGACGAGCGGCGCCCGGCAATGGGCGAGGCCGACGTTTCTCGCGCGCGAAAGGCCGCGCTCGCTGCGTACGTGATGGATGTCGAGACGGTCGGAAAAGGGCGCGAGCACGGGGTCGAGCACGCCCGGCTCGTTCTGGTCGACGACGATCAGTTCGAAATCGCGGACGGTCTGGCGCGCCAGCGAATCCAGAAGGCGGCCGAGCTTTTCGGTGCGGCCGACGGTGCAGCACAGCAGCGAGAGGCGTGGAGCGGCGGACCCGTGCACTGAAAATCCCTGACTGTTTCAATCGACGTTCGGACGCCGGGCATGTCATTCCCGCGCAAGCGGGAATCCAGAGCAAACGCCGAAGTTCGGGGGCTGGACACCCGCTTGCGCGGGTATGGCAGCCGCCCCGCGTTCAGACTTTCTTGCGGGGTTGGCGGCATAGTGCGCGCTTCGACTTGCGATTGGGTGAACAGCGGCGGATATGCGGATCGTTCATGTCACGCGGCAGTTTCCGCCGGGCCTCGGCGGGATCGAGGAAGTGGTCGCCCAGCTCGTCGAGGCGCAGGCGCGCGCTGGCCACGACGTGCGTGTGCTGACGCTCGACCGCATCTTCACCGATCCCGATACGCGGCTCGTCGCGCGCGACGAATGGATGGGGGCGCAAGTCCTGCGCTTCCCGTATCGCGGCTCCATGCGCTATCCGTTCGCGCCCGCCGTCGTCGCCCATGTCGGCGACGCCGATGTCGTGCATGTTCACGCCATCGATTTCTTCTTCGACTTCATGAGCTTGACGAAGGCGTGGCATCGCCGGCCGATGGTCGCCACGACGCACGGCGGCTTCTTCCACACCGACGCGCATGCGCGATTGAAGCGCCTGTGGTTTTCCACCGTCACGCGCGCCGCGGCGCGCGGCTACGACAGGATCGTCGCCTGCAGCCAGCCCGATTTCGACATGTTCGCGCCGATCGCGAAAGACAATCTCACGCTGATCGAGAATGGCGTCGATCTGGCCAAGTTCGCGGATCGCGCGAGCCGCGCGGCGACCAAGAACCTTGTCGCGATCGGGCGATTTTCGTTCAACAAGAAGCCCGACCGCCTGCTCGACGCCATGGTGGAGATCGGCAAGCGCGACCCGGATTTCTCGCTCGACCTGATCGGCGGCGCATTCGACTGGACGCGCGAGACGCTCGCGGCGGAGATTGCGGCGCGCGGGCTCGAGGATCGCGTGCGACTGCATGTCGGCGTCAGCAACGAGGAGATCGGCCGCATCGTTTCGCGCGCGAGCCTGTTCGTCAGCGCGAGCGTGCACGAGGGGTTCGGCATTTCGCTGATCGAGGCGCTGAGCGCCGGCCTTCTGCCGGTGGTGGAAGCCAATGCGGCGTTCAGGTCGTTCGCCGCGCGCGTCGAGGAAATCGTCCTGACCGACTATGCGCAGCCCGCGCTGGCGGCGGACGCCATCCTGCGCGCGCACGGCCGGCTCGCCGCCGATCCCGCGACCATGCGCGCGCGTCTCGTCGCCGCCGCGCAGCCCTTCGCCTGGCCCGGCGTGGCGGAGCGCTACATGCGCGTCTACGAGGACGTTGCGCGCTGAACGCTCATTTCTTCTTTTCGCGTGGAGCCGGACAGGCCTGCGGCAGCGCGCCGCCCATCCATTTGGCGAGCGTCTTCATCTGCGGCCGGTCCTCGCCGTCCTTCGGTTCGATCGACAACGGATAATCCTTGGGCCACCAGGCGCCGGCCGCCCAATAGGCCCAGCCCATCCATACGTCGGCATTGTCGGCCATGTGTTCCAGCATGGCGTCGAGACCTTCGCGGCATTGTTCGCTGTCGCCGGCGCCGAATTCGCCGAGGAAGCCTTTGCGCTTCGTCTCGCGCAACCAGGTCGTGGCCACCGACAGGGCCGCGACGACTTCCTCCTTCTTGCGGCACTGGCCGCTCGTGCCCGAGGAGTCGGCGTCGAGATATTGATGGAATTCGAAGGCGTGCGCGCCCTTGTCGCGGATCGCGCGCATCGTCTGCGCATTGACGCCGTGTTCGCTGTCTTTTGTCCAGCTATGGGCGCCCGTCCAGTTGACGCCCGGCACGAGCAGGAGATTGCACGCGCCCGTCGCGCGAATGGCGTCGATGGCGGCCTGCGCCGACTTCGCCCAGGCGGCGGCGGGCATGTCGTGCGGCTCGTTCATCAGGCCGAAGACGACATGGGGCTGCTTGCCGAATTTCCGCGCCAGCCTGCGCCAGAGATCGGCGAAAGCGCGGTCGGACACTTTGCCGCCGCCGATCGGATCGCCGCGCCAGCGTCCGTAATTGTGCACGTCGAGAATGATGGAGAGCCCTTGCGTTCGCGCACGCTCGACGGCGCCGGCAAGCAGCGCGAGATGGTCCGCGTCGAGTTCCTTCCCGAACGCCGGCTGCAGGCGTTCCCACTGGAAAGGCAACCGGACGACCGCAAAGCCCTTCTTCTTCGCCCATGCGAATTCGGATTCGGAGGGGAAATGAAAATCCTTCTCCGCCTTGCCCGGCGCGTGCCCGAATTCGGCGCCGGCGAGGTTGACGCCTGCCGCCGGCAATGGCCCGGGCGTGCGCGCGGCTTCCTCGGCGCAGGCGCCGGCCGCTGCGGACGCGACGCAAACAAGCGCCAGCGCGATGCGTCGAAGGTCGTTGCTCCCGTTCATTATGATCTTGCTTCCGACTCGCGCGATGTGAGCGTCCTAGGGTAGTGATGAGGGCTGAGAACGCCAGATTCCGGCCGGTTTGGCGCGTTGCAGTCTTAACGGTTCGTTAACATGGCACTTCCGCGCTTCGCGCGAAACACGCTGAATTCGAGCATCGCCGGCGCCTCGACCGCGCTCGGCAGCCTGCTCAGCGTCGTCGTGGTCGCGCGCATGATGGGACCGGGCGGCGCGGGCAATGTCGCGCTCGGCATCTGGATCGTCGGCACGCTCGTCACATTCTGCGATCTCGGTTTGCCGATCACCGTGGCGCGCTTCGTCCCCGATCTCGAGGCGCGGTCGCTGCACGACGACGCCGGCAATTTCGCGCGCGCCTTCTTTCCGGCGATTCTCCTGACGACGGCTCTCGGCGCGGCCGCGCTCGCGCTGATCTGGCGATTTGGCGGGATCATCGAGACGCATCTGCCGGCGCTGCCGTTCGACGACATCTCCGACAGCGTGTGGCTCGCTCTCGCCGTCCTGTTCGTGCTGCAGGCGGTCGGCAATTATGGTCTGTCGCAGTTGCGCGGCGCGCAGAAATTCGGCCAGGCCGCGCGCCTGTCGTCGATCTCGTTTCTCGTTCAGCTCGGCGGCGTCGCGGCCGGCGGATATTTCTTCGGCCCGACCGGCGCGCTGGTCGGCTATGGCGGCGGCAGCCTGCTGCTCGCGCTCCACACGATCATCCATATCCGGCCGGGCGCGCGCATCGACGGCGAACTGCGGCGGCGGGCGTGGCGTTTCGCGCTGGCGAGCTGGGGCGTCGGATTGATCGCGGCGATCGTCTGGTCGCGCACCGAACTCGCCTTTCTCAACCATTATCGCGGCGCGCACGAGGCCGGGCTCTACTCGGTCGCAAACACGCTCGCGACGGTCGCCACGCAGGCCCCCCTCCTGATGACGGGCGGCCTGCTCGCCCTGTTCTCGCAACTCTTCGCCGTCGGCGACAAGGCGGGCCTCAAGCGCGCCTTCGCGTCGGCCGTCAGGTTCATGTCCTTCCTGATCTTCCCGGCCTGCTTCGGCATGGCGGCGATCGCGCCCGCGCTCGTGCCGGCGCTGTTCGGCGCCGATTTCGCGGAAGCCTCGAGCGCGGCCGCGGTGCTGGTCGCGGCGCAGGCCTTCGGCGCCGTCTCGACCGTCTCGTCGGCGCTGCTGTTTGCGACCGAGCGCAATTATTTTCTCGTGCGCACCGGCGTCGCCGGCGCCGTGGCCATCGTCGCCGCGGGCGTGTTCATCATTCCCGACTTCGGCCTGATGGGCGCGGTGGTCGCGCGCTCGCTCATCCAGTTCGCCATCGTCGCGGCGAGCTTCGTCTATCTGCATCGCGCGCTCGATTGCGCGAGCCCCTATGCTTCGGTCGCGCGCATCGTCGGCGCGGCGGCGGGCTGCGCCATCGCCGCGCGCGCGGTCGTCTATGTCGCGCCCGGACCGATCGGCATCGCCTGCGCGATCGCGCTCGGGGCCGCCGTCTATTTCGCGCTGGCGCGCCTGACGCGCGCGCTGCCGGACGAGGACCTCGGCCGGCTGTCGGATCTGGCGGGCAAGGCGCCCGGCTGGCTGTCGCCGGTGCTGTCGCCGGTGGTGCAGTTTTTCGCGCGCTGACAGACGTCGTAGCGCCGCCCGTCATTCGGACAAGGCGAGCAGATCCTTGACGATGTAATGAACGGCGAGCGCGCCGAGCGCGGCTTCCCGCGTCGGCTCCTGCGTCGCGCCAAGGATGGTGGGCGCCTCGATTTCGACGCCCGCGGGAAAATGCCAGCGCAGCGCGCGCGCCTTGAGCACGAGATCCGAGGGGCCGCGCGCCGGCAAGGCCCAAAGGCAGATCGCGGCCTCGCGAACATTGTCGAGCGAGGTTGCAAGTTGGGCCGCGTCGCCGTCCTCGGGACATTGCGCGCCGAGCGCTGCGATCTCAACCGCTCGCATGGATTTGAGGGCAGCCTCGAACTTGTCGAAGGCGTAAGATATTTTCATGGCCGGTACATTGCTGAACTCTGCGATGCACATGAAACGCCGCGCATTTTTCGAAAGACAGTGCCAGGAGTCACTCGTCCGCGTGACCAAGGTCACGTCGCGCGCCTCAGGCGGCTGCGATCCATAGCTCGGCCGCGATCATGCGGCTTCGTGCGCGCGGCGGGCCGGCGCCGATCCAGACCGCGACGTCGATGCGTCCCGCGTCCGTCTGTCCGTCGAAGACGACGAGGTCGAAAGCGAGGTCGGCGTCGGGCGCCGCGGCGCGTCGCCTGCCCGCCGGAGCGGCCAGGATCAGTTCGCCCGCGCGCGTCGCGACGGGCGCGGTCGCAAAGGTCTGGCCGTCGAGCGTTACGGCGCCGTCCGGGTCGCTGACGCCGTTGGTCGTCCAGACCACCAACGGTTTCCAGCCCTCAACCAGCGCGGCGACGCCGATCGCCCGCGCGCCATCGCGCACGCTCCGCGCATCCTCGCCATGAATGAAAATTCGCCGCGCGCCGTCGCTCGCGGCAATGTCCATCGCTTCGATCACGCGCCGCGCGCCGGCGCGATCGAGCGCGCCGCGTCGCAGGACGGCATGCGGATTGCCGGGCGATGGCGCGGCGCCAAAGGGCAGGCGCGGCGTCGCGCCGAACAGGAGAAGGCCGAACAGGGCGGACGCGCCGACGACGAAGACGGCCGGCGTCCGCTCGTTCGCGGTCGGCGCGCGCGCGGGTTCGACGATGCGCGCCGCGCGGCCCGACGCAGCGAATTGGGCGGCCGCCTTTTCATAGGACGCCTCGGCGCGCTCGGCCTCGTCCTGCGCCTGCGCAAGTTCGGCCAGGCGCGGGTCGGGACCGCCCTCGGCCGGCGCGCGCGGGGGCGCCGGCCGAGCGGCCGCGACCTTCGCGCGCGCCGCCTTGAGCGCGGCCGTGGCGCGGCGGACATCCGTCTCGATCTGGACCATGTCGGGATGGCGCGGGCCGAAAATGCGGGCGGCCTCGGCGCGCCTGGCTTCGGCGGCGAGGAGCGCGCGCTGCGCATCCGCCAGGGCGCGGTCGGAGGGATCGGGCGCCGCTCTTCGCCACAGGCGCGATGGAGGCGACGGGCGTCGTGTCGGTGGCGCGCAGCGCCGCCAGTCTTTCGCGGGCGGCGGCCCGCCGCCGTTCCGCCTGCGCGAGCTTTTCGCGACGGGCGGCGTCGAGGCGGCGGTCGACCTTCGCGGCGGCCTCGTTGTGAGCGGCGACGATCGCTTCGGCGACGGCGTTGGCGGCTGCGACCGCGGCTTCGCCTTCCTCCATGCGCACGACGATGCGCGCGCGCTCGGCTGACCCGTCCGGTTCGACGACGACGCGCGCGGCGAGCATGTCGGCGGCGCGGCCCAGCGTGTCGGTCTGGTTCGGGCGGGCGTTCGCCAAGGTCAGGAGGGCATCGAAATGGTTGGGCCGCGCCTCGCGCGCGATGGCCGCAGCCGCCTCGGGCGCGAGCGCCGCCCGCCGCAGCACGGCGTCGCTGGCCGCAAGCGCCTGCAAGGCGGACAGATTCCAGGCGTCGCGCACGGGGGCGTCCGCCTCCACGCGCACGAGAGCCGTCGCCGCATAGGGCGGCGGGGCGGCGAGGCGCCACCCGGCCGCGACAAGGCCGCAGGCCAGGGCGCCGGCTGCGCCGGCAAGTGCGTGGAAGCGCCTGCGCACGTCCGCCCTCGTCCAAAATAAATCCGGTCAACGACTAGTGCGGTATGGTTAACGAAACCTGACTTTCGCGCGTGGACGGCGTGGCCGTCTTCTTGCTACCTCGCGGACGAATTGTATTTAGGGTTGACGCCGTCCCATAATGGGACAGCGGCGTGCAGCGTGGGTCGAGTAACATGCGTCGACGCGGCGACGACACGAACGAACCGATTGCCTCGCGGATCCGGCCCGCGCCGTCGCCCGGCGTCGGCCCATTGCGGCTCGACTGGTCGGACTGGCTGCCGCGCACGCATTCGGCGATGCTGCGCTCCTCCTTCGGACTGCTGGCCGCGCTCGCCGACACCGGCGCGATCATTCTCAGCGCGCTTGCCGCGGGCGTGGCTTATCATTGCTCCGCCTATGGCGACGAAGGCCCGGTGGAGAGCTTTCTCCAGCTCGGCCTGTTCGTCTCGCTGATGTTCGCCACCGCCAACATGATGCGCGAGGAATATGCGCTGTCGAACTACCTGCAGATGGTCGGGCACGGTCGTCGCACTTTCCTGTTGTGGAATCTCGTCTTCGCCTGCGCGCTCGTGTTCGGCTTCGCCACCAAGACGACCGGCGATTTTTCGCGCGCGACCATCGTCGGCTTCTATTTTCTCGGGCTCGGCGGCCTGATCGCGACGCGCGCCGGCATCGTGCGCCTGGTGCGCGCCAGCGCGTCGGCGGGCGGCATTCCGCTCAAGCGCGTGTTTCTCGTCGGCTACGAGCCCGATGTCGAAGGTTTCGCCTCGCGCTACCAGCCCTGGGAAAGCGGAATGCAGGTCGTGGCCGCCGCCGTGCTGCGCGGGCGCGAGACGCTGGAGGAGGATCTCGCGCTCGCCGCCGCCTCCGCGCGCATATTGCGGCCCGACGACGTGTTCATTCTCGCGCCGTGGTCGGAGAGCGACACGATCGACGCATGCATCGACGTGTTCATGCGCGTGCCGGCGTCCATTCATCTGGGCCCCGAGCGCGTGCTCGACCGCTTCGTCGACGCGCGCATCTCGCGCGTCGGCGCGGTCTCGAGCCTGCATCTCGTGCGGCGGCCGCTGTCGGCGACCGAGATCGCCATGAAGCGCGCCTTCGACATAATCGTCTCCGGAGCAGCCGTCGTTCTGCTGTCGCCGCTGTTCGCGCTCGTGGCGCTGGCCATCAAGCTCGACAGCCCCGGGCCGGTCTTCTTCCTGCAACGGCGCTACGGCTTCAACCAGGAGCCGTTCCGCATCTTCAAGTTCCGCTCGATGCGCACGATGGACGACGGGCGCCACGTGCCGCAGGCGCGGGTCGGCGATCCGCGCGTCACGCGCATCGGGCGCCTCCTGCGGCGCACGAACGTCGACGAACTGCCGCAGCTCTTCAATGTGCTGTCGGGCGAAATGTCGCTGGTCGGCCCGCGCCCGCACGCGCTGGCGCACGACCAGATGTACGAGCAGGCGATCGCCTTCTATGCGCGGCGCCACAACGTCAAGCCGGGCATCACCGGCTGGGCGCAGGTCAACGGCCTGCGCGGCGACACGGCGGGCGACGGCAAGATGCGCAAGCGCGTCGAGCACGACCTCTGGTACGTCGACAATTGGTCGCCGCTGCTCGACCTGCGGATCCTGTGGCTGACGATCTTTTCGAGGAAGGCGTACCGGAACGCGGTTTGAATGGACCGCGGGCCTTCCGGCTCGTCTCGACGGCTGCGAGCCCGAAGGCTCGCGGTCCAGCTATTCGCGGTTGTACACGTCCTCGATGCGGACGATGTCATCCTCGCCCAGATAGCTTCCCGTCTGCACCTCGATCAGTTCGAGGTCGATCTTGCCGGGATTGCCGAGGCGATGGATGCAGCCGATCGGCAGGTAGATCGAACTCGTTCTCGTGCACGAGATGACGCTCGCCGTCGCGGTCGACCTCCGCCGTGCCCTTCACGACGATCCAGTGCTCGGCGCGATGGAAGTGCTTCTGCAGCGACAGCCGGTCGCCGGGCTTGACGACGATGCGCTTGACCTGGTGGCGGGCGCCCGCGTCGATCGACTGGTAATAGCCCCAGGGACGGAAGATGCGCTTGTGCTCGGAAACCTCGCGGCGGTTCGTCGCCTTGAGGTGATCGACGAGCGCCTTCACCTGATCCGACTTGGAACGATGCAGAACCAGCACCGCGTCCTGCGTCGTGACGACGACGACATCCTCGACGCCGACGACGGCGGTCAGATGTTCGTCGGATCGGATATGGACGTTGTGGCCGCCGAGCACGACGCCGTGGCCGCGCACGCTGTTGCCGTCCGCGTCGCGGTCGGAAAGCTCCCACACCGCCTCCCAGGTGCCGACGTCGGACCAGCCGATGTCGGCCGGCACGAGCGCCAGCCGGTCGGACCGCTCGATCACGGCGTAGTCGATCGATTTCTTGGGCGCGCGCGCGAAGGACTCGGCGTCGAGCACGATGAACTTGAGGTCGGGCTTGGCGGCTTCGACCGCCGCCTGCGCGGCCTCGCGCATCGCCGGCTCGAACTTGTCGAGTTCGCCCTGCATGACGTCGGCGCGGAAGACGAAATAGCCGCAATTCCAGAAATAGCCCTGCGCGACATATTTCTGCGCGGTGGCGAGGTCGGGCTTCTCGACGAAGGCCTCGACCTTGCGCACGGGCGAGCCTTCCTTCAGCGGGTGGCCGGCGCGGATATAGCCGTAGCCGGTGGCGGGGCCCGTCGGGCGGATGCCCAGCGTGACGATGGAGCCTTCGGCGGCGGCTTCGGCGGCCTCCCGGCAATGCTGGATCAGCTTCGGGCGGTCCTGCACGACATGGTCGGCGGCGAAGACCACGACGATCGCATCCGGGTTGCGGCGCGCGGCCATTTCGGCCGCCACCGCCACGGCAGGGCCGGAATCGCGGCGCATCGGCTCGAGCACGATGTCGGCCTGGGCGTCGATGGCGGCGAGCTGGTCGACCACGAGGAAGCGGTAGTCGACGTTGGTGAGGACGATCGGCTTCTCGAACAGCGGGTCCTTGAGCATCTCGACCAGCATCTGGAAGGTCGAGCGCTCGGAGACGAGGGGAATGAACTGTTTCGGAAGCGAATCGCGGGATTCGGGCCACACCCGCGTGCCTGCGCCGCCGCACATAATCACCGGAAGAATCTTGGTCATCAGGGATTTCCCGCCCGTCTGAAATCAGGGCGCGAACGCCCCGGCCGCCCGCCTGGCCTTATTTCGGGTTGGAAGCCTGATAATCCTTCACATCGGAAAAAACAACGTCGGGCCAGCGTTCCTCCTCGTAGCGCAGGTTGAAGGCGGAGGTCGCCATGAACACCGGCGCGCCGTCGAGATCGTCGGCGATGGAGGCGGGATAGGCGCGCAGGAACTTCTCCAGTTCCGCCTTTTCCTTGGCCGAAACCCAGCGGCAGATCTCGAAGCGGCTCTGCTCGAAGGTCACCTCCAGTCCGTATTCGGCCTTGAGGCGCTCGGCCAGCACGTCGAGCTGCAGCGCGCCGACGACGCCGACCATCGAGCCCGAGCCGTCGTTTGGCGTGAAGACCTGGACGACGCCTTCCTCCGCCATCTGCTGCAGGGCCTCCTTCAGCTTCTTGGCCTTCATCGCGTCGCCGATGCGGACGCGGCGCAGGATTTCCGGCGCGAAGCTCGGCACGCCGCGGAAGATCAGCTCCTCGCCTTCGGTCAGCGTGTCGCCGATGCGCAGCACGCCGTGGTTGGGAATGCCGACGACGTCGCCGGCGAAAGCTTCGTCGGCGATGGTGCGGTCCTGCGCGAAAAAGAATTGCGGCGCGTTGAGCGCCATGTTCTTGCCCGTGCGGATGAGCTTGGCCTTCATGCCGCGGGCGAGCTTGCCCGACGTGACGCGCAGGAAGGCGATGCGGTCGCGGTGGTTGGGGTCCATGTTCGCCTGAATCTTGAACACGAAGCCCGTCATCTTGTTTTCGCGGGGATCGACGTGGCGGCTCGCGGTCTCGAGCCCGCGCGGCGGCGGGGCGAGTTCGGCCATGGCGTCGATGAGGTCGCGCACGCCGAAATTGCGCAGCGCCGAGCCGAAAAAGACAGGGGTCAGGTGACCTTCGAGGAAGGCCTGCTTGTCGAACGGCTTGGAGGCGCCGAGGGCGAGCTCGATCTCGCCGGCGGTGTGTGCGGCGAGCGCCTCGCCGGCGAGCGCCGCGATCTGCGGATCGTCGGGGCCGGAAACCTTCATCGGCTCGGCGTCGGCTGTCGGCGTCCAGCTTGCGCACGACGTTGTGGCGCAGGTCGTAGGTGCCGCAGAAGGCGCGGCCGGAGCCGATCGGCCAGGTCATCGGCGTCGTGTCGAGCGCCAGCGTCTTCTCGATCTCGTCCAGCGTCTCGAAGGGATCGCGCGCCTCGCGGTCGAGCTTGTTGACGAAGGTGACGATCGGAATGTCGCGCAGGCGGCACACTTCGAACAGTTTTCGCGTGCGGGCCTCGATGCCCTTGGCGGCGTCGATCACCATGACGGCGGAATCGACCGCGGTCAGCGTGCGATAGGTGTCTTCCGAAAAGTCCTCGTGGCCCGGGGTGTCCAGCAGATTGAAGACGCAGTCGCCGTATTCGAAGGTCATCACCGAGGTGACGACCGAAATGCCGCGCTCGCGCTCGATGCCCATCCAGTCGGAGCGGGTCTGGCGGCGGTTCTGCTTGGCGCGCACTTCGCCGGCGAGCTGGATCGCGCCGCCGAACAGCAGCAGCTTCTCGGTGAGCGTGGTCTTGCCGGCGTCCGGATGCGAGATGATCGCGAAGGTGCGGCGGCGGGCGACCGGGTCGGCTTTGGCGAGCGGGGCGTTCAAGACAGATTTCCTTTGGCGGCCCGCCCTGACCCTTTCTCTAAAGGCCGTCATTGCGAGCGGAGCGAAGCAATCCATCCCCGAATCATGGGTGGATGGATTGCCGCGTCGCTTCGCTCCTCGCAATGACGGCCAACAATGTTGTCCGAGACGGAGGAGCGCGTCGGCGCGAGGGCTCTCTATCACTCCGCGGCGCTATGCGCCAATGGCGCCGCGGCAGGCGTCTCGCCGCGCTGCTCGCGGTCGTGGGAATGGTCCTTGGCGACGATGCTGTAGATCGCCGGCGTCACGAACAGCGTGAACAGCGTGCCGATGCTCATGCCGGCGGCGATCACGATGCCGATGGCGATGCGGCTCTGGGCGCCCGCGCCCGACGCCATCACCAGAGGCGCGACGCCCACGACCATGGCTGCGGTCGTCATCAGGATCGGCCGCAGACGCACGCCGGCGGCGTGTTCGATCGCCTCGCGCCGGCTCATGCCCTGCTCCTCCTGCATGCGGTTGGCGAATTCCGTCATGAGGATGCCGTGCTTGGAAATCAGGCCGATGAGCGTGACGAGACCGATCTGCGAATAGATGTTGAGGCTCGCCATGCCCATCACGCTCAAGAGGTTGAGCGGCAGCAGCGCGCCGAACATCGAGGTCGGCAGGGCGATCAGGATGATGAGCGGATCGCGGAAGCTCTCGAACTGCGCCGACAGAACGAGGAAGATGACGATGAGCGCGAAGATGAAGGTGATGGTGAGCGCGTTCGATTCCTGCACGTATTGGCGCGCGTCGCCCTGGAAGTCGTAGGTGTAGCCCTCGGGGAAGATTTCCTTCGACTTGGCGGTGAGGAAGTCGATGGCCTCGCCGAGCGTGCGGCCGGGATAGGGCACGCCGGACAGGGTGGCGGAGCTCAACTGCTGGAATTCGGTGAGCGCGTTGGGCTGCACGGTGCGCTGGATGGTCGCGACGGTGGAGAGCGGCGCCAGTTCGCCCGACGAAGTGCGCAATTGGTAGCGCGTCAGCCAGTCCTGCGCGTCGCGGAAGTCGCGCGGCGCCTGCGGAATGACCTGGTAGGAGCGGCCGTAGAGGTTGAAGCGGTTGACGTAATTGCCGCCGAGCATGGTGGCGAGCGCGCCGCCGATGTCCTGCATCGACCAGCCGAGCCGGTTGGCCTTGGCGGCGTCGATCTTGAACTCGATCTGCGGCGTGTCGAATTTCAGGTCGATGTCGGTGAAGATGAAAATGCCGCTTTCGGTCGCGGCCTTCTGCATGTCGGCCGCCACCTGCGCGAGGCGCTGGTAGTCGCCGGTCGTGCGGATGACGAACTGCATCGGCGGGCCGCCGGTCGAGCCCGGCAGCGGCGGCGGCGAGAAGGCCAGAACCGAGCCGCTGGCGATGGTCGCGAGCTTGGCCTGCACTTCGTTCTGCAGGATCTGCTTCTGCGTGCGCGTCCGCTGGTCCCAGGGCTTCAGGAGAATGCCCGCGAACGACTGGTGAACGCCGGCGAAGCCGTTGATGACGAAGAGATGGGCGCGCTCGGGAATCGTCTCGACAATCTGCCAGAGCTTCTGCGTCGCCGATTCCGTGTAGTCGAGATTGCCCGATTGCGGCGTCTTGACGATCGAGAGCAGAATGCCCTGGTCTTCTTCCGGCGCGAGCTCCTTGGGCGTCGTGACGAACATGACGGCCGTGATCGCGAGAACGCCGACGAGGATCGTCACCGTCAATGCGCGAAAGTTCATCGTCTTGTGCAGGCGGCGCTCGTAGCGGTTGCGCAGCGCCTCGAAGCGCCGGTCGAGCCAGGCCGAGAAGCCGCCGCTTTCGCCCGGCGCATGCGCCTTCAGGAGCTTCGAGCACATCATCGGCGAAAGCGTCAGCGCGACGACGCCGGAGACGATGACGGAGCCCGCCAGCGTGAAGGCGAATTCGCGGAACAGCGCGCCGGTGAGGCCGGAGACGAAGCCGATGGGCGCATAGACGGCGGCCAGCGTGATGGTCATGGAGATGACGGGACCCGCGATCTCGCGCGCGCCGACGAGCGCGGCGTCGCGCGGCGTCATGCCGTCCTCGATGTGACGCCAGATGTTCTCGACCACGACGATGGCGTCGTCGACGACGAGGCCGATGGCGAGCACGAAGGCGAGCAGCGTGAGCAGGTTGATCGAATAGCCCATCGCCAGCAGGAACATCATCACGCCGATCAGCGACAGCGGGATGGTGACGATGGGAATGATCGTGGAGCGGAAATTGCCGAGGAACAGGAAGATGACGATGATGACGATGATCGCCGCCTCGCCGAGCGTCTTGGCGACCTCCCAGATCGAGGCGCGGATGAACTCGGTCGCGTCATAGGCGATGGCGGCGTGAATGCCGGGCGGCAATTGCGATTGCACGCTCGGGAAGGCCTTGCGCACCTCGTCGATCACGGTCAGCGGATTTGCGGTCGGCGTGGCGTAGATGCCGATGAACACCGCCTTCAGGCCATCGAACACGGAGGACGAATCGGCGCTTTCCGGCCCGAGCTCGACGCGCGCGATGTCGCCGAGGCGCACGAGCGCATCGCCGCGCGCCACGACCACGAGCTGCGCAAAGGCCCTGGCGCTGTCGAGCGAGGTCAGCGCGTTGATCGACGTCTGCGTATAGTCGGATTTGATCTGGCCGGCGGCGGCGGTGAAATTGTTCGCCGCCAGCGCATTGCGCACATCGCCCGGCGTCACGCCGCGCGAGGCCATCTTCGTCGGATCGAGCCAGATGCGCATGGCGAAGGTCTGGCCGCCGAGAATCTGCGCATTGGCGACGCCGTCGAGCGTCTGCAGGCGCGGCTGCACGACGCGCGTCAGATAGTCGGTGATCTGCGAGCCCGTCAGCACGTCTGAATTGAAGGACATGTAGAGCAGCGCATAGCCCTGGCCGGTCTGCTTGACCACGACCGGGTCCTGCGCGTCGCGCGGCAACTGGGTCTTCACCTGCTGGATCTTCGACAAGACGTCGGCGACCGCGCGATCCGGGTTGGCGTTCAGCCGCATGTTGAGCGTGATGGTCGAGACGTTCTGCTGCGAGTTGGCGACGAGCGTGTCGATGCCCTCGGTGCTCGCCACGGCCTGTTCGAGCGGCGTGGTGATGAAGCCCTTGATGAGGTCGGCGTTGGCGCCGGGATAGGTCGTGGTGATGGTGATCGTCGTCTGCGACAGTTCCGGATACTGGCGGATCTGCAGCTTGAAGCCGGCCTGCGCGCCGACGAGCAGGATCAGCAGGCTGACGACGGTCGACAGGACCGGGCGGCGGATGAAAATGTCCGTGAACGAGCCCATGCGCGCGCCCTCAGAGCTTCGGCATGGGGTTCATGGGCGCAAGGCCGCCCTTGGGGTCGATGCGCACGCGCATGCCGGGGAACAGCTTGACCTGGCCCTCGGAGACGACGGTCTCGCCGAGCTTGACGCCGTCGACGATCTCGATGCGATCGCCCTGCGTCTCGCCGACGCGCACGAAGCGACGCTCGACCTCGTAGAGCGCGTCGTTCTGCGGCTGCGCCGCCTGTTGCGACTGCGCGGCTTGTTGAGGCTGCGCCGCATTTTGAGGCTGCGCTGCTTGCGCCTCGCCCGGCTTGGCGGCCGCGGCCTTGAGCACGTAGACGCTGTCGCCGTAGAGCGAATAGACGACCGCCGTGCGCGGCAGGGTGACGAGCTGGCGCACGGCGCCGGCCATGACCGTGACATTGGCGAACATGCCGGGCAGCAGTTTCTTGTCGTCGTTCTCGATCTCGCCGCGCACGAGGAAGTTGCGGGTGTCGGTGGAAATGCGGGCGTCGAGGAACTTGATCTTGCCCTTGAACGTGCGGCCGGCGAAGGCGTCGACGGTCAGGGTGATCGTCTGTCCGACGCCGAGCTGCGCGAAATATTGTTCAGGCGCCTGGAAATCGACGTAGATCGGGTCGAGCTGCTGCAGCGTGACGAGCGGCGCGCCGGGCGAGACATATTGCCCGATGTCGATGCGGCGGATGCCGAGCCGGCCGTCGAAGGGCGCGACGATGCGCTTCTGCGCGATGATCGCCTTGGTGCGCTCGACCGCGGCGGCCGCCTGGTCGCGCGCGGCCAGCGCCTGATCGGCGCTCGCCTGCGTGGTGTTGCCGCCCGAAACCAGCTTCGACTGGCGGTCGAGCGTGGTCTGCGCATTGACGAGCGCCGCCTGGTTGGCCTTGAGGTCGGCCTGCTCGGTCGAATCGTCGATCTCGACCAGCAGCGCGCCCTTCTTGATGTCCTGCGAGGATTCGAAGCGGATGGCGCGCACGACGCCGCCGACCTGCGGCGCGATTTCGACGCCCTGCGTGGCGCGCAGCGAGCCGATGGCGGTCAGCGTCGGCGTCCAGGTCTCGGCCTTGGCCTGCGTCGCGGCCACCGAATTGGTCGGCTGGCCGGCCTGCTGGATGAAGCCTTTGATCATCGCGGGCTTCACGACCATCTGGAAATAGCCGAGCCCGCCGGCGGCGCCGAGCAGGACAACGAGGGCCAATACGAGAATGATTGCGCGCTTCATGCGTCGGACGTTCGCCCTGAATCGAGGAGAGCGCAGCCAGAGGCCGTGTCGCCCGCGGGAACGCAGGCGATCATACACCGCCGCGCCGAGATTACGCGGTGCAACATAGGCCGCCCTGCGGCGAAAACAAGGTCACATGTGGACCAATGCGGCGCCGGCGTCGCCCGGCGACCCGTTTAGGCCCGTCCCACCGTCTCCAGCCCCGCTTGCGCCAGCACGGGCACCATCGCGCCCATGGCGAGCCCGCGTTCGGGGTTGGAGCCGTTGCCGTCGAGCGCGCGCTTCATCACGCCCTGGATGATGGCGGCGAGGCGGAAGAAGTTGAAGGCGATGTAGAAGTCCCAGTTGGGAATGCCGGAAAGCCCCGCGCGCTTGCAGAAGGCCGCGACATATTCCTCCTCGGTCGGCACGCCGATCGCCTTGCGGTCGAGCCCGCCGAGGCCGGAGAAGATGCTCTTCGAATCCGTGCGCCATTGCATGCACTGATACGAGATATCCGCGAAGGGATGGCCGAGCGTCGACAATTCCCAATCGAGCACGGCGAGCAGGCGCGGCTCGGTCGGATGGAAGATCATGTTGTCGAGGCGGTAGTCGCCGTGGACGATGGAGACGCGGCCATCGTCGGCCGGCACGGCGCCGGACAGCCAGGCGATGAGGTCGTCCATCGGCTTGACGGTCTCGGTTTCCGACGCGCGGTACTGGTCGGTCCAGCGCTTGAACTGCCGCTCGAAATAGGAGCCGGGGCGACCGAAATCGGCGAGCCCGATCTTTTGCGGATCGAGCGTGGTGAGCGCGGCGAGCGCGCGGTTCATCTCGTCGTAGATTTTCGTGCGGTCCGCCTGCGAGACTTCCGGCAGGTCGGGCTTCCAGAAGATGCGGCCCTGGATGCGCTCCATGATGTAGAAGGCCGTGCCGATGACCGAATCGTCCTCGCAGAGCAGGAACATTTTCGCGACCGGCACGCCGCTCCCGGCGAGCGCCTTCTGCACGCGGAACTCGCGGTCGACGGCATGGGCGGACTTGAGCAGCACGCCCGGCGGCTTGCGGCGCAGGACATAGGCGCCGCTCGCGGCCTCGATCAGGAAGGTCGGGTTGGACTGGCCGTCGCCGAACTTCGTCGCCTTCAGCGGACCCTTGAACCCGTCGAGGTTCTTTTCGAGCCAGGCGGCGAGGCGGGCTTCGTCGAGTGTCTTGACGTCGAGGGACAATTTTTCAACTCCTCATCCGTCATCGCGAGGAGCGAAGCGACGTGGCGATCCATCCCCGAATCTGAATGAAGTCCCGGTGGATGGATTGCTTCGCTTCGCTCGCAATGACGGCAGCCTAACCCTTGTTCAGCGCCACGCCCTTGGCGGCCGCGGCCTTGCCGACGAATTTGTTGGTCTGCTGGAAAGCGTTCTGCAACGCTTCCTGCTTCGCCGGATCGCCGATCTCGGCAATATGCGCGGCGACCTTTTCCGGCGTCGGATCGTCGATGTAGAGCCCGTCGGTCTCGTAGATGAGCGTGCGGGCGAAGGCGCCGGCGCCGGCGCCGAGAATATAGCGCGTCGGCGCGTCGTCGCTGACGAGGTAAAGCACGCCGGGCGTGATGAGGTCGGGGCGCATGAGGTCGAGCGCCTGCTTGGGCAGGAGTTCTTCCGTCATGCGCGTCGCCGCCGTCGGCGCCAGCGTGTTGACGCGAATGTTGTTCTTCGCGCCTTCCTGGCAGAGCACGTTCATCAGTCCGACCATGGCCATCTTGGCCGCGCCGTAATTGGCCTGGCCGAAATTGCCGTAGATGCCCGAGGAGGAAGCCGTCAGCACGATGCGGCCGTAGTTCTGCGCGCGCATGATGTCCCACACGGCCTTCGTGCAGATGGTCGAGCCCACCAGATGCACGTCGAGCACCATGCGGAAGTCCGACATGTCCATCTTGGAGAAGGTCTTGTCGCGCAGGATGCCGGCGTTGTTGATGAGAATATCGATGCGGCCCCATTTTTCCATGGCCGCGCGCACCATGTCGCCGACGCCCTTCTCGTCGGTGACGCTGCAGGCCGCAGCCATCGCCTCGCCGCCGGCGGCCTTGATTTCGGCCACGACCTTGTCGGCGGCCTCCGAAGAGCCGCCCGAGCCGTCGCGCGCGCCGCCGAAATCGTTGACGACAACTTTCGCGCCGCGCGCGGCGAGCGCCAGCGCATGCGAGCGCCCGAGCCCGTTGCCGGCGCCGGTGACGATGGCGACGCGATCCTTGAACGAGATTGTCATTCTTCTTGTCCTCTTGGCCTTTGTCCCAAGAAATACTTCATCCTGAGGAGGCCGCGAAGCGGCCGTCGCGAAGGAGCAGAATTTCGAACCGAAAAACGCGATCGTCAGCCATTCGGCCGCGAGCGCGGGCTTCGGCTTGCCTTCGATCTCGACAGTCACGTCGTAACGGATGACCAGCTCGCGGTCGGACTTGGCGGTGGCCGCGCCGACGACGAAATGCGCACGCACGCGCGAGCCTGCCGGCACCGGCGAGAGGAACCTGATCTTGTCGAAGCCGTAGTTCATGCCCATCGTGCGTCCCTCGAGGTCGGGCAGCGCATCGTAGGCCATGGCGGAGAGCATGGAGAGCGTGAGGAAGCCGTGCGCGATGGCGCCGCCGAAGGGCGTCTCCTTCTTCGCGCGCTCCGGGTCCATGTGGATGAAGTAGAGGTCTTCGGTGAGCTTGCCGAAAGCGTCGATGCGCGACTGGTCGATGGCGATCCACCTGCTGACGCCGATTTCCTTGCCGACCGAGGACTGGATGTCGCCCCGCGTGGTCTTGGGGCGCGAAGGGTCGAACGGATTGGCGACGGCGGTCATGGCGGCTCCTCCCGATTTCTAGATTGTCCGACATAAACATCATATGGCTTTCCAGAAAAGCCCTCTTGCGCGTCTGCGGCGAAGATAGCGCCGGCGACGAAATCGGGCGCCGGGCTCCGCTTGAAGCGGGCGGTGGGCAAGTCTATGTTTCCAGCCATGCCATGGGGTGCTGCCGGGAGGATGGTTTTTCCGGCGGCTGAGATGAGACCCATAGAACCTGATCCGGGTAATGCCGGCGCAGGGAAGGGCGGTCGGGTATTTCCCGCTTTTCTTCCCGAGCTTCGGCGCCCCGTCACGTGGAGGAAAAGCGGATGAACGTCCACGCCAAGCGCCCCCTGCGCCCCGAAACGGTCACCACCGGCCCGATCGAGGGCTCGCGCAAGGTCTATGCGACGCCCTCGGGCCATCCGGCGATCCGCGTGCCCTTCCGCGAGATCGCCCTGTCGGCGGCGAGCGGCGAGCCGCCGCTGCGCGTCTACGATCCGTCCGGCCCCTATACCGATTCGTCCTTCACGCCGGATCTGGCCGCCGGCCTGCCGTCGGCGCGCACATGGCTCTCCTCCCGCGCCAATCTCGAGACCTACGAGGGCCGCGCGCTCAAGCCGGAGGACAACGGCAACGTTTCCGCCGACGGCCTCGTGCCGCCGTGCCCGGCCAATCGCGCGCCGCGCCGCGGAACGGGCGCGGGCCCGGTGACGCAATATGAATTCGCGCGCGCCGGCATCATCACGGAAGAGATGATCTATGTCGCGCATCGCGAGAATCTCGGGCGTGAAAAGGCCGTCGAGAACGCCGCAGCGACGGTGGCCGACGGCGAGAGTTTTGGCGCCGAAATCCCTGAATTCGTCACGCCGGAATTCGTGCGTTCGGAGATCGCGCGCGGCCGCGCGATCATTCCCGCCAACATCAATCACCCCGAACTCGAGCCGCAGATCATCGGCCGCAACTTCCTGGTGAAGGTCAACGCCAATATCGGCAATTCCGCCGTCACCTCCTCGGTGGCCGAAGAAGTCGAGAAGATGGTGTGGTCGATCCGCTGGGGCGCGGACACGGTGATGGACCTGTCCACCGGCCGCAACATCCACAACATCCGCGACTGGATCCTGCGCAATTCGCCCGTGCCGATCGGCACCGTGCCGATCTATCAGGCGCTGGAAAAAGTGAACGGCGACGCGACCAAGCTCGACTGGGAAGTCTTCAAGGACACGCTGATCGAGCAGGCCGAGCAGGGCGTCGATTATTTCACCATCCATGCGGGCGTACGCCTCGCTTACGTGCCGCTGACCGCCAATCGCGTCACCGGCATCGTTTCGCGCGGCGGGTCGATCATGGCGCGCTGGTGCCTGTCGCATCACAAGGAGAGCTTCCTCTACGAGCGCTTCGGCGACATCTGCGACATCATGCGCAAGTACGACGTGTCCTTCTCGCTCGGCGACGGCCTGCGTCCGGGCTCGGGCGCCGACGCCAACGACCGCGGCGCAATTCGCGGAACTGGAGACGCTCGGCGAACTCACCAAGGTCGCCTGGGACAAGGGCTGCCAGGTGATGATCGAAGGGCCGGGCCATGTCGCCATGCACAAGATCAAGGTGAACATGGACAAGCAATTGCGCGAATGCGGCGAGGCGCCCTTCTATACGCTGGGACCGCTGACCACCGACATCGCGCCGGGCTACGATCACATCACCTCGGGCATCGGCGCGGCGATGATCGGCTGGTTCGGCACGGCCATGCTCTGCTACGTCACGCCGAAGGAGCATCTGGGCCTGCCCGAACCGCGACGACGTGAAGACCGGCGTCATCACCTATCGCATCGCCGCGCATGCCGCCGATCTCGCCAAGGGCCATCCGGCCGCGCATCTGCGCGACGACGCGATTTCTCGCGCACGTTTTGATTTCCGCTGGGAGGACCAGTTCAACCTCGGGCTCGATCCCGACACGGCGCGCGCCTTCCACGACGAGACGCTGCCCAAGGACGTGCACAAGGTCGCGCATTTCTGCTCGATGTGCGGCCCGAAATTCTGCTCGATGAAGATCACGCAGGACCTGCGCGCCGAAGTGCAGGCGATGGGCGAGAACGAGAAGCGCGCGCTCGGCCTCACCGAAGAGCAGATCACGGCGGCCGAAGGCATGGCGCAGAAAAGCGCGGAGTTCATGGAGAAGGGCGGCAAGCTCTACGTCGAGCAGTAGAGCCTCGAGCACATTTGCGGCGTTGGCGGGCTATTCCGGCGTCCGCCACCGCAATCCCGGGAAACGCGCGAAGTCGCGATCATAGGTTATGAACTCGCAATCGTGCTCGATGGCGAGCGCAGCGTACCAGGCGTCGGTCGTCCGCTTGCCGTTAAGCGGCGTGTGTTTGCACAAGTCCCGGAAGATTTTCCAATGCCGGGCGCCGGGTTCTATCGGCACGCAATTGTCTCGCGTCAGCAGGGAGTCGCAGAAATCGAACGCTTCCGCCGCTGAAGAGCGGCCATCGGCGAGGCTTGGCGCAGTCGTGATTCGAACAAGCGCAGCGAGCGCGAGCGTTGAAACACAAAACTGCCGTCCCAAATCCGCGGTCTTTGTCAGCCACGAATAGGAATGTGCGTGAAAGCGGGCGTCTGCGCGAAAGGCGTAGATCAGCACGTTGACGTCAGCGAGCGTCATTTGAATCCGTTTTTCAGGCGCTCGATATATTCGAGGTCGTCCGCTTCCTGCATGGCGGCGGCGATATTTTTCCAATCGATGAACCCGCCGCGTGCCGAACTGACCGGAATCGGCGGCGGTTTCGCCTTCTTGCGCCGTTGTGCGAGAACATTGCGCAAGCCTTCTTCCACGAGTGCGGTGAAAGTGCTCCCGTCGGAGAGGGCGAGGCGTTTGACATCGCGGATCAAATCGTCGGGCAGACGGATGGTAGTTCGCATTGTCATATGTCTAGACATACGTTCTCATATGTCTTTATGTCAAGAGCGATCGAAGGAGCCGCGCTGTGAAGTCAGGCTATCCGCCCCGCCGTCATCGGCGTCGTCACCGCCTCGGACCGCGCGTCCGCTGGAGTCTACGAGGACATCTCCGGCCCCGCGATCGAGGCCTATTTCAAGCGCGTGCTGACGACGCCGTTCCGCATCGAGCGGCGCGTCATTCCCGATGGCTTCGAGAGCGTGCGCGACACGATCGTCGATCTCGTGGACGTCGCGGGCTGCGATCTCGTGCTGACGACAGGCGGCACAGGTCCTTCGGCGCGCGATCTCACGCCGGAGGCGACGCTCGCCGCCGCGCCACGCGAGTTTCCGGGCTTCGGTGAGAAGATGCGGCAAGCCTCGCTGGCGCAGACGCCGACCGCGATCCTGTCGCGTCAACTGGCGGCGCAGCGCGGCAAGTGCCTCGTCGTCAATCTTCCGGGCTCGCCACGCTCGATCGATCTCTGTCTCGATTCGATCATGGCGGCGGTGCCCTATTGCCTGGAGCTGATGGGCGCGGCCTGGATCGATACCGATCCCAAACACATTCAGGCGTTCCGGCCGAAGAAATAGCTATTCCATCGCGGCGGCATGCGCGGGATCGATCATGCGATCCTGCGGGCGGCCGAGCAGAAGCACCAGCGGCGCGGCGGCGAGCGCGAGGATCGCCAGCATCTTGTAGTCGTTCATGTAGGCGATGATTTCCGCCTGCCTGGTGATTTCCATGTTGAGCGCGGCGCGGCCGGCCAGCGTCTTCAGGCTCCAGATGTGCGCCACGCCCGGCGCCTGCAGCGCGGAATTGAGCGGGTTGGCGAATTGCGCGAGCTGCGCATGCAGCGCCTGCGTGTTGCGCGCGAGCATGAACATCACCACCGACACGCCGACCGACGAGCCGAGATTGCGCAACAGGCTGAACAGCGCGGTCGCCTGCGTGCGCAGATGCGCGGGCAGGGTGGCGAATGTGACGGTCGAGAGCGGCGTGAACAGGAAGCCGAGGCCGAAACCCTGGATGATGCCGTTCCACAGAAGCATCTTCGAGGAAACGTCGGGCGTGAAGCCGGTCATCTCGTAGAGCGAGAGCGACGACAGGCCCAGGCCGATCAGCAGAAAGACGCGCGGGTCGACGCGGTTGATGAGGCGGCCGACGATCATCATCGCGACCATCGTGCCGATACCGCGCGGCCCGAGGATGAGGCCGGCCGTCAGCACGGGATAGCCCATCAGCGTCTGCAGATAGGGCGTGAGCAGCGCGACGCTCGCCAGCAGGATGACGCCGACGACGAAGATCAGCATGACGCCGACGCGGAAATTGCGGTCGGCGAAAAGATGCGGGTCGATGAACGGCCTGTCGGCCGTCGCCATGTGCACGAGAAAGAGATAGAGCGCGAGCGCGGCCAGCGCGGCTTCGACGACGATCTCGGTGGATGCGAACCAGTCGATGAGCTGGCCGCGGTCGAGCATCATCTGCAGCGCGCCGACGGCGAGGCTGAGCGTGGCGAAGCCGAACCAGTCGAAGCGCATCTGCTGCGTCTTGCTCTCGGTCAGCACGGCGAGCAGGCCGAAGACGACGGCGACGCCGATCGGCACGTTGATGTAGAAGACCCAGCGCCAGTTGTAATATTCGGTGAGCCAGCCGCCGAGCATCGGCCCGAGGATCGGGCCGACCATCACGCCCACGCCCCAGATCGCCATCGCCGATCCGTGCTTTTCACGCGGATAGGAGTCGAGCAGGATGGCCTGCGACATCGGCACGAGGGCTGCGCCGAACACGCCCTGCAACAGGCGGAAGATCACCATCTGGCCGAGCGTCTGCGCCGCGCCGCAGAGGCCCGATGCAAGCGTGAAGCCGGCGACCGCCGCGATCAGCAGTTTCTTGCGGCCGAAGCGCGCGGTGAGAAAGCCCGTCGTCGGCATGAAGATCGCCGCCGACACGATGTAGGAAGTCAGCACCCAGGTGATCTGGTCCTGCGTCGCCGACAGCGATCCCTGCATGTAGGGCAGCGCGACATTGGCGATGGTCGTGTCGAGCGCCTGCATGATCGTGGCGGCCATCACGCAGACGGTGAGCAATCCGCGATTGGGAACCTGCGGATCGGCGCCGGACATGGCTACAGGCCCACCATGGACATGAGGTCGCGCGGCAGGGTCGCGAGCGAGCGCTTGACGCCGGTGTCGACCGAGGCCGTCACGCTCATGCCCGCGCGCAGCGGCGGGGCGTCCGGTTCCGGCTCGACGGCGATGCGCACGGTCAGGCGCTGCACCACCTTCACCCAGTTGCCGCTGGCGTTCTGCGCCGGCAGGACGGAGAATTCCGAGCCGGTGGCCGGCGCGATCGCCGCCACATGCGCCTTCCACATGCGCCCGCCGTAGGCGTCGACCGCGATGGTGGCGGCATCGCCGATCTTCACATGCGCGAGATCGGTCTCCTTGAGATTGGCGTCGACCCACACGCGCTGGCGCGAGACGAGATTCATCGCGGTCTGCGCGGCGGCAAGATAATTGCCGGGCTGCACCTGCGCGACATTGGTCGCCATGCCGTCCGCCGGCGCGAGAATGCGCGTGCGGCGCAGGTCGCGGTCGGCCTTGTCGAGCGCGGCCTTGGCCTGAAGATATTGCGCATATTGCTCGACCGCCTGGTCGGGCTTGCCGGAAAGCTGCGCCAGCAGCGAGTTCGACCTGGCGCTGCGCGCTGACCACGCGCGACTGCGCGCCGAGATAGTCGCGCTGCGCCTGATCGGCGGTCGCCTGCGTCGCCACCTTGCGGGAGAGCAGATCGGTCTGGCGCGATCTCGTCTTGGCGAAGAAATCGAGATCGGCCTTCGCCTGATCAACCTGCGCTTTCGCTTGCGCGTAGTTCGCCTTGGCGGCCATGAGCTGGTTGGCGACGACGCCGAGCTGCGCGTCCGCGCCCTCGCGCGCGATGCGATAGGGCTCGTCGTCGAGCCGGAACAGCAGATCGCCCTTCTTGACGGTCTGTCCCTCCTTCACGTCGACTTCCGAGACGATGCCGGCGATGTCGTTTGCGACATTGACGATGTCGGCCTTCACGTAAGCGTCGTCGGTCGTGGCGAAGCGGCCGCCCGCCAGATAGGCCCAGAGCGCGAGGGCCAGCACGACGAGCGGACCGGCGAGAAGAAGCGGCCCGCGCAGATTGCGCGGCTTCCTGATCGGCGGAGCGACGTGGCGCTCGGCGCGCGCCTCCTGCTGCGGCGCTTCCGATGTCACGGGCTGGAGCGAGGGACGCGCAGCCTCTCCCTCGAGGCGACGGGCGGGCTCAGCCATGGCTCGCCCTCCGCGCCGGCGCGGCGTCGTCGGCCGGCCGGCCGCAGGCGTCCGCGAGATTGGCCTTCATGGCGATGAGAATGCGGGTGAGCGTCGCGCGATCGGCTTCGTTCACGCCGGCGAGCGCTTCGGCGCGCGTGGCGTCGCCGATGTCGAACATGTCGGCCATCAGCGCGTGGGCCTTGGGCTTGAGGTGCAGCAGCCATACGCGCCGGTCGGCGGCATGGCGGCGGCGCTCGATCAATTCGGCGGCCTCCAGGCGGTCGAGGATGCGGCCGAGCGTGATCGGCTCGATTTCCAGCAGATCGGCGAGCGCGCTCTGCTGGATGCCCTCGTTGCGCGCGAGATAGGCGAGCGCGTGCCATTGCGCGCGCGTCAGGCCGAGATGACGGGCGCGCTGCTCGAAGCGCTTGCGCAGGAGGCGTGCGGTGTCGTTGAGGATGAAGCCGAGGGTTTGCTGATAGGGCCCGGGGGGCATGGCGATCGTTCCGAGATCGATAAGCCGGCATTCCATAAGCCGACATTATATGAGCTTGCTTATTATTTGCCCCGGCCGATGGGATATCAAGCGCCACACCATGTTTTGCGGGACGGACAGCCATGCAGCAGCGCGCGTGCTGGCTGATGCTCGGCAGGACACTGGCCCCATTTCGCCGCGGCCCTAGAATGCGGACCGGTCCCACCGCCCGCGGACCCAGAAGCGAGGACGCATGAACTACCGCAAGCTCGGCCGCTCCGGTCTCGATGTCTCGACCATCTGCCTCGGCACGATGAATTTCGGCGGCGCGACGGACGAGCCGACGTCGGCGCGCATCGTCGCCTCCGCCCGCGAGGCCGGCGTCAATTTCATCGACACGGCGGACGTCTACGGCGACGGGCGTTCGGAGGAGATCGTGGGACGCGCGATCAAGGCGTCGCGCAGCGAATGGCTCGTGGCGACCAAGGTCGGCAACGCCTTCGGCAAAGTGCGCAATCACCGGGGGCTGTCGCGCGTGTGGATGATGCAGGCCTGCGAGGCCTCGCTGCGCCGGCTCGGGGTCGAGACGATCGACGTCTACTACCTGCATCGCGAGGACCGCGGCACGGCGCTGGAAGAAACCGTCATGGCGATCGGCGATCTCGTGCGCGCGGGCAAGATCCGGCATTTCGGCGTGTCGAATTTCCGGAGCTGGCGCGTGGCCGAGATCTGCGCCATCTGCGACCGGCTCGGCATCGGCCGGCCGGTCGTCAGCCAGCCCTATTACAACGCCATGAACCGCATGCCCGAGGTCGAGCATCTGCCGGCCTGCGGCTTTTATGGCCTCGGCGTCGTTCCCTATTCGCCGCTCGCGCGCGGCGTGCTGTCGGGCAAGTACGATCCGTCCGCGCCGCCGCCCGAGGGCACGCGCGCCGGTCGCGCCGACGCGCGCTTCATGCAGACGGAATGGCGGCCGGAATCGCTGCAGCTCGCGCAGGAGATCAAGCGACATGCCGAGGCGCGCGGCATGACGAGCGGGCAGTTCGCGCTGCTGTGGGTGTTGAACAACGGCTTCGTCGCCTCGGCGATCGCCGGCCCGCGCACGGAAGAACAATGGGCCGATTATGCCGGCGCGCTGAAGCATTCCTTCTCGGCCGAGGACGAAGCGCTGGTCGATCGTCTCGTCGTGACCGGCCATCCCTCGACGCCGGGCTACAACGATCCGGCCTATCCGATCGAGGGGCGGCCGACGCGAACGGGCTGAGGCGGGGTCAGCGCCAGCTTCGCCTTCGGTCGCTGCGTCCACAGGAGGAAGATGGCGCAGAAGATCGGGATGGCGGCGCTCCACGAGCCGAAGGCGGTGAGCGCCAGCGCCACGGCCCAGAGCAGCGAGAGCATGTGCTCCATCATCGCCACGAGCTTCGACTGGCTGTGGCGGCGCAGGATGTCGCCGCGTCGGCCGGGCACGGGGTGCCAGAGATTGAGCAGCGCGGCGGCGAGCGCGGCGGCGGCGACGTAAGCCGTCGTCACGAGCCCCGCCTTGAAGCCGGCCGACCAGACGAAAGCGAGCGGCAGCGCGATGATGACGATCAGGGGCAAGCGCGATGGCCTCGAGCTTGCGGCGTTCGACATCGCCGCGCGAAACCGGCGCGGTCGCGAGAAACTCCGGCGCGTCCTCGCTGGAGATGGCGAGCCAGGCGAGCGAGGCGGCGACATTGGAGGCGACCGCGACGAGCGCCGGCGCGGTGGCCAGCGCCAGCGAGCCGTTCGGACCCATCGCCCGCCACAGCACGACCGAGATCGGCATGGTGTAGATGATCTGCAGCATGATCTGGGAGGCGAGCCCCGGATCGCGCGAGATCAGCCGCCATTCCTTGCGACGCAAGGCGGCGCCCGCGCCCGCATGGAAGCGCGTCCTGCGCCTGCGCGCAGGCGCGTCGCGGCGTTGCGAGCCGATGGCCGCGCCCGCGCCGCGCATGAAGAAATCGCCGAGCGTGAGGACGGCGACCAGGAACAGCGCCAGCGAAGCGCCGCACCACAGGAAGAGCGGCCACGGCTCGCCGGCGGCGGCGCGGATCGGAATCCAGAGGAAACCGTCGGGATCGAGCAGGCCGCCGGCGCGCGCGGCGGTCAGCCATTCGGCGAGCGCCGCGCGATAGGCGGGCGGCGCGATCGTGTAGGCTTGCAGCCCGATGGCGAAGGAGGCGCCGATCAGCGTCGCCAGCACGTTGGCCACGACGCGCGTGCGACGCGGCCCGACGAGGCGGAACAGGCCGAGCATCAGGATGAGGCCGACGGCCGTGCCGAACAGGCCGCCCGCGGCCAGCGCGGGATAGATGGCGAGCCAGCGCCCGTCGGCCAGCAACGCCAGCGCATTGGCGATCGGCAGGACGAAGATGGCGACCGAGAGAATGGATTCCAGCGCGATGGCGAGGCTGCGCGCGGCGAACACCGGGCGCGCCGGCATGGGCGAGGAGAGCACGATGTCGAGATCGCCGCGCGTATAGAGCGCGCGCGTGGCGTTGGTCAGCGCCTGCGAGACGATCCACGGCAGGATGAACAGCGCCGCCGAGCCGACGAAGGGATAGAGCGCGCGCCGGCCGTCGTCGAAATCCTCGAGCGCGACATTGAGCGCGAACAGCGCGAGCGTGTGGAAGAACAGGACCGCCGCGCCGAGGACGAGCGCGATCTTGATCGGGCCGGACGAGCCGAAGAAGGCGCGCACGCGCCGGCGCGCCAGCGTGAGGTCGTGGGCTGCGAACCAGAGGAAGGTGGCGGGCGCCGGGCGCATCAGGCGGCGCGATCGACCGGGGCGCCGGTGAGGCGCAGGAAGACTTCCTCGAGCGTGGCGGACTGGCTTCCCGCCTGCGCCTGAAGGTCGGCGAGCCCGCCTTCGGCGACGAGGCGGCCGTGCTGGATGATGCCGATGCGGTCGGCGAGCCGCTCGGCGACCTCGAGAATATGCGTGGTGAGGATCACCGCGCAGCCTTGGCGGGTCCGTTCGCGCAGGAGGTCCTTCACGAGGCGGGCGGCCTGCGCGTCGAGGCCGGTGAGCGGCTCGTCCAGCATCAGGAGTTTCGGGTCGTGGATCAGCGCGCCGGCCAGCGCCACCTTCTGCTTCATGCCGCGCGAAAAACCCTCGCAGCGGCTGCGCGCATTGTCGGCGAGGCCGAGCGTGGCGAGGAGTTCGTCGGCGCGCGGCTCGGCGACATCGGGCGGCACGCCCCATAGGCCCGCCACGAATTCCAGATATTCGAGCGGCGTCAGCTTGTCGTAGAGCATGGGCTCGTCGGGCAGCCAGGCGGTGACGCGCTTGGCGGCTATGGGATCGCGCAGCGCGTCGACGCCGAAAACCGAGATGGCGCCGGAATCGGGCGGCAGCAGGCCCGCCACCATGCGCAGCGTCGTCGTCTTGCCGGCGCCGTTGGGTCCGAGCAGCGCGTAGAATTCGCCGGCGCGGATAGTCAGATCGAGCCCGTCGACCGCCGGTTTGCCGAAGGATTTGGAGAGGCCCCGCAGGCGCAGGGCGGGCGTCGTGGCGTCGGGGGCAGGGGTGTCGGGCATGGGACCTCGCTCTGGCGACCTCGACGGAAAGAGCGCGCGGAGCTTAACGGCGCGCTCTTGCCCGTCAGTTAACCGGCTGGCGCATCGACAGGATTAACCGGCTCGTGCGCGCCCGGCGCGCGCAGCTCGTTTACGTATCCCCGCTTTTGCTTAGCGCAATGGCCGAGGATCAGGTAAGGTCGCAAAGCCCAATTTCGACCCCGGGACCAGAGGAAGTTCTATGCGTAACAACAAGTCGGACGCCGCGAACGGCGCCGCAGCGGCCGTCGCGATGACCGAGACCGGCGCCATCGACCAGGTGCGCGAACTTCTGTTCGGCGCCACGAAGCGCTCGACCGAGGCGCGGCTCGACGACATCGACCGGCAGCTCGCATCGCTGCGCGACGACCTCGCCGCGCGTTTCGCCTCGCTCGAAGCCATGCTGTCGCAGCAGGGCCGCGACACCGATTCCAAGCACAACCAGTCGATCGACAATATCGGGCAGGCGATCGCCGACCTCGGCGCGACCATCCGGGCGCTGGGAGCGGGCGGAAAGGCCCGCTGAGATGAACCGGCCGGCCGGCCAGTCGGAATTCGAGTTCGATCGCCTCAAGCAATTGCTGTTGCGGCCGGAGACCGACCGGCTGGAGGCGACCGAGGCGCGCGTCGAGGCGCTCGACCAGCGCGTCGGCACGCCCGACCGGCTGGAGGCCGCCACTTCGGAAATCCTGGTCGAAGCGTTCCGCAAGGCGGAGATCGCGCGCCATCGCGAGCTTGCGGGCGCGGTCGCGCCGGTCGTCGTCGCGGCGATCCGCAACGAGATCAAGAATTCCAGGGACATGATGGTCGAGGCGCTCTACCCGATCACCGGGCGCCTCGTGACGGCGGCTGTCGCCAACGCCTTCCGCGATCTCGTCGCCGATCTCAACGAGCGGCTCGAGCGCTCGCTGTCGACGCGCTACTGGCGCCTGCGCTTCCGGTCGCTTGTCACCGGGCGGCCGCTGAGCGAACTCGCGCTCGCCGATGCGCAACGTCCGGAAGTCCGCCGCCTGCTGCTGCTCGAACGCGGCAGCGGACGGCTCGTCGCCTCCTGGCACGCCGACGACGAGACCGACGACCAGTCGGAGCTCGTCAGCGGCCTCATCGCCGCGATCACCGAATTCGCGGCGAGCGTCTACGGCTCGCGCAGCGGCGAATTGCGCACGCTCGATCTCGGCCGGGCGCGCGTCTTCCTGCGCGGCGCGCCCATCTATCTGGTGGCGGCGGAATGCGCGGGCGCGCTCAGGCCGGAGCACGAGCGCGAACTCGACGACGCCTTCCTCTCGCTCGTCTCGCGCATCGACCATGCGCCCGAGGACGCCGCGCCCGCGCTGGCGCATATGGCGGAAACGCTGTTCAAGCAGCGGCTGGAGGGGGAAAAGAAATCGAGCCTGCCGCTCGTGCTGGCCGGTTGCTGCCTGCTCGCGCTTCTCGGCTGGTGGGCGAGCGGCCCTGTCCTGCGCGCCCTGCACGAGCGCCGGATCGACGCCGCCTTCGCGCAGGCGCGGGCGAGCCGGCCCGAACTCGACGCCTTTCCGCTGCGCGTCTCCGTCGACCATGCGGCGAAGACCGTGACGCTCGCCGGCCTTGCCCCGTCGGACGCGGCCGCGGCCGCGGTCGCGGATGCGATCAAGGCGCCAGCCGAGCCCTACAGGGTCGTGGCGCACACCGCCAGCGTCGGCGCGGTCGCACAATTGCAGGAGATGCGCAGGCGCGAGGACGAGATCGCCGGGCAGCTCGCGCAACTCGCGGCGAGCGCGAAGGCGACGGACGCGCGGATCGCCGCGCTCGCCTCGACCAACGACGAAGCCGCGCGCGCCCTTCGCGCGGACACGAAAGCGATTTCGGACAAGATCGCGGCGTTGGCTGAATCGACCGCGCGCACGCCGCGCGAAAAACTGATCGCGCTGCTCGCCGATACGGCGATCTATTTTTCGCGCGTCGACACGCTGGCCGACCGCGCGCTCGCGGAAAAGCGCGCGGGCGAAATCGCCGCCGTCATGAAGGGCGCCGATCTTGCGGTGCGCGTGATCGGCTACACGGACGCCACCGGCGGCGAAAAACGCAACCTGGCGATCGGGCAGATGCGCGCCAACGCGGTCGCGGAGCTTCTCGCCGCGCAGGGCGTGGACAGATCGCGCCTGCGCATCGTCACGCGTTCCGGCTTCAACTCGGGCGCGCCGGAGACCGATCCGCGCGACCGTCGCGTGACTTTCGAGCTCGCGCCGCCGGACGAGCCGCGCCCGTGACTCTCTCGGCCAAAGTCATGCTGCTGGGCGAGATCGGCGTCGGCAAGTCGTCGCTGGCGCGGCGTTTCGTCTTCGACCGGTTCGAGGGCGAGTACAAGTCGACGATCGGCGTCGACATTCTCTCGCATGAGATCGCGCTCGGCGATGGCCGGCCGCTGAAGCTGATGCTCTGGGACACGGACGGGGACTTCGGCGCGCGCATCTTCGAGACGGTCTACATCAAGGGCGCGTCGGGCGCGCTCATCGTTTCCGACGCGACGCGGCCGGCGACGCTCGCCAAGGCCGCGCGCGCTCGCCGCCGGTTTCGCGGAGGCGTTTCCCGGCCGGCCGACACGCGTGATCGTCAACAAGATCGATCTCGCCGATATGGACGGCGGCGCGTTCGCCGGCGCGGGCCTTGCGCCGGACGATGTCGTGCGCACGAGCGCGCGCACGGGCGAAGGCGTCGGCGCGCTCTTCCACTCGATGGGCGCCGACATTTTCCGTCGCGGCTTTTAGGTCAGGCCACGGGCAGCGACACGAGCAGGCTCGAGCCGAAGGCGGCGTCGCAGTTCGTCTCCACAAATGCGCCGAGTTCGCGCAATTGCGCCAATGCGCCGACGAAGCGCGCGTCGGCGGGGCCGGCCGATCGAACCGGCGGGGCCGGTGGATCCTCGGCCGTCTCGAATCCACGGCGCACAGGCGGCCCGCTGACGAAGGCGAGCCGGCATTCCTCGATTGATCGCCACAGCACGATATCGATGCGGCGGTCGCGCGCCTCGCGGTCGAACACGCTTTCCATCAACTGGCGAATTGCGGATTCCAGCCGCCGCGGATCGATGCGGACCAGCGCCGGCTCCGGCGGACCGGAGAAGACCACGGTGTGGCCGCGGGCGTCGCACCTGTCCCTGAACGAGGCGACGGCGTCGTCCACGATCTCGCCGATGTCGGCGCGCGCGACGAGCGGTTGCGCCGTGGCTTCCTGATGGCGACGCACCGCGTGCACGAGATCGCGCGTCCAGTTGCGCAGCAAACGGAATTGCGTCGAATCCGCTCCAGCGAATCCGGCGTCCTCAGCGCCCATGATGTCGAGCAGGCCCTGAAGCGCGTGGGCGATCGGCCCGATTTCCTCGACCATGCGGCGATGGCCGTCGTAGGCCGCGCGCGCGGACTTTTCGAGCGCGGCGGCCCGATCGTTCGTCACGACGGACAGCGGGATCGTTTGGCGCGCGAACTCGCCTTGTTCGGCAGGCGGGCGAACGGCGTCGCCCGTAGCTGGATTGGAATTCAACATGGCCGGCGTCCTCTGGTGAACGTCGGCCCATCAATCCCATCTGGTTCATATGTGGACATCTGACCCCGGTCACGAACGGATCGTGACCTTGGTCATTTTCTGCGCGTTTTGACCGCCTTGATGGCGAGCTCTGTGCGCGAGCGCACGTTGAGCTTCTCCATGATCCGGCTGACGTAGTTCTTCACCGTGCCTTCGGCGAGGTTCAGCTCGTTGGCGATTTCCTTGTTGCTGCGGCCGCCCGCGACGAGGCGCAGGATCGCTTCCTCGCGGCCGGTCAGCTCTTCCGAATCGTCGCCGGCCTTCGGCTCGTCCGCTGCCGTGTGGGTGCGCCGGACGGCGCCGATGATCGTGGCGGCGACCGACGGCGAGAGCCGCGTCTCGCCGCGGATGGTCGCCAGAATGTCGGCTTCGGCCGCGTCCTTGAGGAGATAGGCCGCCGCGCCGGCCGATATGGCGTCGAGCACGATCTCGTCGTTGTCGAAGGTGGTGAGCACCACGATGCGCGTCTGCGGCAGGTCCGCCATGATCTGCCGCGTGGCGGCGACGCCGCCGAGGCGCGGCATCTGCAGGTCCATCAGGATGACGTCGGGCCGGGTGAGCTTGGCCAGCCGCACGGCCTCCTGACCGTCGCCGGCCTCGGCGACGACGTCGAGGTCCGCCTCCAGCGACAGCATCGTCTTGAAGGCGCGGCGGATCAGGTGCTGATCCTCGACGATCATGACGCGCGTCGGCGCCTTGGCGGTCGAAGTCGCGGACATTCTATTGCTCCTGATGCACGAGCGGCGCGCGAATGGAAATGTGCGCGCCTTGGCCGGGACTCGTCTCGATGGAAAACGCGCCGCCGATCATGTGGGCCTGTTCCGCCATGCCCGCAAGCCCGTAATGGCCGGGATGGGCGGCTTTGGCGTCGAAACCGCGGCCGTTGTCGACGATTTCGATGCAGACGTGCTGTCCCGCGATGCGGGCGGCGAGCCGGACGCGGCTCGCCTGCGCGTGGCGCTCGACGTTGCGCAGCGCCTCCTCGACGATCCGGTAGAGCCGCTCGGCCTGCACGCCGTGCACGTCTCGCGCAAAACCGTCCATGTCGATCTCCACCGGGGCGCCGGTGCGCTCCTCGAAGCGCGCGCCGGCGCGGCGCAGGGCGGCCTCCAGGCCCTCGTCGCCCGCACGCTGGAAGCGCACCTGGCCCAAGGCTTCTCGCCCGCGGTCGAGGCCCGAGCGGGCGGCCTCCTCGGCGCGGGCGAGCTCCTCCGGCACGCGGTCGGGGGCGCGCTCGGCGAGCTTCCTCACCAGACGCAATTGCGCGACCACGGCGACGAGCGCATGGACGATGGTGTCGTGCAGGTCGTGCGCGATGGTCAGGCGTTCGCGCATCAGCAGCGCCTGGCGGGCCTGAGCCTGCGCGCGCTCGACCTCGGCCTGCAAGTCGCGCAGCCTCGTGATGTCGCGACCCACTATCTGGAATTCCGGCGGTCCCTCGCCCGCGCCGAGCCATGTCACGCGCCACAGAATCCAGGCGGCGTGGCCATCGGCAGCCGGCAGCTTCTGCTCGAAAGTCTCGTCGTGCGCGCGTTGCGCCAGCGCGCCCCACGCGGCGCCGTCCAGGGGGCGCAGGGCGTCTTCCAGCCGCGCGCCGACGAGCCTGTCGAGACTGCGCCCGCAGAAGGCCTGCGCATGGATATTGGCGAAGGAGATCGCGCCGTCGGCGGCGATGCGCAGCACGAGATCGGCCGAGGATTCCACGATATCGCGGTAGAGGGCGTCGCTGACGTTGGCGCGGCGGCGCGCCGCCTCGGCCTGCTCGTCGGCCAGCCGGCGCTCGCGGCGCTCGCGCACCAGCATCGTTTCGGTCTCGCTTGCGCCGAAGGCGCGCGCGGCGACGAGCGAAAAGCAGTCCTGCGCCTCGTCCCAGGAGATCGTGACGCTGATCTTGTCGCCGGAATCGAGGCCGATCGAGGGAAGCGCGACAATGTCGCGCGCGCCGGCGCGCAGCGCCGCCAGTTCGTCGCCCATGCCGAAGAGCAGCGGCGTGGCGAGGCAGTCGCCGCCGATCTCCGGCAGCCAGTCGAGCGCGGCGCCCGTGCGCGTCAGCAGCGTTCCGTCGGCGGCCATGCGCGCGAAACCGAGGCCGTGGCGCGCAAGGCTGCCGGCGTCAGTCGTCTGCATGTCGTCGCGCGCCCGCACATGTCCTCCGTCAGCGGAGCATGGGCGAAAGGCCGCGCAATGTCATCACGACAGGACGCGCATCCAGTTTTCGCGCACGATGACGTCGACGATGCGCAGGCCGGCTTCGCGCCAGGTCGGGCGCACGACGCGCGCCGGATCGGCTTTCGCGCGACCGGCGAGAAAGTCGCGGACCAGCGCGGCAAGGGCGTCGGCGTCGTTCACGCGGAAATAGAGCGCGCCCTCGCCGCCGATCTCGCGGAAGACGGGAATGTCGCTGCACAGCGCCGGCCTGTCGCGCCACGCCGCTTCGGCGACGGGCAGGCCGAATCCCTCGGCATAGGAGGGCGCGAGCGCCGCCGCGCAATGGTCGTAGGCGTAAGCGAGATCGGCGTCGCCGGCGGAATCGAACCAGAAGAGCCGGCGGCCGAATTCCTCGTGCGCCAGAATGTCGTCGATGACGGCGTCGACGTGCCAGCCGCGCCGCCCGATGAACACGAGGCGCGCATCTGTTCCGCAACGCCACAGCGCGTCGAAGGCGGCGAGCGCGACCTGATGGCCCTTGCGCGGCTCGAGCGTGCCGACGAGCAGGAAAGCCGGCGCGCCGGCGAAGGCCGCGCGCATCTCGCCGCTCGCTTCGCCAGCGCCCTGCGGCGCTATGTCGGAGCCGCAATGGAACCAGCCGACCTTCAGGCCGGCGCGATGCGGCAATTCCCGCTCGGCCACGAAGGCGCAAAGCTCTTCGGCGACAGTCCTCGAGATGGCGATGATCCCGTCGCTTTCGAGAAGCGCGCTCTGGAGCCACGCAAGGTGCACCTGAGGCACATCGCCGACCGACGCGCCCTTATAGAGCTGCGGGATGAGATCGTAGATGCAGGAGACGATCGCGCCGTTTTTCGCGCGCACTTGCGCGAAGACGTCGTTGAACGCCGCGAAATCCTTCCACGAATTGTCGAGCATCAGCAGGCGGTCGCCGGTCTCGATGGCGAGCGGCCTGTCGTCGCCCGTTTTCGCGCGACCTGTCTCGGCTGCGACATAGGCTTCGCACGTCCAGAGCCTGCCGTCCTGCAGACGCACGGCGATGGGCGTGACGCCGAGATCGGACTCGGCGTAGAGCGCGCGCACGACCTGGCGCACGACGCGCTGGATGCCGGTCCTGTCGTCATGCGCGACGATGGCGGTCACGTCGACAAGAAGCCTCTTGGCGGGCGCTGGCGAGGACGCGGTTTCCGCCACGGTCGCGCGCGAAGTCTTTGGCGCATCCCGTTTCGCCGACGGCGCAAGCATCCTCCGGATCGCGCGCTCGACAAGGCGCACCGGCGCCGCGAAATGCCAGGCGGCGCTGTAGATCGCCTCGGCGTGGCGCTTTTCCAGGCGTTCGAGTTCGCGCCGGAGCTGGTCGACCTGAAATTCGAGAATGCGGAGGCGGTCGGCTTTGCTGTCGGGGTCGGTCGGATCGTCGCCCATCGCGCTTCTCCTCGAGCCCCTTACGCGCCCGCCGCGCGCCAATGCGCGAGCAGCGCCTCGACGATGGCGTCGACGCCGATGGTCGGCTTCCAGCCGGTCGCCTGTTCGAGCCGCGCCGCGGAGCCGGCCGCCATCGGCACGTCGCTCGGGCGCAGCCGCTTCGGATCGATCGTCACCTCGAACGGCATTCGCGCATGGGCGCGGAATTTCTCGACGAGATCGGCGATGCGCCACGAGCCGCCCGAAGCGACGTTATACACGCTGCGTTCAGCCGCCGCCGCAGGCGCGTCGAGCATGGCGATATAGGCGGCGCAGACGTCGCGCACATCGAGGAAATCGCGGCTCGCCTCGAGATTGCCGAGTTCGAGGCGCGGCGGCCTGCGGCCTGCTTCGACATCGGCGATCTGCTGGGCGAGCGAGGGCAGGACGAAGCGCACGTCCTGGCCGGGCCCTGTGTGGTTGAAGGGACGCGCGACGATGAGGCGCGCCTGCGGCAGCACGTCCGGCAGCATGGATTCGGCCGCCGCCTTCGACCGCGCGTAGGCGTTCATCGGGCGCAGCGGCGTGTCTTCGTTCGCGACGCCGTCGCGGAAGCTCCAGCCGTAGACTTCGGACGAGGAGACGAAGAAGAAAGTCGTCGTCGGGCAGGCGCGCTGGCAGGCGTGCGCGAGTTCCAGCGTGCCGCCGAAATTCACGCGCCAGGTCGCTTCGGCGAGTTCCGCGCTTGCGCCGATGGCCGCCTGCGCGGCCAGATGCAGCACGAGGTCGGGTTTGAAATCGGACACGATGCGGCCGATGGCGGCGCTGTCGATCACTTCGGCGTCGAGCGCGCGCCAGCCCTCGCGCAAGACCTGCTCGCCCGGGCGGCGCAGCAGAACGCGGTCGGCGCCTGGCCAACGCGACGCGATCGCCGGCGCGAGATAGCCGCCGACGAAGCCCGTGCCGCCGGTCAGGAGAATGCGCTGATAGCGAACAGGCATCGCGGGCTCTGGATCAGAGCGTTTCGTGGTTCTTGACGCGCTCGAGATCGGCGTCGACCATTTCGCGGATCATCTGTTCGAGCGTGGTCGTGGCCTGCCAGCCGAGCTTCGCCTTCGCCTTGTCGGGATTGCCGAGAAGGACGTCGACTTCCGCCGGGCGATAGAAGGCCGGATCGATCACGACGTGCTTGTCCATGTCCATGCCGACATAGTCGAAGGCGATGCGGCACATGTCGCGCACGGTGGTGGTGACGCCGGTCGCCACGACATAATCGTCGGGCTTGTCCTGCTGCAGCATCAGCCACATGGCCTGCACATAGTCGCGCGCATGGCCCCAGTCGCGCTTGGCGTCGATATTGCCGAGACGCAATTCGCTGGCCTTGCCGAGCTTGATGCGCGCGACGCCGTCGGTGACCTTGCGCGTGACGAATTCGATGCCGCGCAGCGGGCTCTCGTGGTTGAAGAGAATGCCGGACGAGGCGTGGAAGCCGAAGCTCTCGCGATAATTGACGGTGATCCAGTGGCCGTAGAGCTTCGCCACCGCATAAGGGCTGCGCGGGTAGAAGGGCGTGCTCTCGCTCTGGCGATCCTGCTGGATCAGGCCGAACATCTCGGACGAAGACGCCTGATAGAAGCGCGCTTCCGGCGCCTCGGCGCGCATGGCCTCCAGCATGTTGGTCACGCCGGTCGCGGTGATGTTGGCGGTGTGGATCGGCTGGCGCCAGGAGGAGGCGACGAAGGACTGGGCGGCGAGATTGTAGATTTCCTGCGGCGCCGTCTCCTTCACGATGCGCACGAGGCTCGACACGTCGTCCATGTCGCCGTCGAGCAGGGTGACCTTGTCGGCCACGCCCAGCCAGCGCAGGCGATGGTCCTCGACGCCGCGATGCGAGGAGCGGCGGATGACGCCGAAGACCTCGTAGCCCTTGGACAGCAGGAATTGCGAGAGATAGGCCCCATCCTGGCCCGTGATGCCGGTCAGGAGCGCGCGCTTGGCCATGAAAAGTCCTCAAATCGGGGCGCGAGGCCCCGGGCTGGCCGCGCGGGCGGGGCGCGCGCGACAAAACGGGCCGGCCGCCGGGAGAGGCGGCCGGGGAATGCGCCGCAATAGCAAAAGCGGCGTCGGGTAGGCAAGTTTGGAGGGCGCCGCCGCCGGCTTCCGGCCGGCTTCTGGCCCTTCTTGCCGGCCAGAGGCCGGCGGTCCCGGCTTCCGCTCACGGCTCCGCGAAATTCGGGGCGCGCTTCTCCATCTGCGCCTTGACCGCCTCGATCTGGTTCGGGCTGCCGATCAGCGCGAATTGCTCCACCGATTCCGCTTCCAGGCCCGTCTGCACGTCGGTGACGACGGCGAGATTGAGCAGGCGCTTGGCGGCGCGGACGGCGTGGGGGTTTTTCCCCGCGATCTCGCGCGCCGTCTCCAGCGCCGCGGCGCGCGGGTCCGCGGTCACGCGGGTGACGAAGCCGTACTGGAAGGCCTCTTCGCCCGAGAAGATGCGGCCGGTGTAGGTCAGTTCGCGCACGACGTCCTCGCGGGCGAGGTGGCGCATGATCTGCGTGCCGGCGACGTCGGGCACGAGGCCCCAGCGGATTTCCAGGATCGACATCTTGCAGTCCGGCGTCGCGTAACGCATGTCGGCGCCGAGCGCGAGCTGGAAGCCGCCGCCGAGCGCCACGCCGTGGACGGCGGCGATGACGGGCACCGGCAGTTCGCGCCAGACCCAGGCCGCCCATTGCGGCTTGTTGGCCGGGCCGTGCGTGCGCGCCCGCAGGTCGCGCATGCCGGCCAGCGCCTCGCCCTTGGACTTCATCGCCTCGAAACGGCCCATGTCGAGGCCGGCGCAGAAGGCGCGGCCCTCGCCAGACAGCACGACGGCGCGCAAGCCCTTCATCTTCATCAGCTTCTCGCCGGCCTCGATCAGGCCGTCGAACATGGCCTCGTCGAGCGCATTCATCTTGTCGGCGCGGATGAGGCGCACATCGGCGACGCCGTCCTTCAGGTCGATGGAAACGCGGTCTTTCATGCTTTTCTCCCATTTGTCCCGGATGTCATTCCCGACGCGGCGCAGCCGCGATCGGGAATCCAGAGTTGCTTTGAAATCGCTGGCGCTGGATCCCCGCTTTCGCGGGGATGACAGACGCTTTGGTCGCTACAACACCTTCCCCGGATTGAGAATCCCGTTCGGGTCGAGCGTTTTCTTGATCGTGCGCATCAGCTCCATCGCGACCGGGTCCTTCACGTGCGGAAGCTCGTCGCGCTTCATGATTCCGATGCCGTGTTCGGCGGAGATCGAGCCGTGATACTTGGCCACGAGGCCGTGCACGATCTCGTTCACGTCATGCCAGCGGTCGAGAAAGGCCTGCTTGTCGGCGCCGACGGGTTGCGAAACGTTGCAATGGATATTGCCGTCGCCGAGATGGCCGAAGGCGACCATGCGCGCGCCGGGCACGGCCGCCGGCACGTCGCGCGCGACATCGGCGAGGAAGGCCGGCACGGCGGAGATCGGCACGGAGACATCGTGCTTGATCGAGCCGCCCTCGTGCTTCTGCACTTCGGAGAGAAGCTCGCGCAGGCGCCAGAAGTCGTTGCGCTGGTCGAGCGAGGCGGCGATGGCGGCGTCCTCGACGAATTGCTTCTCGATCGCCTCGCCCAAGAGATTTTCCAGCGTCGCTTCGAGCGCTGCGTCGGTCTGCGAAGCCAGTTCGATCAGCACGTACCAGGCGTGCTCCTGCGCCAGCGGATCGCGCGTGTCGGCGCCATGCTTCAGCACGAAGTCGACGCCGATGCGCGGCACGAGTTCGAAAGACTTCACGTCGGCGCCGGCGTGCGACAACGCCATGTCGAGCAGGCCGAGCGCAGCTTCTGGCGAGGCAAGCCCCGCGAAGCCGGTGGCGCGGGCTGCGCGGCTTCGGGAACAGCTTCAGCACCGCGCCGGTGATGATTCCGAGCGTGCCTTCGGCGCCGATGAACAGGTTCTTGAGATCGTAGCCGGTGTTGTTCTTCTTGACCTTGCAGAGGTCGGACATGACGCGCCCGTCGGCGAGAACGACCTCGATCCCCATGACGAGATCGCGCGCCACGCCATAGGCGAGAGCCGCGACGCCGCCGGCGTTGGTCGAGAGATTGCCGCCGATGGTGCAGGAGCCTTCCGATGGCAGCGACAGGGGAAACAGCCGGTCGACCTTGTCCGCGGCTTCCTGCGCATTCTGCAGCGTTACGCCCGCATCGACGGTGAGCGTATTGGCCGTGGCGTCGATCTCACGGATAGCGTTGAGACGGCGCAGAGAAACCACGATCTCGTCGCCCGCCTGCGAGGGCACTTGTCCGCCGACGAGGCCGGTATTGCCGCCCTGCGGCACGATCTTCACGCCGCGCGCGTTGCAATAGGCGAGCAGGCGCGACACTTCCTCGACCGAGCCCGGGCGCACGACGGCGCGCGCGGCGCCGCGATAGAGGCCGCGCTCCTCGACGAGATAGGGCTGCATGGCGAAGGCGTCGACGACGATGTTCGCCGCGCCGACGATTGCGGCGATCTCGTCCAGGGCCGTGTCGCGCGAAACTCTGGAAACCGAAGTCAAACTGTCATGTCCCGCTCTTGAACCGCCGCGCGAGCGCTTCCGACTGGCGCGCGAGCAGGCCGATGTCGGAGCCGACGGCGGTGAATGTCGTGCCGGCCTCCATATAGCGCCGGGCGAGCGCCTCGTCAGGCGTGAGAATGCCAGCCGCCTTGCCGCCCGCGCGGATGCGGCGGATCATGTCCTCGATCCTGCCGACCACGGCCGGATTGTTCTGGTCGCCGACATGGCCGATCGCCGCCGACAGATCGCCGGGGCCGATGAACACGCCGTCGACGCCCTCGGTCGCGACGATGGCGTCGAGATTGTCGAGGCCCTTCTGCGTCTCGACCTGCACCAGCACGCAGATCTCGTCCTCGCAGCGCGTGTGATAATCCTTGATGCGGCCGAAGCGCGAGGAACGCGACGAGCCGGAGAAGCCGCGCACGCCGCGCGGCGGATAGCGGGTTCCGGCCACGGCCGCGCGCGCTTCCTCGGCCGTGTTGACGACCGGCAGCAGCAGCGTCTGCACGCCCATGTCGAGAAAGCGCTTGATGAGCACCATGTCGTTCCAGGCGGGCCGCACGATCGGATGGACATTGTTCTCCATCGCGGCCTGCAACTGGCTCAGCACCATGGGTATTTCGTTGGGCGCATGTTCCGTGTCGAGCAGCAGCCAGTCGAAGCCGGAACCGGCGACGACTTCGACGGCGTAGTTGCTGGCGAGCGAGCACCACAGGCCGATCTGCTGGCGGCCGGCGGCTATGGCGTGCTTGAAGCTATTCTGCGGCAGGTCCAAGGCGCTGTCTCCGGAGGAGGGCGGATTGGACCATGAAGGCGCGTGCCGCCGCAAGCGGCGGGGCGACATGGCAGACCGGCGCTTTCAAACCCTGGCCGGGCGCTTTGGGTTGCGCCGCCCAGAGCCGCTGGCTAACCATGCGCCGGCAACCGGAGCGAGGCCATGGCATTTCCCTTCAAAGACGCGGTCGCGGTCGTCACCGGCGCGGGCGGCGGGCTTGGGCAGGCGTTGGCGCTCGACCTCGCCGCGCGTGGCGCGCGGCTCGCGCTCACCGACCGCAATCCCGAGGCGCTGGCCAAGTCGTGCGAAGCCTGCCGCGCGGCGGGCGCCGACGTCAGCGAGCACATGTTCGACATGGCCGACACGCACGCCATCGCCGCCTTGCCCGATGTCGTCGTCGAGCGTCACGGCTGCGTCGATCTCGTGGTCAACAACGCCGGCGTGGCGCTCGCCGGCACGTTCGAGCAGATCGGGCTCGACGATTTCGAATGGCTGATGAACATCAACTTCTACGGCCCGGTGCGCATGTGCAAGGCGTTCCTGCCGGCGCTGAAGGCCCGCCCGATCGCGCATATCGTGAATATTTCGAGCCTGTTCGGGCTGGTCGCGCCGCCCGGCCAGACCGCCTATTGCGCCGCCAAGTTCGGCCTGCGCGGCTTTTCGGAATCGCTGCGGCACGAACTCGGCGAAACGAATATCGGCGTCACAGTCGTCCACCCCGGCGGCATACGCACGAGCATCGCGCTGTCCGCGCGCATTCCCGCCGGCGTGAATTCGACAGAGCTCGAAGAGCAGATGAAGAAGTTCGACGCCTTCCTGACGACCGATCCCGCCTTGGCGGCGCGCATCGTTCTCGACGGCGTCGACAGGCGCGCGCCGCGCGTGCTGATCGGCGCGGACGCGAAGCGCGGCGACATCCTGCAACGGCTGATGCCGGGAACCTACTGGAAGATCATGAAGCGCAACATCGAACGCGCCATGAAGTGAGCAAGGCCATGACCAGTCTCAGAGCCCGTTTCATCAATTTCGCGCTTCGCCATTCCGTCAAGCGCGGGCTGGCGAAATCGAAGACGCCGCACGACGTGCGGCGCGTGTTCAATTCCGCGCGGTCCTTTCCGCCGCGCGGCGTGACCTTCACGCCCGCGACGCTCGGCGGCGTGCCGGGCGAATGGGTGGAAGCGCAGGCGACGCCTTCGACCGGAACGCTGCTCTACCTGCACGGCGGCGGCTATGTCGGCATGTCGCCGCGCACGCATCGCGCGATCACCGGCGCTTTCGCGCGCCGCGGCCTGAGAGTGTTCGCGGCGGACTATCGGCTCGCGCCGGAGCACGCTTTCCCCGCCGCGCTGGACGACGCCACCGCCGCATGGTCGGCGCTGCGCGCGGCCGTGCAGGGGCCGGCCTTCGTCGCCGGCGATTCGGCGGGCGGCGGACTGACGCTCGCCCTGCTGCTCAACCTGAGGGACAGGGCGCTGCCGCTGCCGGACGCCGCCATCGCCTTCTCGCCCTGGACCGATCTCGCGATCACCGGCGCATCGATGAAGAGCAACGCCAAGCGCGATCCGCTGCTCGTATCCGACGGCATCGAGAACATCGCGGCCGCCTATCTCGGATCCGAAGACCCGCGCAATCCGCTCGCTTCGCCGCTCTATGGCGACTATGCGGGCCTGCCGCCGATCCTGTTCTCGGTCGGCGATACGGAAATCCTTCTGGACGATAGCGTTCGCGCGGCGCAGCGGGCCAAGGATGCGGGCGTCGTGACAAAAATCTGCGTGGAGCGCGACATGCCGCACGTCTTCGTCTTTGCGAACCGGTGGACGCCGGAAGCGCGGCGCGCGATGAACGAAGCGGCGGAATTCCTGCATCAGTCCGGCGTCAAGCGGGCCTGACTCTCACAAAAAAGGCCGGCGTCGGGCCGGCCTGAGCCTGTAAAAAAGGGCCGGCGTCACGCCGGCCCGAATTTCGTGAAACCTTGCCGAAGCAATACCGGCGCGATGCGTCAGGCCGGTTGCAGGGCCGGGGCTTCGGCGAGCCAGATGCGCGAGACGGCGCGAACGCAGTCCTTCAACTCGCTCGCCTTCATGGCCGAGTTGAGCGCGAGCATGGCGAGGCCATGCAATTCCGCCCACCACAGCCGCGCCAGCATGTCGGCCGGCACGTCCTTCTTGAGCGCGCCCGCGGACTGCGCCGCCGCCACCGGGCCCGCCATCATGTCGAGCAGGGCGCGATACTGGGTCGAGGAGGCGCCGCCTTCCTGCGCCATGACGCGATACTCGCCGGGACGCGAGACCGCGAAGTCGAGATAGTCGCTGGCGATGGCCTCGAGCCGGTCGCCGGGCGAGGCGGCCTGCTCCTGCTCGATGCGCGTGCGCAGCGACTGGACGCCGAGCCGCGCGATCTCCTCGAGCAGCGCGCCCTTGGAGGCGAAGTGGCGATAGACCGCCGCGTGACGCACGCCGGTGATGGCGGCGATTTCGCGCAGGGTGAAATCCGGGCCGCCGCGCTGCACGGTCAGCTCCGTCGCCGCGGCGATCAGGGCGTTGCGCAGGTCGCCGTGGCGGTAGGCGCCGGGCGGCTTCGTCATCCGTCTGGCTGACGTCTCCCCGCTCGTCGCGGTCGCAGCTTCCACGTGCATCTCCCTCGCCCCCGTATGAATGGCGGGCATGTTCCGCCTGATGCCAGCGACCATGTTTCAGGGCCATGTTTCATTGATCCGTATCAACTTCGCTTTTTCGCAAGGCGGCGGACGACGGGGCTCTCCACCGAAATCGTCCGTGTGTTCAGAGTTCTTGCGGGCGCCCACGCTGACCGGCTTGCCTGCCCGAGATCGACAGGGCCGGATGTTTCCGGCAGATTTCGCATGGCTTTATCGAGGACCTCATGGACGAACTTCCGGCAAATCTGAAATTCGGCGCGCATCAGTCGGTCACGCGGCTGGAGGACGAGCGGCTGCTGACGGGGCAGGGCCGCTATATCGACGACCGTGCGGAGGCGGGCGCGCTATGGATGGTCCTGCTGCGCTCGCCGCACGCGCACGCGCGGATCGTCTCGATCGACACGGCGGAAGCGAAGGCCGCAGCCGGAATCGTGGCCGTCTACACGGGCGCCGATCTCGTGGCCGAGGGCGTCGGCGCGCTGCCCGCCCCGCCGCCGCTGTTCAAGCGCCCGGACGGCGCCGACATGAACGTGCCGCCGCGCCGCATTCTCGCGCACGAGACGGCGCGCTTCGTCGGGGAGCCGATCGCCGCCGTGATCGCGGAAACGCGCGAGGCGGCCTATGACGCGGTCGAACTGATCGCGGTCGATTACGAGGACCTGCCGGCCGTCGCCGACGTGCGCGAGGCCGTGAAAGCGGGCGCGCCAAAAGTCTGGCCGGACGCGCCGGATAATTTCGTCGCCGCCCACGCCTATGGCGACAAGGCGGCGGTCGACGGCATTTTCTCGTCCGCCGCGCATGTCGTGTCGCTCGAGATCATGAACCAGCGGCTCATTCCCTTCGCGCTGGAGCCGCGCGGCGCGGTGGCGGAGGTCGATGCCGCGACCGGCCGCCTCATCCTGCGCACGCAATCGCAGACGCCGACGACGACGCGCGACATTCTGGCCGACGCCGTGCTCAAGCGCCCGAAGGAGAGCATCCGCGTCGTGGTCGGAGATATCGGCGGCGGCTTCGGCCAGAAGACCAATCTCTATCCGGAAGAGGCGCTCGTCTCCTATGCCGCGACGAAGCTCGGCAAGCCCGTGCGCTGGCGCGCAGACCGCATCGAGGAATTTCTGGGCGGCACGCATGGCCGCGATCTCCATACCAAAGCGGAACTGGCGCTGGACAAGGACGGGCGCATTCTCGCGTTTCGCGCGCAGTCGCTCGGCAATACCGGCGCGACGCCGATGGGCGTCGGCGTGCTGATCCCGCTGGTGCTCTCGCCCTTCGTGTCCGTCGGCGTCTATCATGTGCCGGCGGTGCGCTTCGAGATCAGCGCCGTCATGACGAATACGGCGCCGATCGGCGCCTATCGCGGCGCGGGGCGGCCGGAGGCGATCTACATCATCGAGCGCCTGATGGATTCCGCTGCGCGCCAGCTCGGCATGGACCCGCGCGAAATCCGCAAGATCAATGCGATCAGGCCGGACAGGTTTCCCTACACGACGCCTGTCGGCCAGGTCTACGACTCGGGCGAATTCGCCGCGCTTCTCGACAAGGCTTCCGCGGCCGCCGACTGGGACGGCTACGCCGCGCGAAAAGCGGCGGCCGAAGCGAGGGGCCTGCTCTATGGGCGGGGGCTCGCGAGCTACATCGAGTGGACCGGCGGCAATACGCTGCAGGAGACGGTGAACGTGCACGCGACCGTCGACGGCGAGATCATCGTGCATTCGGCGACGCAGGCGATGGGGCAGGGGCTGGAGACGAGCTACGCGCAGATGATCGCCGCCGCGCTCGAAATTCCGATCTCGAACGTGCGCATCGTGCAGGGCGACACCGATCTTGCGCAGGGCATGGGCTCGGTCGGCTCGCGCTCGCTGTTCGTCGGCGGCTCGGCGGTGGCGGTCGGCGCGGCAAATCTTCTGGAAAAGGCGCGTGAAAAGGCCGCCGAGCATCTGGAAGCCGCGATGGGCGATCTCGAATATGCCGCAGGACGTTTCACGGTGGCCGGCACGGATCGCTCGATCGCGCTCGCCGATCTCGCGCGCGGCGAATTCGAGGAGCGGCTGTCGGTGCGCTCGACGGCGAAGGTCGACGGGCCGAGCTGGCCGAACGGCGCGCATATCGCGGAAGTGTCGATCGATCCGGACACGGGGACGCTGAAGATCGAGCGCTATACGACGCTCGACGACGTCGGCGTCGCCATCAACCCGATGCTGGTGCGCGGGCAGATCCACGGCGGCATCGCGCAGGGCGTCGGGCAAGCGCTGTACGAAGGCGCCGTCTACGACGACAGCGGGCAGCTCCTGACGTCCAGCCTGATGGACTACAAGGTGGCGCGCGCCGACGACATGCCGTCGTTCAACGTCGCGCTGTTCGACGGCGCGCCGTGCAGGACCAACCCGCTGGGGGCGAAAGGCTGCGGCGAATCCGGCACGGTCGCCGGCACGCCGACGCTGGTCAATGCGGTGATCGACGCGCTGTCTTCACGCGGCGTGCGCGATATCGACATGCCGATCACGCCGGAGAAGTTGTGGCGGGCGTGCAATCCGTAAGTCTCTGCGCCGTCATTGCGAGCGAAGCGAAGCAATCCATCCCCGGCGCGTGACAGGGCGCGGGGATGGATTGCCGCGTCGCTTCGCTCCTCGCAATGACGGGCTTCCCAATCATCACCCGCTCGCGTCCTTCCGGCTTCCCAGCACCAGCGTATTCAGATGCCCGCCGCCGGAAATGTCGATCTCGGCGCCGGTGATGTAGCCGGCCTCCGCGCCGCACAGGAAGGCGACGAGCGCGGCGATTTCCTCCGGCGCGCCGAAGCGGCGCACGGGCGTGGCGGCCATCGCCGCCTCGCGGATTTCCGGCGGCATGGCCTTGACGTTTTCCGTCTCCACCATGCCGGGCAGCACGGCGTTGCAGGTGACGCCCTTGCGCGCATATTCGAGCGCGACCGTATGGGTGAGGCCGAGCAGGCCGGCCTTTGTCGCGGAATAGCCGACCTGGCGCGCGAGGCCGCCGCGCGCGGCGACCGACGATATGTTGACGATGCGCCCGAAGCCGCGTTCGCTCATGGAGCCGACGGTCGCGCGCACGAGATTGAAGGCGCCGGTGAGATTGACGCCGACCTCGTTCGCCCAGGCTTCGTCCGTCATCTTCTCGACGGTCGCGATATTGTTGACGACGCCCGCGTTGTTGACGAGCAAGTCGATCGCGCCGAGTTCGGCCGCGATGCGCGCGACAGCCGCGCGCGCTTCAGCAGCGTTTGCGATGTCCGCCCGGACGGCCAGCGCCCGCCGTCCGAGTATCGCGGACGAGCCGCGCCGTTTCCTCGATCGCGGGATTGACGTCGATCAGCCCGACATCGGCGCCGTCGCGCGCGAGCCTCAGCGCGATGGCGCGGCCGATGCCGCGCGCGGCGCCGGAGACGAGGGCGATTCTTTCCGGTGAGGGGCATGGTCTCCTTTCAGCGTCATCCCGGGCGACCCGCGGGTCGATCCGGGATGACGGTTTGCTTAATGCGAGGCGATGCTGGCGCCGCCGTCGATCACCAGGCTCGCGCCGGTGACGAAGGCGCCGGCGGCGGAGCTCAGATAGAGCACGGCGTAGCCGATTTCTTCCGGTCTGCCGATGCGCCTGAGCGGCGTGCCGCCGACGATCTTCTTCATCTCCTCGCCCTCGAAGGCTCTTGCCAGCTTGGTGTCGATCAGGCCCGGCAGGATGGTGTTCACGCGGATGCCGAATTCGCCGTATTCGAGCGCGAAGGAGCGGCTCATGCCGATCATCGCCGTCTTGAAGGTGGAATAGAGCGCCAGCATCTTGTCGGGATGCAGCGCGGCGACGGACGAAATGTTGACGATCGAGCCGCCGCCGCGCGGTTTCATCAGTTTCGTCGCCTCGACCGACAGATACCAATTGCCGCGCATGTTCACTTCCATCGCCTTCATGAACAGCGTTTCGTCGGTGTCGTCGATCGAACGCCAGGGCGAGAGCACGGCGTTGTTGACGAGAATGTCGAGGCCGCCGTGCTTTTCCTTCAGATGCGCGGCCATGGAGGAAATGTCCTCCATCTTGCCGATGTGGCAGACGCGGCCCTCGGCGCTGAGGCCATCCTTCGCCAGCTCGCCGGCGACGCGCGCGCAATCCTCCGCCTTGCGGCTGGAGACGACGACATGCGCGCCGGCTTCCGCCAGCGCGCGCGCGACGCCGAGGCCGATGCCCATGGTCGAGCCGGTGACGAGCGCGACCTTGCCGGCGAGATCGAAGGGTTTCGCTCTGTCGCTCATGCGCGCTTCTCCTTTGGCGGAACGAGGCCGATCTGTCTGAAGAGGCCGGGGTCGATGTCTTCGCGCCGCGCGTCCTTCTTGTAGACGTAGCAGCGGCAGGGCGCACCGGGGGCGGTCTGCGCATGGCCGTCGATGACGAAGAACAGCGGCGTTTGCGGCGACAGCGCATGTTCGAGCTGCGCGCGGTTGGAGGCCGCGCAATGCGTGCAATAGGTCGGCGCGTCCGCGCGGTTGAAGTTGATGCGATGCGGCTCTTGCATCTTCGGCGCGAGCGGCTCGCCGTAATGAAACATGTCGCGCCAGACGGCGCCGCGAAACAGCCGGCCGCCGGAGCCGCAGGGATCGAGGCGGAAGACGAAGCGGTCGTCTTCTTCGAGAAGAGTGAAGTCCGCGCAATGATAGTTCCAGGTGCGCGCGATCTCGCGCACGAGTTCGTCGTCGCTCATCGCCGCGTAGCGCGGGAAGCCGGCATTGAAGGCCGGCGCATAGGTCTGTTCGAGAACTTCGGCGAGATAATCGGCGCCGCCCTGTTCGAGCGCGATGGCGTAGAAATATTCGAGCAGGACGATGCCGAAATCGTGCCAGGGCTTCCAGTCCTTGCGCTGGCCTTCGATGAGGTCCGCGATGTCGGCGTCGCCTGCGTCGAGCCGTGCGATCGCGCGGTCGACGCGCGTGCGCACGAGCGTTTGTGCGCTCCTCGTCCGAAAACAGACGCTCGCCTCGTGTCGCGCGCTTGGCGAAAGTCGCGCGGCAGGCGCCGTTCGCGCCCTTGTCCGTCGTCCAGATTTCGGCGCCGAGCGAGGCGTTGAGCGCCTTCTGGCAGGCCTTGCAGATCTGGCAGAAGGAGCTGACGTCGTCGCTCCAGCCGCCGTACCAGTCCGGGTGCTTGTGCGGCAGTCCGGCCTTCTCGAGCTTGCCGCCGGAGCCGCAGAGCGGCATGTCGAGCGTCACGCTGTCGTCGTCCTCGCGCAAGGACGCGAGCTGCGCGCCATGCTGTTCCCGGAAGATGGCGACGAGGTCGGCGATGGCGCCGCGCTCGTCGCCTTGCTCATATTGCCGTGTCCATGTGCGCATGAGCTCTGCGCCGATGCGCGCGAGCGCGCCGAGCGCGAAGGCCTCGCCGAAGTCGCGTCGCAGCTTCGCCGCCTTGCGCGCGAGCGTGTGGCCGGACAGCGCATCGAGGCCGGCGGGACCGTTCTTCATCTCGGTCAGAAGTTCGCGCACGCGCGCGAGATCGCCGACGCGCAGGGCGTCGAGCGCGTGCGCTTCGAACGGTTTCGCGATTTCGGCGAGTTGCTCTTCGGTGTAGAGGCGGGACATCGGCGATCTCCCATGCGGGCTGCGGGCCATTCAGGCTCGCAGCCCGATAAAGCGAGCCTGAAGGCTCGCGGTCCTGATCTCAAGCGTATTTCTTCAGAAGCGTCCGTCCGAGCTGCGACATGTGGACCTGGTCCGGCCCGTCGCCGATGCGGATGAAGCGCGCGTAGGTGTAGGATTCCGCCAGGAACGTGTCCTGCGAGACGCCCATGCCGCCGTGGATCTGGATGGCGCGGTCGATCACGCGCGCGGCCATCGACGGCACGACGATCTTGGCGGCGGCGATGAGGTCGCGCGCCGCCTTGTTGCCCTCGCGGTCCATCTTGTCGGCGGCCTTGAACGTGAGGAGCCTGCGCCTGCTCGATCTCGCACCAGGAATTGGCGATGTCCTCGCGCACCGATCCCTGCTCGCCGAGCGGCTTGCCGAAGGCGATGCGCTTGTTGGCGCGCTGGCACATGAGTTCGAGCGCCCGCTGCGCGCAACCGATCAGCCGCATGCAATGATGGATGCGGCCGGGGCCGAGGCGGCCCTGCGCGATCTCGAAGCCGCGGCCTTCGCCGAGCAGCATGTTGGCGACGGGCACGCGCACATTGTCGTAGACGATCTCGGGATGGCCGACCGGCGCATGGTCGTAGCCGTAGACCTTGATGTCGCGGATGATGTTCACGCCGGGCGTATCCTTCGGCACGAGGATCATCGACTGCTGCTGGTGCTTGTTCGGATTGTGCGGGTCGGTCTTGCCCATCACGATCAGGATCTTGCAATCCTCGTTCATCGCGCCCGAGGTGAACCATTTGCGGCCGTTGATGACGTAGTGGTCGCCGTCGCGCAAAATCGTGCACTGGATGTTGGTGGCGTCGGAGGAGGCGACTTCCGGCTCGGTCATCGAAAAGCCCGAACGGATCTCGCCGTTGAGCAGAGGCTCGAGCCATTGCTTCTTCTGCTCCGGCGAACCGTAGAGGGTGAGCACTTCCATATTGCCGGTGTCGGGCGCGGAGCAGTTGAAGACTTCGCTCGACCAGTCGACGCGGCCCATCAGTTCGGCGAGCGGCGCGTATTCGAGATTGGTGAGGCCCGCGCCGTGGTCGCCCGGCAGGAACAGGTTCCACAGGCCTTCGGCGCGCGCCTTCTTCTTCAGGTCCTGCACGATCTGCGGCGTGCGATAGCGGGCTTCGCCTTGCGCCTGCGCGCCGTAGAGATGTTCGTTGGGATAGACATGGCTCGCCATGAAGGCGGCGACGCGCGCCTGCAATTCCTTCGCGCGAGCGCTGAGTTCGAAATCCATGGCGCAATCCTCCGAGGCCGCCGGCGGGCCACAGATGGATTGTCCGACAATTTCAGATTACAATCAAGGGGCGATTTTGAGGCCGGCTCAACCGCCGAAAGCGGCGTCCGGCAGCTTGTCGATGGCGTCGCCGAGCCGCCGGATATGGTTCTTGGCGGCCGTCTCCGCCTTGCGGCCGGCGCCTTCGGCGATGGCGTCGTAGATGCCGCGATAGTCCTCCATGCGCAGGTCGTCGTCGACGGTCGTGTAGGCGCGGAACTGCACGCGGATCAGGTCGACATTGGTGCGCGGCATCAGGCGGGCGAGTTCGTGATTGGCGCCGATGGCCACCATGGTCTTGTAGAACGTGTTGCGGGCGCGCGCGAAATGCAGGAAGTCGCGCTGCGTCTCGGGATCGGCGAGCGTGGTGTAGGCTTCCGCCATCTGCTTGCGATTGACGCCTTCCTCGATGCGCTCGGCGGCGAGCCGCGCGGCGAAGCCGTTGAGCACTTCGAGCAGGGCGACGAGATCGCGCGTCTCGGCGCGGCTCAGCGAGCGGATGGTCGCGGAGCGGTGCAGGTTCATCGAGACGAGGCCTTCGGCCGCGAGCCGGCTCAGCGCTTCGCGCACGGAGCCGCGGCCGACTTCGAAGTCGCGGGTGAGATCGGCCTCGACCAGGCGCTGGCCCGGCACGTAGCGGCCACGATAGAGGCCGTCGACGATCCCGCGATAAACGACGCCGGGCGACCCGTCAGTTTTCGCGGTAAGCGTTTTGGGCATGAAATGTCACCAAGATCGTCGGACATGTATTTCATACGGAGCGCGACTTGGCCGTGTCAATTGGACGACAGGCGATGACGCCTCAAGCCTGTGCAAAGGCCCTGATGTCGAGGATCGCCCGCGCCCACTCGGCCGGTCGCTCCTGCGGCAGATTGTGCCCTGCAGCATGAAACACGCGATGCTCGTGCCGGCCGACGAATTTCGCCTTGTGATGCGCCGTGCCGGGATTGACGCCGTCCGCGTCGCCGTCGATCGAGACGGTCGGAACGGCGATCGGCGGTTGCGCGGCAAGGCGGCTCTCGATCGCCGCATAGGCGGGATCGCCCGGCGCAAGCCCGTAGCGGTGGCGGTAGGAGTGGATGACGACGTCGACGAAATCGGGATTGTCGAAGGCTTGCGCCGTGCGCGCGAAAGTCGCCTCGTCGAAGTCCCAGGTCGGCGACCACATCTTCCAGAGCAGGCGCGCAACGCCGCGCCGGTCCTGGCTGAGGCCCGCGCCGCCCGCGCTCGTTGTGGAAATAATACTGATACCAGAGCGCAGCCTCTTCGCGCGGGCTCGCCGGCTCCATCGCGCGAGAAATGTTCTGGATGTTGTAGGAATTGCCGGACACCAGCGCTTCGACGCGCTCGGGCCAGAGCGCGGCGACGATGCAGCCGGCGCGTCCGCCCCAGTCGTAGCCGGCCAGCGTGGCGCGAGCGATCTCCAGCGCGTCCATGAGCGCGAGCAGATCGGCGGCGAGCGCGGCCTGTTCGCCGGAGCGCGGCGTGGCGGCGGAGAGGAAGCGCGTGGGACCGTAGCCGCGCAGATATGGAACGATCACGCGCGCGCCTGCCGCCGCCAGAAGCGGGGCTGCGTCCGCATAGGCGTGGACGTCGTAGGGAAAGCCGTGGCTCAGAATGCAGGGCCAGCCGTCCGCCGCGCCATATTCGCGCCAGACGATGTCGAGGACGCCGGCTGCGATGCGCTTTTCCTGCATGGCTCGATCAGCGTCCGCTGAAGGCCGGCCGGCGCTTCTCCATGAAGGCGCGGCGGCCTTCGGCATAGTCGGCGCTGTCGAAGCAGGCGGCGACGCGCTCGGCGACCTTCTTGGGGTCGGGCGCATCGCGGGCGATCTGGTCGATCGTCTCCTTGGCGGCGCGAATGGTCAGCGGCGCATTCTCGGCGATGGTCGCGCAGAGCGCGGCGACCTCGGCTTCCAGATGCCCGACCGGGACGACGCGATTGACGAGGCCGATCGCCTGCGCGGCGGCAGAGTCGAAGCGTGCGCCGGTGAACAGGATTTCCTTGGCCTTGGCGGGGCCGACGAGAGAGACGAGATCGCGCACCGAATGGGGCGGATAGGCGATGCCGAGACGGGCGGCGGGAATGGCGTAGAGGGAATTGTCGGCGGCGATGCGCAGGTCCGCCTTCATGGCGATGGCGACGCCGCCGCCGAAGCAGAAGCCCTGGATCATGGCGATCATCGGCTTGTCGAAAGCGCCGAGCGCCTTCCAGGCGCCGTCGGTGGCGCGGGCGTAGTCGGCCGCGGCGGCGGCGTCCGAGCGGTGCGCGTCGAACTCGGAAATGTCGGCGCCCGAGACGAAGGCCGTCTCGCCTGCCCCGCGCAGGACGACGACGCGGACCTGCGGATCGGCGCCGAACCGCCCGAGCGCTTCCGTCAGGCCGGTCCACATGCCCAGCGACATGGCGTTGCGGCGCTTCTGATTGTCGAAGACGATCCAGCCGACCGGCCCTTGCGCCCGCGCCTCGATCCTGCCTGCGCTCATGTCCGCTCCTTTGGTCTGCGGCGCGCAAGAAACTGCATGGACGGGCGAAACACAAGGCTGCGATTCAGCGGGCGCGATTGATGCAGCGCAATGTATCTGGAGCCGAAACAGGCGACCGATGCACCGCGCCGCTGAGACGGCGGGGGATCTGGAGAAGACCAACAATGCGCCATCTGCTCGTGCACCTCGATTCCAGCGCCCAGACGAAGTCCCGTCTCGAACTGGCGGCCACGCTCGCGAAGCGGCTCGGCTCGCGGCTCGTCGGCGTGTTCGCGCAGACGCAGCGTTCGGTGACCTCGGGCGTCGTCGCCGCCTGGCCGCCGGCCGAATATGTCGCCGCCCGCGACGCCGCCGAGGCCGCCTTCATGGCCGCGACCGGCGGCCTGGCCGACCGGGCCTTCATGGATCTCAACCGGGGCGAGGATTCCGACATCATCGTGCAGGCGATCGATCTTGCCCGGCATTTCGATCTCGTCATCTGCGGCCAGCCCGGCGCCCGACTCCCATTTGACGCCGAGCGACCTGATCGAGCGGATCGTCGTCGATTCCGGTCGCCCGGCGCTGGTCGTGCCGCACGCCGGCCATTTCGCCGATATCGGCCACCGGCCGATGTTCGCGTGGAACGAATCCCGCGAGGCGGCGCGCGCCATGGGCGACGGCGTCCGCCTGTCGGCGAAGGATGCGAAGGCCGTCGTCGTCTCGATCTCCAAGCCCGGCGATGCGGCGATCGACTATCGCAGGACGTCGCTCGACCTGGCGGTCGCCCATCTCAAGGCGCACGGAATCGAGGCGCACGCCGATCAGGCGCTGGCCTCGGACATCGGACTGATGGACGCGCTGCTCAACGAGGCCGCCGACGCCTCGGCCGACCTGCTCGTCATCGGCGCTTTCGGCGGACAGGGCTATCCGCGGTTCTCGCGCGGCTCGGGTTCGCGCTTCATGCTGAAGCACATGACGCTGCCCGTGCTGCTGTCGCACTGAGCGGGGTCGCTTCGAAGACTATGTCAGGATCGCGGCGGGCCGAGGCTCGCCGCGATCATGGTTAACGAACGATTTCGGCCTGCGCCGAACTGAAACGAAAAGGCCGGCGGCCACGCGATACAGGCCGCTAAACTTAAGATTTTTCACGATTTTTTTGGTTTTTGCGGCCCCCTCCGTTTAGGTAAATCTTAAGCGGGCGCATCTAGAGTTGCACTCGAAGTGGTCAGTCGAGTGTGTGAGTAATCTTATGACCGAAGCCTACCGCCCACGGGTCAAGTATGTGATCGGACCGGACGGCAGTCCGTTGACCGTCGCCGATTTGCCTCCGCCCTCGACCAAGCGCTGGGTCATCAGGCGCAAGGCCGAAGTCGTGGCCGCGGTGCGCGGCGGCCTGCTCTCGCTGGAAGACGCCTGCAGCCGCTATACGCTGACCGTCGACGAATTCCTGAGCTGGCAGATGTCGATCGACCAGCACGGCCTTGCAGGCCTGCGCACCACCCGGATCCAGCAGTACCGCGCCTGAGGCGCCTGCGATCCGAAAAAAAAGCGCCGGCTCTCGCCGGCGCTTTTTTTGTCCCTGCGCGCGGACCTAGCCGTCGTCCTTCTGGTCCTCGCCCTCGCGCATGACTTCCATCAGACGCTGACGTTCGAACAGGACGACGACGACGAGCGCGATGGCGAGCGGGATCAGCAGATAGAAGAGGCGGAACACGAGAAGCGCGGCCAGCACCTTGCTCTTGGCGAGCGCCGGCATGGCCTTGATGAAGACGAGTTCGAAGACGCCGAGGCCGCCCGGCGCATTGGACACGAGCCCCGCGGAGAAGGAGGCGAGGAATACGGCGAGCACGACGAAGAAGCCCGGATTGCCCTCCGCCGGAAGCGCGAAATAGATGATGCCCGCCGCGCCCAGAAGCTCCATCGGCGCGGCGATCATCTGGCGCCCCATGATGGCGGGGCGCGGATATTCGAGCCGGAACTTGCCGAACTGGCGCGGCTTGAAGTGCAGGATCGAGCCGACGGCGTAGAGCGCCACGATGGCGAGCATGGCGAGGCCCAGCAGGCGCGACGTGTCGACATTGGTCAGCGCGGACGGCAGGAGGCCCTCGAGGCGGCTCAACTGCTCGGGCTCGAAGACGAGGACGAGACCGCCGAGCAGCACCGTGCCGAGGAAGAAGGTGAACGAACACAGCGCGACGAGGATCGCGACCTGCGGGGCGTCCAGCCCTTTGCTGGAATAGGCGCGGTAGCGGACCATCGCGCCGGAAAACACCGACGCGCCGATATTGTGCGACAGGGCGTAGGTCGTGAAAGAGCAGACCGACACGAACAGCCAGGAAATGTGCTTCACGCCGAGGTGCAGCAGCGCGATGCGGTCGTACCAGGCGAGCGCGACATAGGCGAACAGCGTCGACAATGCCGCCAGCAGGTAGCGATGCGGCGGTATCGCCTGAAGCGCGGCCATCACGTCCTGGCGCACCGACTCCCCGCGGAATTCGCGCGCGAGCAGCCAGAAGGCGGCGAATACCGCCGCCATGCCGAGCATCGGCCAGAAATAGTCGAGGGCGCGCTTCATTTCGCTCCTGCGCCCGAAGAGCCGGGCTCCGGGGCCACCCATGCACGAGGCGTCCGCGCTTCGCAAGCCGGCCACATGAAAAACAAACGCCGCCCGGAGGGCGGCGTTTCACAGGGGAATCGAAGTTCTTCAGGCGCGCGCGGCGCGCATGCCCATCAGGCCCATATCCGCGGGACGCAGGACGTCGGCCAGCCGGTCCGAGGTCTTCTCGCGGCCCTCGAGCAATTCAGCCTTGGAGACTTCGGCCATGGCTTCGTCGAGCCGCGCCTTGGCCTCGTCGAGCTGCCCGCGCAATTCCTCGATCGAGCTGAGCAGATTGTCGCGACGGCTGCGCGCGGCGCGCGCATAGGTCGGATAGGCGAAATGCGTGGGGTCGGAAATGCGCGCACGCTGTTCCTCGGTGGCGATCTCCCGGTCGAGATCGCCGGCCATCCGATTGAACTCCGCGATCATCAGCTCGAGCTGGGTGACGCGCCGGCGCTTTTCGTCTGCTTGAAAGCGCTTCAATCTCAGCAAGGTATCCCGCGACTTCATTACACGGCACTCCAGGACGTCAGTCCGAACTCGTTGTGGTTACGCATTAGCCATGATCCGCGAGACACGTTCAGTATGAATCGCGGAGGTTGCTCGATGGTTACCCAACGAAGGCGCTGGACAAAAAAATGCGCAGAGGCGAGTGTCGAAGCAGCGATTCGTTTTGTTGCGCGGCGTTCCGCAGGCGACAGCCTAACCCTTCGTTAACTCGTTTGCTTAACAGTCTTTTGCGTCCGGCGGAAAACCGACCGCGCGCAGGCCGGGACGATTCCGTTGCGTCAGCGTGGCGTGGCGTCGCTGGCGGCGACCCGCGCCCGAAGCCAAGGTCAAGCCCAAACGGTTTGTTAACCATTCGGGCGGTAGAGTTAACGGAAGATCGATTTTGAGTTTGATGACGACATACCGGGCGCCGCGTGCCGGGGGCGGGCGAAGAACCGACCGGCGCCGTACGGGGAAGGGTGGGGACTGCTGATGCGCGTACTACTGATCGAAGACGACAGCGCCACGGCGCAGAGCATCGAGCTGATGCTGAAGTCCGAGAACTTCAACGTCTACACGACCGACCTCGGCGAAGAAGGCATCGACCTCGGCAAGCTCTACGACTACGACATCATCCTGCTGGACCTGAACCTGCCGGACATGTCGGGCTACGAGGTGCTGCGCACGCTGCGCGTCGCCAAGGTCAAGACGCCGATCCTCATTCTCTCGGGCCTCGCGGGCATCGAGGACAAGGTCAAGGGCCTCGGCTTCGGCGCCGACGATTATCTCACCAAGCCCTTCCACAAGGACGAACTGGTCGCGCGCATTCACGCGATCGTGCGCCGCTCGAAGGGCCATGCGCAATCGGTCATCACCACCGGCGATCTCGTCGTCAACCTCGACCAGAAGACGGTGGAAGTGGACAGCGCCCGCGTGCATCTGACCGGCAAGGAATACCAGATGCTCGAGCTGCTCTCGCTGCGCAAGGGCACGACGCTCACCAAGGAGATGTTCCTCAATCATCTCTACGGCGGCATGGACGAGCCCGAACTGAAGATCATCGACGTGTTCATCTGCAAGCTGCGCAAGAAGCTCGCCAACGCCAGCCAGGGCCGCAACTACATCGAGACGGTGTGGGGCCGCGGCTATGTGCTGCGCGAGCCGAACGAGGCGGAAGAGCGCATCACCGCCTGACCCGAAGGCGCGGAAACGGAATCAAGCCCCGCGGAGCGATCCGCGGGGTTTTCGTTTGCGCCGATTTCAGGAATTGACGACGAGGCGCACGGCGCCGCGCTTTTGCGGCTTGTGCGTGAACAGGCCGGCGAAACCGGGCGTCGGGGCGAATTCGTCGCTCAATCCGACAATGGTCTCGGTCGCGCCGAGCAGGAGATAGCCGTCGGGGGCGAGCTGCGCGGCGATGCGGCGAAGAATGTCGCGGCGGCGGTCGACATCCATGTACATGAGAACATTGCGGCAGAGCACGACGTCGAAATGGCCGAGCGCGCCGAAATCCGACACGAGATTGATGTGGCGGAAGTCGATTGCCGCCTGCAGGTGTTCGGAGACCCGCCAGCCAGCCTTGTCCTTGCGGAAGTAGCGTAGCAGCATGGGCGTCGGCAGGCCGCGCTGGACCTCGAACTGCGAATAGACGCCCGCGCGCGCAGCGGCGAGCGCCGATTGCGACACGTCGGAAGCGACGATGTCGACGCGCCAGCCGGCGAAATCGCGCGACATGTCGTCGATGACCATGGCGATCGAATAGGGCTCCTGGCCGGTCGCGCAGGCGGCGCTCCAGATGCGCAGGTTGCGGAAGTCCTTGCGCGTTTCCCTCAGCTTGGGCAGCACGACGCCGCGCATCGCCTCGAAGGGCGCGCGGTCGCGGAAGAACAGCGTCTCGCAGGTGACCATCGCATCGACGGTCCTGCTCATCAGCGCGGGATCGAGGCCCGAGCGCAGGCGGCGCACGAATTCCTCCGGCTCCGCGAAGCCGCAATCGGCCATGAGCCCGGCAATGCGCGCTTCGATCGACGCGCGACGCCGCGGATCGATGGACATGCCGATCCGTTCGCCGAGCACTCGCGCGAGTTCGTCGAAGACGTTCATGGCGCCGCCGATTTCTGCGATCCGCCGAGGCGGAAGGCGATGGCGTCGGCAAGCTGGCTGACCGGCGCGACGGCGGCGGCGAGGCCCGCGCGCGCGACCGCGCCGGGCATGCCCCAGACCGCGCTCGAGGCTTCGTCCTGCACGATGACGCTGCCGCCGGCGTCGACGATGCGGCGCGAGCCTTCGAGACCGTCGCAGCCCATGCCGGTCAGAACGACGCCGAGCGCGCCGGGACCGAAAGCGTCGGCGGCGGAGCGGAAGAGCACGTCGACGGCGGGCTTGCAGAAATTCTCGGGCGGTCCGTCGAAATGCGCGAGCGCGTAGTAGGGGCCGACGCGCACGACCTTGAGATGCATGTCGCCGGGCGCGAAATAGATGCGGCCGGGCCGAAGCTCCTCGCCGTTGACCGCGGCGGTCGTCGGCAGGCCGGTGAGTTGCGCGATCTGCCCCGTGACGACGTCGGTGAAATTGGTCGGCATGTGCAGAACGACGACGACGGGGATGTCCTTCAGTCGCGGGCCGATGCGCGGCAGCAGCGCGGCGAGCGCCTGCGGGCCGCCGGTCGATGCGCCGACCACGAGCAGGCGCGGGTTGAGGACGGAAAAGCGGCGCAGTTCAAATTGGCCGCGAGCGCCCGAAATGGCGTCGGCGGCGGTTGCGCGGGCTGAAACGGGCTTGTTCATCAATCAACTTTCAAAGCAAGGCGCGCGTAAAGTCAGATCAGTCCGATCTCCTCGAATTTGGAGCGCACGATCTGCCGGTCGAACGGCTTCATGATGTATTCGTCGGCGCCGGCGTGCATGGCGCGCGCGATCTGCGACACGTCGTTCTCGGTGGTGCAGAAGACGACCTTCGGTTTCGAGCCGCCGGGCATGCGCCGCAATTGCTGGAGGAATTCGAAGCCGTCCATGACGGGCATGTTCCAGTCGAGCAATATGCCGTCGGGCATGGTCGCGCCGCAGGCCTGCAGCGCCTCCTTGCCGTCGTTGGCCTCGGTGGTGGAAAAACGCATCGAGTTCGAGAATTCGTCGCGCGATCTTTCGGATCACGGCCGAATCGTCGACGACCAGTATCTGCTTCATTGACTCGCTCCGAGGCCGGCGTTGGAGGATTGCTGGGATGAGGGCCGCGCGACGAGAGCGTCGGCGCGCATGTCGAAGAGCGCTTCCACGTCGAGGATCGGCAGGATGCCGCCCGCCGTGCGATAGTAGGTCGCCGTCAGGCGCGCGCGATCGTCGTGAATATGACGCGGCGAGGAGATGCGTTCGTGCTCCTCGCACTCGATGGCGTCGCCGACGCCATCCACGATGAGGGCGAAGGTTTCGCCGCGCCGTTCGACGGCGACGGCGAGCGCGCTCGTCGCGCCGCCGTTCGATTGCAGGCCGAGACGCTTCTCGAGACTCAGCGCGACGACGATCTTGCCGCGCAGGTTGACGAGGCCCGCGACGACGGCGGGCCCGAGCGGCACGGGCGTGACCGCCTGCAGGCGGAAGATGGTCTGCACGGCGTCGACCGGCAGGCCGAACAATTGACCGGCCGCCTGCACGGTGAAGAAGCCGCGCCGCGAGTCGGCGCCGGGCGCGAAAGGCGCGATCGGCGCGAAGTCTTTCGCCACGGCCGTCATGCCGCCGCTCCCTTCAGGAATTGCTCCTCGAGGGAATGCTCGCCGAGCGTGGCGTCGCCGAGCGCCTCGGAGAGAGTTTCGAGCAGCGCGCGGCGATCGAACTTGCCGGCGATGGCGTCGATGCCGGCGGCTTTGGCGGCCATCGTCGTCTTTTCGTTGGCCTGGGCGACCAGCGCGACGATCGGCATGTGCGCGCAGCTCGTCATGGCGCGCAAGTCGCGGGCGAAGCGATAGCCGTCGACCTCGGGCATGTCGATGTCGGTGACGACCGCATCGAACTGCGCGCCCTTGTCGACGAGCGCCAGCGCTTCGGTCGCGTTGGCGAGCGTGGTGACATTGTAGCCGGCGGCGGAGAGGACGGGCGTCAGCATGTCGCGGAAGAACTGGCGGTCGTCGACGAGCAGGATCTTGAACTTGCGGTTGACGCCGCGCGACGCCGAATTGGGGCGGCCGATGCGGATGAAATGCGTGAGGTCGAGCAGCTCCGCGACGACGCCGCCGAATTCCGCCGTGCCGATGACGCCCGGCGCGCCCTGCGCGATCTGGATTTCCAGCGGGTCCTCGACGATGTCGATGATCTCGTCGACCAGAAGGCCCATCGTCTCGCCGCCGTAGCCGATGACGAGCACGGGCTGGTTGGCGTGCGTCGGCGCGACGCCGTCGGCGGCCGGCAGGAGCGGCATGAGCTGGCCGCGATGACGCAGCACGTAGCCGGCGCCGGTCTGTTCCACGGCGGCCGTGTCGATGCTCTCGATGCGCGTGATGAGCGACAGCGGCAGCGCCTTGCGCGCGCCCTGGCCCGCGCGCAGCAGCACGACGCGCGTGCGCGACTTGCGCGGCGCGGTCGAGACATCGGCGCGCGCCTCGCGATAGGAGGCCGCGCGCTCGAGACCGAGCGTCTCGGCGATGCCGCCGGAATCGAGAATGAGCACGACGGAGCCGTCGCCGAGGATCGTCTGGCCGGAATAGACCTTGAGATGGGCGAGCGGCGATCCCAGCGGCTTGACGACGATTTCCTGCACGTCCTCCACCGCCTGCACGATCAGGCCGAAGGTCGCGGCCGCCACGCGCATGACGACGACGAGACGTTCGTCGTCGGCGCCTGCTTCCATCGGCGCCACGCCGAGCAGGTCGTGAAGGTCGGCGATCGGCACGACCTCGTTGCGCAGGCGCAGCATGGGCGCGCCCTGGACGACCTCGATCTTGTGCTCCGATTCCGGGCCGACCGAAACGGCTTCGACGACGCCGGCCTGGGGCAGCGCGAAACGCTGCCCGCCCGCCGCGACGATGAGCGCGGGGGCAATGGCCAACGTCAGCGGAATGCGAATGACGAAGCGGGTGCCGGCGCCCGGCCGCGAGGCGACGGAAACGACGCCGCCGATCGCCTGGATGTTTTCGCGCACGACGTCGAGGCCGACGCCGCGCCCGGAGACGCTGGTGACGGCGCGCGCGGTCGAAAAGCCCGGCACGAAGATGAAGCGCGCGACATCGTCGGGCGACATGGCCGCGAGCTCCTGCTCGCTCGCCAGTTCGAGCGCGGCGGCCTTGCGGCGGATCGCCTCGTGATCGAGGCCGCGGCCATCGTCGAGAACCTCGATCGAGATCTGGCCCGCCTCATGCGATGCGGAGACGCGGATCATCCCGGTTTCGGGCTTGCCGGACTGCACGCGCTCGACCGGCGGCTCGAGGCCGTGATCGGCGCAATTGCGGATCATGTGCGTGAGCGGGTCGCGGATCTGCTCGAGGATCTGGCGATCGAGCTCGGTTTCGGCGCCGTCGACGACGAGGTCGATCTTCTTGCCGAGTTCGACGGCGAGCTCGCGCACCAGGCGCGGCAGCGCGCCGAAGATGCGGCTCATCGGCTGCATGCGCGCGCGCATGACGGCGTCCTGCAGGTCGGTCGCCACCGCCGACAGGCGCTGCAGCGCGCCCTTGACGGCTTCGTCGGTGTTCGAGCGGGTGACCTCGGTGAGCTGATTGCGGGTCAGCACGAGTTCCGAGACGAGCAGCATCAGGGATTCGAGCGCGTCGACGGCGACGCGGATCGTATCGGCGCGCAGCGGGCGCACGTGCTCCGCGCCGTGGTGCTCCGGCGCGTGCGCGGGAGTTTCTTCGTGCGGCGCCTCGGTGTGGGCCTGGACCTGTGTCTGCGCAGACGAGGGCTTGCCCGCCGCCTCCACGGTTCCGGCTTTCGCCGGCTCGTCGCTTGCCGGCATGTGCGCCTGGACGGCGGCTGCGGCGGACGCAGGCTGCGGCGCGGCCATCGAGGCGGCATGGGCTGCGAGCGCGGCGATCAGGTCCGCGTCGTCGCCTTCGGGCTCTTCGCCCCCTTGCTCGATATCGCCGAGGATCGACTTGATGCGGTCGATGGTGGAGAGGATCAGCGTGACCGTTTCGGGATTGGCCGGCGCGCCTTCGCGCAGCCGCCCGATCAGGTTTTCGGCGGCGTGCGTCACGCGCGCGAGCCGCGCGAGGCCGAGGAAGCCGCACGTGCCCTTGATGGTGTGGACGAGGCGGAAGATGCTCGAGATCATCTCCGCGTCGGACGGATCGCGTTCGAGGCGCACGAGCTGTTCGCCCGCCGCATCGATATGCTCGGCCGTTTCGACCAGGAAATCCCTGAGAATGTCGTCCATCAATCCGCCCAGACGCGAAGCCGAGAATTCTCGTCTTCGATCAAAGTGCCGCGCGCACGGGCGCCGCTGGCGGAACTATGAATTGCCTGGGTTAAGGGAGGATTGAAATCAATCCTTTCTTATGCGGCGTCGCTCGTCGTTTCCGGCGTCTCGCCGCTTGCCGTCTTCGCCTCTTCGACCGCGCGCAGGCTCACGTATTCCGGCGCGCTCGACAATTGGACGCCGAGGCCGATCTCGCGCGCGACGAGGCCCGTGTAATAGGCCTGGATGCCGTGGGCGTCGACCGAGCCGCCCTCGGGCGTTCCTGCCAGCAGGTGCGGCACGTGGGCGGCGACGCGCGCGTTCGTTCCCCTGGATTCGACCGAGAGGCTCGCGCCTTCGTCGGCGATCGTCACCGTGATGACGCCGCCGCGCGGAACGGCGGCGGCCGCGATCAGGCACATGTTGAGGACGAGCTTGACCTTGTTCTTCGGCAGCAGGATGCGCGGGGCGTTCCATTCGAGCTTCGTGCGCTCGTCGGCGATCAGGCCGCGCGCGACGTTCTCGGCGTCGCCCGTGTCGATCGCGGCGCCGGCCGAACCCGCCGCGCCGAAGGCCAGGCGGCAGAATTGCAGGCGGGCGGAGGCGGTGCGGGCGCTCTTCTTGATGAGATCGAGCGCAAAAGTGCGCATGTCCTGGTCCTTCTCGTCCTCCAGCACTTCGAGGCCGTTGACGATGGCGCCGACCGGCGAGATCACGTCGTGGCAGACGCGCGAGCAGAGCAGGGCGGCGAGATCGAGCGGAGCGAGCGAGAAAACGGAGGCTTGTTCGGTCATGAGGCAATCCGGAAAACAGGTTGGACGCAGGCTCGGCGACCGGCAGGACGCCGCAGAAAGTGCAACGCGGACGCGGCCTGAAACAAGCGCGACGGGCCGCGAATCATTCGCAGCAGGCGCGAATCGAGAGATAGCCCGGCCCTGCGCCGCTGGAAAGCGCCGCGACTCTGGAGTTTGCCCGTTAACGCAGCGTTAACGCCGCCGTCCGGCGAGAAGGAAATCGCAACGAAACGCCGCGCGCTTGATCCGTCGCGCGGGAATGTGCATGTCAGGGGCATGAGCGAGCCCTCGACGCCGCCGACCGATGCCGAACGCGACGCCGCGGCGCGGGTTTTCGCGCGCATCGCGCTTGCCGCCGGGCAGGCGGTCATGGACGTCTACGCAGGCGCCTGCACGGCCCGCGCCAAGGCCGATTCCAGCCCGGTGACGGAGGCCGACGAGCGCGCCGAGGCGGTGATTCTGGCGCGGCTCGCGCAGGCGTTCCCCGGGCTTCCGGTCATCGCCGAGGAATCGGTCGCGCGCGGAATCGTGCCGCTGTGCGGTTCGCGCTTCATCCTCGTCGATCCCCTGGACGGCACGCGCGAGTTCCTGGCGCGCAACGACGAATTCACCGTCAATATCGCGCTGATCGACGCCGGCGTTCCGGTCGCGGGCGTCGTCTATGCGCCGGCGCTGGCGAAGCTCTGGATCGGCGGCGCGAGGGCATGGGCCTGCGCGGCTTCGCCCGGCGGCGACCTGCCGCCGGCCTCGGCATGGCGAGAGATTTCGGCGCGCAAGCCGCGCGCGGAGGGGCTTGTGGCGCTCTGCAGCCGTTCGCATGGCGACGCGGGCACCGAGAAATTTCTCGCCGGGCGCAGGATCGCCGGCCGCGTCAACGCGGGTTCCTCGCTGAAATTCTGCCTGATCGCGGAAGGCGAGGCGGACGTCTATCCGCGCTTCGGCCCGACGATGGAATGGGACATAGCCGCGGGCGAGGCCGTGCTGCGCGCGGCCGGCGGCCGGGTTCTGACGCCCGACGGCGCGGAATTGCGCTACGGCAAGGCGGCGGAAGCCTTCCGCAACGGCTTTTTCGTCGCCTGGGGCAAGGCGGCCTGAAGCCCCTCTCAACGTTTCGTTAACCATGCGCGCGCAGGGTAGCCGGTCAGGGCGCGCTGCGATGCGCGGCGCCTCGGCTTGGGCGCAGCCGCGCCACGGGTTCACCATTTTCCGGCGGCAGATTCGTCCAAAGACGGCTGCGGCGAGAGGAGCGGGCGATGACGAGGACACGTCGCGACATATTGATTCAGTCCATCGGGGCGGCCGCCGCGGCGGCGACGCCCGCGCTCGCCTTCGCGCGCGAGCAGCCGGGACAATTCTCCTCCAACGAGATCGTCGACAACGGCCATCGCTTCTTCGGCTCGGTGTCGCGCGGGCTGGCGCAGGGCATCGAGAAGGCCACCAAGCGGTGGGGCAGGCCGAACGCCTACATCCTCGGGCAGGAGGGCGCCGGCGCCTTCATCGGCGGCCTGCGCTACGGCGAGGGCCAGATGTACACGCGCAACGCCGGCGACCGTAAGGTCTACTGGCAGGGGCCCTCGATCGGCTTCGACGTGGGCGCCGACGGCGACCGCACGATGATGCTGGTCTACAACCTGCCGGCCGTCGAAGGCATCTATCGCCGCTTCGGCGGGCTCGACGGCTCCGCCTATCTCGTCGGCGGCTTCGGCTTCACGGCGCTGACCGCCGATCAGGTGGTGGTCGTGCCGATCCGTTCGGGCGTCGGCGCGCGGCTCGGGCTCAATCTCGGCTACCTGAAGTTCACGCCGACCTCGACCTGGAACCCGCTCTGATCGAGCGCTTGCGCCGCATTTTCGCGGCGCGGCGGCCTGATCGAAGCGTGCGCTGGCGCGCTTTACCTGCGCGGCGGGGCCGTGGCATGGTCGCGCGTTTTCGATCCGCTGGGACTTTGCCGTTTTGATCGAACAGATCATGATTTTCATGCTCGGCGCGCTGTCGGCCGGGCTGCTGGCGCTGCTGATGCTGCCGGCCTTCTGGCGCAGGGCCCTGCGGCTTACGCGCCGGCGCCTCGAAATGCTGATGCCGCTGTCGATGGACGAGGTGGTCGCCGAACGCGATCTGCTGCGCGCGGAATTCGCCGCCGACAAGCGCAGGCTGGAACAGCGCATGGAGGCGCAGGCCGAGACGCAGGCGCAGGAGCTTGTCGAACTCGGCCGCCGCGCCACCGAAATCGTCGGCCTGCAGAACGATCTCGCCAAACTGCGCGGCGAACATGCCGACCTCAACGCGCGCCATGACGCAACGGTGCGCGATCTTGCGGAAGCCAATGGCGAACGCAGCGCGCTGATCGTGGAACTCAACGACGCCACGGGGCTGCACCAGGACATTCGCGCCAAACACGATGCGCTTTCCGCCGCGCACGAGGACCTGCAGAGCCTGTCCGAAGATCGCCGCGTCGCCATTGTCGGACTGGAGACGAAGCAGGAGGGCCTGCTCGCACGTATTCAGGGTCTGGAAAACCTCGTCGAAGGCCATGCGCGCACCGCCCGCAACGAGACCGAGCGCGCGCAGGGACTGGCCGAAGAACGCGAAATGCTGCTGAAGGACATGCGCTCCGCCGAGCAGATGACGCAGGCGGCGCAGGCGCGGTTCGAGGCCGAGCGCGGCCGCATCGAGCAGATGCAGGCCGATGTCGAGAAGGCGCGCGCCGATCTCGACGTCGCGCGCGAGGCGCAGCGTCAGGCCGAGCGCGCCCGCGACGCGGCGACGCGCGACATGGAGAAGGCCAAGGGCGAGCTGGAGGACGTCAGCCAGCGCCTGGCCGCCCAGCGCGAGGAGGGCAGGAACGCAGAGCGCGCCGCCGCCGACCGGGCGCAGGAATTGCGCGCGGAGATCGCGCGGCTGACGGGCGCGCTGGAAGCTGCGCGCGAAGCGCGCGGCGCCGCCGATCCGGAGATGGCGCAATTGCGTGAAGCCATCGTCGACATCGGCGCGCGCGTCGCGCGCCTCGCGCCGGAGCAGGACGCGCGCTCCGCTTTGAAATAGATCAGCTTTTCTGCATTTGAGCAATTCCGCTCGAATGCAGGGTGATCTAACCACAATAGCGGCGCGTCCGGCGTCGATCAGTGGCTGTCGCCGCCCATGCCGAGGTTGGGCGGCCTGCGCACGAACGGGATGAAAACAAGCATGACCGCGAAGATGAGCGCGATCAGCAGGAAGACGTCGGCAAGCGCCATGACGAGCGCCTCGCGCCGCACGAATCCCATCAGCTTCTTCATCGCCGCGACATTGGCGTCCGAGCCCATGGGGGCATAGGCGCCCGTCAGCGTCGACATCCATTGCTGCGCGCGTTCGGACGACCAGGTGACCTGTTCGCGCAGGCGGGTCAGGTGCAGGTCCCATCGATTGTTGATGGACGTGTTGATGATGGCGAGGCCCACGGCGCCGCCGAGATTGCGCGTGAGATTGAACAGGCCCGAGGCGTTCTTCATCTCGTGCGGCGCCAAGCGTCCCCATGGCGACGGAATTGATCGGGATCATGCACAGCATCAGCGAGGAGCCACGGAAATATCTGGGGGATGAACATTTCCCAGAAATCCCAGTCCTTGGTGACGTAGCTCATCATCCAGCAGGAGATCGCGAAATTGGCGAAGCCGATCGAGAGCAGGATGCGGGCGTCGACGCGCGTCATGATGCGGCCGATCAGCGGGGCCGACAGCATCTGCGTCATGCCGGTCACGAACATGGTCTCGCCGATCTGCAGGGCCGTGTCGCCACGCACGCGCGCGAGATAGACGGGGTAGATGTAGGTCAGGCCGTAGAGGCCGATGCCGAGCACGAAGGAAAACGTGCTGCCCGCCCAGAAACTGCCGTTGCGGATCTTGAGGTCGACGACGGGATTTTTCGAGACGTAGGATCGCCAGAAGAAGATGGCTGCGCCGAGCGCCGATGCGAAAGTCGCGTAGACGATCGCGCTTTCCTCGAACCAGTTTTTCGAGGGGCCTTCCTCCAGCACATATTCGAGCGCGCCGAGAAAGACGGCCATGGAGATGAGGCCGGTCCAGTCGAAATCCTCGAGCAGCTTCAGGTTCGGCTCGTCGAAGTCGATCAGGAACCACGAGATCAGCGTGACGGCGACGCCGGGAATGATGTTGACGAGAAACAGCCAGTGCCAGGAGAACATATCGGTCAGATAACCGCCGGCCGTCGGCCCGATGGTCGGCGCGAGCGTCGCCACGAGGCCGATGATCGGCTGGATGATGACGCGCTTTTCCGGCGGAAAGATCGTGAAGGCGCTCGCAAACACCGTCGGAATCATGCCGCCGCCGATGAAGCCCTGCAGCGTGCGGAACACGATCATCTGCTCGATCGATGTCGATTGCGCGCACAGGAAGCTGGTGAGCGTGAAGCCGCCCGCGCAGACCGTGAAGACGATGCGTGTGGAAAAGGCGCGCGACAGATATCCCGACAGCGGGATCATGATGACTTCGGCGATCAGGTAGCTCGTCTGCACCCATGTGACTTCGTCCGTGCCGGCCGACAGCCCGGCCTGGATTTCGGCGAGCGAGGCGGAGACGATCTGGATGTCGAGGATCGACATGAACATGCCGAAGACCATGCCGACGAAGGCGATGACGCGCTTGGCGTCGAACCGCTGCTCGGGCAGGGGATAGGCAGCCGCCGGCCCGCGGGAGACGACGGCGGACATGGCGTCAGTTCTGGGACGTGCGCGTGTCGACGTCGACGACGACCGACATGCCGGGCCGCAGAAGGCCGGATTGCGCGACATCGGCCGGCACGCGGATGCGCACGGGCACGCGCTGCACGATCTTGGTGAAATTGCCGGTCGCGTTTTCGGGCGGCAGCATCGAATATTGCGCGCCGGACGCCGGCGCCATGCTTTCCACCACGCCCTCGATCTGCTGCTTCGAATAGGCGTCGACGATGAGCTTCGCGCGCTGGCCGGGCTTGAGGGCGCCGAGCTGCGTCTCCTTGAAATTGGCCTCGACGTAGACCGTGTCGAGCGGGATGAGCGACATCAGCCGCGTGCCGGGCGCAACCAGCGCGCCGGGCTGGGCGGCGCGATTGCCGACGACGCCGTCGAACGGCGCGCGCACGGTCGTGAAATCGAGGTCGCGCCTGGCCTTGTCCTGCGTCACGCGCAATTCGTCGCGCGCGCGTTCGGCTTCGGTCTCCTGCGCGCGCAGCACGGCGAGCGCGGCTTCCGACGCCGCCACCGCCGCCTTGGCGCCCGCGACGGCGGCGGTCGTGCGATCGCGGTCGGCGCGCGCCAGATCGAGGCGCTGCGGCGTGGCGAATTTCTTTTCGACCAGCGTTTCGGCGCGCTCGAATTCGGAGGCCGCGCGCGCCTGATCGGCGACGGCCGCGGTCAATTGCGCGTTCGCCTGCACGACGGCCGCTTCCTGACCGATGCGCTGCGCGTCGATGCGCGCGATGGTCGCGGTCTGCGTGTCGATGCGGCGCGCGGCGGCGGCGAGCGCCAGGCGATAGTCGACGGGATCGATCTCGACGAGAACGTCGCCGGCCTTGACCTTCTGGTTGTCGATCGCCGGAACCCCGACGAGATTGCCGCCGACCTTGGCGGAGATCGTCGTCGTGTCCGCCCTCACATAGGCGTCGTCGGTCGCCACGATGAAGCGGCCTTCCACGAGGTAGCCATAGCCGTACCAGAGGCCGGCGAGGAGGGCCGCCGACACGAGAAGCGCGACGATCCTGCGGCGCTTGCCGGCCGGCGCTGAGGCGTCCTCTCGCGCTGGCTGGGCGGGCGCTGCGTTCGCCGCGACGGGGTCAGCCAGTCGCTCGAACCTTTCCTTGGGGAGTTGTTCGGTCATGTGAGGATCGCAGTCTGGCCCAATAGCGTAAACAAAGCGCGAGCGACCCTCCTCGCCCCCGCAATCAAACCGAACCGTTCGGTCAGTCTTGACTACCATGCGCCGTGGCTCTAGATCAAGCCTGACCGAACCGTTCAGTCCGACAGAATGAATTACGCGCGCCAACACAATCGGGGGCTGGAAGACGCCCAGACGGCCCTTGGACCGGAGGCCGGCGCGCCTGCCGCTACGGGCGCGGTCGACAGCGCCAAGGCGCGGCAGATTCTCGACGGCGCGCGCCGCGTATTCCTGGCGCAGGGGTTCGACGCCGCCTCGATGAACGACATCGCGCGCGAGGCCGGGGTCTCGAAGGGCACGATCTATTCCTACTTCCCCTCCAAGGACGAATTATTCGCCGCCCTGATCCGCGAGGACAAGCGTCAGCAGGCCGAGCAGCTCTCGATCTACGACGATCTCGACGGGCCGATCGAGGAAGCCTTGCCGCGCCTCGGCTTTGCGCTCATGGATCTCATCCTCGAACCCGCCCATGTCGCGCAAACGCGCACCGTGGCGGCGGTGGCGCCGAAATTTCCCGCGATCGGCCGCGCCTTCTACGAGGCCGGCCCTGAATACGGCCATCGCCGCTTCGCCGCCTGGCTCGAGCGCCGCGCGGCGAAAGGCGAGCTCGTCATCGAGAATTTCGAACTCGCGTCGGAGCAGTTCTTCAATCTCGCGCAGGGCGTGCTGTTCAAGAAGATGCTTTTTGCTGCGGAAGCGAAGCCCTCGCGCGACGAAATCCAGGCGACAGTCGCCGCCGCCGCGCGCGTGTTCCTCAAAGCCTACCGCGCGCCGTAGCTTTATCGCGCCCTTTTCAAGTCAGGCGCTATCGCGCAATTGCGAACGTGTCGGGCCGCGCCCGCTTCCAGGCGTCGCGGTAGCGCGGATCGTCCGTGCCGGCGACAAGTTCGCCGGCGGCCAGTTGCGGATAGAGCTGCTCGAAGCCGAGGATTTCGCGCGGCGAGATGCGGCGCGCGAGATGCGCGACCGTGAATTCGTTGGGGTGGTCGAGCCCGGCGGCGGCGGTCAGTTCGGCGAGCGTCATCAGGGTCGAGCGATGGAAGCGGTAGACGCGCTCGGCCTTGTCGGGAACGACCAGCGCGCGCATGCGGTCGGGATCCTGCGTCGCGACGCCGGTCGGGCAGGTGTCGTCATGGCAGGATTGCGACTGGATGCAACCGAGCGCGAACATGAAGCCGCGCGCGGCGTTGCACCAGTCGGCGCCGAGCGCCATGGCGCGCGCGATGTCGAAGGCGCTGACGATCTTGCCGGCCGCGCCGATGCGAATCTTTTCGCGCAGGCCGATGCCGACCAGGGCATTGTGGACGAAGCTCAGGCCCTCGCGCATGGGCATGCCGAGATGGTCCATGAATTCGAGCGGCGCCGCGCCCGTGCCGCCTTCCTTGCCGTCGACGACGATGAAATCGGGATGAAGACCCGTCTCCAGCATCGCCTTGCAGATGGCGAGAAACTCCGTCGGCTGGCCGATGCACAATTTGAAACCCGCCGGCTTGCCGCCGGACAGTCTGCGCATCTCGTCGATGAAACGTACGAGTTCGATCGGCGTCGAAAAGGCCGAATGGCGCGCCGGCGACACGCAATCGACGCCGAGCGGCACGCCGCGTATGGCGGCGATCTCGGGCGTCAGTTTCGCCGCCGGCAGAACGCCGCCGTGGCCGGGTTTCGCCCCCTGGCTCAATTTCAGTTCGACCATCCTGATCTGCGGATCGACGGCCATCTGCGCGAAAAGCTCGGGCGAGAAGCGCCCGTCGGCGCCGCGGCAGCCGAAATAGCCGGAACCCACCTCCCAGACGAGGTCGCCGCCGTTCTCGCGATGATAGGCGCTGACGCCGCCTTCGCCCGTGTCGTGCGCGAAGCCGCCGCGCTTGGCGCCGGCGTTGAGCGCGCGAATGGCGTTGGCGCTGAGCGCGCCGAAGCTCATCGCGGAAATGTTGAGAAGCGAAGCCGAATAGGGCTGCGCGCAGTCGATGCCGATCTTCAGCCGGTGCGGCTCGTCGCTCGGTGGCGTCGGCGCGATCGAATGACGGACGAATTCGAAACCTTCTGCGTAGACGTCCAGCTCGGTGCCGAACGGCCGCTTGTCGAGTTCGCCCTTGGCGCGCTGGTAGACCAGCGCGCGCTTGTCGCGCGAAAAGGGCGCGCCGCCCTTTTCATCCTCGAAGAAATACTGGCGCATTTCGGGCCTGACCTCTTCGAGCAGAAAACGAAGATGGCCGGCGATCGGATGGCTGCGCAGGATCGAATGACGGGTCTGCAGAAGATCGCGCACGCCGAGGATGGCGAGCGCGGCGAACAGCAGCGCCAGCAATTTGAAGAAGCCGCCGAAAATGGGCGCTGCCATCGCCGCCGCGAAGAAGAAGGGCGCGGCGATCGCGCTGAGCGTGAGCGGCAGGTAGCGCCACGCGAAAGCCAGTCTGAGCTTTTCCATTCGTCTCTCCACGGGAGGCGTTCTCAGGCTGCCGCCGGACGCCGCCCGGATCAAGAGCCGCGAGATGCAGGCTGGTCTACGGCTCGGGCTCGGTCAGGTGGAACTTCCCGTAATTGACGCGCACGCGATCGCTGTCGCTCGGTTCGAGCACGTCGACATAGCGATGGCCGAAAGCGATGTCGGACGCGAGATAGGTTTTTCGCGCACGCACGGTCTGCGCGACGGATTCGTCGTAGCCTTCGATCATCACGACGATCGTGCCCTGCGCGGCTTCCAGCGCAGATGCGTCCATGCCGAACAGCGGGCTCGTCTCGTCAATGGCGTGAATGATCGTCCAGCTCAGCACGAACAGCGGCGACTGCGCGCGCAGCAGCGGCAGTTCGACGAAGCGGCGGAACGCCTCGCCTTCCGCCGTCTGGATCGTCGTCGACAGCCAGACCTTGGCGAACGGCGCCGAAATGGCGTTCAGACGTTCGTTGGCGGCGCGCAGCATGAGGCTCTGCTTGCCGTCGTGCATGGCGATGACGGCGCGCTCCGCAAACAGGATGCGCGCGCGCGGCCTGGAGAAGCGATAGAAGATGAGGCCCGTGAGCAGCGCCGTGGTGAAGACGCCGGTGTAGAGTTCGGCGCTCGCGACCACATGGCCGTAGGTCGACTGCGGATACATGCCGCCGTAGCCAACCGTTGTCAGCGTCTGGATGCTGAAGAACAGGTAGTGCAGGAAGTCGCCGTCCGCGTTGGCGATCGGCTTGTCGCCGAGAGAATATATCGTGGCGAACACGCAATTCAGCGACAGGAAGGCCAGCGTCGCTCCGGCGAAGAAGACCGGCCAGCGGACCGTCAGGCAGCGATGCGCGAAATCGGACCAGAAGTCGGTCTGCAGCCCGAAGGATTCGACCTCGCGCCCGGCGAGGTTCAGGCGGCGCGCCTTCGGGGAGTTTTTCTTGCGTTGTGACATGCGGGACCGTTCGCGTTCATACCGCAAGCCGGCGCGCTTTGCGAATTTCCAGAACGCGCTATCGAATGCAGGCCGAGCTACCGCCGCGGCGTCGCCAGCATGGGCAGGCCGCCCTGCGGTCGCAGCGTGATGCGCTGAACCGGCCGCACGACGTGGCCCGGCGCGAGATCGAAGCGGAAGGCGCGCGTGAGATGCGCGAGAACGATGATCGCTTCCTGCAGCGCGAAGCCCATGCCGATGCACACGCGCGGGCCGGCGCCGAAAGGGATGTAGGCGAAGCGGTCGATGCGCTCGCGATTGGGCCCGAGAAAGCGCGCGGGATCGAATATGTCGGGGCGGTCCCACAGCGTCTTGTGACGATGCAGCAGGAAAGGCGAAACCGTCACGATCGCTCCGGCGGATATCTTCCTGCCGCATACGATGTCGTCGGCGATGGCCGCGCGGCTGAGGAAGGCGGCCGGCGGATAGAGCCGCAGCGATTCCTCGAGCACCGCCTTGGCGACGGGCATGCGGTCGGCCAGTTCCTCGATCGGGCCTGCGTTCAGTTGCGCGTCGGCTTCGGCCTCGACTTCCGCGCGCCAATCCGGCGCCTGCGAGAGCAGGTAGAAGGTCCAGGTCAGCGCATTGGCGGTCGTCTCGTGGCCGGCGCCGATGAAGGTGACGATGTTGGAGCGCAGGTCCTCCTCGCGCATGCCGCGGCCGGTTTCGGGGTCCTGCGCTTCCAGAAGCAGGGTGAGAATGTCGCGCGGCGGCTCGCCGCCTTCGGCGATCAAGGCGCGGCGGGCGGCGATGATGTCGTCGACGGCGGCTGCGAACCATTCGAGCGTCGCCTGTCCGCGCAGCCGGCCCAAGCGCGGCAGGAACTGCGGCAGGCCGAGCAGGTCGAACGTGTCGAGGCGGCCGACCGTGTTGAAATATCGGTTCACGGCCTCCTGGAACTCTTCGGTGTCGCGCCCGAGCCCTTGCGAGAACAGCGTGTGCTCGAGAATTTCCAATGCGAGGCGCGACATTTCCTCGAGCATGTCGATGCGCTGGCCGGGCCGGCGTCGCGCAATCCGCGCGACGCCCTCGCGCGTCGAGGCGGCCATGGCGTCGGCGAAGGTCGCGACCTGACGCGGCGTGAAGAGCGGCGCGAGCGAGCGGCGTTGCGCGCGCCAATTGTCGCCTTCCGCCGTCAGGAGTCCCTCGCCGAGGCCCGGCTTCAGGACGCGCAATTGCAGATCGTCCTTGCGGTAGTTGGCGACGTTGTCGAGAAGGACGCGACGCACGCCCTCGGGGTGGCTGACGACGGCGCGCTCGCCCAGCATCGAGCGGCCGACGAGAACGGGCTCCTCGAAATGCCGGCGCGTCCAGATCTCGATGGGATTGCGGCGCAGCGTCGCGATCATGCCGAGCAGGCCGAGCGGCTTTTCGCGCGGCGTGGGAGCAGGCGGACGAAATGCGAGCGTCGCGGCAGGCATCACATGTTTCCTCGAACGCGCGAATGCGCGTTCGTTATACGTGAGCCTGTCGTGTGGCGCCAATTCGGCTGAAGGGACGACCGGCCGCGGTAGCGCGCGGCTCGCGAAAAAGCGGATGCCGGTTTCCCGCTCAAATGCAGAAAAGCTGATCTAGCGGCGCACGACGAAGATGCTTTCCGGATCGCGGCGGCGCACGAGCGAGATGAGATCGCGGGCGACCTTCTTCGCGTGCATCGTGTTCAGCGCGTCGACGCGCGCGAGCGGTCGGGCGCTGTCGTCATGCAGCCGTACGCTGAATTCCGCGTGCGCCGCATTGCGTTGCATCGAGATCCGGTAGCTTCCCATCGTGGCCTCCCGAGGCGTGCCGGAGGTCTTCAGGGTCTTCGATGCAGACGCCACAGGCAAATCAAATCGTGAGCGCGCTTTGAATGCAGCGCAGCGTGCATCGGCGTCGAAGCCGGAGAAGTTTTCGTAGGTTACTTTCATGCCGCCGTGCGAAGCGGCGGACGGCGACGATCACCTTTTCGTGATCGGGCGCCGTCTCACCGGATCGCGCCGGTGGGTTCGCCGTCGTCGCCGGGATCGAAGGCGCCGTCGTCGCGGATCGTCGCCAGGGGACGCGGCGGCGTCGAGCCGAGAACTTTGGGGCTCAAGGCCAGCGCGCGCTGCACGCTGGCGGGATCGAAAGCCTTGTCGCGATTGAGGCGCGGCGGCTCCGGCGGCAGGCCGACGCCCGGCCCCGAATGCATCGCGTAAGTGTTGTCGCCGGGCAGTCGCTTGACCTGCGCAATGTCGGTTTCCTCCTCGACATCGGGCGCTTCGGGCAGGTTGTCGCGATCGGGCGCGGGCGCGAGCGTCGGGATCGCCGGCTTGCAGATGTGGCGCAGGCCCTTGCGGCCAGAGCCGTGCATCGCGAGATCGACGTGGATGTGATCGTAGTGATAGGCGTTGGAACCTGGCGCCAGCACCGTGGTGAAGCGCTCGCAGGCGCCGCCTTGCGCCTCGCGCAGGAAGGCGCGCGTCTGCTCGTCGCCGCGCGTCCAGTCGCGGCGGATGACGATGGAGCGGCCGTCGGCGAGCGTGAAGCCGCCGATGTCGAGCGCATTGCCGAAGGAATGTTCAGACAGGCGCGCGCCGATCTGGTTGTTCATGCCGCGGCAGGAATAGGCGCCCATGGTGTTGATCTGCACGACCGGCTGGCCGAAGCGCGCCTGGGCGGCGGGCTGCAATGTGCCGGCGACCCAGTCTTCGAGTTCCGCGACCATCGAACAGTCGAGCGTCGAGCGGGAGTTGAGCTTCACCGCGCCGCCTTGCAGGGCGGTGACATGAAAGGGGCGCGTCAGGCCGCAGATGCCGGGGCCGCTGATTTCGGAGGCGGGCTGCACATAGGCCGACGCCTGCACGCGCTTTTCCGCGAAACAGGCGTTTTCGGCCGCCGTGCGCCAGGCCGGGCGCTTCGGCCGGTCGTAGACCGAGCAGGCCGAAAGCAGCGACATGAGCCCCGCGAGGGCGAGATATGGCAATACGCGACGCGCCATTCCCGTAGGGATGGAGAACGCGCGTTAATGCAGCGGGAAGAAAGAAGGTTAACGCAGCGAATTTGACGGACTGTCTCGTTTACACCCATGAAGGCCGAGGGTTGTCATGCCCGCGAAGGCGGGCATCCAGACGATGTGCGCGGGAGTTGCTCTGGATCCCCGCTTTCGCGGGGATGACAGTCGCGGCTTCATGCCGCCGCATGCGTCGGCAGCGCCTGCGTCGCGCGCTGCGCGGGCTCGCGCGACAGCAGGCCGGGCACGAGCGCTTCGGCCGCGTTCGCGCCGGAGATGACCACCGCCTCGACGCCCGCCCCGACATTGCCGCCGCCGGCGATCACGAGGTTCTTCACCGGCGATTTCGAGCCCTTCAGACGGCCTTCGCGTGAAACGCCGTAGATCGAGCCGGCGCTCGCCCAGTCGTAGCGCGCGTAGGTCACGGGGCTCGCGTCCGTGCGATAGACGATGCGCCGGCGCAGATCGGGCAGGACCTTCTCGGCGGCCTCGATCATCGCGTCGCCGAATTCCTGCTTGCGGCGCTCGTATTCGTCGGAGCGGCGCCAGGTCTTCCAGTCGTCGCCGCCTTCTTCCGCCGGGAACCATTGCTTCGCCGTCTTGTAGGGCACGAGCTTGATGAGATTGAGAATGGCGTGGCCCGCGGGCGCGGCGGAAGGATCGACAAGCGACATGGCGGCGATGCCGACATTCGCGCCGCGCAAATGCACATGCGTGGCCGGCTTGATGTCGGGCGTATAGTCGACGCCGAGCTGCACGGTGAAGCAGGAGGTCGCGGGCGCGGCGTCCTCGAGCGTCCTGCGGAAATCGTCCGGCGTATGCGCGGGCTCGACCAGTTCGAGAAAGGTGCGGCGAATGTCGGCGTTCGACACCACGGCCTTCGCGCGAATCGTGCGGCCGTCGCGCAATTCGACGCCTGCCGCCGCGCCGTTCTCCACGAGAATGCGTCTGACCGGCGTCTTCAGATGCACGGCGCCGCCGCGCTCCTCGATGGCTTCCACCAACACGTCCGAGAAGCGGCTCGAGCCGCCGACCGGATAGAAGCCGCCCTTGAAGTAATAGCCGAAGATCGGGACCATCTGGCCGCAGGTGAGCTTTTCCGCGCCGTCGCCGAGATAACCGACCAGCGCGTTGACGACCGCGACCACCTTGGGATCGCTGACATGGGCGGCGACGAGATCGTCGAAGGGTCGGCCCATCCACTTGAAGCCCTGCGGATGCTCTTTCGGAAAGGCGAGCAGCTTGGCGGGATCCGCGGGAAGGCCCGGAATGCCGCTGCGGCCCTCGCCCGTTGCGTACATATCCTCGAAGATGGCGTGGATCGTCTCGAACAGCGACATGATGCCGGCGGCGCTTTCGGGAAAGCGTTCGCCGAGCATGCGCGCATATTCGCGCCAGTCGCGCGGCGGATTTATCGCGCCGGATTCCGTGACGTAGGAATGATCGACGCGCGCCCACTGGATGCGGTCGGCAATGCCGAGGCGGTCGAGCAGGCCCGAAATCGTGCCGCCGTCCCACACGCCGGAGAAGTCGTGCGGACCGGCGTCGAAACGGTAGAGCACGGGGTCGCCCCTATAGCGCGCCTTGCGCGGATAGGAATGGCAATAGCCGCCGGCCAGCACGTGATGGTCGAAGACCGCGACGCGCAGGCCGGCGTCCGCGAGCAACGCGGCGGCGGAGAGGCCGCCGACGCCGGCGCCGACGATGGCGACGTCGCAATCGTTGCTCGTGTCGTCGAACTTGGGCGCGGGCCAATGATAGGTTTCGCGGGCGGCGATCATCTTCTTCAGCGCGAACTGAATGGCGAGCTTCGGCCCGAAGATCGAGACGAGCGCGCCGGCGACGACGATTGTCGTCGATATCCAGCCGGGCGCGGCGAGGAAGCGCACGAGCGCGAGCGCCAGGAAAAGCGCGCCCCAGAGGCCTGACAGCAGCGCGTTGATGGCGAGGAATTGCGGCGTGCCGGCGCTGTCGGGATAGGCGGCGCGCGAATAATCCGCGGTCCATGGACGGCGGAAGGCGAGGCCGATCAGCGAGATCGCGCCGAGCCCGGCGAAGGAGAGCCAGAGCGCGTTGGCGGCGACGGTTTGCGGGGCGACGAGAAAGGCGAGGCCGAGCGCCGCGAAGAGCGCGAGCGAGCCCAGTTCGAGGATGAAATATTCGCGCGCGCGACAGGCGCCAGGCCTCCAGCGCCGCCATCAGCCCGAAGGCGATTGCAAAGGCCCAGCCGGGCATGCCGCGCGCCAGTAGCGCGAACAGCGCCGCATACGGAATGAGTGTGAACTTGACGGTGAGAAAGGTCTTCATGACGCGGCCCGAAAATCGGCGGCGAACATCAGGCGCGCCGCATGAAAAAGGCGCCGGCCTTTCGGCCGGCGCCTCTTGTTCACTGGGTCAGATCTGCGGACTGGAGTCCGGCGCCTGCTGCTGCGAGCCCTGTTTCATTTGGCGCTCGCTCATGAAGCGTTCGAATTCTTCACGGTCGCGGGCGCGGCGCAGCTTGTCGAGATGGTCGGCGAAGTCGCGCTCGGCCTGGACGAGCTTCTGGCGCTCTTCCTCGAGGCGGGCGAGCTCGGCCGAACGCCAGTCGTCGAAGGCGCTGTTGCCGGTCGGGCGGGGGCCGGAGAAGGGCTTCCACTCCGGGCGGCCCCAGTCGGCGGCGCCCCATTGGCTGCGCTTGGCCATGCAACGTCCGCGCATTTCCGAACTCCTTTCGTGGACGAAATCGACGAGGTCCTGATCCGGGCGGCCTTCGCGCTTCTGCCAGACCTTGAGGAAGAGAATGGCGAGCCCAACGGGCCAGAAGACGATGAAGCCGAGGATCATCGCGAAGAGCTCGACGCCCCGCCAGCGCACGCGCCGCGAGCGGCGATCGCCGGAATTGGCCGAACCATCGATAGTGCCTTGATAGACGCTCATGTTCCTCTCCATCGGCTGCGCCCCTGTTGGCCGCCGATATAAATGTAATTTACATTTACATTCGGAGGGCGTCCAGAGGCCGGCGGATTAAATGTTGGTAATGGAGGGGCGCAGGCCCGCTGCCCTACCTGCGCAATAGCCGTCGATGGACGGCGTCGCTGCGCGCGGCGTGGATGGCCGGGACGAGCCCGGCCATGACGCGCTTGAGGCGGCCTAGTGCCCGTTCACCTTCTCGCTCGCCCGCGCCGCGACGATGGCGTCGGCGTGCTTGCCGACGACTTCGGCGAGATGGTCGAACTTGCAGGTGTAGGAACCGACGCCCGAGGTCGCCGAGCGCAGGTCGACGATCAGGCCGCCCATCTCCGCTTCGGGAATCTGCGCCTCCAGCACGTCCCAGCCGTCCCAGCCGGGCCGGCCGTCGAAGCCGAGGATCTGGCCGCGCCGGCCGGAGACGATCGCGGTGGCGCGCGACATGGCCTCGGTCGGCACGGCGATCGAGACGGCGAGGATCGGCTCGAGCAGGACGGGGCCGCTCTTCTCGAGCGCTTCCTGCATGCCGATGCGCGCCGCCGTGCGGAAGGCCATGTCGGAGGAATCGACCGTGTGATAGGAGCCGTCGACCAGCGTCACGGCGACGTCCACGACCGGAAAGCCGAGCGGCCCGTGCACGCAGGCGTCGCGACAGCCGGCTTCCACGGACGAGAAATATTGCCGCGGCACCGAGCCGCCATGCACCTTTTCCTCGAAGGCGAAGCCCGCGCCGCGATCCTGCGGGCGCACGTCGATCAGCACGTCGCCGAACTGTCCGTGCCCGCCCGACTGCTTCTTGTGCCGGCCGCGCACATGCGCGGTGTGGCGGATGGTTTCGCGGTAGGAGACGCCGCTCTTCTTCGCTTCCACCGTCACGCCGAAGCGCGCCGACAGGCGCTCGAGCGCGACGCGCAGATGCATCTCGCCCTGGCCGAACAGCTTCATCTCGCCGGATTCCTGGTCCTGCGTGAAGACGAGCGAGGAATCCTCCTCCGTGAGTTTCGCCATGGCGGCGGCGAGCTTCACCTCGTCCTTGCGGTCCTTGATGGCGAGCGAAAGCGCATGCACCGGTTGCGGCGTCGGCGGCCGGCCGGAAATCTGCTGCGGCTTGCCAGCCTTGCCGTCGCCGATGGTTTCGCCCGAGGCGATGTGGTCGAGACGCCCGAAGGCGAGCGTGTCGCCTTCCTCCGCCTTGCCGACCTTGGTGGAGGCCGAACCGATCATGCGCGACAGCGAGGCGATGCGATCCTCGCCGCCATTGGCGCCGACGACCGTCGCGCCGTCGGAGAAGGAGCCGCGCAGCACGCGCACGACGGAGAGCTTGCCGCCGTGCGCCGTGTGCACCGTGCGCATGGACTGGCCGATCGCGGGGCCGGTCTCCGCGACGCCGAGGCGCGCGCGGGTCTGCGCGATGTTCGGGGCTTCGTGGCGCAGCGCTTTCAGCAGGCGCGTCACGCCATTGCCGCGGTCGGCGGAGCCGATCAGCATCGGCACGACATGGCCGTCGCGCAATTCGCGCGCGAGATCGTCGAAGACCTGGTCGCGCGGCGGCTCGATGTCGGAGATCAATTCCTCCATCAGCGCGTCGTCGTAGTCCGCGAGCTTTTCCAGCATCGTGTAGCGCGCTTCTTTTTCGCGCGGCAGGTCGCCCGCCGGAACGTCGATGATCGTCGAGGGCGCGTGCTCGCGATAGACGAAGGCGCGTTCGAGCGCGAGATCGATGAAGCCGGTGGCGATGCCGCTCTGCCAGATCGGAATCTGGCGCAGCAGCAGGGGCGCGCGCGAGGCGGGCTGAAGCAGGCCCAGCGTCTCGTGCACGCGCTGCGTGGCGGCGTCGATCTTGTTGAGGAAGAGCAGGCGCGGCACGCCGAGTTCCTCGAGTTCGCGCAGGATGAGCTGCAGCGCCGGGATCTTGCGCGGGTCGGCCTCGCAGACGACGATGGCCGCATCGCAGAGCGGCAGCACGTCGCGCATCTCGTTGGAGAATTCGATGGAGCCGGGGCAGTCGATGAACGTGTAGCGGTCGCCGAGATAGTCGGCGGTTGCGACATTGGCCTCGACGCTCATCGCGTGGGCGCGCGCTTCGGCGCTGGAATCGCCGACCGAGGATCCGTCGCGCACATTGCCCTGCCGCGAGATGGCGCCGGCGCGCGCCATGATGCTTTCGAGAAGTGTGGTCTTGCCGCTCTGGAAGGGACCGACCAGCGCAATAAGCCGGGGTCCCATCGCTCTTCTGCCGCCATTGGCCGGCGCATCGCTCATCATAAACTCCCGTGACCTTTGACGGCGCCGGAAGCTGCGGCGTCCGGCGCCGTCGAACGGGATCGTTTCACCGACGCGCGCCGATGGCAAGACGGCCAATCGACGCTAAACGCCGCGGCGGCGTCACCTTTTGTGGCGGCGCGGAGGGCGAGGGACGGGGGCGGCGGGAGGCGGCGGGGCATATTCCAGCGTCATGGCCGTGACGCCGGCGGCGACGTCGACGCCGATCTGCGCCTGCACCGAGAAGGGCTGCAGGTTGACCGCGCGATTGGAGCCGCCGACCAGCGCATTGGCGCCGAGGCCGACGCCCGCCGTCGCCGAAGCGCCGACGCCGCCGTAGTCGCCGGCGAGTTCGCCGGAGTGCAGGCCGACGGTCGGCGCGAACACCGCCCAGTCGAGATGGCCGGGGCCGGTCGCGCCGAGCGCGACGCCGAAGCGGGAGATCGTGCCGACATAATGCTCGGAATTGCCGTCTTCGCGGAAGAACCAGCAGTCGAGCGCCTTGCTCGAGGTGATGACCATGCCGACGCCGGCCGCGACGTCGCATTCCAGCGCGCCGATGCGCGTCGTCCCTTGCTGGGCCGACGCCTGCGTGGCGGAAAACGCGCAGGCGAACAGGCCTGCCACAAGAACCTTCTTTGCCATGGCGACAGTCATGAGGGACTCCAGCCTTCTAAATCGCGCGTCGCCGCGCACAAGCCGCAGCATAAATGAAAACGCCGCCCCGTCTCCGGGGCGGCGCCAAAACGCACAAAGCGAAAACGTCGCCGTCTCAGCCGAGGCTGGCGCAGAAGCGCTGGATGCGCGTGCAGGCTTCTTCCAGCGCCTTGTCCGAGGTCGCGTAGGAGACGCGGAAATTCGGCGCGGTGCCGAAGGCCGAGCCCTGCACGGTGGCGACGCCTTCGGCCTCCAGCAGCTCGGTGACGAAATCCTGGTCGCTCTCGATCTTCTTGCCCGACGGCGTCTTGAGGCCGATGGCGCCGGCGCAGGAGGGGAAGACGTAGAAGGCGCCTTCCGGGCTCGGGCATTTCAGATGCCTGGCCTGGCCGAGCATCGACACCACGAGATCGCGGCGGGCCTGGAAGGCCTTGCGCGAGGTCGCGATGAAATCCTGCGGACCGTTGAGCGCTTCCACGGAAGCCCATTGCGCGATCGTGCAGGCGCCGGACGTCTGCTGGCCCTGGATCATGTCCATCGCCTTGATCAGCTTTTCCGGGCCGGCGGCATAGCCGATGCGCCAGCCGGTCATGGCGTAGGCCTTCGACACGCCGTTCATGGTGAGCGTGCGGTCGTAGAGACCAGGCTCGATCTCGGCGGGCGTGACGAACTTGAAGTCGCCGTAGGTGAGGTGCTCGTACATGTCGTCGGGCAGGACCCAGACATGCGGGTGACGCACGAGCACGTCCGTGACCTTCTTCAGTTCCTCGCGCGTATAGGCGGCGCCCGACGGGTTCGACGGCGAGTTCAGAACGACCCATTTCGTCCTGGGCGTGATCGCGCGCTCGAGGTCTTCGGGCTGCAGCTTGAAGCCGTGCTCCATCTTCGTCTGCACGACGACGGCCGTGCCGCCGCAGAGCGCGACCATTTCCGGGTAGCTCACCCAGTAGGGCGCGGTCACGATCACCTCGTCGCCGGGATTCAGCGTCGCCATGAAGGCGTTGAACAGAATGTGCTTGCCGCCGGTGCCGACGATGACCTGCCCCGGCTTGTAGTCGAGGTTGTTCTCGCGCTTGAACTTGCCGGCGATCGCCTCGCGCAGCGGGTTGATGCCCGAGACCGGGGGGTACTTGGTCTCGCCGCGGCGGATGGCGTCGATCGCCGCCTGCTTGATGTTGTCGGGCGTGTCGAAATCCGGCTCGCCGACCGAGAGCGAGATGATGTCGCGACCCTGGCCTTTCAGGTCGCGGGCTTTCTGCGTCACCGCGATGGTGGCGGAAGGCTTCACGCGAGAAAGGGCATCGGCGAGGAACGCCATGGGTCTGTGTCTCCGGTTTGATTTGGCCCACGGAGCAATCCGGGGCCGAGGGCGGCGCACCATAGAGCTTCGGCGCGCGAGCGCAAATATTTTAGGGCTGCGCGAAACCAACTCTTAGCTACGCCGTTCACATCGGTGTGAGACGGCCCGCCGCCGATTGACTTCCGATGGATTAGGCTCATCTTAACATCTGAGCGAATTTTTCGCTTGAGTGTTGTAAATGAGTTACAGATGCGGACGGCGCCCGAGAGGCGCCAAAACGCACATCGGGAACGGGGTTGGGTCGATAGGGTGACCTTCGAAGCCGAGCAACGGTTTCGGATAACAAAGCTCTGGGGATGGCTGACATGTCGGTCGTGGATCATTTCGACAAGGCGCCTGAAGCTGGTTTTAGCCGTGGCTGGGATGCGGAGGCCGCCCGTCGTCAATTCAACGTGTCGCTCGCGCTGATCGCGGCGCTCGCCTTCGGCGTCGGAGTCATCGCCTATTCGATGCGCAGCGCGCCGAAGCGCCCCGTGACGGCCGCCATCGAGCACGTCGAGCCCAATTCGCCGATTTTCGGAGCCCTGGTGAAGCCGTGATCGGCTGAGCCCGAGCTCCAACGGAACCGCCCGACCTGAGGTCCGCGCTTTCTTGGCCGCGTGGACCGATCCGAAGCACGGAACTTCGGAGGTCGGGCGTTTTCTTTTGCGCCGCGCGCATCGAAGGCCGGAAATTTCCCGAAAGTCAGGCGATCAATCCCGACATCGGCTTCACGCCGGCCGATTCCGGAAACACGCTTTCGCCCAAAGTCTTCGCGCCTAATCCCAGGTGATCCGCCAGCGCGCCCTTCAGCACGGCGCGAAGATCGGTCGTCGGCGCGAGATCGCGGTTCTGGTAGAGACGCTCGGCCTTCAGGCCCGGCCAGTCGGCGATGACCCGTCCGCCCGCGACCGCGCCGCCCGCCATGAATGCGACCGTTCCCGTGCCGTGGTCGGTGCCCGTCGTGCCGTTGATGCGCGCGGTGCGCCCGAACTCGGTGACGGCGACGATGAACGTGTCGCGCCACTTGTCGCCGAGACCTTTCTCGAATTCGCCGAAGGCGCCGTCGAGGCCGGACAGCAATTGCGCGAGGCGGCCGCGCGGGCCGCCTTCGTTGGCGTGCGTGTCCCAGCCGTCGAAGGCGAGCGCGGCGACGCGCGGACCGTCCGGCGCAGCGAGCAGGCGCGCCGCGCCGCGCGCGGCCTGCGCCATGCCGGCCACCGAATCCATGCCGCCGCGGGCGCCCTTTTCGCCGCCCATCTCGCGGCTGGCGAGCTTGTCGATGTCGAGACCACGCGCGAGCGCGTCGGCGAGCGATGGATCGGCGTGGCGATAGAGGTCGATCATGCGGCGGCCGAGATCGTCGCCGGCCGGCTGCAACGCCTGCGGCGCCCAGCCGACGACGGGCGCGGCGCCGCGCAGCACGAGCGGGGTGGCGATGCCGACGCCGAGGCCGCCGCGACTGCGGATCGGCTGCCCCGCCGGCAACGCCGACAACGCGCGGTTGAGCCAGCCGGACGTCGCGCGGCCGACGCCCGGCAGGCCGCTTTCCAGCACGTCCTGCCCGTCGAAATGCGAGCGCTCGCGGTAAGGCGTGGCGACGGCATGCACGACGGCCGCCTGCCTCGCGCCGAACAGGCGGTGGAAGGTCGGCATGCCGGGATTGAGCGCGAAGAAGGAATCGAGCGGACGCGCCGCATCGGGACCGCTGAGCGACAAGGCGATGTCGCCGTGCAGACCGGCATAATCGGGATCGCCGACCGGCCCCACGGCCGACAGCCCGTCGAGCGCGCCGCGCAGGACGATGACGACGAAGCGCGGGTCGCGCGCGCCGGCGGCGCTGGCGATGCGCGGGGCGAAGCCCCAGGCGAACATGGCCCCGCCGCCGGCCAGCAGCGCGCGGCGCGACGGCGTCGCGGTTTCGCAGAAAGAGGGATCGAACATGCTCATCTCCTCTGCACCTCCGGCGACATCAGGAGCATGGCGAGCGCCTGCTGGCGCGATTCGGCGCGCGACAGCGCCTGGCGCGTGTCCTGCGTGGCGGCAGGGCCTGCGATCTTGTCGAGCAGGGCGACGGGATCGGCGACGTCCTGGATGCGGCTGGCGACCTGCCACGACAGATCGAGACGCGCCTTCATGCCCTCCGGCGAAACGAGAGCGGCGGCCGTGTCGGCGAAGCCGTTCGGGCCCGGCGGCGACCAGAGCGGCTGGCCCAGCGAATTCAGGCCGCCGAGGAGAGGTCCGGGGTCGGTGGGGACGCGGCCTGTCAGGCGCGCGATGGCGACCGCGAATTCATAGGGGCTGCGCAGCTTGGCCGCGGGCGCGGCCCAGGCCTCCGGGCTTTCGATCAGCGTCGTCGCCAGCGCCTTGAGATCGCCGTCGGTGGCGCGAAAATTCCTGGCCAGCCGGTCGACCAGCGCCGGCGGCGGATCGTCCGCCACGAAATGGCGCGCGAATTTTGTCGCAATATGTCGCGCGGTCGCCGGGTGTCGCGCGAAATCCTCGAGCGCCGCAAGGCCCTGCGCGCGATCGGGCTGGACGTAGTTCTTGCCGAGCACGGTTTGCGCGCCGGGCTCGTGCATAATCGGCGAAGAAGATCGGCGATCCCGGCTCGCCGGCGCGTCCCTGCCGGCCGACGAACGTCCAGCCGGTGATGATATGGGCGAGCGCCGTCACGTCGGCCTGCGTGTATCCGCCGTCGACGCCGAGCGTGTGCAGCTCCATGATCTCGCGCGCGAGATTCTCGTTGAGGCCGCGCTTGCGGTTCTGCCCCGCCCTGGAAGACGGGCCGATCGACTGCTGATTGTCGAGATAGAAGATCATCGCCGGATGCTGCTCGACGGCGGCGAGCATGTCGGCGAAACGGCCGAGCGCATGCGGGCGGATCGCCTCGCGCTCATAGGCGCCGGCGGCGGCGCGGACGAAGCCGCCCTTGGCGACCGACACGCAGAAATGGTTCGACCAGAAGCAGACCAGCCGCTCGACGAAACCCGCGCGCGACGACGCTGCGCGCTGGAACCGAGCCAGCGCCTCCGAACGATAGGCCTGCTGCTCGACGCTCGGCGGGCGCCGGGCGTCCGGCTTTTGCGCGGGCTGGGCCATTTCCGGCGCCGGCGGCGCGGGAGGCTCGGCGCCCTGCACCATCTGCATTGCGAGCGCGACATTCGTTCGTCCGGTCTTTTCGCGCTCCTGGCGTCGCTGCTCCTGTTCCGCGAACAGGGCCTGAAGCAGTTTCGGCGTCTGGCCGAGGCCGGGGCCGTCGAGCAGCGCGATGCCGGGCTGGCGCAGTTCGGCCTCGAGGAAGCCGCGAGGATCGGCGCTCGCGGCTGCAAGGTCGCCGTCGCCGCGCGCGCCGAAGCCGAAGCGGTTGAGAGCCGTGAGGCCGGCGCGAGGGTCTGCCGCCATGTGTCTTGTCCGTCGGGGCGCGGAAGGACGCCTGCAACGCCATTCAACACCGGCGAGGCTGGCTGTTTGATGAACGGAACCGCCGAAACATTGCTGCATCGTGTTTGTAGCGCGAAAAGCGCGGCCGGACTTTCAAGCGCGGGCGGGCCGGCCCATATTGGGCCCATGCCGCCCCGCAAACCGACCAAGCCCAGCCGCGCCAAGGCCGCGCGGCCCGACGTGACGCCGCTCGACGAGCATCTGTCCGCGCTGCTGAACCCCGCGCTCGCGCCCGAAAAGTCGCGGGGAGGGATGGGCGAGGCGCCGCAGGCGACGTTCGTGACCGATGGGCCCGCAGGCTTCGCCGGCGCCACCGCGACCGTCGAATCGCTGAAGGCGCTCCTCGAACTCGGCGATCCCAACATCCGGCAAAAGGCGCCGTGGACGCCGCACCGTCCCGGCGCGGCCGGAGAAATCCGAGGGCGGCGTTTCCTTCAAGATCGTCTCGGACTACGAGCCCAGGGGCGACCAGCCGCAGGCGATCTCTGAATTGGTGGCGGGCGTGCAGCAATACGAGCGCGATCAGGTGCTGCTCGGCGTCACCGGTTCCGGCAAGACCTTCACCATGGCGCAGGTCATAGAAAAAACACAGCGGCCTGCTCTTATACTTGCGCCGAATAAAACATTGGCGGCGCAGCTCTATGGCGAATTCAAGTCGTTTTTTCCCGATAATGCTGTAGAGTACTTCGTTTCATACTATGATTACTATCAGCCGGAAGCCTACGTTCCGCGCACCGATACCTATATCGAGAAGGAATCCTCGATCAACGAACAGATCGACCGCATGCGCCATGCGGCCACGCGAAGCCTGCTGGAGCGCGACGACGTCATCATCGTGGCGTCGGTCTCCTGCATCTACGGCATCGGCTCGGTCGAGACCTATACGGCCATGACCTTCTCGGTGAAGGCGGGCGAAAAACTCGACCAGCGCCAGCTCATCGCCGATCTCGTCGCCCTGCAATACAAGCGCACCTCGGGCGATTTCGCGCGAGGAACCTTCCGCGTCCGCGGCGACACGATCGAGATTTTCCCGGCCCACTACGAGGACCGGGCATGGCGCGTCGGCTTCTTCGGCGACGAGGTGGAGGCGATCAGCGAATTCGACCCGCTCACGGGAAAAAAATCCGCCGATCTCTCGGCGATCAAACTCTACGCCAATTCCCACTACGTCACGCCGCGCCCGACGCTGATCCAGGCGATCGACGGCATCAAGCGCGAGCTGAAGCAGCGCCTGCCCGAACTCTACAACGCCGGCCGCCTGCTCGAAGCGCAAAGGCTCGAGCAGCGCACGATGTTCGATCTGGAAATGCTGGAGGCCACGGGCTCCTGCGCCGGCATCGAGAATTACTCGCGCTATCTCACGGGCCGCAAACCCGGCGAGCCGCCGCCGACGCTGTTCGAATATCTGCCCGACAATGCGCTTGTTTTCACCGACGAGAGCCATGTCACCGTGCCGCAGATCGGCGGCATGTATCGCGGCGACTTCCGGCGCAAGGCGACGCTCGCCGAATACGGCTTCCGCCTGCCCTCCTGCCTCGACAACCGCCCGCTGCGCTTCGAGGAATGGGAGGCGATGCGGCCGCAGACCGTGCATGTCTCGGCCACGCCCGGCTCCTGGGAAATGGAGAAGACCGGCGGCGTGTTCGTCGAGCAGGTGATCCGCCCGACCGGGCTGATCGACCCGCCGGTGGAAATCCGCCCCGCGCGCAGCCAGGTCGACGATGTCGTCGGCGAAATCCGCGGCGTCGCGCAGGCCGGCTATCGCACGCTCGTCACCACGCTCACCAAGCGCATGGCGGAGGACCTCACCGAATACCTGCACGAGAACGGCATTCGCGTGCGCTACATGCACTCGGACATCGACACGATCGAGCGCATCGAGATCATCCGCGACCTGCGTCTCGGCGCCTTCGACGTGCTCGTCGGCATCAATCTTCTGCGCGAGGGCCTCGACATTCCCGAATGCGGCCTCGTCGCCATTCTCGACGCCGACAAGGAAGGTTTTCTGCGCTCCGAGACGTCGCTCGTGCAGACCATCGGCCGCGCCGCGCGAAACGTCGACGGGCGCGTGATCCTCTACGCCGATCACGAGACGGGCTCGATGCAGCGCGCGATAGCCGAGACGAATCGGCGCCGCGAAAAGCAGATGGCCTACAATGAAGAGCACGGCATCACGCCGGCCTCGATCAAGCGCGGCATCGCGGACATTCTGGGCAGCGTCTACGAGCAGGACCACGTGACGGTCGACGCCGGCCTCGTGGGCCAACCGCTCGTCGGGCACAATCTCAAGGTCACCTTGGCCGATCTCGAAAAGCGGATGCGCGAGGCCGCCGCCAATCTCGAATTCGAGGAAGCCGCCCGCCTGCGCGACGAGATCAAGCGGCTGGAGGCGACGGAACTGTTATTGGCCGAAGACCCGATGGCGCGGCAGGCGGATGTCGAGGGCGAGGCGGGGCGGTTTGCGGGGAAGAGGAAGTACGGGGCGGCGGCGAATTTGCCCACTCGCGTGCGAAAACCAACGGACGAGGACATGGGCCCGCACAATTTAGGCGGCGGCGAAGCCCGCCCGCTGCCGCGCTCGATGGCGGGCAAGGGCGGGACAAGGGCGTTCAAGGGGAAGCGGCGGGGGTAGGTGGAGCGGGCGCCCCTTCTCCCGCAAGGCGGGAGAAGGTGTCATGCGAAGCATGACGGATGAGGGCGCCGCGATCGTCCCGGACGCATATCCAGATTTAACAATTCGCAGGTCCCTCATCCGACCCTCGCTGCGCGAGGGCCACCTTCTCCCGCTGCACGGGAGAAGGGAAACGCCCCTACTTCGGCAAACCAGCGTAATATTCGGCGATCGCCTGCATTTCCTCGTCGCTCATGTGGCGGCCGAGGTAGCGCATTTCCTTGTGTTTTCGCGCGCCGCTCTTGAAGGCCTTCAACTGGTTGTAGAGGTAGACGTCGTGCTGGCCGGCGAGATTGGGCACCTCGACCTCGCGCGCCACGCCGTCGGCGCCGTGGCAGGCGGCGCATTGCACCATCAGGTCCTGCACCTCGGTCTTGTCGAGGGCGGCGGCGGGCGTTGCGGCGCAGGCGAGCGCGAGCAGGGGAAAGGCGAGGCGGGGCAGGGCCATATAAGCTCCAGCTTGCGTTGGTCGCCCGCATTTGCGCCTGCCGGCCCCTCCACCGCAAGGCGCCTATCGACGCAGCCTGAGGGGTTCACATGTGAGCCATTGTGGGCTAGGTAGGGCGCGCTTCGCCGGGCCTCGCCCGGCCAGACAATTCTCAAGGACGCGTTCCGGCGCGAAGGCCGGCGATGCGGCCTTTTTTTATGGGTCGGGTCTTCACCGCATCAAACCGGAAAGTTGCAGACTTTTCGGACACATCTGATGCGCAAGAGCTCCTATCCGCTACGGGACGCCATGCCGAAAAGATCAGACATTTCCACCATCATGATCATCGGCGCGGGGCCGATCGTCATCGGCCAGGCCTGCGAATTCGACTATTCCGGCACGCAGGCCTGCAAGACGCTGCGCTCCGAAGGCTACCGGATCGTGCTGGTGAATTCGAACCCGGCGACGATCATGACCGACCCCGACATGGCCGACCGCACCTATGTCGAGCCGATCACGCCGGAAGTCGTCGCCAAGATCATCGAGAAGGAGCGCTATGCCGCGCCCGGCGGCTTCGCGCTGCTGCCGACCATGGGCGGCCAGACCGCGCTCAATTGCGCGCTGTCGCTGAAGAAGATGGGGACGCTCGACAAGTTCGAGGTCGAGATGATCGGCGCCACCGCCGAGGCCATCGACAAGGCCGAGGACCGCGAATTGTTCCGCGAGGCGATGACCAAGATCGGGCTGGATACGCCGCGCTCGCATCACATCAAGACGCTGACGCAGGCGCTCGAGGCGCTGGACGACATCGGCCTGCCGGCGATCATCCGGCCGTCCTTCACGCTCGGCGGCACGGGCGGCGGCATCGCCTACAACAAGGCGGAATTCATCGACATCGTCGAGCGCGGCATCGACGCCTCGCCCACCAACGAGGTGCTGATCGAAGAGAGCGTGCTCGGCTGGAAGGAGTACGAGATGGAGGTCGTCCGCGACAAGGCGGACAATTGCATCATCGTCTGCTCGATCGAGAACATCGATCCGATGGGCGTGCACACCGGCGATTCGATCACGGTGGCGCCGGCGCTGACGCTGACCGACAAGGAATACCAGATCATGCGCAACGCCTCTTTGGCGGTGTTGCGCGAGATCGGCGTGGAGACGGGCGGCTCCAACGTCCAGTTCGCCATCGACCCGGAGACGGGCCGGATGATCGTGATCGAGATGAACCCGCGCGTGTCGCGTTCCTCCGCGCTCGCCTCGAAGGCGACGGGCTTCCCGATCGCCAAGGTCGCGGCGAAGCTCGCCATCGGCTACACGCTCGACGAGATCGCCAACGACATCACGGGCGGCGCGACGCCGGCCTCGTTCGAGCCGACGATCGATTACGTCGTCACGAAAATCCCGCGCTTCGCCTTCGAGAAATTCCCCGGGGCCGAGCCGATCCTGACCACGGCGATGAAGTCGGTGGGCGAGGCGATGGCGATCGGCCGCACCTTCGCCGAATCGCTGCAGAAGGCGCTGCGCTCGCTGGAGACGGGCCTCAGCGGCCTCGACGAGCACGAGATCGAAGGCCTCGGCCTCGGCGACGACAAGAACATCCTTCGCGCCGCGTTGGGCACGCCGACGCCGGACCGCATCCTCGTCGTGGCGCAGGCTTTGCGCATGGGCATGAGCGAGGCGGAGGTGCACGCCGCCTGCAAGATCGACCCGTGGTTCATCGCGCGCATCGGCGAGATCGTCGCGCTCGAAAACCGCGTGCGCGCGCACGGATTGCCCGCCGATCCCGACAATCTGCGGATGCTGAAGGCCGCCGGCTTCTCGGACCTGCGCCTCGCCACGCTGACGGGCAAGACAGAGAAGGACGTCACCGGCCTGCGCCACGCGCTCGGCGTGCGTCCGGTGTTCAAGCGCATCGACACATGCGCCGCCGAATTCGCCTCGCCCACGGCCTACATGTATTCGACCTACGAGCGTCCCTTCGCCGGCGAACCCGCCTGCGAATCGGCGCCTTCGTCGCGCGAGAAGATCGTCATTCTCGGCGGCGGGCCGAACCGCATCGGGCAGGGCATCGAGTTCGACTATTGCTGCTGCCACGCCTGTTTCGCGCTGAGCGACGCCGGCTACGAGACCATCATGGTCAATTGCAATCCCGAGACCGTGTCGACCGACTACGACACGTCCGACCGTCTCTATTTCGAGCCGCTGACCGGCGAAGACGTGCTGGAGATTCTGGCGACGGAAAAGTCGAACGGGACGCTGAAGGGCGTGATCGTGCAGTTCGGCGGCCAGACGCCGCTGAAGCTGGCGCACACGCTGCAGCAGGCGGGCATTCCGATCCTCGGCACGTCGGTCGATTCGATCGACCTCGCGGAAGACCGCGACCGCTTCAAGCGCCTGCTCGACAAGCTCGGCCTCAAGCAGCCGAAGAACGGCATCGCCTATTCGGTCGAGCAGTCGCGTCTCGTGGCCTCCGAACTCGGCCTGCCGCTGGTGGTGCGTCCGTCCTATGTGCTGGGCGGTCGCGCCATGGCGATCATCCACGACGAACCCGCGCTCAACGATTATCTGCTCGGCGTGCTGCCGAGCCTCGTGCCGTCCGACATCAAGGCGCGCTATCCCAACGACAAGACCGGGCAGATCAACACGGTGCTCGGCAAGAACCCGCTGCTGTTCGACCGGTACCTCGCGGACGCCATCGAAGTGGACGTGGATTGCCTGAGCGACGGCAAGGAGGCGCATGTCGCCGGCATCATGGAGCATATCGAGGAAGCGGGCATCCACTCCGGCGATTCCGCCTGCTCGCTGCCGCCGCGCTCGCTGTCGCGCGACACGCTCGCGGAACTCGAGTTCCAGACCAAGAAGCTCGCGCTGGCGCTCGACGTCGGCGGCCTGATGAACGTGCAATATGCGCTGAAGGACGGCGAGATCTACGTGCTCGAGGTCAATCCGCGCGCCTCGCGCACGGTGCCCTTCGTCGCCAAGGTGATCGGCGAGCCGATCGCCAAGATCGCCTCGCGCATCATGGCGGGCGAGCCGCTGTCGAATTTCAGGCTCAAGCCCATGCCCTCGGATCATGTCGGCGTGAAGGAAGCGGTCTTCCCCTTCGCGCGCTTCCCCGGCGTCGACACGGTGCTCGGACCGGAAATGCGCTCGACCGGCGAGGTCATCGGCCTCGACCGTTCCTTCGAGGTCGCCTTCGCCAAGTCGCAGCTCGGCGGCGGCACGAAAGTGCCGACCAAGGGCGCGGTCTTCGTGTCCGTGCGCGACGAGGACAAGGCGCGGATGCTGGAAGCCATCCGCATGCTGGTCGGCATCGGCTTCAAGGTGCGCGCCACCGGCGGCACGGCGCGCTACCTGATGGAGAACGGCGTGCCGGCCGAGCGCATCAACAAGGTGTCGGAAGGCCGTCCGCATGTCGTGGACGCCATCAAGAACGGCTCGATCCAGCTCGTGTTCAACACGACGGCCGGCGCGCAGGCGCTCTCGGATTCGCGTTCGCTGCGCCGGGCGGCCCTCTTGCACAAGGCGCCCTACTACACCACTCTCGCAGGCGCGCTCGCCGCAGCCGAAGGCATCAAGGCCTATGTCGGCGGCGATCTGGAAGTGCGCGCGCTGCAGGACTATTTCGCCACCGACGCCGCCTGAAAACCTGACGGCGGCCACGACTTAACCCCCGGGGTCTCGCGCCCCGGACATCGGATTTGGACGGAAGCGACAGGAATGGAAAAACTGCCGATCACGGCGGCGGGCCACGCCGCCCTCATCGAGGAATTGCGGCGCCGCCAGCAGGAGGAGCGCCCGCGCATCATCACGATGATCGCGGAGGCGCGCGCGCATGGCGACCTCTCGGAGAACGCCGAATATCATTCCGCCAAGGAGCAGCAGTCGCTGAACGAAGGCCGCATCGCGGAGCTCGAGGACAAGATCGCGCGCGCCGACGTCATCGACCTGTCGAAGCTGTCCGGCAAGACGATCAAGTTCGGCGCGACGGTGACGCTGGTCGACGAGGACACCGACGAAGAGAAGAAATACCAGATCGTCGGCGAGACCGAGGCCGACGTGAAGAGCGGCCGCGTGTCGATCACCTCGCCGATCGCGCGCGCGCTGATCGGCAAGACGGTGGGCGACACGGTGGAAGTGAACACGCCCGGCGGCGGCAAGAGTTACGAGATTCTGGACGTCAGGTTCGGGTGACGTTTCTTTCCCTCCCCGCTTGCGGGGAGGGTGTCGCCGCAGGCGACGGGTGGGGAGCGCCGGGCGCCGCCACCAGATTTTTCGATCACGCCCGGCTTGCCCCACCCGCAATGCTGCGCATTGCGACCTCCCCGCGAGCGGGGAGGTTGGGCGCCTCGAAACGACGAACCCCCTCATGCTGAGGAGCAGGCGTAGCCTGCGTCTCGAAGCATGGCAGATGCGGCCATCCTTCGAGACGCGCCTTTCAGGCGCTCCTCAGGATGAGGATGCGGGTGAGGCGGCGGGAATGACAGGTCCGCCCCTCACGCCTCGCCGCGCGTCTCCAGCATCAGCGCGTTGACCGCCTCGCGCGCGGTCTTGCCCGCCCAGACGACGAACTGGAACGCCTGGTAATAGCGCTCGCAGGCGAGCAGCGCGTTCGACATCAGGCTCTCGCATTGCGCGGTCGTGGGCTGCGCGCCGCCGGTCAGCAGCATGGCGTGACGGAACATGACCACGCCTTCGCTGGTCCACAGGTCGAAATGGCCGAGCCACAATTGCTCGTTGGCGATGGCGATGAGTTCGAGCGTTTCGGCGCGCAGGCGCAGCGGCACCTTGAGATCGAAGGCGCAGCCGACATGCAGCGTCTCGAGGTCCGGCAGCCAGCTGAAGGCGACCTGATAATCGGTCCAGGCGCCGGTGACCGTCACCGAAACCTCGTCGCGGTCGTCGCGCTCGAACGCCCATTCGTTGCTCGCGGCCAGCCGTTCGACGATGTCGAGCGGATGTTCGCGGCGGGTCGAGCGAATCTGGGAAGTCTGCATATCCGGGTCCAAGGCGACGTGAAACGCGGCTCAACGCTCGATCCGCCGGCGACAGGCCGGCGGCCGCCCCGTTCGCTCGCTCCGGCGCGGAGGCGAATCGAACAGGCGCATGCGAATCACTTCGCAAGACGACTATAGCCGGACGCGACTCAAACGCTGCAACCCGACGCGAATAAGCTCGTGGATTCGGGGGGTTGGGTCCAGAGTCGGGCGCGAGGTGTCCACAGAATCGGCGCGGGCGTCATCGCAGCGTCATTCCCGACGTTTGCGCAGCAAGCGATCGGGAATCCAGCGTTGCGGCCCTGGCTCTGGATCCCCGCTTTCGCGGGGATGACAGACGCGGGTTGGCGGTCGAGGTTTCTCAGCCTTTCGCCGCGAGCTTCGCCTCCAGCTCGGCGATGCGCTTTTCCAGCTTCTCGTTCTGCTCGCGCGCCAGCGCGGCCATGTCGCGGGCGGCCTCGAATTCCTCGCGGCCGACGACGTCCATCTTGGAGAGCATGCGCTCCATCTGCGTGCGCACGAGCGTTTCGACCTCGCGGCGCACGCCGCTGGCGAGGCCGGCGGCGTCGTTGAACATGCGGGCGAGGTCGTCGGTCAGGCGGGAACGGCTTTCTTGCATGGCGGTATCTCCAATTCCCGCCCTCATATCACGAATTTGGGCGTTCATGGGACGTCAGCCGGGACCGCCGGCCTCCGGCCGGCATACCACGGCACTTGCCGGCCGGAGGCCGGCGGTCCCGGCGCGGCTTGACGTGGCTGCCGGCGCGCGAGACACCAGCCGGACTTCAGCGCCCAGGGCCGATTCGATGCCGTTTCTGGCGATCCCCTTTCCCGCGATCGACCCGGTTTTCTTCTCCATCGGCCCGTTGCCGGTGCGCTGGTACGGCCTGGCCTACGTCTTCGGCCTGCTGCTCGGCTGGCTCTACGCCCGCCGCCTCGTGCTCGGCGGCCGGCGCTGTGGGGCGAAACGCCCCGGCCCAGTGCGCAGAGCCTCGACGACCTGCTCGTCTATTCCGCGCTCGGCGCCGTCGTCGGCGGGCGGCTTTTCAACGTGCTGTTCTACGGGCTCGACTATTACATCGCCCATCCCGCCGAGATTCTCGCCGTCTGGCACGGCGGCATGGCCTTTCACGGCGGGCTGGCGGGCGTCGCCTTCGGCGCCTGGCTTTTCGCGCGCAAATATTCGCTCTCGGCGTTTACGGTCGCCGACATCTGCGGCGCCGTGGCGCCCATCGGCATTTTCTTCGGGCGGCTCGCCAATTTCATCAAGCCGGAGATGTGGGGCAGGCCGAGCGACGTTCCCTGGGCCGTGGTCTTTCCGGGCGTGGACGGCGCGCGCCATCCGAGCCAGCTCTACGAGGCGGGGCTCGAGGGGCTTGCCCTGCTGATCGTCACCGCATTCGTCGCCCGTGCGGGCGGGTTCAGGCGGCCGGGGCTGATCGCCGGCGTGTTCGGCGTCGGCTACGGGCTGGCGCGCATCGCGAGCGAATTCTTCCGCGAGCCCGATCCGCAATTGGAAGCGCTGGCGCATGGCTTGACCATGGGCATGGTCCTGTCGGTTCCCATGATCGTGATAGGCTTGTGGCTGATCTTCAGGAGCCGCAAGGCGGAAGGGGCGAGAGGATGAGCGAGCGGGGCATGAATCCTCTTGCCGCGGAAATCGCCGCGATGATCGCGCAGGACGGGCCGATGTCGGTCGAGAGCTACATGGGGCTCTGCCTCGCCCATCCCGTGCACGGCTATTACATGACGCGCGATCCGCTCGGCGCGGACGGCGATTTCGTCACCTCGCCCGAGATCAGCCAGATGTTCGGCGAACTCCTGGGGCTGTGGGCCGCCGAGACGTGGCGGCTGATCGGCGGGCCGCAGCCGGCGCGGCTGGTCGAGCTCGGCCCCGGGCGCGGCACGCTGATGGCCGACGCGCTGCGCGCCGCGCGCGCCGCGCCGGATTTCTATCGCGAATTGTCCGTCACGATGGTGGAGACGAGCCCCGCGTTGCAGGCGCGTCAGCAGCGCATGCTGGAGAGCGCCGAGCGTACGGTCGACTGGGCGGAAAGCGTCGAGCAGATTCCGCCGGGGCCGGCGATCATTCTCGCCAATGAATTCTTCGATGCGCTGCCGGCGCGCCATTACGTGAAGACGGCCGAAGGCTGGCGCGAGCGGCAGGTCGGGCTGGTCGGCCGACAGGCTCGTCCTTCGGCGCGGCGGCGGCGATCGAGCCCTATCTCACGGTCGAGGCGCCGGTCGGCGCCGTGCTGGAAGTCGGCGCGGTGGGCCAGCGCATCATGATGACGCTGGCCGCGCGCATCGTGCGCGAGGGCGGCGCGCTGCTCGTCGTCGACTACGGCCATTCGCAGACCACGCTCGGCGAAACGCTGCAGGCGATGCGCGACCACGCCTTCGTCGACCCGCTGGAAGACCCCGGCGAAGCGGACCTGACGACGCATATCGATTTCGCCGGCCTGGCGCGCGCCGCGAAAGCCGCAGGCGCGCGCGTGCACGGACCCGTGACGCAGGGCTTCTTCCTGCGCCAGATCGGCATCGTGCAGCGGGCGCAGGCGTTGATGCGCAACGCCAGCGCCGAGCAGCGCGAGGAAATCGAAAAGAGCCTCGTGCGCCTGATCTCCGAAGCCAAGGACACGGACATGGGGCGGCTGTTCAAGGCGATGGCGATCACGCGGGCGTCCGTCGAGGCGCTGCCTGGCTTCGTCGAGGAAGAGAGCGCGTGAAACTTCCCGTCATCCAGATCCGCCACGCTCTGCCGCGGCGGGCGTGAAGCACGCATTCTTCACCCGCAACGGCGGCGTCAGCCCCGGCGTCTATGCGAGCCTCAACGGCGGCGTCGGCTCGAGCGACGCGCGCGAAAACGTCACGGAGAACAAGCGGCGCATGGCGGAGACGCTGGGCGTCGACGCCGCGCGCTTCCTCGTGCCGTTCCAGATCCATTCGGCCGATTGCCTCGCGGTCGACGCGCCATGGAGCGACCGTCCGCGCTGCGACGGGCTGGCGACGGCGACGCCTTCCCTCGCGCTCGGCGTGACCGGCGCCGATTGCGGCATGATCCTGTTCGCCGACCCGAAGGCGGGCGTCGTCGGCGCCTGCCATGCCGGCTGGAAGGGCGCATTGACCGGCGTGATCGAGGCGACGCTTGCCGCGATGGAAAGGCTCGGCGCCAAACGCGCCGATACGCTCGTGGCGCTCGGTCCGACGATCGGCGCTGCGAGCTACGAAGTGGGCCCGGAATTTTTCGCGCAATTCACGGCGGCGTCGACCGATCACGCGCGCTTCTTCGCGCCCTCGGTCAAGCCGGAGCACAAGATGTTCGACCTGCCGGCGTTCATCGGCATGCGCGTCGAGCGCGCTGATGTGGCGAGCTTCGAGAATCTGGCGCTCGACACCTATGCCGACGAGGCGCGCTTCTTCAGCTACCGCCGCACCACGCATCGCAAGGAGCCCGATTACGGGCGGCTGGTGTCGGCGATTGCGCTGTAGGATATTCGCCCCGCATGCGCTGAGCTGGCCCGGCGTGGATGGCCGGGACAAGCCCGGCCATGACGGAGTGTTGCATCCGGCACGCATGAGCTTAAATCTCCAGTGATGACCAAGAACCCCGTCGACGCGCCGCCCGAGGACGCCGACGTTTCCGACGAAGCCGAACAGAGCCTGCCCGCGCTCGATCTCGACCTTACGGCCGAGACGGCGGCGGGGCCGCTGGCGCGCGGCGTCGAGGTCATCCGCAAGCACTGGAAACACGCGCCGGTCGGCCCCGGCGTCTATCGCATGATCGCCGTCGACGGCGAGGTTCTCTACGTCGGCAAGGCGAAGAGCGTGCGCAAGCGCATCGCCTCCTACATGCGCGGCGAGGGCCACACCAATCGCATCGCGCGCATGATCGCGCTCACCGCCTCCATGGTCTTCGTCTCCACCGAGACCGAGCCGGAAGCGCTGCTGCTCGAGACCAATCTCATCAAGCAATTGAAGCCGCGCTTCAACGTGCTGATGCGCGACGACAAGTCGTTTCCCTATATCCTGCTGACGCGCGACCATGTCGCGCCGCAGATCGCCAAGCATCGCGGCGCGCGCAACCGCAAGGGCGATTATTTCGGGCCATTTGCGAGCGCGCAGGCGGTGGGGCGCACGCTCAACGCGCTGCAGCGCGCCTTCCTGCTGCGCTCCTGCACCGACAGCTATTACGAGAACCGCACGCGGCCCTGCCTGTCTGTATCAGATCAAGCGCTGCGCCGGCCCGTGCACCGGCGAGATTTCGCATACGGACTACGGCGAACTCGTGCGCGAGGCGCATGATTTTCTCTCAGGCAAGAGCCGCGCGGTGCGCGATCTTCTCGCGCAGGAGATGGGCGAGGCGGCGGAAAAGCTCGATTTCGAGCGCGCCGCGCGGCTGCGCGACCGCATCGCCGCGCTCTCCGCAATTCAGGGCTCGCAGGGCGTCAATCCGCGCAGCGTCGAAGAGGCCGACGTCTTCGCCATCGCGGAGGAGGCGGGCCAGTTCTGCGTGGAAATCTTCTTCTTCCGCACCGGGCAGAACTGGGGCAACCGCGCCTATTTTCCGCGCGCCGACAAGTCGCTGTCGAAGGCCGAAGTGCTCGGCGCCTTCGTCGCGCAATTCTACGACGAGCGCCCGGCGCCTTCGCTCGTGCTGCTCAACGAGGATGTCGAGGAGCGCGACATTCTGAGCGCGGCGCTGGCGACGCGCGCGGGCCGCAAGGTCGAGGTCGCCGCGCCGCAGCGCGGCGAGAAGCGCGAGCTTGTCGATGCGGCGGCGGCCAATGCGCGCCAGACCTTGTCGCGCAAGCTCGCCGAGGCCGCGAGCCAGGAGAAGCTGCTCGGCGCGCTCGGCCAGGCCTTCGGCATCGAGCGGCCGATCCGGCGCGTCGAGGTCTACGACAATTCCCACATCATGGGGACGAACGCGATCGGCGCGATGATCGTCGCCGGCCGCAACGGCTTCATGAAGACGCATTACCGCACGTTCAACATCAAGTCGGCCGATCTCACGCCCGGCGACGATTTCGGCATGATGCGCGAAGTGCTGCGGCGCAGGTTTGCAAGGCTGGTGAAGGAGGAGGGGGCCGCGACGGGCGAGGCGCCCCCATCCTTCGAGACGCAGCCTTCGGCTGCTCCTCAGGACGAGGGCTCAGATGCGTGCGCCGATACGGCCCCTCATGCTGGGGAGGCGCGGAGCGCCGTCTCGAACCACGAGGAGCCAGCCCCCGACCCCGACGCTTTCCCATCGCGCCCCGATCTCGTCGTCATCGACGGCGGCAAGGGGCAGTTCGAGGCGGCGCGCGCGGCCATGGCGGAGGTGGGCGTGACCGACATTCCCGTCGTGTCGATCGCCAAGGGGGCGGATCGCGATTCCGGCCGCGAAATGTTCTTCGTCGCCGGGCCGCGAGCCCTTCCGCATGGCGCCGCGCGACCCCGCGCTCTATTTCGTGCAGCGATTGCGCGACGAGGCGCACCGCTTCGCCATCGGCACGCACCGCGCGCGGCGGAAGAAGGAATTCACGCGCTCGCCGCTCGACGAGATCGCAGGGATAGGCCCGGCGCGCAAGCGCGCGCTGCTGGCGGCCTTCGGCACGGCCAAGGCGGTGTCGCAGGCGGCGCTGGCCGATCTGGAAAAGACGCCGGGCGTCAACGCCGCCACGGCCCGCCTGGTTTACGCTCACTTTCACGAAAAGGGCTGAAAGCGGGGCGCCCGCGCCAGCTTTGTGTTGACGCGCCGCCTGCGGGCGTGTTCCCTCGCTCCCCATGTCCGAAACCACGCTGCGGCGCGCCAAGAATCACACGCTGGCGCTGCCGAACATCCTGACCTACGGCCGCGTCGTCGCGGTGCCGATCGTGGTCGCGCTGATGATGTGGCCGGACGAACACTGGATGCGCTGGACGGCGCTCGGCGTGTTTTCGGCGGCGGCCATCACCGATTTCTTCGACGGCTATCTCGCGCGCGTCTGGCAGTTGCAATCCTCGATGGGGCGAATGCTCGACCCGATCGCCGACAAGCTGCTCGTCGCCGCCGTGCTGCTGATGCTGGTGGCCGACCACACGATCGAGGGCTGGTCGATCTGGGCGGCGATCATCATCCTGTGCCGCGAAATCCTCGTCTCGGGCCTGCGCGAGTTTCTGGCGGGGCTGAAGGTCTCGGTGCCGGTGAGCGCCGTCGCCAAATGGAAGACGACGATGCAGCTCATCGCGCTCGGCTTCCTGATCGCGGGACGCGCCGGCGAAATCGTGCTGCCGGGCAATGTGAAGATCGGCCTGGCGCTGCTGTGGATTTCCGCGCTGCTGACGCTCTACACCGGCTGGGACTACATGAAGGCCGGGTTGAAGCACGTGACGGAGGAATGAGGTGAAGGCCGTCTATTTCGCCTGGGTGCGCGAGCGCGTCGGCGCGACCGACGAGGAGATCGCGCCGCCGACGGAGGTGCGCACGGTCGGCGATCTCATCGGCTGGCTGGTGTCGCGCGGCGAGAACTACGCCTACGCCTTCGAGAGCGCGCGCGCGATCCGCGTGGCGATCGACCGCAAGCACGTCAAGCACGATGCGCCGATCGCGGGCGCGAAGGAGATCGCCTTCTTTCCGCCGATGACGGGGGGCTAGGGCGGGTGGCTTATCTCGGTTGTCATTCCCGACGCCCGCGTGGTGGGCGATCGGGAATCCAGGGGGACGCGGTCCGGCTCTGGATTCCCGCTTTCGCGGGAATGACATTGCTGGTTCGGGGCGTCGCGAGGCGATGACTGGAAATGTCCGCGTGCAGTCCGAGCCCTTCGACGCCGCGGCCGAAGCGCGCGCGCTGACGGCGGGGCGTACGGATGTCGGCGCCGTCGTCACATTCGTCGGGCTCTGCCGCGACGAGGGCGGGACGCTGGCGGCGCTCGAGCTCGAGCATTATCCGGGCATGGCGGAAGAGGAGATTTCGCGCGTCGTCGACGAGGCGAAAGCGCGCTGGCCGCTGATGGGCGCGACCGCCATCCATCGCCACGGGAAAATCGCGCCGGGCGAGGAGATCGTGCTGGTCGTCACGGCCTCGGCGCATCGCGCCGCCGCCTTCGCGGCCGCCGAATTCCTGATGGACTATCTCAAGACTCGCGCGCCCTTCTGGAAGAAGGAGCATCGCAAGGACGGGTCGAGCGGCGACTGGGTCGAGGCGAAGGCCGGCGACGACGCCGCTGCGGAGCGGTGGAAGGCCTGAGCGGTCCCGAGCCCGCCGCTCATGCCTGCTCCCCGCATTCCGACGGGCTGAGCGGTTTCCAGCCGCGCGCCCTTGGGCTAATCCGGCTACAGCCCCCGCAAGCGCCTCCCAGGGACGTCCATGCCCGAGTTCCATTACGAAGATTTCGTCCCCGGCGCCGTCGCCGAATTCCACGCGGATCGGCCTGATCACCAAGGAGGAGATCGTCCGCTTCGCCGCGGCCTACGATCCGCAGCCCTTCCATCTGGACGAGGAGGCGGCAGCGCATTCCATGCTCGGCGGCCTGAGCGCGTCGGGCTGGCATACGTGCTGCCTGATGATGCGACTCAATTTCGACAGCTGGATTTCGCGCACGGCTTCGCTCGGCGCGCCGGGCATCGACGAGATCCGCTGGGAGAAGCCGCTGCGCCCCGGCGACCGGCTGACGCTGCGCCGCACGATCCTGCACAAGCGCGTGTCGCGCAACCGCCCGGAAATGGGGCTCGTCGCCATGGAGATCGACGCGCTGAACCAGAAGGGCGACGTCATCCTGCGGCAGAAGCATACACAGCTCATCCAGCCGCGCGACCCCGCGCGCGCCGTGGCGGAAGCGAGCGCCAGCGCGCCGGCGGCGAAGGTCCCGCATCCCACGCACGCGCTGCCGCGCGTGCAAGCGACCGGCCGCGCGCGGCCCTTCGCCGGCTGGCTCGAGGATCTCGAAGTCGGCGCCTATATCGAGCTCGGGCGCGAGACCTTCACGAAAGAAAACATCGTCGAATTCGCCAGCCAGTTCGATCCGCAACCTTTCCATCTCGATGAGGAAGCGGCGGCCAAGACGTATTTCGGGCGTCTCGCGGCGTCGGGCTGGCAGACGGCGTGCCTGTGGATGCGCAACGTGGTGGCGGCGCGCGACCGCGTGCAGGCCGAACTGCGCGCGCAGGGGATCGAGACGCCGCAGGGCGGGCCCTCGCCGGGCTTCATTCATCTGCGCTGGGCCAAGCCCGTGTTTCTGGGCGATACCGTGACCTTCGCGACGCAGATCATCGACAAGCGGGCGACGTCGAAACCCGGCTGGGGCCTCGTGTTCAACCACAATACCGGCGTCAACCAGCACGGCGAACTCGTTTTCGAATTCCGCGGCTCCGGCTTCATCCGGATGCGCGACGCCTGAGCGACGTGCGGCGCCGCACGGCGTTTTGCGCGCGCCGTCGCGATGATGCGCGCGACATGGAGTTTCCTATGCGCGCGCCTTTTCTGCTTGCCGGCCTGATCGGAGCTTTCGCGGCGCACGACGCCGGCGCGGCCGACAGCGCCTATACGAAATTCGACTGGGAGAAATGCCGCAAGACCGGCGCGGAGGACGATGTGATCATGCGTCGCTGCAACGGTCCAGACGGCATAGCGGTCGACATCAATTCGGGCGCGGACGCCGCCTTCGTCTCCTTCGGCGCCAAGGGCGCGCGCGGCGACACGCAGCTCGGCGAATTCTATTTCCCGAAAGACACGGTCGAGTGGCGCAAGGCCGCGGGCAAGCCGTTCGCGGCAATCCTGCGCTACGATATCGGCAAGTCGGTCGGCGGGCCGTTCCGCAGCGCGCTCGTCGTCTACAAGCTCGAGGGCGCGGCCTCGTCCTGCATCGTGGCGATCGTCGACGGCGGCAGGCCGGACGCAAATGTTCGCGCGCGAAAAACGGCGGACGAGGCAGCGCCGAAATTCACGTGCGACAAGGATGCGCCCCTGCGTCAATGAGCAAGCCTCGCCGCAGGGCGCGTTCGCCCAAGAGCGCATCCGCTCGCCAGCCCCGCACCGCACGGGCGCTGTTCATCGGCGCGCTGGCGCTGTTTGCGGCGATGATCGGCCTCATCCGCTATCTCAAGCATGACCAGGAGATGACGGCGCAGCAGGCGGCGCGGCCGAAGATGACGTCCTACGTGATGGACGAGGCGCATCTGATCGCGCCGGACGAGCGCGCGCGCCTGAACGAGCGGCTGCGCGCGCTCTATCGCGCGGACGGACCGCAGGTCGTCGTGGCGACGATCGCGCGCGTGACGAAGGGCTCGATCGCCGAGGACGCGATCGGCCTCGCGCGCGCCTGGCGCATCGGCCACGCCGGACGCAACGACGGCGTGCTGCTGCTGATCGCGGAAAGCGAGCGCAAGGCGCGCATCGAGGTCGGCTACGGGCTCGAGGGTCTGCTGACCGATGCGGCGACCCGCCTCATCATCGCCGATCGCATGGAGCGGCATCTGCAGGCCGGCGAGTGGACCGAAGCCGCGCGCGGCGGCGTGGAAGGCGTGCTCGAAGCGATCGGGCAGACCGTCGTCGCGCCGAACGCCGGCCGCAGCTCCGGCGAGGAGGCGGGAGGGTCGCTTCTTTGGACCATCGTCGTCGGCGCCGGCAAGATCATTGTCATCGTTTTCTTCCTCGCCGTCATGGCGCTGTTCTTCGTCGTCCTCCTGCTCGTGGCGCTCGGCATTCTGCAGACGATCCTGCTCGCCATTCCCGGCGTCGCGCCTCGGCTCAAGGCCTCGAAGCGCTGGAGCTGGATCGCCAGGCCGCTGCCCGTGCGCGCGGGCGGCGGTTCTTCCGGCTCCGACAGTTCGAGCGATAGCGGCTGGTCTTCGGGCTCGAGCAGCAGCAGCGATTCCAGCAGCGATTCCGGAGGCGGCGGCGATTTCGGCGGCGGCGGGTCGAACGATTGAACGCGGGTTGATCGGCGTCCCCCGCCCGTCCATCATCGCCGCAATGACCGGCCTGTCCTTCTCGTCGCGCCTTTTCCTCGCGGCGCTCTCGCTCTCGCTTTTCGTCTTCTGCGCGCCGCGCGAAATACGCGCGGAGGTCAGGCTGCCGTCGCATGTCACGGTCGAGCGCGACATCGCCTACGGCGCGGCGGAGGACGCCAGGCTCGATCTCTATCTGCCGAAGGAGCTTGCCGACTCGGGACGTCCCCTGCCGACCGTGTTGTGGATCCACGGCGGCGGCTGGGCGGGCGGCAGCAAGGATTTCGTCGCGCAATATGCGGCGGCGCTCGCGGCCGGCGGCTTCGCGGTCGCGGCGATGGACTACAGCCTGCCGCCGAAGGCGACCTATCCGACGCCGGTGCGCCAGGCCTTCGAGGCGCTCGCCTTTCTCAAGCGCGAGGCGGCGCGCCTGCGTGTCGACCCCGCGCGTTTCTTCATCGCCGGAGATTCGGCCGGCGCGCAGATCGCCGCGCAAGTCTCGACCGTGGCGACCTCGACCGCCTATGCGCGGCGCATGCGGATCAGGCCGACCATCCCCGCGAGGGCGCTGAAGGGCGCGCTGCTCTATTGCGGCGCCTACGATCTTTCGACGATGGGATTTACCGGGCCGATCACGTCGAAGCTCGATGGGCCGCTCGCGCATTACGCGGGCACGCAGACCTTTCGCGCCGATGCGAAATTCGCGACCTTTTCCGTCGCGCGCTATGTGACGGGCGCCTTCCCGCAGGCTTTCGTCACCGCCGGCAACGACGACGATTTCGAGGACCAGTCGCGCGCTTTCGCGGCGCGTCTGAAGAAGCTCGGCGTGAAGGTGGACGAGATGTTCTTCGACGCGGATTTCACGCCGCGTCAGCCGCATGTCTACCAGTTCGCGCTGGATCAGAAGCCTGCGCGGGACTCTGTCGCGCGCGCGGTGGATTTCATGAAGGGCGCGCTGGGATGGCGGTGAGGACGCTGCCCTGCGCCGCAACAGCAGCCTTCATGCTGAGGAGGCGCCGAAAGCGCCGTCTCGAAGCATGGCGACACATGCGAGACATGGCCATCCTTCGAGACGCAATGCTGCGCATCGCTCTTCAGGATGAAGGCTCGTCGATTAGAAATGCGTCGCCGCGAGATCGGGCATCAGCATCGCCGCGAAGATGGTGAAGAGAAACAGCAGCGCCCAGAAGGCGACGGCGCTGCGGCTGATGAGGCGCGAGCCGTAGGCTTCCACATGCTGCTCCCAACCGGGCGGATTGCCGGCGTAGGTCTGGATGTCGGCGCGCCAGAGATCGCTCAGCTTGAACTTCTGGTCGAGAATGGAGGGGCGCGGCAGCAGCACCGTACCATGCTCGGCGATGCGGCCGAAGGCGGCGATCTCGATCTCGCGCAAGTAGGCCGCAATCTCGGCGATGCGCGACAGCGCGACCCAGGCGCGCACGGCGGCCAGCAGCACGAGGACAGGCGCAAGCCAGTAGATTCCGCGCCCGCCGGCGGCCGCGCCATGCGTCAACACCCAGGTGTAGAACAGCGCGAGCGCGCCGAGCGTCAGCGTCTCGAGGCGGCGCGTGTCGCGCACCTGCTCGAGAATCTCCTCGCGCAACATGCGGTACTGGTCGGCGTGATCGAGTTCGCTTCCCACCTTCGCGCCTCGCGTGTCGAGCATGTTCAATGCCCCCCGAATGCGACGAGAGTGCGGACGGGGACGCCGAGGTCGCGGATTTTCTGCGCGCCGCCGAGATCGGGCAGGTCGATGACGAAACAGGCGGCGACGACATTGGCGCCCATCTTCTGCAACAGCTTGACCGCGCCTTCGGCCGTACCGCCGGTGGCGATCAGATCGTCGACGAGGATGACGCGCTCGCCCTTGGTCACGGCGTCCTCGTGCATCTCCATTTCGTCGATGCCGTATTCCAGCGAATAGGCGATCGAGACCTTGGCGTGCGGCAGCTTGCCCTTCTTGCGGATGGGAATGAAGCCGGCCGAGAGTTGATGCGCCACGGCGCCGCCCAGAATGAAGCCGCGCGCCTCCATGCCGGCGACCTTGTCGATGCGGTTGCCGGCCCAGGGATGGACGAGTTCGTCGACCGCGCGGCGGAAGGCGCGGGCGTCGCCGAGCAGCGTGGTGATGTCGCGGAACAGGATGCCGGGCTTGGGATAGTCCGGGATCGTGCGGATGGCGTCGGCAAGGGACTGGTTGAGGGACTTTTCCAGCGATGTCGCGTTCATCTGCTTTTCCGTGGCCAGCTTGTGGGTGCTATGAGGTTTGATGACCACAGATCGCCGCGAAAGGAAAGCGCCATGAACGATCCGGGCCAGCGCGTCACCGTCGTCGACATCGACATTCCCTTCACCCGGCTGGTGGGGATTTTCATCAAGTGGGGCATCGCCGCCGTGCCGGCGACGATCGCGCTGTCGGTGATCTTCAGCCTCGTCTTCTCGCTTCTGTGGGGCGTTCTCGGCTTCGGCGCGATGAAGCTGCCGACGACGCGGCTGTAGCCGTCAAGTCCATTCGGCGGCGTTCACTTCAACCAGCTTTCGGGGTCGCGCATTCCATGGACGATCGCGACCAGCAGCACGCCGTCTGCCTGCGGCTCGTAAATCGCAACGTATCGGCCGTGCACGAGAATGCGCGCCGTGGCGCTCAATTCCGGACGCCGCGCGCCCATCTGCGGCTGTTCAGCGGCAAGTTCCGCCGCATGCAATATGCCTCGGATGAGCTTGTCCGCCGCGCGAATATTGTCAGGCGCAATCGAAGCCCAAATTTCGAAAAGGTCGGATTCTGCCCGTGGCGTGAGCCTGACTTCACCCACGCCTGCGGACTTTTTCCTTGAATTCCGCAAGAAGGGCGTCAGCGGTCATGGCCCTGCCGGCGCCGCTCGCCATGCCTTCAGAATAGGCCTGCTTGAGTCGGGCCAATTCCAGCGCCCGCACTTCCTCGCGTTGTTCCCAAAGACGCAGCGCGTCGCGAACAACCTCGCTGTTGGAAGCGTAAGCTCCGGATTCGACCGCCTGCTGGATACGGATCGCCTGTTGCGGAGAAAGGGAAACGGTCATGGTGCGCATGCCGGCAATCATAAGCCGCCTCACAAAAACTAACAACTTTTGTTAGGCGTTCGAGATCAGTCAGGCGGGCCTCAACTCCCGTTCACCCGCGCCATGATCGGCTCGAGCTTCTTCAGCAGGTCCGGATCGCGCGCTTCGGGCGCGGTGATGAGCGCGGTGTCGAGCGCGCGGTCGGAGCCGATCGGGCAGGGCGCGCGCTCGGCCGGCATGTCCTTCAAGCAGCCGCGCCAGCAGGCGGCTCGCCCTGGCGGCGTTGTCGTGCACGATCCTGATGATCTGCGCGACGTCGACGGCGTCGTGGTCGGGATGCCAGCAGTCGAAATCCGTCACCATGGCGATGGTGGCGTAGGAAATCTCCGCTTCTCGCGCGAGCTTGACCTCAGGACACGCGGTCATGCCGATCACATCGTAACCCGCCGCGCGATAAGTCAGGGATTCCGCGAGCGAGGAGAATTGCGGGCCTTCCATGCAGACGTAGGTTCCGCCCTTCTGGCACGGGATGTTCTCGGCCTTGGCGGCGGCGGCGATCCGCTCCTGCAGGGCGGGCGCCACCGGGTGGGCCATGGAGACATGCGCGACGCAGCCATTGCCGAAGAAGGAGGACTGGCGGCCGAAGGTGCGATCGACGAACTGGTCGACCAGCACGAACAGGCCCGGCGGCAGATGCTCGCGGAACGAGCCGCAGGCGGAGACCGAGACGATGTCGGTGACGCCGACGCGCTTCATCGCGTCGATATTGGCGCGATAGTTGATGCCGGACGGCGACAGCCGGTGGCCACGTCCGTGGCGCGGCAGGAAAACCGCCTCCGTCGTGCCGATCCGGCCGAAATGCAGGCTGTCGGAGGGCTCGCCCCAGGGGGTGGCGACCTTTTCCTCGCGCAGATCCTCCAGGCCCGGCAGATTGTAGACGCCCGAGCCGCCGATGATGCCGATGATGGGTCTGGCCATGATGTCCCCGCGCGTTGATCCGACGCCTTGTGGCCTCACGGATGTTTGAGCGCAAGGCCGTGGATGACGGCTTTGCCGGCCTTGTCGGGGGCGGGAGGCGTTCGTAGATTGGGCCAACGCCTCAAACGCCAGAGTTTTGGCCAGAAATTCGGCATGCCGCCGCGGCGGCGCGCCTTGGAGTTCCCATGTCCCAACCGAAAACCCGCCACGCCCGCCTCATCGTCGTCGGCTCGGGACCGGCCGGCTACACCACGGCGATCTACGCCGCGCGCGCCATGCTGTCGCCCGTCCTGATCTCCGGCTTCGAGCCCGGCGGGCAGTTGATGATCACCACCGACGTCGAGAATTACCCGGGCTTTGCCGAGCCGATCCAGGGCCCCTGGCTGATGGAGCAGATGCGGCTCCAGGCCGAGCATGTCGGCGCCGAACTCGTCTCCGACTACGTGACGAAGGCGGAACTGGGCCAGCGGCCGTTCCGGCTCACCTGCGATTCCGGCGCCGTGTGGACCTGCGACGCGCTGGTGATCGCCACCGGCGCCAAGGCCAAATGGCTGGGCACGCCGAGCGAGGAAAAATTCAAAGGCTATGGCGTCTCGGCCTGCGCCACCTGCGACGGCTTCTTCTATCGCGGCAAGGAAGTGGTCGTGGTCGGGGGCGGCAATTCGGCGGTCGAGGAGGCGCTCTATCTCGCCAATCTCGCCTCGAAAGTGACCGTCGTGCATCGCCGCGACTCGTTCCGCGCCGAGCGCATCCTGCAGGAGCGGCTGTTCGCGCATCCGAAGATCGAGGTGGTGTGGAATTCCGCGATCGACGAGATCTTGGGCGCGGAAGCGCCGCTGTCGGTGACGGCGGTGCGGTTGAAGAACGTACAGACCGGCGCGACGGAAGAGCGGAAGGTCGACGGCGTGTTCGTCGCCATCGGCCATGCGCCCGCGTCAGAGCTGTTCGCCGGCCAGGTGGACATGAAGGCCAATGGCTACATAAAGACCGTTCCCGGCACGACGCAGACCAACATTCCCGGCGTGTTCGCGGCCGGCGACGTCGCCGACGACATCTATCGGCAGGCGGTGACGGCTGCGGGCCTCGGCTGCATGGCGGCTCTGGAGGCGGAGAAATACCTGGCCGCGCAGGAATCGCGCGCGGCGGCCGAGTAACCCACGATCTCAAAAAAAGAGTATGGCGCGCGCAATTAGCGCTGGAATTGTCCTACAAAAGCATGTCATGAATTGGCGAACACAAGAACGTGGCGCATAAGCCGCGCGACCTGAGCGCATAACGCCCGGGCTAACGGGCGACCGCCTAGGGCCGAAGGGGAGGATTGCCGTGGATTGGGACAAGCTCCGCGTTTTCCACGCGGCGGCGGAAGCCGGCTCTTTTACGCACGCCGGCGAGAAGCTCGGCCTCAGCCAGTCGGCGGTGAGCCGCCAGGTCGGCGCGCTGGAGCAGGATCTCGACACGCCGCTGTTCCACCGCCACGCGCGCGGCCTGATCCTGACCGAGCAGGGCGAAATCCTGCTGCGCACGGTCAAGGACGTGATGAGCAAGCTCGACGCCGCGCGCCTGCGGCTGTCCGAGCAGCGCGAGAAGCCGCAGGGCGAGTTGCGCGTCACCACCACGCTCGGCATCGGCGCCAACTGGCTCGCCCCGCAGCTCGGCGAATTCCTCGAACTCTATCCCGACATCAAGCTGCGGCTGATCCTGACCGACGACGAACTGGATCTCGGGATGCGCGAGGCGGACGTCGGCCTGCGCCTGCGCCAGCCCTCGCAGCCCGACCTCATCCGGCGCCGGCTGTTCACCGTGCACTACCACCTCTACGCCTCGGCCGATTACATCCGCCGGCACGGACAGCCCAAGACGCTCGTCGATCTCGACCAGCACCGCATTCTCAGCTACGGCGCGACCGGCGCGGGCTTCCTCAACAGTCTGAACTCGCTCCTGACCGCCGGCCGCGACGCGAAGAACCCGCGCGTGCCGGCGCTTTCGGTCAACAACATCACGGCGTTGCGGCAGGCGGTCGAGGCGGGCGTCGGCGTCGCCGTGCTGCCGGAATATCTGCTGGCGACCGCCGATTCCGGCCTCGTGCAGCTTCTCCCGAATGCGGAGATGCCGGAACTCGAGTGCTATCTCGTCTATCCCGAAGAGATGAAGAACGTGGCGCGCGTGCAGGTGTTCCGCGACTTCCTCGTCGCCAACGCGCAACGCTGGAAGTATTGAATCATCTTCTGCCTGCCATGCGCGCTGCGCATGAACGATTGGATGCTCATGTAAAGGTCGCATGTCTACCATGCGGGTCGCCACATTGCGGGGCTGGCCGGGCAGGCGCATCATTCATCGGTCGGTTGCGTCGTTCACTGCCTCCCCGGTGAACAAGTTTCCGATCATTCCCTCTTGAAGTCCTCCGGCGTCATGCCGGGAGCGGCCGGACGAAAGTCCGGCCTTCTTTTTTTGTCTTCGAGGATTATTGCGCGGCGCCCGGCAGTTTCTGCGCCTCCGTTCTCAGTCGAACAGGCTCGAAACCGATTCTTCCTTGGCGGTGCGCGCGATGGCTTCGCCGATGAGCCCCGCGATGGTGATGACGCGGATGTTGCTGGCGAGACGCACCGCTTCGGTCGGCGCGATCGTGTCGGTGATGACAAGCTCTTTCAGCTTGGACGAGGAGATGCGCGCGACCGCGCCGCCCGACAGAACGCCATGCGTGATGTAGGCGGAGACGTCCTTGGCGCCCTGCTTCAGCAGAGCTTCGGCGGCGTTGCAGAGCGTGCCGCCGGAATCGACGATGTCGTCGACGAGGATGCAGCTCTTGCCGGCGACGTCGCCGATGATGTTCATCACCTCGGATTCGCCGGCGCGCTCGCGCCGCTTGTCGACGATGGCGAGCTGGGCGTCGATGCGCTTGGCGAGCGCGCGCGCGCGCACCACGCCGCCGACGTCGGGCGACACGACCATCACGTTCGACAGGTCCTTGTTGCGCTCCTTGATGTCGCGCACCATCACGGGCGCGGCGAACAGATTGTCGGTCGGGATATCGAAGAAGCCCTGGATCTGGCCGGCGTGCAGGTCGACGGTGAGCACGCGGTCGACGCCGGCGCGCGTGATGAGATTGGCGACGAGCTTGGCCGAGATCGGCGTGCGCGAACCCGACTTCCGGTCCTGGCGCGCATAGCCGAAATAGGGAAGGACGGCGGTGATGCGGCGCGCCGAGGAGCGGCGCAGCGCGTCGGCCATGATGAGAACTTCCATCAGGTGGTCGTTTGCCGGAAACGACGTGGACTGCACGATGAACGTGTCCTGGCCGCGCACGTTCTCCTGAATCTCGACGAAGATTTCCATGTCGGCGAAGCGCCGCACCGAGCATTGCGTCAGCGGCGTGCCGAGATAGGCGGCGATCGCTTCGGTCAGCTGGCGGTTGGAATTTCCCGCCAGAATTTTCATGCCAGCCATATCAGCGATCCGAGTAACGATCCGAGCCTTGCCGAATGCGCCGGGTCTTAGCAGTCGGTTCGCGGGCAAACAATACGACAACGGCATGACGGACTTGCGAAATCGGTGGAAAGCCGCAAGCGCGCTCTCGCAGCGCCTCAGCGCGTGACGGCGAGACCGACGCGGGCGCCGGTCGGCTCAGGCTCCTGCCGGGCGGCGGTCGAACTGCCGGCCTGCGCGCGGCGCCCGCGCGCGGCGGACGGGCTGGCCGAGGCGACGGCGGCGCCGGCGACTGCTTCGGGCGTATTGGTGAGCGCGTCGGCCAGATCGCTCGCGGTGCGGGCGGCGAGCGCGGAAAGGACCGAATCGTCGGCGGCGGTCCAGGGATCGGCGGCCGCGCCCTTGACCGGCATTTCGTCCGTCAGGCGCGCCACGCGCCGCCTGGAGCGATCGAAAAGGTCGACGACGTAGGAAATGCGGGTGGTCCCGGGCTCCGCCGCGCCGGCGTCGATATAGGCGCGCACGAGATATTCGGCCTTGCCGGGCTCGACCGTGGTCAGGTCCTGCGAACCGGCCGATTGCGCGAAGGCCAGCGCGAAACGGTCGTTCACGTCCTGCGGCGCGCCGGCGACGCTGGCCAGCGCAACCGTCGCCGCGCGCGGGCTGACGCCCGGCCGGCGGGCGATCTTCGACGGAGCGGCGGCGGGCTCGAGCCGGGCCTGGCCGGCGGTGTCGACGCAGCCGGCGAGCGGCAGGCAGAGGGCTGCGCCGCAAAAGGGCGATCGGGGCCGTCAGCTTGCGTCCAACCTGCACGATCCGGTTCTCCCCCGTTCCTTCATCCTGAGGAGCCGCCGCAGGCGGCGTCTCGAAGGATGGCCGGGCCGCTCCCTTGGCCACCCTTCGAGACGCGCCTTTCAGGCGCTCCTCAGGGTGAGGGAAGGCGGCTTTAACGAAGCGTTAAACTTTTGGCGGCGGGCCGTCCAGCCGGCGAGGACAAGGATGATTAACGGGGCGGCTCCCTCGCCCTGCGGGAGAAGGGAGCCGCCGACCTCAATCCGTCTCCACGACCTTCCGCGCCACGAATGTCATGCGCTTCTGGTTGTGCCCGATATTCTGCGGCGCGCGCGCGCAGGAAAAATCGTGCTCGGCCAGAATCTCGCGGATATCGGCCTCGTCGTAGAAGGACAGGCCGTATTGCTGGCGCAGCGTGCGGTAGTCGGAGAGCGCGGTGCGCGCGAGGCCGACGAGGGCGGCGACGAGGAAGCCGCCATGCAGGCCGAAATCGATGAGCGCGCGCGCGTCGTCGATCGGGCTCACGTCCTTGGGGATGATGTCGGCGAGCACGAGCTTGCCGTCGTCCTTGAGCTTGTCGCGGAAAGTCGTCAGCAGGCGCGCGAGTTCGGCCTCGCCGACATATTGCAGCACCGAGACGACGACGATCATGTCGAGCGAGCCGTTGGGGATCGCAGCGACGCCGGCTTCGTCGAGCACTGCGACATTGGCGCGGGCGACGTTGGCGGCAATGAGTTTCGCGCGCACGCTCGGCGCGGTGTCGAACAGGTAGAGCTTGCCGCAGCGCTCGGAGACGTAAGGAGCGCCCAGCGCCTCGCCGCAGCCGTAGTCGAGGACTTGCGCGTCAGGGCGCGGGATGTGCGCGGCGACGCCCTTGGACACGAGATCGGCATGCAGCAGCTTGTGACGCTCGCTGACGTAGAGCGCGTGATCGCGGTCGAAGAAGTCGCGCCAGGTCATGGGGTGCGGCCCCGGTTCGCGCCACCGTCATTGCGAGGAGCGCAAGCGACGAAGCAATCCATCCTCGCATCTGAATCAAGTTTCGGGGATGGATTGCTTCGCTTCGCTCGCAATGACGGCTGCGGAGAGGCTGTCCCCATCACCCCTTCGCCTTGTCCATCATCTCGACGAAGCGCGTGAACAGGTAGTGCGAATCCTGCGGGCCGGGCGAGGCTTCGGGGTGGTGCTGCACCGAGAAGGCGGGGCGATCCTCGAGCGCGATGCCGCAGTTCGAGCCGTCGAACAGCGAGCGGTGCGTCTCCTTGGCGTTCGCCGGCAGCGTGTCGACGTCGACGGCGAAGCCGTGGTTCATCGAGACGATCTCGACCTTGCCGGTCGTGTAGTCCATGACGGGATGGTTCGCGCCGTGGTGGCCCTGGTGCATCTTCTTCGTCTTCGCGCCGACGGCGAGCGCCATCATCTGGTGGCCGAGGCAGATGCCGAAGGTCGGCACCTTTTCGTCCAGCAGCTTCTTGATGGTCGGCACGGAATAGACGCCGGTCGCGGCGGGGTCGCCCGGGCCGTTCGAGAGAAACACGCCGTCCGGCTTCAGCCTCAGAATGTCTTCCGCGCTCGTCGTCGCCGGCACGACCGTCACGTCGCAGCCGGCGTCGGCCAGAAGCCGCAGGATGTTGCGCTTCACGCCGAAGTCGATGGCGACGACCTTGCGCTTGGGCGCGGTCTGGCGGCCGTAGCCTTCGCCCAGCGTCCAGGTCGTCTCGTCCCAGCCGTAGCGCTGCGCGGCGGTCACGCCCGGCACGAGATCGAGCCCGTCCATGGAATGGATGCCGGCCGCGCGCTTCTTCAGCGCTTCCACGTCGAACTTGCCGTCCGGCGCGTGGGCGATGACGGCGTTGGGCATGCCCTTGTCGCGGATGCGGGCGGTCAGCGCGCGCGTGTCGACGCCGCAGATGCCGACGATGCCGCGCGCCTTCAGCCAGGCGTCGAAATGTTTTTGCGCGCGAAAGTTCGAGGGATCGGTGATGGGGGCCTGCAGCACGGTTCCGCGCACGCCGGAGCTTGCCGCCATGTTGACCGTCTCGACGTCCTCGTCGTTGACGCCGACATTGCCGATATGGGGGAAGGTGAAGGTGACGATCTGGCCGGCGTAGGAGGGGTCGGTGAGGATTTCCTCGTAGCCGGTCATGGCCGTGTTGAAGCAGACCTCGCCATCGGCCGCGCCCACCGCGCCGAGGCCGAAGCCCTCGATCACCGTCCCGTCGGCCAGCACCAGCAGGGCGGTCGGCGTGCGCACGGTCCAGGGAGAGGTCTTTTCGGCTTGATCGGCTGTCATCTGCGCTCTACACCCTTGGCCCTTCGGGACCCCGGCATTTTCGCCCTGCGCCGAAGGGCCCGGGCCGCATTCTGCGAAGTCGGATACATCCGACTTCGAAATTGCGCGAAGTCGGATATATCCGACCTCGAACTTGAAGCGGCGGGCGTCACAGGGCGCGCGACTGTCAGGGGTCGAAATCGGCGCGGAAGCTAGGGGAGGGGCGTCGGGCCGTCAACCCCGCTAGGCATGCGTCAACCACGGAATTCGAGAAGCAACATGCGCGAAAAGTTCACTTCCGATCTCAAAGAGGCGATGAAGGCCGGCGACAAGATGCGCGTGGCCACGATCCGCCTCATCACGGCCGCGCTGAAGGACCGCGACATTCTCGCGCGCGGCGAGGGCAAGACGGTGAGCGACGAGGACATTCTCGCGCTGCTGCAGAAGATGGTGAAGAGCCGCCAGGAATCGCTCGACATCTACGAGAAGAACAACCGCCCGGAACTCGCCGCGCAGGAGAAGGGCGAGATCGAGGTCATCTCCTCCTACCTGCCCAAGCAGATGGACGAGGCGGCGGTGGCCGCCGCCATCAAGGCAGCGATCGCGGAAACCGGCGCGGCCTCGATGAAGGACATGGGCAAGGTCGTGGGCGCGCTGAAGGCGAAGTACACGGGCCAGATGGATTTCGCCAAGGCGAGCGCGGCTGTGAAGGCGGCGCTGTCGAACTGACAAAAAGCCGGGACCGCCGGCCTCCGGCCGGCTTCCATCCCCTAGCCGGCCGGAGGCCGGCGGTCCCGGCGCGGCAATCTCTCGCTACTTAACCCATGCGCCTGCACCTGCAATTCTCGGCCTTCTTCATCGTCGGGCTGGCGACCATCGCCACGCATTACGGCCTGCTGATCGCGCTCGTGCAGGGCTTCCACGTCGCGCCGGTGCCGGCGACGCTGGTCGGCTATGTCGGCGGCGGCTTCGTCTCCTACACGCTCAATCGCGCGCATGTGTTCGAGACCGAACGCAATCACGTCGCCGCGCTCTGGCGCTTCGTCGGCGTGGCGGCGGTCGGCTTCGTCATTACCGGCCTGTTGATGCACCTGTTCGTCGACCGGCTCGGCGCGCCCTACATTCCCGCGCAATTGGTCACGACCGGCATCGTCATGTTCTGGAGCTTCTTCGGCCACAAGTTCTGGACCTTCGGCGAGAAGATGGGCCGATGAAGCCGCTGGTCGACTCGCCGTCCGCGCAATTGCTGGGGCGCGAAATTCTCTCGCGCGATCCTCGCACCGGCGAAGCGCGCGTGCGCTATCAGGCGCGGCCCGAATTCCTCAATCGCAACGGCTCCATACAGGGCGGCTTCCTCGCGGCCATGCTGGATTTGGCGACCGCGCTGGCGCTCGGCGCGCACGTGCCGGAGGGCGGATCGGCGGCGACGATCCGGCTGGAGACGCGCTATCACAAGCCCGCGAAGCCCGGCCCGATGCTTGCGCGCGCCCGCGTCGTGAACGACGACGGGCGCACGGCGCGCATCGAGGGCGAACTCGCCAACGAGGCGGGCGAGATTGTCGCGACGGCGGTCGCGGAGTTCAGGATTTTCGCGAAGCGGGCGTAGAGCGCGTCACGTTTTCACGGAAGCGCATGACGCGCTCTATCTTGTTTTCGTCGCATATCCTTGTCGCAAAAGTCTGCAACTTTTGCGGGATATGCTTGTCCTCACGGCCATTTTACGGTCGGCGGCATGGAGGACAGGATCGAGGCGACATTGCCGCCGGTCTTGAGGCCGAAGATCGTGCCGCGGTCGTAGAGCAGGTTGAACTCCACGTAGCGGCCGCGGCGCACGCATTGCTCTTCGCGGTCGGCCTCCGTCCACGGCTTGCCGAAATTTTCGCGCACGATCTTGGGATAGATGTCGAGGAAGCTCTCGCCCACGTCGCGCGTGAAGGCGAAGTCCTTCTCCCAGCCGCTGTTGGCGGCGTCGCCCGCGCTGTTCAGGTAGTCGTAGAAAATCCCGCCGATGCCGCGCGGCTCGTTGCGGTGTTTCAGGTGGAAATATTCGTCGCACCACGCCTTGTAGCGCGCATGGTCCGCGACGCCGGCGTGACGCTCGCACGCCTCGCGCATCGAGGCGTGGAAGGCGAGCGCATCCGCATCGTCCTGCGTGCGGCGGCGGTCGAGCACGGGCGTCAGGTCGGCGCCGCCGCCGAACCAGGCCTTGGTCGTCACGACGAAGCGCGTGTTCATGTGCACGGTCGGCACGTTCGGGTTCCAGGGATGGGCGATGAGCGAAATGCCGCCGGCCCAGAAGCGCGGGTCTTGCGCCGCGCCCGGGATCTGCGCGGCGAATTCCGGCGCGAATGTCCCGAACACGGTGGAGGTGTGCACGCCCGCCTTCTCGAACACGCGCCCCTTGAGGATCGCCATCCGCCCGCCGCCGCAATCCGCGCTATTTGGCGCGCCTGTGTGGTCCGCGCGCTCCCACGGCGTGATTCTCGCGCGCCCGGGCGTCGGCGCTTCGGCGAAAGAACGGGCCGGGACATTCGTCCTCCAGCGCCTCGAAGGCGGCGAGGATGCGGGTCTGCAGTTCGGCGAACCAGCGCGCGGCTTGCGCCTTGCGGGTCTCGAGGAGGTCTTGCGTCATGTGGCCAGACATCGGGCGATGGCGCCGCGCCGTCAACTCGCGGTCTGCCGCAGCGCCTCGCCCAGAACCATGGCGGCGGCGACCGCGACGTTGAGCGAGCGCAGTTCGGGCCGGATCGGCACGACGATCCGGGCGTCGGCGGCGGCGTGGACGTCGGCCGGCGCGCCGGCCGATTCGCGGCCGACCATCAGGATGTCGTCGGGCTGATAGGCGAAGTCCGTGTAGGGCGTCGCGCCCTGCGTCGTCAGCAGCACGAGGCGGCGGCCGGCCGCCCGCCGCCAGTCCTCGAACGCGGCGAAGGAGACGTGGCGGGCGATATCCACATGGTCGAGATAGTCCATGCCCGCGCGGCGGAAATGGCGGTCGGAGACCGGAAAACCGGCGGGTTCGACGATGGCCGCGCCGACCCCGAGGCAGGCGCAGGCGCGCAGGATCGTGCCCGCGTTCTGGGGAATGTCGGGCTGGAAAAGCGCCAGGATCAATCGCGTGTCGGCCATCGGGTCCGCCCCGTTTTCCTAAGCCTTTCGCATGATGGGCGGTCTATGGACAAGGCGCTGGAACGGTGCGACATAGTGCCCCCGCAAAGACATTCGCAGGGGTGGGGCAAGAGGCGGCATTGCCGCGCGCGCGTCCTGCCTGTAGAAGCCGATCCGACGACCGCGCGCGCGGTCTCCGAAGCGTAGGGAACTCGCAAGTGGCGACGACATCGACTGCCGAACCGACCCGCAGGGACATGCTTTACATCGCCACCGGCGCGGCGAGCGCGGTGGCCGTCGGCGCCGTCGCCTGGCCGTTCATCGCGCAGATGAACCCGGACGCCTCGACGCTGGCGCTGGCCTCGACCGAGCTCGACATCAACGCGATCGCCGAAGGCCAGATCGTCACGATCAAGTGGCGCGGCAAGCCGGTGTTCGTCCGTCACCGCACGAAGAAGGAAATCGAGGAGGCGCAGAACGTCGACGTGGCGAAGCTGCCCGATCCGCAGCCCGATTCGGCGCGCGTGAAGAAGCCGGAATGGCTGGTCGTCGTCGGCGTGTGCACGCATCTGGGCTGCATCCCGCTCGGCCACCAGGGCAAGTTCGACGGCTGGTTCTGCCCGTGCCACGGCTCGGACTACGACACGTCCGGCCGCATCCGCTCGGGACCCGCGCCGCGCAACCTCGAGGTTCCGGAATACGCGTTCCTCTCCGACACCAAGATCAAGATCGGCTGAGCCGGCGGCGACGCCAGGCAAGCCCGACCGCCAAGCATTTCCGAAAGAAGGCGAACAGATGAGCGGACCTTCGACTTACGTTCCGAAGAGCGCGATCGGCCGGTGGTTCGAGAGCCGGCTGCCTCTCATGGGCTTCATGCACAGCTCCTTCGTCGCCTATCCGACGCCGAAGAACCTGAACTACTGGTGGACCTTCGGCGCCATCCTGTCGTTCATGCTGGTGGCGCAGATCGTCACCGGCGTCGTGCTCGCCATGCACTACACGCCGCATACGTCGATGGCGTTCGGTTCCGTCGAGCACATCATGCGCGACGTGAACTGGGGTTGGCTGATGCGCTACCTGCACGCCAACGGCGCCTCGATGTTCTTCCTGGCGGTGTACATCCACATCGCCCGCGGCATGTACTACGGCTCCTACAAGGCGCCGCGCGAAATCCTCTGGATCCTCGGCGTCATCATCTTCCTGCTGATGATGGCCACCGCCTTCATGGGCTATGTGCTGCCGTGGGGCCAGATGTCCTTCTGGGGCGCGACCGTCATCACCAACCTGTTCACCGCGATCCCGCTGGTGGGCGACGCCATCACCACCTGGCTGTGGGGCGGCTATTCGGTCGACAACCCGACGCTCAACCGCTTCTTCTCGCTGCACTACCTGCTGCCCTTCATGATCGCGGCCGTCGTCGCGCTGCACGTCTGGGCGCTGCATGTCGTCGGCCAGAACAATCCGACGGGCGTCGACATCAAGGACATCGAGAAGGATTCGGTGCCGTTCACGCCGCATGCGACGCTGAAGGACGCGACCGGCATCGCCGCCTTCGTCATGCTCTACGCCTGGTTCGTGTTCTTCATCCCGAACTTCCTGGGCGATTCCGACAATTACATCATGGCGAACCCGCTGCAGACGCCGCCGCACATCGTGCCCGAATGGTACTTCCTGCCGTTCTACGCGATCCTGCGCGCGATTCCCTCCAAGCTCGGCGGCGTGATCTTCATGTTCGGCGCCATCGTCATGCTGGTGATCCTGCCCTGGCTCGACACGTCGCGCGTGCGCTCGGCGGTCTATCGCCCGGTGTTCAAGATCCTGTTCTGGGTCTTCATCGCCTGCGTGATCGGCCTCGGCTATCTCGGCTCGCAGCCTCCGGAAGGCGGCGCGGTGCTGGCGGCGCGAATCCTCACCGCCTACTACTTCATCCACTTCCTCGTGATCCTGCCGCTGCTCGGCCTGTTCGAGACGCCGAAGGAGGTTCCCGCCTCGATCAATGACGACGTGCTCGCCAAGCATGCGTCGAGCAAGGCCTGAGCCGAACTGCCAAGACTGGAAGAACAACATGCTCTCCAAAACCTCTCTCGGCATGATCGCAGCGGGCTTCATGGGCGCCGCGCTTCTGGGCGCGCCGGCCTTCGCCGAAGGCGGCCATGACCAGGCGACGCCGCCGCGGCTCTCGTGGTCCTTCGCCGGCTTCTTCGGCAAGTACGACCAGGGCCAGTTGCAGCGCGGCTTCAAGGTGTTCCGCGAAGTCTGCGTGAACTGCCACGGCGCCGACAAGCTCGCCTTCCGCAACCTGTCCGAGCCCGGCGGCCCGGAATTCTCGGAAGCGCAGGTCAAGGCGCTCGCCGCGCGAGTACAAGGTGAAGGACGGTCCCAACGACGCCGGCGACATGTTCGAGCGCCCCGCGCGCCCGTCCGACATCTGGCCGTCGCCCTTCCCGAACGAGAATGCGGCGCGCACGGCCAATGGCGGCGGCCTGCCGCCCGACATGTCGGTGCTGGCCAAGGCGCGCTCCTACAAGCGCGGGTTCCCGTGGTTCGTGCTCGACGCCCTGCCGGGCATCCAGTACCAGGAGCACGGCGTCGACTACATCACGGCGCTGCTGCAGGCCTACAAGGACGACCCGCCGCATGGCGAGAAGCTCGACGCCGGCCAGTACTGGAACGACATCATGCCGGGCAACCGCATCGCCATGCCCAAGCCGATGAGCGACGGTCAGGTCGACTATTCCGACGGCACGCCGGCGACCATGGAAAATTATTCCAAGGACGTCTCCGCCTTCCTGATGTGGATGGCCGAGCCGAAGCTCGACCAGCGCAAGAAGACCGGCTTCCGCGTGCTGGCCTTCATGGCGATCCTCACCGGCCTGCTCTACGCCACCAAGAAGCGGGTGTGGGCGAGCACGCCGCACTGAGCGGGTTACAGGAATTGAAGAAGGCCCCGGCGACGGGGCCTTTTTTGTGTCGGTCTCCACTTTCCCTCATGCTGAGGAGGCGCGTAGCGCCGTCTCGAAGCATGCGGGCTGCGGCCATCCTTCGAGACGCGATGCTGCACATCGCTCCTCAGGATGAGGGGCGCTGCTTCGATAAGATTTCTTGCCTTTTGCGCCCCCGCCCCGCATACCCCGCGCAATCCCGAAAACACTGACGACCGGACGCAGACATGGGCTTCAAATGCGGAATCGTCGGCCTGCCGAATGTCGGCAAGTCGACCCTGTTCAACGCGCTGACGCAGACGGCGGCGGCGCAGGCGGCGAATTATCCGTTCTGCACGATCGAGCCGAACGTCGGCGATGTCGCCGTGCCCGACCCGCGCCTCGAAACCCTGTGCAAGATCGCGGGCTCGAAGGAGATCATCCCGACGCGGCTCACCTTCGTCGACATCGCCGGCCTCGTGCGCGGCGCCTCGAAGGGCGAGGGGCTCGGCAACCAGTTTCTCGCCAACATCCGCGAATGCGACGCCATCGCCCATGTCGTGCGCTGCTTCGAGGACAGCGACATCACGCATGTCGACGGCCCCGTCGATCCGATCCGCGACATCGAGACGATCGAGACCGAACTCATGCTGTCGGATCTCGAAAGCCTCGAGAAGCGCGTGACCAATCTGGAAAAGAAGGCGCGCGGCGGCGACAAGGAATCGAAGGAGATTCTGGCGCTGGTCGAGCAGTGCCTCGTGCTGCTGCGCGAAGGCAAGCCGGCGCGCGTCGCGGTCGCAGCCAGCCCGGAGGAGCGCAAGGCGTTCGCGGCGCTCGGCCTGCTGTCGTCCAAGCCCGTGCTCTATGTCTGCAACGTGGAAGAATCGTCAGCCGACAAGGGCAACGAGTTTTCCGCGAAGGTTTTTTCACGCGCGAAAGAGGAGGGGGCCGAAGCGGTCGTCGTCTCCGCCAAGATCGAGAGCGAGATCGCCGTGCTGCCGACCGAGGAGCAGAAGGATTATCTCGAAGCCGTCGGCCTCGAGGAGCCCGGCCTCAACCGCGTCATTCGCGCCGGCTACGAGCTGCTGCATCTCGTGACCTATTTCACCGTCGGCCCCAAGGAGGCGCGCGCCTGGACGATCGAGAAGGGCACGCGCGCGCCGCAGGCGGCGGGCGTCATCCACACCGATTTCGAAAAGGGCTTCATCCGCGCGGAGACCATCGCCTACGACGATTACGTCGCCAACAAGGGCGAGGCGGGCGCGCGCGAAGCCGGCAAGTTCCGCCTCGAAGGCAAGGATTATGTCGTCGCGGACGGCGACGTGCTGCACTTCCGCTTCGCGAACTAGGTCACGCCGCCGTTCGATCCGGGCTGAGGGGCTCTACCAGCCCCAATAGCCGACGCCGACCGGGCCGCCCCAGCCGCCGCCCCATCCGTAGCCGTAGGCGGGATAGCCGTAGCCGTAGGCCGGATAGGCATAGTAGCCCGGATAGTAATAGTCCGACGCGGCCGCCGCGCCGATGGCGCCGAGCACCGTGCCGAACATCGCGAGCCCCGGATTGTAGCCGTAGCGCCGGTAGTAGCGATGGCGCACGTAATGGCGACGATGCACGACATGCCGGCGATAGCGGGCCTGCTCGATCGGCGCGCCGGCGCGCACCAGACTTGTCGGCGCAATCCCGAGAGGCGCCGCGCTCGCCGGCGCGGAGGGCGCGACGAGGAGCAGCGCGGACGTCGCGGCCGCGAAAAGCCCGGCCTTGAGTGGAAGCATCATGGCGTCCTCCTTCAGGAAGAGCGCATGACCGCCACGCCGATAACGCACGACGCAGGTGTCATGCCTTGCCAGTCTAGCATAGATGGCGTCGTCGCGGCGCATTCCAAGCGCGGCCGACGCGGTTCGGGGCCGCGCGCCTTGCAGCGTCGTCTTTCGCCAGCATGAAATATACTTGATCGGCCTTTCCCCGGACGCGACGCCAGCCGCTGCCGGGAACAGGCGACGCGCACAGGACGCTCGACGACTAGCTTGTTCATCCAAAATATGGCAATAACACTGACTTAGTACCGGATGCACGGACGTGGAAACCGCTCTGCAGGGCAAACATAGGGCGCAGGCCGAGAGCCACGACGCCGATCCGATGTTCGACCTGATCGAGCTTCTGTTCTTCGCCTATCGCGATTTCGTGGGCGACGCGGACCGGCTGCTCGAGAGCTACAAGTTCGGACGCGCGCACCATCGCGTGCTGCATTTCGTCAGCCGGCATCCCGGCCTGACCATCGCCGAACTGCTCGACATTCTGAAGATCACCAAACAGAGCCTCAGCCGCGTGCTGAAGGAATTGCTCGACCAGAATTTCGTGGAGGCGCGCGCGGGCGTGGCCGACCGGCGCCAGCGCCATCTCTATCCCACCGCCAAGGGCCGCAAGCTCGCGCTCGAACTCGCGCAATTGCAGTCGCGCCGTTTCTGCGCGCGCATTGGAGGCGCTGCCGGCGAATGCGCGGCAGGATGCGATCCGCTTTCTCATGGCGATGATCGATCCGGCCGACCACGACGAGGTGAAATCGCTGGTCTGGCCGCAGGCCATGCGGACGACGCCATGAGCGCGCGCCCGTCCGCCGCGGCATTGCCGGACGATGCGCCGCATCTGCTCGTGGTGGACGACGACCTGCGCATCCGCACGCTGCTGTCGCGCTATCTCGCGCAGGCCGGCTATCGCGTGACGGCGGCGGCGAACGCGGCCGAAGCGCGCCAGCGCATGGCGGCGCTTTCCTTCGATCTCATCGTTCTCGACGTGATGATGCCCGGAGAAAGCGGCGTCGATTTCGCCCGCAGCCTGCGCGCCGTGGCCACGGGCGGCGCTTCGACGCCGATCCTCATGCTCACCGCGCGCACCGGCGTCGACGATCGCATTCTCGGCCTCGAGGCGGGCGTCGACGATTATCTGCCGAAACCGTTCGAGCCGCGCGAACTCGCGCTGCGCATCGCCGCTGTCCTGCGCCGCGCCGCGCCGCCTGCGCCCGCCTCCGTCGCGGAGGCCGTGCGCTTCGGCGCTTGCGAGTTCTTCGCAAACCGCGGCGAGTTGCGACGCGACGGCGAAGCGGTGCGCATCACCGATCGCGAGCGCGACATTTTGCGCGCGCTGGTCGCGGCGAACGGCGCGCCCGTCGCGCGCGCGACGCTGGCGGGCGATGCCGCCGGCGAGCGCACGATCGACGTGCAGGTGACGCGCCTGCGTCGCAAGATCGAGGCGGACCCCGGCAATCCGCTGCTCTTGCAGACGGTGCGCGGGGCGGGCTATCGGCTGACGCTCGATCGGGACGCGCGTTCATGAAGTTCATCGAGCATCCAGCCATAGCCACGCCGCGCCGCCTGTGGCGCGGCTTCGCGCTGTGGTTGCGCGCGAGAATGCCGAAGGGCCTGTTCGCGCGCTCGCTGCTCATCGTCATCCTGCCGATGCTCCTGTTGCAGACGGCGGTCGTCTATTTCTTCATGGAGCGGCACTGGCAGGCGATCACCATCCGCCTGTCGCGCATGCTGACGCAGGAAATCGCCGCGCTCATCGACGTCTACGAATCCTATCCGCAGGACAAGGACGCCGCGCAGCTCACCCGCATCGCCGCGCAGCGCATGGGCCTGCAAATCTTCATCACGCCGCCGGGATCGCTGCCGCCGCCGCTGCCGAAGCCTTTCTTCTCGCTGCTCGACAATGTCCTGTCGCAGCAGATCCGCTCGCAGATCAACCGGCCCTTCTGGCTCGACACGGTCGGCGCGTCCAACGTCATCGAAATCCGCGTGCAATTGAAGGATGCGCAATTGCGCGTCTACGCCTCGCGCAACCAGGCCTACGCCACCTATTCCTCGATCTTCATCGGCTGGATGGCCGGCACGGCGCTCGTGCTGATCGGCGTCGCCGTCCTGTTCCTGCGCAACCAGATCAAGCCGATCCGCAGGCTGGCGGAAGCGTCCGAAGCCTTCGGCAAGGGACGCGAGATCGCGTTCCGGCCATCGGGCGCGCGCGAGGTGCGGCAGGCGGGCCTCGCCTTCGTCGACATGAAGCGACGGCTCGAGCGCGCGATGGAGCAGCGTACCGCCATGCTCAACGGCGTGAGCCACGATCTGCGCACGGTGCTCACGCGCTTCAAGCTGTCGCTCGCGCTGCTCGGCGAAGGGGCGGAGCAGGAGGCGATCGCGCGCGACATCGCCGAGATGCAGCGCATGCTCGAGGCCTATCTCGCCTTCGCGCGCGGCGACGGCGGCGAGGCCGCGATCGAAACCGACGCGCGCGCGTTGATCGGCGATCTCGTGGCCGACGCGGAGCGTCATGGCGCGGCGACGCGCTTTGCGTATTCTGGCGAGAGCCGCGCCATCCTGCGCCCCGACGCCTATCGGCGCTGCCTCGCCAATCTCATCGGCAACGCGCAGCGCTACGCCAAGCGCGTGGAAGTGAACGCGACGCGCGACGACAGGCGGCTGAGCGTGCATGTCGACGACGACGGTCCCGGCATTCCGCCAGACAGCCGCGAGGACGCCTTCCGCCCGTTCTACCGGCTCGACGAGGCGCGCAACCAGGACACGGGCGGCGCCGGCCTCGGCCTCGCCATCGCCCGCGACATCGCGCGCGCGCACGGCGGCGACGTGACGCTGGACGCCAGTCCGCTCGGAGGATTGCGCGCGACGGTCAGCGTGCCGGTGTAGGGATTGTCATCCCGGACGGCGGCGAAGCCGTCGATCCGGGATCCAGCCGTAGTGAGCCGTTCTGGGTCCCGGCTCTCCGCTTCGCTTCGGCCGGGATGACACGCGCAGCCACGGCTTGTCTCTAGGTCAATCTGTTTCGGCTGAAGCGCTCGACTTCGCGCGCCGGTCGCTGACGAAGCGCACGCCGGCGTTCACCACGCCGCGCGCCAGCGAGCGCAGCGGCGATGTCAGGCGATCGACATCCTCGGCGCGCGCGATCAGCATGTCGCCGCGCCGCAGCGTGCGGTCGAGTTCGGCCATGGTGACGGCGAGACCCGGATCGTCGTCGCCGAGCCAGATATTGACGAGCCGCGCCCAGGCGAGCGTCAGCCCCTGCAGCTTCAGCGCGCCGACCGGGCCTTCGGCGTCGGCGCCGGCCGCCTCCAGCATGAAGCGCATGGAATTGAGCGCCATCGTGTTGAGCCGCGCGGCGGCGATCGGTTCGCGCCGCGCCCAGGCGACGATGCTCTCGATCGCGGCGCGATGGGGCGCGAGCGCGTCGAAGCGGCGCATCAGCACGTCGAACAGTCGCTCCTTGGTGTTCTCGTCCGCCATGTCGGCGGTCGTGCCGTCGAGCACGATGCGGTCGATGCGGCGATTGAAGGCGGCGAGCACGGCGCCTTTCGAGGGGAAAGCGTCGCGGAAATCGGCGAGCGAGACGCCGGCGCGCCCGGCGATGGCGCTGATCGTCACGTCCTCGAAGGGCTGTTCGGCTGCAAGCTCCATCAGCGCGTCGACGATCCTGTCGCGATCGTTGCGGGGCGCGGCGGTCGGGGCGGCGGTCTTTTTCGGGGCGCGGGCCATGGCGCTTTCCCTCGGGTTGCGGCTTGTTCCCGTCCTATCTAATCCGCCGCCGCGCCTTCACCAAGACCGGCGCCGCTACTTCGACATCACATGGTCGGGCAGCCAGGTGGCGATGCCGGGCACGAAGCACAGCAGCAGAATGGCGACCATCATCAGCAGGACGAAGGGGACGGCGCCCCAGATGACGTCGCGCAAGGGGATGTCGGGCGCGATGTTGCGGATGACGAAAATGTTGAGCCCGACCGGCGGATGGATCAGGCCCATTTCCATGACGATGGTCATGACGACGCCGAACCAGATGAGGTCGAAGCCGGCCGCTTTCAGCGGCGGCAGGATGATCGGCGCGGTCATGAGGATGATCGAGACCGGCGGCAGGAAGAAGCCGAGCACGACGACGAGGCCGAGAATTGCCGCCAACAACACCCATTTCGACGGCTGCATGGCGACGATCGATTCCGCCGCCGATTGCGAGATGTGCAGATAGCTCATCACGTAGGAATAGAGCAGCGACATGCCGATGATGAGCATCAGCATGGTCGATTCCCGCATGGTCGAGACGAGGATCGGCTTGAGGTCGGACGGCCGCCACACGCCGTAGATCATCGCGATCAGCGCCAGCGCGAGAATGGCGCCGAGGCCCGCCGTCTCAGACGGCGTGGCGAAGCCGCCGTAGAGCGCGATCATCACGCCGGTGAGCAGGATGACGAAAGGCAGGACGCGCGGCAGCGTGCCGAGCTTCTCCGCCATCGTATAGGCGTGCGTGTCGAGAATTTCCGAGCGCTTGCCGTGCGTCTCGTAGGCGAGTTTCGCCGCGGCATATTCCTGGCGGAAGCGGATCATGGCGTAGCCGGCGAAGAGCGCGACCAAGAGCAGGCCGGGGCCGATGCCGGCCAGAAACAACCGGCCCAGCGATTGCTCGGCGGCGACCGCATAGAGGATCATGGTGATGGAGGGCGGCAGCAGGATGCCGAGCGTGCCGCCGGCGGCGATCACGCCGGCCGCAAAGCCGCCGGAATAGCCGCGCCGCCGCATCTCCGGGATGCCGGCAGAGCCGATGGCCGAACATGTCGCGGGCGAGGAGCCGGCCATGGCGGCGAAGATCGCGCAGGCGAAGACATTGGCGATGCCGAGCCCGCCGGGCACGCGATGCATCCAGGCGTGCAGGGCGGAATAGAGATCCTGGCCGGCGCGCGACTTGCCGATGGCCGCGCCCTTCAGGATGAACAGCGGGATCGAGAGCAGCGTGATCGAGGCCATTTCCTCGTAGACGTTCTGCGTGACCGTATCGAGCGAAGCCGCCGGCATGAAGAACAGCATGAAGAGGAGGGCGACGCCGCCGAGCGCGAAGGCGATCGGCATGCCCGAGAACATGACGACGAGCGTGGCGGCGCCGTAGAGCAATCCGATGGTCAGAACGCTCACGGCCGCTTGTCTCCGGACAGGGCGACCGCGACCTGCAGCGCGATCTGGATGGACAGAAGCGTCATGCCGGCGGCCATCAGAATGTATGGAATCCACAGCGGCGGCGCCCAGGTGGACGAGGTCACCTGACCGTCGACCCAGGCCTCGTGGAATAGCGTCCAGCTCTTCCAGGCGAAGAAGGCGCAGAAGGCGAGGGAGAGAATGTCGACCAGCGTCAGCCTGACGCGGTTGGCGGCCGGCGAGAGCAGTTCGGCGAAGGCTTCGATGCCGACATGGCCGCGGCGCTCCTGCACGAAGGCGGCGGTGAGAAAGGTCGCGCCAACGAGCAGGAAGACGGCGGCCTCGTCCTGCCAGTAGGTCGGCGCCTTGAAGAGATAGCGCACGATCACGCTGTAGGAGAGCACGAGGCTCGCGGCGATCGCCGCAAAGCCCGCGAGCGCCATGATGAAGCTGTTGAGCGCCGCCAGCGCGCGCGAAAGCCGCGCCAGCGGGCCAGAGCCCGCCGGCAGTTCGGCGTTCTCGCGATAGACCGGCGCGCCGGACATCAGGCGTCTTCGGCGAGCTTGATGAGTTTCGCGCAGCCCGCGTTCTTGGCGGCGTAGTCCTTCCACGCCGTCTCGCGCGCGATCGCCTTCCATTTATCGAGCACGTCGTTTTCGAGCGGATGCACCTGCGCGCCGGCCTTCTTGTAGACGTTCACGACCTCGTCGTCGTCGGCCATGGCGGCCTGGCGGCCGAAGGCTTCCATCTCCTCGCCGACCTTGAGCAGCAGGTCCTGATGCGCCTTCGGCATCCTGTCGAAGATCGCCTTCGACATGATGAGCGGCTCGAACATGAACCAGTAGGACTTGCCGCCGCCCGCAGTCAGGTGCTTCGACAATTCCTCGAGGCGGAACGAGATGAGGCTGGTGGAAGAGGTCACGCCCGCGTCGCAGGCGCCGGTCTGCATGGCGGCGTAGAGTTCGTTGGAGGGCAGCGACAGGACTGCCGCGCCGGCCGCCTGGAACACCATGTCCATCTCGCGCGAGCCGCCGCGAATCTTCAGGCCCTTGGCGTCCTCGGGCGTGACAAGCGGGCGGGCGCGGCTCGCGGCGCCGCCGGCCTGCCACACCCAGGTCAGGATCACGACGCCCTTGTCGGCGAGGTAATTGGTCAATTCCTTGCCGACCGGCTTGGTCTTCCAGCCCATGCCCTGATCGTAGGAACTGACCAGGCTCGGCATCAGGCCGATATTGGTCTCCGGCGCCTCGCCGCCGGCATAGGGCAGCGGAAACAGCGAAGCGTCGAGCGCGCCCTTGCGCAGCGCCGAGAATTGCGCGTTGGTCTTCATCAGCGAGGAATTGGCGTAGACCTCGACATTGATGTCGCCGTTCGAGCGCTTGCCCACTTCGGCGGCGAAGCGCCGGCAGAGCCGGTCGCGGAAATCGCCCTTGTCGATCGTGCCGCCGGGAAACTGGTGCGAAACCTTGATGGTCGTGGCGGCGCGCGCGGCGCCTGCATGGAGCAGCGCCGGGGCGGCGAGCGTTCCGGCGACGAAGTGACGACGGTCGAGCGTCATTGATTATCCTCCCTCTATTTCAGCGATTTAGAGCAAGAGGCCGCAAGGATGTCAAAGCGCCGCCATGCTAGCCTGACAGGGCCTTGCTAGCCTGACAGAGCCTTGGCGCGGGCGTCGGCGGCGGCGACGGCTCTTTCCATAAGCGGCTTCAAGCCATCGTCGGCCATCAGCACGCGCAGCGCCGCCTCGGTCGTGCCGCCGGGCGAGGTGACGTTGATGCGCAATTGCGCGGGCGTGGTCTCGGGCGAGCGGTGCATGAGTTCGCCCGCGCCCTCGACCGTGGCGCGCGCCAGCCGCGCGGCGAGATCGGCGGGGAGGCCCGCGGCCGCGCCCGCCTGCGCCAGGCATTCGGCGAGCAGGAAGACGTAAGCGGGGCCGGAGCCGGAGACGGCGGTCACCGCGTCGATCAGGCTTTCGTCGGCGACCCATTCGACGGAACCGACGGCCGACAGCAGCTTCTGCGCCAGCGCGCGCTGCGCGTCGGTCACGCCTGCGCTCGCCGCCGCTCCCGTCACGCCGCGGCCGATCGCGGCGGGCGTGTTCGGCATGGCGCGCACGATGCCGCCGGCCTGCGGCGCGCGCGCGGCGAGGTCGCCGATGCTTTTTCCCGCGAGGATCGAGACGATCAGCGTCTGCGGGCCGGCGAGCGCCGCCAGGCGCGGCGCGGCGGCGTCGAGCGTCTGCGGCTTGATGGCGACGACGAGAATTTGCGGCGCGCGAACCGAACTTTCGTCGGGATTCAATCTTATGCCCTTCTCGGCGCAGAGCGCGGCGAGTTCGGGATAGGGCATGGGCTCGATGACGACGACGTTCGACCCGGCGAATCCGAGCTTCGCCCAGCCCTGCAGCATGGCGAAGCCCATCTTGCCCGCGCCGACGAGAACGATGGAAATGTTTTCAGTGCTCATGCGTTGGGGTTCCATGGCCGTCATGCCTGTCGACATAGGCGAGCGCTTCGTCCTTCACCGCCTTCATGGCGAGCGAGGAGCGGACGTTGCGCACGTTGGGCGTCGCCGTCAATTCGGCGACGAAATGCTGAAAGGCGTCGAGGTCGGGCGCGACGCATTTGAGAATGAAGTCGGTTTCGCCGGAGACCGTCCAGCATTCACGCGCCGCGCGCCATTCTCCAACGCGCGCGGCGAAGGCGGCGAGTTCCGCCTCGGTCTGCTGGTCGAGCTGGACGAAGACGAAGAAGACCACGGCAAGGCCGACGGCGCGCGTATCGACGAGCGCGCGATAGCCGGCGATCACGCCCGCCTCCTCCAGCGCGCGCACGCGGCGCAGGCAAGGCGGGGCGGAGATGCCGACGCGACGCGCCAGCTCTACATTGGTCATGCGCCCGTCCGCCTGCAGCTCGGCCAGAATGGCGAGGTCGGTGGCGTCGAGCCGCATGGTCAAGCCTTGTCCCCCTGATCGAAAGGAGCAATGGTCTAGACGTGAACGCCGCCTCCGACAATGCGCAGAGCGCGCGAAAGATTCTGGCCGGCGCCTCCTGCTGGGCGCTGACGGACGGCAAGGCCGGCGATGTTGCGCCCTGCCTCGGCCTGGCGCAGGCGCTGGGCCTCGAGGTCGAGCAGCGCGTCGTGCGTCCGCGCGCGCTGTTTGCGGCGTTTGCGCCGCGCGGTCCGATCGATCCGGCGGAGCGCCCGGCCGCGCCCGGCAGCCCGATCGCGCCGCCCTATCCACAAGTGCTGATCGCGTCGGGGCGGCGCGCTGTTCCCTATCTGCGCCATGTGCGGCGCGTCTCGGGCGGCAAGACCTTCACCATTTTTCTCAAGGACCCGCGCATCGATCCGCATGTCGCCGATGTCGTCTGGGTGGCCGAGCACGACCGCACGCGCGGCGACAATGTGATCGCGACGCTCGCCGCGCCGCATGTCGTGACGCACGAAGCGCTGCTGGCTGCGCGTGAAAATCCCGATCCGCGCATCGCCTGCCTGCCCGAGCCGCGCATGGCGCTGCTCATCGGCGGCGACAGCCGTCACTATTCGTTTCACGAGAAGGACTGCATTTCGCTGGTGGGCGTCGTCGAGAGCATGATCCTTGCCGGGGCGGGCGCGATGATCACGCCCTCGCGCCGCACGCCGCCGCAATTGCTGGCGAAGCTGCGCGGCGTCTGCGCGGACGCGCCCAAGCATACGTTCCTGTGGGACGGCGCGGGCGAGAACCCCTACGTCCAGATGCTCGCGCACGCCTCGACCATCGTCGTAACCGCCGACAGCACGAACATGGTCGGCGAGGCGATCGCCACCGACGCGCCTGTCATGGTCTACGAGCCGACGGGCGGCAATGCGCGGCTGACGCGCTTCATCCGCGCGCTGGTCGCGGAGGGCCGCGTGCGCAAATGGCGCGGGCGCCTCGAAAGCTGGCCCTGCCATGCGCATGACGATACGCCCGCCATCGCCGACGAGATCGCCCGGCGCTACGCCCTGTTCCGGGCGCAGCGCTGATCGCGCGCTCGTGATTTGTCCGTGAGGCCGCGGGCCACTAGGTCTCGGGCAGGGGAATCGCACCGAGGCGCCGCTCATGCTCATCAAGATTCGGAAATCCTGGGAGATCCCGGAAGCGCAGGCCACGCCCGAGCGTCTGTTCCTGAACCGCCGCGGCCTGCTGGCAGGGGCCGGAGCCATCGGCGGCGCGCTGGCGGTCCCGTCGTTTTCGTCTGCGGCCGACGATCCTTCGGCCGCGCTCTATCCGGCGCGACGCAACGAGGCCTACACGCTCGACCGCGCCGTGACGCCGGAAAAGATCACCGCGCATTACAACAATTTCTACGAATTCGGCATGTCCAAGCAGGTCGCCGACGGCGCGGCGGCGCTGAAGACGCGGCCGTGGAGCGTGAAGATCGACGGTCTGTGCAATGCGCCGCAGGAGATCGCGATCGACGATCTCCTCAAGCGGATGCAGATCGAGGAAAGGCTCTATCGTCACCGTTGCGTGGAAGCCTGGTCGATGGCCGTGCCGTGGAGCGGCTTTGCGCTGTCGAAGATCGTCGCGCTCGCCGACCCGAAGCCGGAAGCGAAATATCTGCGCTTCGAAACGTTCAAGGATCCCAAGGTCGCGCCGGGCCAGCGGCAGGTCTGGTATCCCTGGCCCTATGTGGAAGGCGTGACGCTCGAGGAAGCGAAGAACGATCTCGCCTTCATGGTGACGGGCGTCTACGGCAAGCCGCTACGCCAACCAGTACGGCGCGCCGATCCGGCTCGCGCTGCCGTGGAAATACGGGTTCAAGTCGATCAAGTCGATCGTGCGCATTTCCTTCGTCGCGGAGCAGCCGCTCAGCTATTGGCAGCAATTGCAGGGCGGCGAATACGGCTTCTGGGCGAACGTGAATCCGGCCGTGCCGCATCCCCGCTGGTCGCAGGCGACGGAAGAGGTCATCGGCACAGGCGCCCGCGTGCCGACGCAGCTCTACAACGGTTACGCCGAGCAGGTGGCGGGCCTGTACAAGGGCATGGATCAGGGACGGGCGCTGTTTTTCTAGCGAGGGCCGCCCAGCCGTCATTGCGAGCGAAGCGAAGCAATCCAGAAGTCGCAACTCGAGCTTCTGCGATCGCCACGTCGCTTCGCTCCTCGCGATGACGGTTATTCCGCCTTCAGCGTCCTCGAAATGATGTTGCGCTGAATTTCAGACGTGCCTTCGCCCATGAGATAGACCAGCGCGTCGCGATGGACGCGGCCCACGGGATATTCGCGCATCAGGCCGGCGCCGCCGAGCACGCGGATGGCGCTCTCGGACACCCGCACGGCGGCTTCCGAGCAATGCAGCTTGATCTTGGAGGCGAGCGCCATGTCGCACGTGCCCTGATCGACGCGCCAGGCGCCGTGGTAGACCATCCATTTCATCGTCTCGACTTCGGTCGACATGTCGGCGAGGCGGTGGGCGACGGCCTGATAGTCGATGATCGGCTTGCCGCGCACGAGGCGGGTCTTCGCATAGTCGAGCGCGACCTCGTAGGCGTTGCGCGCCATGCCGAGGCAATTCGCGGACACGCCGACGCGATTCTCGGCGAGCGCCTCCATGACAAGATGATACGAACCCTCCTTGCCGCCGAGCAACGCCTCGTCCGGCACGAAGGCGTCGGCGATATGCACCAACCCGGTCTCGGAGGCGCGGATGCCTTCCTTGTCGAGCTTGGTGACGACAATGCCGGGATTGGGCAGGTCGACGATGAACAGGCTGATCGCGTCGCTGGTCAGTTCAGGCTTGGTGCGCGCCGCGAGCAGAAGGAAATGCGCGAAGGGCGCATTGGTGATGTAGAGCTTCGCGCCATTGAGCTTCCAGCCGCCCGTGACTTTCTCCGCCTTCGTCTTCAGCGCGCGCGTGTCGGAGCCGCCGTCCGGCTCGGACAAAGCGAAAGCGCCGATCGCCTCGCCGCGCAGGGCGGCGGAGAACCAGCGCTGCTTCTGATAATCGGTGCCGCCGCGCCAGATCGGCCAGATGCCGATATGCGTCGCCGCAGACCAGGCCGCCGAGATCGACTGGCAGACGCGGCTCATCTCCTCGCGCACGATGCAGTCGGTCACCTTGTCCATGCCGGCGCCGCCGTCCTCTTCGGGATAGCGGATGCCCATCAGGCCTACCTCCGCGAATTTCGGGAAGAGGTCGACGGGAAAGGTCTCCGTCTCCTCGATCTCGCGGACGCGCGGCGCGATGTGCTTCTGCGCGAAGCGGATGACCGTCTCGCGCACCTGTTCCTGCGCCGGCGTGAAGGCAAAATCCATGAGCGTCCGTCCCGGTTTTTCTCGTCCCCGCGTCCTGAAATTTCGCGCGGCGAAACGGGCGCAGCCAGCGCCACTCCTCTTTTCGGGGCGCGCGCGCTGCGGGTCCTTGATCTTGATCAGGGTCGAAGCGTCAGGGCGCGATGGCCATGTCCACTTCCGCGCCGCGGCCGATGGCGCGCAGGCTCTGGTCGTAGGTCGGGAAGTTGGCGAGCTGGCGCCCGTAGAGCCGCCGCATGCCCTCGAAGAGATCGCCGTTGCGGCCGAGCGCCTCGTCCGCGAGCCGCACCATCAGCGAGTTGGGCCAGGAGCGTTTGCGGATGTCGTAGACGCGCGCGAAAACCGCGTCGCCGGAAAGGGAAGCGTCGCTTTGGGCGATCAGCATCGCCATGGCGGCGGTCGAGCGCGACATGCCCATGTGGCAATGGACGAGCAGATGCTTGTCGCCGGGATGGGCTGCGACGCCGCGCCCGTAGTCGAGGATGGCGGCGACGTCGCCGGCCGTCGGCAGGACGACGCCCGGGCGTTGCGCTATCTCGTCGTTGAAGCGCAGCACATGGCGGCGATGGGCGGGCCAGGCGCCGAAAGCCTGGGGCTCGGGCATGTCGGGATCGAGAATGGAGAGCACGTCCGTCACGCCGCGCATGTCGTGCTCGGGCAGTTCGGCTATGCCGCAGACGGTCAGCAGGGAAACCCGGTGGTCGGACATCGAAGGTTCCAGGGGCGATGCGAGACGCGATTATAGGGCATGACAGCTCCGCGGGAACCGCGCGCTTGTTCGCGGGCGTGGCAGCGGCCAAAATAGGCGCAGGAGATGCGCGGCCTCAGCCAGCGCCGAAACCAGGACAGACGATGGACCATCCGCCAGACACGTTGCGCTATCCCTTCGCCGCGCCGCCGGAACCCGGAACGATGACTGAGGTCGCGCCGGGCATTTTCTGGACGCGCATCGCGCTGCCGTTCCAGCTCAATCATGTGAACATCTTCATTCTCGACGACGGCGACGGCTGGGCGGTGATCGACACCGGCATCGACAACAAGGCGACGCGGGCGGCGTGGGAAGCGCTGGCGGCGGGTCCGCTCGCCGGGCGGCGCATCACGCGGCTGATCGTCACGCATTTCCATCCCGACCACATCGGGCTCGCCGGCTGGCTGTGCGAGCGGTTCGACATGCCGCTTCTCACCACGCAGACGTCCTATCTGGGCTGCCTCAACATTTCGCTGAGCCCGGGCGCGCTCGACGCCAAGCCCTATCGCGATTTCTACCTGCGGCACGGCCTCGACGAGCTGACCACCAATCTCGTCGTCACCAACGGGCACGGCTACCTGCGCATGGTCTCCGCCCTGCCGCCGACCTTCCAGCGCATCGTCGCGGGCGACAGGCTGCAGATCGGCGGGCGCACGTTCGAGGTCATCACCGGCGACGGCCATGCGCCGGAACAGGCGATGCTGTGGTGCGCGGAAGAGAAGATCTTTCTCGCCGCCGACCAGGTGCTGGCGAAAATCTCGCCCAACGTCAGCGTATGGGCGGTCGATCCCGACGGCGATCCGCTCGGCCTCTACCTGCGTTCGCTGCGCTCCCTGCACGCGCTGCCCGAGGACGCGCTGGTGCTGCCGGGGCATCAACTGCCGTTCTACGGCCTGCACAAGCGCGCCGACGAACTCGCCGCGCACCATGAGAGCCGTTGCGCGCTGATCTCGGACGCCGCGCGCGACCGGCTGCATTGTTCCGCCGATTTCGTGCCCGTGCTGTTCAAGCGCGCGCTCGATCCGCACCAGATGAGCTTCGCCTTTTCCGAAGCGCTCGCGCATGTGAACTACATGCTGGGGCAGGGGCGGCTGGCGTGGGATGCGCCCGATGGAATCGTGCGGCGGGTGAAGGCGGTGTAGCAGTCCGTCATGCCCGTGCTTGTCGCGGGCATCCACGCCGGGCCGCCGCGTATAACGTCGAAGCATGATACCGATCGCGCCGCGTGGATGGCCGGGACACGCCCGGCCATGACGGTGAAAAGCCTCAAGCCGGCGTAAAAATATTCCGCGCGCCATCGCGCGAAATTTTTCCGGGCCGTCCCAGCCCTTCCTTTTCCTGCAGGTCGATCAGAGTTCGCGGCGTCGTTCGGCGTGTTGGCGATGAAGCGTTTGCCGCTCGCCTTTTCGCGGCCGATGACGAGGCCGTATTCCGGCCCGTTCTTGCCGTGCATGATCGTGTAGGTCTCGATCACCCCTTCGCCAGCAGGCGTTTCGGTGAAGGGCGCCTTGGGCAGGGCGTCGAGTTCGGCCTGCAACGCCTTCGGGGACTTGCGCGTCCAGGGCCCCCGCGTCGGCGTCGTCGAATAGACGCCCCAGGAATGCTTGGTGATGTAATTGCCGTTGGCCGTCACCAGCCCGAAGGCGCCGGGTTTCTCACGCAAGCGCCAGAGCATTTCGGCAATGGAGAAGAGCACGTAGCTGTTGCCCGGCCCGCCGAAATAGGGGAGGCCGCCGGTGACGGTGAGCCCGCGCTTGTCATCTTCGGCGAGCCCCAGTTCGTCGCAGGCGATCTCGATCGCGCTCGGGAAGCACGAATAGAGGTCGAACAGCGCGATGTCGTCGAGCGACTTGCCGGCCATGGCCAGCGCCTTCTTCACGCCGCGTTGCATGGCGGGCGAGCGCGCGATGTTCTCGCGCTCGGTGAGATACCAATGGTCGTGGCCGTCGGCGCAGCCGTGCAGATAAATCCATTTCGATTCCGGCACGCCGGCGCGGCGCGCTTCGCCGACCGAGGTGATGACGAGCGCGCCGGCCTGGTCGATGAAGGCGTTGGCGTTCATCAGGCGTGGATAGGGAAAGCCGATCCAGCGGTTCGATTCGTTGACGGTGGCGATGCGCTCGGCGCTGTAGCCCTCGCGGCGCGTCGCCAGCGGGTTGTTCGCCGCCACCGCCGCAAAGCGCGCGAACAATTCGCCCATGGCGCGCATGTGGGTGGGCACGTCATGGCCCCTGGCGCCGCGCACGGCGTTCTCGATCAGCGGGTACATGGCGATGGCGGCGCGAAGATTGTGGACGTCCTCGTGATCGCTCCAGCCGCGCTTGCTCTCGCCGACGAGTTCCGGCGCGCCGCCGGGGTCCTCCGCCCACACGCCCTGAATTCCGGCGCGCTCCGCGCCATGTTGCGTGCGCAAGGCCTCGCCGCCGCAGATCAGCGCCGCGCGCATTCGGCCGCCCGCGATTTCCTCGGAGAACCAGTTCACCAGGTATTGCGGCATGTTCCCGCCGTTCCAGGTATAGATTTCGCGCGCCGGCGCGAGGCCGAGACGTCTTGGCTACAGAGCGCGGCGGATTGGTCGAGGTCGCCGAGCTTGGTGGCGAAGCGGTGCGAAGTGTCGGAGAAGAAGCGCAGCAGGGCGATCGTGTCGATCGCGCCCGCCAGCTCCGGCGCGCCGCAATCGGCCAGCGCCTTCTGCGCGGCTTGCGCGACGAGATCGAAGGGCGAGCGCGCCTGTTCGGGCGGCGTCGTCATGTCGGTGACCGCGCCCGCGCCCACCAGGATCGGCGTTCTGTCGTCTGCGCTCGTCATGCGTGGCTGTTCTCCGGTTCTTCCCTTTGCGCAGGAACGCTATCCGAGCCGCGCATGGCCGCAAAGCTCGCCGTTTGCGCGGGCTGCATGCTAAGATCGCATGAACGGCGCAAAGCCGACCCGGAGGAAGAAATGGCGACCAAGATAGAATTGGATGTCAGCGGCTCGATGTGGAAACTGATCGCCAGCCCCGGCGACATGGTCGAGGCGGACGCCGAAATCGCCATCATCGAATCCATGAAGATGGAAATTCCGGTCGTCGCGCCGCGCGCCGGCAAGCTCGCGCGCTTTCTGGTGGCGGAGGGCGAGGCGGTGGCCGAGGGGCAGGTCGTCGCCGAGATCGAATAGGCGTCGAACGAAATGAGCCGGCTCGCAGCTTCCTGCGCCCGCCGGCTCGACCGCCCCCGCCTCCGTCTGACCGGAGGCCGCCGTTGCGGCAGGGCTGAAGATGGCGCCGACGTCTTGCCGCGACCTTGCCGGGCAAGCGAAAAGTTTAACGATCGTTAGTATTTTTCCTTCAGCGGCCGCGCGCTCGCGCTTCAAAGCGGTTGCGGCTCCCTCCGACCTGCCCACCTGACGACGATGCGGCCATCCCGCATTTCCACGACCTGGTCGAAGAAATCGGTCCATCGCAGGTCGTGCGTCACGGTTATGACGCCCACGCCTTCGTTGCGGGCCAGACTGGAAAACAGGTCCATGACCTGACGGGCCCGCTCGCTGTCCAGCGACGCCGTCGGCTCGTCCGCCAGCAGGACGCGCGGCCGGTTGGCGAGCGAGCGGCATATGGCCACGCGCTGCTGCTCGCCGCCCGACATCTGGTTCGGCATGCTGTGGGCGCGATGGGCGACATTCATCTGCTCCATCAGGGCCAGGGCGCGCCGCCGCGCCACGTCCATCGGAACGCCCGCGACATGCATGGCGACTTCGACATTTTCGATGGCGTCCAGAAACGGAACGAGGTTCGGTTTCTGGAACACGAAGCCGAAATGCCGAAGGCGGCACGCGGCCAGGGCGCGCATATCGCTCGCCGCGCCGGACATGTCCGTTCCGTCGAGAAGCACGGAGCCCGTGGTCGGCGGTTCGATGAGGCCGGCGACCATCAGCAGCGTCGTCTTGCCGGAGCCGCTCGGGCCGACGATGCCTGTGACCTCGCCGGCCTGGAAATCGAGAAAGGTCTCATCGAGCGCCTGAACGACATGGCCGCCCGCCCGGTAGCGCTTGCTGACCCCTTGCAGGGAAAGGACCGGCGGTCCGCTCACGCCAGAACCTCACGCGCATGGACGCGAAAGGCGCGGTTGATGCCGACCCAGCTCGCGGCAATGCAGATCAGCATCGTGAGGACGAAGAACTGGGCATGGTCCGACGCCAGAAGGACGACCGTGCGCGGGAAGTGAGGGTAGAGCTGGTGGGCCACCAGCATCGCGCCGCCGTAGGCGATGCACCCGAGCAGCAGCGAGCTCTGCACGATCATCGAGACGATCACGCGGTCGGGCGAGCCGATGAGCTTGAGCAGCGCGATCGATGGAATCTTGGCGATCGTCATGTTGAAGATGGTGACGGCGACGACGCCGCCCGCCACCGCGAACATCGTCACCACGAAAGCGAGAATCTGGATGCGCAGGCGCCAGAGCCTGCCGTTGAGGAGCGTGTCGCGCTGCTGCTGCTTCGACAGGACGTTGACGTCGCCCCACCGGAGAATGAGATCGCGCACGCTGGCGAGATCGGCTCCCGGTTGCAATTCGAGAATGACCGCCGCCACATTGCCCTTGTACTGTCCCCGTCCGAGGGTCGTCCGGTTTGCCTGACGGTTCAACAGAACGGCCTCGCTGGGCACGAACTGGTCGATCGCCTGCGCGTCCGGTATGGAGACGAACAGCAGAGGGTCGCCGCCGAGATCGACCTGTCCGGACGTCACCCCCACGATCGAATAGTCGTCGCGCCCGAGCCGGAGCGTGTCGCCCACGACCACGCCGAGCGACTTGTCGGCGACTGCTTCGTAGTGGGCCGACTGCAATTGCCGGCCGCTGATGAGCGGCAGCCACTCGCCCTGGTCCTTCGGGTAATCGAGACCGACGATGGAAATTCCCTTGCGACGGTTGTCGACGATGAACTGCTTGTTGAATTGAATGAACCGTCGCGCGGTCCGCACGCCGGGCACGCCTTCCAGCCGCAGGTCGAGCGCCGAAGTCACGTAGGACGTCTCGGCGAAGGGGCCCATCCTCTCGCCCTGCACGACCCAGAGATCGGCCCCGATATTGTCGATCATCAGGAGCGCCTCGAACACTATCCCGCGATAGAGTCCGTTGATGCCCATGGTCGCCACCAGGATCGCGCCGAGGCCGATCGCGGCGAGCAGAAAGCGCACCCAGTCGGCCCGGATATCCTTGAGGGCGAGGTTCATGGAGCGGCCGGTTCCGGCGAGATCGGCTCCCACGAATAGCGGCCGGCCGGGTCGAGAAGCGTGTCGCCGAAGTCGAGGCCTTTCTCGATCTCGACCACCGGTCCGATCATGTGGCGCACGAGGACGGGCCGCCAGTGCGCCCGCCCGCCGGACAGAACCCACGCGCCCGCCTTGCCCTCGCCGCGCTGAATGAAGCGCATCGGCGCCAGCACGGACTCCGACTGCGAGGCGACATCGATCCGCACGCTCGTGCGCTGACTCAAGGCCCAGTTGCGCGGCAGCGAGTCCAGCGAGAGGTCGACGAGGAACTCGCGGGTTTCCTGATCGACGAGGCGACCTATGCGCATCACCCGTCCTGCGAAGGGGCGGTCGGGCGCGGATGTGAAGTGGACCGTCGCGGCCTGTCCGGGGCTCAGCACGCCCATCACGGACTCGTCGAACCGCGCGCTGATGATGATGCTGGCGGGGTCGACGAGCTGAACGATGGGCGCGCCCGGCGTCACCACGTCTCCGACGTTTCGATCGCGCGACACGACGAGCCCATCGAGCGGCGAACGCAATGTCGCGTCGTTCAATCGCGCTTCCGCCGCCGAAGCCGCAGCATTGGCGGCCTGAGCCTGAGCCGTTGCGCGCGCGATCGCGACCGTCGCCGTCTCGAGTTCGGCGGCCAGTTCCTTGACGCGCAGTTCGGTGGCGTCGAGATCCACCCGGGAGACGGCGCCGGTCACGACGAGGCGGCGGCGGCGCTCCACGTCCTGCTGCAGTTTTTCGAGGCGCGCCACGGCGCTGGCGCGGTTGCTCTTGCTCGCGGACACCGCGCGCTCGGCCGCTTCGGCCTCCGCCCTCGCGCCGTCGAGTTGGTTTTTCAGATCGTCGTCATCCAGCCTCGCGACGATTTCGCCCTTCCGCACGGGATCGTTTCGATCCTTGCCGATCCAGTTCAGTCGACCGCTGATCCGGGCCGTCACGACGACGCGGTTCGTCGCGTCGAGAAGGCCCGGGCCCTGCAACGCCCAGGCGACCGGCTTGCGTTCGACCACATATGCGGGAGCCCTTGTCGGGACAAGGTAGAAGTAGCCGAGCCAGCCGACCAATGCGACGAGCAACGCGCCCGCCGCGGGGCGCGCGAAGCGGAGCAGCGCCGAAGGCGGCTCGCGCAAATCGAGCTCGTCATCCGCCGTAAGACGCGACTCGGGCTCGTCCCGACCCGTCAAGTCCATTCGTTTCAACATGCCCACCTGCAGGCGACACTTGTCCGCAATCCAGCGCCCTCGTCGCAGGCGCGCCATTTGCGACTCTTGCGATCCGCGCGGCATTTGAGCAAGCGCTAAACGTATAGTCTACTTTAGGATTTCCGGGTTCGACGGCTTTGAGCTAGATCATGGCGTTTGGGCCATGTTGGGCATGACTAGGCTGCGTAAAGAGGGGGACCAAGTTTGCCGGTGAGGATTTCAGGATATGCCTGTCGCCTGCCGGGCGCGCGTAACGTCAATGAATTCTGGAGAATTCTGGCGGACCAGCGTTGCACGGTGACATCGATACCCGACGACCGCTTCGAAAGCCGCCGGTTCCTGCACCCCGATCGTGAAACGCGCGGCACGTCGGTTACGTTCGCGGCCGGCGTCATCGACGGGGTCTTCGATTTCGATGCGCCCTTCTTCGGCATATCGCCGCGTGAAGCGGTCCAGATGGATCCGCAGCAGCGTCTCGTGCTGCAGGTGGTCTGGGAGGCGCTCGAATCCGCCGGCGTCGCGCCCTCGTCGCTCGCAGGCCAGGAGGTCGGGGTCTTCGTCGGCGCCTCGTCCTTCGACTATCTCTATCGCTTCATCAACGATCCCGCCATCTGCGACACGCAGATGATGACGGGCAACACGCTCTCGATCATCGCCAATCGCATTTCCTACCAGTTCGACCTCAGGGGCCCGAGCCTCACCATCGACACGGCTTGCTCCTCCTCGCTCTTCGCGCTGGCCGAAGCCTGCCAGGCCATCGCCGAGCGCAGGATCGACAAGGCGATCGTCGTGGGCGTCAATCTGCTGACCGCGCCCTATCCGTTCGTCGGCTTCTCGATCGCGCACATGCTTTCGGCCAACGGATTGTGCCGCGCTTTCGACGCGGCCGGCGACGGCTATGTCCGTTCGGAGGGCGCCGTCGCGCTGCTTCTGGAAGCCTCCGATCGCAGCGCGTCTCCCGGGCTTGGCGATCTGGTGGCATGGGGAACGAACGCGGACGGCCGCACGAGCGGTTTGTCCCTGCCGTCGTCGTCGAGCCAGGCGGCCCTGCTTCGCAAGGTCTACGGCTCGTTCTCGCTCGATCCGCGGGAGCTGGCGTTCATCGAGGCGCATGGCACCGGCACCCGTGTCGGCGATCCCGCCGAAGCCTCGGCGATCGGCGAGACGCTCGGGCGCAAGCGCGCGGCGCCTCTGCCGATCGGCTCGGTCAAGACCAACGTGGGCCATCTCGAACCGGCGTCCGGTCTCGTGGGCGTGCTCAAGGCGGCTCTGGCCCTGCGGCATGGAACCCTGCCGGCTTCGCTGCATTTCGAAACGCCGAACCCGGATATTCCCTTCGGCGATCTGAATCTCGAGGTGGCGGGCTCGCCGCTCGAACTCGACGTCGAACGCACGCCGCTTGCGGGCGTCAACTCCTTCGGCTTCGGCGGCGCCAACGCGCATGTCGTCTTGCGCGCGCCGGAGAGACAATCGCCTTCGGCGCGGCCGTCTCAGAGACTTGCGCCGCTCGTGCTCACCGCCAGGTCGGACGCCGCCCTGCGCAAACTGGCGTCGGCCTATCGCAGCCAGATCGCAGACGATGCGGCCGGCGATGCTGCAGACGTGGGCGCGATCGCCAATGCCGCGGCTTACGGGCGCGATTTTCTCGATCATCGCGCTGTTATCGTGGCGGACGACAAGGCGTCCGTCGTCGAGGCGCTCGACGCGCTGGTCGAAGCACGGGAAAATCCACGTCTCGTCGTCGGCCGCGCGCAATCGCGCTCCGCGAAAACGCTCTTCGCGTTTTCCGGCAACGGATCGCAATGGGCCGGCATGGGCCGCGCGGCGCTTGCGAGCGATCCGCAATTCGCCGACGCGATCGCGCAGGTCGATGCGGAATTGTCCCCGCTCGTCGGTTGGTCGACGCTCGATGTCCTCAAGGCGCAGGATCTCGAAGAGAGATTGCGCGAGGCGCATGTCGCCCAGCCCTTGCTCTTCGCCATTCAGGTCGCCGTCGTCATCGCCTTGGCGGCGCGCGGCGTGCGGCCCGACGCCGTGGTCGGCCACAGCGTCGGCGAAGTGGCCGCGGCATGGGCGGCGGGCGCGTTGAGCCTTGCCGACGCCGCCAAGGTGATCGATGCGCGCAGCAGAAGTCAGGAATATGTGCGCGGCGCCGGCGCCATGGCGGCCTTGAACGCGCCGGCCGACGCCGTCGCCGCCGCATTGGCCGACAGCACGTTCGATGGCGTCGAGATCGCGGCGTTCAATGCGCCGGGCTCGTTGACGATGTCGGGGCCTGTGGAGGCTCTCGATCGCTTTCTCAAGGTCGCGCGCGCGAACCGCTGGCCCTTCCGGCGCCTCGCGATCGAATACCCGTATCATACCGCGTTGCTCGAACCGACGCGCGAAGCGCTGTCCGCCGACTTGCGCGGGATCCGGGCCAGAGCCGCCCATACGACATTCTATTCGAGCGTTTTCGGCGAAGAGGCCGACTGCGCCCGTCTCGACGCGAGCTACTGGTGGCAAAACGTCCGTCAGCCCGTCCTGTTCGAGAAGGCGGTCGCGGCGGCGCTCGAAACAGGACCCGCGGTCGCGATCGAAATTGGACCCTCGCCCGTGCTCGGCGGCTATCTGAACGCGACCGCGCGCGAAAACGCGCGTTCGCTCGCCGTCCTGCCCAGCCTTCAGCGCGAGGACGACGCAGCCGACGCCTCGCCCCTCGAAATCGTCGCCGCGCGGGCGCTTGCTTCGGGCGCTGATGTCGACAAGTCGATCGTCTTCGGCGCGCCTGCGAAAATTACTTGCGAACTGCCGCATTATCCGTGGGATCAGGCGACGTTCAAGCCGGCCCCGAGCGCCGAAGCCTCCAACGACTTCACGCTCCGGCCGCACCCGCTGCTGGGCATTCCGGCGCGCGGCGGCGACGACGATTTCTTCAACCATCTGAGCGTCGCGACCTACCCCTGGATCGCCGACCACCAGGCCGGCGGCGTCGTCGTCGTGCCGGCCGCCGCGATCATCGACGGCGCCCTGGCGGCCGCGCGCGAAGTTCTGGGCGCAGGCGCGCTGGAACTGCGCGACTGCGCGATCGGGCGCCCGCTTCATCTGGAAGAAGGCGCGACCTACGAGACCAAGTGGCGGGTCAATTCCGAGGAACGGCTGATCGACCTGTTCAGCCGCCGGCGCGGCGCGCAGGGCGATTGGGTGCATCATGCCCGGACGGTCTTCTCCACCGTCGCGGCGGCGCCGTCTCGTCACGATCAGGACAAGTCGGCTCCCGCCGAGCCGCGCGAAATTCTGACCGGTGCGCAGATGTACGAAATCGCGCGGAGCCGCCAGCTCGACTATGGCCCGTTCTTTCAGGTCGTCGACCGGGTCGACCTGATCGACGACGATCGCGCGCGCGTCCATTTCGCGGCGAGCAAGCTGACGTATGACGGGATGCTGTGCGACCCGACGCTCATCGATGGCGGCTTGCAGGGGGTTCTATGTCTGCTGGCGCTGCGCGATGCGAGCGGCAAGGCGTTCCTGCCGACGCGCTTCCACAGGTTCCGCGTCTACAACCCGGGCGGCGCCATCGCGTCCTGCGATATTCGCATGCAGCGCGCGAGCGCCGAATCCGCGCTCGTGGATATCGTATACCGCAGCGCAGATGGCGCGCCGGTGGCCGAGATCAGCGGCGGCCGCTGCATGGCTGTCCGGCTGAAGCAGGCCGAACGCGCGCCCGAGACCTACGCGACCGTACCCTTGGCCGTCGCGCCATGCGGCGCGACAGGCCAGCCGCTGCCGCCTCTGTCGGACTTCGAGATTGTCGCTCGCAGCGATGACGCGCTTCGCGCCGCCAGCGAGGCCGCGTTACATGCCGGGCTCGCCAAACTCTTTGGCGAAACGCTGTTCGACGCCCGTTTCCCGGAACCGGGAGAATGCGCGAACCTCGAGCCTGCCCTCCTGGAGAATATCCTCGAACATCTGGCGTCCTGCGGCCTTGTCGCGCGCGAGAAACAGCGCTGGAGGCTGGCTGCGTCGGCGCAGGGCCGAGGCGCGCTGGGCCGCCTGCTCGAGGCGGCGCCGGAGCGCGCCGTCGAAGCGACTTTCCTGGCGGCGACCGCCGAGCAATGCGGATCGCTGCTGGCGAGCGCGCCGTCTCCATCGTTTCCGCCGCATGTCTTCGACGCCCTGCTGTATCGCAGCCGTTCGGCCATCGAACTCGGCGAGATCGTCACGCGTTTCGCACAGACCTGCCTGAACGCGGGGGCGCGGCCGCTGCGCGTGCTCGTCGCGGGCGCCGCCGGCGCAATGGCGATCCGAACGCTCCTTCAAGCCTCACATCCCCGCCTCTTGTCGCTCTGCCTTGTCGACGAGGATGCGGCGCGGCGTCAGGACATGGATCGTGCGTTCGCCGCTTTTCCCGCATTTTCCACCGCCAGCGCTCACGATGCGCCATCGGGCGTTTTCGATCTCGTCCTCGCGGTCAACCCTCGCTTCTGCAACGCGGCGTTCTCGCCGGAATGGCTGCATGAACGCCTCGCCGATCGCGGGCGTCTGGCCGTGTTCGAGTGGGACGGCGATTGCCTTGCCGCGGCAGTGGAACTGGCTGCGCGCAATCTCGGGCGCATCGGCGCCGCGCGCCCCGCGTCCTTGCCGCCGGATTTCGTCGATGTCGCGACAAGGCGGCTCGACGGCGTGGCGATCACAATTGGCGAAGCCGCGGGTTCGCCGCGCCTCGCGCCCGGCGCGGCTGCGCCTGCGTCCGTGCGGTTCTGGCCTTCCGCCGACGATCCGGCGGACCTCGAAAGCCAACTGGCGGCAAGATTGTCTGGAGCGATCCCCACGCTCGATGAGCCGACCGGCCCGGAAACCATCGTGCATATCGCATGCTGCGCGCCGCCCGGCGACGATCCTGTTTCATGGATCGTCGACAGGTGCGTCGAGATCAAGGAAGCGGCGCGCTCGTTCGAAGGCCGGGACGGCCGCCTCGTGATTGTCGCGCCGGGCGCCGTGCGCAGCCTCGCCGATCGGGAAGGGGGAAGCGCGCAGGCGCACGCCGTTCTCGGCTTCGTGCGGGTCTGCGCGAATGAATTTCCGCGCTGCGACTTCCGACTGATCGATGTCGCGGGCGAACCGGCGAAGGTTTCGGCTCTCGACATGATCGCCGCGGAAATCGCGGCGCCGGGCCTCGAGCGCGAACTGCTTCTCGACGAGAATGCGCGCATCGGCTTGCGGATCGTCGCCGCTCCGGTGGGCGCGCTCGGCGCGCGCGCCGGCGCGGGCGAAACGACGTGCCGTCTCGAAGCGCCCGCGCAAGGGTCGATCGAGCGCGTCGTCTGGACGCGCGCCGAACGTCGCGCTCCCGGGCCGAACGAGATCGAAATCGAGACACGCGCCACCGGACTGAATTTCCGCGACGTGATGTGGTCGCTCGGCGCGCTGCCGCCGGAAGCGCTCGAGGATGGATTCGCCGGGCCGACGCTCGGCCTCGAATGCGCGGGCGTGGTCGCGCGCGTCGGGTCCGGCGTATCGCGGTTCGCGCCTGGACAGGCCTGCGTCGCCTTTGCGCCGCACGCCTTCTCGGGCCATGTCACGATCCCCGAATATGCCGCCGCGCATGTTCCTCAGGACATGCCGTTCGAGGCCGCGGCGACAATTCCCGTATCGTTCGTGACCGTCTATTACAGTCTCGTCACGCTCGCGCGTCTCGCGGCCAACGAGACGGTGCTCGTGCATGGCGGCGCCGGCGGCGTCGGCCTTGCCGCTTTGCAGGTGGCCAAGCTCTGCGGCGCGCGCGTCATCGCCACCGCGGGCCAATCGGAAAAGCGCACGCTCCTTCTCGATGCGGGCGCGGATTTCGTGTTCGATTCGCGCGGCCGGGCCTTCGCGGACGAAGTGCTTGCCGCCACCGGAGGCCGCGGCGTCGACGTCGTCCTGAATTCGCTGGCGGGCGAAGCGATGGCCCTGTCCATCGGCTGCCTTGCGCCCTTCGGCCGGTTCGTCGAACTCGGCAAGGCGGACTTCTTCGGCGATACGCGGATCGGCCTGAGGCCGTTCAGCCGCAACCTGTCCTATTTCGGAGTGGACGCCGACCAGCTCCTGACCCGCCAGCCGGAACTGGCGCAGCGCCTGTTCGGCGAAATCTCGGCGCTTCTGCGCGAGGGCAAGCTCAAGGCCATTCCCTACAACCTCTTCGATGGCGAGGAGATCGCCGAGGCCCTGCGCCTGATGCAGCGGTCGCATCATGTCGGGAAGATCGTCGTTCGCCCGCCGCGTTCCGGCGTCGAGGAGCGCCGGTCAGGCCTTCTCGAGATGAAGGACGACGCCACTTACGTCCTCATCGGCGGAAAAGGCGGGTTTGGGCTTGCGCTTGCGAGAAGGCTCGTCGGGCGCGGCGCGGGCCGGCTCGTGCTCGCTGGCCGCAGCGCGCCTTCGCCGGAAGCCGTCGCGCAGCTCGACGCCTTGCGCGCGCGCGGCGCCGAGATCGTCGACCGCCAGGTCGACGCGACGGATGGGCGCGCTCTTTCGGCGCTTCTGGACGAGTTCGATGCGTCCGACCTTCCCGTTCGCGGCGTATTTCATTGCGCGATGACGCTGGACGACCGTCTCCTCGAGAACATGGATGCAGACGCCCTGCGCTCGGTGCTCCACACCAAGATATCCATCGCCGAAAATCTGCACGCATGGTCCGCTTCCCGAAAGCTCGACCATTTCGTGCTGTTTTCCTCGGCGACGACATTCGTCGGAAATCCGGGCCAGGCGAATTATGTCGCGGCCAACGCCTATCTCGAAGAGCTGGCGCGCAAGCGCCGGCGCGCGGGACTTCCGGCGCTTGCCGTCGCCTGGGGCCCGCTTTCGGATGTCGGCTATCTCGCCGGCGACGATCAGCTCGCCAGAATTGCGGCCCGCAAACTTGCGCGTCACTCGATCTCGTCCGGCGCTGCGCTGGATTGCTTCGAACGCGCCGTCTTCTGCGACGACGGAAGCGTGCGCTCGGCGGTCGTGGGAATCGGCAGGTTCGACTTTGCGGCGCTGCGCCGGGAGCTGGCCTTGCTCGCCTCGACCGCCTTCGATCGGCTCGCGCCCGGCGCGGCTTCGTCCGACGAGACGCCGGAAGGAACGAGCCTTGCCCGCATTCTGGCGACGCTCCCGGCGACAGAGGCGCGCGACAGGATCGCGGAAATCCTGAGGACGGAAATCGCGCGGATCCTCCGCGCGCCGGTGGATCAGGTGGAGGTCACGAAGCCGCTGTCCGAGCTCGGCGTCGATTCGCTGATGGGCGTCGAATTGCGCCTGGCGGCCGAGGAACAATTGGGGATCGACGTTCCCCTGCTCGCGATCGGAGGCGCCGGCTCGATAATTGATCTGGCCGACAGATGCCTTCGGCAATTGCGTTCCGCTGGCCACACTGAAGCGCACGCCGGTTAGTGGCCGGCGTTTCAGTGACAATTCCGCAACACTGTGTGTAAATCTCGGCAAGTTGCGATGCAAATTGACAAAAATGGCTTCGTCACGTGACGAAATGCGGTTAGCTGACGGGGATAGCTCGACAATAACAACGACAGGAACGTCAAATGAAAATCGTCTCCCTCTTCGGCGCCGCTCTTCTCGCCAGTGTCTCGGGCGCTGCGATCGCGGCCGACCTTCCGTCCCGCAAGGTGGCCCCCGCGCCGGTTTATGCCGCGCCCGTCTTCACCTGGTCCGGCTTCTACATCGGCGTGAACGCCGGCGGCGTCATTTCCCGGACGACCGGCCGCCCCGACGGCATCACCCCGAACATCCTGTTCGCTGCGCCCGGCCTGCCGACCGTCAACAGCGAGAAGTTCGGCTTCCTCGGCGGCGGCCAGGTCGGCTTCAACTACCAGACCGGCTCGTTCGTGTTCGGCGTTGAAGGCGACATCGACTTCTCGACCGCCAAGGACACGCGCGGCATCTTCGTTCCGACCGCCATTCCCGGTTTCGCCGTGGTCGGCAACGCCCAGGCCAAGCTCGACTACCTCGCCACGATCCGCGGCCGCATCGGCTACACGATCACCCCCGCCCTTCTCGGTTACCTGACCGGCGGTGTGGCGATCGGCGGCGGCTCGGTTTCGGCTGCGGCCACGCTGTCGCCGCTGGGCTTCCCCACCTGGATCGGCAACGCGCCGTCGACGCGCACCGGCTGGACGATCGGCGCGGGCGCCGAATATGCGCTCTCCAACAATTTCTCGGTCAAGGCCGAGTACCTCTACTACGATCTCGGCTCGACCAAGCTCGTCGCCAGCGACTTCCTGCTGCCGAGCGCCGTCAGCTACAACGTGAAGCGCGACGGGCACGTGTTCCGTCTCGGCGTGAACTACCGCTTCGGCTGGGGCGGCGCTGCTCCGGTCGTCGCCAAGTACTGATCGAAGTCAGAATCTCGAGAGAGCCCGGCGAATTTCGCCGGGCTTTTTTTTATCCGGCGCTCCGCGAAGAACGGGCGTTTCGGCCGACGCTTCCGATTCGACGGAATCGCGGCATTCGCAAGCGGTCGCCCGATCCGCCCGGAATCCGGCCAGCGCGCGATACATGGACATAGAAAGGCGACATGACGCGGCTTCGGTGAAGCAGACCCGCGTCTTCAGCTTTCTGAACGAGCGCGACCGCGATGCGGTTTCCCTCGCATGGGAGATGTCGCTCGCCTTCGTCGTTCACTCCGCGCTGGATCTGACGATTCTCGAACGCGCGTTTCGCAACGTGATGCAGAAGCAGGTCGAGGCGCGCTCCGCCTTCCGTGCGACCGGTTCCGCCCTTCGCGTCGAGACGCTGGCTTCGTCGCAATTCGCGCTTTCGGGCGTCACATCCAGACGGGTTTCGCGTGAGGAAGCGCTTTCCCTCGCCCGCGCGCAGGCAAGCTGTCCTTTTGCGTCATTCAACCAGCCCCTGGTTGCATTGTACGTCTACCCCCATACGGACGGGACGACGCTGATCGCTCTGCAACTCTGCCATCTCATCGCCGATGGCGTGAGCGCCGAGATGCTCGTGAACGATCTGATCCTCGCCTATCTCGCCGACGGTGTCGCGCCGCCATCGTCAGGCGTCTCGTCTTTCGCCGATTACGTCGATTGGGAAGAAGCCTTCCTCGAATCGGAGGCGGGCGAGGCGCAGCGCATTTTCTGGAGACAGCGCCAGCCGCCGGCGCCGGGGCTGGCCGATCTCCCCTATATCGCGCCGCCGAACGGAGACGCCATCAAGAAGGGCGCTGTCCGGCGCTTCGAGGCGGACGACCGGGAAGCGGACGCCGTCGACGGGCGCGCCAAAAAGCTGGGAGCCACGCCGTTCGCGGTCCTCCTGACGTGCTTCATGCGTGCGATCGCCGACTGGAGCGGCAACGATTTCCTGCCTATGAGCTTCGCGATGGCGCGACGGCATCGCAAGGAATTTGCCGGGACGCTGGGCGATCTCGCCTATGCCTCGCCGACGAATTGCGCCGTGGCGCGGGACGAGTCCTTCGACGCCGCCGTTCGGTCGGTGGCCGCCGAAGTGCAGGCGATGTCGAACAACCAGGATTTTCCCGTCGCCGCCCTCGACGCGAACTGGCGCTCGATAGCGCGAGCGCCGGCGCAGGGACTGCCGGGCTTTCCGCAGATAACTTTCGGGCCTCTGAGCGGTCTGCGGCACGACAGGTTCAGCCTGTCCGGTCTGCTGCATGCGCCTGCCGGAACGAAACTGAAGCTGGGGGCAATGGAGGTCGAAAGCGTTTCCCTGGGGACCGTGACGTGTCCGCGCGACCTGCACGTGTCCTACATCATGCGGCCGCACGGCGTCACTTTCGCGGTCAACTACAACGCCGACCGATTGGGCGAGGCGGCTATCGACGCCTTGGCAAACGGAATGATCGCGCAATTGAGGTCCTAGAGCGCGTAACGTTTTCAGGAAGCGCATGACGCGCTCTATCTTGTTGTTTTCGCCGCATATCCTTGTCGCAAAAGTCTGCGACTTTTGCGGGATATGCTAGGCGCCAAGAAACTTCGGCCCGTCCCGAAACCGCGCTGGCGACCGAAGCCGGCTGCGAAATATAACCGCGCGAAAACAAGAGATTGAGTGGTGGGCCGGGCAGGACTCGAACCTGCAACCAGACCGTTATGAGCGGCCGGCTCTAACCATTGAGCTACCGGCCCGGCGCCCCCTCGGCGGCCAAGGGATTAGCCGTTGGCGGGCGCTCGCGCAACAGCCATGGACCCTATTCGCTCAGCGGTCCGTGACGAAGCCCAGCGCCAGTATGATCGGCGTGACGCACATGACGGCGAGATAGGCGACGTTGCGGAAATTGGCGATCTTCATGGCGCGCTCAGGCGGCGATGCGCCGCGGGGCCAGTATGGCGCCTCGATGCTGACCGACCGTTAATGCGATCAGGCGGAGCCGGCGGCTTCGATGTAAAGATGCCCGGCGCGCCCGTGGAAGAAGCCGTTGGCGAAGGGGCCGGGCGCATCGAGCGCGCGCATCGCCTCTCGCGCCTCGGCCGCCGATATCCGCTGATCGAGCGCGTCGCGGAAAATCCTGGCGACTGCGACCATGTCGAGCGAATGCGGCGACAGCCTGATGTCGGTTGCGCCGAGCGCGACGAGAGCGGCGAGATCGCCGGACAGGTCGAGGAAGGCGTGCGACAGCGTCTGGATGCCGTTGATCGCGAGAAAGGCCGCGCCGTCGAGCGCCTTCAGCGTCATGCCGTCGGCGTCCTCCTCGCAGACGAACAGGCAATTGTCCTTGGTGCGCCCGTGCGCGCGGGCGTGATAGCAGCGGGCCGACAGGGCGAGCGAAGCGCGGCCGAAGCCCTGCACCTCGAAACCCATGTTCAGTTCGCGCGCGCGCGCGGCGAGCACGGCCAGCGCTTCGCGCGGCATTTCGGGCGGCGGCGCCACGTGCGTCGCGCCGTGCGCGGCGAGATAGGAGAGCGTCGCCTCGTTGTAGACGTTCATCAGCGGGCCGAGGCGATGCGCCTTCTTGCCGGAGACGTGGAACAGGGCGGTGCTGTCGTTGACCTCGATCTCGCGGCCTTCGATCGCGGCGAAATCGGCGGCCATGTCGCGCTCGCGCTTGAGCATGACCTCGCCGAGCGACGACATCACGACCTTCTTGCCCGCGCGCTCCAGCCGGGCGGCGACGTCTTCGTAGTGCTCCTCGAAGAACGGCGCGCGTTTCGAGCACACGACCTCGCCGAGATAGACGGTGTCGACGGGCGCCTCGTCGGCGATGCGCGCGTAGAAGTCGAGTTTTTGCTGCGTCGGCCAATGGAACAGGATTGGCCCGAGCGTGAGACGAACGGTCATGTCAGCGCCACTTCTTGCTGGCGAAGGCGCCTTCGGTCTGCTTGCGGCCTTCCGTGAGCGCGACGAGATCGGCGAGATCGGGGACGCCGCCGGCGAGGATCGCGTCGACGTTCTTGCGGAAGGCGGCGACGACCGTTTTCACATAGGCGCGCGAACGCTGCCGGCCCTCGATCTTGAACGCATGCACGCCGGCGCCGATGAGGTCGGGCAGCAGCGCCGAAAGGTTCAGGCTGATCGGCTCCTCGAAGGCGTAATAGGGCGCCTCGCGGCAGTCGGCGCGATAGCGGCCCTTGCAGATCGTGGGATAGCCGGCCTTCTCGGCGCAGGAGAAATGGTCGATCTGGAAGGGGCCGAGGCGCGTCGAGAGGCCGCCCTCGGCGTCGCGCTCGTAGACGACGTCGGCGGCCGGCGAACACACGCCGTCCATGTTGGTCGACAGGCCGGTGATGTAGTTGGTGAGGCTGCACCGGCCTTCCACCATCAGGCCGTGATTGCCGAAGATGAAGGTTTCCATCTCGCAGGGGATTTCGCTGCCGATCGCGCGGATTTCCGGCACGGTGAGGATGCGCGGCAGCACGACGCGGCGCACGCCGAACTCTTCGCAATAGTAGCGGATCGCCTCGGGCGAGGAGGCTGCGGCCTGCACCGACAGATGGAGACGCGCCTGCGGATAGGCGCGCGCGGCATAATCGGCGACGCCGATGTCGGCGACGATGAAGGCGTCGACGCCGTATTTCACGCCCGCGTCGATCGCCTCGCGCCACAGGTCGAACTTGCCGGCCGGCGGAAAAGTGTTGACGGCGAGCAGCACCTTCGCGCCCTTCGCATGGGCGTAGGCGACCGACTTTTCCATGTCGGCCGGCGTGAAGTTGAGGCCCGGAAAGTTGCGCGCATTGGTGGCGTTCTGGAAGCCGCAATAGACGGCGTCGGCGCCGGCGTCGACGGCGTCGCGCAGGGCCGCGGGCGTGCCGGCGGGACAGATCAGCTCGGGACGGTTCATGCGCGACGCCCATTCTGTTGCGCGCCGAGACTGCGCAGGAAATCGAGGGCGAAGCGGCCGGGCGGCCCGAACATGCCGGCGGCCTGTCCGGCGATCGAGCCATCGACATTGTCGAGCGCGTTGCGCAGGCACACGACCGCTTCGATGTTGCCGGAAACGTCGATGCCGCGCGAGAAGAACATGGCGTCGCCGTCCTCGTCGCAGTCGACGAGATGCAGCAGGTCGAGAAACTTCCCGGCGATGCGCGCCTCATGCGGCGGCAGCGCCGAGCGCGCGCTGGCGAAGAATTCGGGGCGATCCGGATTGGGCCGCAGCACCAGCGCGAACGGCATGTTGACGGGGTCGATGACGAAGGTGGCGCTGCGATGCGGCCCGAGACGATCGAACATGTCGGGTTCGTTCGCCGCGATCCGCCGCACGACGCGCGCGAGCAGGGGCTGCAGCAGGAAGAGCGGCAGGGGCGGCTCGAACCGCAGCGGCGCGAACTTGTCGACGCGCGTGGAGGTGGTTTCCATGAAGCCAGCATCTAGCATGCGAGATGCGCCGACCACTTGATGTGAGACAAGCGTCGGGCCGGACCCGGCAGGGGGCTCGACCAATGCGCCGTCATGCCCGGCCTTGTGCCGGGCATCCACGCCGAGACGCTTCATCAGTGTCGTCAGTTCGGCCGCAATCGATCCGCATGGATGGCCGGGACAAGCCCGGCCATGACGGCGCTAGTTATCTAGGAAGCTCCTCAGCTTCCGGCTCCGCGACGGGTGCTTGAGCTTGCGCAGCGCCTTCGCCTCGATCTGGCGGATGCGCTCGCGCGTCACCGAGAATTGCTGGCCGACTTCTTCCAGCGTGTGGTCGGTGTTCATGCCGATGCCGAAGCGCATGCGCAGCACGCGTTCTTCACGCGGCGTGAGCGAGGCGAGCACGCGCGTGGTGGTCTCGCGCAAGTTCGACTGGATCGCCGCGTCGATCGGCAGGACCACGTTGGGGTCCTGGATGAAATCGCCGAGATGCGAATCCTCCTCGTCGCCGATCGGCGTTTCGAGCGAGATCGGCTCCTTGGCGATCTTCAGCACCTTGCGCACTTTTTCGAGCGGCATGGCGAGCTTCTCGGCCAGTTCCTCCGGCGTCGGCTCGCGGCCGATCTCGTGCAGCATCTGGCGGCTGGTGCGCACGATCTTGTTGATCGTCTCGATCATGTGCACGGGGATGCGGATGGTTCTTGCCTGATCGGCAATGCTGCGCGTGATCGCCTGCCTGATCCACCACGTCGCATAGGTCGAGAACTTGTAGCCGCGGCGATATTCGAACTTGTCGACCGCCTTCATCAGGCCGATGTTGCCTTCCTGGATGAGGTCGAGGAACTGCAGGCCGCGGTTGGTGTATTTCTTGGCGATGGAGATGACGAGGCGGAGGTTGGCCTCCACCATTTCCTTCTTCGCCTGACGGGCCTCGCGCTCGCCCTTCTGCACCATCTGCACGATCTTGCGGAACTCGGAAATCTCGAGGCCGGTCTCGGTCGCCAGCGCATGAATCTCGCTGCGCAGCTCCTTGATCGCTTCCTTCTCCTTGCCGACGAAATCCTTCCAGCCCTTGGCGCCGAGCTTGCCGACGCGCAGCGTCCATTTCGGATCGAGCTCCGAGCCCTGATAATTCTTCAGGAAGTCCTCGCGGCCGACGCCGTGGCCTTCGGCCGTGCGCAAGAGGCGCGTCTCGTAGCCGATGAGGCGCTTGTTGATGTCGTAGAGCTGCTCGACCAGCGCATCGATGCGGTTCTGGTTGAGCGAGAGGCTCTTCACATCCGCGACGATCTCTTTCTTGAGCGACTTGTACTTGCGCTCCTGCGCGGGCGTCAGCGCCTCGTTCTTCAGCTTGTTCTCGACGTTCTGGTCCTGCAGGCGACGCAGCTTCTTGTAGGCGTCGGCGATGCGGTCGAAGGTCTCGAGAACGGCGGGCTTCAGCTCGGCTTCCATCGCCGAGAGCGACACGGAATTCTCCATGTCGTCTTCCTCGTCGAAATTGCTCTCGGCTTCCGGCGTCTCGCCGTCGAGGCCGGGCGGGGGAGTCTCGGGCGCCGTGGCGGGCGCGGCGACCGCGCCTTCCGTCTTCGGCGTGTTCTTGCCGTCGGGACCCGCGTAGGTCGCCTCGAGGTCGATGATGTCGCGCAGCAGAACCTTGCCTTCGTTCAGTTCGTCGCGCCAGATGATGATGGCCTGGAAGGTCAGCGGGCTTTCGCAGAGGCCCGCGATCATCGCCTCGCGGCCGGCCTCGATGCGCTTGGCGATGGCGATTTCGCCTTCGCGCGACAGAAGCTCGACCGAACCCATTTCGCGCAGGTACATGCGCACGGGATCGTCGGTGCGGTCGGCCGGCTCGGTACGCGTCGCCACGACGGCGGGGCGCGGGTTGCTCTCGACGATATCGCCGCCTTCGGCCTCGTCCTCCTCGCCGCCTTCCTCGCCCTCGTTGTCTTCCTGGTCCTGATCCTCGGTGACGGTGATGCCCATCTCCGAGAGCATGGCGTACACGTCCTCGATCTGGTCGGACGAGACTTCCTCGGAGGGAAGCACCGCGTTCAACTCGGCATAGGTCACGAAGCCGCGCTTCTTGGCGGCCTTGATCATCTTCTTGACTGCGGCGTCGCTCAGATCGAGCAATGGGCTGTCGGTCGTCTCCGTGACAACAGCGCCTTCGCCTTCAGGCTTCTCTTCGTCTTTTTTCGCCATCAAGTTCACTCCGAACCCGCTGTGGGGCGCGCCCGGCGCGTCCGCATCCGCGCCAGCGCATGTCGCGCCTGAAGACGGCCGCGCCGCCCGATTGATTCGCTTGTGTCGCGAAAATCGCAGGCCGGCGCCTAACCGCTTCTTAACCAAGGACGCAATTGCGTCCGAAAATATCCTGCGACCAATCCAGCGCGCGAAGCAGCCAAACGCCTGCCGGCGCGGGCCTCGAATCTCTCGCTCACAATTCTTTCGACGAGCGTCCTGAGGGCGTCCCGAAACCTTCGATGACCGCCTCCGCCCCGTCCAACGTGGAGAGCTGACCTTGTATGTCCTGCAACCGCGCGAGATTGCGGTCGGTCGCATCCTCCGCCAAGGCGGTCTCTGCGGCGACCAATTCCCTATGTAACGCCTTGGTCCTGCGATGCAAGGCCAGAGCCTGATTGAGCGCGTGGCGCGCGTCGGACACGTCCGCCGAGGGCCGTACCGACCAGAGGGTGGAGATCGCGGCCATGGCGTCCAGCCGGTCCAGGACCGGCCGCAAGCCCGCCGCCTCGACCTCGGCCCTGAGGTCGGCCGCCGCCTCGCCTGCGCTCGCCGCGGACAGGACGAAATCGCGGAGCCGGGCGAGGTCGGCATTGCCGAATTCGAGGGCGGCCAGTTCCTCCGGCTGTTCCACCGCGAGATCCGGGTGGTTGCAAATCAGCAACAAAATCAAAGCCTCGCGCGGCGCGATGGCCTTGGGGCCGCCGGCGAAGAGGCTGGAGCGGGCGAGCGCGGGGCTGGCCGTGAGCGGCGCCGCCTGCTGGCGCCAGCCGCCGCCCTGCGCGCCTCTGGCGCGCGGCTCCCATCGCCGGCCCTCGTTGCGGGCGCGATCGCGGCCGAACAGGGCGGAGACGCGCTGGGAAAATTCCTCGCGGTAGTGGCGGCGCAGGTTGTCGTCGGCGATCGCCTGCAGGGACTGGAAGGCCCGCGCCTCGAAAGAGGCCCGGCGCTCCGGCGTATCGAGGGGCTGGGCCTCGATTTCGCGCTGCCAGAGGACATCGGCCAGCGGCCGGGCTTCGGAAATGACCGCCTCCACGGCGGCGGGCCCGGCCGAGCGGACGAGGTCGTCGGGGTCCTGCCCGTCCGGCAGGAAGGCGAAACGCAGCGATCGGCCGGGCCCGATCAGAGGAAGCGCCGTCTCTATCGCCCGAAAAGCGGCCTTGCGGCCGGCGCGGTCGCCGTCGAAGCACAGGATCGGCTCCTCGGCCATCGCCCAGAGCAATTGCACCTGTTCCGGCGTCATGGCGGTGCCGAGCGGCGCGACCGTATCGGGGAAGCCGGCGGTGTGCATGGCGATGACGTCGACATAGCCCTCGACCGCGATCACGCGGTTCGACTTGTGCGCGGCGGCGCGGGCGCGGTGGTGGTTGTAGAGGCAATGGCCCTTGTGAAAGAGCGGGGTCTCCGGCGAATTCAGGTATTTTGCCTGCGCTTCCTTATCGAGCGCGCGGCCGCCAAAAGCGATGACGCGGCCGGAGCGGTCGCAGATCGGGAACATCACGCGATCGCGAAAACGGTCGTAAGGGACGGCGATATCCTCGCCGTGCACCAGCAGGCCCGCCTCGATCATGGTCGGGCCGTCGACGTCCTTGCCCGCCAGAAAATCGCGCAGCGCGAATTTTTCGCGCGGCGCGTAGCCGAGGCGGAATTCCTTCTGCAGGGCGGGCCCGAGGCCGCGGTCGGCGAGATAGCCGCGCGCGCGCGCGCCTTCGGGCGCCTGCAGCCGGCTCTCGAACCAGCGGGCGGCGAGTTCCAGCGCCTCCTGCGCCGAGGCGCGGCGTTTTTCGCGCGCTTCCTCCTCGGCCGTCATTTTCGGCAGGGCGAGGCCGGCGTCGGCGGCCAGCCGCTCGACCGCCTCGGGAAAGGTCACCCCCTCCGTCTCCATGACGAAATCGAAGATGTTGCCGTTCTTTCCCGCCGAAAAATCGAAGAAACGGGCCTTCTGGTCGTTGACATAGAAGGACGGGCGTCTTCTCGGCGGTGAAGGGCGACAGGCCCCGCCATTCCCGGCCTTCCTTCTTCAGGCGCACGCGCCGGCCCGCCACCTGCGACATCGGCAGGCGGGCCTTGATCTCCTCCAGAAAGCTCGGCGGAAAACGCATGGTCCCTTTTCGCGCAAAGATTGCGCTGTCCCTATATAACAGCAGCAAGGCGAGGGGCGCCGGTCGTCCCCGCTTTCAACAGGCCGAGGGAACAAATATGCGCAGCGCCGCCCGATTTTTCGAGATGAAGCAGAGGGCAGAGAAGATCGCCATGCTGACGGCATACGACGCGCCGACGGCGCGCGCGCAGGCGGCGGCTGGCGTCGATGTCATCCTCGTCGGCGACAGCGTCGGCACCAATATGCTGGGCTATGCGAGCGAGCGCGAGGTGCAGCTCGCCGACATCGCCCACCATACGCGCGCGGTGCGGCGCGGCGCGCCGGACATGTTCGTGATCTCGGACCTGCCGTATGCGACCTACCGGAGCCCGCAAGAGGCGCTCGCCAACGCCAGGATCCTGGTCGAGGCCGGCGCTGACATGGTGAAGTTCGAGGGGCCGCTGCCGGAGATCGTGCGGGCCATCAAGGGCGCGGGCATAGCGGTGTGCTGCCATCTCGGCCTCGAGCCGCAGAATCACGAGGAAAAGCGGCTGAAGGGCAAGACGGCGGCGGAAGCCCGCAAGCTGGTCGAGGATTCGAAGGCGCTGGATGCGGCCGGCATGGACATGCTGGTGCTGGAAGTGATTCCCGAAGACGTGGCGGATGTCGTGACGAAGGCGATCAAGGCGCCGACGATCGGCATCGGCGGCGGGCGCAAGACCGACGGGCAGGTGCTTGTCATCGTCGACGTGCTCGGCTTCACCGACGCCAATTTCAAGCACAACAAGCGCTATGCCGAGGTCGGCGCGGCCATGCGGCAGGCCGCCGGCGCCTATGTGGCGGACGTGAAGTCCGGCGCGTTTCCTGCCGAAGCCAACGCCTTCAAGATGCCGAAGGAGGAGCGGGAGGCGTTTCTGGGATAATATTTTTGTATATACAAAATAATCGACATGCGCTCGCGTTTCGAGTAATTGATGATCGTCACGTGGGACGAGGCCAAGCGACTGGCGAATATCGCCAAGCATGGCTTGGACTTTGCCAAGTTGACACTTGAGTTTTTCGAGAGGTCGCTGGTTATTCCGGCGCGGTCGCCGCGTTTCAAGGCGATCGGGCATCTCGGCGCCGAACTCCACGTCGTGGTGTTCGCGCCGCTGGGATCCGAAGCGGTCGCCGTTATCTCGATGCGGGCGGCAAGCAAGAACGAAAGGACGCTTTTCAATGACCGGCAAGCGGACCTCTAATCAGCCGCCTGCATCGCAAGCGAGGCGGGGCTATACGCGCGCCGACCTGATCGACGTCTCTGACACTCCTGAAATCTCGCCAGAAGAGATGGCCGCCGCGAGGCCATTCTCCGAGGCGTTTCCGGGTCTCGCCGAAAGCATCAGGCGTGGGCGGGGCAAGCAGAAAGCGCCGACCAAACAGTTGATCAGCATCCGGCTCGACAAGTCGGTGGTCGACGCTTTCAAGGCGACGGGGGATGGCTGGCAAGGCCGGATCAACGAGGCTTTGCGCAAGATCGCGCCCAAGTAGCCGCGCTCATTTGCCACCCGCCGGGCTTTCGCCTATAAGCCGCCGCGCGCCCGTTTCCGACACCCCTGGAGGCGTGGGCGCGATTGTCTGCGCAAAGGCCTCTCCGAAAAGAGCTAACTTTTCGGGCCTGTGCGTACCCACATTAAAGGACTGAACGATGGCCGAGACGAAGACTCTCGCGGCCTCGGTCCGCAGCGGGACCGGCAAGGGGGCCGCCCGCAGCGTACGCCGAGAAGGCCGCATTCCCGCAGTGATCTATGGCGGCGGCGAAGCCGCCCAGCCGATCTCGCTGGACCGCAAGACCGCCACCCAGCTCATCTACGCCGGTCACTTCCTGACGACGATCTTCGAGATCGACGTGGACGGCAAGAAGGAGCGCGCCATTCCGCGCGACTACCAGCTCGATCCCGTGAAGGACACGGTGCAGCACGTCGACTTCCTGCGCCTGAAGGCGGGCTCGCGCCTGCGCGTGGACGTGCCGGTGCATTTCATCAACGTCGAAACCGCGCCGGGCATCAAGCGCGGCGGCTCGGTCAACATCGTGCGCCACACGGTCGAGATGTTCGTGCCGGCCGACAACATCCCGGAATTCCTGACCGCGGATCTCGACGGGCTACGACTTCAACGACTCCCTGCACATTTCGGCGATCGCGCTGCCGGAAGGCTGCAAGCCGACGATCACCGACCGCGACTTCACCATCGCGACGATCGCGCCGCCGGCCGTCGAGAAGGAAGTCGCGCCGGCCGCCGCCGCGCCCGCGGCTGCGCCCGCCGCCGCCAAGGCCGCGCCGGCCAAGGACGAAAAGAAGAAGTAAGCCCCTCCGGCTTGCCCCGTTTCAGGCCCGGCGCGATCGCGACAGCGGTTTCGCCGGGCTTTTTCATGTGACCTGCAGGCGCAGCGATGCTTCTCTTCGTCGGGCTCGGCAATCCCGGCCGGCAATATGCCGGCAATCGCCACAACATCGGCTTCATGGCGGTCGAACAGATCGCGCGCGCGCATGATTTCGCGCCGTTCCGCGCGCGCTTCCAGGGCCGCGTGAGCGAGGGACAGGTCGGCGGCGAGCGCATCATCCTGCTCGAGCCCGCAACCTACATGAACGAATCCGGCCGCGCGGTGGGCGAAGCCGCGCGCTTCTACAAGCTCGGCCTCGAAGATATCGTCGTCTTCCACGACGAGCTCGATCTGGCGCCGGGCAAGTGCCGCGTGAAAATCGGCGGCGGGGCTGCGGGCCACAACGGCCTGCGCTCGATCGACGCGCATATGGGCAAGGACTACAAGCGCATACGCCTCGGCATCGGGCATCCCGGCGACAAGAATCTGGTCCATTCCTACGTGCTGAACGATTTCGCCAAGTCGGAAGAAGGCTGGGTCGAGACGCTCTGCGATGTCGGTGGCGCGCAACGCGGCGCTGATCGCCAAGGGCGACGACGCCAGTTTCCAGAACAAGGTGCATCTGGCGATGGAGGCCGCAGGCTTCGCCGACGTGAAGCGGGTGGGGGAGAAGCCGTAGTTGTCATCCCCGCGAAAGCGGGGATCCAGGGCTACGAGCGCAATGTTTCGTCATCGACTCTGGGTCCCCGCTTTCGCGGGGACGACGAAGGCTCGTCTCAAGAAAAATTCAGCTTCAGCCCCGGCCGCGGCCACTCGAACGACACGAGCCTGCCGGTCGACGACAGGGTGACGTAGGCGGTGCGCAGATCGGGGCCGCCGAAGCAGATGTTGGTCGTCATGTAGTCGGGCATGGGCACATGTTCGACGGATTTGCCGTCCGGCGACATGATCGTGATGCCGCCGTTCATCAGCGTGGCGACGCAGACATTGCCGGCGCCGTCGACGGCCAATGAATCGAACAGTTGAAAGCCCGGCACGCCGGCCAGAAGTTGGCCGCCGGCCGCCGCATGGCCCATCTGCTTCGCAGCGAGCTTGCCCGGACCTTCGAGGTCCCATTTCCACACGCGGCCGGTCTGCGTTTCGGCGGCGTAGAGCGTCTTCTCGTCGGGCGAGAGGCCGACGCCGTTCGGCGTCATCATCGGATAGATGGCTTCGGTGATGAAGGAGCCGTCCGCCTTGGCGTAATAGAGCCCGCCGCGATCCATGTCGCGCGCGCGGCCCTTGCCGAGATCGGTGAACCAGAAGCCGCCCGTGCGGTCGAAGACGATGTCGTTGGGGCCGCGCAGCTTGCCGTTCTCGGCGCCGTCGTAGATGCGCTCGACCTTGCCGGTCGCAATGTCGATGCGCTCGATGCGCCCGCCGGAATAATCCTTGGCCTGCGCGATCGGGCGCAGGCCTGTCTCGGGCGTGTCGCGCCATTCGAAGCCGCCGTTGTTGCAGACATACATCTTGCCGTCCGGGCCGAGCGCCGCGCCGTTCGGTCCGCCGCCGGGTTCGGCGATCACCTGCACCTTGCCGTCCGGCGTGACGCGCGAGAGCGTGCCGCGCGCGATCTCGACCAGGATGACCGAGCCGTCGGGCATGGCGACGGGACCTTCGGGAAAGCGAAGGCCCGTGGCGATTTCCTTGATCTTGACCTGCATGCGGCGCTCCCCGGCGATGTTCCTGTCGACGGCGATTGTGCCGTCGCCGCGAAAAAAGGGGAACTGCGCCCGCGTCGGCGCAGGCATGTCGCGCACGAAGGCTATCGCTCCGGCGTCGGTCCGTTATCCGACCGGCTTCACGTCGACGCTCACCTTCAGCGTCTGCTTGCCGGAGATGAGAATGACGCCGTCGAGCGGCGCGACGTCGGCATAGTCGCGGCCGATCGCGATCTCGACGAAATCGTCGTTGATCTGCAGCGCATTCGTCGGATCGAGGCCGAGCCAGCCGGCGGCGGCGCCGCACCAGACGTTGACCCAGGCGTGCGAGGCGTCGGCGCCTTCGAGCCGTTCCTTGCCTTCGGGCGGAATGGTGCGGATATAGCCGCTGACATAGGCGGCGGGCAGGCCGAGGCCGCGCAGGCCTGCGATCATGATATGCGCGAAATCCTGGCAGACGCCGCCGCGCGCTTGGAAAGCGTCTGATAGCGGCGTGGAGATCAGCGTCGCCGACTGATCGTAGCGAAAATCCCTGCGGATGCGCCGCATGAGATCGATCGCGCCGGCAAGGATCGGCTGGCCCGGAGGAAAACTCTGCGCGGCGTAATCGGTCGCGGGCTCGTAGAGCGGCACGAGGCGCGTCGGAAAAAGGAAATGCGCGGGCGAGCGCGCGTCGAGCGTATGGACGCCGGCGACTTCGCCCCGCACCTCTTCCCATGCAGGCGTGAGATCGGCATGAGGTTGCGGCTCGCGCCGCACCTCGATGCTGGCGAGCGACGTGACGCGCAATTCGCGATGCGCCTCCTCGATGCGCACGGTCGTGACGAGATTGCCGAAGAAGTCGGCGCGCGCCATGCGCGAGACGGGCTGCGGCGCAAGCTCGATGCCGCTGTCGAGCACGCGCTGGCCGCGCCCGTCGCGCGGCGAGAGGCGAAGCGTGCAGAGCGACGACGCCACCGGGGATTCGTAGGAATAGGTCGTGACGTGCCTGATGTCGTAGATCACGCGAGACCTCTGGGCGTTTCGGCGCGCACGGCGTTCGACCCCTGCAGGAAGTAGCGCGCCTCGATCGCGGCGGCGAGCGACATCAGGTTCTGCTCGAAACCCAGGATTCTCGTGTTGTCGAGCTTCGCGGCTTCCGCGCCCGAGAGTTCGGCGTCCAGCATGCGCACGATGCGCTGCGGCGCCTCGAGCATGCCGTCGTGGCGCAGCGTCGGCAGGCCGGCGAGATGCTCGTTGATGCGCTGGACCTGGAAGGCGACGGAGCGCGGATTGTTGGGGTCGAGCAGCGCCATGTCGCGCACCGGCGCCAGCGCGACGCCGACGAGATAGCGCGAGCGATAGGTGATCTGCGAGTCGATGAGGTCGAGCATGACGTCGAGGTTCTCGGCCGTCGCGTCGCGGTCGGCGAACATGCGCGCAAGGCCGCAGGTCGAGATGCCGCGCTCGACGCGCCGGCCGATGTCGAGGAAGGACCAGCCGGCGACGCGGTTGAAATTCTCCTGAATGAGGCCTGACAGCGCGGACAGCGCATGCAGCGCGCCTTCGGCGCGGTCGATCAGCTCGGCCTCGGGCAGCGGCGTCGTCGGCAGCGGTACGACGAGGCGATGCTCGAGTTCGCCGAGGATCTGCCAGATATCCTGCGACAGGCGCTCACGAATGATCGAAGCCGCATGGCGCGCGGCGCGCGCGAGCGCGGCGCCGGAGCCGATGTAGCTCGTATCGTGCAAGGCCGCCGCGGCGATCTCGGCCGGCGGCCTGGCGACCGGAGCTCTCGGCTCGTCTTCCGCGCGTCGCGGCGCCAGCAGGCTCTGCAGGCGGACGCGCGCGCTCGAGCCGCCGTCCGGCGCGCTCTCCGTCACGCGGTTGCAATAGCAGCGCACGAGGCGCAGCGTCGCTTCCGCGCGCTCGAGATAGCGGCCGAACCAGAAGAGATTGTCGGCGGCGCGGCTCGGCAGATTGCCGAGCTGGCGCACGATGCGCACATTGTCGCCGGTCGGCAGCAGCGTCGTCTGCTCGACCGGCCTGTCCTCGATCACCCAGACGTCGGCAGACGTCACGCCTTCGCCCATCGACAGCGCGCGGGCGTCGATATTGTCTGACATGCGGCAGAAGCCGCCGGGCATGACGCGCCAGCCGTCCGGCGTCGCCGCGGCGTAAACGCGCAAGGTGAAGGGGCGCGGCGTAATCGCGCCGTCGATCCATGCGGGCGTCGTCGACAGGCGCACGATCTCCTGCCCGACATAATCGACGCCGCGCCGCTCGATGGCGCGGCGCAAGCGTTCGCGCGCGCCCTTGTCGATCTCGGAGGAGGTGGCGGCGCGACCGTTCTCGAGCCCCGGCGGATTGTCGATGAAGGCGCCCGAGATCGCCTTGTTGTCGAAATCGTCGAGCACGTGTTTCGCGCGCGTTCGGATCGCCGCACCACCATGTCGCGATATGCGGGAGAATGAGGTCCTCGCCCATCAGCTTGCGCGACATCGCCTGGAGATAGCCGAGCAGCGCGCGGGATTCGACGAGGCCGGCGCCCGGCATATTGGCGACGACGACTTCGCCCGCGCGGATCGATTCCATCAGGCCGGGCACGCCGAGCTGCGAGGCGGCGTTGAGTTCGAGCGGATCGCACCAGTCGGCGTCGATGCGGCGCAGAAGCGCGTCGGCGCGCTTGAGGCCGGCGATGGTGCGCACATGCACCTTGTCGTCGCGCACGACGAGGTCGCCGCCTTCGACCAGCAGGAAGCCGAGATAGCGCGCGAGATAGGCCTGCTCGTAATAGGTCTGGCTGTAGGGGCCGGGCGTGAGCAGGCAGATGCGCGGCTCGCTGCGGTCCGCCGCCTTCACCAGCCCTGCGCGAAACTCGCGGAAGAAGCCGGCGAGGCGGTCGACGTTGAGGTCGCGATAGAGATTGGCGAAGACGCGGCTGAAGACGAGGCGGTTTTCCAGCGCGTGGCCTGCGCCCGAAGGCGCCTGCGCGCGATCGCCCAGCACCCACCAGCGCCCGTCCGGGCCGCGCCCGATGTCGGCGGCGTAGAAGCGCAGCCAGCGACCGCCGGCGGGCCTGACGCCATGCAGCGGGCGGATGAAATCGGGCGAGCCGAGTATGGCGGAGGAGGGCAGGACGCCGTCGGAGACGAGTCTGCCTTCGCCGTAGATGTCAGTGAGCGCGCGGTCCCACAATTCGGCGCGCTGCGCGATGCCGCGCTCCAGATTCGCCCATTCGGCGCCGTCGATCAGCAGCGGCAGGCGACCCAATGGCCAAGAGCGCTCGCTCGTTTCGCCATAGACGCGATAGGACATGCCGGTCTCGCGGATCAGGCGATCGGCGGTTGCGAATCTCTGCCCGAGATCCTTCTGGCTGTAGCGGGCGAGCGCGATGAAGAATTTCACCCAGTGCTGGCGCGCGACGCCGTCCGGCTCCATGAATTCGTCGGGCACGCCGTCGATCGGGTGATAACCGGCGATCCAGTTCTCGATCTGGCGCGCGACGGACGCCTTGCCGCCGCGGCTCTCGGCGCGGCGCAGGCCTTCCTTGAGGCGGTCGGTCACGGCAGCGGCTCCGCGCGGTCGAACGGGCGATGTCGCGGCAAGTCTGGCGCTCCGGTCCGGTACAGGAAGGGGCGAATATAGCCGGAACGCCCGCGGTGTCTAACCTTTGGGCGCGAGCGCGCCGTCCGGCGTCCTGTTGAGGCCGACCGCCGCGTCCTCGATGTCGACGTCGAAGGTTTCGAGGAAGCGCGAGACCATCATGTAATAGCCGACGGTCAGCGTCAGCTCCTGCATTTCCTTGTGCGAAAACCTTTTGGCGAGCGGCGCGAACGTGGCGTCGGAGGCGCGCACGTTCTTCACCACGTCGTCGGTGAAGCGCATGATCTCCTTCTCGACCTCGGAGAAGGCGGCGGCCTCCGGCCCTTCGTGGATCGCGGCGATCTTGGCCTCGCTCATGCCGAGCTGCCGGCCGATGCGCTCGTGCTGATGGACCTCGTATGTCGCCTTGGACAGCACGCCGACGCGGATGATGGCGATCTCGCGCAGGACCGGATCGAGCTTGGTGAAATAGAGAAGCTGGGAGCCCAGCCGGTTGAAGCCGTCGACCAGTTCGCCGGAATGGCCGAGCATGCGGAAGATGTTCAGCTTCGGCAGCTTCTCATAGGCCTTTTTCGCGCGGCCTTCGGCCTTGTCGATGTCGAAATAGGGGATGCGGGCCATGAGATCCTCGACTGGCTGAGAGGCGAGCCGCAATCAGAATGTCATTCCCGCGAAATCGGGAAAACAGTCGTGCAGCGTGTTGTTCTGGATTCCCGATCAGGCCTTCGGCCTGTCGGGAATGACACGCGGCGCAAACTACCGCAGCGATGCGTTGATCTTGGCCAGCGCGGCCGAGCCCGGCACGAGATCGGCGTCGGTCAGTTCATTGAGCGGGCGGTCGACCGTGTTGAGGCGGTCGTGCATGTCGCCGGGATCGTCCTCGAGATAGACGAGGCCGGTCGGGATTTCGCCGGCGACATCGTGCGTCATGAGGTAATTGATCGCCGCCACGCGGTCGTGCACGTCGTAGTCGGCGTTGATCTTGCGCAGCAGGATCGAGGCGCCGTCGTGCAGCTTTACCCTCTGCGTCTGGCCCGGCTCGTAATCCGCCGTGATCGGCGCGCGCTCGGAGATGAAGTCGAGCGAATTCACCGCCTCGTTGTGCGCGCGCACGTAGTCGAAGCTCTTGGTCGAGCCTTCGTGATTGTTGAAGGCGACGCAGGGCGAGATGCAGTCGATGAAGGCCGGGCCCTTGTGGTCGATGGCGGCCTTGATGAGCGGCACGAGCTGCTTCTTGTCGCCCGAGAAGGAGCGGCCGACGAAGGTCGCGCCGAGCTGGATCGCCATGGTGACGAGATCGATGGGATCGTCGGCGTTGACCGCGCCCTTCTTCAGCTTGGCGCCCTTGTCGGATGTCGCGGAGAACTGGCCCTTGGTGAGGCCGTACACGCCGTTGTTGGCGACGATATAGACCATGTTGACGCCGCGACGGATCGAATGCGCGAACTGGCCGAAACCGATGGAGGCCGAATCGCCGTCGCCTGACACGCCGAGATAGATCAGGTCCTTGTTGGCGAGATTGGCGCCCGTGAGCACCGAGGGCATGCGGCCGTGCACGGAATTGAAGCCGTGCGCGTTGCCGAGAAAATACGTCGGCGTCTTCGACGAGCAGCCGATGCCTGAGAGCTTGGCGATGCGATGCGGCGGCAGGTCGAGCTCGAAGCAGGCGTGCATGATCGCCGACGAAATCGAATCGTGGCCGCAGCCCGCGCAGAGCGTCGAGATCGAGCCTTCGTAATCGCGATGGGTGAGGCCGAGCGCGTTCTTCTCGATCGCGGGATGGCGGAACTTCGGCTTGGGAAGATAAGTCACGACAGAGCCCCTTCCTTCGCGGTCGCGGCAGGCTTTTCGAGTTCGAATCTGGCGACGAGATCGGCGATGGCGCGCGCGATGTAGCGCGCGGTGACGGGCGAGCCGTCGTAGTGCAGGACAGGCACGAGCCGGTCCGGCGAAGCGCCGTTTTCGGTCATCAGCAGCGTGCGCAATTGCGCGTCGCGGTTCTGCTCGACGACGAAGACCTTCTCGTGACTGGCGATGAACTCGTCGACCTCGCGCGAGAAGGGGAAACCGCGCAGGCGCATGACGTCGATCCTGACGCCCTGCTTGCGCAGCATGTCGATGCCCTCGTCCATCGGGGCCGCCGTCGAGCCGTAGTGCAGCACGCCGAAGCGCGCGCCGCCCTCGCTGCTGTCGAGCATGGGCGCGGGCACGTAATTCTTCGCGGTCTCGAACTTGCGCAGCAGGCGCTGCATGTTCTCGATGTATGGCCCGCCCTCTTCCGTGTAGCGGGCGTAGGCGTCGCGCGTCGTGCCGCGCGTGAAGAACGAGCCGCGCGAGGGATGCGTGCCGGGATAGGTGCGGAAGGGAATGCCGTCGCCGTCGACGTCGAGATAGCGGCCGAAATCGCGATGCGTGTCGAGATCGGCGCGCGTCATCACCTTGCCTCGGTCGAGCTTGCGGTTGTCGTCCCACTCGAAGGGCTTGGTCAGATGCGAGTTCATGCCGATCTCGAGATCGAGCATGACGAACACCGGCGTCTGCAGGCGGTCGGCGAGATCGAAGGCGAGCGCGCCGAATTCGAAGGCTTCGCCGGGATCGCGCGGGAACAGCAGGACATGCTTGGTGTCGCCGTGCGAGGCGTAGGCGCAGGCGAGCACGTCCGATTGCTGGGTGCGGGTCGGCATGCCGGTCGAAGGGCCGCCGCGCTGCACGTTGAACAGCACGGCCGGGATTTCGGCGAAATAGGCGAGGCCCAAAAATTCCTGCATCAGCGAAATGCCGGGACCCGACGTCGCGGTGAAGGCGCGCGAGCCGTTCCAGCCGGCGCCGATCACGACGCCGATGGAGGCGAGTTCGTCCTCGCATTGCACGATGGCGACCTTGTTCTTGCCGGTCTCCGGATCGACGCGCAGCCGCTTGCTGTACGAGGTGAAGGCTTCGGCGAGCGACGTCGAAGGCGTCAGCGGATACCAGGCGCACACGGTGGCGCCGCCGTAGACGGCGCCGAGACCGGCTGCGGCATTGCCCTCGACATAGATGCGATCGCCGACGCCGTCCGCCTTCTTCACGCGCAAGCCGATCGGGCACTTGAGGTTCGACAGCGCCCAGTCGCGACCGATCTTCAGCGCATTGAGATTGGCGTCGATCAGCTTCTGCTTGCCCTTGAATTGCTCCGCCAGCAGCGTCTCGATGACGTCGACGTCCATGTCGAGCACGGCGGAAAGCGCGCCGAGCGCCATGATGTTCTTCATCAACTGGCGCTGGCGGCTGTCGGTGTACTCGCGGTTGCAGATCTCGGTCAGCGGCACGCCGATGACGGTGAGGTCCTCGCGGAATTTCGACGCCGGGATCGGGCGCGAGCAATCGTAGAAGAGATAGCCGCCCTGTTCGATCGAGGCGACGTCCTTGTCCCAGGTCTGCGGGTTCATCGCGATCATGAAATCCGTGCCGCCGCGCGCGCCGAGCCAGCCCTGCTCGCAGACGCGCACCTCGAACCAGGTGGGCAGGCCCTGGATGTTGGACGGGAAGATGTTGCGGGTCGCCACCGGCACGCCCATGCGCATGACGGCGCGGGCGAACAGCGAGGTTGGCGGAGGCCGAGCCGGAGCCGTTGACGTTGGCGAACCGGACGACGAAATCGTTGACGCTTTCGATCGGCATTACGCCCCCGCTCGCGGAAGTTGCACGGAGAATTTCTGCATGTCCCAGGCGCCGGTCGGGCAGCGCTCGGCGCACATGCCGCAATGGAGGCAGACGTCCTCGTCCTTCACCATCACGCGCTTGGTCTTGAGCTGCGCCGGACACGTAGAGGTCCTGCGTGAGGTTCGGCGCCGGCGCGCTGAGGCGCTTGCGCAGGTCGCCTTCCGGCCCGTCGTCGGTGAAGGTGATGCAATCCATCGGGCAGATGTCGACGCAGGCGTCGCATTCGATGCACAGCGGCGTCGTGAAGATCGTGTCGACGTCGCAGTTGAGGCAGCGATGCGCTTCGGCGAGCGCGCGCGCCGTATCGAAGCCGAGTTCGACTTCCACGCGAATGTCGGTCAGCGCCACGGCATTGTCGCGCAGCGGCACCTTCAGGCGGCGCTGCAACGAAATGTCGTTGTCGTAGGACCATTCGTGAATGCCCATCTTCTGGCTGACGAAATCGCCCTTGGCCGGCGGCTGCGCGTTCACGTCGCGGCCCCTGGCAGAGCGCGTCGATCGAGAAGGCCGCGCCGTGGCCGTGCGCCACCGCCCAGATGATGTTCTTCGGGCCGAAGGCCGCGTCGCCGCCGAAGAAGACGTTCGGGAATGGTCGAGCGATAGGTGACGGGATCGACGACCGGCATGCCCCACTTGTCGAATTCGAGGCCGATGTCGCGCTCGATCCAGGGGAAGGCGTTCTCCTGGCCGACGGCGACGAGCACCTCGTCGCATTCGATCAGCGTGTCCGGCTCGCCGGTCGGCACGAGCGAGCGGCGGCCCTTGGCGTCGTATTCGGCGCGCACCTTCTCGAACACCATGCCGGTCAGGCGGCCGTCGAATTGTGCTTCACTTCCTTCGGCACGAGGAAGTTGAGGATCGGGATGCCCTCGTGCATCGCGTCCTCCTTCTCCCACGGCGAGGCCTTCATTTCCTCGAAGCCCGAGCGCACGACCACCTTCACGTCCTCGCCGCCGAGACGGCGGGCGGAGCGGCAGCAGTCCATGGCGGTATTGCCGCCGCCGAGCACGATCACGCGCTTGGCGATCTTCTTGACGTGACCGAAAGCGACGTTGGCGAGCCAGTCGATGCCGATGTGGATATGCGCGGCGGCCTCCGCGCGGCCGGGCACGTCGAGATCGCGGCCGCGCGGCGCGCCGGTGCCGACGAAGATGGCGTCGTAGCCTTCGTCGATCACGCCCTTGAGGCTGTCGATGCGCGTCCCGTGCCTGAAGTTGACGCCGAGGTCGAGCACGTAGCCCATCTCCTCGTCGATCACGCTTTCGGGCAGGCGGAATCGCGGGATCTGCGTGCGCATGAAGCCGCCGGCCTTCGGCTCGGAATCGAACACCGTGACGTCGTAGCCGAGGGGGCTGAGATCGCGCGCGACGGTGAGCGAGGCGGGGCCGGCGCCGATGCAGGCGATGCGCTTGCCGTTCTTCTTTTCAGCGCGCGCGGGCATGCGCTCGCGAACGTCGTCCTTGAAGTCGGCGGCGACGCGCTTGAGACGGCAGATCGCGACGGGCTCTTCCTCGACGCGGCCGCGACGGCAGGCGGGCTCGCAGGGGCGGTCGCAGGTGCGGCCGAGAATGCCGGGGAAGACATTGGATTGCCAATTGATCATATAGGCGTCGCTGTAGCGGCCTGCGGCGATCAATCGGATGTATTCCGGGACGGGTGTGTGGGCGGGACACGCCCATTGGCAATCGACGACCTTGTGGAAATAGTCAGCCGGCGCGACTTGATCTGATCTCACGCATCCTCCCTGGCGCAGGTCCTTGCGCCACATCCGCGACTGCATTCGGAGCGAATTCGCGGGGCGTCCTCTGAATGGAGAAATGGGCTGGATTGCGTCCATTCGTCAAGACAATGGCCGCAAATCGCTGGGATTGCCGGCTTCAACCTTCGGTGAGAAGGTTAAATGACTCGAAACGGAGCCTTTGCCGCGCTGCGGCGCCGAAAGCCGCGATTTGGCCAAGGGCGGCCAGTTGCGCTATTGAAGGGTCGATTGTGCATCGCAATAGCCGATGGCGCAGAGATTTCCGCATGAATGTGAATGTCCCGCCGCACGCCGCGGCCCCGGTCAATGTCGCTGATCCCGACGCCGCCAGCCTGGACGGCGCGATCGCGCGCGCGACGGCGGCGCTGCACGAGCGTCGCCGCGACGACGGGCATTGGTGTTTCGAGCTCGAGGCCGACGCCACGATCCCGGCCGAATATGTGCTGATGCGCCATTTCCGCGGCGAGCCTGTGGACGCCGAGCTCGAGGGCAAGATCGCCGCCTATCTGCGCCGCATCCAGGGCGAGCATGGCGGCTGGCCGCTGTTCCACCAGGGCGCGTTCGACATGAGCGCGAGCGTGAAAGCCTATTTCGCGCTGAAGATGATCGGCGACGATATCGAGGCGCCGCACATGAGGCGGGCGCGCGACGCCATGCTTTCGCGCGGCGGGGCGGCGAAGAGCAACGTGTTCACGCGCATCCTGCTCGCGCTCTACCGGCAGATGCCGTGGTCCGGCGTGCCGGTCGTTCCCGTCGAGGTCATGCTGCTGCCGCGCTGGTTCCCGTTTCACCTCGACAAGGTGAGCTATTGGGCGCGCACGGTCATGGTTCCGCTCATGGTCTTGACGGCGCTGCGGCCGGCGCCGGTCAATGCGAAGAAGATCGGCGTCGCCGAACTTTTCGTCGTCCCGCCGGAGCAGGTGAAAAGCTGGCCGGGCGGCGCGCACCAGAAGGAGCCGTGGACGACGCTGTTCGGCTGGCTCGACAGGCTCCTGCACGTCGCCGAGCCCTATTTCCCCGCCGCCACGCGCAAGCGCGCCATCGCGAAGGCCGAGGCCTTCACGCTGGAGCGTCTCAACGGCGTCGACGGGCTCGGCGCGATCTTCCCGGCCATGGTCAACAGCCTGCTGATGTTCGACGCGCTGGGCTACGGCGCCGACAATGCGCATGTGAAGGTCGCGCGGGAATCGATCGAGCGGCTGCTCGTCGTCAAGGACGACGAGGCCTATTGCCAGCCCTGCGTCTCGCCGGTGTGGGACACGGCGCTGGTCGCGCATGCGCTGCTCGAAGCCGGCGATCCGCAATCGCAGGCGCGCGCCCGCGAGGCGCTCGAATGGTTGAAGCCGCTGCAGGTGCTCGACGTGAAGGGCGACTGGGCCGTGCGCCGGCCGGATGTCAGGCCGGGCGGGTGGGCCTTCCAATACGCCAACGCGCATTATCCCGACGTGGACGATACGGCGGTCGTCGTGATGGCGATGAACCGCGCGGGCGGCGACTACGACCACGCCATCTCGCGCGCGCGGGAATGGATCGAGGGGTTGCAGAGCAAGGACGGCGGCTGGGGCGCGTTCGACGCCGACAACGCCTACCACTATCTCAACAACATCCCCTTCGCCGATCACGGCGCGCTGCTCGATCCGCCGACGGCGGACGTGTCGGCGCGCTGCATCTCCATGCTGGCGCAGCTCGGCGCGACGCGCGACAACAGCACGGTCTTTGCACGCGGCGTGGATTATCTCCTCGAGGAGCAGGAGAAGGACGGCTCGTGGTACGGGCGCTGGGGCATGAACTACGTCTACGGCACGTGGTCGACGCTGTGCGCGCTGAACGCGGCGGGCGTGCCGGCTGACGACGCAGCGATGCGCAAGGCGGTCGCCTGGCTCGTCTCGATCCAGAACGAGGACGGCGGCTGGGGCGAGGACGGGGAGAGCTACAAGCTCGACTATCGCGGCTATGAAAAGGCGCCTTCGACCGCCTCGCAGACCGCCTGGGCGCTGCTCGGGCTGATGGCGGCCGGCGAGCGCGACCATCCGGCTGTTTCACGCGGCATTTCCTATCTGACGGCCAATCAGGCCGCCGACGGCTTCTGGGACGAGGAGCTTTATACCGCCACCGGATTCCCCCGCGTCTTCTACCTGCGCTACCACGGCTATTCGAAATTCTTCCCGCTGTGGGCGCTCGCCCGCTATCGCAACCTGTCGGCCAGCAACAGCCGATCCGTCGCCTACGGGATGTGAGCGTGGCGCGCCGTCTGCTGATCGTCGTCGGCCTCCAGCGCGAGGCGCGGCTCGCCGGAAAGGGCGGCGTTGCGACGGTCTGCAGCGGCGGCGACGTCGGCCTGCTGGAGCGGCGGCTGGCGGGGATCGACCTCGGCAGCGTCAGCGGCGTCGTCAGCTTCGGACTGGCGGGCGGCCTCGATGCGACGCTTGCGCCCGGCGACCTCCTGCTCGCGACCGCCGTCGCCGCGCCATCCGGAACATTCGGAACGGACGCCGCGCTGACGGATGCGCTCGCCGAAGCGCTGAAGTCCGCCGGGCTGCGGCTTTCGGACGGGGTTTTCGCGGGCGTCGACGCCGCTGTCCTGACGCCCGGGGACAAGGCGACCTTGCGCGCGAGAACCGGCGCCGTCGCTGTGGACATGGAAAGCCATGTCGCGGCCCGCTATGCGGCGGCCGGCGGCATTCCCTTCGCCGCGCTGCGCGCCGTCAGCGATCCTGCCAGCCGCGCGCTGCCGAAACTCGCCGCGCAGGCGCTGACGCCTGCCGGCGGCATCCATTACGGGCGCGTCATATCCGGCCTGGCGCGCGCGCCGCGCGATCTCGGCGCGCTGCTGGAGGCGGGCCGGGATTCGTCTGCGGCCTTCGCGACGCTCAAGCGCGCGGGCCGGGCTCTCCCGTATCTCTGACTTACTGCTGCGAGCGCGGCCGCACGCATTCCGGCGGCCGGAAATAGCCGGTATCGGCGCCGCAGGTCGGCGTCTGCCAGGGATCGCAGTCGAGATTGTGGCGACGGATGAAGGCGAGACAGACCTGATGCCGCTGCTCGAGCGAACCCGAAACCCTGGCAAGGCCGTTGCCTGCGCTGCGGCCGTCGCCTTTCGCCTTGCGGCGCTTCTTCTTCGCCGGCGCCGCCTGCTCGGGCGCGGCCGCCGGCGTCGCCGAAGCGGCAGGCGCTGCCGGCGCTGCGGCCTTGTCCTGCGCGAAAACCGGCGCAGTCAGCGCAAGGGCGAGGGCGCCGGCCAGCGATAGGCGTGAAAATGCAGTCGTGGAAATGCGTTTGAACATCGTCGGTGTGGCCTCCGTGCGTCGTCGCAAACTAACCGGCCCGCCGCGGCCGTTCAATGCAATGGATTTGACAGGCGCCTATTCCGCCGCCGTCGCCGCGGCGTCGCGTTCGGCCGCGCCCGCCTGCGCGCTTTTGGCCGCGCGCTCCGTCGCCTCGTCCTCGCGCATCTGGGTCAGGGTCTTCTGGACGTTGGCCTGGAAGACGAATTCGGCCGGGCGCGCCTTGTCGATCGGAATGTCCGGCGCGAAGGCGCCTTCGGTGCGCACGCCGGCCAGCGCGACTTTCGCCGCCTTCCAGGGCTTGCGCACGGAATCGGCGACGGCGGTCGCCTCGAAGCCGCAATGCACCATGCAGTTGGAGCACTTCTCGTACTTGCCGACGCCATAGGCGTCCCAGTCCGTGCCTTCCATCAATTCCTTGAAGGTCGAGACCGTGCCCTCGCCGAGCAGGTAGCAGGGCTTCTGCCAGCCGAAGACGTTGCGCGTCGGGTTGCCCCAGGGCGTGCACTGATAGGTCTGGTTGCCCGCGAGGAAGTCGAGGAACAGGCCCGACTGGTTGAAGGCCCAGGCGCGGCCGCCGCGCCCTTTTCGGAATATGTCGCGGAACAGGGTCTTGGTGCGCTGCCGGTTGAGGAAGTGCTGCTGGTCGGGCGCGCGCTCGTAGGCATAGCCCGGCGAGACGGTGACGCCGTCGACGCCGAGTTCGGTCACCGTGTCGAAGAAGGCGGCGATGCGGTCGGCCTGCGCGCCGTCGAAGAAGGTGCAGTTGATGGTGACGCGGAAGCCCTTGGACTTGGCGAGCTTGATCGCCGCAACGGCGCGATCGTAGACGCCTTCCTGGCTTACCGCGTGGTCGTGCATCTCGCGGTCGCCGTCGAGATGGATCGACCAGGTGAAATAGGGGCTCGGCTTGTACTGGCCGATCTTCTTCTCGAGCAGCAGCGCATTGGTGCACAGGATGACGAATTTCCTGCGCGCGACGATGCCTTCGACGATCTCCGGCATTTCCTTGTGCAGCAGCGGTTCGCCGCCGGCGATGGAGACGACCGGCGCGCCGCATTCGTCGACCGCGCCGAGCGCGTCGGCGACGGACAGGCGCTTGTTGAGGATGGCGTCGGGATAGTCGATCTTGCCGCAGCCCACGCATGCGAGATTGCAACGGAACAAGGGCTCCATCATCAGGACGAGCGGATAGCGCTTGCGGCCGGTCAGATGTTGCTTGAGGACGTAGCCGCCGATCTTGGCGACGTAGCGCAGGGGTATGCTCACGCGCGGCTCCCGAATTGCAGGCGATCCTCTTAGTAAATAGGGCCTTAACGGTCAAATTCCGCGCCGCGGCAGCGTTAACGGCGCTTTTGTTCGGGTGGCGGGGGAAGGAGGCGCGTGCTATCGGTCGTTTCGCGGGCGCAAGGTGGATGGCGGGGATGTCCGGTCTGGCCCGCCTCACAGGAGACGCATGGCCGCCCTGCTCGAACGCATCGTCCGTTTCTGCACGCTGAAGCCCTGGCTCGTCGTCGGCCTCACCCTGGCCCTGACATTGGCGGCGGGCGTCTTCTCGGTCCAGCGCTTCGCCATCGACACCAATACGGCCAAGCTCATCTCGCCGGACATTCCGTGGCGACAGGATGAGATCGCCTACGGCAAGGCCTTCCCGCAATTCGACAATCTGATCGCGGCGGTGATCGACGGCCCGACGCCCGAGGCGATCGATTCCGCCGCCGACCGCCTGGTCGCCGCTCTCGCGCAGGCCGACATGCGCGGCGACGTGCTGCGGGCGTGGCGGCCCGACCGCAACGCCTATCTCGACCGGCAGGGCCTGCTGCTGACCGACCGGCCGGCGCTGGAGACGGCGCTCGCCGATCTCGTCGCGCGCCGGGAGTTTCTCGGAGGCCTTGCCGCGGATCCCAGCCTGCGCGGCCTGATGCGGCTGATCTCCGGCGCCATGGAGGCGGCGGAAAAGGATCGCGCGCGTTTCGACCCGTTTCTCGCGCCGCTCGACCGGCTGGCGACGACGATCGAGACCGCGCTGGCCGGAACGCCAAAACCGCTGTCGTGGCGCGCGCTGCTCGACAAGGGCGAGCCGACCGTGGGCGAACTCAGGCGCATCGTGCTGATCGAACCCGTGCTCGATTTCACCGCGCTGGAGCCCGGCGGCAAGCCGACGAGGGCGGTGCGCGCGACGGCGGCGAAGCTCGGCATCGACAAGGCGGGCGGCTTCGTCTTTCGCCTGACCGGGCCGACGCCGCTCGCCGACGAGGAATTCGGCACGGTCGCCGAGAATTACGAGATCAATCTCGGGATCACCGTCGCGCTCGTGGCGCTCGTGCTGTTTCTTGCGCTGCGCTCGGGCAAGATCATTTTCGCCGTTCTGGTCACGCTGTTCGTGGGTCTCGTCATCACGATGGGCGTCGGCCTGATCGCGGTGCAGCGGCTGAACCTGATCTCCGTCGCCTTCGCCGCGCTGTTCATCGGGCTCGGCGTCGATTTCGGCATCCAGTTCGCAACGCGCTATCGCGAGGAGCGGCACAAGAACGACGATCTGAAACAGGCGCTGACCGCGGCGATCCGCAACATCGGCTATTCGCTGTCGCTTGCCGCCATGTCGCTGGTGGCGGGCTTCTTCTGCTTCCTGCCGACCGAGTTCAAGGGCGTGTCGGAGCTCGGCCTCATCGCCGGTCTCGGCATGATCGTCGCCTTCGCGACGACCATCGTCTTCCTGCCGGCGCTTATGGTGGTCATCAAGCCGGGCCCGGAGACGCGGCCGGTCGAGACGGCTTCGCTCGCCGCGGTCGACCGCTGGATCGAGCATCACCGCGTCCTCGTGCTGATCGTCACCGCGGTCGTCGTGCTCGCCGGCGTTCCGGCGCTCATGAAACTGAAGTTCGATTCCAACCCGATGCATCTGCGCAGCGACAAGGTGGAAAGCGTCGCGACTTTCTACGATCTCGCGCACGATCCGCAGACCGCGCCGAACACGATCTCGATCCTGGCCGCCGACCTGAAAGAAGCCGATGCGCTCGCGCTCCGCCTTGCGAGCCTGCCGACGGTGGCGCGCGTCGTGACGCTGTCGACCTTCCTGCCGCAGGATCAGAAGGACAAGCTGGCGATGGTCGCGCGCGCCCGCGGCGAGCTGGCGAATGTGCTCGACGCCAGGCCCGCGCCCGCGCCGAGCGATGCGGACAACCTGAAAGAGATCGGCGATACGCTCGACCTGCTCGAAGTCGCCGAAGGGCAGGGCGCGCCGCCGCCGATGCAGCATTTCACGCGCGCCGTGACCGCGCTGTCGAAGGCGACGCCGCAGGCGCGCGCGGCGGCGCAGACCGCGTTGTTCGCCAATTTCGAACCGCTGCTGCACACGCTGCGCACGGCGCTGTCGCCCAAGTCCGTCACGCGCGCCGACATACCGGAGGAGATTTCACGCGACTGGATCGCGTCCGACGGCCGCGCGCGCGTCGAAGTCTTTCCGAGGGGCGAGACGCGCGACAACGAGGCGCTCGCGAAATTCGCGGCCGAGGTGCGCGCCATTGCGCCGCATGCGACGGGGGCGCCGATCACCGTGGTCGAAGCCGGCAAGACGATCGTCAGCTCCTTCGCCGAAGCCGGCGCGCTCGCCTTCGTGGCGATCTTCGCGCTCCTCTACCTCGCCATGCGCAGCGTGAAAGACGTGGCGCTGGCGCTGGGGCCGCTCGTGCTTGCGGGGGTGCTGAGCCTGGAGGCGGCGCAACTTCTCGGCATGTCGCTCGACTTCGCCAACATCATCGCGCTGCCGCTGATGTTTGCGGTCGGCGTCGCCTTTCACATCTATTATCTGATCGCGTGGCGAAAGGGCGTGGTCGACCTGCTGGCCTCCAGCCTCACGCGCGCGATCTTCTTCTCGTCGCTGACGACGGGGATCGCCTTCGGCAGCCTATGCCTGTCGTCCCATCCCGGCACGGCCGGCATGGGCAAGCTGCTCGCCATCTCGCTGTTCTTCACGCTTCTGGCCGCCTTTGTCATCGTGCCGGCCTTCCTCGGCCCGCCGCCCGACATCGACGATGTCCCGGGCGATACGCAGGGCGGCGTCTGACTCCTGCGCTGCGGCCAGCCGCAGGCTGTCGTCGATGCGCGGACGCCAGGCGAGCGCGAAGATCGCCGCCACGACCGCCGCGCCGACGAAGCGGTTGGCGCCGATGCCGCAGGCCATGCCGAGCGCGAAAGCCGCCATCAGCGCATGGGCGGGCTCGGTCGGATTGCGCCAGCCGCCGACGGCGACGGTCAGCGTAAGATATTTGGCGATCGCCACGGAGCAGGCGGCGCAGGCCAGCGGCCAGAACCATTGGCTGTCGGCGAGCCCGGACAATTGCAGTTCGACGCCGACGATCGCGCCGAGCGATGCCCAGAACGCGCACGGCGCCCAACCCGCCGATAGATCGCGCATGTTCCGGTCGAGACCCAGGCTCAGTCCGAGCAATGCGGCCCACAAGACGCCCAACGCCACGTCACGCTCCCCAATGGTTACGAAATCATTAACATGGGGATGTGCATTAAGACATTGTTTACGTTTACTTTGGTTAATAGGCTGATCCGCGCCTTGGTTCCGGCGCGATTCTGGGGCTAGTTTCGCGCCAGTCCGATCCAGGCGGGGAGCGGCCGATGGTCAATCCAGTGAAAGCTCTGGTGTTTGGGGCGGCGCTCGCGCTTGCGACGCCGGCGCTCGCCATCGAGCCATGGGGCGTTTGGGTGCGCGAGGCGAGCGGCACGACCTTCGACTTCTACAATTGCGCCGGCAAGCTCTGCGCCAAGGTGATCGGCGTCGGCAAGCCCGAGGAGCAGAAGGCGATCGGCACGATCATTCTGCGCAACGCGGCGCTCGACAAGGAAGGCGTGTGGCGCGGCGAAATCTACAATACCGAAGACGGCAAGACCTATCAGGGCGGCGTGAAGGTGGAAAAGCCGACCGAGCTGACGCTCGAAGGCTGCCTCATTTCCTTCCTGTGCAAGAGCGAAACCTGGAAGCGCGCCGAAGACCAGACGAAGGCTTCCACGCCCGGCGGCAAGCCGCCCATGCCTGCGCCGTCCGGAAAGCCGGGCCTCGGGCACTGATCCCCGAGCCATAACTCTAATCTTCACCCTGAGGAGCGAGACGAGATCGCGCCTGCGCGATCTCGCATCAATGCCCAAATCGGGCATGCCCGATTTGGGAAAGGCGCGTCTCGAAGGGTGGCAGAGGCGCGAAACTCTGGATCATGCTTCGAGACGGTCGCTGCGCGACCTCCTCAGCATGAGGGGCGTGGGTATTCAGCGCATTTCAAATCAGGCTCTCAGAACAGGCGCGCAGAGCGCGCCTGCGCAGGGCGCTGTTGTGAAGGGCGGAACGCGACTGCTCTAATGCTCCCGAACAATGGGAGCGAAGCAATGGTCGATCTTTCCGGCAAATTCGCCGTCATCACGGGCGCGGCGTCCGGCATCGGACGCGCGACGGCGCAATTGTTCGCCGAGCGCGGCGCGCGCGTGCTGGCGGTCGACCGGCCGGAATCGGCGATCATGACGGCGCACGAGGGCAATGGCGCGGTAAGCGTGCTGGCGAAAAGCGTCGCCGACGACGATGCGCCCGACGCGATCGTGCGCGCGGCGCTCGAAAAATTCGGCGCCATCGACATTCTCTTCAACAACGCCGGCGTGTCGAACCGTTCGCTTGCGGCGGAGACCACCGACGCCGACTGGGACCGCGTCTTCGCCGTCAACGTGCGCGCGCCGTTCCGGATTTCGCGCGCCGCGATCCCGCATCTCGTCAGGCGCGCGGAAGAGAAAGGGCGCGCGAGAATCATCTGCACGGCGTCGGTCATGGCGTTCGACACCGACATCGGGCTTGCCGCCTATACCGCGTCCAAGCATGGCGTGGCGGGCCTGACCAAGACGCTGGCGCTCGAACTCGGCAAGCACAAGGTGACGGCCAACTACATCCTGCCCGGCGCCATCGAGACCGGCATGACGCAGGCCTCCTTCGCCGATCCCTTCGTGCGCGGCGTCTGGGAAAAGAAGGCGGCGCTGCGCCGACTCGGCAAGCCCATCGACATGGCGCGCGCCGCGCTGCTGCTGGCGAGCGACGAAGCCGATTTCATCACCGGCCACGGGCTGGTGGCCGACGGCGGCTTGACGCTGCGCACCTGAGGCGGAAGATTTCGCCGGTCGCATCCGGGGAGTTGACGTGGTTTCTCAAGCCTATCTTCAACTCGCCGGCGCGATCGCCCTCAACGCGGCCTCGTACACGATCTACAAGGCGATCGTCGGGGCCTCGCCGGGCGTGTGGTGGCCGCTGTTCGCGCTGGGGCTGGGGCTCGGCGCCCTCAACACCTATCTCTTCACGCACGCGATCCGCGACATTCCGCTTTCCATCGCCTTTCCGGCCTTTTCCGGCGCGTCGTTCGCGACGATCGCGATCGTCTCGGTCGCTGTGTTCGGCGAGCCTTTCCGAGTGCTCACGCTCGCCGGCATGGCGCTCGTGATCCTCGGTTGCGCGCTGGTCCTGTACAGCCAGTGAGGCTTATGCGCTCGCCTGGTCGAGTTCGGCGATGTCGGCCGCGGTCAGCGACAGTTTCGTCGCGCCGAGCAGTTCCTCCAGTTGCGCGAGGCTGGTCGCGCTGGCGATGGGCGCGGTCAGGCCCTTGCGCGCCATGATCCAGGCGAGCGCCACTTGCGCGCAGGTCGCCTTGTGCGCGGCGGCGACGGAGTCGAGCGCGGCGAGCACTTTCGGGCCGTTGGTCTTGAGATATTTGCCGGCGGTGCGCGGACCGCGCACGCTCTTGCCGAGATCGGCCTCGCTGCGATACTTGCCGGTGAGGAAGCCCGCCGCCAGCGAGTAGAAGGGAATGACGCCGATCTCTTCCTTCACGCAGAGGTCCTGCAACTCGCCCTCGTATATCCCGCGCTCGACGAGATTGTATTCGGGCTGCATGCATTCGTAGCGCGGCAGCCCGTTCTGCGCGGAAATATCCAGCGCCTCCTTCAGGCGCGCGGCGCTGTAGTTGGAGGCGCCGATCACGCGCACCTTGCCGGCCTTGACGAGATCGGCATAGGCGCCGAGCGTTTCGGCCTGCGGCGTGTCGGGATCGTCCTTGTGCGACTGGTAGAGGTCGATGCGGTCGGTCTGCAGGCGCTTCAGCGAATCCTCGACCGCCTGCCGGATGTAGTCCGGCTTCAGGCCCTTGATGAAGCCGACCTTGGTGGCGAGGACGACATGATCGCGCTTGCCGCTGCGCTTGAACCACTTGCCGAGCACGGTTTCGGATTCCCCGCCCGTATGGCCGGGAACCCAGACCGAATAGACGTCGGCCGTGTCGATGAATTCGAAGCCGTGGTCGACGAAGGCGTCGAGCAGGCGGAAGGACGTCGTCTCGTCCGCCGTCCAGCCGAAGACGTTGCCGCCGAAACAGAAGGGATGGACGTGGAGTTCGGAGCGGCCGATGCGGCGCTTGGTCATGGCGTTTCCTCGTGCGGACCGCGAGCCTTCAGGCCCGCTTTTCGTGTCTGTCATCCCGGACGACCCACAGGGTCGATCCGGGAACCAATGCTGCGCCCTTCGGCTTCTGGGTCCCGGCTCTCCGCTTCGCTCTCTGACGAAGTCGCCAGCAGGCGACTTCTGTCCGGCCGGGATGACAATCCCGCACCGGGGCGCGCACATCAAGCTCACTCCAGCTCAAACCCCCGTAGATAGACATCCGCCAGAACCGTCGCCGTCGCCGCGACATTGATCGTCGCCGCGCGGCGCTGGATCATGGCGGTGAAGCCGATGTGCTCGGAGCCGCCGAAGACCATGTCGCGCATCATCGCGCGCGACGGAGCGCCCGGGCGATCCTCGCCGTGGCCGAACTTGTCGAGCAGCGCGACGAACTGGTTGGCGAAGCGCGCGAGCGCGTCGCGGCCGGCCGAGCGGCGATAGGATTTCACGCCGCGCACCTCGCGCAACCAGATGCGGTACTTTTCGTCGTCCTCGATGACGGCGGACAGATGCAGCGCGATCAGCCTCTCGAGCCCCTCGCGCAGGCTCGTCGCCTCTTTCACCGCCTGCTGCGCGGCGTCGACGCGGCGCTCGAGCGCGGCGAGCCCGGCGCGAATGACGAGATCGTTCTTGTTGTGAAAGTAATTGTAGAGCGTGCCTTCGGACAGGCCGGCGGCGGCGGCGACCGACGCCATGCTGGTGTTCTCGTAGCCGTTGCGCAGGAACAGGTCTTCGGCGACGCTGAGAATGCCGGCCTCGCGTTCGCCCCATGCGCCGACCGCGCTGGCGGCGGCGCGAGACTTGCGTGATTTCGCCATTGTGGTCTTGGCTTGCGACTTGGCCTGCGTCTTGGTTTCGCTGCGCTGCGGTCTCGGCATGATCCCCCGCCGCGCTGACGAAGCGGCGATTGACTCTAGCAAATTTCTGAGGCAACCTCAAATTTAATTGGAGGATTAAAGGCGCGCGGTCGCAAGAGCCGCCGCCTGCGTCGAGGGAGGCGTCGTGCGGCGAGCGCGCGATCATCTTCGGCGCGACCAAGCCGCAGGGGCGCCATGCCGGTCATCGAAAGCAAGATCGACGTCAATTCCGACTCTTTCCGCGTCAATCGCGAGGAGATGCTGCGGCTGATCGACGAATTCCGCGGTCTCGAAAACAAGGTCCGCGAAACCGGCGAGACCAAGCGCGAGCTCTTCACCAAGCGCGGGCAGATCATGCCGCGCGAACGCCTCGCGCTGCTGCTCGATCCCGGCGCGCCCTGGCTCGAAATCTCGACGCTCGCCGGCCTGCGCATGCACGACGAATTCGGCGGCGGCGGCATCATCGGCATCGGTTATGTGTCGGGCATCCGCTGCATGGTCATGGCGTCGGACAGCGCTTTCAAGGGCGGCACGTCGACGCCGATGAGCGTGAAGAAGGGGCTGCGCTCGCAGCAGATGGCGCTGGAGAACAAGCTGCCGATGGTGCGGCTCGTGGAATCCGGCGGCGCCAATCTGCTGTTCCAGGCGGAGATGTTCGTGGAAGGCGGGCGCGGCTTCGCCAACCAGGCGCGCATGTCGGCGGCCGGCATCCCGCAGGTGACGGTGGTGCACGGTTCGTCCACCGCCGGCGGCGCCTATCTGCCGGGCCTTTCAGACTACAATATTCTCGTGCGCGGCAAGGCCAAGGTGTTTCTCGCCGGGCCGCCGCTGCTGCGCGCCGCCACCGGCGAAATCGCCACCGACGAGGACCTCGGCGGCGCCGACATGCATGTGACGAAATCCGGCCTCGGCGAATATGTCGCGGAAGACGACGCCGACGGCATCCGCATCGCGCGCGAAGTCATGGCCATGCTGCCGTGGAACGACCAGATTCAGAAGCTGGCGCCGCGCGACTACAAGGAGCCGCGCTATTCGCCGGAGGAACTCGCGGGCGTCGTGCCGGTCGACTATCGCAAGCCGATCGACGTGCGCGAGGTGATCGCGCGCATCGTCGACGACAGCGAATATCTCGATTTCAAGGGCCTCTATGGCGTGCACACGGTGTGCGGCCACGGCGCGATCGAGGGGCATACGGTCGGCTTCATCGGCAACAACGGGCCGATCGACGCCGACGGCGCGACCAAGGCGGCGCAATTCATCCAGCTCTGCTGCCAGTCCAACATTCCGATCGTCTACCTGCAGAACACGACCGGCTACATGGTCGGCCGCGAGGCGGAGCAGGCGGGCATCATCAAGCACGGCTCGAAGATGATCCAGGCCGTGGCCAATTCCACGGTGCCGCAGATCACGCTGCACATCGGCGCCTCGTTCGGCGCCGGCAATTACGGCATGTGCGGGCGCGGCTACGATCCGCGCTTCATCTTCGCCTGGCCGAACAATCGCATCGCCGTCATGGGGCCGGAGCAGGCCGCCAAGGTCATGTCGATCGTGACCGAGGGCAAGCTGAAGCGCGAAGGCAAACCGGTCGATCACGACAAGCTCGGGGCGATGGAAAAGGGCATCGCCGACCGGATGCAGGGCGAGACGACGGCGCTCTACGCCACCGCGCGCCTGTGGGACGACGGATTGATCGATCCGCGCGATACGAGAAAGGTCCTGGCCTTCTGCCTGTCGATCTGCCGCGAGGCAGACATCAGGCCGCTGCGGCACACGACCTTCGGCGTCGCGCGCATGTGAGGATGGACAGATGAAATTCACGCCCGAACACGACGAGATCCGTCGCAGCATTTCGAAATTCATCGCCTCCGACATCAACCCTCATGTCGACGAGTGGGAGAAGGCAGGCATCTTTCCGGCGCACGAATTGTTCGGAAAGATGGGCAAGCTCGGCTTTCTCGGCCTGAACAAGCCGGTGGAGTTCGGCGGCTCGGGCCTCGATTATTCCTACGCCATGGCCTTTGCCGAGGAACTCGGCCAGATCAATTGCGGCGGCGTGCCGATGGCGATCGGCGTGCAGACCGACATGGCGACGCCGGCGCTCGCGCGCTTCGGCAATGACGAAGTGCGCGCGCAGTTTCTCGCGCCGTCGATCTCGGGCGAATATGTCGCTTGTCTGGGCGTATCCGAAGTCGGCGCGGGTTCGGACGTCGCCTCGGTGAAGACGACCGCGAAGAAGGACGGCGGCGACTACGTCATCAACGGCGGCAAGATGTGGACGACCAACGGCACGCAGGCCGACTGGATCTGCCTGCTCGCCAACACGTCCGACGCTCCCGTCCATCGCAACAAGTCGCTGATCTGCGTGCCGATGAAGACCAAGGGCGTCGAGATCGCGCGCAAGCTCGACAAGATGGGGATGCATTCCTCCGACACGGCGCAGATCTATTTCGACAATGTGCGCGTGCCGCAGCGTTATCTGATCGGCGAGGAAGGCAAGGGCTTCACCTACCAGATGGTGCAGTTCCAGGAAGAGCGCCTGTGGGGCGCGGTCTCCAGCCTGAAGGGCAAGGAGAAGATCATCAAGGCGACGATCGATTATGCGCGCCAGCGCATGATCTTCGGCAAGCCGGTGCTGCATAATCAGGTCGTGCATTTCCGCCTCGCCGAATTGCAGACGGAAGTCGAACTCCTGCGCTCGCTTTGCTATCGCGCCTGCGAACTGATGCTCGAGGGGCAGGACGTCACCAAGCTCGCGTCCATGGCGAAGCTGAAAGCCGGGCGGCTCGGCCGCGAAGTGACGGATTCCTGCCTGCAATATTGGGGCGGCATGGGCTTCATGAACGAGACGCCGGTCAGCCGCGCCTACCGCGACTCTCGCCTCGCCTCGATCGGCGGCGGCGCCGACGAGGTCATGCTGATGATCCTGTCGAAAATGCTGGGCATTGCGCCCGAAGACGAGCGCAAGACGGAAAAGGCGAAGGCGTGACCACTTTCTCCAAGATCCTCATCGCCAATCGCGGCGAGATCGCCTGCCGCGTCATGCGCACGGCGCGCGACATGGGCTATTCGACGGTCGCCGTCTATTCGGACGCCGACGCCGACGCGCTGCATGTGCGCCTGGCCGACGAAGCCGTCCGCATCGGGCCGCCGCCGGTTTCGGATTCCTACCTCAACGTGCAGGCGATCATCGACGCAGCCGGGCGCGCCGGCGCGGACGCGGTGCATCCGGGCTATGGCTTCCTGTCGGAGAATGACGGCTTCGCCGCCGCGTGCCAGGACGCGGGCCTCGTGTTCATCGGCCCGACGCCGGACGCGATCCGCGCGATGGGCAACAAGGCCGCGGCGAAGCGCCTGATGATCGAGGCCGGCGTGCCCTGCGTGCCGGGCTATCAGGGCGCCGACCAGAGCGATGACGTGCTCGCGAAGGAAGCGCAGCGCATCGGCTTGCCGATCATGGTGAAGGCGGCCGCCGGCGGCGGCGGGCGCGGCATGCGTCTCGTTTCTCGCGCGGAGGATTTCGCGGATGCGGTGTCGACCGCGCGCTCGGAGGCGCAGAACGCCTTCGGCTCCGGCGAACTCATTCTCGAAAAGGCGGTGGTCGACGCGCGCCATGTCGAGGTGCAGGTGTTCGGCGACTCGCACGGCCATGTCATTCATCTCGGCGAGCGCGATTGCTCGGCGCAGCGCCGGCATCAGAAGGTGATCGAGGAAGCGCCGTCTCCCGCGGTTTCGCCCGCGTTGCGCGAGAAAATGGGCGCGGCCGCGGTGGCGGCGGCGAAAGCGATCTCCTATCGCGGCGCGGGCACGGTCGAATTCCTGCTCGGGGCCGACGGCGAATTCTACTTCCTCGAGATGAACACGCGCCTGCAGGTCGAGCATCCCGTGACGGAAGAGATCACGGGTCTCGATCTCGTCGAATGGCAATTGCGCGTCGCGGCCGGCGAGCCGCTGCCGCTCCGCCAGGAAGACGTGCGTCTCGACGGCCATGCCATCGAGGTGCGCCTCTACGCGGAATCGCCGGAAAAGAACTTCCTGCCGCAGAGCGGGACGGTTTTCCTGTGGGCGCCGGCGTCCGGCGAGGGCGTGCGCGTCGACCACGGCATCCGCTCGGGCCAGGAGATTTCGCCCTTCTACGATCCGATGATCGCCAAGGTCATCGCGCACGGGCGGACCCGCGAAGAGGCGCGGCGGCGTCTGGTGCGCGCGCTGCGGGAAACGGTTCTGTTCGGCCTGCCGAACAACAAGGCGTTTCTTGTCGCGCTGCTGAACCATGCGGTGTTTGCGAAGGGCGAGACGACGACGGGCTTCATTCCCACGCATTTCGCGGCCGACAGCGCGGCCATGGCCGAGAAGCAGCCGTCTGCGCGCCTGCTCGCGCTGGCTTCGGCGCTGCTCTACGAGCGCAGCGCGCGTCGGCTTGCGCCGCTCGTGTCGAGCTGGGATTCCTCCGGCGTCTTCTCCAAGCCGCTGAAACTCGCCATCGGCGAAAAGGAAACGCCGGTGTCGCTCACCGCGCGCTCGGATTCGGCCTATTCCGTCGCGGTCGCGGGTGAAACGGTCGATCTCGAGATCATGTGGCGCGATCAGGCGAGCGTGCGCTACGCCATCGGCGGCGTGCAGGCTTCGGGGTCTTACGCCTTCGACGGCGCCACGCTGCATCTGGAGACGGACGGCGAGCAACTGACGACGCGCGAGACGTCGCACGAGATCAAGAGCGCGGCCGACCGTGACGGCGGCGCGCGCCTCGTCGCGCCGATGAACGGGCGCATCGTCGCCGTTCTGGCGCAGGCGGGCGAGGCCGTGAAGAAGGGCCAGCGCATCGTCATTCTCGAAGCGATGAAGATGCAGCACGAGATCGTCGCCGGCCGCGACGGCGTATTGGAGGCGGTCTCGGTGAAGGAAGGCGATCAGGTCGCCACGCGCCACGTGCTGGCGACGCTGGCGGCGGAGCAAGCGGGCTAGGCAAACTGTCATGCCCGCGCAGGCGGGCATCCCGTGCGGCGATAGCGCCGATGTGTTTTCTGGAGCCCCGCTTTCGCGGGGATGACGTTCGCGTTGCGGAGCGACCGATGACAACGACCAAGAGCCTCTACTACGACGAAAGCCACGAAGCCTTTCGCGAAACCGTGCGCCGCTTCGTCGACAAGGAGATCGCGCCTTTCGTCGACGAATGGGACGAGGCTGGGACCTTTCCGCGCGAGCTTTACAAGAAGGCGGCGGACGTCGGCATCCTCGGCCTCGGCTATCCCGAGGAATACGGCGGCTCGCCCTGCGATCAGTTTCACCGCATCGTGCTGTCGCAGGAAATGGCGCGCGCGGCCTGCGGCGGCGTGTCGGCGAGCCTGAACAGCCATACGATCGGCTCGCCGCCGATCCTCGCCGTCGGGCCCGCCGCGATGAAGAAGCGCGTGCTGCCGCAGGTGCTCGCCGGCGAGAAGATTTCCGCGCTCGCCATCACCGAGCCGTCTGGCGGCTCGGATGTCGCGCAACTCAAGACGACCGCGCGGCGCGAAGGCGATCACTACATCGTCAACGGCTCGAAGATGTTCATCACGTCGGGGGTTCGCGCGGACTTCTACACCGTGGCGGTGCGCACAGGCGGGCCGGGCGCGGGCGGCGTGTCGCTGCTGCTGATCGAGCGCGGCATGCCGGGCTTCACGCAGCAGCCGCTGAAGAAGATGGGCTGGTGGGCGAGCGACACCGCGCAATTGTTCTTCGACGACGTGAAGGTTCCGGTCGAGAACCTGATCGGCGAGGAGAACAAGGGCTTTCGCTATGTGATGCTCAACTTCAATTCCGAGCGGCTCGGCATGGCGGCCTCCTGCACGGCGTTTTCGCGCGTGTGCCTGGAGGAGGCGATCTCTTGGGCGCGCGAGCGCAAGGCGTTTGGTGGGCGACTGGCGGACCAGCAGGTGGTGCGCCACAAGATCGTCGACATGGCGATGCGCGTGAACGCGACGCAGGCCTGGCTCGAGCAGCTCGCCTGGCGCGTGCAGCAGGGCGAGAGCCCGGCTGCCGAAATCGCCATGCTGAAGAACCAGGCGACGCAGACGATGGCGTTCTGCGCGTCGGAAGGCGTGCAGATTCACGGCGGCATGGGCTTCATGCGCGGCACGAAGGTCGAGCGCATCTATCGCGAGGTGAAGGTCAACGCCATCGGCGGCGGGGCGGAAGAAATCATGAAGGACCTCGCCGCGCGGCAGATGGGGCTCTGACGCACGGCGCAGACTGCGGTGTCGCTGGCAGCGAAAGCGTCGCCTTTCAGCGGGTTGCGTTGATATCAACCCCGTGTGCATCATCCAGAAGTGGCCCGCGGACATCGCGCGCCGCTGCTGGAGTTCGGCATGCCTCGATATCGCTGGATGATCGTTGTCGCGGGCGGCCTTCTCGGCTGCGTGGCGGCCGGCACGATGTTCGCGCTCGCCGTATTCCTCCAGCCGATGGCGGACGCCGCAGGCTGGTCGCGCGCTGGCATATCCAGCGCCATGACGATCAACTTTCTCGTGATGGGGCCGGCGGGATTTTTCTGGGGCGCGTTGTCGGACCGGGTCGGACCGCGGCCGGTGCTGCTTGCCGGGTCCATCCTGCTCGGCCTCGGCGCCGTGCTCGCAAGCCGGGCTTCGAGCCTGCTCGCCTTCCAGATCATCTATGGCGTGCTGATCGGCGCCGGGGTCGGCGCGATCTTCGCGCCGATCATGGCGACGGTGACGGGCTGGTTCGACACGCAGCGCAGCCTTGCCGTATCGCTCGTGTCGGCCGGCATGGGCATGGCGCCGATGACGCTCTCGCCCTTCTCGCGCTGGCTGATTTCCAGCTACGACTGGCGCACGTCGCTCATGATCGTCGGCGTCGTCGCATGGGTCCTGATGATTCCGGCCGCGCTGCTGGTTCGCAGGGCGCCGGCGCATGACGCCGCAGATGCGGCGGATGCGCCCGCCGCCGGCATGACGATGCGCGAGGCGCTGCGCACGCCGCAATTCATCGTGCTCGCGCTTACCTATTTCTGCTGCTGCGCGACGCATGCCGGCCCGATCTTTCACACGGTCAGCTATGCGATCGCCTGCGGCATCGCGCCGATGGCGGCCGTGTCGATCTACAGCCTCGAAGGGCTCGCGGGCCTGGGCGGCCGACTGATCTTCGGGCTCGCAGGCGACCGGTTCGGCGCCAAGCCAAGTCTTGTCGTGGGTCTCGTGATCCAGGCCTGCGCGGCAGGCGCCTATTTCTTCGCAGGCCGCCTCGGCGACTTCTACGCGATCGCCGCCATTTTCGGCATGGCCTATGGCGGCGTCATGCCGCTCTACGCCGTGCTCATCCGCGAGAATTTTCCCATGCGCATCATGGGCGGCGTAATGGGGGCGGCGACGATGGTCTCATCGCTCGGCATGGCGGCGGGCCCGCTTGCCGGCGGGTGGATCTACGACGTCTACGGCAGCTATGCGTGGCTCTATGTCGGTTCGTTCGGCATCGGCTGGGGCGCGGTGGCGATCGCGCTCCTGTTCCGGCCCGCACTTGTCAGGGCGTCGCCGCGGCCCGCAACAGCCTGACGTTTCCACCTGCGGCGTCTATATCTATCCGATGCAGGTTCCGGACTGGATAAAGCATCCGAAATGGAAATGGCTCAGGCCGCCGGTCGGCGTCGCGCTGGTCGTGATGGGTCTGTTCGGTTTCCTGCCCGTGCTCGGCTTCTGGATGATCCCGCTCGGCCTTGCCGTGCTCGCGGTCGATTTTCCCGCAGCGGAGAGAGCGCTGGACTGGTTGATGGACAAGTGGCGGTCGGTCGAAGCGGTTTGGCGCGCATGGCGCGCGAAAAAGTGAGCGTGGACCGCGAGGCTCACAAAGTCACTCGATCACCTTCCATATACCGTTCGCCGCCATCACCGGCCGCCCGTTCACCTTGAGCACGCCGCGCAAGAAAATGACGGTCTTGGCCGCGCGCACGATCTCCGTGTCGCATTCCACGAAGTCGCCGTGCCTCACCGCGGCGAGAAACTGGTTTTCGAGTTGCATGGTCACGCATTTGCGCCGGCCGGCGGCTTCCCAGGCGACGAAGCCGATGGCGTGATCGGCGAAGGTCATGAGCATGCCGCCATGCACCGCGCCCTGCCGGTTCTCGTGCTTTTCCTCCGCGAGAAAGGCGTAGCGCCAGCTTTCGCCGTCGCGTTTCGCCCATATCGGCCCGACGAGCGAGGAAAAGCCCGGGCCCTTCATCGTCTTCCAGCCGTGCGCGGCCGGATCGAATGTTTGCGTATCGGCTATCGTCGCCTGTTCGCCCATGTGTCCTGGTCCAGCAAGAAATGTCGCCTGGGGTTCTAGAGCGCGGCGCCGGAAAGTGGAAGCCGGTTCGACGCCGGTCAGCCTTGCTGTTTCAGGCCTCGGTCGGGAGGAAGTCGGCGCGGTTGGCGACGATGAATTCCTGCATGGCGCTGACGGCGGGCAGGGGGCGGCGGTCGAGGCGGCGCATGACATACCAGGTGCGCACGACGGGCAGGCCGCGCACGTCGAGCTTGACGAGGCGCCCGTCGGCAAGCTCCGCCGCCACCGTATGCGCCGAGATGAAGGCGACGCCGAGGCCGGCCATCACGGCCTGTTTGATCGTTTCGTTGGAATCGATCTCGAGGCCGAAGTGCGGCGTGACGCCCGCCTGCTCCAGAAAACGCTCCATCAGATTGCGCGTGCCGGAGGCGGGCTCGCGCACGACGAAGGTCTCGTCCGTCAGCAAGGCCGGGTCGAACCGGCGGCGGCGCGCAAGGCGATGGCCGGGTTCTGCGACGATGAGATGCGGATGGTCGCCGATCGGGTCGGCCGCGCAGCTCTGGTCGTCGGGCGGTCGGCCCATGATGGCGATGTCGATGGAGAAATCGCGGAGCGCCTGCAGCATCTGCTCGCGGTTGCCGACGGTGATCGAGACCTTCACGCCGGGATGGGTTCGCGCGAAGGCGCCGACCATGCGCGGCGCGAAATATTTGGCGGTCGACACCAGGCCGACGCTGACGCGGCCTGCGACACCTCCGCGCAGGGTCTCGAGCGTCGTCTCCAATTCGTCGATGGCCGCGTCCACCGCCTGACCGGCGCGCAGGGCCTCTCGGCCTGCCGCCGTGAGCACGAACCTGTCGCCCGCCCGTTCGAGCAGCGGCAGGCCGGCGATCTGCTCGAACTGCTTGATCTGCATGGAGATCGCAGGGGCCGTGACGAACAGTTCGCGCGCCGCCGCCGTCACCGAGCCGGTGTCGGATACCGCCCTGAGGGCGCGCAACTGCTTGAGGGTGACGCCGCGCATGATCGGCCTGTTTCAGAAAATCTGAATATGGGTTGCAGATAATTCAAATATTCTGTCCCGGCAAGGTCAGCGACACTTCTTGCGTTCGGGTTCGTGTCCCCCCGCGGTTGTCCAGAGATCAGGAGCAAGCCCCCATGAACCTGCATGCCTATCTCAATGCCTGGGCCAACGGGCGGCCGGTCGAAACCGCCGTCGCGACGACGATCGGGCGACTGGCGGAAGCCGCCTACAAGCTCGGCGAGGCGGTCGGGCGCGGGCCGCTGGCCGACGACATGCACGAACTCATCGCCCATCACGCCGACGGCGACGCGCAGCGCCGCCTCGACATTCTGGCGGAAGAGACGGTGATCGACCGGATGCGCCATGCGCCGGTGCGCTATCTCGCCTCGGAGGAGAGCGAATTGGCGATCGACGTCGTGCCGGGCTCGCCGGTCGCGGTCGCGGTCGATCCGCTCGACGGCTCCACCAATATCGACGCCAATGCGCCGGTCGGCCTGATCTTCTCGATCCTGCCGGCGCTCGATTCGGCGGCGGCGACCTTCCGCCAGCCCGGCCGGATGCAGCTTGCCGCGGGTTTCTTCATCTTCGGCCCGCATACGAGCCTCATGCTGACGCTGGGCGACGGCGTCGCCGTCTTCACGCTCGACCGCACGGAGCAGCGGTTCATTCTGGCGCGCGCGAAAGTGACGACGCCGCGCGCCTCGCGCGAATATGCAGTCAACGGCTCGAATGCGCGCTTCTGGAGCGACAGCGTGCGCTCCTATGTCGAGGAGCTGATCGCCGGCGCCGACGGTCCGCGCGCGCTCGACTTCAATACGCGCTGGGTGGGCGCGCTCTGCGGCGAGGCCTATCGCATCATCTCGCGCGGCGGCCTCTACCTCTATCCCGGCGGCACGCGGCGCGGCCAGGTGCGCGGGCGGCTGCGGTTGCTCTACGAGGCCAATCCCATCGCCTTTCTGGTCGAGCAGGCCGGCGGCGAGGCGACGAACGGCGACCGCCCGATTCTCGACATCACGCCCGACAGCCTGCACGTGCACACGCCGCTGATCTTCGGCTCGCGCGACGAGGTCGAGCGTTTTCTCGGCCATGTCGCCCCGGCAAATATCGCCGACTATCGCAGCGGCGCGGCGCAGACGGCCATGCGCATGTAATCAGGCGTCTTTCGCCTTAGTCATTGCGCAATGGCGGACAATGTGGTTTCGGGGGCGCGCAACCCGGAGCACAAATGGACATGTCGCCGAACGCTGGCTGGCTGGCCCTGGCCAAATATCCGCGCCTCGCGGCGCTGGCGGAGCGCGCGCGCGACCTGCCGCCGGTTTGTGCGGCGGTCGTCCACCCCTGCGACGTCGCCTCGCTCGCCGGCGCGCTGGAGGCGCGCGATCTCGGCATGATCGAACCCGTGCTGATCGGGCCGCGCCGCAAGATTTAGGCGACGGCGGAAGCCGCCGGCCTCTCGCTCGACGGGCTCTCGATCGAGGACGCGCCGCATTCCCACGCCGCCGCCGAGCGCGCCGTCGAAATGGTGCGCGCCGGCGCCGCCCATGCGATCATGAAGGGGTCGCTGCACACGGACGAGGTGATGGGCGCGATCGTGCGCGAGGAGTTCGGGCTCAAGACCGAGCGGCGCATCTCGCACATTTTCGTCATCGACGCGCCGCTCTACCCCAAGCTCATCCTGGTCAGCGACGCGGCGGTGAACATCGCGCCCGATCTTCTCGCCAAGCGCGACATCGCGCAGAACGCCATCGATCTCGCGCGCGCCATCGGCGTCGGGAAGCCGAAGGTCGCCATCCTCTCGGCGGTCGAAACGGTGACGCCGAAAATTCCGTCGACGGTGGAGGCGGCCGCGCTCTGCAAGATGGCCGACCGCGGGCAGATTTCCGGCGGCGTTCTCGATGGGCCGCTCGCCTTCGACAACGCCATCTCGCGCGACGCCGCTGCGGCGAAAGGCATCGTGTCGGACGTGGCGGGCGACGCCGATGTGCTGATCGTTCCCGATCTCGAGGCCGGCAATATCCTCGCCAAGCAACTCGTGTTCCTGGCCGGCGCGGAGGATGCGGGCCTGGTGCTCGGCGCGCGCTGCCCGGTCATCGTGACGAGCCGCGCCGACAGCCCGGCCGCGCGCATCGCCTCCGTCGCGCTGGCGCAGCTCTACGCGCACTGGATGGAGCGACAGGCGGCGGCGAAGCTCGCGGCGGGAGAGTGACGCCGCATCCGGGCGGCCTGCGGCCGCCCGGGATGGCGGCTTCCATTATCCCCGTCCGCTCTCGATCTCCTTCAGACCTTTTTCCGCTTCGTCGGCGCTCTCGTAGATGTGCGGGGCGACGCCGCGTCCGCTGAGCGCGTCGCCGAGCTTCATGCGCAGGAAGCCCGAGGTCGTATAGCGCGTGACGTCGGCGTAATAGGTATCCATCAGCCCGCGCACCATGGCCGAATAGGCGTCGAGCAATTCAGGCTCAATCGTGAAATTGTCGTAGTTGACGATGGCGTAGACGCGCTTTCCCACATCCTTCAACCTTTCCACCACGATCGCGTGAATGCGCGCGACATCCTCCTCGCCGCGCACCGAAAAGCGTTCGAGATTGACGAAGAAATGATTGGTCGCGGCGTCGTAGACGAAGCGCTGTTCGAGCGGGATCGACAGCATCAGTTCCCGCAGGCCCATCGGCTCGGCGGCGAAAATGCGCGCCTCCATGAGGCGCGGCGGGCGCGGCATGAGCGGCCTGAAATCCATCTTCGCGAGAATGTCGCGTTCGAGATCGACGCCGGGCGCGATTTCGGTCAGTTCCATGCCGTCGGGCGTCAGGCGGAAAACGCAGCGTTCGGTGACGTAGAGAATGGTCTTGCCCTGCTTGCGCGCGACGTCGCCCGAGAAGGTGACATGCTCGACCTTGTCGACGAACTTGCGGATGTCGCCGTCCTTCGTGATCGTCAGCTTTCCGTCGCGGCATGAGACGGAGAGGTCGCCGGCGACGAAGGTGCCGACGAACACGACCTTCTTCGCGTTCTGGCTGATGTTGATGAAGCCGCCGGCGCCGGCGAGGCGCGGCCCGAATTTCGAGACGTTGAGGGAGCCGCTGCTGTCGGCCTGCGCGAGGCCGAGAAAGGCGACGTCGAGTCCGCCGCCGTCGTAGAAGTCGAACTGATAGGGCTGGTCGATCACGGCCTGCGTGTTGATCGCCGCGCCGAAATCCATGCCGCTCGCTGGAATGCCGCCGATGACGCCGGGTTCGGCGGTCAGCGTGATGAGATCGGCGACCTTCTCCTCATTGGCGATGGCCGCGACGCCCTCGGGCATGCCGATGCCGAGATTGACGACGCTGTTGGGTTCGAGTTCGAGCGCCGCGCGCCGCGCGATGATCTTTCGCGCGCCATCGGCCATCGGCGGCAGGGAGCCGGCGCGCGCGCGAATTTCGGCGGAATAGGCGGGATTGTACGGCGTTGCGAACGTCTGCCAGTGGTTTTCCGGCTTGGACACGACGACGCAATCGACCAGCACGCCCGGCACTTTCACCTGGCGCGGATTGAGCGAGCCGCTTTCGGCGACGCGCTCGACCTGCGCGATGACGATGCCGCCGGAGTTTCGCGCAGCCATCGCGATGGCCAGCGCTTCGAGCGTCAGCGCCTCCTTCTCCATCGTCAGGTTGCCGTCGGGATCGCCCGTCGTCGCGCGGACGATACCGACGTGGATGGGGAAACATTTGTAGAAAAGATAGTCTTCGCCATCGATCGGCATGAGGCGCACGATGTCATCTGTTGTGCGTGCGTTGAGCTTGCCGCCACCGTTGCGCGGATCGACGAACGTGCCGAGGCCGACGCGCGTGATGTGACCCGGCCGATGCGCGGCAATGTCGCGGAAGAGATGCGTGATGACGCCCTGCGGCAGGTTGTAGGCCTCGATCTGGTTCTCCACCGCCAGATGCTGCAGCTTCGGCACGAGGCCCCAATGCCCGCCGACGATCTTCTTCACGAGGCCGGCATGGGCGAGATGATTGAGGCCGCGCTCCTTGCCGTCGCCCTGGCCCGCCGCATAGACGAGCGTGAGATCGCGCGGATGGCCGGCTTTCGAGGCCTCCTCGTCGTTGGCGCCGAGAAAGCGCTGCTCGAGCGCGATCGCGATCTCCTCGGCAAAGCCGATACCGACGAAACCGCCGGTCGCCACCGTGTCGCCGTCGCGGATGAGTTTCACCGCATCCGCGGCGGAGACGACCTTGCCCTTCTCGTCGCGTTTCAGAAAGGGAAGGGCGGGGTGTTCCATCTGTCGCTCCGCTCGCTCAGGCGGCGCGCAACGCCTCCTCGACGAAATCCAGCCGATCCTGCCCGAAGAACATGTGATCGCCAACAAAGGTGGTGGGCGCGCCGAACACGCCGCGCGCGACCGCCTCCTCGGTCGTGGCCTTCAGCCGGTCCTTGGCCGGTTGCGATTCCGCCTTCGCCATGAAGTCGGCGGGATCGAAGCCCGCCGCTTTCAACACGCCGGCGGCCGTGGGCAGATCGTTCATGTTCTTGCCGTCGATCCACATCGCCTTGAACATGGCGTCGACATAGGGACGAAACTGCGGCGTTCCCTCGAAGGCGGCGGCGCCGCGCATCATCACGAGCGTATTCACGGGAAAGAACGGATTGCGGTTGAACTCGACGCCATAGCGCCTGGCGAAGCGCGCGAGGTCCGCGTTCATCCACTTGCCCTTGGCCGGCACCATCGCGGGCGACGCGTTGCCCGTCGCCTTGAACACGCCGCCGAGCAGCATCGGCCGCCAGACGATTTCCGCGCCCGTGCGCTTGGCGATGCCGTCCATCTGCGTATAGGCGAGATAGGAGGCCGGCGAACCGAAATCGAAGAAAAATTCCGCGCGCTTCACTGTCTTGCTCCCGATATCTGTAATTGCATCCATCTCATGCTACGCTGAACCCGTCGGGGAAAGAAAGTGGGAGTCCTCAATGGGCAAGGGCGCTGTTCTGGTGATTGGCGCGGGCGATGCGACTGGCGGCGCGATAGCGCGGCGTTTCGCGCGCGAGGGATTGGTGTGCTGTCCGGTTAGGCGCAATGCCGACAAGCTCGAACCGCTCGTCGCCGCCATCCGCGCGGACGGTTTCGAGGCGCGACCCTTCGGCGTCGACGCGCGCGACGAGGAGCAGATGGTCGCGCTCGTCGCCGAGATCGAGCGCGATATCGGCCCGATCGAGGCCGCCGTCTTCAACATCGGCGCCAACGTGCGCTTTTCCATCGGCGAGACGACGTCGCGCGTCTATCGCAAGGTTTGGGAAATGGCTGCTTTCTCCGGCTTCCTGATGGGGCGCGAAGTATCGCGGCCGATGGTCGCGCGCGGGCGCGGCACGATCATCTTCACAGGCGCGACGGCGAGCATGCGTGGCGGCGCGGGCTTCTCGGCCTTCGCCGGCGCCAAATTCGCGCTACGCGCGCTGGCGCAGAGCATGGCGCGGGAACTGGGCCCCAAGGGCGTGCATGTCGTCCATTCCATCATCGACGGCGCCATCGACACGGCCTTCATCCGCGACAATTTTCCCGAGCGCTACAAGCTGAAGGCGGAGGGCGGCATTCTCGATCCGGACGCGATCGCCGACGCTTATTGGGCCGTGCACACGCAGCCGCGCAGCGCCTGGACGCACGAGTTCGACCTGAGGCCGTGGATGGAGACGTTCTGATTTAGGACTTGTCGTCGAGGCCGAGCGTGCGCATGGCGCCCGCCGCGCCGTTGGCGCCGGCCTTGCCCGGCTGACCGGGCGGGCCCGATGGCCCCCGCGCGCCCGCCTGTCCGTCGCCCATGCACAGGCCCGCGGGCGCGCCGCCCGCGCCGCCCGGCCCGCCTTCGCCGCCGGGGCCGCCGGGGCCTGCCGCGCCGCCCGGCCCGCCCTCGGCCGCAAATTCGATGTGGCTGGCCGCCTCCGACGGATCCTTGGCGAAAATCGTGAACTGTCCGCCCGCGCCGCCGCTTGCGCCATCGCCGCCGTCGCCGCCCTTCGCGCCTTGTCCGCCTGCGGCGCCTGCGCTCGCGGACTTCACGCAACGCTCGGCGGCGGAGACGGCGTCGGCGCCCTTCGCGCCCGCCGCGCCGGGACCGCCCGGGCGTCCCGGCTGGCCCGCCGCGCCCGGCTGCCCGCCGAGATCGACGCGCAGAACGCCGGAAATTTTTCCGTGCACGCGAAGGCGCACCTTGCCGGCCTCGCGCCCTGCGCCCTGCGCCGGCGGCTTTTCGCCCGGCAGAAAGGCGCGGATTTCGCCATTCTCGATGACGAGCGTCTCGACCTCGATGTCGAGGTCGGCGCCGTGCGTGACGAGGGTGGAGTCGCGCAACGTCAGCCTGGACGTCGCAATGCGCGCCGGCTTGTCGGCATCGAAGACGAGCGTCGCGCCGTCGACCATGAGCGCGGGACGCTGCCGCAACTCGTCGATGCGCATCATCGCGGCGCGCTCGGTCGCCGGCTCCTGCAAGGCGGCCGGAATTTTCGCCGCGCTCTGCGCCCAGTTGGAGCGGTCGACGCGCTCGACGGCGGTCGAGGCCGCCGGCAGAAACCCCGGCTTGCCGGTCATGCGCGCAAGAAAACGCGCGGCGAAGGGCGGGTAGCGATAATAGGCGGCGGAGCCGAACAGAAGCGCCGCGCCGGCGACGATCACGATCAGCGCGGTCGCGGTTTCGGCCAGACGCCGCGAACGGGCGGTTGCTTCCTGTTGTTCGGTAAAAGTCACCTGGTCGACCGTCGTGCCCGGAGCGCTTGTGTGCCCCGCGGAACCGCGCCTAGCATTGCGGGACGCTCCATGACCAGTAAATTCGAGCGAAATTGCGCCGGAGCGCCGTCATGTCCATCCTGTCCGTCCTCGACCTGTCCTTCGTGACCGAGGCGACGCCGCCCTCGGCGTCGCTCGCCAATTCGGTCGATCTCGCGATCCTCGCGGACGAACTCGGCTACGCGCGCTACTGGGTCGCGGAACATCACAGTCTCGCCTCGGTCGCCTCCAGCGCGCCGGAGGTCATCATCGCGCGCATCGCCGCCGCCACGCGCCGCATCCGCGTCGGCGCAGGCGGCGTCATGCTGCCGAACCACGCGCCCCTGATGGTGGCCGAGCGCTTCCGCACGCTCGAAGCCTTCTTTCCCGGCCGCATCGACCTGGGCCTCGGGCGCGCGCCCGGAACGGACCAGACCACGGCCTATGCGCTGCGCCGCCACAACACGCAGGGCCAGGACCCGGAGCAGGATTTCCTCGAACGGCTGCAGGAGCTGATCCTGTGGGACACCGGCGACTTTCCGGCCTCGCATCCGTTCAAGCGGATCGCGGTCATGCCGAACGACGTGCGGCTGCCGCCGATCTTCCTCTTGGGGTCCAGCGACTACAGCGCGGATCTGTCGGCGCAGATCGGCATGGGCTTCGCCTTCGCGCATCATTTTGCGAGTTACGACGCGACCGCGGCGCTCACGGCCTATCGCGCGCGCTTCCAGCCATCGGCGTGGCGTTCGACGCCCTATGCCATATTGGCTGTCGCGGTTGTCGCGGCCGACAGCGAGACGGAGGCCGAGAGGCTCGCGGCCAGCGCCGATCTCAACTGGCTGCGTCGCGCGCGCGGCGAATATCGCCCCCTGCCGAGCCCGGAGGAGGCGCTCGCCGCGCCGGTGTCCGAGCGCGAACGCGCCGCGGCGCAGAAGCATCGCCGGCAATTGTTCGTGGGAACGCCGGCCATGGTGAAAGCGCGGCTCGACGAATTGGCGGCGGCGACGCAAGCCGATGAAATCATGATAACCTCGCCCATATACGACCATGCGGCGCGCAAGCGCTCGTATGAACTGATGGCGAAAGAATATGCGATCGCGCCCATCGGGAGCGCGGCGGGACAGGCGAGGGAGCGATAGATGAGGCCGCAGACGATCGAAAACTGGCACCGGCTCGTCGAGACGCGCGACCCGCGCGGGCTCGCCGACATTCTGACCGACGATGTCGTCTTCGAATCGCCGGTCGTGCATACGCCGCAGGTCGGCAAGGCGATCACCACGAAGTATCTCGCATCCGCCCTCGTCGTGCTCAACAACGAGCATTTCCACTATGTCGGCGAATGGTTCGGGCCCTCGTCCGGCGTTCTGGAATTCGCGACAGAGGTCAACGGCGTCAAGATCAACGGCGTCGATATCATCACGTGGAACGCGGACAATCGCATCACGCATTTCAAGGTGATGGTGCGGCCGCTGAAGGCGGTGAACATGCTGCACCAGATGATGGCGGCGCAACTCGTCGCGCAAGCCCCTGCTTCTGCCGGCTGAGGCGGGCATGGCCGAGCGCCTTCCCACGATACCTTTCGAGCTGCAGCCGCGGCAGAAGAATCTCGGCTTCGATCTCGACCGCGCGCTTGCCGGCATCGTCAGCGTCAAGGCGATCGCGCCCGACGACGCTTTCACGGCGCGGTCGCTCGGCACGGAACGGTTGGGACATGGCGTCGTGATCCGCCAGTCCGGCCTCGTTCTGACGGTCGGCTATCTCATCATCGAGGCGCAGGAGGTCTGGCTGCGCACGATCGACGGGCGCGTGGTCGCGGGCCATGCGCTCGCCTACGACCAGGAGACGGGCTTCGGCCTCGTGCAGGCCATGGCCTCGCTCGACCTGCCCGTGCTGCCGTTCGGGGCGAGCCGCAAGGTGGCGCCGGGCGACAGCCTGATCATCGCCGGATCCGGCGGGCGCGAGGCGACGCTCGCGGCGACCTGCGTCGGCCGCCAGCCTTTCGCCGGCTATTGGGAATACTGGATCGCGGAAGCGATCATGACCGCGCCTGCGCATCCGTTCTGGGGCGGCGCGGCGGCGATCGACGAGCACGGCCGGCTTGCCGGCGTCGCGTCGTTGCAGGTGGAGGCCGGCGACGCCAAGTCGAGCCAGAGCCTCAACATGGTCATACCGATCGACCTGCTGCCGCCGGTGCTCGACGATCTCGTCAAATACGGCCGGCCGAACAGGCCGGCGCGCCCGTGGCTCGGCATCTACGCGACGGAGCTCGGCGAGCGCGTCGTGATCGCGGGCGTCGCCGACGACGGCCCGGCCGAGCAGGCGGGCGTCGAGATCGGCGACATTCTGATCGCGGTCGCCGGCGAGAAGGCGACCGCGCTCGGCGATGTCTGGCGGCGCATATGGGCGCAGGGGCCGGCCGGCGTCGAAATTCCGCTGCTGATCGAACGGCAGGACCGCGTTCTGGAAGTGCGGATCAAGTCCGCCGACCGCCTGCTTTTCACGCGCGCGCGGGTGATTTACTGAGGGCGTAGTGACGAGGTAGAATTGCGTCGCCGTCATTGCGAGGAGCTCAGGTGAAACCGCAACGCGGTTTCACCTGTAGCGACGCGGCAATCCATCCCCGCGTCTGGATCAAGTTTCGGTGGATGGATTGCTTCGCTCTCAGACGAAATCGGCAACAGCCGATTTCTGTCGGGCTCGCAATGACGGAATTGTTTCCGCCTAATGTTTGACCGCTCCAGCTCTCACACTTTTGGCGGGCCGCGCCGCGCCAGACGCGCGGTGACATAGAAGCAGGCGACGACCGCCGCCGTTCCGAACAGCGCGGCGCCCGCGACGACGCCGGCATAGCCGCCTTCGGGCCCCCAGCGATGCGCGCCATAGGTGACGAAGGGAATGGTGCCGAGCGTCGCCCGCCCCCAATTGAAGACCGTCGCCAGAATGGGAAAGCCGAGATTGTTGAAGGCCGCGTTGGCGACGAACAGGCCGGCGAGCGCCAGCCACGCGGCCGAGCCGACCGCACAGAAGAACAGCACCAGGTCGCGCGTTGCGCCCTGCGCCCCGAATATCGCGGCGATGGAGGGGCCGGCCAGCCACAACAGAAACCAGACGACGAGCACGTAGACGCCCGAGACCGCGAAGCAATCGAGCATGGCGCGGCGAATGCGGTCGTAGAGCCCCGCGCCGAAATTCTGGCCGATGATCGGGCCGATCGAGCCGGTGAGCGCGAAGAGCACGCCGAAGGCGACGGGCGCGATGCGGTCGATGATGGCGAAGGCGGCGACCGTCTCCTCGCCGAAGCTCGCGAAGATGCGCATGGCGTAGGTGTTGCCGACGGGCGTCGCGAGATTGGTGAGGATGGCCGGCGCGGCGATGCCCATCATCGGCGCGATGTCGCGCATCACCCATTTGCGCTCCGGCCTGCCGACGACGCCGTGCACATGGATCGCGCCCCAGGAGCCGACGAGGGTGAAGACGAGGCGCGAGACGACGGTGGCCATCGCCGCGCCGTAAACGCCGAAGCCGAGGACGAAGATGAGCAGCGGATCGAGCCCGGCCGTGACGATCGCGCCGGTGAGCGTGACATACATGGCGCGGCGCGGATCGCCGACCGCGCGCACCAGCCCCTGCAGGCACATGCCGAGCGCCATCAGGATATTGGAAGGCAGGGTGATGGCGAGATAGCGCGAGGCGACCTCGTGCGCCGCGCCGCGCGCGCCGACGAGATCGAGGATCTGGCCGCGAAAGGAGAACATCAGCGCGGAGACGAACAGGCTGACGATGGCGACATGGACGAGGCCCGACGCCGCAAAGCGCTGCGCGCGCGGCCTCTTTCCCGCGCCGAGCGCGCGCGAGACCAGCGCCGAGATGGCGATCGCCATGGCGATATTGACCGACATGGCGAAGAACAGCACCTGCGAGGCGAAGCCGACGGAGGCCGTGAGCACGGGATCGCCGAGGCGCGAGACGTAGAGCAGCGACAGGAAATCGACGACGAAGACGGCGACGAGGCCGACCGAGCCCGACGCCGTCATGGCCAGCACATGGCGCAGCGTCGAGCCCTGCGTGAAGACAGGGATCGGTCTGCGCGCCGGAGGCGCGCGTTCCGTTTCGGACAGGGCTGGGTCGTCGGCGTTGCTCAAGCGCCCTCATATGAGGCCTGAGCGCGGATTTGCAAAGCCGTGTCTCAGCCCTCGTAGCGCCCGACGATGGAGACCGAGCAGACGTTCTGGTGCGGGAAGCCGCCGAGATTGTGGGTCATGCCGAGCCGCGGCAGTTCCTTGCGCTGGCGTGGCCCCGCCTTGCCCTGCAATTGCAGGTACATCTCGTAGATCATGCGCATGCCGGACGCGCCGATCGGATGGCCGAAGCACTTCAGGCCGCCGTCGATCTGGCAGGGAATCTTGCCGTCGTGATCGTAGAAGCCGTCCATCACGTCGTAGATGGCGCGGCCCTCCGGCGAAATGTGAATGTCCTCCATGGTCACGAGCTCGGTCACCGAGAAGCAGTCGTGCACCTCGATGAGGTCGATTTCTTCGCGCGGATTCTGGACGCCGGCCTCCTGATAAGCCTTCTTCGAGGCGACGCGGGCGGTGGCGAAATAGGAGCCGTCCCAGGAATTGTGCTGCGCCTCGACGCCGTTCGACACGGAGAGTTGCAGCGCCTTGACGCTGATGATGTCCGTCTTGCCGAGGCTGCGCGCGATCTCCGGCGTCGTCACGATGGCGCAGGCCGAGCCGTCCGACACGCCGCAGCAGTCGAACAGGCCGAGCGGCTCGGCGACGATGGGGGCTTCGAGCACCTGCTCCATCGTCACCTTGTTCTGCAGATGCGCTTTCGGGTTGCGCGAGCCGTTGTCGTGGCTCTTGACCGAAATATGCGCGATGGCGCGCTTGAGGTCTTCCTTCGAGACATTGTGCTTGGCGCGATAGGCGGCGGCGAGCTGCGCGAAATTGCCGGGCGCCGAGGCGTTCGCCCACCACATCGAGTTCAGCACGCCGCGCGAACGCTGCGGCAGGCCGCCATAGCCCGTGTCCTTCAGTTTCTCGACGCCGAGCGCGAGAGCGATGTCGGCTGCGCCGGAGGCGACCGCGTAAACCGCGCCGCGAAAGGCGTCGGTGCCCGACGCGCAGAAATTCTCCACGCGCGTGACGGCGATCTGCGGCAGGCGCAGCGCGACGGCGAGCGGCGTGCCGGACTTGCCGACGTGCTGGTCCTCGATCGCGGTGGAAAACCAGGCGGCCTCGATCTGGTTCTTCTCGATGCCGGCGTCCTTCAGCGCCTCCTCGAAGGCCTCGACCATGAGATCGTCGGCTTCCTTGTCCCAGCGCTCGCCGAATTTCGAGCAACCCATGCCGAGGATGGCGACCTTGTCCTTGATGCCGCGGGCCATGTCAGCCTCCCTGTTTGGCGGCCTCTGCCGCCGGCGTCGCTTTCCAGAAATAGCGCGTGAAGCCGCGCTGCCCATCGTAGTCCTTGATGCGGAAAACCATGTCCATCTTGCGGCCGACGTCGATGTCGTCGGGCGTCACGTCGGTGAAGTCGATCATCACGCGCCCGCCCGCGTCGAACTGCACCATGCCGTAGCAGGCCGGCGGATCGGCGGAATAGGTGAGATTGTCGGCGGTATAGCTCATGATGCGGCCTTCGAGATCGCTGAACGGTTGCGGCTCCTGGCTATGGAAGGCGTTGCAGTTCGGATTGACGCAGATATTGGACTTCGGGAACTGCAACGTGCCGCAGACATTGCACTTGCCGCCCATGAAGCCGGTGATCGTATCGCGGTTGCGATAGAGCGAGGACAGCGCGGTCGCCTTGTCCAGCTCGGAGCGCATGCCGCGCTCCATCTGGATCGTGTCGTTGAAGGCGAGGAATTTCTGATAATTCGTCTCCTCGCGGCGGCGGGCGAGAAAGCCGGACACGCCGCGCGCGGGCTTTGCCGATGCGATCTTGTCGGTCGCGCGGAACAATAGCGCGTCGCAGCCCTGTCCGAAGGCGACGACGAGGATCAGTTCGCCGGGCTTCGCGCTTTCCAGCGCATGGGCGAACATGACGAGCGCATGGGCCGCGCCCGTGTCGCCGCAGACCAGCGCGAGGTTGTCGCGCACGGCCGTGTCGGGAATGCCGGCTTTCTTCGCGATGGGGCCGGCGACCTTGGCGAGGGTGCAGGGCATGCAGAAGTGCGCAATGTCTGCGCCCGTCACGCCCGCCTTGGCGAACAGGTCCTTCAGCGTCGCGGGCACGATCTTGTTGTAGCCCTCGTCGCGGATCCAGCGCTCTTCCCACGTGTAGTCGTAGGCGACGCCGTCGCCACGATAGTGATCGACGAAGTCGACCGTGCGGTTGGCGTGGGCGACGAGTTCGGCGACGACGTCGCCTTCGCCGACCAGCAGCGCGGCGGCGCCGTCGCCGGAGGACAGTTCGAGCGGGCTGGCGGCTTTCGTGCGCCGCTTCTCGGCGGCCGTCACGAGAACCGGCCCCTTGCTCGCGTTCAAGGCGTCGGCGAGCGCGGAAAGGCCCGCGCGCTGGCTGGCGGAATGATCGTGGCCCGCGACGCTTTCAGCCAGGTTCAACGCGCCCGCGACAATGCCGGCGTTGAGACGGTCGGCGAAGGGCAGGGTGGTGGAGGCCAGATGCACGGCCGCGAGATTTTCGCGTGAAAAATCGCCGAGGCAGTCGCGCGCGGCGGCCACCGCCATGGTGACGGAATCCTCGTCCCAATTGGCCATGGCGCGCTCGCCCTTGCCCTGCGATTTCAGCGCGCCGTTGAACCAGGAATTGGCCGCCACCATCGTCTTGCGCTGCAGGCGGCGCATCGGCACGTAGGCGCCGTATCTGAGAATGCCCTTGGCCATGACTGTTACACCGGATCCCAGTTGAAAATGTCGGCCGAGCGGTCGAGCTTGAAGAAGCTGCCTTTCATCGCCGGCATGGCGTGATTGGCGATGGTCTGCGGCGTCCAGCCGTCAGAGCGCTGCACGGAACGGATCGGCCGCGACTGGCTCATCAGGTAGATTTCGTTCATGCGCACGGCGAAAATCTGGCCGGTGACGTCCTTCGACAGATCGGAGGCGAGATAGGCGCAGAGCGGCGCGATCTTCTCCGGTCCCATCGCCTGGATTTTCGCCACGCGCGCCTTCTCGTCCTCGGTCTCCGTCGGAATCGTGCCGATCAGCCGGCTCCAGGCGAAGGGCGAGACGCAGTTGGAGCGCACGTTGAAGCGCTGCATGTCGAGCGCGATCGACTTGGAGAGGCCGACGATGCCGAGCTTGGCGGCGGCGTAATTCGCCTGGCCGAAATTGCCGACGAGGCCGGAGGTCGAGGTGAAATGCACGAAGGAGCCGGAATTCTGCTCCTTGAAGTAATTGGCGGCGGCGCGCGAGGTATAGAACGAGCCGAGCAGATGCACCTTGATGACCGTCTCGAAATCCACGATCGACATGCGGTGGAAGATGCGGTCACGCAGGATGCCGGCATTGTTGATGACGCAGTCGATGCGTCCGAACGAGTCGATGGCGGTCTTGATGATGTTGGCCGCAGGCGCAGCATCGGCCACCGAATCGAAATTGGCGACGGCCTTGCCGCCGGCCTTGCGGATGATCTCGACCACCTCTTCGGCAGGGTGCGCGTCGCCGCCGCCTTCGCCGTCGGCCGAGCCGCCGAGATCGTTGACCACGACCTTGGCGCCCTGCGCCGCGCACATCAGCGCGATCTCGCGCCCGATGCCGCGCCCGGCGCCTGTGACGACCACGACCCTATCGGTGAGGCACTTGCCCTCGGACATGCCGGCTCCTTGCTGTTTCCTCGTTTTGCTGTTGGCGGCGACATTGCACCTGCGCTCATTTCCGGTCAATCGCGCGATTAAATCTGGTTTCGCATGGCAGAATTGCCAAGCCGCATAGCGGGTGAGGCGCACGCAGGAGGACGGCCGCGCCGTTCACCTGCCATACATGTTGAGTTCTGCATAAGGGCCATGCTGCGACAGCATCGCAGTTGACTTTCGGCTGCCTTCGGCGAGCCTCGGATGGTCCGGGGCCGGATCGGCGACCGGAGCCTCAGGGGAGTTCTTCATGCGCACTGCACTTCGCGCGCTTGTTCTGACTGCTGCGCTCGGCCTCGCGCCGGGTCTCGCCTTCGCGCAGGCGACCCAGCCGGCGACGCCGTCCAAGGCCCCGCCGCCGCCCGCGGCCGCCGCGCCGAAACCCGCGACGCCTGCGCCGGCGCCGGCGATGAAGGTCGAGCTCATCGACATCAACAGCGCAACCGCCGACCAACTCGACGCGCTCAAGGGCGTCGGCAAGGCGCGCGCCGCCGCGATCATCAAGGGACGTCCCTACAAGGGCAAGGACGAACTGGTGCAGAAGGGCATCGTGCCGCAGAACGTCTACGACGACATCAAGGACAAGATCATCGCCAAGCAGAAGTAAGGCGGTGGCGATGTTTCCCTCTCCCGTGAAACGGGAGAGGGTGGCCCTCGCGTGAGCGAGGGTCGGGTGAGGGCGCCGCGAATGCCTCGATCATTCGCGTATCGGTGCGTCCCTCATCCGTCATGCTGCGCATGACACCTTCTCCCGCAGGCGGGAGGAGGGTGGCGCGGTCTACAGCGCCGCGTAATCTTCCGTGCGCGCCATGTTGGCCATGACAGCAGCAAGCTCCGGCGGCGGCGTGGTCGATTTGCGCGTGTCGGTGTCGAGCCAGACGATCATCGAGCGTATCTCGTAGACGCGCTCGCCCTCGGGGGTGAGGATGCGGTTGACGACGAGAAAGCGGGAGCCCCGGGCATTCGCCCCGCCACACAATATCTGCACGCGCATCTTGTCGCCGAGAAACAATTCCCGCGAATAGGTCGTGTGATCGCCGACCACGACGAAGGCGACCTTCCATTTCGCGAAGACGTCGGGCGTGACGCCCAGCGAATTGAAGAAGCGCAGCCGGCAATCCACCGCCTTTTCCATATAGGCGACATTCTTCATGTGGCGGTTGGCGTCGAGATCGAACCAGCCGACGTCGGTGTGGTGTTCGAAGATTTCGGCCACGCGCGTATGTTTCTCCGTTGGCGCCTGTGTCACCCCCGCGCAGACGGGGGTCCAGAGCAGCATTGGCGGCCTGGCCCTGGATTCCCGCCTGCGCGGGAACGACAGCGGCATGACTTCCCGAATGGCTACGCGCGCTTCGCCTCGTATTCGTCGCGCAATTCGCGCTTGAGGATCTTGCCGATCGCCGAGCGCGGCAGGCTTTCCACGATCTCGATCTTCGAGATGCGCTGCGTCTTGCCGAGCTTGGAATTGGCGAATTCGCGCAGGTCCTCGGCGGTCGCGCTCGTGCCCGGCCGCAGAACGGCGAAGGCGAGCGGCGTCTCGCCCCATTCCACCGACTTGATGCCGACGACAGCGCATTCGAGCACGGCGGGATGCTTGGCCAGAATGGATTCGAGATCGCTCGGATAGATGTTGAAGCCGCCGGAAATGATCATGTCCTTGCGGCGGTCCATCAGCTTGAGGAAGCCGTCCTCGTCGAAGCGGCCGACGTCGCCGGTGCGGATGAAGACGCGGCCGTCGGGCGCGATCCACTGCGCCTCGCGCGTCTTGCCGGGCTGGTTGTGGTAGCCGTTCATGATCGCGCCGGACCAGCCGACGATTTCGCCGATTTCGCCCGGGCCGACCTCGACGCCGTCCTCGTCGATGAGCCTGACATCATGGCCTTCGCCGGGCTTGCCCACGGTGTCGACCTTGTCGGGAAATTCGTGCGCGACGAGCACGCAGGAGCCGCCGCCCTCGGTCATGCCGTAATATTCGACGAGGCCGCCCGGCCAGCGCTTGAGAATGTCGGTCTTCAGCGCGCCGGAGAAGGGCGCGGACGTGCAGAATTTCATGCGGAAGGTCGAGAGGTCGAACGTATCGAAATCCGGTTGCGTCATGATGCGATGGTATTGCACGGGCACGAGCATGGCGTGCGTGGCGTGCAGCGACGAGGCAAGTTCGAGGAACTTGCGCGCATCGAACTTCTTCATCAGCGCGACCGTGCCGCCGCCGGCGAGCGTCGGGAAGAAGGAGACGAGCGTCGTGTTGGAATAGAGCGGCGTCGAAAGCAGCGTCGTCGCCGTGCGATTGTACAGGAAGGCGTTGGCGCGCTGCACGTGCGCCCAACGCATGCGGTGCGACTGCACGATGCCCTTCGGAATGCCCGTCGTGCCGGAGGAATAGATGATGTTGAAGGGATCGGCGGGGTCGACTTTCGCCGGCGTGACCGGGGAGCCTGCCGGCGCGAGCCAGTCCGCGAAGGGCTTGCCGCAATCCGAACCGTCGAGCGAGATGCGGACCGTGCCGGCGTCGCCCGCGTTCTTCAGGCTGTCTGCGGTCGAGGCGTCGAGGAACAACAGCTTCGCGCCGGAATCGGCGACCATGCCCTCGAGTTGCTCGGGCGTGGACGACGGCGCCAGCGGCGCCGTGACGACGCCAATCGACAGGGCGCCGAGAAACAGCGTCGCATATTCGATCGACGTCGAGGCGCAGACCGAAATCGCCTCGCGCTGTTTCACGCCGTCGCGTTGCAGGGCGGCGGCGACGCGGTCCATCAGCTTGACCGTCTCGGCGTAGGATTGCCGCCGTCCATCCAGAATGAAGGCTGTCTGGTCCGGCAGGTCGCGCGCGGTCAGTTTCACGAGATCGGCGACGAGCCCGAATTCCTGATCGAGCGCCTCGACATTGTCCATCTGTTCAATTCCTCCGGAAACGGCGGTTGCGCCTGTCTTGCGCGCGACGTTAGATGAGCGCCGAAATGCCGGCAAGCACGGCGTCCGCACAAGAGGAATGCAGGAAATGAGCAGGAATTCGGGGCTCGACCGGACAAAGCCCGGCAAGATCGGATTGAATGCGGACGCGCTGGATCGCCTGGGCGACGTGCTGAAGCGCGAGATCGGCGAGGGACGTCTGCCAGGCGCGGTCGCGATGATCGCGCGCGCCGGGCAGGTCGGTTATTTCAAGACCTTCGGCAAGCGCGATCCGGCCGCGGCCGACGACATGCAGGAAGATGCGATCTTCCGCATTTTTTCGATGACCAAGCCCATCGTCTCGATGGCGATCATGCAACTGGTCGAGCAGGGCCGTATCCTGCTCGCCGATCCCCTGTCGAAATACATTCCGGCGTTTGCGCAGACGAAGGTCGGCGTCGTGCGCGACGGCAATCTCGATCTCGTGGCGCCGGACCGGCCGATCACCATCCAGGACCTGCTGCGCCACACATCGGGCCTCACCTACGATTTCGTCGGCGGCGGCGAGCACCCGGTACAGAAACTCTACGCGCAAGCCAATCTGGCGCGGCCCGACCAGACGAACGCCGACCAGGCCGATGCGCTGGCGAAATTGCCGCTGCTCAATCAGCCCGGCGCGTGCTGGGACTACAGCCGCTCGACCGACGTGCTCGGCCGCGTGGTGGAAGTCGTGACGGGCAAGACATTGGGCGTGGCGCTGGAGGAGCAGATCCTCGGGCCGCTGGGCATGAAGGACACGGCCTTCAGCGTCGCGGAGAAGAATTTCGATCGCATCGCGGAGCCGCTGCCGACCGATCCCGACACGCAGCAGCCGGTGAAACTGTTCAACGCCAAGCGCGTCGCGCAATTCGAATCGGGCGGCGGCGGCCTGATGTCGACGGCGCCCGACTATGCGCGCTTCTGCGCCATGCTGGCGGGGGGCGGCATGCTCGGCAAGGAGCGGATCGTCGGCCCGATGACGCTGGAATTCATGGCGAGCGACCATCTCGGCCCGCATGTGCGGCGCGGATCGGACCTGCTGCCGGCCGGGCACGGCTTCGGCCTCGGCTTCGCCGTGCGCACGGCGCCGGGCATGACCTTCGTGCCGGGTTCGGAGGGCCTGTTCTACTGGGGCGGCATCGCCGGGACGACCTTCTGGATCGATCCGCAGGAAGACCTGTTTGCGATGCTGATGATCCAGGCGCCGGGACAGCGCGACTATTATCGGATGCTGTTCCGCACGCTGGTCTATGCGGCGGTGGAATGAAGCCGCCGCCATGTCATGCCCGCGAAAGCGGGCGTCCGGAAAAGGTCAATGCGGCGTCTGGATCCCCGCTTTCGCGGGGATGACATTCAGGCCAGCTTGCTTTCCGTCGCGGCCCCGACCCAGGGCTGATGGTTGATCATCAGCACGCGCCAGCCGCTCTCGTCCCTGTTCTGCAGAATGTCGAGGCGAGTGACCGAGCAATTGTCGGTCGTGAACGCCATCATGCGCGCGGGCGAAAGCCCCAGCGCGATGCCAATCGCCGCGCGGATCGTGCCGCCGTGGGCGACCACGACGACGTCGCGCCCGGCATGGGCGGCCGCGAGCTTATCGATGCCGGCGCGCGTGCGGTCGATCAGGTCGACGAAGCTCTCGCCGTTCGGCGCGCGCTCTTCCGGCGCGTTGAACCAATGGCCTGATGCAGAAGGTTTCACGTTGCGGAAGAATTCGGCGCGATTGAGCCCCTGCCAGTCGCCCAGATGCTGCTCGGCGAATTCGGGCATGGCGATGCGTTCGAGATGCGCATCGGGATGGCCGGCGTCGAAAATGGCGGCGGCTGTCTGTTTCGCGCGACCGAGATTGCTCGTCACCCACACCGCCTTCTTCGGCAGGACGCGCGCCAGCGCCTCGAAGACATGGGTTTCGCTGCAATCGCAGGGCAGGTCGCGCTGGCCGTAGATGCAGCCGCCGTCGTCGCGCACCGGCGCATGGCGCACCCACCAGAAGCGCGTCGCGGTGAAATCGTCGAGGCCGAGAGGCTTGTGCGTCGAACTGAAGGCTGTGCCGGTCGGCTGCGTCACTTTGCTCTCCCCTGAAACCGCATCCGGTCTATGCGCAGGGCGTGCGGCGCGCAAGCTATCGGAGCGGCGCGCGCGTCGCTATTCTGCCGGAAAATGGAGGACGGGATGACGGGGCGGCTTGCAGGAAAATCGGCGATCGTGACGGGGGCGGCCAGCGGCATCGGCCGGGCGAGCGCCCTGCTGTTCGCCAGGGAAGGAGCGCGGCTGCTGATCGCGGACCGGGCAGAGGAAGGCCTGAACCAGACGCTCGAGATGATCCAGAAAGCGGGCCATGCAGCGAGCGCGCTGGCGATGGACGCCGGCAATGAAGACGACGTGAAGAAGCTCGTCGCCACCGCCATCCACGAATTCGGGCGGATCGATGCGGTCTATGCGAATGCCGGCGATCAGCGGCGGACTGACGAGCCTGCTCGAGATCGACGTCGCGAACTTCATGGAAATCCTGCGCATCAATACGATCGGGCCGTATCTGGCGATCAAGCACGCCGCGCCGCACATGATCCGGCAGGGCGCAGGCTCGATCGTGATGACGGCCTCCGTCGCGGCCTTGCGCGCCAACGCCGGAAACGTCGCCTACAGCGCCAGCAAGGCGGGCGTGATCTCGCTGGCGCAGACGGCGGCCAATGCGCTGATCGGCACGGGCGTGCGCGTCAACGCGGTCTGCCCCGGCCTGATCGAGACAGGCATGACGCGGCCGATCTTCGAGCAGGCGCGCGCGCGCGGCACCGACGGCAAGATCGGGCAGTTGAACCCGCTGCAGCGCGCCGGCCGCCCGGAGGAAATCGCCGCGATGGCGCTGTTCCTGGCGAGCGACGAGGCGTCCTACGTCAACGGGCAGGCGTTCCCGGTCGACGGCGGATTGTCGTCGACGCATCCGTTCGCGAAACCGCGGAAGTAGGCGGACGCGAAATTGTCATCCCCGCGAAAGCGGGGATCCAACAAGCGAATACGGCTCTGGATCCCCGATCGCTCGCGAGCGCGAGCGTCGGGGATGACATTCCTCGTCAATACCCTCTGATCTTCGCGATGCGGTTTGCGTGGAAACGCGCGTCGCCGAACAATTCCTGGGCAGACGCGCGCGCGCTTCATGAACAGGCCGATGTCGACGGCGTCGGTCATGCCGATGCCGCCATGCATCTGCACCGCTTCCTGCACGGCGAGATTGGCTGAGGCGCAGGCGCGCGACTTGGCGACGGCCACGTAGGGTCGCGCCTTCCCGGCGTCCGCATCGAGCATCTGCAGCGCTTTGAGAACTGCGGCGCGGGTGATCTCCAGCTCGCAATAGAGATGCGAGGCGCGATGCTGCAGGCCTTGGAATTCGCCGATCGCCTTGGCGAACTGCTTGCGGTCCTTGAGATAGGCGACGGTGCGGCCGAAGGCTTCCTCGCTGACGCCGACGAGCTCGCTGGCGACGCAGGCGCGGCCGGCGTCGAGAACGGCTTCCACCAGCGGCGCGCCGGCGTCGACTTCGCCGAGCACGGCGTCGGCGTCGACTGCGACATTGTCGAACGTAATGCGCGCGGCGTTATGCGCGTCGACCATGATGGTGCGTTCGATCGACACGCCCTTCGCCTTGGGGTCGACCAGCATCAGCGTCACCCCGTCCTTGTCGTCGACGCCGCCGGCCGTGCGCGCGGTGACGATCAGGAGATCGGCGACGTGGCCGTCGACCACGAATGTCTTGGCGCCCGACAGCGTGAAGCCGTTGCCGGCGCGCGTCGCCTTCGTCTCGATGTGGCGCGGCGTGTGCTTGGGCCGTTCGTCGAGCGCGAGCGCGAGCAGGAGATCGCCGGCCGACAGTTTCGACAGGAGATCGCCGGCGCGCGCGCCGCCCGCGCGCTTCAGCGCGGTCGCGCCGAGCACGGCGGTGGAGAGGAACGGCGACGGCGTGAGGTTGCGGCCGATCTCCTCCATCACGACGCCGGCCTCGACGTGGCCGAGGCCCGAGCCGCCATGGTCTTCAGGCGCGAGAATGCCGGCGAAGCCCATATTGGCGAATTCCTTCCAGAGTTCGCGTGAAACGCCAGCCGGATCGCGCTCGTCGCGCAGCTTGCGCAGATGCGCGATCGGCGCGCGATCGGCGACGAGGCCGCGCGCGGAATCGCGGAGCATGGATTGTTCTTCGGTGAGCACGAGAGCCATTTTAGATTCCCATCAATTCAGGAAGCTCGTCATTGCGAGCGAAGCGAAGCAATCCAGCACCGGGCATGGTTAGGAGATGGATTGCTTCGTCGCTTCGCTCCTCGCAATGACGGCGTGCGTGGTTCGGGCTTACGCCCCCGGCAGATCGAGAATGCGTTTGGAAATGATGTTGAGCTGCACTTCGCTGGTGCCGCCCTCGATCGAATTGGCCTTCGTGCGCAGCCAGGCGCGCGGCGCCTCGCCTTCCTGCGACCGGTCGCTCTCCCATTCGAGGCCGTCGGAGCCGAGCGAGGACATGACGAGTTCGTGGCGGCGCTTGTTCAGTTCCGTGCCGTAATATTTGAGGAAGGACGAATAGGCGGGATGCGCCTGCTTCGCTTTCATCATGTCGCCGGCGCGCTCCATGGCGAGCGCGAAGGCGAAGGCGTCGACGTCGAATTCGGCGATGTCGGCGCGCAGCAGCGGATCGGCGAGGGCGCCGTTCTCGACGCCGACCGATTGCGCCGCGATCTGGCCGAGCGGCCGGCCGCCGCCGAGCCCCATGCCGCCGATCATGTCGCGCTCGTGCGTCAGCAGGTATTTGGCGACGTCCCAACCCTTGTTGAGCGTGCCGACGAGGTTTTCCTTCGGCGCCTTCACGTCGGTGAAGAAGGTTTCGCAGAAGGGCGACTTGCCGGAAATCAGCAGGATCGGGCGTGTCTCGACGCCGGGCGAAGCCATGTCGAACAGCAGGAAGGAAATGCCTTCATGCTTCTTCGCCTTGGGGTCGGTGCGCACGAGGCAGAAGATCCAGTCGGCGTAATTGGCGTAGCTCGTCCAGATCTTCTGGCCGTTGACGAGATAATGGTCGCCCTTGTCCTCGGCCCGGGTTTGCAGCGAAGCGAGATCGGAGCCTGCGCCCGGCTCGGAATAGCCCTGGCACCAGCGGATTTCGCCGCGCGCGATCTTGGGCAGATGTTCCTTCTTCTGCGCCTCGTTTCCGTATTTCAGCAGCGCCGGTCCGAGCATCCAGATGCCGAACGAATCGAGCGGCGAGCGGCATTTCATGCGCGCGCATTTCCTCGCGCAAGATCTTGGTCTCGTCCTTGGAGAGGCCGCCGCCGCCGTATTCCTTCGGCCAGTCCGGCACGGTCCAGCCGCGCGCGGCCATGCGCTCGAGCCATTGCTTCTGCGCCTCGTTCTTGAATTTCCAGTTGCGGCCGCCCCAGCAACGGTCTTCGTCGTCTTCCGGCGGCGTGCGCATTTCCGGCGGGCAATTGGCTTCGAGCCAGGCGCGCGTCTCGCGCCGGAAGGTTTCGAGATCGGTCATCTGGTCTGCTCCCGCATCTGTCATTCCCGCGAAGGCGGGAATCCAGAAACAAAGTTACAATCGCCGGACTGGATCCCCGCTTTCGCGGGGATGACAGTCGCTGCTCAGCCCATCGTCACCACGACCTTGCCCATCGCCTTGCGCTCGGACAGCCAGTCGATGGCGTCGCGCGCCTTGTCCAGCGGGAAGCTCTCGGACACGTAGGGCCTGATCTTCCCGTGGGCGTAGAGATCCATCATTTCCTTCAGGTTCTGCTTGTGGTGTTCCGGCTCGCGGCGAACGAAATCGCCCCAGAACACGCCGAGGATGTCGCAGACCTTCAGCAGCGCGAGATTCAGCGGCAGCTTGGGGATGCCGGCAGGAAAACCGACGACGAGAAAGCGCCCGTTATAGGCAATGGAGCGCAGCGAGGCCTCGGCGTAGGCGCCGCCGACGGGATCGTAGATCACGTCCGGGCCATTCACGCCGCCGGCCTGTTTGAACAATTCGGTCAGCGCTTTCTGCCCGTCCTTGTCGAACGGGCCGGCGGGATAGACGAGTGTTTCGTCGGCGCCGTGCTTCTTGCAGAAGTCGGCTTTCTGCTGCGACGACACGGCGGCGATGACCTTCGCGCCCATGGCCTTGCCGAGTTCGACCGCGGCAATGCCGACGCCGCCGGCCGCGCCGAGCACCAGCAGGGTTTCGCCCGCCTTCAGCTTCGCGCGGTCCTTCAGCGCGTGATGCGAGGTGCCGTAGGTCATGAGGAAGGCGGCGGCCTCGTCGTAGGGCATGGAATCGGGGATCTTCACCACGCGGCTCGCGTCGATGGCGACCTTTTCCGCCATGCCGCCCCAGCCGCAGGAAGCAAGGATTCGGTCGCCGGCCTTGAAGCCGGATACGCCCGCGCCGATCGCGGAAATCACGCCGGAAATCTCGCCGCCCGGCGAAAACGGCCGCGGCGGCTTGAACTGGTAGAGGTCGCGGATGATCAGCGCGTCGGGATAGTTGACGCCGCAGGCCTTCACGTCGACCACGACGTGGCCGGGCCGGGCCTCGGGATCGGGCAGATCCTCGAGCTTCAAGACCTCGGGGCCGCCGACCTCGCGGCTGATAAGGGCTTTCATGCGCATCCTCCAGGAATTTCTTGGCGGCGGGCGTCCGAGCCCTGCCGAATTGTCCGACAAGATAGTGCGAAGCGATGCCGATGGAAAGACGGCCGGCGTCATTCGCGCACGCTACGTTCCTGCCGATTTGGCTGGGGCGGAAAAATCTTCTATCCCGACAGGCGGAGCAATCGGAAAGCTCCGGCGCCGAAAACGGGGGAGCGCGCACCTGGTGTCGCCCAGCGATCATATTAGGCTTGGCGACCGCGTGCTGGTGACTGGCGCGAGCGGTTTCGTCGGATCGGCGGTCGCAACTCTCTTGCGCACACGCGGCTATCGCGTTCGCACGCTGGTGCGCGCGGGCGCGGCGCGCGGCAATCTCGATCCCCGGGACGAACTGGCGACCGGCGATATACTCGACGCGAAATCCCTCGATCTCGCGCTGGACGGCGTGGACCATGTCGTTCACGCGGCGGCCGACTACCGGCTGTGGGCGCGCGACCCCGAGGAGGTCATGCGCGCCAATGTGGACGGCGCGCGGCAGGTGATGGAAGCCGCCAGGAAGGCAGGCGCCCGCCGCATCGTGCATGTGAGTTCGACCGCCACGATCCAGCCGGGCGGCGCGGCGCCGTCGGATGAAACGCTGCCGGCCGCCGTCCTGCCGGAGATGGGCAATTACAAGCGCAGCAAGATTCTCGCGGAGCGGATCGTCGAACAGATGGCCGCGCGCGACGGACTGCCCGTCGTCATCGTCAATCCCTCGACGCCGATCGGCCCGCGCGACATCAAGCCGACGCCGACCGGCCGCATCATCGTCGAGGCGGCCTCCGGGCGCATGCCGGCCTATGTCGAGACCGGCCTCAACCTCGTTCATGTCGACGACGTCGCCGGCGGCATCGTGGCGGCGCTGGAGCGCGGCCGGATAGGCGAGCGCTACATTCTGGGCGGAGACAATGTCGCCCTGTCCGACATGCTTGCCGCCATCGCGGGCCTCGTGGGCCGCCGGCCGCCGCGCGTTCGCCTGCCGGTCACGCTGATCTATCCGCTGGCGGTCGGCGCCGAAGGGCTCGCGCATCTGACGGGCCGCACGCCTTTCGTCACGCGCGAGGGCCTTCGCCTTGCGCGCAAGTTCATGTTCTTCAGCGACGCCAAGGCGCGGCGCGAACTCGGCTACGTGACGCGGCCCTATGCGGAAGGACTCGCCGACGCCATCGCATGGTTCCGCAGCGCAGGATATCTGGCATGACCGCGTTTGCGCTCGCGCTGGTGACGCTCGCCATCTGGCTGACGCTGATTTTCGCGCGCGGCTTTTTCTGGCAGGCGCGCGAGAGCGACGAGCTGCTCGCCCCGATCGCGGCCGAGGCCGCGGCCTCCATCCGCGTGGCGGCGATCGTGCCGGCGCGCGACGAGGCGCAGACCATCGGCCGCTGCGTGGCGAGCCTGCTGCGCCAGGAGTGCGGTGTCGCCTTCGACGTCGTCGTGGTCGACGACCAGAGCAGCGACGGCACGGGCGAGATCGCGCGGGAGGCGGCCGCCGCTCTCGGCGCGGCCGATCGGTTGACTATCGTGCGCGGCGACGAGCCGCCGCCCGGCTGGACCGGCAAGATCAACGCCATGCGGGCCGGGCTCGCGCATGTCGAAAGCCGCCCGGGCGTCGCGCCCGACTACATTCTCTTCACCGACGCCGATATCGAACATGCGCCAGATACGCTGGCGCGTCTCGTCGGCGGCGCCGAGGGCGGTGACCTTTCCCTTGTCACGCTCATGGCGAAGCTCGCCTGCGACAGCGCCGCCGAACGATGGCTCGTTCCCGCCTTCGTCTATTTCTTCCAGATGCTCTACCCCTTCGCCTGGGTGAACGATCCACGACGGCGCGTGGCGGCGGCGGCCGGCGGTTGCATGCTGGTGCGACGCGAGGCGCTGGCGCGCGCGGGCGGACTGGAGGCCATTCGCACCGCGCTGATCGACGATTGCGCGCTCGGCGCGGCGATGAAGAAGACAGGCCCCGTGTTCCTGGGACTGACGACGCGCGTGAAAAGCTTGCGGCCATATCCGCATCTCGCCGACATCAGGCGCATGGTCGTGCGCTCGGCTTACGCGGAACTGGATTATTCGCCGCTGAAGCTGGCCGGCGCGACGCTCGGCATGGCGCTCACCTTCATGGCGCCGGCCGTGCTTGCAGGCCATTCCGACCCGACGACGGGCATGATGGCGCTTGCCGCCTACATGATGATGGTTCTTTCCTATCGCCCGATGCTGCGCTTCTACGGGCTCGGCGCCTGGCGCGGATTGTTCCTGCCGATGGTCGCCTTGCTCTACATGGCCTTCACGCTGGAATCCGCGCTTGCGCACATGCGCGGACGCGGCGGCGCCTGGAAGGGCCGCTATCAGGCGGCCGGGACGACATCGCCGTGAGCGAGGTCGCCGCCGCTTCCTCGGGCAAGTCGCATCGCGACGAGAATTTCCCGGTCGCCTCGCTGCTTGCGCTGCGTTTCCGCGCGCCGGTGCTCGCCTTCTACAATTTCGTGCGCGCGGCCGACGATGTCGCCGATCATGCGACGCTCGAGCCGGACAAGAAGCTAGCCTTGCTCGACGGGCTCGCGCGCGCGCTCACGGGCGAAGGGCCGTCCGATCCCGTCGCCGAACCGCTGCGGCGCACGCTTGCCGAGCGCAAGATCACGCCGCGTCATGCGCTCGATCTGATCGAGGCGTTCAAGCTCGACGTGACCAAGAACCGCTACCGCGATTTCGACGATCTGGTCGACTATTGCCGGCTCTCCGCGATGCCGGTCGGCCGCTATGTGCTCGACGTGCACGGCGAGAGCCGCGATACATGGACGGCCTCCGACAAATTGTGCGCGGCCCTGCAGATCATCAATCACCTGCAGGATTGCGGCAAGGACTTCAAGGCGCTCGAGCGTGTCTACCTTCCGGCCGACGCGCTCGCCGCGCACGGCGTCCGCGTGGAGATGCTCGGCGCCGATCGCGCGACCCCCGAATTGCGCGCGACAATCGTCGACCTCGCGCAGCGGACGAAAAGCCTGCTTGCCGAAAGCGCGGTCTTTCCGGCGCAGGTACGCGATATCAGGCTCGCGATGAATGTCGCCGCGATCCAGAGGCTTGCCGAAAAGCTGACAGAAGGTTTGCTTCGGCACGATCCGCTGTCGGACAACGTCCATGCCTCGAAGGCGGCCTTCGCGCTGACCGCGCTCGGCGCCGCGGGCGCCGTGCTCGCGCGACGCGTTTTTTCTTTCGGCGCGCGAGCGCGGGAAAACGGCGCATGAACGAGCCCGTCGATCAGCCGGCAAGAGCCGCCTCGGGTTCTTCCTTCTACGCGGGCATGCGCATCCTGCCGCGTGAAAAACGCGAGGCGATGTTCGACGTCTACGCCTTTTGCCGCGCCGTCGACGACATTGCCGACGGCGACGCGCACCAGGACGATCCGACGGGCGCGATGCGGCGCTGGCGCGCGAATATCGACGCCATCTATGCCGGCGGCGACGCGGGCGAGGCGGCGCATCTGGCGCCGCATGTGCGGCGCTACGGTCTGAAGCGCGAGGATTTCGTCGCGGTGATCGACGGCATGGACATGGACCTGCGCGGGCCCATCGTCGCGCCCGACGCGGCCACGCTCGATCTGTATTGCGATCGTGTGGCGAGCGCGGTCGGGCGTCTGTCGGTGCGCATCTTCGGCATGGAGGAGAAAGCGGGCGTGCGACTCGCGCATCACCTGGGGCGCGCGTTGCAGCTCACCAACATCCTGCGCGACGTCGACGAGGACGCGGAGCGCGGTCGGCTCTACCTGCCGCGCGAGGCGCTGCTTGCGGCAGGCATGAGCGATCTGACGCCGCAGGCGGTTGTCGCGCATCCCGGTCTGGCGCTGGCCTGCGCGCCGCTGATCGCACAGGCGCATGGACATTTCCGAGCCGCGCAGGAGATCATGGACACGGCGCCGCGCGCCGCGGTCAAGGCGCCGCGGTTGATGGCGGCGGCCTATTCGGACGTGCTCGCGCGTCTCGAAAGCCGCGGGTTTGCGCCTCCGCGTCTGCGCGTCGGCGTCGACAAATTCAAGCTGCTTGGCGCTGTGCTGCGCTGGGGCATCTGGTGAAAGGCGTCGTTCATGTGATCGGCGCGGGGCTTGCGGGTCTCGCCGCGGCGACGCAACTCGCTGCGCACGGGCGCCGCGTGGTCGTGCACGAGGCGGCGCGCATGGCGGGTGGGCGCTGCCGTTCCTACTACGACCAACAACTCGGGCTGACGATCGACAACGGCAATCATCTGCTGCTTGCCTGCAATCATGCGGCGATGGCCTATCTCGGGCGCATCGGCGCCAAGGATGCGCTCGCGGGGCCGGAAGAGTGCGCCTTCGACTTCATCGATCTCGCGCGCGCCGAGCGTTGGGTCTTGCGCCCGAACGCCGGCCGAATCCCCTGGTGGATATTTTCTCCCGCGCGACGCGCGCCCGGCACGACGGCGATGGACTATCTCGGCGGCCTCTCACTGTTGCGCGCGGGCGCGGAGGCGACCGTCGCCGACGCGCTGAACGCGCAGGGCGTCCTGTGGGAGCGGTTGTGGAAGCCAGTGCTCGTCTCCGCGCTGAACACGCCGCTCGACGTAGCCTCCGCGCGACTCGCCGCCGCGGTGGTGCGGGAGAGCCTGGGCGCTGGCGGCGCCGCCGCGCGGCCGCGCACGCCCGCGCATGGCCTGGGGCCTGCGTTCATCGATCCGGCGCTGGCCTTTCTGGCGGCGCATGGCGCCGATGTCGCGTTTCAGCGCGCGCTTGCGCGCTCTCGAATTCGCGGGAGAGCGCGTGACAGGGCTCGACTTCGGCGAGGAGAAGGTCGCGCTTGCTGCGGAGGATGCGGTCATCTTCGCGGCTCCCGCATGGAGCGCGCTCGAACTCGTCCCGGGCCTGTCGGCGCCGACCGAGCATTGCGCGATCTTCAACGCGCACTATGCGGTCGCGCCGCCGGTCGGAATGCCGCTGCTGACCGGCGTCGTCGGCGGCATGAGCGAATGGCTGTTCGCATTTCCCGATCGCCTGTCGGTGACGATCAGCGCCGCCGACGCATTCATCGAGAAGGCGCCCGACGATATCGGCGAAAGGATCTGGCGCGAAGTCGCTGGCATCGCCGGGCTCGATGCGGCGCACATTCCGCCGATGCGCGTCGTCAAGGAAAAGCGCGCGACGTTCGCGGCGACGCCGGCGCAGGACGCGCTTCGCCCGCAGGCGCAAACGCGATGGCGCAATCTGTTGCTTGCCGGCGATTGGACGCAGACGGGACTGCCAGCGACGATCGAAGGCGCGATCCGGTCCGGCGACCGCGCGGCGGAACTGGCCGCGCGGCTCTGAGGCTCAGATCGTGCGGCCGGCCTTCGCCCAATAGGGATCGCGCAGGCGGCGCTTGAATATCTTGCCGGAATCCTCGCGCGGGAGATTGTGGCCGATTTCGATGTGGCGCGGCACCTTGTAGTCGGCCAGATGCTGCCTGAGATAGGCGCGCACGTCGTCTGGCTCGAGATCGTGGCCCGGTTGCGGCTCGACCACCGCCATCAGGGATTCGCCGAATTCCGCGTCGGGAATGCCGAACACCGCGCAATCCTTGATGTCGGGCATGTGCAGCGCGACGCTTTCGATTTCGGCGGGATAGATGTTGACGCCGCCGGAAATCACCATGTCGCGCTTGCGGTCGTTGATGAAGAGATAGCCGTCGTCGTCGAGATAGCCGACGTCGCCCGAGGTGATGAGGCCGTTGCGGTCGATCTCCGCGCGCTTCTCGGGCTTGTTGAAATAGGTGAAGTCCGGCATGCCGTGAATGCGCGTGAAGATTTCGCCGGTCTGGTTGCGCGGCAGCGTCTCGCCGTTCTCGCCGACGATGACGATCTCCGCGCCCTCGATCGGGCGGCCGACCGTGCCGGGTTTCTTCAGCGCGTCTTCGCTGGTGGCGAGCGTCACCGCGCTCGATTCCGTCGAGCCGTAGAATTCATGGATGATCGGACCCCACCATTCGATCATCTGGCGCTTGGCTTCGGGCGGGCAGGGCGCGGCCGCATGGATGATGTAGCGCAGCGAGGAGACGTCGTATTTTTCGCGCACGTCCTTCGGCAGCTTCAACATGCGCACGAACATGGTCGGCACCATGAACATGTGCGAGATGCGATTTTTCTCGATGAGCGCGAGCAGGCCCTCGGGATCGAAACGCGGCGTGAGCACGACGCCCTGCCCGCTGAGCGCGGCGCGCAGGCCGAAGGAATTCGGCGCGGAATGGTAGAGCGGACCGGGCACGGCGGCCACCATGTCGGACGCAAAGCCGTAGACCGTGCGGCGCACCCATGCGGATTTTTCCATCTGCTCCGGCGTCGCGGGATTGCGGCGCACGGCCTTGGGATTTCCCGTGGTGCCGGATGTGTAGATCATGCTGTCGGTCGCAGGCGCCGGCAGGTTTTCGGCAGGCTTGTGCGCGGCGACCCAGACATTCCAGTTCTGCGCTTCCGCCGGCACGACGCAATCCTGCGGCGTGGCGCCGTAGGCGGCGGCGAGTTCGGGCGGGGTCGGCACGATGAAGACATGCACGCCCGACGGCGCGACATGCGCCACGACCGGCCAGAGATCGGCATGGACGACAAAGGCGCGCGCGCCGCAGTCGTTCAGAATGTATTCGACTTCCTCCGCCTTGAAATGCCAGTTGATCGGCACGGCATAGGCGCCGATGCGCTGGGCGGCGAGCGAGGCTTCGAAAAAGGCGAAATCGTTGCGCAGGAAAAGCGCGATGGAATCGCCGCGCTGGACGCCGATCTCGCGAAAGCCCTGCGCGGCGCGGGCTGCGCGCTCGTCCAGTTCGGCGCGCGTCATGCGGCGCTCGCCGCTGACAAGGCCGTCCACTTTTCCTCCGGTCATCTTGTTTCCGTTCGTTTCGGTCGTTTGTCGCGTCTCAGAATTTCGCGCGCATGTCTTTCCACGCCGAGGCCAGCTCGCTGCGGAACTGTGGCGCTGCAACCATGATCAGCGCTTCGGCGCGCGCGTCGAGATCGAGATCGCGCAGGGCTGCTATGCCGTATTCGGTGACGATATAGTCGGCGTCGTTGCGCGGGCCAGTGGCGACGCCTGCCGGACAGAGCGCGCGACGATGCGGCTCGCGCCGCCGGCCGACGCGGGAAGCGCGACAATGGCGCGGCCCCCCTTCGAGCCGGCCGCGCCGCGCTGGAAATCGTGAAAGCCGCCGGCGCCGCTGATCTGGCGGCCGCCGAGCATTTCGGCGTTGCACTGGCCGAGCAGATCGACTTCGATCGCCGAATTGATCGCGACGAAATTGTCCTGCGCGGAGATGACGGCGGCGGCGTGCGTATAATCGGCCGAACGAAAGCGCATGTCGGGCCGCGCGGCGCAAGCCCATGCGGCCTGCGTGCCGATCGCCATGCCCGTGACGGCGAGGCCGCGGTCGGCCGACTTGGCGGAATTGTCGAGGACGCCCTTGTCGATCAGCGCTCGCGATGGCGTCGTCGATCATGCCGGAATGCAGGCCGAGCCGTTTGCGGTCGAACAGGTTGGCGAGCACGGCGGACTGCACCTTGCCGATGCCGATCTGGATCGTGTCGCCGTCGCGGATCAGGCGCGCGGCATTAATGCCGACCTTCTCCAATGTTCCGCTCGCGCTCGAGGCAGGGAACGGCCGCAAGGGCTCGTCGATCTCGACCAGCGCGTCGCAGTCTTCGCGCGCAAGGCCGGGTTCGCCCGCCACATGCGGCATGGACCGGTCGACGAAGGCGAGGACGCGGCGGGCGGTTCGCGCGGCGATCGGCGCATAGTCCTGGTTGAGGCCAAACGACATGCGTCCGTCGGCGCCGGGCGGGGAGACGCGCAGCACGGCGAGGTCGATCTTCATGCGCGCGAGCACGCCGGCAAAGCCGCTGTAGGCTTTGGGCAGGTAGCGCAGGCGGCCGTTGGCGAACGCCTCGGCGAAGGGCGGCGAAACGAACGTGGAGGCGATGCGCGCGTCGGGCGCGAGAGCCGAATAATCCGTCGCGTTGAGGCCGGGGATGAAGACGCCGACGAACTCGACGCCGCGCGCGCGCTCGGGATCGGCCTTCAAGGCCTCAACGAAGGTCATGCATTCGGACGGGCCGGCGTGGACGAAGACGCGCATGCCCGGCTCGAGCAGGGACAGGGCGGCGGCGGGCGTGAGCGTGCGAGGAATTTTCACGATGGCAATGTCTGCATTGAGGATGGCGACGGGGGGATGCGCGAACTTCGCATGGCCAAACACGGCTTCGCAACTGTTCGACATTGCGGCGCGCTGCTAATCAGGATGCATGGCTTCGGGGCTGATGGAATTCGCGCGCGCGCGCTCGGCCGCACTGCTGGCGATCGTTCTCGTCGGCGCGACGATCCATGCCTATGCGGGCTGGGCGCCGGCGGGCTATGTCGCGGCGCCGGCGCTGGTCGCCTATATCGCGCTCGAATGGCCGCGCCTGCGGGGCAATGCGCGGTTTCTCGTCGCCGCATGTCTCGCGCTCGGGCTTTACGCGGGCATGTCGACCGGCGCGTGGCGCAAGGTGGGCGACGGGCTCGCCGCGTCCTGCTTCTATCCGGCCTTTCTCGCCGCGCTCGGCTTCCTGCGCGATGCGGCGGCATCCTCGCCCATGGTCGAGCGCGCCGGCCGCTATCTCGTGGCCCAGCCGCCCGGCCGGCGCTATGTCGCGCTCACCTTCGGCGGGCACATCTTCGGCATTCTCCTGAATATCGGCGGGCTGGCGCTGCTCGCCTCCATGCTCAAGCAGACGAATACGCTGGCGTCGGCCGGCGGCGACAAGGACCGTCTGGAATTGCGCGAGAAGCGCATGACGCTCGCGGTGCTGCGCGGCTTTCATTCCATGGCGATGTGGTGCCCGCTGTCGATCACCATGGCGCTTCTCTTCTCGCTCACGCCCGGCGCGCGCTGGAGCGAATATGCGCCCTTTGGACTCGGCCTGACCGCCGTGTTCCTGGCGCTCGGCTGGCTGTTCGATTTCGTGCAATTTCCGCGCGCGCTGACCGCTCCCGCAAACGACGATCCGGGCGGTTGGCGCGCGGCTCTCGCCATGCTGGCGCAGGTGACGGCGATCACGCTCATCGCCTTCGCGCTGGAATATGTCACCGGCGTGCGCTTCACCGTCCATGTGCTGACCGTCGTGCCGATATTCGCGCTGGTCTGGGTCGCATTGCAAAATGCGCCGCTCGGCGCGGCGGGCGCGCTGAAACAGTCCGCCGGCGCCTTGCTGGAACGCTCGAAGCTCGGCTTTCCGGCCTACGCCAACGAGGTCACCCTGTTCGCCACAGCCGGATTTCTCGGCGCAATGGTCCCGCTCGTCCTGCCCGAAGAGGCGCTGGTCGCCTTTCTCACCGGGCTGCATCTGACGCCCGCGGCGCTCAGCGTCGCCATCGTGCTCGTCATCGCCGCGCTCAGCGTCGTCGGCATCAACGCCATGGTCACCGTCACCATGTTGGTCGGCGCGCTCGCCCATGCGCCGGCGACCGGACTTTCGCCGCTGAAACTTGTCTTCGTCATCGTCGGGGCGTGGTCGCTCAGCAACGGCATGTCGCCGCTCAACAGCTCCATGGTGCTGCTCAGCGGCGTCATGGGCCGGCCGCCGGAGACGATCACGATCCGGTGGAACGGCGTGTTCGCGCTGACGACGCTCGCGCTGTTCTGCCTCGTCGTCTATTTCCTGCCGGTCTGAGGTTCAGCGCAGCGTTGCAAGCCCGTTGTCGAGCACGACGATGTCGCGCTCCACCACGCGCGCGCGGAACGACACGTTCTTGCCGTCGATCCACATTTCCGTGCGGATTGTCTCGCCGGGATAGACGGGCGAGGAGAAGCGCAGCTTCAGCGAGGCGAGCCGCGTCGGATCGTAGTCGCAGGCGACCTTCAGAATGGCGTGTCCGGCGACGCCGAGCGAGCAGAGCCCGTGCAGGATCGGCTGGCGGAAGCCGGCGTGGGTGGCGACTTCGGGATCGGCATGCAGCGGGTTGTAGTCGCCGCTCAGCCGGTAGATCAGCGCCTGCTGCGGCAGCGTGGCAAGATCGCAAATCCGATCGGGCGCGCGGTCCGGCAGCTTGTGCGGCGCGGGCGTCGGTCCTGTCGGTCCGCCAAATCCACCGTCTCCGCGCAAAAAACTGGTCGAGTTCAGTGTCGCGATGGTCTCGCCGGTCGCGGCGTCCGTGATCGTGCGCTCGATGAAGGCGAGGGCGCCGCGGTCCTTGCCCTTGTCGACGATCTCGACGATGCGGCTGCGGCCGACGATCTCGCCCTGCGCGGGGATGGGCTTGTGCAGAATGAAGCCCTGCTCGCCGTGCAGCAGCTTCTTCCAGTCGACGCCGACGTCCGGGTTCTTCATCCAAAAGCCGAGGGGCGCCAGCACCACCGCCATCGTCGGCAGGGCGAGGAGGTTCTCCTCGTAGACGAAGCGCAATTGCCTGGCGTCCATCGGATCGGCGCCGAGCCCGAGGCCAAGCGCGTAGAGCATCGTATCCTTGGGCTCGAGCTTCTGGCGGATTTCCGGCAGCGGCCAGTTCTTCAACTTATGGTAGTCGAGCGCCATGGAGAGCGTTTCCTCGGATTGTTCGTTGTTGCGCCGGGGAGATTACACCGGGGCCCGGGCGGGTCAATTTGCGAACCGGATATTTCGCATTGCGGAAGCACTTGATGTTTTCGCGAAATCGCGGCAAAGAGGCGAAAAGCCCTTGAGGAAACCATGGACGCCGCGCTCGAGAGACCGGACCACGCACGCGCGAACGATCGGCAGTTCGTCACCGCCCTGGCGCGCGGCCTCGATATCCTGCGCGTCTTTCGTCCGGAAGACGGGCCGCTCGGCAACCAGGAGCTCGCCAAGCGCACGGGCCTGCCCAAGCCGACGATCTCGCGGCTGACCTACACGCTGACGCAGCTCGGCTATCTCAATTACGACCGCAAGCTCGGCGTCTACTCGCCCGGCGGCGGCGTGCTGGCGCTCGGCTATGTCGCGCTGGCGCAGCTCGACGTGCGCCGTGTCGCGCGTCCCTTCATGCAGGAGCTGGCGGACGAATGCGGCGCGGCCGTCGCGCTCGGCGCGCGCGACCGGCTGAACATGCTCTATATCGAGAATTGCGAGGGTCAGAACGTCGTCGCGCTGCGCGTGACGGTCGGATCGCGCATTCCGCTGGGCGTTTCGGCGATGGGCCGCGCCTATCTTTCTGCGCTTTCGGAGCGCGAACGCGCGCCGCTGATCGACCAGGTGCTGCGCAAATATCCCGACGACAAGGCGAAGATCCTGCGCGGCATGGAAAAGTCGTTCAAGGATATCGAGAAGCGCGGCTTCTGCACGTCGATCGGCGAATGGCGCAAGGACGTGAACGGCGCGGGCGCGCCGCTGGTCCTGCCCAATGGCGCGGGCCTGTACGCGCTCAATTGCGGCGGCCCGGCCTACCTGCTGAAAGCGCGCGATATCGAGGAAATCTATGGACCGCGGCTTGTCGAGATCGCACGCAAGGTCGTGTCGCTCGTCGGCGTGAAGGGCCGCAAATAAGCAGAAAGACGAGACGATGAGTTCGGGCGAGGCCGAAGACCTATTGCGCATGTTGCGCGACAGCGCAGCCGATTATGTCAACCGCTCCGACATGGCGCGCGACGTGCGCGCCTGGCGACACAAGCCGCAGGGCTATGACGCAGCGCGCTGGAACGAGATGACGCAGCTCGGATGGGTCGGCCTGCGCGCGCCCGAGAGCTGCGGCGGCATGGGGCTCGGCCTTGCCGAATGTGTCGCCCTGCTCGCCGAGACGGGCCGTGGCGTCGGCCCGGAGCCGCTGTCGGCGATCGGCGTGCTCGCCATGCGCGCGCTCGCCAACGGCGAAGGCGCGCACAATGAAGAATTGATGGCGGGCCTCGTCGAAGGCGGGCGCATGATCGCCGTCGCCTGGCAGGAGGCGGCCGGCGCCCTGCAGGCGAGCGCATGCGAGACGCGCGCGACGCCGGCTGCGGACGGCTGGCGGCTGACAGGCGTGAAGGACTATGTGCACGGCGCCGCGCAGGCCAACGGCCTGATCGTTTCCGCGCGCGCGCCGGAGGGCGTCGGTCTGTTCCTTGTCGAGCCGGGCGCCAAGGGCGTGAAGCTCGAGACGCGCTACTTCACCGACGGCACGACCTGCCATCGCCTGCATCTGCAGGACGCGGAGGTCGCAAGCGGCTTCTGCGTCGCTGGCCGCCGGCAAGGGCGAGGCCGCGCTCGACGCCGCGCTCGACGAGACGCGGATCGCCGCTTCCGCCGAAATGTACGGTCTGTCGCAGCGCGCGCTCGACATGACGCTCGACTATCTGCGCCAGCGCAAGCAGTTCGGCAAGGCGATCGGCTCCTTTCAGGCGCTGCAGCATCGCGCCGTCGACCTCTATGTCACGACGCAGATGATGCGCGCGGCGATCGACCGCGCGGCCCGCGCCTTCGAGGAGGCGGACGCCCGCGAGAAAGCGTTGATCGCGTCCGCCTGCAAGGCGCGGTGCTCCGACGGCGCGCTTCTGATCGCCAAGGAAGCGATCCAGATGCACGGCGCCATCGGCTATACGGACGAACACGATATCGGGCTGTTCGTGCGGCGCGCGATCAAGCTCGCCGCATGGCTCGGCAACGGCGCGCAGCACCGCAAGCGCTACGCCGCGCTTTCGCCCGCGCTCGAACAGGTTTGAGGCCGCCATGACCGCGATCGCCCGAGACGATTACGATGCGATGACCGATGCGGAATTCCGCACGATGGTCCGCGACTTCATCGAAGCCGAATGCCCGCCCGAAATTCGCCATCTGCCGCGCCGCATCCGTTGGCACGAGGTGAAGCCGTGGAGCCTGAAACTGTCGAAGCGCGGCTGGCTCGCGCCGCAATGGCCGAAGAAATACGGCGGCATGGGCATGTCGGTCGGCAAGCAGATCGCCTATCTCGAGGAACTCGACCGCGCCGGCGTGCCGCGCGCGCCGGACATGGGCATCGTCATGCTCGGGCCGCTGCTCATCAACTACGGTTCGGAAGAACAGCGCCAGACATACCTGCCGCGCATCATCGCCTGCGAGGATGTGTGGTGCCAGGGATATTCGGAGCCGAACGCCGGCTCCGATCTCGCCTCGCTGCGGCTGGAGGCGGTGCTCGACGGCGATCACTGGGTCGTCAACGGACAGAAGACCTGGACGACGCTGGCGCAGGACGCCAACTGGATTTTCCTGCTCGTGCGCACCGACAAGTCGGCGAAGAAGCAGGAAGGCATTTCCTTCCTGCTCGTCGACCTGGCGACGCCCGGCGTCACGCGCCGCCCGATCATGACGCTCGGCGGGCACGAGGAATTCTGCGAGACTTTCTTCGACAACGTGCGCGTGCCGAAGGACAACATCGTCGGCAAGGTCAACGAAGGCTGGACGATGGCCAAGGCGCTGCTCGGTTTCGAGCGCATCTTCCTCGGCAGCCCGAAACTGTCGCAGGTCGCGCTCAACCGCCTCGCCCTGCTCGGACGCTCGACCGGCGCGTTCGAGGATGACCGCTTCCGCGACAAGTTCACGCAATTGCGGCTCGACGTCGCCGATCTGACCGAAGCCTATTCGCGCTTCGCCGACGTGCTGCGTCGCGGCGAGGCGCTCGGGCCCGACGTCTCGATCCTCAAGATTTTTGCGACCGCGACCTATCAGAAAATCACCGAGACGCTGGTCGAACTTTCCGCCGAGAACGGGTCGATCGACGAGGCCGTCACCTATGGCAACGACAGCCTCGATGCGCTCGCGCATTACTGGCTGTCTCGACCGGCGACGATCTACGGCGGTTCGAGCGAGGTGCAGCGAAACATCGTCGCCAAGCAGGTTCTGGATTTGCCGGGTTAAGCGAAATGATCTTCACGCAAGAACACGAGGAACTCCGCCGTTCGCTGCGCAAGTTCGTGCAGACGGAGATCGATCCGTACGCCGACGCCTGGGAAGAAGCGGGCATCTTTCCCGCGCATGAACTTTTCAAGAAGGCGGGCGCGGCCGGATTTCTCGGCATCAGCAAGCCGGAAGAATTCGGCGGGCTGGGGCTCGACTATTCCTATTCCATGGTCGCGGCCGAGGAATGGGGGCGTGCGCTGGCCGGCGGCGTCGCGACGGCGCTCGGCGTGCAGACCGACATGGCGACGCCCGCGCTCGCCAAGCACGGCTCGGACGAATTGCGCCGCGAGTTTCTCACGCCCGCGATCGCCGGCGAGATGGTCGCCTGCGTCGGCGTGTCGGAGGAGGGCGCGGGCTCGGATGTCGCCTCGATCCGCACGCGCGCGGTGCGCGACGGCGACGACTACGTCATCACCGGCTCCAAGATGTGGATCACCAACGGCGTGCAGGCGGACTGGATGTGCCTGCTCGCCAATACGTCGGACGGCCAGCCGCATCGCAACAAGTCGCTGATAATCGTGCCGATGAAGTCCAAGGGCGTTCAGGTCGCGCGCAAGCTGAAGAAACTCGGCCTGCATGCTTCCGACACGGCGCAGATATTCTTCGATCAGGTGCGCGTGCCGGTGCGATACCGCCTCGGCGAGGAGGGACGCGGCTTCACGTATCAGATGGAGCAGTTCCAGGAGGAGCGGCTTTACGCCGCCGCCAAGGCGGTCGCCATGCTCGAAACCGCGATCGCCATCACCATCGACTACGTGCGCGAACGCAAGGCGTTCGGCTCGGCGCTGATCGACATGCAGACGATCCAGCACAAGCTGGCGGCCATGCATTCCGAGGTGGAGGCGCTGCGCGCCATTTCCTGGAATGCGGCCGAGCTTTATGTCGGCGGCGGCGACGTGACGGAAAAGGCGTCGATCGCGAAATATCTCGCCGGCAAGCTCGCGCTCGAGATTCCCAACGCCTGCCTGCAATTCTGGGGCGGGCAGGGCTACATGTGGGAATCGCGGATTTCCCGCATCATGCGCGACATCAGGCTGACCGCCATCGGCGGCGGCGCCAACGAGATCATGCTGCAGGTGATCGCCAAGCAGATGGGTCTTTCGAGCGGCAAGGGGCGAAAGGCGCAGGCGGCGCAGTAGCGCATTGTCATCCCCGCGAAAGCGGGGATCCAGCATCGCATTTGTTGCACGATCGCTCTGGATCCCGGATCAGCCTTCAGGGCTGTCCGGGATGACACTTCGTGTCACTTGTACTTCCGCTCGTCCCACCACGGGAAATAGGGCGGCATGTCCTTCGACACCTTGTCCGGAAATTTCGGCGCGCGCTTCTCGAGAAAGCTCACCACGCCTTCCTTCACGTCGGCCGAGCGGCCGCGCTCGAAAATGCCGCGGGAGTCGATCTTGTGCGCCTCCATCGGATCGTCGGCGCCGAGCATGCGCCAGATCATCTGGCGCTGCAGGGCGACCGAAACGGCAGACGTATTGTCGACGATCTCCTTCGCGATCCTGCGCGCCTCGGGCAGCAGTTCTTCCGGCGGCAGCACGCGCGAAACGAGGCGGCCGCGCAGGGCCTCGTCCGCGTTGAACACGCGGCCCGAGAAGACCCATTCCAGCGCCTGCTGCGGGCCGACGAGGCGCGGCAGGAACCAGCTCGACGCCGCCTCCATGACGATGCCGCGGCGGGAGAAGACGAAGCCCACGCGCGCTTCAGTCGAAGCAAGCCTGATGTCCATCGGCAGCGTCATGGTCGCGCCGATGCCGACCGCCGGTCCGTTGATGGCGGCGATGACGGGTTTCAGCGACTTGAAGATGCGCAACGTCACGCGGCCGCCGCCATCGCGTATCGCCTCGTCGGAATAATCCGTCTTGCCGCCGCTTTCCTTGGGCTGCGCGCGGTCCTTGCGTTTGGAGAGTTCGAACGTGCTCGCGCCGGCCGACAGATCGGCGCCGGCGCAGAAGGCGCGGCCCTCGCCCGTGACGATGACGACGCGCACGTCGTCGTTGGCGTCCGCTTCGTCGAAGGCGGCGATCAGCTCGTCCATCATCTGTCTCGTGAAGGCGTTCAGCTTGTCCGGACGATGCAGCGTAATCGTCTGGACATGGTCGGCGACAGAGACGCGAATTTGTTCGTAGGCCATGGCGTTTCCCGATTGTTGTTTCGTCGCACAGCATCGGGACGGAGCACGCATTGTCAATCGCCGGCAACGCAGACGGGACGGACGCATTTTGCATCCGTCCCGCCCCGCGTCAGGCGTCAGCGGCCCCCGCCGCCCCCACCGCCGGCGCCCCCGCCGCCGCCCGACACGGACCCGTTGCCTTCAGGATGAATTTCATAGCGCGGCACGGGATCCGGAATGGGCGGCGGAGGAGGAGGCGGCACGAAGACGATTTGTCGTGCGCGCGACTTCGCCGTCGACATGCCGCTCTTCACGCATTGGTTCGGCTGCCAGCCGCCAACGCATTCGTACCAGGTCGCGCCGCGCGGAGCGGCGGTGACGCTTGCTGACAAGGCGGCGCTCGCACAGGCCGCCGCGATCGCGGTTGTTGCAAGAATTCTGATCATGACGTTTCCCCAACTTGAACGGCGCCGATCAGTCGTTCGCCGTTGCAGGGGAAGAGGTAACAAACCATTAACCATGCGTCCGTGCCTATGGTCACATCGCTCGTCGCGCGCGCGGCGCGCAGGTGCGCGATTGATCATTTGAGCTGCACGCCTAAGATGATCGAAACTGGCAATATCAGGAGGAATTCGTGTCGCTTTTCGATCTCACCGGCCGCGTCGTCATCGTCACCGGCGGCAATGGCGGCATCGGCCTCGGCATGGCGCAGGGCATGGCCGCGGCGGGCGCGGCCGTGTCGATCTGGGGACGCAACGAGGCCAAGAATGCGGCCGCGCTCAAGTCGCTTGCGAACGGCAAGTGCGAGGCGCGGCAATGCGACGTGTCGGACCCCGCCTCGATCGAGCGCGCCTTCAACGAGACGCTCGCCAAGTATGGGCGCGTCGACGGCTGCTTCGCCAATGCCGGCATCGGCGGCGGCGGACGCAGTTCGTTCATCGACAGGCCGCAGAGCGAGTGGCGGCAGATGCTTGCGACCAATCTCGACGGCGCCGTGCTCACCATGCAGCATGCCGCGCGCCACATGCGCGAGCGTGCGGGGAAAGGCGACGCCTTCGGCCGCCTGGTCGCGACGTCGAGCCTCGCTTCGATTTCCGGCACGGCGCGCAACGAACATTACGCGGCGACCAAGGGCGCGCTGAATTCCATCATTCGCGCATTGGCGGTGGAATTGTCGCGCTATGGCGTCACCGCGCATTGCGTTCTGCCGGGCTGGATTCAATCCGACATGACGGAAGGCCTGTTCGGCAACGAGAAGTTCGTGGCGAACGTCATGCCGCGCATTCCGATGCGGCGCTTCGGCAGGCCGGAGGATTTCGCGGCGATCGCCGTCTACATCATGAGCACGGGCTCGTCCTATCACACGGCCGAAATGTTCCTGATCGACGGCGCCTATTCGATCTTTTGATCGCGACCGTCCCGCGCGCCGTAGACAGCGGCGCGCGTGCGGGCTTTCAAAGATCCAGCGCTTCGGCCGCTTCGGCGAAGGAGCGCGCGGGATCGGCGACGTCGAAGCGGATGGCGGTCAGGCCTGCTTTCCTCGCCCCTTCGACGTTGCGCTCCTGGTCGTCGACGAAAACGATTTCCCCGGGCGAAAGTCCGAGCGCCTCGCACCCAAGAGCATAGGCGCGTGGGTCGGGTTTCAGGATTTTCGTATGCGTGGCGTCGACCAGCGCGTCCATCAGTTTCAATATGTCGAGCTTGGCCATCGTGTCGGCGCCGTAGAACAGCTCGAGTTCGTTGGAGAGAATGCCGACGCGGCAGCCTGCGGCTTTCGCGAGAAAGACGAGATCGCGCGCCTCCGGCCGGACGTGCAGGTTGGGATCGTCGCCGATGGTGCGGCGGATCATGGCGAGCATGTCCCAGTCCTCGCCGAGGCGCTGGCCCGTTTCCTTCGCCCGGATGGCCCAATAGTCGCGCTCGCTGATGCGGTTCTCGATCATGTCGCGCCAGAGTTCGTCGCCCTGCGGATCGAAGGGCCCGCGCCAGTCGAGCGCGCCCTCGGGCAGGCCGAGCAGGCGCTCGCTGATACGATGCCGCTCGAACAGCGTGATCGATATGACGCCGCCGAAATCCAGCAGCAGGCCGCGGCCTCTCATTGCGCCGGGTCGAGGCGGACCGAGGAGACCGCGTGCGTGACGGCATCGGCGATCTGCTTCGAATCCTTGCGTTCCAGCACGAGCGGCGGCGACATGATCATGACGTTGGACGACACGCGCACCAGCGCGCCGGCTTCGTAGGCGGCGTCGGCAAGCGCGCCCATGTATTTCCTGCCGGCGGGCGTCTTCGCCTTGCGGTCGGCGACGAACTCGATCGCCAGCATCAGGCCCTTGCCGCGGACGTCGCCTATTGTCTCGTGTTTTGCGGCGAGCTTGTCGAAGGCGTCGAGCATGAAAGCGCCTTCGCGCGCCGAATTGCCGGGCAGATCGCGTGCGAAGGTCTCATCGAGGCAGGCCAGCGCCGCCGCGCAGCCGACCGGGTGACCGGAATAGGTGTAGCCGTGATAGATCGCGGCCAGGGCGTCGTCGCTGGTCATGAAGGCGCTTTCGATCTTCTCGTTGACCATGCAGGCGCCGAGCGGAAAATAGCCAGACGTGATCGCCTTGGCGATGCACATGATGTCGGGCGCAAAGCCGTCGAGCCGCACGCCGAACCATTCGCCGGTGCGGCCAAAGCCCGTGATCACCTCGTCGGCGATCATGAGAATGTCGTGGCGGTCGAGCAGCGCGCGGACTTTCTTCATGAAGCCCGCAGGCGGAACGATGACGCCGCCGGCGCCGAGCACGGGCTCGGCGATGAATGCGGCGATCGTGTCGGCGCCCTGGAACTTGATCTCGTCCTCGAGCGTGGCGACGCAGAGATCGGCAAGGCGTTCCGGATCGGTCTCGTCGAACGGGTTGCGATAGAGGAAAGGCGAGGGCGCGTGATAGACGCCCGGCAGCAACGGTTCATAGGCGCGACGGAAATTCTGGTTGCCGTTGACCGAGGCGCCGCCGAAATGCGTGCCGTGATAGCCCTTCTTCAGCGCGAGAAATTTCGTCTTGTCGGCCTTGCCGCGCACTTTCCAGTATTGCCGCGCGATGCGCAGCGCCGTCTCGACCGAATCCGAGCCGCCCGAGGTGAACATGGCGCGACGCATGTTCTCGACCTCGAGAATGTCGACGAGGCGCGCGCCGAGTTCGATGAGGCGTGGATTGGTGGTGCCGCGAAAGGCGGAATAATAGGGTAGCTCGGCAAGCTGGCGCGCGATCGCCTGCTTGATCGGCTCGTTGGAATAGCCGAGGTTGACGTTCCACAGGCCGCCGACGGCGTCGACGACGCGCTTGCCGTCGAGATCGACGATGCTGACGCCCTCGCCCGAAACGATGATGCGCGGCGGGCTCGCCTCCATTTCCGCAGGATGCGCCATGGGATGCCAGACCTGACGGGCGTTGTGCTCGCGCAGAAAGTTCGAGGAGATCTCGTTCATGGTCGTCCCGTCCCGCCGGCGCTGTTTGGCGCGCTCTCGGAACACTATAGACTTGCGCGTCGGGGAGCGCGACAGGCGAGAGACGGGACATGGGCGAGGGGCGCGAACGGTCGGCCAATATCCTCCTGATCGGCACGGCGGACACCAAATCGCCGGAGCTTCTCTTTCTGCGCGATTGTATCGCTGAAGCCGGCGGCGCGACGGTGTTCATGGATGTCGGCGTGCTGGCGGGCGGCGCTTACCGCGCCGAGATCGCCAATGCGGAGGTCGCGCGCGCGGCGGGCGTCTCGCTCGACGAGATCAAGCGCTATGGCGACGAGAACCGGGCCATGGCGAAGATGGCGGAGGGCGCCGCGGCCATTGCGCTTCGCCTGCGCGCGGAGAAGCGCATCGACGGGATGCTGGCGCTCGGCGGCACGATGGGAACGGACCTTGCGCTCGATGTCGCGGCCGCTCTCCCGCTCGGCGCGCCCAAGTGTCTGGTCTCGACCATCGCGCATTCGCATCTCGTGCCGCCCGAGCGCGTGCCGCCCGACCTGATGACCGTGCTGTGGGCCGGCGGCCTCTACGGGCTCAACGCCGTTTGCCGGTCGACGCTGGCGCAGGCGGCCGGCGCAATCGTCGGCGCCTGTCGCGCCGCTCGTCCGCCCGCCGGCGATCGACCGCTGGTCGGCATGACGTCGCTGGGCAAGAGTTGCCTCGGCTATATGGAGCCCTTGCTGCCCGCGCTCGAACAGCGTGGCTACGAGGTCGCCGTCTTCCACACGACGGGCATGGGCGGGCGGGCCTTCGAGGCTCTGGCGGCGCAAGGCGCGTTCGCGGCGGTCATGGATTTCAGCCTGCAGGAGCTCGCCAACCACCACGCGGGCTCGGTCGTCACCGCGGGGCCGACGCGTCTCGAGGCGGCCGGTCGCCGGGGCGTGCCGCAGATCGTCGCGCCGGGCGCCGTCGACATGATCGATTTTCCGACCTGGCGACCGGACGGCAAGGCCGATGAAGGGCGCGGCTTTCATGCGCACAATCGGCTCATCGCCTCGATCGCCGCCACGGCGGACGAGCGGCGCGGCGTCGCGCGGCTGATCGCGCGGAAGCTGGCGCGCGCCGCAGGGCCGACCGCTTACATCCTGCCGCGCGGGGGCGTCGAGGCCTGGGACAGGCCGGGGGAGCCCATGCACGATCCGGATGCGCTTGCGGCCTTCTTGCAGGAAACGCGCGCGACGGCGCCGGGCAATGTCGAAATGGTCGAGATCGACGCGCATATCAACGACGTCGTCTTTGCTGATACCGCGCTCTCGATCTTCGACCGATGGGCGGCAGACGGCGTGATCGCGCGGGCGCGCTGAGCGCGCCTGTTCATGCGCGCGGGCGCCCGCTAGTCTGGAGGAAAGAACAGATCGCGCCGCAGAGGCGCGACGGGAGGACGCCATGCACGACCCCATTCACCACGGCCCGACCATCGGCGCCCAGGCGATACGCGCGCTCGCCCGCTATCCCGACCGCATCGCTTTCGTGGAAGGCGGGAAGCGCACGAGCTACGCCGCCGCGCTCGATCTCGTCGGGCGCATTCAGGCGGTCTATGCGGCGCAGGGGCTCGGCCGCGGCGACCGGATCGCGATCCTGTCCGCCAATCGCTCGGAATCGTGGTGCGCGAGCACGGCGGCGCTGAGCTCGGCGATGAGCATCACCTGGCTGCATCCGCTGGGCTCGCTCGACGATCAGGTCGAGCAGATCGTGGATGGCGAATGCACGGCGCTGCTCGTCGACGACGCCAATTTTCTGGCGCGCGGCGCCGATCTGGCGACAGGCGCGAAGGATGCATTGCGCGCCGTCTTTTCGCTGGCGAAGACGGATTACGCCATCGACCTGATGTCCGCCGTCGCGGGCGCAGGCGCCGTCAACGCTCGCGACATCGCGCGCCCCGATGATGTAGCGCTCCTGAACTACACGGGCGGGACGACCGGCAAATCGAAGGGCGCGTTGCGCAATCATGCGCAAAACGCCAGCTACACGACCGCTATCCTCTCCGATTTCGAGATACCGACCGCGCCGCGCTACCTCGTCATCGCGCCGATGAGCCATGTCGCCGGCACGAAGATCCTGCCGAGCCTGATGCTCGGCGGGACGATATACTTAATGAAAGGTTTCGATCCGAAGGCGGTGCTCGACACGATCGCGCGCGAGAAGATCAACATGACGCTGCTCGTGCCGACCATGATCTACATGCTGCTCGACCATCCCGATCTCGAGCGCACCGATCTCTCCTCGCTCGACCTGTTGCTCTATGGCGCTTCGCCCATGTCGCCGGCGCGGCTGGAGGAGGGGTTGAAACGCATCGGGCCGGTATTTTCCCAGCTTTACGGCCAGACTGAATGCTATCCGATTTCCGTGCTGCGCAAGGCCGATCACGATGCGCGCCGTCCGGAACTCTTCGCTTCCTGCGGTTTTCCCATCGCGAGCGTCGACGTCGCCATCCTCGACGACCAGGACCAGCCCGTCGCGCCGGGCGACGCCGGGGAAATCTGCGTCCGCGCGGCGCATGCCGTCCAGACGTACTGGAAACGGCCGGAGCAGACGGCCGAGCTCTTCCGTGGCGGCTGGCTGCATACCGGCGACATCGCCCGCATGGATGAGCGCGGCTACATGTTCATCCTCGACCGCAAGAAGGACATGATCGTGTCCGGCGGCTTCAACATCTATCCGCGCGACGTCGAGGACGCGCTCTCGACGCATGCCGGCGTCGCCATGGCGAGCGTGATCGGCGCGCCCGATCCGAAATGGGGCGAAACCGTCGTCGCCATGGTGGTGCGCAAGCCCGGCGCCCAGCCCAGCGCCGAAGAGCTGATCGCGCTGGTGAAGGACAGGAAAGGCGCGGCGCATGCGCCCAAGCGCATCGAATTCGTCGAGGCGTTGCCGATGACGCCGGTCGGCAAGGTCGACAAGAAAGCGCTGCGCGCAAAATTCTGGGAAGGGCGCGAGCGGCAGGTCGGTTAACGGACGGTGTGCGCTCAAGACGCAAGTTTCACTAAGGCCGGGTGGCGAGCCGGCGTCGAGCGCGGCCGCGCCGGATGGGCACGGTTAATACGTTTTTAGACATATCGATTGATCGCCAATTTGAATTAACTCGTCTCTTACGCGGCGGAACCATGCTGCGACGCAAGGGAAGGAGAGGCGCCATCCGCGCCCTCCTCGGGAGCGTCGGTTCATGCGTTCGGGTCCGGTCATTCTGACGGCATTGGCGGCTTTGGCGCCGGGCGCGGCAAGCGCGGCCGAGTGGTATACGGGCGCGCCGCTGTCCCAGGGCGTCGCGCCGACCGCCTATATCGCATCGTTCCCGCCGCAGACGGATCCCGTCTATACGAGCTATGCGCCCGTCTCGAAATCCGCCGACTATGTTACGCCCGCCGCGAAGGAGACTTTCGGCGCCGCCATCGACTTCGCGGTGACCGCGGATTCCAAGGGTTCGCGGTTCGCAACCGCCATCGCGACGATCGCGCCGTTCAGCGGGCTGGACGAATCCGGCATGCGCATGCGGCTGGGCGGCGTGATCGGCCAGTATTCCTATACGAATTCGACCCTCGGCAAGATCAACGGAACGCAGTCCGACGTATCCTTCATGATCGGCTACGAGTGGGTGACCGCGCGCGCCTCGTTCGGCGTCTACGGCGGCGCCAATTACGACAACAATTCCACCGACAAGTACGATCCGAACAATACGTCCGTCGGCAAGGGCACGGGCATGAAGATCGCGGTCGACTTCAGTTACCGCCCGACGGACTACACGATGTTCTCGGGCGTCGGCTCCTTCTCGACCTTCCATAGCGCCTATTACACGCGCATGAAGGCGGGCTATGCGATTGCCCCGCAGCTCTACGTCGGCCCCGAGGCAGTGTTCATGGGCGACGACTTTTTCAAGCAGTGGCGCGTCGGTCTGCACATGACGGGCGCCAAGTTCAGCATGCTGCAGGTCGGCGCCTCGGCCGGCGTCCTGGTCGACAAGGTCCGCGGCACCGGCATCTACGGCATTCTCGACGCGCGCCTCGGCTTCTGAGGCGATCTCAAGGAAATCTTAACGCGCGCCGGCTATCGGCGAACGCCGCGTCGCCGAAAAAGGGCGCGGATCGCCGACAGGCGCGACTGCGAGCGCGCAAATTCTTAACGGAATATGTCCCGCCCGGCGCCTCATCTTCAGCCTCCAGTTACGTTAACCGAAGCGTAAATCGTCGCGGCTAATGTCATGTCCTAGCGTCAGGGAGTTGCGTTGGATGTCGGCGACAATGCGCGCCATAGCGTGGGGGATTTCGGGCCTGATGGCCCTCATCCTGCTTACGCAGCCCGTGAGCGTGCACAGCCAGCTCGCGCTGAGCGCGACCGTCATCGTCGGCCTGATCGCGGTCTGGATGTTCGGCCGGGGTCTCGTCGCGCGCCAGTTCTTCCTCGCGCTCGCGAGCTTCGTCGTCATTCGCTACATGTACTGGCGCTGGACCTCGACGCTGCCGCCGGCGAGCGACCCGCTCGCGTTCGGCATCGGCCTCGTGCTGGTCGTCGCGGAAATGTACTGCATGCTGATCCTGTCGATCAGCCTCATCATCAACGCCGATCCGCTCGTCCGCCCGCGCCTGGAGCGCGAAGAGGACGACAAGCTGCCGGTCGTCGACGTCTTCATCCCGACCTACAACGAGGACGAATACATCCTCGCCACGACCGTGGCGGCGGCCAAGTCCATGGACTATCCGGCCGACAAGCTGAACGTGTGGCTGCTCGACGACGGCGGCACGGACCAGAAGTGCAACGACAAGGACCCCGTCAAGGCCGAAGCCGCCCGCCAGCGGCGCATTTCGTTGCAGGCCCTCTGCGCGCGGCTCGGCGCCATCTACCTGACGCGCAAGCGCAACGAGCACGCCAAGGCCGGCAACATGAACAATGCGCTCGGCCACGTGAAGGGCGACATCGTCGTGGTGTTCGACGCCGACCACGCGCCTTTCCGCGCGTTCCTGCGCGAGACGGTCGGCTATTTCGCAAAGGACCCCAAGACCTTCCTGGTGCAGACGCCGCACGTCTTCCTCAATCCCGACCCGATCGAGAAGAACCTGCGCACCTTCCACGAAATGCCGTCGGAGAACGAGATGTTCTACGGCGTGACGCAGCGCGGCCTCGACAAGTGGGACGGTTCCTTCTTCTGCGGCTCGGCCGCTCTCCTGCGCCGTTCGGCGCTCGAGACGACCGGCGGCTTCTCGGGCATCACCATCACCGAGGATTGCGAGACCGCGTTCGAGTTGCATTCCAAGGGGTGGAACAGCGTCTATGTCGACAAGCCGCTGATCGCCGGCCTGCAGCCTGAAACCTTCACGTCCTTCATCGGCCAGAGATCGCGCTGGTGTCAGGGCATGTTCCAGATCCTCATGCTGAAGAACCCGGCCCTGAAGAAGGGCCTGAAGTTCATTCAGCGCGTGGCCTATCTGTCGAGCATGACCTTCTGGTTCTTCCCCGTGCCGCGCATGATCTTCATGTTCGCGCCGCTCACGCACATCTTCTTCGACATCAAGATATTCGTGTCGAACCTCGACGAGGCGATCGCCTATACGGCGACCTACATGATCGTCAACGTCATGCTGCAGAACTACCTCTACGGCCGCGTGCGCTGGCCGTGGGTGTCCGAGCTCTACGAATATGTGCAGGGCGTGTTCCTGGCGAAGGCGATCGTCTCCGTCGTGGCGAGCCCGCGCAAGCCGACGTTCAACGTGACCGCCAAGGGCCTGACGCTCGACGAGGACCACCTGTCGGAACTCGCCTGGCCGTTCTTCGCCATTTACGGCCTCCTGTTCAGCGCGGGCCTGGTGGCGGCCTATCGCTACATGTTCGAGCCGGGCGTCGACAATCTCATGCTCGTCGTCGGCCTGTGGAACCTGTTCAACATGATGATCGCCGGCGCGGCGCTCGGCGCCGTGGCCGAGCGCAAGCAGCCCGACCGCCATCCGCGCCTCGCGGTGACGCGCGAAGGCACGCTGACGGTCGGCGACACGAATATCCGCGTGAAGATCAAGGACGTTTCGGCTGGCGGCGTGTCGCTCGTCGGCTCGAGCGAATTGTCGGCGCTTGCGTTCGAGAAGGGCGCGACCACGGGCCGTCTCGCCATCGATCCGCTCGGCGAGATCGTCAAGGACGAGACGCTGCCGCTGACCTTCGTCCATCAGACCGGATCGGGCGATGCGGCGGTCTACGGTTTCGAATTCTCGGCGATGGAGCCCGACGAATATTACGTGCTCGCCGATCTCATGTACGCCGATTCCGATGCGCTGCCGTCGTTCCTGGCGACGCGGCGCAAGCACAAGAACGTCTTTGCGGGCTCGGGCCGGTTCATCTGGTGGGGTCTGACCGAGCCGATCCGCGCCGTTTCCTATCTGTTGAAGCGCGAAAAGGAGAAGAAGGAAGCAATCGCCCCGGAAGTCGCCCCTCCCAAGACATCGCTTTCCTGGCTGCGTCGTTTCGCGGCCATGGGCAAAGCGCCCCCGCCGTCGCCCGCCGATGCGGGCGCGCAGATCAAGCAATCCGCCTGACAGGATCAGTTCGAGCACGCATGCGTAGAAGCGTCCAAACCATTCTTCTGACGACCGCCATTCTGGCGGCGCAGGCGGACGTGTGCCTCGCGCAGGCGATCTTCACCACGGCGCCGCCGTCGCTCTCGCGCGTCGTTCCCTATGGCTCGCAGCCTTCAGCGCCTCCCGCCGCGCCTCCTGTCGCCGCGCAGCCTCAGCCCGCGCCGCGCGCCCAGCCGACCGTCGACGCCGCGCCCCGCGCGCCAGTCGCCGTGCAGAGCGCTGCGCCTGCGCCCGCGCCTGCATCCGTTCCTCCTGCGCCGACGCCGGCCGTGCCGCTGTCCTCGCCCGCTCCGGCCGCCTATTCGTTCACGCCGCCTTCGCCGGCCTCTCAGGCGTCTGCGCCCGCGCCCGTCTACGCGCAGCCCTCGCCGCAGCTCGCGGCGCCGGCCGCCGCCACGAGCATGACGCCGGCGACAGGATGGACGCTGCGCCATCTGACCAACAATATCCAGGGTTTCCGGCTCGCAGGCGAAATCGCCTCGTCCGAATGGCCGGTCTACGTGACCGGCGAGCAGGCGCGCCTGCCGATCAAGTTCCAGGTCGGCTATCTCTCGGCCATTTCCGTCATGCCGGAAGCCTCCTACCTGACGCTTTCGGTCAACGACGTCGTGGTCGGCCGCGCCAACATTCGCGCGACGCATTCGGTCAAGACCTTCACCTTCGACATTCCGCCGAACGCGCTGCAGGCCGGCTTCAATTCGATTCGCCTGACGGCCGAGCAGCGCCATCGCGTCGACTGCTCGCTGCAGGCGACCTACGAATTGTGGACGCAGATCGATCCCTCGCAGACCGGCCTGCTGCTGCCGCGCTCGACTTCCGTCTCGCGGCTCGCCGACCTGCCGGCGCTGTCGCCGGACGCGCAGGGCGCGCTGCCGATCCGCGCCGTCGTTCCCGGCCGCACCAATCTCGCCAATGTCGAGCGCATCATGCGCGCGGCGCAGCTGATCTCGCTGCATGGCCGCTTCGAGCAGCCGGTCGTCGACATCGGCCCGCTCGCCGACGGCGAATATGGCGTCAATCTCGTCGTCGGCCCCGCGGCCGATGTCGCGGGCCTGGTCGACCTGCGCGCCGCCGGTCCGATTTCCGGCCCGCGCGTCCTGGTCATTCCCGCCAATCCGCGCTTGCGCACGACCATCGTCGTGACGGGCGCGACCGATGCGCAGGTGAGCGAGGCGCTCGCCGAATTCGACGCGAGCCAGAAGGCGCTCGGCGCCGCCGCCGGTCTGCGCGCGGCTTCCGCCTTTCCGGGCTTGCATGTCGAAGGCGGGCAGCGCGTGAAGCTGCGCGACCTCGGCGTCGCCAGCGAGGAGTTTTCCGGCCGCCTGTTCCGCGCCGCTTTCAATGTCATCCTGCCGCCGGACTTCTACCCGGCCGACTACGGCAAGGCGATCGTCGATCTGGCGGGCGGCTATGCGCCGGGCCTCACCTCCGAGGCGCATATCGTCGTCAGCGTCAACGGCCGCAACGCGGTCAGCCTCAAGCTGCCGAAAGCGGCGGGCGACGTGTTCACGAAGAACCCGATCCCGCTGCCGCTCGGCGCCATGCGGCCGGGCCTCAATCGCGTCGAGATCGAGGCCCTGGTGCCGATGGCCAGCGACTCGGCCTGCGATCCGCTCGCCGCCATCTCCGGCGCGAAGCGCTTCCTGCTGCTCGATTCCACCGAGATCGAATTGCCGCGCATCGCCCGCATCGCGCGCATGCCCGACCTCGCGGTGACGACGACCGGCGCCTTCCCCTTCGCCGCCGAAGGCATGCGCCCGAAGATCGTCGCGCCCTCGCCCGATCGCGAGACGATCGGCGCCGCCGCCACCATCGCCGCGCACATGGCGATCATGGCCGGACGCCCGATCGACTTCCAGTTGACCGGCGCGCTGCCGCAGAAGGGCTCGGGCTCGGTGCTCGTCGTCGGCGCCGCCAATGTGCTCGATCCCTCGCTTCTGCGCGCGGCCGGCATCGATCCGCAGGCGGTGCAGAAGGCGTGGTCCGGCAGGTTCGATCCGTCGTCCAAGCCGCCGAAGGACGAAGCGCTGTCGCGGTACGAGGCGATCGCCCGCAACCGTCTCGTGCTCGAACGCAACTTCCCGGCCGCCTGCCGCATGCCCAAGCCTCCGGGCGGTTACGAGCGCGCGATCAATTCCGCGTTCCGTCGCGTGGACGACATTTCGACCGCCACGATCCAGCAGTCGCAGTCGCGCGATATTTTCGTCGGCCCCAACCGCCGGTACGGCTACGACCGTACGCCGGTCGGCTCGCTGCAGATCACGGGCCAGGCGTCCGGCGCGCTGTTCGACGAATGGAACGCCAAGGTGCGCAGCACCAGCGCGTTCACCGCCTACGTGCAGCGCACGTACATGGGCGCGCGCGAATGGATTTCCGCGCGCGTCGACGGCGTCGTCTCCTGGTTCGGCGCCAATCTCGTCTCGGGCCCGGCCGAGCCGGAACTCAATGCGCGTTCCTCGCTCATCGTCGCGCAGAGCATGATCGGCGACACGATCGACGATGTCTGGACGCTGGTGACGGCGCCGACCTCGGCCGATCTCGCCGAATCCGTGCCGTGCCTCGTCGATCCGCGCGTCTGGCGCCAGATCGCGGGCCGCATGTCGATCCTCGACGCTTCCGAAGGCTCGGTGGTCGTCGCGCCGGCGCGCGCGCAGCGCCTCATCGTCACGCAGCCGCTCACCATCGAGAACTCGCGGCTCATCGCTGCGGGCTGGCTGTCGCTCAACAGCCAGATCTACGTCGCCGCCGCGCTCGTCATGGCCATGCTGCTTGCGCTGACGACGACGCTGTTCGTTCGCAACGTCGGCCGGAGGCAGCCATGAGCCGCCGCCTCCGCCTTGCCGCCGGCCTTCTCGCCCTGCTCGCGACGCCCGTCGCCGCGCAGACGTTCGCGCCCGTCATTCCGCTCGGCGCCAACGTGCAGGCGCAGATGAACGCGGCCAACGCCAAGGCGCCGGAGAAAGCGCCCCTTGCGCTCGACGCCCGCCCGCTGTCGCTCGGCGGCGCGCTCAAGACTCCCGAGATGTGGCAGCAGTACAAGACCAGCTACATCACCGACAACGGCCGCGTCATCGACACGGGCAACGGTCGCGTCAGCCACAGCGAGGGGCAGGGCTACGCCATGCTGCTCGCCGTCGCCGCCAACGATCGCGCGACATTCGACAAGCTCTGGAACTGGACGCGCGCCAACCTCATGGTGCGCGACGACCAGTTGCTGGCCTGGCGCTGGGACCCCGCGCACCGGCCGGCGGTGGCCGACATCAACGACGCCTCGGATGGCGACATTCTCGTCGCATGGGCGCTGACGGAGGCCGCCGAATATTGGGGCGACGTCGCGCTGAAGGTCACGGCGCGCCGCGTCGCCGTCGAGATCGGCCGAAAGCTCGTCATCTACAAGACCAGGAACGGCGCCATCCTTCTGCCGGCTGTCGCCGGCTTCGCGCCGGAGGACCGCGCCGACGGTCCTGTCGTCAATCTCTCCTACTGGGTCTTCCCGGCGTTCGCGCGCCTGCCGCTCGTTGCGCCGGAAATCGACTGGCGCGGCATCGTGCAGAGCGGTCTCGACGCGCTGAAGCTCGCGCGCTTCGGCTCGGACGGCCTGCCGGCCGAATGGGTGTCGCTGAAGGACGGCAAGGCGCGTCCCGCCGATGGCTTCCCGGCGCAATTCGGCTACAACGCGATCCGTATCCCCTTGTACCTCGCGTGGGCCGGCATCGGCGAGCGCGAGCACTACGAACCTTTCGTCACCTGGGCGACCCGTTACCGTGGTCTCGCCGTCGTCGATCTGGCGGGCGGGCGCAACGGCGGCAATCTGACGGAAGGCGGCTATGCGGCGATCGGCGCGCTGACCCAGTGCGTCGTCGAAGGCAAGGCGCTCGGGCGCGATCTCGCGACGTCGCGCACGCCGGAAAACTATTATCCCGCGACCCTTCGCATCATGACCCTCCTCGCAGCGCAGATGAGGTTCCCGTCATGCCTGCGCTGAGGGGAATCCACCGCGCGCTGGCGAGCGCCCTGTTGCTGAGCGCGGCGACGGCGGCGCTTGCGCAGACCAAGGGCGGCGGCTTCATCGTCGACATGCCGGTCGCCGGCGCGCCTGCGCCCGCAACGCCCGCGCGCGTGGAACAGCCGGCCGCGCAGCCGAGCATTCCGAAGGCCGAGGAGCCGACGGCGCGGCTGCTGCGCGCCCAGCCGCTCGCGGGCGACGGCGAAGGCCCCGACAAATCCGCGCTGCGCTACTATGCGCAGCTCGGCCAGATGGAGCGCGTCAATACCGAGATCGAGCGCCTCGTGCGTCTCTATCCGGGCTGGACGCCGCCGATGGACCTGTTCAACGGCGAGGCGCCGGGCGACCCGAGCGAAGACGCCTATTGGGAATTGTTCGCCACCGACCGGATCGACGAATTGCGCGCGGCGATGAACGCGCGCAAGAAGGAGGAGCCGAACTGGCAGCCCTCCAAGGATCTCGCCACGAAGATGCGCCGCAAGGAATTGCGCGTCCGCATCATGGACTTCTGGAAGAAGGGCAGGTGGCAGGATCTCGTCGACTATGTGAAGGCGGACAATTACAACGCCGACGACGCCGACGTCGAAATGCTGTGGACGATCGCGGAAGCCTTCTCGAAGACCAAGCAGACGAACGACGCCGTCTCCGTCTACCTGTCGATCCTGAAGTCGAACGCCGACCAACCCGCGCGTCTGGCCACGATCCAGAAGGCGATGGCGAACCTGCGCATGGCCGACGTCGAGAAGCTGATTGCGGCCGGCCGCTACGACGCGACTGGGCGCAGCGAATTCGCGCCGATCATGGTCGACGTCGTGCGCGCGCGCATCAGCGCCTATCTGCACGACGAGCGTTCCGAAAAGATTCCGGCGCCGGAGCTGGATGTCTTCCAGGCCTATGCGCGCGAGGAGAAGGATCCGAACCAGCCCGGTCTCGTCGCCTGGTACTACTACAAGACCAAGACGTTCCGCGACGCGCTCGACTGGTTCAAGATCGCGCTGGAGCGCGGCGGCGACGCGATGATCGCGCATGGTCTCGCCCATTCGCTGCGCGAACTCGACATGCGCCGCGAGACGGAGGAGGTGGCCTACGCCTGGCGCGAGCCGCTGGTGAACAACCTCATCCTGTTCATCGACATTCTCGAGCGCGATCTCACGCTCGAATTCCCGCCGTTCATCGAGCCGGAGCGGCTCGCCCGCTACGCCAAGGTGACGATGGACGTCGCCTCGGGCGAAGGCGCGCAGGCGCTCGCGTGGTACGCCTACAATTCGTGCCAGTACGAAGTCGCGCATCAATGGTTCCAGCGCGCGGTCGCCTGGTTCCCGAAAGAGGCGACCGTCTACGGCTACGCGCTGACGCTTCAGAAGATGAAGCAGACGAAGGAATTCTGGGACCTGATGAACAGGTACGACGGCCTGTTCGGCAAGGTGCTGGAGATCATCTTCCCCGACGGCCGCTATCATCCGCCGACCCCGTGCGACGAGCTTGCCAATGCGCGGCTGCGCCAGCAGCAGCAGGCGGTCGGCGCCTACACGGTGCCCGGCTCCAATCCGGCCGCGCCGCCGCAGGGCGTTCCGCTGCAGAACCTCACGGCGGCGCAGGCTGCGGGCTATGTCTACAACGGCCAGTACGGCGCCGGCTGGGGCTATCAGCAACAGCAGCAGCGCGTCGAACTGCCGAAGATCGATCGCAAGTTCTTCCCCGTCGCCGTCGATCCGGAAAACCCGCTGCGCTATGCCGCGACCGCCGCGCCGAACGCGCAGAGCCCGGCGCAATTCGCGCAGGCCGCCGCCCAGATCGCGTTGCAGCCCGAGCCCTTCCGCGGGCCTTACCCGCTGGTGGCGGCGCGCGTGCCGGGCGTCGGACGCATGCCCTACGAGCGCTACGGCTTCTCGCTGCTGCCAGGCTGGAACGGCGTCAACGGTCCGACGACGCCGACCTATGCCGCGCAGATCGCGCCGGCCGGCACGCTGTGGGCGACCGAACTGCCGGAAAAGGACCGCCCGAAGACGGCGATCGAGGCCGGCGGCGCAGGCCCGTCCACCGTCGTCAATTCCTCGGCCGTTTCGACCGCGCCCAATTCGATCGGCGCGCCCGCGGTCGCGCCGAATTCGGTCGGCGCCTCGCCCGCGCCGACGTCGGTCGCGCCCAACGCCTCCCTCGATGCCGGCGTGCGGGTCGTTGGAACCGCGATCGGCGTGCCGCCGTCCGCGCCGCAGATGGCCGCGAGCCCGGCCGTCGCCGTCGCGCCGCCGCGGCCCCTGCCGTCGCCCGCGGTCTATACGCCTCCGGTCGCGCCCGGCTCCTCGGCGGACGCGCCTGCGCCGCTCGTGCGGCCTGGCTATGCGGCGCAACTGCCCGAGGCCGCCGACGCCGGCACGCTGGCGCAGCGCGCGGCGCAATATTTCAACGAGAAGAATTATGCGGCGGCTCTCGACGCTCTCGAACGGCGCGCAGCCATGGCGCCCGAGACGACGGAGCTGCGCATGATGCGCGGATGGTCGCTGCTGCATCTCAACCGCAAGGACGAGGCGCGCAACGCTTTCGCGACGCTCGGCAAGGCTGCGCCGGGCCAATCCCTGCAAGGGGGCAAGTAAGATGCGTTTTCAGATCCTTCTCCTCCCTGTCTTCGCCGCGCTCGCGGGCTGCTCCAGCAGCGCGCCCACGGCCAGCTATGTCGCGCGCGCGGAAACGAGTTCGCCGGAAACGACGCCGGTGTCCGGCTCCGACGCCTCGATGATGCTGGCGCAGATGCCGCAGCCCGGCGGCCTCGTGACCAGGGTGCGCGAGAAGTCCTATCCGAACGGCATCAGCCAGCAGGCGATCCTTGCCGGCGAAGTGCAGGGGCTGGGCGAGAACCATCTCGAAATCTACGTGCAGACGTCGCCCTCGAACGGCGCGGCGGGCCTGCTCAACATGGGCCCGCCGTCCGAGGCCGGCATGAAGCGCGAAATTTTGGCGCGCTATCCCAAGGTGCCGATGCGCATCGTCACGCAGCCGCGGCAGAATTCGCTCGGCGTTTTCGGCCTCGCCATCGGCCGTGCGAACAACGGCGCGCGCTGCGTCTTCGCCTGGCAGTGGGTGGACGACATCAGGCGCGGCGGCAGCCAGAGCTCGGGCTTCTCGATCATGGGCAAGCGTTTCGGCGGCTCGACCAGCGCCGGCGCGACGCCTGCCTCGATCCGCGTGCACATGTGCCGCAAGGACGCGACGGTCGACGATCTCGCCGCCACCGTTGAGGGCATGACGCTCGCCTCGCCGGCGATCGTCGAGAACGCGCTCAATCCGGCCCGCCGCCTCGAGGCGACGACGCCGGTCGGCGGCCCTGAATTCTTCGCGCGGCACGACCGTTGTCGCCAGCGCAGCGCCCGCCGGCAGCCTCGAGAGCGCGCTCAGCCCGCAGAAGCAGACGCAGGTCGCCTCCGACGATGCGCCTAAGCCCCGGCGCGCGACCCGCGTCGCCCGTCGCAAGGCGCCGCCGCCGGCGCAGGACGCCGACGAGGGCATTGTCGTGGCGCGCCGTCAGGCGCCGGCCGAGCCGCAGCCGCAGGTCCAGCAGCAGCCCGTCTATGCGGGCGGACCACGCTATCTCGCGCCGGTCGCCGGCATGCCGGCGAGCGCGCCGGTCGTCTACGGATCGCCGGCGCCCGTCGCCTCGGCCGCGCCGGCGACCGCGGGGCTCGACCCCAGCCTGCCGGCCGCCGCCTACCGCGGCCCGAGCGGACGGTCGAACTACTAGCGCCCGCGCTCGCCGATTTCGGCGCCGCCATAAATCGCGCCGGTCCGGTTCCGCCGGCGCGGCGCGCTGTCGCAGGCTGCCCGAAAGGCGTGAATTGCGAACATTTCTAGGGGTTGCCGCAAAGTCTTGTCAGCGCCCCTGCGTCATAGTCGCGTCATGGTTCGGGAGAGACCCATGACGCCTGCCGATGTCGACAAGCTGCTGGAAGCCGCAATCCCAAGCTTTGGGCGCACGACGCTGACGCTTGCCGAAGCGCCGACGGACGCGCGCGAACTCCTGCGCCTGTTCGAGCGCGCGCTTGTCGTCGGCAACAGGCGCGGCGCGCCGCTTGCCGAGATCCAGGCGCCGCTCGCCTCGTTTCCAGATCTCGCTGGCGCCTTCTGGCACATACCGATCGAGGATTCGAGCCGCGACGGCCTCGTGCGTCTGAGCTTCGAGCGGCCGGAATTGTCGCACGCCGCCTGAAAGCGGCTTCTTCCCGCAACTCCCTTTGCGAAATCGCTCGTCCAATTCACAATGACGAGCAAATCACCCCGTTTGAATTGGCCTGCCCGGCCGCATATCTCGGCAGCCGGGCGCCGGGGGATTCCCGGAGGCGGGCGCATTGGCGGGACGACGCAAGCGCGTCAAGGGCGAAGGACAGGCGGGCGCGGCCGCGCCTCGTCAGCAATTCGCCGCCCTGCCGTTTCGTGACAATAACGGCATCGAGGTCATGCTGGTGACGTCGCGCGAGACGCGGCGCTGGGTTCTGCCGAAGGGCTGGCCGATCAAGGGCCTCAAGCCGCACTCGGTCGCTGCGCGCGAGGCGATGGAGGAGGCGGGCCTGACCGGCAAGGTCGCCAAGGAGCCGATCGGCTCGTATCGCTACATCAAGCGCATGCGCAATGGCGCGGCGATGACCTGCGAGGTCGGCGTGTTCCCGATGGCGGTCGAAAAGCAGCGGCGCAACTGGCCCGAACGGGAGCAGCGAACGACGAGCTGGTTCGCCGTGAAGGACGCGGCGACCCTCGTCGACGAGCCGGAGCTGCGCGACCTGATCCTGGGCTTCGCGGCGCCCCAGTAAGGCGCCCGAACGGCGCTCCAGCCGCTCGATCGGGCTTTTCCGAGGAATTGGAGACCTGTCGGCGGCCGGCGGCGCGAGGCGCGCCTTTCCGCGCGCCATGCTCGATCTTGTCAGTGGTTGTTCTTGAAAATGGTCGGAGTGAGAGGATTCGAACCTCCGACCCCCTCGTCCCGAACGAGGTGCGCTACCAGACTGCGCTACACTCCGATATCCCGTCGCCTCAGGGGCGCGAGCCGCGCCCTTATAGTCAAGGAGGGCGCCTGCGGCAAGACCGCATTTGGCCTTTTCGCCAGCCCCCAGGAAATGCGAGCGCCGTGGGTTGGGTGAACGCCGGACTTGGCCGGCTCCCGCCGCCGAGGCCCTCCGAAACGAGCCTCCGGTCTTGCCTTGAATCGAAACGCGCAGGCGCGCTGGCGCGCGCTTGCCTGGCAGGAGAGCAGGGTTGCGGGGCAAGGGCGCGCCCTCTATGGTCCGCGCCCGCCGGTCCTCCGGCGCATTGGGGCGTCGCCAAGCGGTAAGGCAGCGGATTTTGATTCCGCCATACGGAGGTTCGAAATCCTCCCGCCCCAGCCACACATTCCTAGAACCCGCAGACTTTGCAGGACCTCGCGCTGAGGCCCGCATTCTGCGGGGCTTTGTCGGCGTCGGAAATCGCAGACCGGATATTTGGCGTCTGGCGAGGGCGATTTCTGGCCCCGGTCTGCAATCCCTGTTTTCCAATTTCCAAAATAGTCCGGCGGGCGAATCCGGGAGACTCGGTTCGATTCATCCGAGACCGGTTCGCTTTGTGCGCTGAAACGAAAGCAGGGCGCGAAGGGCGCCCTGCAGTCAGCTTGGACCGGTCAGTCGAGCAGGTAGGCTCGCTCCTGCTCCGCCCAGGATAGGGGGAGCGCCTTGGCAAGCGTCGTGATGGTCAGATTGGCGACAGGCCGCCCTTCCGCCAACGCCTCGACCAGACGAGGAGACACATAGGCTAACGGCGCCAGCAGTTTGATGTAGCGCGCGCTGCGACCTTCCCGTGCCGCGATGCTCTCAAAGCTCTCGTTCGGATCTTTAAAGATGGCTTCGACCCAGGCTTTCGACCGCGCGATCGCCGCCAAGATGGCCGTGCGATCCGTCTCTGTCGGACCCGCCGAGGCGCTTGGCCGGTGCTGGTAGCCCTTTTTCGGAAGTGCAAACGGGACGAACGGAATGGATTTGATGATCGGAGCGGTATCGCCTGTGCTGTGAGAGCGGAACTCGACCTCGATGCGGTCCTGCCTGACCGTCGCTCGGATCACATGCTGGTCGACGAGGTCGCGGTCGGGTGAAGGCGCATTCGCAGCCTCTCCTGTGATCAACGCATCGACCGTCAGATGTTCGACATCTGCTGCCGTGACCCGCGTGACCGAGCCAGCCTCGTCTTTTCGTCCCTGCAGCAGCGCCTGCGAAGTGTAGTAGCGGTATCGGACGCCCTTCTTGTTGGCATGTGTCGGCGACATCGGATTGCCCCGATCGTCGAACAGCTTTCCGGTCAGCAGATGCGGCGAACGGCTGCGGGCCAGCTTGCGTTCGACGGTTTGCTCCCGGATCTTGGCCTGCACGGCTTCGAAAACATCGCGATCCAGAATAGCCTCGTGCTCGCCGGGATGAACTTCGCCGCGGTAGGCGACCTCGCCGATGTAGAACCGGTTCTTGAGAAGATGGGCGAGGGGGCCAACGCGATAGCACTCGGCCTGCAACGTCTTGCCATTGGCCAACCGTCGGGGCTTGGGTCGATTGCCCCCGGCGTTGAGTTGTGCGGCTAACGCTGTCGACGGACCCAAGCTTTAGATAGTCGGCAAAGATTTGCCGGACGAGGATGGCCTCGTCGGGAACAACCTCCAGCTTCTTTTCCCTGCTGCGGTAGCCGAGCGGCACGGGACCGCCGACCCAGATGCCCTTGCGTTTGGAGGCGGCGATCTTGTCGCGGACGCGTTCGCCGATGACTTCTCGCTCGAACTGCGCGAATGACAGAAGTACGTTGAGCGTCAGGCGTCCCATGCTGGAAGTCGTATTGAAACTTTGGGTCACCGAGACGAACGAGACGTCGTGCTCGTCGAACTCTTCGACCAGCTTTGCGAAGTCGGCGAGCGACCGGGTGAGACGGTCGACCTTGTAGACGACGATAATGTCGACCTGCCGGGCCCGGACGCGGTTCAAGAGGTCCTGTAACGCCGGACGGTCGAGCGAGGCGCCGGACAAGCCGCCGTCGTCAAAGTGATCGCGGATCAGGGTCCAGCCTTCGTGCGCCTGGCTCTTGATATAGGCCTCGCAGGCTTCCCGCTGGGCGTCGAGCGAGTTGAAGGCGAGATCAAGGTTATGCTCGGTCGATTTGCGCGTGTAGATCGCGCAGCGCTGGCGTTTTGGAGCCGTGTGCTTCATGCGCTGGCTCCCGACCTACTGGACAGCGACCGCAAGCTGGATTGACGTCCGGCGCGACGACGGACAGGTTCGGCCGGCACCGCCGGCACCGCCGGCACCGGCGCATCTAGATCGTCCTGCTTCTTCGAACGCAGGCCGAAGAAGCGCGGACCGTTCCACGTCACGCCGGTGATCTTCTTGGCGATCGTCGACAGGCTGTCGTAGGTCTTGCCTTGCCAGCAGAACCCGCCGGGGACGACGAGAACCTCATGCAAGACACCCTTGTGCTCGCGGACGATAACCGAGCCGGCCTTGACCTGACGTGGCGGCTCGGCCCCCGGCTTCAGCAAGAGACCGCAACAGACGCGCGGCTGAAGGGCTGAGCCCGCCCAGCGCCTGCTCTTGCAGCCGGTAGGCGATCGCTCGCGCCAGAAGGTCCCTCGAGAAGGCAGATGGCGGCTCCGAACCGAACACCCGCCGCCACTCCGTGCGCAGCGCATCGACGTTCATGCCGTCGACGCGCACGAGGTCTTGGTGGAGATCCAGTCTGGCTGCGGTTCAGCCGACCGCGCGGTCGGCCGGCTGCTCGTTGTGCGGGTCGCCATGATCAGGCGGCTGCCGATCCGACGATCGCGGTAGACCGACGCCCCGCCATCTTCTCGCGACCGCTCGATCGCGAACCCGCGCTTGCGCAGTCCGGTAAGCGCGGCGCGCGTCGTATGCGGCAACCAGCCGGTCGCATCGACAAGCGCATCGATCGTGGCTCCAGCCTTCGCCGAAAGCATGCTGATCACCAGCGCCTGCTTCGAGCCTTCGCGCGGCGCAGACGTAGAGCGCGCAAGCGCATCCTTCCGGGCCGATGTTTTTCCCTCGACTGCTCGCCTTCGTCTGCTTCTTCGTTGGAGCAACGGTCTCCTTGCTCTCCTCGGCATCGTCCTCGACGCCGATCGCATCGCGCCCGGCGCGCGTAATCATCAAGCTGATGCCGCGACCGTCCTCATCCGCGCGCCATACCGGCATGCCGGGCTTCGCCTTCAGCTCCCGCATCAGCTTGCGGACGACCAGGCTCGATCCAACCTTCGCGGCCGCCGCCTTGTTCATCTTCGGCGGCACGATTGCCAGTCCGTCCTCGCGCGCCGCCGCCTTCGACAGTACGATCAGTTGGGTATCGGTAAGTTTTGCCATGATCTTCATCTCCGTGCGTCGACAGCTCCCGCTGTCACCAGCACGACCCCGCAGTGGCCTCAGGCCGGCGGGGCTAGGCGCGCCTCATGGCTGGCGCGCACCGACAGTACCGCTCTGTTCGCAGCGGTAGTCCAGGTTAAATTCCAAGATATGTACGCGCGCTTGGGATCAAATTCGCACGCCTATCGGGTCTGTTAAGTCTATTCCCCTACGGTCCGCATTTATGGGCGCTTGCAAGAAAATAACGCTAATGCATAACCTCCAACTCATCGGATTTTTGGGAGGCGTATGTGGCCGATATTTCGTATTCGTTGATGATCAAGTACGGCCTTAGCGGATGGCCCTCAGAAGCTGTTGTCCAACTTTGGTTGCAGAGAGTATGGACGAATATTGCGGCGCAAATGGACTATGAACGGGCGGGAGAAGCGGCTGCGAAGATGACCTTCGCTGATTTCCGCACGCATTTCTACAATTCGCAAGCAACGACACTAGAGGCCTTACTAAAGGCGGCACGTAATAAATAGCGACGGCCCTGACTTCGTGGAATACATCATCAATTTAGCCCTGCTGGGCTACTTTGGAACCGTTGTCTGGCTCAGGCCGCACCACCTCGGCAAGCGCAGTTGTTGTTCTTTCGACGCTTGGAGCTTGGCTTGAACTTCCCGCCGTTGTCCGGGCGCTGCCGTGAAGAAGACCTACCATATTCGCCTGGCAGTTCAGATTGGCGTCACGAATTCGGGGCTAATCACCTAGGGCCCAAACTCATAACCAGTAGCTGACGGTCGCCGCGATGCAGACCGCTGCGAGGAAGTTGGCCGCATTCCGGTCGTAGCGAGTTGCGACGCGCCGGAAGTCCTTCAACCGGCAGAACATGCGCTCGATGGCGTTGCGGTTGCGATATAGGAACGGCGAGAAGCAGTTCTTCCACTTGCGATTTGCCTTCGGCGGGATGTTCGGCATCGCGCCGCGCCCTTCGACCTGCCGTCGGATCGCGTTGGAGTCATAGCCCTTGTCGGCATGCAGAATGTCGCAACCGGGAAGACGTTCGAGCAACACTGCGCCCGCGCTGCAATCTGCCACCTGTCCGCCTGTGAGCATGAAGGCGAGCGGACGACACTTTGCGTCGGTCAACGCGTGGATTTTCGTCGTGCGACCGCCACGCGAGCGACCGATGGCCTGATTTTGCTCCCCCCTTTTCCTCCCGCCGCAGAGCGATGCGCTTTGACGGCGGAGCTATCGATCAGAACCTGCGCGGGCGGTCCGTCGGCTTGCGCGAGCGCGTGGAAAACGTCCGTCCACACGCCTTTCTCCGCCCATCGAACAAAGCGGTTGTAGAGCGTCTTCCGCGGCCCGTATTCCGGCGGCGCATCGACCCAGCGACCACCCGACTTCAACACCTGCACGATGCCGCTGATCACGCGCCGATCATCGACGCGCGCTTTGCCACGCGTGTCCGTCGGCAGATGTGGCTCGATCTTCGAAAACTGCGCATCCGTCAGCCAGAACTGATTGCGATTCATCCCCGCTCCCCTTCGGGAAGCCGTGAATCACAACCCGCAGATCATGCCAACACTTTTATGGGTCCTGACCCTAGGTCACGGAGTAGCGACTGCAGCATCCGCCGGGTTTCGTGATCAGCCTCGTCGACACGGTCGAGCATCACTCCGATCTTCATTAAGCATTCCGCCAATGATTCGCATCGCGTGCCGACGATTTCTTGAGCGGCCCGTTCCAACTTGGCCCAGGTAATATTTTGCGCTTCCTCGAATTCGTCGGGCGCCAGCAAGCCTTTCAGCGCGCAATATTGCGCGCATTTTTGCGCCATTGAAGAGGGAGGGTCTGTTGCTGAATATGTCGCCATTCTTCGATCCTCATCGCTACGCTGCGGCCGAGATCAGCGACGACTCAAGGCCGGTCGCGCGCAGGATTTGTTCTTCGTTCTCGGGTCGAACGTCCCAAATGCCGGCAGATATTCCGCGATATGCGCCCTCGCTGATCGTGGACAGCACCTTCGGGCTCATTCCACATTTGCGGTACATCCGGCGCATCGGCGCCTCGAAAATTGCGACGAATTGCTCCACTCCATATTGGAGGCCAAAGTGCACTGCGGTGAGGCAGATGTCACAGGAGGCATAGGAGACCCCGTTGGGCTGCATCTTCCCGCCATGCCGCGCCGTCCAGCGAGTCGCTTCCCAAATGACCGGCGATTGAAAGTCGACGTCCGGGAACATCGGCTTGAACGGTCCCGACATCATATGCGGATAGACCGTATTCAGAAGACGGCACGCGGCCATCAGGTTTCCGCGTTCGTCAAGGGAAAGAAGGTAGACCGTATCGTCGCGGTCGAACTCGTCGATCTCGAACTGGCCGTCGACGATTTTTACGTCCCAGCCCTTCTGATCGAAAAGAACTTCCTTACGAAGACGGAACATTTCCTCAAAGAGCCGAGGCTTCTCGGCCTTCTGAAAACCCTGCAACATCATTGCCATTTGATTGCCCTCCGAGCGTAGAGGGCCGTATCGTTGCGGCATTGTGTTCGCTGCGCCTATTCCCCCAATCGGGGATACGAGCACGATCGGCTTGCCCGAACCTTACTTAATCAGGCCAGCCCGAAGCGCCTTCGCAACAGCGTGCGTGCGGGTCAACGCGTTAAGACGATTGCGAGACGAATCTAGATGAGCCTTCACGGTCTCCGGCGAAATTCTCATGATGGTCGCAATATCGTTTATGGACTTCCCCTCTGCCGACCAATACAGCGCTTCCCGCTCGCGGGGTGTAATGGATTGGAGTTTGACCAGTTCGCCGGCTGATCCGGTCGCTTGAACGGCGCGCTGGTGAATGAAGTGCGCGAGCAGAACGCACTCCTTCACCAATTCTGTGCGGCGTAACGACCAATCATGGTCGCTGTCATTGGCGCTGATGCCTAACAGCGCCCAAACACCATTGGCAGGACCGCGAACCGGAATCGTTATACCGTGACGGCCAACGCCCGCGTCTTCCGCTTCTCGAAAAAACTGAAGCACTTTCGGATCGGAGCGGTCCAGCGTTGCCCAATCCAGGGGAAGCGCCGAACGTGCGCCAAGATTGTAAGCGGGATCGAGCTCAATGTATTTGCGCTCAGTGTAATGCGCGCGCCATTTTTCAGAGTGCGTTGCCGCTATGAATGGCTGCGCGAGATCGAATCCGCGAAGGGTGGGGCAATGGTAGATGCAGTTCGCGAGGCCCATTATGTCCCGGATTCTGTCTACAAATCTTGGGATCGACTCCAGAGATTTGTCAGCGTCAAAATCATCGAGAATTCGCGGCGATAGCGCATTAACGCCGAACGAACTGCTTGTCATGACCCCCACCCCCGAGGGGCCAAAGCTATCCTGCTAGTACCGGAATGCGCAAATTCTCGGCTCAGTTGACGGGCGCTTCGTCCGGATTGCCCGATCGAAAGACGATTAGCGAGGTCAAGAGCAGGACGAGCACGTCTTCCGCCAGCTTGGGTCTAGCATTCTTGACAGCGAGTTCTTCGCGGTTGAGCGAAGTGTTCAATAGTACACCGCCATCTATTGAAGCACAAATGGCCAGAAAAACAGCCGAAACAGGATCTAGCCTGGGGTTTCCGTATAGGTTGATCCATTTCTCAGCGTCATTTTGTGGAAGCCCAAGTATTGCCGAGACGATCGCTAGACCGATATCTTGTGCGTAATGCTCGCCGCGCAGCAATGCATTCCGTAGCGTCTGCAATGCAATCATGATTGGATGAGCCTTTAGGACTGAATCTAACAACGACCCTAAGGCAAAATTATGTCCGCATTAGAATGTAATTCAAATTCAAATTATTAATTCTTATTAATTGTTCTGCAATTTTATCTCGTTTTGTACTAATCCTATCGATCTGCGACAATTAGTCAGGCTGTCTGGTTCGCCGAGGTTCTGTTTCGGCGGCCCGCCTTCTGCGACGATTAAGCACATACGGCGCTGCTGCCTGCGTTAAGCCTGCGCTCTGCCCGTGAGGTTGCGGTCTTCACGCCCGGCGGACAAAGCGCGGCCGTTGGGATTGGTTGAAAGAGTCGTCATGGCCGAACAGGCGGCGCACTGTCCATGTCGCCCTTCAGGCGTGACTCTGGCATCCAAATCGAGCCCATGGAGGCAACTGCGTAGAGCTGCCCGGTTTTCGAGCTCGCCAAAGCGCGGCCTTACGGCTGTATTTGCGCAAGTGATTCGGCCGAGACCGATGTTTGAAACCGGACGATCAACCTTGCGCGTGCGCGTGTCGCACCGCTAGCGGTTCAGCAAAAGCCTCCGCCAGATCGGTGCGCGCCAATTCGTTGCAAACGGGGACCGCCTCGTCGAGCAGGTCGTAGAAGAACTTCTCAAGCTGCTCGCGTCGAACGACAAGCAATGCGCCTGGGCCGCTGCTCCCCATAGCGTCACCGTGCCAGGGGCCGCCGTGCTGGATGATGACAAGAACTTCAAACCGGTTCGTCGAGCGTCCGATTGAGTCAGGATCAAGCAAGTCTGGCGATATGATCACTCTCACGTAGGGGCGGAGGGTGTCTTCAAAATCGAACCTCTTGCGAGTACGCAGCGTCGCCCATATGCCGCGTAAGAGGTTGCATCCGGAATCTTCTGCGCGGAAGAATCCCGGCAAAACGAAATCAGGACGCCAGCGTTCGTACACGGCAGGCGAGAACAGCGGTTGCTGTCCGACGAACAGTCCAATCGCCAGCGTGCCCTCGAGTTTGTCCGCGATGCTCGGGTCCGACGTGATGCTTCGCCAAGTCAGCGAAAGGCGTAGCCGACTGGCCTCTGGCACGTCTTCTTCCTGATCGTCGATGAGATCGGCCACCAATCGCCCCGCTCAAAAAAATGCTTCCGCCCACTGGCCATGCGATTGCGTCTTTGTCGGGTCAGATGCGATCGCGACTGCATGCTGACTCTGATCCCGGGAAAGGGCAGGGCGGTAGCGGCAAGACGCACTCGCGATCCGGTACTCAGCATAGGCGACCCGCTTCATGGCTTCCCAATCCCACTGTGCGCCAAGTCGATCCCGTTTACGCGCAATTGCATCCCGGCTAACGACAACGCCGTCCCGCTTAGCGGCAATGGCGTCCCGGCTAACGACAATTTTCCGCCTGTTATCGGCCGCTAGGCGAGCTGCTTTCCCTGATATCTGCTCAAGAATTCCCTGTTACGACCCATAAGGAAATCGCTCGCAACTATCTGAAAATGGCTGTGTTACACGCGTGCAGGCCCCTCGGAGACGCGTGAATTTCGCGATTTTCGCTGTAGATTTCCCTGATAGCAGGGAAAACTGACGCCCAGACCCGTTCGACCGACACCGCCTTGTCAGCCACACATTCCTAGAACCCGCAGACTTTGCGAGGCCTCGCGCCGAGGCCCGCATTCCGTGGGGCTTTGTCGGCGTCGGAAATCGGCAGACCGGTCTATCGAAAAGGTTCCCGGGCAATTTTGGGCCGGTGTCTGCAATGCCGACTTTGCCGTCTCCGAAATCTAGGCGACCGGACTCCGACGAGACGGGTTCGCGATTCGCGCAGACTGGTTCGAATGTGGGTGCAATTCGGCGAAGGCGGAGACAGTCAGCCGTCGAGGCAGCGCTCCTGCTCGCTCCAGTCGAGTGGAAGGCGTCGGGCCAACCGCCTGATGGCAAGGCCGGCGGGCGCGCGACCATCGGCGATCGCCTCGATGATGCGCGGGGAGAGGTAGGCGAGCGGCGCCAGATATCGGACGTGACGCTCTGCGAGGTTCTCGCGCTGCGCAATGGAGGCGAAGTCGGCTGTGGGGTCGCGGAGCAACTCGTCGATCCACGTTTTCGATCTTGCGATTGCCGTCAGGAGCGAGATGCGATCAGCCTCGGTCATTGCGCCAGACCTGGCTAGCGATAGAGGTCGAGGCCGTGGAACGCTACGCCGAGCTCGCGGACCAGATGGAGGTGCACAACAACCACGTGATCGCCGAAATCTTCCGAAAGATGTCGCAGATCGAGGGATTGCACACACAGGAGGTGCGGCGGCGTGCGGGGGCTGCGCTTGCCGAAGAGGGTGCGGCGAGCTTTTCCTGGTTCGCGCCGGAAGGTCCGGAGGCGATCGACATGGGCGACGTCCACTACAGAATGACGCCGCGCCAGGCGTTGATACTCCCCCGTCACAACGAGGAACGCTCCACGAAATATTTCCAGGCGATCGCGGGGACCGCGACGGGCCGCGAAATTGGGGCTTTCGCGCAGGCCATGGCGGACGACGAGCGTCGCCATGTCGATTTTGTCGACAGATGGCTCGAAAAATACGATCCGGACGATCCCCATTGGGCCGAAGATCTCGACCCGCCGGTGATCTCGGAGTAGCTCAGTCTGGAGGTTGACGCCAAAAGGGTTGGGTTGGTCCAAAATGGGCTCACGCTATCTGGCAGGTTTGTTTACGCCGGGCTCGATCGCGGTGATCGGAGCGACGAACACGCCGCGCAAGGCCGGCCATGTCGTGATGCGGAACCTGTTGCAGGGCGGCTTTGCCGGGCCGGTGATGCCCGTCAATCCGAAGCACAGCGCCGTGGCGGGCGTGTTGAGCTACCCTGATGTTGCGAGCCTTCCGGTCGCGCCGGACCTTGCGATTATCGCAACCCCGCCGTCAGTCACCCCGCAAATTATCGCTGACTTGGGTCAGCGCGGCACGCGCGCTGCGATCTTGCTTTGGCCCGGGTCAAGCGGCGTCGATGCGTCAGGGTCTCGGCGGCTCGAGGACGAGATACGCGCAGCCGCGGCTTGTCACGAATGCAGGCTGATCGGTCCTGACAGCATCGGCGTTCTGGTTCCAGGCGTCGGGCTCAATGCGAGCTTGTCGCAGGTCCCCGCGCGGAAGGGCAGGCTTGCGTTCGTGTCGCAATCCGGCGACCTGTGCACCTCAGTTCTCGATTGGGCGCAATCGAAGGGCATCGGGTTCTCGCACTTTGTCTCGCTCGGCGCTGGTGTCGACGTGAATTTCGCCGACGTGCTCGCTGTTCTCGGCGACGCCCCGGATGCGCGTGCAATTCTTCTGTATGCGGAACGGCTGGACGAAGGCCGGGAATTCGTCACCGCCGCGCGGCACGCGGCCAAGAATAAGCCCGTGCTCATCGTCAAGCCCAGCGACAATCGGTCTCTGAGAGAGTTGACCGGAGAACGGCTTGCGACGCTGACCGAAATCTTGATCGGGGTCGACGACGTTCATGACGCCGTCATACGGCGGGCCGGAATGCTCAGGGTTTACGACGTCGACGAATTGTTTTCGGCAGTCGAGACGCTCGCGCGGGCTCGTCGTACGACAGGTCGTCGTCTGGCGATCCTCTCCAACGGCGCTGGGCTCGGCGATTTGGCATGCGACGTCCATGTCCGGAATGACGGGCAGCTTGCAAAGATAAGCGAGGAGACGCTCAGGCGGCTGGGCGCGGACCTGCCGGCCGCGGTCTCGCGCTGGGGGCAAATTCGCCTAGGCGCTGCGGCTGATGCGCGCCAATATGCCCAATCGATCGAGGCGCTGGCGACTGACGACAATGTGGACGCCGCACTCGTAATCCATTCCCCGAACGCCTCATCGCAGTCGGATGAGACGGCGCGAGCCGTGATAGAAGCGCTCAAGCCCTATACATTGCCTGTCCTCACGTCCTGGGTCGGTGGCGAAAGCGTCGTTGATGCGAAGCGAGCGTTCGCGGAAGCAGGGCTGCCCACCTACGATACGCCGAGCCAGGCGATACAGGGATTTAGGCATCTCGCAGGGTTTTATGAAGGCCAGGCGGCGCTGAGAGTGGCGTCGCCTACGCGCCTGTCCAACCTGGTCCCTCGTACAGATATCGTGCGAGCGATCGTCGAGCCGGTCGCCGCGCTCGGACATCCGCAGATGCTGTCCGGTCCTGCGGCAAAGGCGATACTGACCGCATACGAGATACCGGTCGTCGAAAGTCGCTTTGCCGCAAGTCCGAAAGAAGCGGGCGAAGTGGCGGCGCGCTTGGGGTTTCCGGTCGGCCTCGTGGTCATTTCTCCTTCGCTCACGCATAAGTGGGACGTCGGCGGCGTCGTCCTGCAGTTGGGGACGGAAGAGGCCGTCGTCGCCGCTGCCCATCAGATCGTCAAGGCGGTCACCGCTGCCGATCCAGAGGCGCGAATTGAAGGATTTTCACTGCAGGCGATGACCTCTTTGCCTCATGCACGGCAATTGGTCATCGGCGCCGCAAACGATCCGATCTTCGGCCCCGTCGTCGCATTCGGTCATGGCGGCCGCTCGGCAGATCAGTTGGGCGACCATGCCGTGGGCTTGGCGCCTCTCAATCTTCCGTTGGCGCGTGACCTGATATCGCGGACGCGGGCGTATCGCCTGCTCGAGGCGCACAACGGGCGGCCCCCGGTGAGCGTCGATATGCTCGCATCGATTATCGTGAAGCTGTCACAACTGATTGTCGATTTTCCGGAAATCGCGGCCGTGGACATCAATCCAATGCTAGCCGTGGGCGATACGGCGCTCGTCGTCAACTCGCAAATGCGCATTGACGGCGGTCGCTCCGTCGCGGGCCGAGCCCTTTCGATCCGCCCTTACCCGAAAGAACTGAAGGAACCAATTCGGTTACGGGACGGGACGGAGGTTCTCCTGCGCGCGATACATCCGGACGACGATATGGCGTTGCGCGAGATGATGGCGCGCGTCACGCGGGACGACCTGCGCCTTCGTTTCCTGCGCGATGTGTCGTCGATCGATGCTGTCGAATTGGCTCGCGTGGCGCAGGTAGACTACGACCGGGAAATGACCTTCGTCGCGTGCCGCCCGACGCCGGAGGGCGGAGAGGAACTGCTTGGAATCGCTACCGCCGTTCGCGATGCAGACCCGCGATCCGCGGAGTTCTCGTTGCTCGTGCGGTCGGACATGGGCGCCATTGGTCTTGGGCGCGCGCTCCTCGACAAGCTGGTCCGCTATTGCCGCAGCGAAGGCATGATCGAACTGGTCGGTCACGTCCTCGCGGAGAACGGCCGGATGATCGCCATCGCGCAGCGTATGGGGTTTGTTTTGGCCGCTGGAGAGGAAACGGAGTTGGTCACTGTTCGTTTGACGCTTGGCCAGCCCTGAGAGGAGACGTCACCAATGCAGGCTAAATATCGACCCGTCGCTTGCACTTCTCGTATTCCGCCTCTCCTGTGCTCGTGAGGAACGGGGTCAGGAGGATGCTTTCTCCTTCGGCAGCATATTCTTCCGCTGAATATCTATCTCTGAACGCCCAGTTCTTGAGCGCCCATGTATGAGCGTACATTATGTATTGATATGCCATGATGTCCGTATTGATGGGCTTGATATATCCTTGATGCATGCAGGCATCCAGACATTGGCGGATCATTCTTGCGATCTTGGATTCGAGCAGCTTTATCTCTCGCGCGAGATCGGAGCTTAGGTCGGCTGTGGATCGATAAGCGAGGACAACCTCGGGCGCGTGTTCTTTCGCCAGGGCGCACTGGAGCTTGATGATTTTCACAAGCGTAGCCAGAGGTCCGATGCGTGAAATACAGTGCGGCACATCGTCCAGTTTATACTTATCAAGTACATATTGCATGCAATAATACAATAGGTCGTTCTTGTCCTTGAAATATTTATAGACAAGCCCCTTACTGACAGGAATCGCATTGGCGATGTCTTCAGTGGTCGTCTGGAAATAGCCATTCTCGGAAAAAAGCCGAATGGCCGTCTCGACGATTTGGGCGCGCCGCCGTTCTGCGACCGTCTGAGGTTCGGTCGTCGTTTCGTCCACGGTCGCGAGGGAATGAGACATGCTTCTCCGGCCTTCAGTGATCAGGTCCCGAAGCCGCACCTGGCGCAGCGGGGCCGCTTCCGTCTCAAAGTGACTAGCGGTCCGCCTCATATGTTTCGGCTTGACTGCTTGTCAAGCGACGGACGAGTGACCGAACCGTCGTCTGGATCATGCGCCCCTCTCGTTCTCCGCTTGCGGCCGACCGAATGGGCTCAATACGATTTCGGCAATCCGAGCGCCTTTTCCGCCAGGAAGGACAAGATCATTTCTCTGCTAACCGGCGCGATGCGGGGGATCATGATTTCGCGCAGATATCTTTCGACATGGTATTCCTTTGCATAGCCCATCCCGCCGTGGGTCATCACGGCCGTTTCACAGGCGTGGAACCCGGCTTCCGCGGCCAGGTACTTGGCCGCATTCGCTTCTTCGCCGCACGATTTTCCGGCGTCGTAGCGCGCGGCCGCCCGAAAGATCATGAGTTCTGCGGCCTCCAGCTCTGCCCAGCAGCGGGCCAATGGGTGCTGGATCGCCTGATTCTGGCCGATCGGCCGGCCGAAGACACGGCGCTCCTTGGCATATTGCGTGGCGCGTCGGAGCGCGGCGCGGCCCAGTCCGACGGCTTCGGCGGCAATGAGAATTCGCTCCGGATTGAAACCCTCCAGCAGATAGCGAAAGCCCTTCCCCTCCTCGCCGATGCGATGGCCCACGGGGACGCGCAATCCGTCGATGAACACCATGTTTGAATCGACGGCTTTCCGGCCCATCTTCTCGATCTCCTTGATCTGCACATGCGCGCGATCGAGGTCGGTATAGAAGAGCGTGAGCCCGTCGATCGGATTCGGCGTGGTTTCGATCGGCGCGGTGCGCGCAAGCAACAAGATCTTGTTTGCCGACTGGGCGGTGGAGGTCCAGATCTTGCCGCCGTTGACGACGTAGTGATCGCCCTTGCGGTCTGCGCGTGTCTTGATGCGAGGCGTATCGAGGCCGGCGTCGGCTTCCGTGACGCCGAAGCACGCCCGGTCTTCGCCCCGAATGATCGACGGCAGCCACGCCCGCTTCTGCTCCTCGGAGCCATGGACCGCGACCGGCTTCAGCCCGAATATGTTGATGTGGACGGCCGACGCGCCCGTGAATCCGGCGCCCGATTCGGCGATGGCCATCATCATGACAGCCGCTTCGCGAACGCCGAGGCCCGACCCGCCATAGGCTTCGGGGAGGGCGATGCCGAGCCAGCCGGCGTCGGCGATGTCCTTTGCGAAATCATCCGGAAACCCGCCGCGCCGGTCTTTCTCGAGCCAGTAGTCCTCCGGATATTTCTGGCAGATCTGCAGGACGGAATCGCGGATTTGCTGCTGAGTCTCGTCGAGCTCGGTTGGCATAAAATGACTCTCGGTCGTGTCGCCGTTCATTCGCCATGCAGGTAAGTGACGGGTCAGTCACATAGACCGTATGAGCTCAATCGACGGGAGTCAAGCGACGACGGAAGCGCGTGACGTTCCGGCGGCGTCGACCCCGGCGACGGCTCGCGCGGGCGGGAATCAACGCATGAGTGGAAATCCAGGCCGAGATTCTATAGTCGCTCGATCAATGTAGCGGCTAAAGCGTAAGGATCGCTTTTTCGGGCGACCACGGGTTCGATCGCCTCGTCGAGCCACCCGCCGCCGTTCGAACGCATCCGTTGATTCAGCAATTGCTGCAGGATTTCTCCGACGCGATGTCTGATGCGTTCGCGGCTCTGCTTTTCGGCGACCTCCGGATTGCGCGCCAGGTGAACGAAGCGGCGGTCGATGTGATTGGTGAGGACTTTGACGCCTTCGCCGCTATTCGCCTGCGTCTTTACGACCGGGGGCAGCCACGTTCTGTCGGGATGAAGACAATTTCCTAGCGCAACCATCGACTCCAGCTGCCGGACAGTATGGTCGGCCTGCGGGTGGTCGGCTTTGTTCACCACGAAAATGTCGCCGATTTCGGTAATGCCGGCTTTGGCCGCCTGAATGTCGTCGCCGCCCATCGGCGTTTGCACAAGAAGAACGACTTCGGCGTGCCGCATGACGTCCGTTTCGTTTTGGCCTACGCCGACGGTCTCGATCAGAACGATGTCCCAGGGCATCGCGTTCAGGATCGTGAGCGCATCGCCCGCCGCCTTGGCTAGTCCCCCGAGTTGTCCGCGGGACGCCATCGAGCGGATGAACACGCCCGGGTCGCAAGCGTGCTCCATCATCCTCAGGCGATCTCCCAGAACAGCGCCGCCGGTGAACGGGCTCGACGGATCGATCGCCAATACGGCGACCGTCAGTCCCTGCTTCCGCCATACGGAGATCAGCTTGTTCGTCAGCGAGCTTTTTCCGGCGCCGGGCGGTCCCGTGATCCCGACTATCCGTCCGCGTCCTCCGTTCCGATACAATGTCTGCAGAAGGGGCGTCAGCCCGGTCGTCCCGCGCTCGATGAAGGTAATGAGACGGGCAGCCGTCCGAATATCGCCAGAGCTGAGCGCTCGTAAGGTCAAGTCCAGATCAGGGGAGGCAATCTGCATCGGCGTTCCACTCGGTCGCGACCTAATTGTATTGTTGAAGCCGCCTCGATGATCTGGCGTTGGCGAGCATGAAGTTCACAATCTCGTCGCTCGAGGCGCCAGGCGGAAAGATTCCTGCGACGCCTGTTTCCGTCAGTTTCTTTGCAACCGTCTGCGGAATATTTCCTCCGCACACCACGGGGATATCCTCGGATTTCTTGTCTCTGAGGATGGCGAGCAGGTCCTCGACCAGCGCGTAGTTCGAGGCGTGCGAACTGATCCCGATGATGTCGACGTCTTCCTGGATCGCCGCCTGCGCGATCATCTCGGGGGTCTGGTTGACGCCGAGATACACGACTTCGATGCCTGCATCTCGCAGCAAGCGTGCGACGACCTCCCCGCCGGTCGTATGACCGTCGAGACCTATCATGGTCACGATGACTTTGACTGGCGCTGTACTCGTCATGCGTAGGCTCCGAAAACCATTTAGTGATAGGAATAGGGGCTCTCGATCATGTTGAAGGGATCGTAGCTGTAGCCCCGCGCCAGACGGATTGTGCCTATGACCTCGCCTGATGTGGCATAAAGCTTCACCGCGTCGATGATCGAAGGCATCAGATTGAACCGGTCGCCTTTCTTGGCGTCATTGTAGAGCTTGTTCAGACTGGCGGTGAGCGCCGGCAAGTCGCGGGTCTTCTTCCAGTCAGCCATGCGCTGTGCGATCGCCTCCGATTCCTCGGCGTGCAGCTCCTGGATTGGAATTTGGAAATCCTCGTCTTGCGGAATGACGAGGTGATTGACGCCGACGACAAGGCGCTCCTTCCTGTCGATTTCGTTGAATTTGAATGACGCCTCGTTGCTCAGCATCTCCTGGACGTAGCCGCGCTTGAGAGCGGCGATGACGCCTCCCATTTCCTCGATCTTTCCGAGAATTTTGTATGCTTCCTCCTCGACCCTGTTCGTCAGGTGCTCGACGAAGTAAGATCCGGCCAGCGGGTCGACGACGTCCGTCGCGCCGGTTTCCGCCGCCACGATATGCTGGGTGTTGAGCGACATGCGCGCCGCCAGCGCCGATGGCTCCGAATGAGCGTTGTCGAGCGTCGCGTTGTCCATGGCGGTGCATCCTCCGATCGCTCCGGCGAGCGTCTGGATCGCGCAGCGAACGATGTTGTTCAGCGGTTGCTGATAGGTCATCGTTCGCCCGGACGTGTGGACCGCCATCAGGAGCTGACAGGACTTGTCGTGCTTGGCCTTGAATTCCTCCTTGGCCATCTTTGCCCACATGCGCCTTAGGGCCCGCATCTTGGCGATCTCTTCGAAGAAGCGGCTGCCTACCGTCACAAGCTCGTAAGGCAGCAGCGCGACCGTGTCGAAGTCGAGTCCGCGTTCATTGACGAGCATTCCGCACAATTCCTTCAGCGTGGCGAGCTCAACAGCGAGCGCCTGCGCGTTATTGCCGCCCGACTCCTGGAAATGCTGGCTGATGATCGCCGCGCGCATGCGGATCTTGTTTCGCAGCACGTATTCCGATGCGTCGAGAAACAATTTCAGATTGAGATCGAACGGCTGAACATCCGTCTGTCCGAAATAGTTCTCGAATGGAGATTCGATGACGCTGCCATGGATCTGGGCGACATCGAGCCCGCGCTTTTCGGCAAGGGCGACCACATAGGCGAGCCGCATGACCGATGGCGCGCTGGAGCCGAGCAGCGTGATCGACTGGCCCGTCAGCGGAATGTCTTCCATCAGTTCCTCGAACTCGAGGAGCGAACATCCCGGCCATCCCAGAACGCCCGCCTCCTTGCGCCCAAGCGGGTGATCCGGGTCGATGCAATGCGAGAAGACGCGGTCGCTAATGACGCAAATGCCGCCCGTCTGACCCATCTCGCGGTATTTCTTCAGAACCTTGTTTGCTGAAACCGAGGTTCCGAGGCCGGCGGTCATGCGTTGGGTCCAGACCCTGCTGCGATAGCCCTGAGAATGATAGCCGCGCGCATAGGGGTACTGGCCGGGGTCTCCCAGATGGGTCTTGTAGTCGAATCCCTTGATGTCGTCGGGCGTATAGACGGACTTCAGTTCGTATCCGTAGTCGGTCGCGCGCTTCATCAGAGCTCTCCCATTCTCTCGGCGTTTCGTCCCTGCCAATGGCCGTTGGTCGGGAACACGCCTTCGCCAAGCCGCCCAGCGCCTCCCCGGCGACTATCGCGCTTCATCATGACCATGAGGTCATTAGATGAGAGCGCTTCCTCGTACGCACGGTCTCAATGAACATATGATAAACTGAACGGCCAGTCTATTAATATCATTTTAAGCGGCGTTTTGCCGCGTCTACCCAGCGAAATGTGGCCGTTGTTACTACCGGAAATTGATTCCCGGGTGACGCTCCTCTGTCGCGCCTGGCGCGAAAATTGGAATAACTCGTATTGACCACTACCGATTTTAGCGGTAAGTGGGTGGTCAGTCACTTCTTGAATAGACCGACATTCCGTAAAGTTGGAGCCGATCATGACTACACCCAGCGCCGAGCCGGCCGCCCGCGAAGGGACAGATCACGAGATCATCGGACGGGGGTCGCGCGAGGGCGCTCGGCTTATGCGCAAATGGTTTTCATCGCTCACTGAAGCGGCCCGCCACGACAGGAAGGCGGCGTTTGTGTTCGTCATGGGCAACATGAACGAAGTGCTGCGCACCTTCGACATGCCGATCGTGTTCCCCGAGATTACCGCGCTTCAGACGGCGGTTCGGGGAACGGCGATCGACTTCCTGAAGGAGGCCGAGGACTATGGGTTTTCGCCGGATGTCTGTGGATATGTGAAGGCGGATATCGGCATGCATCTGCGCGGCAGCGAGCATCCGATGGGATTGATCCCGAAGCCGGGACTGGTGGTGACGACCAACGCCTGTAACACCTATTTCAAATGGGCCGAAATCTGGGAGCGTCTCTACGACGCGCCCGTTGTGACGATCGACATTCCCAACGATCGCTCTTGCGGTCCACGCAGCATGCCGGGCGACAAGGACTTCAAATACGAGCTGGCGTACGTTGTTGCCCAGGTGAAAGAGCTGATCGCCGAATGCGAGCGCGTTACGGGCAAGAAGTTCGACATCGACAAGTTCCGTGAGCATCTCGGCCACGCGAATACGATGAGCCGCTACTGGAAAATGCTGCTGGCGTTGAACCAACGAACACCGGCCGTCTTCAACGCGCTTACCGACGGGCTGGCGTTTCTCGGGATGGCGAACTGTTTCAGGGCTTCCGAGGAGGGCGCTATCTTCTTCAAGCAGCTCTACGAAGAGATGGACTATCGTTCGCGCCAGGGAATCGGTTCGATGACCCGCAAGGACGGCAAGGACGTGCCGGTCGAGCAAAAGTTCCGCCTCGGCCTGCTTGGAGTTCCCTGCTACCCGATTTTCAGGGGGTTCAGCGAATTCTTCACCGACTGGGGCGGCGTGTTCGTCATCTCGAGCTATCTGAAGTTCGCCTCCGGCGGCACGGCGCTGGGATATGAGTTCGACCTGGCCAATCCCATCGAGAGTTTCGCGGAAGGGTCGCTGTTGACCGTTCGCGAGACGCAGAAAGGGCTGCTCTTCAATTTCCCGGATATCGAGGACCAGCTGTCGCCCTACAAGCTCGACGGCATCGTCTACCACGGCGTCAAGAGCTGCCGGACTGCATCTTCCGGCCTGGCCGACCGCCGGTTCCATACGTCGGAAGCCCTTGGTCTTCCCACCCTGCTTCTGGAATCGGACATCGTCGATCCGCGGGCCGTGTCGAAAGCGCAGATGAAAAACCGCGCCGACGCCTTTTTCGAGGGTCTGATTTCGCGGAAGCAAAAAGGCCTGATTGCAAGCCATTGAGAGCGCCGGGCAGCAGGAGACAGAGTATGGCCACCGAGGTTCAGTACTTCAACGATTGGCGCGGACGCTCGCTCGACGAGATCCTGAGCCGCTGCCGGGACTTGGTCGAGGACTCGACCTTTCCGACGGTCAAGGCCTGGCGGGCGAATGGTGGCCGCGTCGTCGGCCATTTCCAGGTCTATTTCCCAGAGGAGATCGCCCACGCGGCGGGGATGCTGCCAGTCAAGGTCAGGGGCGGGCGCACCGAGGGAATTTCGGTGAGCCAGCACTTCGGCTCGTTCCTCTGTTCTATTCTAAAGACGTCCCTCGAACTCGCTCTCGAAAAGCATCTCGAACTCGATCTGTTCGTGACGCACCCGATCTGCGACGGCGCGCGCAACCTCGCCGGAATATGGGGCAGAAACTTCCCCTATAAAGCCCAGGTGCTGCATCTGCCGCAGAACCCGAATTCAAGCGGCGCGGCTGAATTTCTTCGCAATGAATACCGGCGTCTGGCCGACGACATCGTCGCTGCTGGAGGCAAGCCCGTTACCGACGTTGCGCTTCGCAATTCTCTTGATGTGTATAACAAGTCGCGCAGGCTGATGAGGGATCTCTACGAGATCCGGCGCAACGAACCGTGGAAACTCGCGGCTGACGAGTCATTCGCCCTCATCGGACTGGCCGGAATTCTTCCGAGAGAAGAATTCAACGAGCTTCTGGAGACGGTGATCCCGATGATCGAGGCGCGGCCGGTCCGGCAGCAGGATCGCATGCGTGTCGTGCTCGAAGGCGGGTTCTGCGAGACGCCGCCCTTCGACCTGCTCCAGGCGATCTCGCGCTCATGTCACGTCGTGGACGACGACCTGCTTATCGGGGCGCGGTGGATTTTGGAGGACGTCAGCATCTCGGGCGATCCGATGGCGAATCTGGCGAGCGCATATATCGACAAGTCATCCTACAGCGCGGTTCAGCACGACAATAAGAAGCCAAACGAAAAGATGCTACTCGAGCGCGTCAGGCATGCGAATGCCGAGGCGGTGATCCTGGCCTCCGCGAAAATGTGCGAGCCTGGACTCGATGAAACTGTCGCGTACTCCAAGGAACTGGACGCCAAGAAGATCCCGTACTTCATAACGGAGTTCGAGGAGAACCAGAACACGTTCGACGACATCTCCATCCAGATGGAGACTTTCGTCGAAAACATCATGTTCGACTGACAATTATCGGGAGCGATCCATGAAATACTCGGCAGGCGTCGACGTTGGATCAACGCAGACCAAAGCTGTGATCATCGACGAGAAGCGCGAGATCGTCGCCCGCGCGTTGACTGATACGGGCGCGAACGTTCAGCAGGCGGCGCAGAACGCATTTGACGCAGCCTGCAGTGATGGGAACATAGATCCTAAGGACGTGAAGTTCGTGATCGGGACGGGCTATGGGCGGTTCAAGGTCACGTTCGGCGACAAGCAGGTCACCGAGATCAGTTGCCACGGCCGTGGCGCGGTTCACATGTTCCCGAAGACCGGAACGGTCATAGATATGGGCGGCCAGAGACTTCGAAGGCGATCCGGGTGAAGCCGGATGGAGAAATCGTCGAGTTCTGCATGAACGACAAATGCGCGGCCGGTACGGGCCGCTTCCTCGGCGCGGCGGCCATGGCGCTCGGCATGAACCTGAGCGATCTCGGGCCGGTCTCGATGAAGTCGACCAAGCCGGTGAAAATCAGTACGACATGCACGGTGTTCGCCGAAGCCGAGGTTCTGTCGTGGCTCGGAAAGGGCAAGGCGGTCGAGGACATTCTCTGGGGCGTGCACAAGTCGATCGCGTCGCGTTCCTACGGGCTTCTTCGTCGCACCGGCATCAATGGAGAGATCACCTTCACCGGTGGCGTCGCAAAAAATCCCGGAATGATCAAGGCGATGGAGGAGGCGCTCGGCAAGCCGCTCAACGTCAGCGACGACAGCCACTACATGGGTGCGCTCGGCGCCGCGCTCTTCGCCATGGATTACATCGCAGCGGACAACGCGCTGGTGCGCCAGGAGGCCTGAAATGAGCTACACTTTGGGTCTGGACATCGGGTCCACTTACACGAAAGGCGTTATTCTCGATAGCGATGGCGCGATTGTTGCGCACACGATCAGGCCGACGGGCTCGAGGCTTCAGGAGGCCGCCAGCGCGGTGATGGCCTCAACGCTCGCCGCCGCAAGTCTGGAGCGCGGCGACGTCGATTATGTGATCACGACCGGTTACGGTCGCCACCAGTTCGACGATCGCGATACGCAGGTGACCGACCTCACCGCGAACGCGCGCGGCGCATCTTATCTTTTTCCCGGCACGAGAACCGTTCTCGACATTGGCGGTCAGACGATGAAGGCGAGCCGGATCGATGAATCGCGGAAGGTCCGAACGTTTCGGCTCAACGACAAGTGCGCGTCCGGCACTGGCATGTTCCTTGAAAAGACCGTTCGCTACATGGGGTTCGACACCGACGACATCGATGGCCTTCTTGAAAACGCGACCGAACCGGCGTCGATTTCCGGCGTGTGCACTGTGTTCGCCGAATCCGAGGTGATCAATCACCTCTCCAACAGCGTCTCGCCGGAGAACATCATGTTCGGCGCCGGAATGTCGCTCACCGGTCGCTCGGTGCAATTGTTGAAGCGCGTCAAGATTGAAGAGCAGTTGACGCTGGTCGGCGGTATTCTTCGCTGGGGTCGTATCGCGCAAGCGATATCCGAGGACCTCAAGATGGAGGTCAATGTGGCGGAGGGCGATATGCCGCAATTTGTCGCCGCATTGGGTTGCGCGATCTTGGGGCAGATCCGGCTGAAATCGACGGATCGCTCGAAATCGGCGCCATCAATGGCGGCGGTTGGTCGTGTCGCCGTTAAACCATGCGAGGAACCGGCGCTGTCCGCTTCGGGCCGCTGAGCTCGATCCCATTCCGCTCTGGTAAACATCGGGAGACGTTTCGATGGCCCTCTTGATCAATGACGATTGCACGTCATGCGACGCCTGCGTTCCCGTCTGTCCGAATGAAGCGATCACGGCGGGCGACATCATCTACATTATCGATCCGGCCAAGTGCACCGAATGCGTCGGCGCCAAGGACGAGCCGCAATGCAAGTTGGTGTGTCCGGCGGATTGCATCGTGCAGAATCCAGACTGGCCGGAAACCGGGCGGGAATTGCTCGACAAATACGAAAAACTGCATTCCTGAGTGGTCGAAGGCGGCCGACATAGCGCTTGAAGGGATAGGGACGTGTCGAGTCGGATCTCCAGCAAACTCCATGACGAACATGAGGCGACACTCCGGCTGGCCGCCAGAGTGTCCGACATGATTCAATCGTCGGGGAATGCTCCCCCCGATCCTGCTGAGGCGCGCATCGAGCGAACTCTTGACGAGCTTGCCCGCGCAATCTCCGGAGAAGTCAGGAACCACTTTGCCTGCGAGGAAGATGCGATCTTTCCGATCCTGAGAGAGAACGGGCACGGAGCGATGGCCGATCTCCTCACGGCCGAACATCGGGAGATACTGCCGGTTGGCGACAAATTGGCTGCATTGTCCCTCGAGTTGCGCAAGGGCGCGATCAATGGCCAGGACTGGCGGCTGTTTTGCCAGCTGGCGCGTCAGTTCTTCGACGAGTTGTCGGCGCATATCGAGAAAGAAGAGGCGGGCCTCGCGCCTCTGGTGGATGAATTCGTGGATCGCGACGCCGAGGAGCGGATTCTGAACGAATTCTGAGTCAGACCAGTCCATGGTCACTCAGATCGGATGTGGGCGCGTCGCTCGAGACGACGTTCAGAAGGAGTTATTCAATGTCCACAATCGGCCCCGGCAAGGAAGTTGGTGGCGTTCAGGTCATTTGCTGGTCGCCGATCGATGATCGGCACGTTGTTACCGGATCGTGCCATCAGTCGCGCGATGGCGCCACAGTCTCGCCATACGCCGGCGTGGCAATTGCGCAGCGCCCCGGCGAGACGCATGGCTTTCCTGTTCTATTGCGATACTCGGTGGCGACCTGTGACCGATACGTTCCACATGAGCATCGCCAGGGCGAAAGAAGAGGCTGAGAGAGAATTCAACGGCGTTTGCAAGACATGGATCGAGCCTGTCTAGGGCCGGACGGCGCTTGAAGATTTTTGAGGTTGCTTATGATCGACTATCGCGCGCCCGTTGACGATATTCTTTTTGCGCTTGAGTCGGTAGCCGGCGCATCCCGGATTCCGGGATGGGACTCCGAGCTGACAAAAGATATCCTCGCCAACGCGAGCCGCTTCGTGAATGAGGCGATTTCCCCGATTGACCACGTGGCCGATGCGCAAGGCGTCAGGTTTCAGAACGGTCGCGTAGAACTGCCGCACGTCTTTCACAAGGCCTTTCATCTATATAAGGCAGGCGGATGGCAGAGCTTGGCCGCCGATGTGCGATACGGTGGTCAAGGAGTTTCCGGCGTTGTGGCGAGCGCGTTTTCGGAAATGACGGCCGGCGCGTGCATCGGCTTCCACATGGGCGTATCGCTTGCGCAGGGCGCCATCAGGACGCTGAGCGTCAACGCGGACGAAGAAACAAAAGACAAATGGATTCCGCGGCTGACATCATGTGAATGGCTCGCGACGATGTGCCTGACCGAGCCGCAGGCGGGTTCGGACCTCTCTCTGATCCGTACGGTCGCGCATCAGTGCGATGACGGCTGGAGGATCGACGGAAGCAAGATCTTCATTTCCGGCGGCGACCAGGATTACACGGGACGTGTCCTGCATTTGGTGCTGGCGCGAACCGCCGATGCGCCGCCGGGTCTCAAGGGGCTCTCGCTGTTCCTTGTGCCCTCCCACCTCGAGAACGGCGCCGCAAACGGTGTGTCGGTCGTGCGCGTCGAGGACAAGATGGGCCTTCATGCTGCCGCGACGTGCCAGATGGCGTTCGACGGCGCCACCGGGGCGATGGTCGGCGCGCCGGGCGAGGGGCTTAAGCGGATGTTCACGCTGATGAATATCCAACGGCTCGAAGTCGCCTTGCAAGGCGTCGCCTTGGCGAACTGCGCATCGCAACGGTCGCTGGCTTACGCGGCGAATCGTAAGCAAGGCCGCGATCCGCAATCCGGCGAGGCGGTGGCGATTTCCGAGCATGATGATGTTCGGCGAATGCTGATGACACAGATGGCGTTGACCCTGGGAGGACGCGTAATGTGTTACCAGACCCTGGTCGATCTCGAGTTGAACGGGCGATCTGATTTCGCTGAGTTCATGACGCCGGTTTGCAAGAGCTTCTGCACAGATGCGGCGGTCGAATCAGCGCATCTCGCGATTCAGGCGCATGGCGGATACGGCTATCTCAAGGAATACAGAGTCGAACAGATCCTGCGGGACGCGCGAATCACGCAAATCTACGAGGGCACGAATGAAATTCACGGCGCAGCGCTGGCGACACGTTTGAGCAGAGGGCCTCGATACGTCGAAGCGTTCGAAAGACATGTCCAAACCGCGATCGATGAAGCCGAGCGGCGCACGAAATGTCTGACCGCACGGACGCTTGAGATTGTCTTGGGCCACTGGCGGACAGCGACTGACGCGATCGCTCGATACGAACGCCCGGACTCGGTTGCGCGAGCGTATATGCTCCTCACGGGCTTGACGGCGTTTGGAGCGGCATGGGCGTGTTTGGAATGCGTCGCGGAGGACGCGCCAGAGCCGGTCAGGATCAAGGAATTGGGCTGGTTTGTTCGGGAATTCATGCTGCCAGCGGCAGAGCATCATGCGCGCATGGTCCAAATCCCGCTGCGATTTGACCATGTTCCACCTGTTCTGTTTGCGACCAAATAGGCCGCAAACAGAAGCACATGCCGGAACCCGATTGGCTCTTTGCTGGACACGCGCGCTCAGCGTGGCTCGAACGCAGGAGGCGAGAGAGGACAATCGCTTCTATGCGTCCTGCCACTGCGGCTGGCGCTTGTCCAGAAAAGCCTCCAGGCCTTCGACGGCGTCGTGCGTCGACATCAGGCCATCGAGATACAGGCTTTCGACGGCGCGGAAATTGGCGTCGACACGTGCGAGAAAGCCAACTCTCGCAGCCCGAACGGCAAAGCGGATCGAGCTGGCGCTGCGAGGCGCCAGGTGGTCGTCGAAATATTGGAGCGCCGCGGCTTCCGGGTCGTCATTGAGCGAATGGACCAATCCGATCCCGAGAGCCTCGGCGGCCGTGATCGTGCGTCCAGAAATCAGCAGATCCTCGGCCTGCTGCCGTCCGATGCGCTCCGGCAGAAGACAGGAGGCGGCGGCTGCGAAGACGCCGAGCTGAATTTCTGGCTGGCCGAAGCGCGAGTCGCATCCCGCGAAAATCAGATGTCCGGCCGAGGCGACCTCGAGTCCTCCGCCGAGGCACTGGCCCCTTGAAGCGACAAGGATCGGCACCGGGCTGCGAACCATTCGCAACAGCAGTCCATCGAGAGAATGGATCATTTCCGCGCATGTTTTTGGGAGGTGCTCCGGCACGGAGGCGCCGAAACTGAAGTGGGGGCCATCGGCATCGAGCAGGATGCCTTTGAGGCGCACGTCGGCCAAGCCATCCTTCAAGGCGATATCCAGCGCGGAAATCATCTCCGCATCGACGATGTTGGCCTTCGGCCGTGACAGGCGCAGCCGCAACAACGCGTCGTTGCGGTCGCGCCAGACTTTGAGAGGGCCGCCGGAAGTCATGCTGTTCTCCGGGACGTGGGCATCAGGCTTTCCGTAAGTTTGTCCGACCAGGGCGCGCCTTTGGCGAGAGCCTGCCGCAGGCCGACGAAGTCGGCCTCCCGGTCGTCCTTAGCGCCCTCGTTGAACGCGCGGAACCCGAGGCGCGCCTCTGTCATCATATTGAGCGCCAGCCAGTCGCGACTGTTGTCCTTGTTGGCGTTCCACGCGTTCAGCTTTGGTTTGCGGAGTTCCAGAATGGTCTTCAGGAAGCAGTCGGGGAAGGTCATGAGTATCTTGGCGCAGAGTTCTTCGACCTTCGCATCGAGCAGCGACAGATCGATTTGACCCCGGGCCATCAGGGCCTTGCCGGCTTCGAGCTCGGCGCCTGTCTTGTATTCGCCATGGACGATCTGTCCGAATTCGTCCGAGTACCGATCGAGAACGACCAGCGGATTGCCGACGAACTTTCCATCGACTTTCAATGCGGGAACAACGCCCGTCAACATTCCGAGGCGATATGCCTTATGCGCCGACCACGTTTCGCACAGGCTGCCCGAGATCATGGCGTTCTCGCAGCCGAGCAAGACCGGGAGGAAGTCCGTTGCTCCGCCAATCGGCGCCGAACCGTGTTTCGGGCCGGCTTGGCCGAACCGCGCCAGATCCTGAGACACCGAAAAGTCAGCCGCCATGCCGATTTCCTGGCCGCCGCCGATACGCATGCCGTTGACGCGGCAAATGACCGGCTTGTTGCAGGTCAGGATGGCCGTGACCATATCGTTGAAGAGATTGACGTAGGCCCGATATTCCTGCGGATGGCCTGCGTAATACTCCGCGTATTCCTTGGTGTTGCCGCCCGAACAGAAGGCCTTGTCGCCGGCGCCGGTGAAGACGACGGCGACCGCGTCCCTGGCGTTCGAGGCCGCGTGAAAGGCCAGAATCGCCCCCTTCACCATGTCCGTCGTGTAAGAATTGAACTGCTTTTGGTTGTCGTAGGTGATCCAGTAGTTGTAGAGGCCGTCTGCGATGTCGCCGTTTGGCTTGCGGGCCGGTCTTCTCTGAATCGTTATGCCGGGGACCACATGCTCGGGCACGAGATTGTGGTCGTTGAATTCGTGCAGCTTGGTCGCCTCGACAATGGCGGCTGTTTGCGGGTTCATCTGTCTGCTCCTATGGAACGAGGATTGCGCGCTTCGTGAGGCGGTGATCATGGACGTTCCTGAAGACGTCGTTGATCTGTTCGAGTGGGTGCGTCTCGACGCGACCACTGATCTCGTGGCCGAGCGTCAGAGGCGGCTGCCTGTTCGTGCGAACGCCGTCGTAAAAGAAGCCGAGATGGATGTGGCGCACGCCGCAACCAGCGATTTGAATCAGCGCCTCGTCCGCCCCCAGAGGCGGCGGATCGAAAGCCACTTTTGACATGGGCTTGCCGGGCTCAGTCATCTGCCAGCGATAGCGCATCTCGCCCACCATACCTCTGCCCCTCAGGAAGTGACCGACTACTCAGTCATACAAGATGACTGATGTCAACGCGCTTGAGGCAAGCCAATTTAGGCGACAAATCGCCGCTGGTCACTCGCATATCCCCGATTGACAGCAATTTTCGATGACACTAATTTGTCATAAAATGACCATTCGGTCAACGCTTCAGAAGACAGTGGGAGGGGCTCATGGCGCGAGACAGTGTTGTCGAGTCCGAAGAGCTACGCGCGATCTTGCATGTGGATCCGCATCGACGGCGCCACTACGAGGAGCAGCGTCTTTGGTCCAATGACACCTTGACGCTATGGCTCGAAGCGAATGCGTCGCGTGCTGGCGACGCGCTTGCAGCGATCTCCGGCGACCGTGAAGTGTCCTATCAGGAGCTTCTGAAGAGCTCCGAAAGTTTCGCCGGTGGTTTGCGGAGTTTGGGGGTCCGTTCTGGCGACGTCGTCTCGATACAGCTCGCGAACTCGATTGAGTTTCTGATCGCTTACTTTGGAATCGCGCGCTTGGGCGCAGTGGTTTCGACCGTCCATTTGCCCTATCGAACCTCTGAAATCAGAACCTTGCTCCATCATGCAGAAAGCGTGGCTTTCATAGCTGTGTCGGACCAGAAGGGCTTTTGTCCGGTCACCGAAGCTCTGGCGCTCAAGGCGGAGTTGCCCGCCTTGAAGCATGTGATTTCGCTGGGGCGGAGCGTTGCGGGTGCGACCGATTTGACGGCGTTGCTAGCTCGCTCGCAATCGCAAGCGCTCTTCGATCGCCCCGTCGCGAGCGATCCATTTCTTCTGCTGTTCACATCAGGCACGAGCGCGGGACCGAAAGCCGTTCCGTCGTCCTACGAAAGAACTCTCGGAAATGCGCGGCTAGGCGCTCTGGAACATCGCCTCGAAGCATCCGATACGATTCTGTCGGTCGCCGGCTACACGCATCTGCTGGGCCTATACAGCTTGCACTTGGCGACGGCAGTCGGAGCGACGAACGTTCTCTTTCCGGCGTATAGCCCCGGCGAACTCAGCCAGGCGATTTCACGGCATCGTCCTACGGTCTTGGTGTGCGCGCCGGCTCATCTGGCGGGTCTTATCGCGAATGGATTGCTGGGCAAGACTGACTTCTCTTCGGTTCGGTTGGTTATCACTGCCGGGAGCGCCCTTCCTCCGGAAGTTGCAAAGGCGGTGTCCGCTATTCTCAAGAATGGCTTTCTAACGAATCTCTGGGGCATGACCGAGCTTCAAGCCGGTCTCTACACTCGCCCCGGCGATGCTTACGACGTCGCAACCAGCACATCCGGAAGGGCCGCGCCTGGCGCCGAGGTGCGGATCGCAAGCGCCGACGACAAAGCGTCGGGTTGCGGTGAGGAGGGGGAGCTTCAGATCAGAGGCAGTCTGCTGTTTCCTGGCTACTACAAGAACCCCGCCGCCACCAAAGCGGCATTCACCGATGACGGCTGGTTCATCACCGGAGATCTGGCTGTGATGGATGGGGCGGGCAATGTTCGCATTACAGGACGGAAGACCGAAGTCATCAACCGCGGCGGAATGAAATATAATCCGCTCGACGTCGAGAATCTGCTGGGTTCCCACCCCAAGATTGCTGAAGTAGCGATCGTTCCCTATCCCGATCCCGTGCTCGGTCAGCGCGCATGCTGCTTCGTCGTTCCGAAGGGTCGGATACTGCCGACATTGCCTGAGCTGTGCGCGTATCTGACGGAGCGCGGCATCTCCAAGGTCAAGCTGCCCGAAAGGCTCGAATTCATCGAGCAGATGCCGGTTACGCCAACGCGCAAAGTCATGAAGGGACGGCTCAAGGAACTGTTGGGTCGGTAGAGAACAGGATGGTCCGTGTTCAGCGCTGCGGTCGCCGGCAAAGCGCGTTTGCTCAAATGGATGCGCTCGCATCCGCCAAGGTCGCGAGCCACGCCGGCGAAGGACGCGCCGGCACGCCAAGCGAGCGCGGCAAGATTGTTCGGCGAGCCGTCGAGGGGTAACCGATGCATGACCTGCGGTGCTCGCCCGAGCTTCATGGGGCTATGAGAGCAATAGAGGTTCCCGCAAATACTTGTGCGACAGCGAGGAGGAAAATACATGAGTAACAGATGTCTCTTATGGGGCGCCTCGTTGGCTCTCTCATGTCTCATGTCGGCGCCGGCGTCATCTCAGAAGAGCTATTCGTCCGGAGCGAGCGATGCGGAGATCAAGCTCGGCCAGACAGTGCCATTGAGCGGCCCCGCGTCGTCATTCAGCAGCTATGCGCGCGTCATGCTCGGCTTCTTTCAGCGCATCAACGATGAGGGCGGAATCAATGGGCGCAAGGTCAATCTGATCCTGCTCGATAACGCCTACACGCCTCCTAAGGCGATCGAGCAGACCAGGAAGCTGGTCGAGCAGGACGATATCCTTGCCGAAGTCGGTACGCTCGGCACCTTGCCCAACGTCGCGACGCAGAAATACATGAATGAAAAAAAAGTCCCTCAAATATTCATCTCTGCCGGCGGGCGGCGTTTCAACGACCCCGGTAATTTTCCGTGGACAGTGCCGCTTTATCCCGCCTTCGAAATGGAAGGCGCCATTCTGGCGAAATACGTGCTTCTCAATCGGCCGGACGCCAAGATCGGCGTCTTGTATCAGAATGACGATTTCGGGAAAGACTTCCTGAAAGGCCTACGGAGGCGGCTGGGCGACAACGTATCGCAGATTGTCGCGGAGACGCCCCATGAATTCGGAGACGCCACCGTCGATTTGCAAATACTCAGGCTGAAAGCGTCCGGCGCAGACACTTTGTTGCTCTTTACGACGCCGAAGTTCGCGGCGCAGGCGATCCGCAAGACATTCGAGCTAACCTGGAAGCCCCTACAAATCATCGGCGGCCCGTCAAACTCGATCGACGGCGTCTTGAAACCCGCGGGCCTTGAAGCGTCGACCGGCGTGATCACAACGCAGTTCCTCAAGCAGGCGAGCGATCCTGCTTGGGCCGACGATCCCGAAGTCGCCGAGTTCAAGGCATTCATGGGCAAATACGTTCCGAACGACAACGTATCCGATTTCATCGCCATAACCGGCTACGTGAGCGCGAGCGCCATCGCGATTGCGCTCAAGAGGGCAGGAGACAATCTCACACGGGAGAATCTGCTGAAGCAGGCGACCTCGTTCACGAATGTCAGGCCGCCTCTTCTCTTGCCGGGCATCGCGATCAACAATTCGCCGGACAACTACTCGGCCTATAAGTCGATGCGGATCGCCCGGTTCGATGGAAAGAACTGGATACTCGTGGGGGAGGCTATCTCGGCTGACTGAATGCCTGGCGGGAAACGCTTGAATCCTCGTCCTGAGGAGGCGAGCAGGTCGTCTCGAAGGGTGACCGAGCCGAAATGTGTATCCTTTATCGCCCTTCGCGTCGCGCCTTTCAGGCGCTCATCAGGACGAGGACTCGAGTTCCGGCGAGACTCCGAGGCTACGTGGGGCTATGCCGGTCTTGAAGAGCGGCTGCCATCCTCCGGACAACCTCCGCAGTGGCGAGCGTCGCATGACTCTAGGCGCTGGCGCGACGGTTGCTCGATCATTCGCCTTCGTGGAGAGATCGTTCGAGGTGAACCAGATCCGCGCCGGTCAGCCGCGCGCTGGCTGTCGCTTCACTGGCAGCGCCGCAACGACGTTTTGAGATTTGAGATGATGGCCTTCAGCCAGAAAGCCATGGAGAAACAGATCCGTCGCCATTCGCGCGAGTTCGCGCGGCTTCACGCCGCCTTTCGGATCGTACCATGTGTATGTATAATTGATTATTCCGACAAACATCATCGTATATATTTTCTTGTTTTCCGCCGTCAGTTTACGGCGCATGTCGTTCTCAATAAGTACGTCTGCGATAAGATTGATTATCTTCCTCTCGATATCGATGATATGCTTTTGTTCCGATTTGCTCAGGGCGCCAAGGTCGTTGAGCAGGATAACTTGCTCGTCGGGAGAGCTTGCATTGTGCAAGAAGAATTCCTCGACGACCCGCAGCAGTTTTTGAGTTGGCGCTCCGTCTTCGGCGCGGGCTGCCTCAAGCCGGTCAAGCAGGCTGAGCACCAGCTTGCCCAGCATTGCGAAGAGGATCGCCTCTTTCGATTCGAAGTAATGATAGATCGCGCCGCGCGAGAGAGAGCAGGCGGTCACCAGGTCGCTGACGGAGGTGCGCTCATATCCATTTTTTGCGAACAAGCGCGCAGCCTTGGAGAGAATTCCCAGCTGAACGTCTTCGTAATTCGCGGAGCGGGTTCTCGCCATGATCGGTTGATTCCATTCGACGCAAAGTTGAGGGCTTCTACCAGAAAACGCGCGGGCGAGCGAACTTATCTATGGAACGGCCGTCCGGTTTATGATAAATTCCTCGGAACTAAAAACAACTCAAACTGTGGGGAGGAAGGCGTGAATGAGGAGATGCCAGGTTCGGCGAACCGCCGCCAACGATGTGGCGTTTCGCCGTGATGCGGTCCTGTCCAACGGAAACCCCGGAAGTCGGCGCCGCCTCCCCGTTGCTCGAGTTTCGCAATTTGCAGGTCGTCTATGACAATGCGATCGAAGCCGTGCGCGACGTCAGCCTGCGGGCGGAAAAGGGCGCGCTGGTCGCTCTGCTCGGCGCGAACGGCGCCGGCAAGAGCACGATGCTCAAGGCCATGTCCGGCATTCTCTATGCGGAAGACGGCAAGATCGACAACGGCTCCGTGCATCTCGAAGGCGCCGACATCAGCGCGTTCGCGCCGGACGAAATCGTGCGGCGCGGCGTCGTGCATGTTCCGGAAGGCCGCCGCATCTTTCCGGCGCTGAGCGTGGAGGAGAATCTTCAGGTCGGGGGGTTCACCGCGTCCGCCTCGCTCTGGCGCGAGCGTCGCGACCAGGCTTTCGAGCTCTTTCCGCGCCTCGCCGAGCGCCGCGACCAGATCGCGGGCTACATGTCGGGCGGCGAACAGCAGATGCTGGCGATCGCGCGTGGCCTGATGAGCGGCCCGCGCCTGCTCGCGCTCGACGAGCCGTCGCTCGGCCTTGCGCCGATGATCATCGACCGCATCTACGAAATCATCGTTGACCTCAAGCGGCGGCTCGACCTGACCGTGCTTCTGGTCGAGCAGAACGCGGCGCGCGCGCTGGAGATCGCCGACTACGGCTATATTCTCGAAAACGGCCGCATCGTGCTCGACGGTCCCGCCGACAAGCTCGCGCGCAACGAGGACGTGCAGGAATTCTACCTCGGCGCCGGCCGGTCCGGCGCGCACAAGTCGATGCGCGACGTCAAGCACTACAAGCGGCGCAAGCGGTGGCTGTCGTGAGCGCGCCGCTTCTGAGAATCGAGGCGCTGACCCGCACCTTCGGCGGCCTGCGCGCCGTGTCGGACGTGAGCTTCGACGTGGCGCGCGGCGAGATCTGCAGCGTCATCGGCCCCAACGGCGCCGGCAAGACATCTCTGTTCAATCTCATCAGCGGCGTGCTGCGGCCGACAAGCGGCCGCATCGTGTTCGACGGCGCAGACATCACGCGCGAACGCCCCGCCAATTTCGCGCGCCTCGGCATCGGCCGCACCTTCCAGAACCTCGCGCTGTTCAAGCATGGCACGGTCGTCGAGAACATACTCGTCGGCCGTCATGTTCACTTGAAATCGAGCGTGCTCGAGGCGGCGTTCTTCTTCGGGCGAACACGTGCAGAAGAAATCGCCTCACGCGAGAAGGTCGAGCAGATCATTGAGTTCCTCGAGATCGAGCACATTCGCGACGCAGTGGTCGGGCATCTGTCTTACGGGCAGCAGAAACGCGTGGAGCTTGCGCGCGCTCTGGCCAGCGAGCCGACGCTTCTTCTGCTCGACGAGATGGTCTCCGGCATGAACCAAGAAGAGACGGAGGATATTGCGCGATTCGTGCTGGATATTCGCGACGAACTCGGAATCACGGTGTTGATGATCGAGCATGACATGCGCATCGTGATGGACATTTCGGATCGAGTTCAGGTGCTCAATTTCGGTCAGCAGATCGCCGGCGGCGCGCCCGCCGATATCCGTAAAGACCCCCTCGTTCTCGACGCCTATCTCGGCAGGCGCGACCGCGGCGCCGATTCGCAGCAGGAAGTCCAGAATGTCGCGCGCTGACATCCTTCCCGCGCTCGAACCGCAGCTTCTGGCCGCCGACATTACATTGCCGCAACTTCTGCGCGTCCGCGCTCATGCGCATCCAGACGCTCTGGCGATCCGCGAAAAGGAACACGGGATATGGAAGCGCTTCACCTGGGCGCATTACTACGAGACAGCGCGGCTCGTCGCTTTCGGCCTCGTCTCGCTCGGGCTGAAGCGAGGCGACCGTATTGCGATCGCCAGCGAGAATACGCCGGAATGGTATTATTGCGATCTCGGCGCCGAGATGATCGGCGCCGTCGTCGTCGGCGTCTACCCGACAAATCCGTGGCCGGAACTTCAGTATATCGTCCATCATTGTGGCGCGCGCGTCGTGATCGCTGGGGACCAGGAGCAGACCGACAAGGTCCTGGACGCTCTAAATAACGAAAACGGCCTCCCCGCCGTCGAGGCGATCGCCTGCGTCGACATGAAGGGCATGCGTAACTACCGCGATGAACGTCTCATGTCGTTCGACGCGCTTGTCGATCGCGGGCGCACGTGGCTGGTTGAACATCCCGACGCGGGTCGCGAGCTCGACATGGCGATCGACGAGGCGCACCCGGACGATGTCGCGATCATGGTCTACACGTCAGGTACAACCGGCCCGCCAAAGGGAGCGATGCTGTCGCATCGAAATCTGGTTTACGCGGCCGATCGCTTCGCCCGGGCGACAGGTTTTGCGGGACGTCGCTTCGAGGCGGTATGCTATCTGCCGCTCTGCCACGTCGCGGAGCGCTGCTATTCGATGGTTACGCAACTCGTGCTCGGCGGCGTTGTTAACTTCGCCGAGTCGATCGACACGGTGGCTGCGAATGTTCGTGAAATCGCGCCGACCTTCTTCGTCGGGGTGCCGCGCATCTATGAAAAGATGCAGCAGAATTTTCTGTTCCGATTGGGGGATGGCAACTGGTTGCAGCGAAAGGCCGCCAATTGGTCGCTTAGACGCGGTCGCAGCCTCTCCGCCCGCCGCCAGGAGGGCAAGGCAGGGATCTTGGATCGGTCGGAGTTCGGTCTCCATTGGCTCCTGTTGTATCGCAATCTTCAGAAGTTCATGGGGCTCGATCGCAGTCTTGTCCGACTTTGCGCGGGCGCCGCGGTGTCGCCGGAAACCATCCGCTTCTTCGACATCATCGGCATTCCAGTGTCGCAGGGCTATGGCCTGACCGAATGCGGCGGCGTCGGTTTCGTGCAGACGTCGAAGGCCATGCGCATCGGCGCGGCCGGCCTCCCGCTCGAAGGTACGGAATGGAAGCTCTTGCCCGATGGCGAGATCGCGCTGCGCAGTCCCGGCGTCTTCAAGGGCTATTTCCTCGACGATTCCGCTTCGAAGTCCACGATTGACGACGAGGGCTGGCTGCATTCGGGCGACATCGTGGAGGTGCTCGACAATGGCGAGATCGCCGTCGTCGACCGCAAGAAGGCGATCATCATCACGTCGGGCGGCAAGAATATCGCGCCTTCCGAGATCGAGAATTCGCTGAAGGACACGGGCCTCATCAAGGAGGCCATCGTCGTCGGCGAGGGCCGCAAGTTCCTGGGCGCGCTGATCCAGATCGACTACGATTCCGTCGGCCGCTGGGCGCGCGACAACGGCCTCGCCTACACCAACTACAAGTCGCTGGCGCAATTGCCAGAGACGGTCGATTTGATCGACGGCCTCGTGCGCGAGACCAACTCGAAATTCGCGCGCGTCGAGAACATCCGCAAGTTCGTGATCCTCGACAAGGAACTCGACCATGACGATGGCGAACTGACCGCGACGCAGAAGGTCCGCCGCAACATCATCAACAAGAAATTCGCGCGCGAATTGCAGATCATCTACGGGGCGCAGGCATGAAACTGCTCGCTGACCTGCTTGCGTCGGGCATAGCCATCGGCGCCATCTACGGCCTGATCGCCATGGGCTTCGCCATCATCTACAAGGCGACAGGCCTCGTGAATTTCGCCGAGGGCGAAATGTCGATGATAACAGCCTACATCGCCTGGACGATCGCGACCACGCTGTCGGGGAATGTCTTCGTTGTCGTCGCCGGCTCGATTGTCGCGGGCGTGCTGCTGGGCCTCGTGGTCGAGCGTTTCATCATGCGACCCATGCTCGGCGAACCCATATTCTCCACGGTGCTCGTCACCATCGGCGTCGCGGTCGTCCTGCGCTCGCTCATCACGCTGATCTGGGACGCCTACCCGCACGCGCTCGATGTCGGCGTCGGCAAGGGCGTCGCGCATCTGGCCGGCGTCGGCCTGCGGACGGCGCAGGTCGCCGCCGTCCTCACGCTGCTCGCCATCATGGCGGCCTTCTACGCCTTCTTCCGCTACAGCAAGGTCGGCGTCGCCATGCGCGCGGTCGCCGCCGACGATCGCACCGCCCTGCTCATGGGCGTGTCCGCGCATCGCATCCACGCCATCGCATGGGGTTGCTCGTCGGCGATCGCCGGCATCGCCGGCGTTCTGTTCGCGCTCGTCTACGATCTCTCGCCGGCCATGTTCCAGATCGGGCTCAAGAGCTTCCCGGCGACGATCCTCGGCGGCCTCGACGCCGTCAACGGCTCCGGCTTCGGCGGTGTGCTCATCGGAATCGTCGAAAATCTCGCCGGCGGCTATCTCGGCTCCGGCATGAAGGACGTCGCGGGCTTCCTGATGATCATCGTCGTCCTCATGGTGCAGCCGTTCGGCCTGTTCGGCGAGCGCGAGATCGTGAGGGTCTGATGCGCAGCGGCGATTTCAAGGAAACCTACGCCGATCTCGTCATTCTGTCGGATTCCCGGCTCGTCTGGGGCTGGGGCGCGGCGCTGCTCGTCGCGCTCGTCGTCGCGCCCTTCCATGTCAACGCCTATGTGCTGTCGCTGCTGACGCTCGTCTTCATCACCGCCACCGGCGCGCTCGGGCTCAACCTGCTCACCGGCATGACCGGCCTGATTTCGCTCGGCCATGCGGGCTTCCTGCTGCTCGGCGCCTACGGTTATGCGATCGCGGTGGCGAAATATCATTATCCGCCGCTCGTCGGTTTTCTCTGCGCCGGCCTTGCGCCCGCCGTCTTCGCCATCGTCGTCGGCCTGCCGTCGCTGCGCCTGCGCGGCCTCTATCTCGCCATCACCACGCTCGCCTTTTCCTACATCATCGCCAATCTCATTCTGGAGGCGCGCTCCTTCACCGGCGGCGCGCGTGGCCTGACCGTGCTGCGGCCGGAAATGTTCGGGCTCGATTTTTCCAGCGACCCAGCCTTCGCCCTGCTCTGTCTTTTCGTCGCCGTGCTCACGTTGTTCGCCTGCCTGAATATTTCACGCAGCAGGATCGGGCGCGCGTTCATGGCCATCCGCGACAACGACATTGCGGCGCGCACCATGGGCGTCAATCTGCAAGCCTTCAAACTCTATGCCTTCATGACCAGCGCGCTCATCACCGGCCTCGCCGGGGCGCTGATGGGCATCTATCTCAGCTTCGTCAGCGTCGAGGGCTTTCCCTTCCTGCTGTCGATCGAGGCGCTCGCCATTCTCATCGTCGGCGGCCTCGGCTCATCGCTCGGCGTCGTGCTCGGCACGGTGTTCATCGTGCTCCTGCCTGAAGCGATCCGCATTCTCTTCGGCCTGTTTGGCGGCGGGCTCGAAAAGATCCTGTCGACCGGCGTGCACGAGGTCAAAAGCATCGCCTACGGCGTCATCATCATTCTGGCCTTGCGCTTCGAGCCGCGCGGCCTCGTCGGCGTCTGGCGCGACATCAGGCGGCTCTGGACACACTGGCCGCTGAAATATTGATTGACTACGAGGGAGGGAAGACCATGAAGAAGCATTTCGTCACGGCATTGGCTGCGTTGTTGTCATGCGCTCCGGCGGCGTTCGCTGCGGAGCAAGGGATCACCGATACGGAGATCGTGATCGGCGAGGTCAATCCCTATACGGGGCCGCCCGCGCTCCTTGGAAAGGCGCATACGATCGGTATGCAGATGGCTTTCGCCGAAGCCAACGCCACGGGCGTCAACGGCCGCAAGCTCAAGCTGCTCACCGAAGACGACGGCTACGTCACCGCGCGCACCTTGCAGGGCGTGCGCAAGCTCGTCGATGTCGACAAGGTCTTCGCCATCACCGGCATTTCCGGCACGGGCCAGTCGACCGCCGCCATGCCGATCCTCGAAAAATCCGGGATTCCCACCATCATCAGCGTCGCGCCAACGCCGGCGCAATTCGACCCGCCGCGCAAGAATGTCTTCGTAGTGGGACAGGTCTATAGCGAAGGCATCAGGGAGTTGACGCGCTTTCTCGCCGAGAAGCATCCCGGCAAGAAATGGGCGATCGTGACGCAGGACGACGATTATGGCCTGGTCGTGCGCGAAGGTTTTGACGCCGCCGCGAAGGAAAAGAAGATCAATGTTGTCTATTCGGCGGATTACAAAAAGGGCCAGACCGACTTCGCCTCGGAAATGTTGCGACTGAAGGAATCGGGTGCTGAAGTTTTCCTCGCTGGCGGCATCATCAGCGAGAACGTCGCTATGCTGAAGGAACTTGAAAAGCTGAACTACAAGCCGACGACCGGCATCTTCTGGCCGGGACGGCTGGAGGTCGTCCTCAAGCTCGCGGGTCCCGCCAGCGATGGGCTATATGCGGTCGATTATGTTGAGCCTTTGGCGGGACCGGCCGGCAAGGCGTTCCTCGAGAAAGCAAAGTCATTGCTGCCGGAAAACGACGTCAAGGCGATCAACCGCTACACCGAAGTAGGCTATGCGGCCGGACGAGTGCTCGTTGAGGCGATCCGGCGTTGCGGCGCAGCCGTCACTCGCGATTGCGTGATCGCGGAAATGGAGAAAACCAAGGACCTCCAAACCGGCGCAATGGCGCCGATTAGCTTTGGCGCCGGCAAACGGTTTTCGGCCCAGAAAGTTCAGATGATGAAAGCCGATTACGGAACGCTCAGCTATAAGCCGGTGGACTGACGCCGGCTTTTCGACCATGCCGCTCGCCCGCTTGATGCGGGCGAGCGGATATGCTAATAATAGACCGAATGGTCGGCTTATCTACTGAGCGAGAAAAGGGAGACGCTCTGTGAACATGATGGCTCGCGCGCCCGAATGGGGCGACATGATCCTGCCCGACCGCGTGCGCGGCGCGCTCTATCGCGATCCCGCGATCTTCGAGCTCGAGCTCGAGAAGATCTGGTACCGCACCTGGGTCTATGTCGGCCACGAGAGCGAGATCCCCAACGCGCACGACTATGTGCTCAAGTCCATCGGCCTGCAGCCGATCATCATGAGCCGCGGCGCCGACGGCGCGGTTCATCTGCTGCTCAACCGCTGCACGCATCGCGGCAACCAGGTCTGCCCGAAGGAGCGTGGCAATTCGCCGATGCACACCTGCCCCTTCCACGCCTGGAATTTCGGCAGCGACGGCAAGCTGCTCGGCTACGCCTTTCCCGAGGGCTACGAAGGCCTCGACAAGTCGAAGCACGGCCTTGGCCGCGTGCCGCGCGTCGCCTCCTACCGCGGCTTCGTCTTCGGCTCCTTCGCGGCGGACGGCCCGAGCCTCGAGGAACATCTCGGCGGCGCGGCCGAGACGCTCGACCGCGTCTGCCTCAACGCGCCCGAAGGCGAGATCGAGATCACCGCGGGCTTCCTCAAGCATCGCGTGAAGGCGAACTGGAAGTTCATCCTCGAGAACGAGACGGACGGCTATCATCCGGCCTTCGTCCATTCCTCGATCTTCAGCGTCGCCGACAGTGCCATCGGCGGCCTCTATGGCGCCAAGTCGACCGCGCTCACGCGCGACTACGGCAACGGCCATACCGAGATCGATCTGCGGCCGGAGTTCCGCAAGCGCGACGCCATCCTGAGCTGGTTCGGCACGACACCCGACAAGCTGCCCGACTACGTGTCGCGCATGAACGCCGCCTACGGCGAGAAGAAGGCGCGCGAAATCATGATCGACGGCACGCCGCATGTCATGATCTTCCCCAACCTCTTCGTCGCCGAAATCCAGATGTTCGTCATCCAACCGATGAGCGTGAACGAGAGCGTGCAGCACGTCACCGCCCTGCAATTCAAGGGCGCGCCGGACTTCAACCGCCGCATGCGCCAGCAGACCATGGGCTCGGTCGGCCCCGCCGGCTTCCTACTCGCCGACGATTCCGAAATGTACGAGCGCACGCAGCGCGGCATGGAGGCGCATGACACCGACTGGGTGTTCCTCGGTCGCGGCGAGCACCGCGAACGGCGTGACGACAATGGCTTCATCGTCTCCCACGCGACCGACGAAGTGCCCTCGCGCGGCATCTGGAAGCATTACCGCTCGTTGATGGAGCAGCCGTGATGATCGCCGCCCGCGCCGACAGCGAACTCATGCACGACGTGGAACAGTTCCTGTTCCGCGAAGCGCGCCTCGCCGACGAGCATCGCTACGAGGAATGGGAGAACCTCTGGACCGACGACGCCATCTACTGGGTTCCCGCCAACGGCGAGAACATCGACCCGGAGATGGCGATGTCGATCATCTACGACAATCGCTCGCGCATCGGCCTTCGCGTGCGCCAGCTTCTGTCGGGCAAGCGATATACGCAGGACCCGCGCTCGAGCGTGCGTCGCATCATCGGCAATATCGAACTGCTGGGCCGCGACGGCGACGATATTCGCGTCGGCGCGAACGCGATCGTCTTCGAATCGACCCAGCGCGGCGAGATCGTCTGGGGCTCGCGCAACGAATATACGTTGCGTCGCGCGGGCGATGGCTTCAAGCTCGCGCGCAAGAAGGTGGCGCTCGTCAACAACGACCGGGCGATCTACACCATGTCCTTCATCATCTGAATGTCCTTCATCATCTGAGGCCGCCGCCGCATGTCATCGGATAATCTCGTTCTGACCGACGTCGCCGGCGGCGTCGCGACCATCACGCTCAATCGTCCCGACGCTTCCAACGGCATGAACGTCGATTTCCTGAAAGCGCTGTGCGAGGCGATCATGGGCCTGCACGGGCGCCCCGACGTGCGCGTGGCGCTGCTGCGCGGCGCCGGCAAGAACTTCTGCGCCGGCGGCGACGTGCACACATTCGCCTCCAAGGGCGAACACATGCCGGACTACCTGCGCGTGGCGACCGCCTGGTTGCAGAACGCCGTGACCGGCCTCATGCGCCTCGAAGCGCCCGTCATCGCCGCCGTGCACGGCTTCGCGGCGGGCGGCGGCGGCTTCGGCCTCGTCTGCGCCTCCGATCTCGTCATCGCCGCCGACACGGCGAAATTGCTGGCGGGCGCGACGCGCGTCGGCATGGCGCCCGACGCCGGCGTCTCCGTCACCCTGCCGCGCATCGTCGGCCTGCGGCGCGCCGCCGAAATCGTGCTCACCAACCCGATCCTCACCGCGGCGCAGGCGAAGGACATGGGCATCGTCAACCGCGTCGTGCCGGAAGCCGAGCTGGAGAAAGCCGCGACCGCCTGGGCGCAGGAGCTTGCCGCCGGCCCGCCGAAAGCGATGGCCGCCGCCAAGCGCCTCTTGTGGTCGGGCGTCGGCACGGGCGTCGACGCCTGCCTGTCCGAAGAGGCGCGCACCGTTTCGGAACTCTCGGGAACCGCCGATGCGCGTGAAGGCCTCGCCGCCGTGATCGAACGGCGCAAGCCGGTCTTCACCGGCAAATGAGCGGCAGGTTCGCAGGTCGCGCGGCGCTGATAACAGGCGGCGCCAAGGGCATCGGCGCGGTTCGGTCGTCCGCGCGTTCGGCGCTGAGGTCGTGCTTGTCGTGTCCATCGCCCGCGACTGCGGGCGATTTGCGCCGATCTCGCGTTCGAGACAGGCGCCGTCTATGGCGCTACGCCGATGTCACGGATCGCGTCGCGCTGGCCGAAGCCCGTCGGCGACGCACGGCCTATTCGATATTCTCGTCAACAACGCCGGCGTCGATCAGCATGTCGTTGTTCGCCGAGACGACGCCCGAGGAATGGGGCCGGCTCGTCGGCGTCAAACGCGACTTGGTCTTTGGCGACGACCCATCTCGTCACTGCCGGCCAGTGCAGCGGGCGAGGCCGTGGGCGTATCGTCAATATCGCCTCGGAGGCCGCGCGCCTGGGCTCGCGCGGCGGCGCGGTCTATGCCGCGGCGAAAGCCACCGACCTCGCCGCGTCGCCGCTGTTCGATAAGCTCGAGAGCCTGCCGCTGTTGCTGATCCAGGTCGGCGACCGCGAGACGCTCCTCAGCGACTCCGTGAAGCTTTCCGAACGCGCGCGCCGCGGACGCGGAGACCACGATCGAAGTCTTTCCCGGCATGATTCACGTCTTTCAGCAATTTCCCCGCGAGCTGACCGAAGCGCGCGTGGCGTTGGCTTCGATCGGCGCCTTTCTGAAGACGCGCCCCGTTCACCCGTCCAATCCATGAGGTCGGTCGCCGTGTGGCCATTCCAGAAAGCAGGGAGCGTTCTATGTCCGAAGCAGCACATCGAACCGTATATGACGCGGTTATCATTGGCGCGGGCGCCGGCGGCCTCAGCGCGGCCGCGCGACTCGTGGCGGCGCACAAGAAGGTGCTGGTCGTCGAAAGTCGGGATCGCCTAGGCGGGCGCGCCTCCAGCGAAGACATCGACGGCTTTATCGTCAACATCGGGGCGATCGCGATCGAGCGCGGAGGGGTATTCGAGGAAACCTTCGCCTTGATCGGCGCGCCTCTGGATATCCGGGAGCCGAATCCCGCGACCGTTTTCCGGATCGACCACAAGATCATCAATGTCACCAAGGGCGGCGGTTGGGGCATGTTGCTCGGCGGATTGACGAAGCAGGCGGCGAAGATCGGCGCCAAATTCGCCGACGCGCGGCAGGGAGACTTGCCCGAGGCAAAGCTGACGACCAAGCAATGGCTGTCGAAATACACCGGGAATGAGACGGTTCACGCGGTCTTCCGGAATTTGTGCGCGGCGATTTTTGCAGTGAACGCAGATGAGCTGCCCGCCAGAGCTTTTCTGACTTACTTTGCGGTCAAGGGAGCGTTCAAGCGGTTCGGTTTCTGTCCCCGCGGCACGATCGGACTGTGGAACGATCTCGGCGACGCCATCCGCGCCAAAGGGGGCGAGATTTGGCTCAACGCAGCCGTCGAAGGCCTGCACGTTCAGAACGGCGTCGCGACAGGAATCGAAGTAGTTCGAGACGGCCGGCTCGAGCGCATCGAGGCGCGCTCGGTGATCAGCAATATCGGTCCTGCCGCGACCGTGGCCTTGACTGGTGGAGACGCGTTCGGCGCCGAATATGTCGAGGCGATGCGGAAAGGACAGAAATCGACCGCCAATATCGTGATCAATTTCGCGGCGCGGGAGCCTATCGTCGAAGCGCCCGGCCTCGTGACCTTCGGCAAGACGAGACGCCTGTGCAATCTCGGCGAGCTCACAGCGACATGCCCTGAGATGGCGCCTGCAGGATGGCGTCTCTATGTCGCCTACGCCGTGCCGATACCGGCTATCGGGGATTTCGACGAGAAAGCCGAGGTCGAAGCCGCGCTGCAGGACCTGCGCGACGAGTTTCCCGGCTTTGCGAATGCAAAGATGCTCTCGATCCGCGTCATGCGCGATGGCTGGCCCCCGCAACGGGCTTGCTCCGGGTTCGATCTGCCGCAAGAGACGCCGGTTCCCAATCTCTGGCACGTCGGCGACGCGGTGAAGGCTTACGGGGACGGCGGAACGCAAGCCTGCGCCGAGACCGGTCGTATCGCCGCGCAGAACGCCATCGCCTGGCTCGACAAGCCTACCGCCTAGCGACGTTTCAGGTCTCTGGCGACCCCTGCGCTGCCGCCGACGCGGCGGCGCTTTCAGGAGATGACCATAGATCGGACGCGCATGCTTCGATCACGACGAAGCGTAGCAAGCGCCCAAGGGAGGAATGAATGCGAATGGAGCTTACGCACGGACTGCACCGCCAATTGCGGCATAGTCCGTCGGCTGTCGCCACCGTGTCGGGCGATCGGCGCAAGACCTGGGAGCAGATCTCCAATCGCGCCGCGCGGCTCGCGAGCGCTCTCCGGTCCCTTGGCATGGGGGACAACGATCGCGTCGGTCTCCTGGCGCTCAATTCAGATTTCTATTTCGAATATATCGTTGCGGTCTGGTGGGGCGGCGGTGCGATCAATCCGGTCAACACGCGCTGGAGTCCGGCCGAGGTCGCGTTCTCGCTCGACGATTGCGACACGCGGGTTTTGCTGGTGGACGAGACCTTTGTCGGCTGGAGCGATGAACTGCGGTCGAAAAGCAAGTCGCTGCGGAGCATCATCTATATCGGCGAGGGCGAGGGGCCGTCGGGGACGCTGTCCTACGAAAAGCTCATTGCGGATGCGGCGCCCATCGCCGATCGCCGACGCGGCGGCGAGGAACTGGCGGGCGTGTTCTATACGGGAGGGACGACCGGTTTTCCCAAGGGCGTTATGCTCAGCCATAACGCTTTGCTTGGCAATGCTCTCGGTTGTCTGCTCGATGTGAACTTCTCGGAAGACGAAATCGTATTGGCGGTTGCGCCCATGTTTCATCTCGCGGGCATGTGCCTCGCCATCCGCACGCTGGTGCGCGGTTGCCGACTGGTGTTCGTGGAGACCTTCGACCCCGTGAAGGTTCTCGAAACCGTCTCAATAGAACGCGTAACTTTCACCCTGCTGGTGCCGACCATGCTCCAGCGGCTGATCGATCACCCCGGCTTCTCCGGCTACGACCTGAGTTCGATGCGCGACGTCATCTACGGCGCTTCGCCGATAAACGAGGTCTTGCTTGACCGGCTATTGAAGGGATTGCCCGACGTCTCCTTCTACCAGGGCTACGGCATGACTGAGACCGGCGGGCCTTACACCATCCTGCCCGCTTGGTGCCACCGTTCGGCGACGGAACAGAACAGGCGCCGGCTGCGCTCGGCGGGACGTCCGGCCTGGGGCATCGAAATGCAAATCACGGACGGCGAGGGGAACGAGGTTCCAACCGGCCAGGTCGGCGAAATCGTTTCTCGCGGCGTCAGCCTGATGCAGGGCTATTGGAATCGCGAGGCGGAAACACGCGCCGCCCTAAGGGACGGATGGCTGCGTTCCGGAGACATGGGATATGTCGACGAGGAGGGTTTCCTCTACATCGTGGATCGCCTCAAGGACATGATCGTCAGCGGTGGCGAAAACATCTACTCGGCAGAAGTTGAGAACGTCCTATCCCGTCATCCTGCCGTCGCGAGTTGCGCCGTCATCGGCGTTCCGAGCGAGAAATGGGGCGAGCAGGTGCACGCTGTCGTCGTTCTCGTCGAGGGTGTGCAAGCCGACGCAGTGGAACTGCGCGAATTCTGCAAGCAATACATCGCAGCATACAAATGTCCGGCGAGCGTCGAATTTCGCGAAAGCCTGCCTCTTTCGGGCGCCGGGAAACTTCTGAAGCATGTTCTACGGGCCCCCTACTGGGAAGGCCACGCCAGGCGCGTGGGGTAGGGAAGCCAGGTCGTCAGACACATCTACGCGTCTCGCGAAGACGATCACAACAACGCCATAGCGCTCAAGATGTAGCTGGAATCCGCAGACAGGAGGGACCGCTGAACTCGACCTTGACACTGCCAAACGGCCGACGGCTCGCCTTTGCCGAGGCCGGCGCAGGAGAGCCGGTCGTGCTTGTGCACGGGTCGCCGGGCGACGGGAGGTCCTGGGTGCGCGTGATCCCGCTGCTCGCCGACCGTTTCCACGTTATGGCGGTTGATCTGCCGGGCTATGGACGCTCGGATCCATTGCCCGAACACGAGACAAACCGGACCGCCGCGATGGGCGCGACGGTCAGCGTGCTGATCGAATCTTTCAGTGAGCCGGTCCGCCTTTGCGGTCACTCCTACGGCGGCAATGTCGCTTTACATGCCGCTATTCATCGCCCAGCGACAGTCAAACATTTGACGTTGCTGGAGCCCGTTGCATTCAGAGCTCTGAAGCTGGCGGACGACCGGCACACGCTGGCTGCGGCAACGCAGTTCTTCAGCAGCTATACGGATCGTGTGACTGGCGGCGAGACGGATGCGGTCAGCGACATGATCGACTTTTGGTTCGGCCGCGGATCATTCTCGAAACTGCCTTCGGCCGTGCAAGCCTATCTCAAGGCTTCAGCTGCGAAAAACGGCGTGGATGTTCGGGCGTCGCTCTCAGAGACGACAACCTGCGCCGAGCTCCGAACGCTTACTGGACCTGCAACTGTCGCGTACGGCGACGCCAGCCCCGCAACCGCGGCAGCGATCGCTCGTGCTCTGGCGCGCTTGCTGCCGAATAGCGAAACTTGCACCGTTGCGGGCGCTGCTCATGGAATGCTGGATACCCATCCGCAGGATGTGGCGGCTCTTGTCGGTGCGTTGCCCATGCGTTGAGCGCTACAGCGTTCGAGGACCGCAAATCACGCAACCACCAGCCGCGGCCGACGTTCGCTTCCGGACGACAAGATAATGTCAGACGCGTTGATGCCGGTTGGCCTCGATGACCGCTCACGATTCACTTGCCTGCTTCCTGAACACTTTGCGCGAGTTCGTCGAAAGTCTTTCCTGCCTCGACATGGATTGCGTCCCGGCCAGTCGCGTTCTGGAAGCGACGGATGATGACGTCGACATAGAGCGGATCGAGTTCAACGCCGCGGCAGATGCGGCCGGTCTTCTCGCAAGCGATCTAGGTCGAGCCGGAGCCCAGGAAGGGATCGACGACGATCTCGCCGCGATCGGTGAGGTCAAGGAGAGCGTCTTCGGGCATTGCGGTCGGCTTCACCGTTGGGTGATCTTGGAAGCCACGGCGAGCGTCGGAACCGAGAGAACTGGCGCCGGGGTAGGTCCAAACTGTTCACTATGCGCGCCGTATGATCTGCTTTTGAGAAGTCTCTGTGCGCGTTGCGCCGATCTCGAAACCGAACTTAGCGTTCACTCGACCGTCTCGATTGGAACATTCGTCCAGGACCCGAACACCCCATCCCGGCGCGTCAGTAATCCGTGACCGTGGACCTGCGGCCAATTGCGACGGGGCGGGCGCGCTTTTACGGTGAGGCTGTCAGCAGCATAGCTCGATGCGCCGACACACTCGGCCGATTTTCTCACACGCGATGAGGGTCGATTCCGATCCGCCGAACGGTTCGAGGACGAATTCCTCGCGGTGTGTGAGGTCGATCAACGCCTCCTGAAGCATTTCCGTCGGTTTGACAGTCGGATGATCCTGAAGACCTTTCGCGCCGCTTGACAGGCTACCGACCGATCGGTAGTCTCTGCGCAATCGTCGCTTCCAATCTTGACGAGTGGCTTCCATGCGAACGCGGTCAGGGATTCCGATCCAGCGATATTACTGCTCAGATATGGGCGGTGACCTGAAGCCCGGCGAGTTTCCCTTTACCCGGGGGCGGGCCGCCGGGCCCCATGCGAGCGGCAAGTGGATCCAGCGTGAGCTGTCCGGCGAGGGAGATGCGCAGCATTCAAATCGGCAAATTCATTATCTGATCGGGCACGGTCAGACGGGCATAGACGTGATCGGCGACAGTCCGACACAGGCGATGATGGACCCCGACCATCCGCTGGCGCGTATTGCTGTCGGCACTCAGGGCGTGTCGCTGTGCTGCAAGCAAGATTTCATCGAGTTGTTCCGCGGCGTTCCGTTCGAGCGCGTCTCGATTTCAAGCTCGGCGCCTCCGATCATTGCGCTGGCCGGCCTGAAGCTGGCGGCGCGCGAGGCGGGCTTTCCGGTCGACAAGTTGCGCGGATCCATTCTCCAGACCCCGCTTTACGCGGAGGACTGCTGCTATGCGATGCACTTGCCGGTCGAATTCCGGGTGAGAATGTCGCTCGACGCGATCGCTTATTGCACGCAGGCCGCGCCGCGCTTCCACTCCTATGTCGAGGACACCTATTTCTTCAGTGAATCCGGCCTGACGCCAGTCGAAGAGATGGCGCTCGGCTTCGTAGAGATTCGCCATCTGGCGCGCAAGCTCGTCGCACGCGGCGTGCCGATCGACTCCTTCGCTCCGCGCATCGCAATTCTGGTCAATTGCGGCATGGAGTTCTTTGAGGAGATCGCCAAGATTTCGCGCCAGCCGCCGGTTGTTCGCAAAGATGATGCGCGATGAATTCGGGGCCAAGGATCCCCGCTCCTGTTCGGTCGTCATTACCAGCCACACTTCGGGGCTCTCGCTGACGGCGCAGCAACCAGCCAATAACATCGTACGCGGGACACTGCAGGCGTTGTCGCTGGTGTTCGCAGGGGCCCAGGCGATGGAAATTTCGGCCTTTGATGAGGCATTCCGAACGCCGAGCCGCGAAGCGCATCTGGTCGGCCTGCGCACCCAGCAGATCATCGACATCGAATCGGGAGCAGCGCGTGTCGCCGATCCGCTCGGCGGTTCGTACTTCGTGGAGGCGCTTACCGACGAAATCGAAGCGCGCGTTCGCGCGCGCATCGACGAGATCGAGAGGATGGGCGATGCGGAAGTTCTGTCACGGACAGGCTACTTCAAGGGCGTCTTTCACGATGCAATGGAGGAAAGCCAGCGCCGGCTCGACGCGGGCGAACTGCCGGTCGTCGGCGTCAACGTGCATCGTATTCCAGACGAAGACGATACGTTGCTTCGCGAGGTGACCGAGCGAAAGATCGAGCCCTGGACGCAGCACGTGGAGCGCATCATCGCTTTCAAGCAGGCGCGCGATTGCGCGAGCGTCACTCGCGTCCTGGCCCAGGTCACGACCGCGGTTCGTGACGAGACCAACCTCGTGCCTGTGGTGACGGATGCGCTCGACGCCGGGGCGACGGCCGGTGAAGTCGCCGGCGCCATGCGTGTCGGGCTTGGCTTGCCATACGACCCGCACGGCCTGGTCGAACCTCCAGGAGCCTGATCCATGTCGCACGAAATCATTACGCTTGCCGTGATGGGCATGGACCAGCACGAGAATGGCGTCGTAGCCGTCGCCCGCATGCTGCGCGAGGCCCAGATGCGGGTGAGTTATCTTGGACGATTCCAGACGCCTCGGACGATCGCCGATGCTGCGCTGCGCGAGGGCGCGCAGGTTATCGGCATAAGCTGCCACAGCTGGGAATACCTCCAACTCGTGCCGGATTTGCTTGCCGAGTTGTCGCGACGACATGCCTCCATTCCGGTGGTGATCGGCGGGTCGGTGATCACCGCCGCCGACGCCGCCAGAATGAAGGCTCTTGGAGCTGCCGAGGTCTTCACTGCCGGCGCCCGCGACACGGAGATCATCGATCAAATCCGGACTCTCGCCTCCGCCACCAGACATCCTTGGAACTCAAGGAAAGTACCGCCACCAGAAGGAGCCAGGCAGTGACTTACGAAACCCTGATCTATACGACCGATGGACCGATCGCGACCATCACGCTCAACCGCCCCGATAAATTCAACACCATTCGCCCGCCGATGTGGGACGAGATCGAGGCGGCGCTCGGGCAGGCCAATCGCGACATTGATGTGCGCGTCATCGTGCTGCAGGGCGCCGGCCACAGTTTCTGCGCCGGCTTCGATTTTTCCGACAACTTGAAGCAGTACAATGTCGGCGGGCTCAACATGGATCCCGAAAAGTGGGATCCCGGCTACGACATGATCTTCGCCACCAACCCGTATCTCGGACCAATACCGAAATTCATGTCGATCTGGCGCAGCTCGAAGCCGGTTATCGCCAAGGTTCAGGGTTGGTGCGTAGGCGGCGGCTCCGAGATGGCGTTGTGCGCGGATTTCGTCGTCGCCGCCGACGACGCGCGTTTCGGCACGCCTTATGCGCGCGTCTGGGGCTGCCATCTCACGGGCATGTGGATCTATCGCCTCGGGCTGACCAAGGCAAAACGCTACGCGCTGACAGGCGATTGGGTCAGCGGCAAGGAGGCTGCCGAGATCGACCTGATCAACGAGTCGTGTCCGGCCGATCAGCTGGACGCTCGCACGCGCTACTGGGCAGAACGCATGGCCAAGATCCCGGTCACCCAGCTCGCGGCGATGAAGCTCATCGTCAATCAGGCGTTCGACAATATGGGCCTGCAGAGCACCCAGACCCTCGGGCCGATCCTCGACGGTCTCATGCGCAATACCACTGAAGGGCGCGCCTTCGTGCGGACGGCCATGGACCACGGCGTCCAACGCGCGGTGACCGAGCGCGATGGCCCGTTCAACGACTACAGCCAGGGGCCCGCCGAGATGAAGCCTGGGCGGGGCGCGAGGTAAGGCATCATGGACATTCTCCAGAGCAATCTTCTTCACCGTGTGAACATTGGCGATCTGCTTGGCCGGACGGCAGCGCGCTTTCCAGACAAGGCCGCGCTGATCGAGGGCGACCGCGTGCTGGATTACACGGCGTTGAGCGCCGGCGCAGCGCGTGCGGCGCAAGCGTTTGCGGCTTTGGGGATCTGTCACGGCGACCGCGTCGCCTTCCTGTGTCGCAACTCGGGCGCCTATGTGACGGCGCGACTGGGGTTGGCCCTGATCGGCGCCATTGCGGTGCCGATCAATGTCATGCTGCGTCAGGAGGACATCGCCGTCATTCTCGAAGATGCCCGCCCAAGCATCGTCATCGCCGACGCCGGCTTGCGTTCACTCGCAGCCGGCGCAGGCGAGAGCGTGCGTCGGTTCCAGATCGGCGGCAATGATGCCGACTGGCCGTCATTTGAGGAGCTTGTCGAGAAGGCCCCGTCCGACGAACCACAGGTGATCGTGCGGAGCGACGATATCGCGACATTGATCTACACGACGGGGACCGAGGCTGCGCCGAAAGGCGTGATGCTATCGCACCTCAACCACTTGATGGCGTTAATCCACCTGATGGCGGATATAAATCTGTCCCGCAACGATGTCGTGCTGAACGACCTGCCGCTGTTCCACATCGCCGGCACGACTTTGTTGCTGGGGACGCTGCTCCTGGGCGGCACCGGCATTGTGTCGGCAGCTCCCGACGCGACGGAAATCCTGACGCTGACCGAACGCCACCGCGTGACGCGCTGGACTTATCCTCCGACGTTGTTCACCGGATTGCTCGGGCATCCGCTATTTGGCAAGCCCGACCTGTCCTCGCTCAAGGCATTCACCATCTTCGGCGGGGCTGTGCCCGACAAGGCTCGCGCCGCCTGGGATGCACGCTGCCCCGGTCTGGTTTGGCACAATTATTGGGGGCAGAGCGAAGGCACGGCAGTCGGAACGACGTCTGCAGCGGATCGGCATGTTTCGGCGGCCAATGCCATCGGCCGGGTGGATTTCGGTATCGCGGTCCGCGTAGTCAACGAGGGTCGCGAGGTCGGGCCTGGCCAAGTCGGCGAGTTGCTGACCCGCGGCCCCGCGGTCATGCACGGCTACTGGAATCGGCCGGACCTGACGGACCAGACGCTCGCGGGCGGCTGGCTCCACACTGGCGATCTCGGCTATCGTGACGAGAGCGGCGAATTCTACTTCGTCGATCGCAAGAAGGACATGATCAAGACGGGTGGCGAGAATGTCAGCGCCGCCGAAGTCGAGACCGTACTGGCAAGCCATCCGCAGGTGGCGGCGGCCGCCGTCATCGGCCTTCCCGATCTACGGTGGACCGAAGCCGTTACCGCTTGTGTCGTGCCGACGACGGGCGCGAACCCGGATCCAGAGGAACTCGTCGCATTCTGCAAGACGAGGCTCGCGGGCTTCAAGGTTCCGAAGACCGTCATCATCCGCGCCTCGTTGCCGCTTTCGCCGGCCGGAAAACTGATGAAGCGAGAACTCAAGCAGGAATTGCTGGCGACTGCCCAGCGAGCGCAGCCATGACAAGACCCGGCATCCGCACCGTCGTCGTTACTGGAGGCGCGAGCGGCATCGGCTACGCCATCGTCGGGCAATTGCTGAAAGCAGGCGCCCGCGTTGGTCTCGTCGACATCGATCCGCGCTGCGAGACTGTCGCATCGGCGTTCGGTGAAAGCGGTGGGCGTGTTCACGCCGCGCGGGCCGACATCACCAAGGTCGAGGAAGTGGCGGCGGCCGTATCTTCGATCGAAACGGCGTTCGGGCCGATTGATGGGCTGGTGAACAACGCCGGCATCGTCGACAATATCGCCCCGCTCGAAAAGATGGCGCAAAGCGCATGGGAGCGCGAGCTCGCGGTCAATCTTACCGGCCCGTTCAATATGATTCGCGCCGTCATCGGCGGAATGCGCGAACGGCGTTACGGGCGCATCGTCAACATTTCTTCGGCCGCCGCGCGAGGCGGACTCGTTCATCAAAGCGGCTACGCAGCGAGCAAGGCCGGTCTGTTGGGGCTCACGCGCAATGTTACGCTGGAATATGCTCGATACGGGATTACCTGCAACGCGGTGCTGCCGGGAATGACGGCCACGGAGAAAGTCAGGGCGATGCCCGAGCCGATCCGGGCGGCTGCACAAACGATGACGCCCGCCGGTCGCTTCGGCAGCGTGGACGAAATCGCGCATCTCGTCGTCTTCCTGCTGGGTCCTGATTCCGGCTTCATCAACGGCGCCGAAATAGACATCACCGGCGGCGCGCATCTTAACGTTATGACGCTTGGCAGCCGCAAGGAGCTTTCGGAGCGCGCCGGCGCGCGATAGGAATGTCATTGCACGCGAGAGACAGGACGACATGGCCACAAGAGCCGCTGATTCCGCTTCGCCGGCGCCCCGCCGCCGTGACACGCGCGAGGCGATCCTCGAGGCTGCCGAACGGCTGTTCGCAGAGAAGGGTTTTCTCGGCGCCTCGCTCGGCGACATCGTCGCCGAAGTCGGGATCGCCAAGCCGTCGCTCATCCATCATTTTCCCAGCAAGGAGCGGCTCTATGCCGCCGTGCTCGAACGCATCGGCGCAGGCCTGATGCCCCTTGTGGAAGCGTGCCGCGCCAGCGATGACCCGGCCGAAGGGCTTCTGACGCTTGCCGAGGGGATCGACGCCTGGAGCAGGGACCAGTCGTATGCGAGCCGAATCGTGCTCCGCGATATGCTCGATCTCGGGAGTCGTCCAACGCCGCCGCATCAGCGGCCGCTGGCGTTTGTCGTCGCGGCGTTGCGTGAGGCATTCGAGCGTCTGCCAAGTCGCGGTCCGCTGGCCGTGCTGAACTTCGAGGCGTTTCTGGCCGTCTATCTCGGCGCCATTTCCTACGTTCATCTGTCGCAAGAGACGCTGGAGGCAATGCCGTATCCCAGGCGCCCGGCGCGCTGGCCGAAGCGCGCATCCAATGATCTGATGCGTTTCTTCGAGGCCTTGTTGCATCCGCGGCGCGTTGCCCCATGACTGCATTCCGCATTGCGCCGGAGCGCCGGCGTCGCTCGAGTATCCGGTAGCCGAAAAGACGGATCGCTCTCGATCCTGAACCCCTCGTCGCGCGCGGTGGATAGCGATGCCGGGCGGCAGTTTGTCAATTCGTCGTCTCTGATCGAGGTCCCATGTCGATTCACCCGCGTCACGTGACCTTCACCGGTATCGAGGGGAACAAGCTCGAAGGCGACATCTACGGTCGTGGCGAGCGCGCCGTTCTCTTGCTGCATGGCGGAGGCCAGACTCGGCACGCATGGCGGGCCACTGCTCGCAAACTGGCCGAGCGCGGCTTCATTGCGATTCCGGTGGACCAGCGCGGGCATGGCGACAGCGCCTGGATCGACAGCGGCGCCTATGCCCTTCGCGACTACGGCATGGAAGCGGCGCTGCTCGGACGCCAGATCGAGCAGCGTTTCGCGGCGAAGCCGATAGCCGTCGGCGCCTCTCTCGGCGGGTTGGCGTCGCTCCTTGCGCTCGGCGAGGCGGACTGTTTCTCGGCGCTCGTGTTGGTCGATATCGTGCCAAGAATGGACGCGCACGGTGTGGCTCAGGTGCAGAATTTCATGCGGGACCGCGCGGAAGAGGGTTTTGCCAGTCTCGACGAGGCCGCAGAATCCGTCGCGCGCTATCTGCCGAATAGGGCAAAGCCGCCTACCGCGGATGGACTGCGCAAGAATCTGAGACAGCGCGCTGACGGCCGCTGGTATTGGCACTGGGATCCGCGTTTCTGGGACGGCCCCGGCAGCGTAAATTCCAAGGGGGACGATCTATTGCTGTCGCTGGAGGACATTGCGAAGAGCTTGACCTTGCCGACGCTTCTCGTGCGTGGAAGCTCATCCGAGATCGTTTCGCTCGAGAGCGTGGAAGCCTTCCGCAATCTCGTGCCCCACGCAAAATTCGTCGATATTCGTGGCGCCAGTCACATGGTCGCCGGCGACAAGAATGATATCTTCGCCGACGCCATCCTAGACTTTCTCGGTTGACCGGGCGTGGTGGATCCAGCCTGCTCCGCAGATTGGGTGGAAGCGACGGGCTTTCCAACGCAACGCCGATCTTCGCCTCGACGTCTGCGGTTTGAGTATCCGAGCCTGGCGCTTCCCCAGGCCGTCGGCGGCGTCGCCATTTGGCCGGATATTTCACATCAGCGAGATGGAAAGACCTCCATCAATTACCAGGTTGGCGCCTGTCACATAGGCGGCCGCGTCCGACACGAGATAAAGCGCGGCCATCCCGACTTCCTCGGGGCGGCCGAGGCGACCAACGGCCATGCGGGCGCCCGTCTGCGCCTTGGTTTTTTCGTCGTATTTATCCGCGAGGCGCGTATGGATCAGACCAGGAGAAAGGGTATTCACCCGAATACCGAGGGGGGAGGACTGCAAGCTTCTTATCGTGATGGGCAAGACCGACCCGGAAAATTCGAATGTGCATCTTCAGCAGTCGATGGTGCTCGTCCCGCGCGAAACGCCCGGCATCCGGATCGTGCGCGACATGAAAGCGTTCGGATACGACAACGCGCCGGTTGGCCATCCGGAGATCGTCTACGAAACGTGCGCGTGCCAGTCTCCAACATCGTTCTGGGCGAGGGCCGCGGTTTCGAAGTAGCGCAGAGCCGGCTTGGCCCGGGGCGCATCCACCATTGTATGCGGCTTATCGGCTGCGCCGAACGCGCGCTGGAACTGATGTGCAAACGCGCCAACCGCCGCGTCGCATTCGGCCACAAGCTCGGCGAACACGGCTCGGTGCGCGAGGATATTGCCCATTCCTGGTGTGAGATCGAGCAGGCGCGTCTCCTGACGCTGCGGGCTGCCGACAAGATGGACAGGGACGGCAACAAGGCCGCGCGCGATCTGATCGCGTCCGCCAAGATCGTCGTGCCGACGATGGCGGCGCGGGTGATCGACCGCGCTATCCAGATCCATGGCGGCGCCGGCGTCTCGCAGGACACGTTCCTTGCCGAAGCATACACCTACGCGCGGTTCATGCGCATCGGAGACGGGCCGGAGCAGGTGCATCTGTCGGCAATCTGGGGCGTCAGTTGTCTGAAACGCTACGGCGCAAGACGCGTTCAAGACATTTCGCGACGACGATGACGCATTTGTCGCCATCTACACAGGCGAAGGTTCGTTCAACGATCCATCGCCTCGGCAGAACTTCAACCGGCGACGCTTTCGAGCTCATTCGCGGTTGTGTGAACCGCCTTTCTGCCGAGACCGCGTTTCCGGTTGGGCGCCGCTCTCCTTCGATAGCTTTCGACATTCATCTCGAGGATCGTTGCGTGACGGACGAGCCTGTCGATGGCCGGTCCGACGCCGTCGTCGGTCAGGAGCCTGTTGCGGAGGTTTGCGTCAATGAAATGCCGCGCCGGAAGCACGCCTTTCAGAAATGGCAGGCGGGGTCAGAGGTTCATGTCGAACATGCGCGCGCCTGCATGATTCAGGCGCGCGTCAGCGCAAGCTGCCACAGCACGAAAGAAATGCATCGCACCGGGCAGCCAGATCGTCCTTCTCAGGACAGGAAAGTTGAGCGTTGGTCAGCCGCTTTCATTCGGCGCAGGTCGATCAACCGGTGTGCTTGATCAGGAAGCGATAGACGCCGCCATCGGCGGTCGATTCGACGAGTTCGTTTCCGGTCGTCTTGCAGAAGGCGGCGAAGTCCGCCACCGAGCCTGGATCGGTCGCAAGGATTTCCAGCGTACCGCCGCGCGGAACTTCCTTCAGCGTCTTCTTCGCGCGCAGAATCGGCAGCGGGCAATTCAATCCTTTGGCGTCGAGGGTCTTGTCGGCCATAGCAGTTCCTCCGTGGCAATGCGGACGCGCGTTGGCGCCTGTCGGTCAGATGTACAGGTTGATGTGCGACTTCAGCGCCTGCTCCATGTACGTCGCGGCGCCGCCGAGTTTCACCCCGTCGATCATGTCCTCTTTCTTGAACTCGAAGAGGTCCATGGTCATCTGGCAAGCGATGATATTGACGTCGGACTCGATGGCGGCCTCACGCAATTCCTCGATCGAGGCGACGCCCTTTTTCTTGATCATGTCCTTCATCATCGCGGTCGCGCCGGCTTCCACGCCAGGCAGCATGCCGACGAGATTGGGCATGCCCATGTGCATCCCCATCATCGGCATCTTCATCGCGGGATTGCCGAGCGGCGAGACGGCGAGGTCGAGCTTCTTCTTCAGAAGCGAAAGCCCGTAGAAGGTGAAGAACATGGTGACGTCGACGCCCATGGCTGCAGCCGTCGTGCCCAGGATGAAGGGCGGATAGGCCCAGTCCAGCGTGCCCTTGGTGACGATGATGGTCATCGACTTGGCGTTGACGCCGTTGTTTTCGGCTTCTGACATTTCTTCCTCCCGCCGCTCGTCCCGGCTCCGCCAGATTTTCTACATCTTATAATATTCGAATAGGTTGGTCTATCCGTCACGCGGCGCGTCCGTAATAGATCATGCTCGTATGTGTCGCCTCGGCGAAAAACAGCCACCGTTCGACGACGATTCCCAAGCCGGCGCTCAATGTCGCCAACGTCCCCAATACGATTGCAAACGAAGGTCCACTCCACAGGGCAAGTGCGAGCAGAAACAATGGAGCGACGAACAGCGCGAGCGCGGCGAGCAGACGCAGGCGTCGGGCATGCTTGCGCGCGACCCGATAGCCCATCTCGCGCATGATGAAATTTTCTTCCGTATGCGGCATTTCGAGAAGCCGCACCGCGCCGAAACGGTCGAGGCCGGTGGCTGTGCCGAGCGTCGAGCGCGGGCCTTCCGTGTCGATCTGACGCCAGTAGGCGAGCTTGAGCGCGAGACCCACCACAAGAAGAACCAGCGCCAGCGCGGCGAAAGCCGGCCGATAGACGCCAAACAGGGCCGAGATCAGCACGAGGAGGATCGCCCCCGTACCGAGACCCAGCGCGAGATAGGCGGGCAACGTCAGCGCGTTGTTCCACTGCCGTATTGTCCCGAGGCTCGCGTAGATCATCGCCGTGCAGCACACGGTGACGAAGGCCATCGTCGCCGTCGCTGCGCCGGCCCACGCGAAGGGCCCTGACAGATCATTGAGGAAAACCCAGCCGACGCCGAGCACGGCGATGGGCGCGAACGTCAGCACTGCCGCCACGCCTTCGCGCGCCAGCCAGGACGAACGCCATTGCGAAAAGGCGTTGAGGGCGCGCTCGGGCCGGCCGAGATGGAAGGTGGACGAGACGAGGCCCACAGCGACGAGAGCGACGCCGAGCCCCAGGCCGACAAAGCCGAGCCAGGTGTCAGCCGGCAGCACGCCGGCCGCGCCGAAGACGGCGAGCAGCGCCAGCAGCCCGTAGCCCGCGCCCGAGGCGGTTGTGAACAGGATGACGGAATAGGCGGGATGCATGAGCAGGCCTCAGCGGGACAGAACGCGGTCGACCCAGCGCAGGAATTTTCCGGCGCCGGCGAGATCGGGAGCGGGTTCGAGTTTCGTGGCTGCGCCATTGGCGCCATTGCCCGAGCGCGGCGGCAGATATTTGCTGGTCGGCCGATAGCCGGTCTCCGGCATCAAATCGAAGCCGCCACGTTCGCGCACGAGTTGCGACACCTTCGAGTCCGGATCCGCGAAATCGCCGAAATGGCGGGCCTTGGCGGGGCAGGTCGCGACGCAGGCCGGGACGCGATCCTCTTCCGGCAGGTTCTTGTTGTAGATCTTGTCGATGCACAATGTGCATTTCTTCATGACGCCGACGTCCTCGTCGTACTCCCGCGCGCCGTAAGGGCAGGCCCAGGAGCACAATTTGCAGCCGATGCACTTGTCATGGTCGATCAGGACGATGCCGTCCTCCGCGCGCTTGTAGGAGGCGCCCGTGGGGCAGACGGTCACGCAGTCCGGCTTCTCGCAATGCAGACAGTTCTTCGGGAAGTGCACGGTGCGCGCGGCCGGGCCCTGTCCGCCGACCTCGTAGGTGAAGACGCGATTGAACCAGACGCCGCGCTGCTCGGCCTGATAGGCGTTGATGTCGGTCAACGGCGCGGAATGGCCCGACGTGTTCCATTCCTTGCAATTGGTCGCGCAGGCGTGACAGCCCACGCATGTGTCGAGATCGATGACGAGTCCGAGGCGTTTGCCGCCTGTCGTGGTCGGGAGGCTGGTCATGTGTCCGTCTCCAGCCTCAGCGCTGCTTGTGCGCGAGATGCGCGCCAAAACTGTTGACGGTCGGCGCGGGAGCGATGCCCGGCGGGCGCGGCAGGTCGGCAAATTGCGGCTCGCTCACCTCGGCGCCGGGTTCGCATTTCTCGATACGCACGCGCAAGTCGAACCAGGCCGCCTGTCCCGTGATCGGGTCGGAGTTGGCCAGACGCCTTCCGTCCTTTTCGGGCGGCAGCAGTTCGCTGATGAGATGGTTGAGCAGGAAGCCCTTCCTGGCCTCCGGCGCGTCGGGCGCGAGCGTCCAGGAGCCCGCGCGCTTGCCGATCGCGTTCCAGGTCCAGACCGTTTCCGGATTGACGCCCTCCATGGTCTTGATCTGCACCTTGATGGATCCGTTGTGGCTCGTCACGCGCACCCAGTCGCCATCCTCGAGAGCGAGTTCCTTCGCCTTCACGGTCGAGACGTAGAGCTTGTTGCGGCCCAAAATCTGGCGCAGCCAGGCGTTCTGCGAGCCCCAGGAATGGTACATGATCATCGGGCGCTGCGTGAGCGCATGGAGGGGATAGGCCATCTTGTCGACCATCGCCTCTTCGAATGGCTCGTACCAGATCGGCAGCGGATCGAACGTCGCCTTGATGCGTTCGCGCATATTGTCTGGCGGCTGGTTCGGCCCGTGGCCCTCGGCCGCGAGCCGGAATTTCTGCATCGGTTCGGAATAGAGCTGCAGGACGATCTGGTCCGAGGAGCCGACAAAGCCCATGCGGCACGCGAATTTGAGATATCCCTGGTTGGCGAACTTGTAGAATTTCTGATCCGGCGCCAGTTCGTGATGCCAGAAGCATTCGTGCGCGATGTAGGCGTCGAGCTGGTTGGGATTGGCGGCGCCGCGACCGTGCTCGTCGCCATTCTCGCCGCGCCAGCCCGCAAGCGGTCCGATGCCCGGCGCGCGTTCATGATTGGCGATGTAGTCGGGATAGCCGCCCGGATATCTTGCGCTGCCGTCTTCCCGGGTCATGCCGGGCAGGTTCAACCGGGCGCCGAGGTCGAGCAGCACGGTCTGGAAGGCGCGAACGTCGCGGTCGGGCTGGACAATAGGCTGGCGGATCGCATCGGCAGGACCGTCCGCCTCGCAAATCGGGCGATCAAGCAGCGAAATGCAATCCCAACGCTCGAGATAGGTCGTGTCGGGCAGGATGAGATCGGCGTAGGAAACCATCTCCGAGGCGTAGGCGTCGGAATAGATGATACGCGGGATCTTGTACTCGCCGGTCGAGGGATCCTTGTCCGTCAGCATCTCCATGACGCCTTTGGTGTTCATGGTGCTGTTCCAGGACATGTTCGCCATGTACATGAACAGCGTGTCGATCTTGTAGGGATCGCCCTTCCACGCATTGGTGATGACCATGTGCATCAGGCCGTGCGAGGCGAGCGGCGCCTCCCACGAAAAGGCCTTGTCGATGCGGACCGGCGAGCCGTCGGCCTCGAGCAGCAGGTCCTCCGGTCCCGTGGTAAAGCCCAGCGGCATGCCGCCGAGCGGTTTCATCGGCGCGTAGCCCTTGCCGGAGGGTTTCGGGCCGGGCGGCGTGGGCTTGGGGAAAGGCGGCTTGAAGCGGAAGCCGCCAGGGCATTCGACCGAGCCGAGCAGCGTCTGCAAGAAGTGAATCGCGCGGCAGGTGTGAAAACCATTCGAATGGGCCGAGATGCCGCGCATGGCGTGCATGGCGACAGGACGGCCGATGAACTTGTCGTGTTTGCGGCCTGCCCAGTCCGTCCATTCCACGTCGAGCGTGATCGACTGGTTGAAGGCGACGTCGGCGAGTTCGGCGGCGATGCGACGAATCTGGTCCGCGCTCACGCCGCATTGCGCGGCGACCGCATCGGGACTGTAGCGCTGATCCATGTAGCGCTCGGCGATGAGCTGGAAGGCCGGAACGGCGATACGGCCATCGGCGAGCTCGACCTCGCCGACGATCGCCGGCGCAATGTCGATCTCCTTCGCCTTCACGATCCTCTTCGACTTCTGGTCGAAACAGAGCGGATCGCCGTCGGCGTCGCGCGCGAACAGGCCGTGATCGGCGGCGCCCGGCGCCTGGACGACGAGCCAGGGCGCGTTGGTGTAGCGCACGAGATAGTCGAGATCGATCTTGTCCGCGTTCAGCAATTCGTGGATCAGCGCGAGCACGAACAGGCCGTCCGTGCCCGGCCTGATGCCGATCCATTCGTCGGCGACGGCGGAATAGCCGGTGCGCACAGGGTTGACCGAGACGACTTTCGCGCCGCGGCCTTTCATCTTGCCGAGGCCGGTCTTGATCGGATTGGAATCATGATCCTCGGCGACGCCGAAGATCATCAGATATTTCGCGCGATCCCAATCGGGCTCGCCGAATTCCCAGAACGATCCGCCGATCGTGTAGAGGCCCGCCGCCGCCATGTTGACCGAGCAGAAGCCGCCGTGCGCGGCGAAATTGGGCGTGCCGAACTGCATGGCCCACCAGCCGGTCAGCGATTGGCTCTGATCGCGGCCGGTGAAGAAGGCGAGCTTCTTCGGATCTGTCTTGCGGATATTGCCGAGCCATTCCGTCGCGAGCGAGAGCGCCTCCTCCCACTCGATTTCGACGAATTCGCCGCGCCCACGTTCGCCAACTCGCTTCAGCGGCTTGCGCAGCCGCGCGGGCGAATAATGTTGCATGATGCCCGAAGAGCCCTTGCCGCACAGGACGCCCTTGTTGACCGGATGGTTCCTGTTGCCCTCGATGTAGCGAACCTGCCCGTCCTTCACGTGCACCTTGATGCCGCAGCGGCATGCGCACATGTAGCAGGTCGTGTATTTCACCTCGTCGGCGACGACAGGCGAAAGCTCGATCACGGGGTCGTTCAACATGTGGCGGCGTTTCCGATGTTGCGGTCTTGTCTGGTCAGCTTCATGTCAGGCGTTATTCAGATAGCGGCGCGTCTGGATGGGTCTTCCTTGTCCATGCGCGGCTCCTGCTTTCCGAGTCGCGCGCATTCGACGAAGACGCTCAACTTGCAGTCGCGGCAAATATCGTAGTCAAGATTGCGATAGACTTGGCGAAGCGCGGTGGTCTTCGACCTGAACATGTTCTCGCGACCGATCATGTCGGCATATTGTCCGCGCGCGAGAAACTCGGAAGCGCGCTCCTTCAGGCGGATGAGATAGAGACCGCCGCCGCGGGCGCGCAGTTTGCGCGCTTCGAGGGCGAGCGCCTCGGCGCCGGCCAGATCGATGAAATTCACGCCGGTCATGACGATGGCGATCTGCTTGCAGTTCGGCGCTTCTGCCTCCAGCTTGCGCATGGAGTCGCGGAAGCTCGCCACGGCGCCGAAATAGAGCGCGCCGTCGAGGCGCAGCAGGTGGAATTGTGGACATTCGGGCAAGTCCGGCCGCACGTCCGTGAATTTGCGGTTCGGGCTCATCGGATCGGGCACGCGCCGACGGAGTTCCGGAACGGAGGTGCGATAGAGAAATATGAGCAGCGACAGCGCGACGCCGACAAAGATCGACACCTGGATGTGGATGAACAACGCGGTGAAGATCGTGATGACGAAGACCCAGCGCTCTGCGCGACTCATGAGCCAGATGTTCGAAATCGAGCGCCTGTCGATCAGGCCCCAGCCAATCATGATCAGCGAGGCGGCCATCGCCGACTTCGGCAGATAGGCGGCGAGCGGCGCCGCGAATATCACGAGCCCGAGCAGAAGCACGCCCGCCGAGATCGCCGCCATCGGCGTCCGCGCGCCGGATTCGTAGTTCAGCGCGCTGCGGTTGAAGGAACCCGAGACGACGTAGCCGGAGAAGAAGGGCGCGGCGATATTGGCCAGTCCCTGACCGACGAATTCCTGGTTGATGTCGATGTCCTGCTCGGACCGGACGGCGAGCGCGCGGCCGATCGAAACGACTTCGTTGAGCGCTGAAATGGCGACGGCGAGCGCGGTCGGAAGCAGAATGCGCCACGTATGCGGATCGAAGCTCGGCGCGGACAGCGGCGGCAATTGCGCGGGCAGGGCGCCGACGACGACAACCGAGCCCGGCGACCACAGATTGACCGCCGCGCCGGCGATCCCGCCGAAGACGATCGCCGGCAGCATATAAGGCACGCGCGGAAAGCGCTTGCGCGACAGCCAGCCGGCGCCGAGCGTCGCAAACGCGACGATGGTTTCGGGAACCGACAGCTCGGGCAGGTTGGAGAAGGTCTGCCAGACGGCCGGGACAAAGTCGTGGCTCGACGGCATATGGAAGCCGAAAAAGGTCGGAGCTTGCGTCGCGACGATCAGCGCTCCGACTCCCGGCCGTGTAGCCGATCACGACCGAATGGGAAATGAAGTTGACGATTACGCCAAGCCTGGCGAGGCCGAGAGCGAGTTCGATCAGCCCGGTCATGATCGCAAGAGTCATGGCGAGTTGCACGTAGTATGGCGTGCCCGGCGTCGCGAAATGCGAGAGCGAGGCGGCCAGGACGAGCGAAGCCGTGGTGGATGGGCCAGCGACGAGATGCCAGGATGAGCCGAACAGGGCGGCGAGGATGGTCGGCACGATCGAGGCGTAGAGCCCGTATTGCGGCGGCATGCCGGCTATCGTGGCGAAGGCCACGCCCTGTGGCAGCACGACGACGGCGCCCGTCAGGCCGGCAAGAAGGTCGGCGCGAAAGCTGCGCCCGTTGACGAGCGGCGCCCATTTGAGGAACGGAGTGAAGGTCGCGAGCCAGTTCAAGCGGCCCGATGGATTGACGCCGGAGGTCATCGGCGAGACCTGTCGAGCGCGCGCGGCGTCTTGTCGTCGTCTTCCGGTTCCTGCTTGCCGAGCCGCGCGCATTCGACATACACGCGCAGGCTGCATTTTCGGCACACGCTGTAGTCGAGGCGACGATAGATGGAGCGCAAGGCGTCGGTCTTCGACCAGAAGATGTTTCTCTCGCCGATCTCCTCGAGATAGCCGCCGCGCTTCAGAAGGTCGCGCGTCTGGTCCTTGATGCGGATGAGATAGAGGTCGCCGTTTCGCTCCCGCAGCCGCTTCGTCGCCGCCACCAGAGCCTCGGCGCCGCCGATGTCGACGAAATTCACGCCTGTCATCACGATGGCGACGAACCTGCAATCTGGCGTGTCCTCCTCGATTGCGCGCATGTCCTCGGTAAAGCTGCTGACCGCGCCATAGAAAAGCGAGCCGTCGAGACGCATGATGCGGAACTGCGGGCATTCGGGCAGATTGGCGGCGGGATGCGTGAATTTGCGCCCGGTGCTGGTCGGGTCGGGCACGCGCGGGACGAGTTTCGGATTGGAGGTGCGGTTGAGGTAGAGCAACAGCGAAAGAATGATCCCCAGCAGAATCGCAATCTCGAGATCGAGCGCGAGAGTCGAAAAGAAGGTGACCGCCAGAATAGCGGATTCTTCGCGGCTGGTCTTCACGATCTGCGCGATGTGACGCCAGTCGATCAGGCCCCAGGCGACGAGCATGAGCACGCCGGCCATCGCTGCATTCGGAAGGTATTTCGCAAAAGGCGCGACAAACGGCACGGCGACCATCAACAGCAGGCCGGCAAGCACGGCGGCCAACGGCGTTTTGGCGCCGGCGTCGTAGTTCACGCCGCTGCGATTGAAGGAGCCGGTCGCGACATAGCCGGAGAAGAAGGAACCCGCGATGTTCGATAGACCCTGCCCGACAAATTCCTGGCTGGGGTCGATATGCTGGCCGCTGCGCACGCCGAGCGCGCGAGCGATCGAGAGCGCTTCGGTGAGCGCGAACATGGAAACGGCGATGGCCGAGGGCGCGAGCTCGCGCCAGACGCCGGGATCGAGGCTCGGCATGGAGAGCGGCGGCAAAGTCGCCGGAATCGCCCCGACTGATGGAACCTGGACGCCGGAATAGGCGCCGATGACCGCCGCCGCGATCCCGCCGGCCACGATTGCGACGATCATGTAGGGAATGCGCGGCAGGAAGCGTCGCATCAGAACCCCGGTAACGAGCGTGATCGTTGCGACCGCCGCGCTGGCCAAGTCTATCTGGTCCCAGTTGATCGCCACGTGCAAGAAGGTCTCGTGAAAGCGAGCGCCGCGCGGCACGTCGATCCCGAGAAAATGCCGAACCTGGCTGATGGCGATCATCACGCCGGCGCCCGCCGTGAAGCCAATGACGACCGAGTGCGAAATGAAATTGACGATCGTGCCGAGCTTCAGAGCGCCGAGCGCCAGCTCTATCAGCCCGACCATGAGCGTGAGGGTCAACGCCAGTTCGACATATTGCGCCGAACCCGGCAGCGCCCGCGCTGACAGCGCGGAGAACAGCACGATGGACGCGGCGGTCGTCGGGCCGGACACCAGATGCCAGGACGAGCCGTAAAGAGCGGCCACGATCGCAGGGATCATGCCGGCGTAGAGACCATATTCCGGCGGCATGCCGGCGATTGTCGCAAAGGCGACGCTCTGCGGCAGGACGACAATCGCCCCCGTCAAGCCGGCAGTGAGATCGGCCGACATCGAGCGACGATTGATCAAGGGCAGCCAGGCGAGAAACGGCGCGACCGTTTCGACTATCGCCTGGCGCCGTTGCGAGGTGATCAATGCGGACATTTCCGCAGCCGTCTCCGTGGGGTCGGCTTACGCCGGGTGCTTGACGTCGTCGCGAGAAGCGACGCAACGGCCGTGTCGCGCAACGGCCGTCCTCGCGCGATTGCGCGGCTCGCGCCGATCAGTCGCTTATCACCTGCTTCAGCTTGGAAATGCCGAGCATGTTGAGCGCGGCGGTCTCGTAGAACGGCTCGCTTTCGCCCTTGCGCATCTTGCGGATGAAATATTTCTCGAAGGCGATCTTGGCCGCGTGCACCCACTTGCCCGACGAGGCCCAGTTGACGTTGCGCGGCGGAATCTGCGGCTGCGCGACGAAAGCCACGCCGGAATCGCCGAAGTCCGCGAGGCAGACCGCGTTCCATGTGCCCTGATGCCGCGGCGCCTGGCCGCGCAGCATGCCGCCGATGTTCAGAGCAGTGGCCGTGACCATCGATTCGATCATGAAGCCCGTCTTCGGCACGCCGCAGGGAACAGGCGTCGGGCCCATAGGCGGAATGGCGACGCAGACGCCGACCGAGAAGACGTTCTTGTAGGTCGGATTCTGCTGATGCTTGTCGACAAGCACGAAACCGCGAGGGTTGACGAGGCCCTCGACGCCCATCAGCGGCTTGATGCCGCGGAAGGCCGGCAGCATCATCGAAAAGCCGAACGGCAATTCGGCGGCCGTTTTCACGGAACCGTCCGGATTGACCTCCTCGACATGGATCTTGCCGTCCTCGACCTTCTTCACGCGCGTCGAGGTCATCCACTTGATGTGGTGCTCGCGCATCTCGCTTTCGAGCAGACCCTTGGTGTCGCCGACGCCATCGAGGCCGAGGTGGCCGATGTAGGGTTCGGCTGTCACGAAGGTCATCGGCACCTTGTCGCGAATCTTGCGGCGGCGCAGTTCGGTGTCGAGAATGAAGGTAAATTCATAGGCCGGGCCGAAGCAGCTTGCGCCCTGCACGGCGCCGACGACGATCGGCTTCGGATTCTTGCAGAACTCTTCGAAAGAGACTGAGGCCTTCAGAGCATGGTCGACGTGGCAGATGGAATTCGTGAAGCCGCCGTTCGGGCCAAGGCCCTCGATTTCGTCGAAGGCGAGTTCCGGCCCTGTCGCGATGATCAGATAATCGTACGAGAGCGTGGAGCCGTCCTCGAGCTCGATGGAATTCTCCTTGGGCGAAACTTTGGCGACCGGAACCGGTTTGAAATTTATGCCGCGTTTCGCAAAAGTCGGCGCGAGATCGACCTGCACGGCTTCGCGCGTGCGCCAGCCGACGGCGACCCAGGGATTGGAGGGAACGAAGTGATAGACCGGATCTTTGGTGACGACCGTGAGCTTGTCCTCCGGCCGCATCTGATCCTTCATCTCGTAGGCCATGATCGCGCCAGCGAGCCCGGCGCCCATAATCACGATTTCCGCCATGTCCGTCCCTGCTCCCTGCTGTCAACGCTATCGCGTTGCATTCGACGCGTCTTGCGCGCCCTTTCGTTTTTTTTTTCGGCGTCGTGGCCGTTTTCCAAATCTTGTCGCGCGAACGCAGGCGGGCTTCGCCCGCGCCGCGGAAACGCATGATTGCGAACGCCCCGCAACGCTTTAAAATTTATTATATTCGCGTATTATGATTTGTCCAATTGATCGCAATCAATTTTCGGCCAAACAACCGCTTTGGCTGTGCTGCACTGCGAAGAAAAACGGGAGCGAAATCGCGATGGGAGAACTGGCAGTCGACGCCGAAGGATATCTCGTCGATCCCGAGGATTGGACGGAGGACTGGGCGGCGCGCACGGCGCGCGCGCTCGACATCGAGTTGACGCGGGAACATTGGTCGGCGATCCGCTTCATGCGGACGTTTCGCGAGCAACATCAGGTCTCTCCGGACGTACGCTTCGTCATCAGGCACCTGACGGAGTCGGAGGGCGCGACGCGCAACCGGATATTCGAGCTGTTTCCGTATGGATATGCGGGACAGGCCTGCAAGATCGCCGGCATGAAGCGCCCGCGCATCTGGAGCACCGGCTGAGGCCGGTCCCACGCCACGGAATCACGCCGCCTCACGGTTCCGTCGATTGCATCCATCCGTAGAGCGCATTGGCGAATTGCCGCGCGCGTTCGGGATCGAGGTCGAGGGTGGTGAAGCGCCGCCCCTCGCGGATCGTCACGCGCAGGATGCGCATGCCGCTCTCGTAGCGCAATTCGTCCATTCGGATTTCGCGACCGAAAGGCGCCTGGATCGTGTCGAGCTTCAGACGTTCGGGCTCGGTCATTCGCGCTTGCGCTCCGCCTGGTAGAAGACAATCTCCAGCCGCGTTTCCCATTTGGGCGGCGTGTCGGGATATTCCGGCTTGATGTCCATATAGAGATGGATTTCGCCGTTGCGCGCGGCCTCGGCGACATGTTCTTCGAGTTGCCTGAAACTGGTGGTATCCGGATGGGCGATCATCAGTTCGCTGACGTAGACCATTGCATTTCCTCGATGTCGCGGATCAGGCGACCAGGCCGTGATAGCGGATGCGGTAAAGCAGGCGGCCCGCAGAACCGGCGGACGCGAAGCCCGTGCGGTCGTGCAGGACATTGTTGCACGCCAGCCCCATGCCCGGGCGCAGCCGCGTGGACGAAGATCAGCGGCTCGTCGGCCAGGATGCGCGCGAGCGCGGCGACGGCCTTCCGCGTGGCGGAGTCCTCGCGCCAGGAGATCGAGCGGGTCCGCGCGGTGTAGCGCATGCCGAGCGCGCCGGAACGCGGGTCGATGTAAAGCACCGGGCCGACGTTGACCGGCCGCACCTTGCCGTCGGGCTCGATATTCGCCGGAATCGTCATCGCTTCGGGATGCATGAGCGCGACTATATGCCTGGGGTCCTCGTCGCGCAGGCGGATATAGGCGATCTCGTGGTCGAGCAGGCGATTGTCGCCGCCCTCGGCGTCACGCACGCAATGCAGCAGCATCGCCTGCACCGCGCGACCGGGGCCGTGATAATTGTAATAGCCGTCCGTGTGCCAGGCGATCGGCCGCGTCGTATAGGGAATATAGCCGAGGCGTCCGCCGCTCTCGACGACCTCGATCGCCACGAGGCCGTCGCCATCGCGCGAGCGATGATCCTCGACGGCGACCAGCCCCAGGCGTCGTCCGAGCGCCAAAACCGCGGCGCGCTGTTCGGCTTCGTCGCGCGAGCGACCGCCGGCCAGCGTATAGATCGCCATGTTGGCGCGGGCGCAGCGCTCGCGGATGGCGGCGTGCTCGGCAAGCGTCAGCGCGGCGGGATCGGCGATCTCGACGACGAGTTCGTCAATTGTGCGCGGATAGGCGGCGAGCTTCCGGTCACGCCAGGCGCGATAGGCGACGTCATCTTCAAGATCCAAGGGGTCGCCGTGCGAACCTGCAGGCTCGATCAGGCTGGCGCCGCTCATCTCATTCTCCATTCGCCGCTTCCGACCCTTATCCGTCGCGAATTTCTGTGGCGTCACGCAGCTTGGCCAGATTTCCTATTCTCATATTCAAATTTTTTGTTATTATGCCGTTGCCGCGTCCAAATGAAAAGTCCGAATCGTGTTTCCCGTCAAAGGGTCGCGCTGATCGAGGACGACGACGGGGCTTGGGAGGCGCGCGGCGGACGGGATGTCTGCGCGCAACGCGGAAGGGAGTTAGGGCATGTCGCACGACGAGGCGAATGGCGCGTCCACGCCGAAGGGCAAGCATCCGACGCCGCTTCTCGACGAGCTGGAAAGCGGCCCCTGGCCGAGCTTCGTGACCGGTCTGAAGCGCCTGCGCGACTCCGGCGACAAGCAATATGCGCCGATGATGAATGATCTTCTCGGCCAGCTCGAGCATTCCTACGAAACCAGGACCGGCTACTGGAAAGGCGGCACGGTCTCGGTGTTCGGCTACGGCGGCGGCGTCATTCCGCGCTTCTCCGAAGTCGCCAGCAAATTTCCCGCTTCCAAGGAATTCCACACGCTGCGCATCATGCCGCCGGCGGGCTATCACTACACGACCGACCTGCTGCGCCAGTTGTGCGACATTTGGGAGCGCCACGGCTCCGGCCTGATCGCGTTGCACGGCCAGTCCGGCGACATCATGTTCCAGGGCTGCTCGAGCGAGAACGTGCAGAAGGCCTTCGACGAACTGAACGAGATCGGTTTCGATCTTGGCGGCGCGGGGCCTGCGCTGCGCACCTCGACGAGCTGCGTCGGCCACGCGCGCTGCGAAATGTCGTGCTACGACGAGGTCAAGGCGCACCGGATGATCATCAACGAGTTCATCGACGAGATGCACCGTCCGGCGCTGCCCTACAAGTTCAAGTTCAAGTTCTCGGGTTGCGGCAACGATTGCGTCAATTCCATCCAGCGCGCCGATTTCGCCGTGATCGGCACCTGGCGCGACGACATGAAGGTCAACCAGGACGAGGTGAAGAAATACGTGGCGCGGGTCGGGCGCAAGTACGCGATCGATCACGTCATCGCCATGTGCCCGACGCGGGCGCTCAGCCTCAACGACGACGACACGCTCGACGTCGACAACAAGTCCTGCGTGCGCTGCATGCACTGCCTCAACGTCATGAACAAGGCGCTGTCTCCGGGCGACGACCGCGGCGCGTCGATCCTGGTCGGCGGCAAGCGCGCGCTCAAGGTCGGCGATCTCTTCGGCACGATGATCGTGCCTTTCATGAAGCTGGAAACGGACGAGGATTACGAGAAGCTGCAGGCTCTCGGCCGGCGGATGATCGACTTCTTCGCCGAGAACGCGCTGGAGCACGAGCGCATCGGCGAGACGATGGACCGCATCGGCCTACCGGCGTTCCTCGAGGCGCTCGAGATCGATCCCGATCCGAACATGGTCAACCATCCGCGCACGTCTTGCTATATCCGCACGGACGACTTCACCGAAGAGGCGGAGAAGTATTTCGAGCGCAAGGCGAGCGGCGATGGAAAGTCGATCGCGGCGGAATGAGACGGTCGGCATAAGAGACTTGGAGGAAATCAGATGAACGCTCCTGTTCAGCCGCGCCGCGCCAACGAATGCGGGGTGCCGGATCCATTCCCCTACATGCACCCGGTTCTGAAGAGGAACTACGGCGCCTGGGCTTGGCACGATCGCCTGCGGCCGGGCGTGCTGCACCACGTGTCCAAGTCCGGCGAGGAAGTGTGGACGGTCCGCGCCGGCACGCAGCGCCAAATGGACGTTTTCACCATCCGCAAGCTCTGCGACATCGGCGACAAGTTCGCCGAAGGCCATGTCCGTTTTACCACGCGCTCGAACATCGAGTTCATGCTGAGTTCGGTCGACAAGGTCGAACCGCTGATCGCCGCGCTCGAAAACAACGGCTTCCCGGTCGGCGGCACCGGCAATTCGGTGTCGATGATCTCGCATACGCAGGGATGGCTGCATTGCGACATTCCCGGCACCGACGCATCGGGCGTCGTGAAAAGCCTGATGGACATGATGCATCACGAATTCACGCACGAGGAAATGCCGAACCGCGTGCGCATCACCACGTCCTGCTGCCAGATCAATTGCGGCGGGCAGGGCGACATCTCGATCAACGTGCAGTACACGAAGCCGCCGAAGATCAACCACGATCTCGTGTCCAAGGTATGCGAGCGGCCCGCAGTGGTTGCGCGCTGTCCGGTGGCGGCGATCCGGCCGGCCATGGTCAATGGCGTGCCGTCGCTGGAAGTCGACGAAAAGAAATGCGTGTGTTGCGGCGCGTGCTATCCGCCGTGTCCGCCGATGCAGATCAACGGCGCCGATTCGACCAAGATCGCGGTGTGGGTCGGTGGCAAGCATTCCAATGCGCGCTCCAAGCCGACCTTCCACAAGCTGGTCGTCGCCAACCTGCCGAACAACGCCCCGCGTTGGCCGGAGGTCGAGGCGGTCGTGAAGAAGATCCTCTACGCGTACAAGGAGCATGGCCGCGACTACGAGCGGCTCGGCGAGTGGATCGAACGCATCGGTTGGCCGCGCTTCTTCGAATTGTGCAATTTCGCCTTCACCAAGCATCACCTCGATACGTGGACGGGCGCGCGCAAGACGATGAACATGTCCGCGCACGTGCATTTCTGAGATCGGCCCGACGGGCGGAGCGAAAAGGGAGGCGTGGTTTGCGTTTCGGGATTGTCGTCAACGAGGGGCCGTACACGCATCAGGCGTCGGATTCCGCCTATCGTTTCGCAGCCGCCGCGCTGGAGAAGGGACATGAGATATTTCGCGTCTTCTTCTACCATGACGGCGTGAACAACGGCACGCGCTATACCGTGCCGCCGCAGGACGATCGCAACCTGCAGAAACTGTGGAGCGAACTGGCCGAAAAGCACGGGCTCGATCTCGTGGTCTGCATCGCGGCGGCGCAGAGGCGTGGCATTCTCGACGCCAACGAGGCCAAGCGCCAGGGCAAGGATGGCGACAATATCGCGCCGGGCTTTCGCATTTCGGGACTGGGCCAGTTGATCGAGGCCGGCATACAGGCCGACCGTCTCGTCACGTTCGGCGATTGAGGGCGACATGTCGGACGAAAACAGGAAGAAGTTTCTCTACATCAACCGCAAGGCGCCCTACGGCTCGATCTACGCGCTGGAATCGCTCGAAGTGGTTCTGATCGGCGCGGCCTTCGAGCAGCACGTGAGCCTCGCCTTCATAGACGACGGCGTCTACCAGTTGATGGCCAACCAGGAGACGGCCGGCGTCGGCATGAAGAATTTCTCCAAGACCTATCGCGCGCTCGGGGATTACGAAGTGCGCAAGCTCTACGTCGAGAAGGAATCGCTCGCCGAACGCGGTCTGACCGCGGACGACCTGATGCCGATCACCTACGAGGACGAGGACGACGACTACGCAGAGAAGCCGTCGCTGTTTTTCGTCGACCGTTCCGAGATGGCCGCGCTGATCTCGGATCAAGACGTCATTCTGAGTTTTTGAGGGGGCGATGGGAACGCTGCATACGATCAACAAGTCGCCGTTCGATCGCAATTCTTTCGCGACCTGCCTTGCGCATGCGAGCGCCGGCGACGCAATTCTCATGATCGAGGACGGCGTCGTCGGCGCGCGCAAGGGCACGAGTTTCGCGCCCGCGCTCGCCGCCAAACTCGCGACCTGCGCGGTCTATGCGCTCGGTCCCGATCTTGCCGCCCGCGGTATGAAGCCGGAAGACGTTCTGGAAGGCGTGAAGCTCGTCGACTACGCGGGATTTGTCGACCTGGCCGGAGAAAAGGCGCGCGTCTGCGCGTGGTTGTGAGGCCCGGTTCGGGCATGCGATTTGGAACGAGAGCAGGAGGAGCATGAATGAGCACGATGACTGCCTACGAGATCAATGGTCTCGTCGCCGAGCACGATGAAGAGGGCTACCTCAAGGACATCGGCCAGTGGACGCCGGAACTCGCCGATCTCATCGCCAAGAGCGAGCAGATCGAGATGACGCCCGACCACTGGGAGGTCGTGAACTTCCTGCGCGAATATTACGAGGAATACCAGATTGCGCCTGCGGTCCGCATCCTCGTGAAGGAAATGACCAAGAAGTTCGGCAAGGAGAAGGGCGACCAGAAGGCGCTCTACGCTCTTTTCCCCTACGGCCCGGCCAAGCAGGCGTGCAAGATCGCCGGCCTGCCGAAGCCGACCGGGTGCGTGTAGCGCCTAACGGCGTCGTTTAACGCGCCTTGAAGCGCGAAACCCGGCCGACGGGAGGCGACAAGCCCGCGGCCGAGGGAGGACTCATGCTTACGGCGATCTTCGCGATCCTGTTCTATCTGGCGACGACCATCCTCGTTCTGGGGTTGGCCTTTCGCATCCGGCTCTATGCGAAGACGCCCGCGCCGCTGAAGATTCCCACGACGCCGGCGCCGATCACGCGCGGCGGCGTCGCCATGCGCATGGCGCGCGAAGTCGCGTTGTTCGAAAGCCTGTTCAAGTCGAACAAATGGACGTGGGCGTTCGGCTGGGTCTTCCACGTTTCGCTCGCCGTCGTGCTGTTCCGGCATCTGCGCTACTTCCTGCAGCCCGTGCCGGAAATCGTCGCCATCATGCAGCCGATCGGCGTGCTCGCGGGGTTTTCGATGGTGGGCGGCCTGCTCGCGCTCTGGGGACGTCGCATCGTCGTCGAGCGTATCCGCTATATCACAGGCCCGTCGGACCATCTGATGCTGGCGCTGCTGGTCATGATCGGGATCAGCGGGCTCAGCATGAAGTTTGTCGCGCATACCGACATCGTCGCGGTCAAGGCCTTCATTCTGGGGCTCATGTATTTCGACTGGAAGCCGCTTCCGGCCGACATCAATCTCATCGTCCATCTGTCGCTGGTATTGGCGCTGATGATCATCTTCCCGTTTTCGAAGCTGCTGCACGCGCCCGGCGTGTTCTTCAGCCCGACGCGCAACCAGGCCGACGATTCACGCGAGCGCCGCTATGCGCCGCGCGGTTTGTTGAAGCCGCAAGCCAGGGCCTGAGGAGAGACGCATGGCCGCCGTGTCGTCCGATTTCAAGCCGAAGGAGCGGGTCGTCGGCGACCCGATCGAACTCCCGCAGCTCGCCTGCGGCGCGATGGCGGGCTCGAAGCCCTATGTCGCCGCCGCCCAGCACAACCAGCCGCTCGGCTTTCCCGGCGAACTGGTCGAGGACTGGCACGACAAGGCGATCTTCCGGCTCGGCGAACTTCTGGACAACAATCGCGCGCTGCGCGTCTATCTCGATTCCTGCGTGAAATGCGGCGCCTGCACCGACAAGTGCCATTATTTCCTGGGCACCGGCGATCCGAAGAATATGCCGGTGGCGCGCCAGGACCTCCTGCGCAAGGTGTATCGCCGCCACTTCACCTGGGCCGGCAAGATCGTGCCGTGGCTGGTGGGCGCCGAGGATCTGACGAAAGAGGTTCTCGACGACTGGTATTCGTATTTTCACCAATGCTCGCAATGCCGCCGGTGCTCGGTTTTCTGTCCCTACGGCATCGACACGGCCGAGATTTCCATGGCGGCGCGCGACATCATGGACACGATCGGTCTCGGTCAGAAATATTCCAACGAGATCATCGGCAAGGTCTTCAACATCGGCAATAATTTGGGACTGCCGCCGAAGGCCCTGAAGAACACCCTCGAAAGCCTCGAGGAAGAGATCGAGGAAGAGACGGGCGTGCCCGTCAAGCTGCCGCTCGACGTGCAGGGCGCGGACGTTCTTCTCGTCACGCCGAGCGCCGACTTCTTCGCCTCGCCGCACATGGAAGGCCTGATCGGCTACGCCAAGGTGCTGCACGAGGCGGGCGTCAACTGGACGTTCTCGTCTCATGCTTCGGAAGCCGCCAATTTCGGCATGTTCGTCGGCTCGCAGGAGAATATGCAGAAGGTCGCGCAGCGCATCGCCAAGGCTGCGAAGGACCTGGGCGTCAAGCGACTGGTGTTCGGCGAATGCGGCCATGCCTGGCGCGTCGCCTATTCATTCCTCGATACGCTCGCCGGCCCGTTCGATTTCCTGGATCGCAACTATCCCGTGCCGCAACATATCTGCGAGTTCACCTACGACCTCATGCAGAAGGGCAAGCTCCGCTTCGACAAGTCGAAGAACGATGAGTTTCGCCTCACGTTCCACGACAGTTGCAACGTCGCGCGCGCCTCGCGCATGGGCGACAAGCCTGGCGGGCAATTCGAGATTCCGCGCGCCATCCTGCGCGCGACCTGCAATCACTATTTCGACATGGCGCCCGAGACGATCCGAGAGAAGACGCTGTGCTGCGGCGGCGGCGGCGGCCTCTTGACGGACGAGCTCATGGACGTGCGCATCAAGGGCGCACAGCCGCGTATGCGCGCCCTGAAGGATGTCGCCGACGAGCACGGCGTCACGCACATGGCGGCGATCTGCGCGATCTGCAAGGCGCAGTTCTCGAAGATCCTGCCGCAATATGGTTTCGAGATGGATGGAATCGTGAGCGTCCACCAGATGGTGTCGAACGCCATCCTGCTCACCGGTTCGCGACAGGCGGACGAATACGACGCACAGGGCCAGCCCGCTGGCGCGCAGGCTTGAGGAGACGGCGATGAACGACCAAAGCCCCAACACCAAGCCGACGCACCGCCGCTTCAGGAACGGCGACAGCATGTGGAACTGGACGGACCTGACGTCCAAGATCTTCCAGGCCGACAAGTCCTACAAGTGCCCGACCTACGTGCATCGTACGCCGCCGTGCCAGGGCGGCTGTCCCTCGGGCCACGACATCCGCGGCTGGCTGCAGATCGCCCGCGGCATGGACAAGCCGCCGGTCGCCGGGATGCCGTGGCAGCAATACGCGTTCGAGCGCATGGTTTCGGCCAATCCCTTCCCGGCGACGATGGGCCGCGTATGTCCGGCGCCTTGCGAAGACGGCTGCAATCGCAATGAAGTAGACGATTTCGTCGGCATCAACGCGGTCGAGCAATATGTCGGCGACTGGGCGATCGAGAACAATGCGAGCCTGCCCGCTCCGCCGGCGCTCGGCGGCAAGAATGTCGCGGTCATCGGCGGCGGACCTGCGGGCCTCGCCGCCGCGTATTTCCTGCGGATGAAGGGCCACGCCGTCACGATCTTCGAGATGCACGAGAAGCTCGGCGGCATGATGCGGTTCGGCATTCCCGGCTATCGGACGCCGCGTGAAATGCTCGACGCCGAGATCGGCCGCATCCTTGCGCTGGACGGCGTTGCAGCGCGCACCGGCGCGCGCGTCGGCGCGGACGTGAGCGTCAAGGATCTCGAGCGCGATTTCGACGCGATTTTCTGGGCGATCGGCGCGCAATCCGGCCGTCCGCTGCCCGTTCCGGGAGCGGATGCGGAGAATTGCATCACCGGCGTGGAATTTCTGGACGCCTTCAACCGCGGTTGGGTGTTCTCGACGGCGAAGAAGATCGTCGTCGTCGGCGGCGGCGACACGTCGATCGACGTCGCTTCGGTCGCTCGTCGCCTCGGCCATATCAACGCTACGCACCAACACGACGCGCACGGCGCCTGCGACGTTCGGCTACACGGCGCATGACGTCGCCGGCGCGCTGCGGCGCGAGGGCGCGGAGATCGTTCTGACCTCGCTGTTCCCGATCGAACAGATGACGGCGGCCGAGCACGAGCGCGAGGACGCCAAGCGCGAAGGCGTCGACATTCAAGGCGCGGTCATGCCGCTGGAAGTCGTGAAGGGGCCAGATGGCCGCGCGCGCGCGCTGCGCATGTGCAAGTGCACGATGAAGGGAACTGTGCCGCAGCCGATCGACGGCACCGAATACGAGATCGAATGCGACATGGTGATTTCCGCCATCGGCCAGATGGCCGACCTGTCGCAGGGCCTCGAGAAGCTCGACGGCGGACGCGGCGCCATCGCTGTCGATCCCGTCTACAAGGTGCGCAAGCTCGACAAGCATTTCGCCGGCGGCGACGCGGTACGACCGCATCTGCTGACGACGGCTATCGGCCACGGCCGCGTCGCCGCCGAGACGATGGATCATTTCCTTGCCGGCGCGCTGGAAGACAAGCGCCCAAGAGTGGACGTGCACCAGTTCAACCTGCTGGCCGAGCTGCACGCGCGCAATCTCGATCCGGCTCCTTACGATCATACGCAGAGCCGCGGAACTTCGTCCGGCAAATATGCGGTCCACAATTACGAGGATCGTTCCTCGACGCAGATCATCCCGCACAAGGATCTGTTCAAGGGCCATTTCAACTTCGTCGAACGCAACAAGCGCCAGGAGCGCCATGTCTACGCCGACAAGGTGATCGGCGATTTCGAGGAACGCATCGTCAGGCTAACGGAAGAGCAGGCGAAGAAGGAAGGCGAGCGCTGCATGAGCTGCGGCCTTTGCTTCGAATGCGACAATTGCGTCATCTATTGCCCGCAGACCGCGGTCGCGCGCGTGCCGAAGAAGGAACGCGCGGTCGGACGTTATGTCTACACCGACTATACGAGGTGCATCGGCTGCCACATCTGCGCCGACGTCTGCCCGACAGGCTATATCCAGATGGGCCTTGGGGAGTAGGCGATGGCTCTCGGCCTGGTTCACCGTCTGCTGGTCGTCGCGCTTCTGGCGCTCGGCGCTGCCTCGGCGTCTGCGACGGAGGTTGGCCGCACGCCCGTGCCGCAGCCGGTCAAACCCGCGAACGCCGAGAAATGCGTCGCCGACACGGATTTCATGCGGCGCAATCACATGAAGACGCTGCTGCACCAGCGCGACGAGACGATGCGCGAGGGCGTCCGCGCCAAGCAGTTCAGCCTCGCAAATTGCGTCTCCTGCCATGCGGTGAAGGGCGCCGACGGCAAGCCGGTCGCCTACGCCGATCCCAAGCACTTCTGCCGTACGTGTCACAGCTACGCGGCGGTGCGCGTCGATTGCTTCGAGTGCCACGCCTCGCGGCCGGACGAAAAGGGGAAGGCGGCGGAGCGCCGAGACAATTCGAGCGACACCGCGCTCTCCGCGCTGACGGCGCATGTCGCGGAGATGAAGAAATGAGCGAGGCCGAAAATCACCATGGCCGCGCCAGATCGCCGCGCGCTGCTCAAGAGCGCGGTCGGGCTTGCGACGACGACCATCGCGCCCGGCGTGACGCTCTACGCTTTTGGCGTCGCCGAGGCCAGCGCGAAGCCCGCCGATCAGGCCGTGACGGCGAAGACGCGCTGGGGACTGCTGATCGACATCAACAAGTGCCCGTCCGGCTGCGACAAGTGCGTGACGGCTTGCAGCCAGGAAAACGGCTGGAAATCGACCGGGCATGCCGAGACGGACGCTCAATGGATTCGCAAGGTGACGCTGCGCGATCCGCGCACCGGCGTGAAGCGCGAGGCGCCGGTCATGTGCCAGCATTGCGCGAGCCCGCCCTGCGTCGACGTGTGTCCGACCGGCGCCTCGTTCAAGCGGGCAGACGGCATCGTGCTGGTCGACAAGCACATCTGTATCGGCTGCCGCTATTGCATGATGGCGTGCCCTTACAAGGCCCGATCCTTCGTGCACGAAGAGCACGACGACCAGAAGACCGAAGCGCCGCGCGGCAAGGGCACGGTGGAAAGCTGCACGTTCTGCGTCACGCGCATCGACGCCGGCCGGATTCCCGCCTGCGTCGAAGCCTGCGCGGCCAAGGCCGGCGCGGCCATGACCTTTGGCGATCTCAACGATCCGGCGAGCGACGTCTCGAAGGCGCTGGCGGCCGGGGCGAGCGCACAAATCCGCGCCGACCTCGGCCTCGATCCGGGCGTGCGCTACCGCAATCTGTGACGGGCGACAGGCTATGGCCAAAGTGAAGTTCCAGACGCTCGACGAACACAGCTCCGGCTTCTGGGGGCTGATCGTCCTGCATGTGCTGCTCGTCGCGCTCGGCCTCGGGGCGGCGCTCTACATGGAAGAGCACGGCCATATCGTCACCGGCATGAACAATCAGGTCGTGTGGGGGTTGCCTCACGTCTTCGCGGTCTTTCTGATCGTATCGGCGTCCGGCGCGCTGAACGTCGCGTCCGTTTCGTCGGTGTTCAACCGCCTTGCCTACAAGCCCTACGCGCGCCTCTCCGGCATTCTCGCGATCGCGCTCCTCTCTGGCGGCCTTGCCGTGCTGGTGCTCGATCTCGGGCGGCCCGAGCGGCTGATGGTCGCCATCCTCAAGCACAATTTCAAATCGATCTTCGCCTGGAACATCTATCTCTATACGGGATTCATGGCGATCGTAGCGGCCTATCTCTTCGCCATGATGGACCGTCGCGCCTCTGAAAATGCAACGCTTGGCAAGTCGATCGGATGGCTTGCCTTCGTCTGGCGCCTCGTTCTCACGACAGGCACAGGCTCGATCTTCGGCTTCCTGATCGCGCGCGAACTCTACGACGCCGCCATCATGGCGCCGTTGTTCATTTCCGCGTCGTTCCTCTACGGTCTCGCCTTCACCGTGCTCGTCCTCATCATGATGAGCAGCGAGACGCGCGCCGAACTGATGACGGCGGAGATGATCGGCAAGTTCCGGGGGCTGCTCGCGATCTTCGCGCTCGCGACGCTGTTCCTGACCATCGTGCAGCATGTGACGCGACTGTATTCGACCGCCCATGTCGGGGCGGAACTTTTCATGCTGCGCGACGGCGGCGTCTACACGCTGCTTTTCTGGGGCGGTCAGATGTTGCTCGGAACGCTGCTGCCGCTTTGCCTGCTCATGGTTCCCGGTTTTGACGGCGGCCGACGCGGCCTGACATTGATATCGACGCTGTTTCTGGCGGGTGGGCTGGCGCAGATCTACGTCATCATCATCGGCGGACAGGCGTTCCCGCTGAAAATCTTCCCGGGCTACGAGGTTTCCAGCTCATTCGCGGATGGCGCGATTGCACGCTATGTTCCCTCGCTGCCGGAGGCGCTGCTCGGGATCAGCGGGATTTCGATCGCCATGCTGCTGACGGCCGCCGCGCTGCGTCTGCTGCCCTTCCTGCCGCAGGCGCAGGCCGAGAAAGCGTGAGGACCTGGGCCATGCGCCGGCTCTTCATCTCGGCTCTGCATAAATCGTCCGGCAAGACGATGATTACGGTCGGGCTCGCCGCCGCACTGCGCGCGCGCGGGCTCTCGGTGCAGGCCTTCAAGAAGGGGCCCGACTATATCGACCCGATGTGGCTTGCCCACGCGAGCGGACGTCCCTGCTACAATCTCGATTTCAACACGCAGGAACCGGACGAGATCGTCGGGTCGGTCGCGCACAGATCTCGGGACGCCGATGTCGCGTTGATCGAAGGCAACAAGGGCCTGCACGACGGCGTGAGCACGGACGGGCGCGATTCGAGCGCCGCGCTGGCCCGACTGACGCAAGCGCCGGTCGTTCTCGTCGTCGACACGCTTGGCATGACGCGAGGCGTCGCGCCCATGCTCATGGGCTTTGCCGCCTTCGACCCGCGTGTGCGCATCGCCGGCGTCATCCTCAACAAGGTCGGCGCCGCGCGGCAGGAGACGAAGCTCCGCCAGGCGATCGAGACCTATTGCGACATGCCGATCCTCGGCGTCATCGGCCGCGATGCGACGCCTGCGGTCGAGGAGCGGCACCTCGGCCTTGCGACGCCAGCCGAATGCGTCAGGCTCGAGGCCATCATCGCTCATCTCTCCGATGTCGTCTGCAAGGGCGTCGATCTTGATCGCGTGCTTGCGGCCGCCAGTCCTTCGCCTCTGCCGGCGCCCTCGGCGCCGCCGGCTGCAACGCCTGCCGACCTGACCATCGCCGTCGCGCGCGACGCGGCCTTCGGCTTCTATTATGCCGACGATCTCGAAGCCTTGGAGCGTGCGGGCGCCCGGCTGGCTTTTTTCGATACGTTGCGCGACCAGCGCCTGCCGGAATGCGACGGGCTGTTCATCGGCGGCGGCTTTCCGGAGACGCAGGCCGTGGGTCTTGCCGCCAACGTCGCGCTGCGCGCCGATATCGCCAGCGCGCTCGCCGGCGGTCTGCCGGCCTATGCGGAGTGCGGCGGTCTCATGTATCTCAGCCGTTCGCTGACCTGGCGGGAACAGACGCACGAGATGGTGGGCGCCGTTCCTGCCGACGCTGTGATGCGGGCGCGACCGCAGGGCAGGGGGCTCGTTGTCGTGGAAGAGACGGCGGATGCGCCCTGGCCGGCCGCGAGCGCGCCGATCGCCGCGCACGAATTCCACTACGCCACGCTCGAGAATGTCGACCCGCAGACACGTTTCGCCTGGCGTATGAGGCGCGGCCACGGCATCGACGGCGCGCATGACGGCATCGTCATCGGCAATCTTGTTGCAGGCTTCACGCATTTCCGGGATACGTCGCGCAACAGATGGGCGCAACGGTTCGTCGCCTTCGTGCGGGCGCGCCGCCGGACGTCGCGAGCGGCGTGATCGGGCAGGACAGGGACGACAGACACGACATGGAGCACCTGCCAATCTTCCTCGCGATGCGGGGCAAGTGGGCGGCCGTGATCGGCGGCGGGGTGGCGGCCGCGCGCCGGGCCGAGCTGTTGCTGCGGGCGGGCGCGCATGTCACGGTCTTTGCGCCGGCCTTCTCGGATGAATTCGCGCCGCTGGCGGAGCAATTCGCCTTCGAACGCATCTCGCGCTGGCCGCATAAGTCCGCGGAGCTCGAAGGCGTCGCGGTCTGCGTGGTCGCAACCGACGACCGGGATCAGGACGAACGCGCACATCAGATTGCGAAAGAGGCCAAGGCCCTCGTCAATGTCGCGACGCGGCCCGACCTCTGCGATTTCATCCTGCCCTCCGTCGTCGACCGCAGCCCGCTGGTGGTGGCGGTCTCGACCGGCGGCGCCTCGCCGATCCTCGGGCGGATGCTGCGCGCGCGGCTCGAAGCCACGATTCCGGCCGCCTACGGCAGGCTTGCCGATTTCGTCCGCACCTCTCGCGCGAAGGTGAACACGGCAATCGCCGACATGGCCGGGCGTCGCCGCTTCTGGGAGCGCACGCTCGATGGGCCGATCGGCGAAATGGTTCTGGCGGGCGACGGTTTTCGCGCGCAGGCGGCGCTCGCGGCGGAAATCGACGCCCTTGCCGCCGGCCGGGAGCTCGCCCCACAAGGCGAGGTCTACCTGGTCGGCGCGGGACCGGGCGACCCGGACCTGCTCACCTTCCGCGCGCTGCGCCTGATGCAGAAGGCCGACGTCGTACTCTACGACCGGCTCGTCGATCCCGCCATCGTCGGGCTCGTGCGGCGCGAGGCCGAGCGCATCTACGTCGGCAAGCGGCCCAAGGATCATCCCACGCCGCAGGAGGAGATCGGCGACCTGCTGATCCGCCTCGCGGGGGAGGGCAAGCGCGTGCTGCGGCTGAAGGGCGGCGACCCCTTCATGTTCGGCCGCGGCGGCGAGGAGATCGAACGGCTCGCGGAACGCCGCATTCCCTTCCAGGTCTGCCCCGGCGTCACGGCGGCGATCGGCTGCTCGGCCTATTCCGGCATTCCGCTGACCCATCGCGACCATGCGCAGGCCTGTGTCTTCGTCACGGCGCACAGCAAGCACGGGCCGATCGATCTCGACTGGAACAATGTGATCCGGCCCAACCAGACGGTGGCCGTCTACATGGGCCTGAACCATATAGAGGAACTGACGGCGGCTTTCGTCGCGCATGGCGCGGCGCCCGACCTGCCGGCGGCGATCGTCGACAATGGCACGCGCCCCAATCAGCGCGTCGTCGTCGGCACGCTGGCGGATTTGGCGGCCAAGGCGCGGAGCGCGGGGTTGCGCGGGCCGACCATCGTGATCGTGGGCACGGTCGTAACCTTGCGTGAAAAACTGGACTGGCATTGGCGCCAAGGCGCCGCGGACGAGACGAAAGAGGGCAGTCGATGAGCGTTACGCAGCAACATGTTCTGGCGGCGATCGCGGACCTTCCGGGTCCGGACGCCTCGAAGACGCTCGGCCAGTCCGGCGCGCTCGGCGGCGTGAGCGTGCGCGACGGCAAGGTGTTCGTTTCGATCAATGTCGAGGCCGGCCGCGTGCAGGCGCTGGAGCCGATGCGCGGGCGGGTGGAGGCGGTCATCAGGAAGCTGCCGGGCGTGGCGGCGGCCTATGTCACGCTGACCAGCGAGGCCGAGCAGGGCTCGGGGCAGCGCGCCACAGCCCGTGCGCAGCTCGGGCCACGCCAAGCCGCAGGCGTCCGGGGGCGCGGCGCGCATCGGCAAGATCGTCGCCGTCGCCTCGGGCAAGGGCGGCGTCGGCAAGTCGACGACGGCCTGCAACATCGCGCTCGGCTTCAAGGGGCAGGGGCTGAAGGTCGGCGTGCTCGACGCCGACGTCTACGGCCCGTCGATGCCGCGGCTGTTCGGCATCCGGGGCAAGCCGCAGATGGCCGCCGACGGGGTGAAGCTCGCGCCGCTGTCGAACTACGGCGTCAAGGTGATGTCGATCGGCTTCCTGGTCGAGGACGAGGCGCCGATCGTGTGGCGCGGGCCGATGGTGATGTCGGCGATCAAGCAATTGCTGGAGGACGTCGACTGGGGCGATCTCGACGTGCTGGTGGTGGACATGCCGCCGGGCACGGGCGACGCGCAATTGACGCTCGCCCAGAGCGTGCCGCTGGCCGGCGCGATCATCGTCTCGACGCCGCAGGACCTCGCGCTGATCGACGCGCGGCGCGGCATCGCCATGTTCCAGCAGGTGCACGTGCCGATCATCGGCGTGGTGGAGAACATGAGCTACTTCCTGTGCCCGCACTGCGGCCAGCGTTCCGACGTGTTCGCGCATGGCGGGGCGCGGCACGAGGCGGAGCGTCTCGGCGTGCCGTTTTTGGGCGAGGCGCCGCTGCACATGTCGATCCGCGAGACGTCGGACGCCGGCGCGCCGGTGGTCGCCACCGCGCCCGACAGCCCGCAGGCCAGGGCCTATGTCGAGATCGCGCAGAAGGCGTGGGAGAACCTGACGGCCGGCGCCGGCGCACAGGCCCGCGCCGCGCATCGTCGTCAATTGAGGCATTCGGGCTGGGAGAGGCACAATGGGCATCGAATTCCAGGGCAGGTCGATCGAGACCACGGCGAGCGGCTATCTGGCCGATCATAGCGACTGGAGCCGGGAATTGGCCGCGCATCTGGCGCAACAGGATCAGATCGAGCTGACCTCGAAGCATTGGGATCTGCTCGACTATCTGCGCGACGAATATTTCGGGAATAACGAGTCGACGCCCAATACACGCACGATCATCAAGGCGATGAGCGACCGTTGGGGTGAGAGGGTCGACCAGAAGACGCTGTACGATCTCTTCCCGCTCGATCCATCGAAACAGGGCGGTCGCATCGCCGGCTTGCCGGAAAGCCGTCGCAAGGGCGGGTATTGACGAGGCTGCGAGCGCGCCCGCGATCGGAGCGTCAATATCGGCGGCGGCGAATCGGTTCTGGTCGCGCCGCTCCTCGTCTGTTCTGGAGTTCGCCGGCTGGCGGGCGAAGGCGCGTCAGCGGCGCGCGGCTTTCAACTTGGCTTGGGCCGTGGACGCCGACTTCTTGGCCTTGGTCGCGCGCTCTTCGTCAGGTTCGCAGAAGGCCTTGCGCAGCGCATCGAGAATGGCGCGCACGTTCTCGTCGGCGAGCGAGTAGTAGATCGTCTTGCCGTCGCGGCGCGTGGCGACGAGACGGTCGAGCCGCAGGCGCGCCAATTGCTGCGAGACGGTCGACTGACGCTCGCCCAGAATGTTCTCCAGCTCGCCGACCGAGCATTCGCCCTCCGACAGGGCGCAGAGCAGAAGGAGGCGCGACTCGTGCGACAGCGCCTTGAGAAAATCGCTCGCCTCGCGCGCCTTTTCGACCATCATAGCGAAATCCGCCGCAGCTTGTGCGGCGTGTGCGAGATTCGATTTATCCATGCCCTTGAGCGCGGTTGCGGCCATCGTTCGTCATTCCGTTTCGTCCACTCCGGGAGCGGGCGTGGTTCGGTCGAGCGCGGCGCCAGCTTACCGATCGGGCGCGTCGCGACGCCGCAACTCAATCATCACATGAATGTATACGTATAGAATGAAATCATCATATTCGCAATCGAACAAATGATTGCGACAGGCCAAAGCCGGACACGGCGCCGCCCAAGCCGGCGCTGGCGGACGAGGAGGCGCGCGTCCGCCGGGGTCGCGCCTAATTGAAGGCGCAACCGGGCCTGAGTCCGAAACGCTTGAGCATGCTCGCGAGCGGGCAAAATCCGGTGAAGGAAGCCTGCAGCAGGTTGGCGCCGACGAAGGCCGTGAACCATAGCCAGTTGAGGGAGTGATAATGCGCGAGCGCGAGCGAAGCGAGAATGAAGATTCCTGCAAAGCGCATGACGAGGGCGTCGACGTTCATCTGATATTCCTTTTCTTTGGCGTGGGCGCCGGCAAAGCGCATTCGCCGACGCAGAACATTTCATGCAAGAGTCCGATCATTCGCTCGACATTGGGACCGTTGAGCGAATAACAGATTTTCTGAGCCTCTCGCCGCGTATGCACCAAGCCGTCTGCGCGAAGTCGGGCAAGGTGCTGTGACAGCGTCGGCTGGCTGAGATCCAGCGATGCGCAGAGCTCGTTGACTGACCGCTCCTGCCGATAAAGATCGCACAGGATCATCAGGCGGCTGCGGTTGGCCAGCGCCTTGAGCATGGTTTCGGCTTGCGACGCCCGCGCTGCGAGGTCCTCAGTTTTCATATTGCAATATTCGCATATTCCTATATATCTGTCAAACCACTCGGAAAGGTTTCTCATAATGCGAGTCTGGAGTTTGGCCGCGCTGGTCGTCGCGGCGACGGCGCAGGGCGCGGCGGCCGGCGAATTCGTCGTGCGGGCGCAGGATATCGACGATCGCAAGGCTGTGATCGCTACGGTGGAGCCTGTGCGCCAGCTCGTCGCGCGGGCGCGCATCGGCGGCACGGTCGCGCAATTGAAGGTCAGGGAAGGCGACGTCGTCGTTGCAGGTCAGGAAATCGCGCGCGTCGTCGACCAGAAACTGTCGTTGCAGATGCAGGCGCTCAACTCGCGCATCAAGTCCCAGCAGGCGGCGCGCGACAAGGCGCAGCTCGACTTCGACCGTGCGTCCGAACTGATGCGGCGCGGCGTGAGCACGCAGGCGCAGCTCGACCAGGCGAAGGCCGCCCTCGACATCGGCGAACGCAACCTGTCGGCGATCAAGTCCGACCGGGACGTGATCGTGCAGCAGAGCGCGGAAGGCGCGGTGCTGGCGCCGGGCGCCGGCCGCGTGCTGACGGTGCCCGTTTCCGCGGGGCGCGTGCTGATGCCGGGCGAGACGGTGGCGACCATCGCCGAGGAGCAATTCATCCTTCGTATGCAATTGCCCGAGCGCCACGCCCGCTTCATGCGCGCCGGCGACAAGGTTCTGATGGCCGCGCGCGGTCAGGAAGGCGGGCTGAAAGCGGCGCAGGAAGGCAAAGTGCGGATCGTCTATCCCGAAATCACCGGCGGGCGTGTGGTCGCCGACGTCGATGTGCCCGACCTCGGCACATATTTCGTGGGCGAGCGCACGCGTGTCTACGTCTCGACCGGCAAGCGCAAAACCATTCTCGCGCCGCCACAGGCGATCTTCGAACGCGCCGGCGTGAAGTTCGTCAAGCTGCGCGCCGGCGCGGAAGTCGTCGTGCAGACAGGCGAGGCTGGTCCGGAGGGCGTGGAAATCCTGTCGGGCGTCGCAGACGGCGACGTGTTGCTGACGCCATGAGCGAACCCATGGCCAATCTCGGCATTTCCGGGCGGCTGACGCGCGCGTTTATCGTCTCGCCGCTCACCCCGCTCCTGCTGCTGGCCTCGATCATCGTCGGCGTGATCGCACTGGTCGCGCTGCCGCGGGAGGAAGAGCCGCAAATCAGCGTTCCGATGGTCGACATCGTCGTTCCCGCCAACGGTTACAAGGCGGCCGACGCCGTAGAACTCGTCACGCGGCCGCTCGAAGATATCGTCAAAGGCATCGACGGCGTCGAGCATGTCTATTCGCAGACGCAGGACGACAATGTTCTCGTGACGGCGCGCTTCCTCGTTGGAACGGATGCGGATTCCGCCATTCTGCGCGTGCATGAGAAAATTCGCGCGCATATCGCCGAATTGCCGAAAGGGCTCGTCGAGCCGCTGATCATCGGGCGCGGCATCGACGATGTCGCGACCGTCGTCCTGACGCTGGCCGCGAAACCCGGGGCTTCCGCGCACTGGACCGACAACGGCTTGCAGCGCATCGCCGAGGAGCTTCAGCACGATCTCACCAAGGTGAACAATATCGGCGCGACCTTTATCGTCGGCGGCTCGGCAAGCCAGATCCGCATCGAGCCCGATCCCGAGCGACTCGCGCAGTACGGCATGACGCTCGCGCAGGTGATCGACAAGGCGACCAACGCCAACCGCACCTTCCAGGCGGGCTTGCTTCGGCGCAACAACAAATCGTTCCCGGTCGTCGCCGGGCAGACGCTGCAGGGCGTCGCGGACATCGGCCAGTTGCTGCTGACCTCGCGCGACGGCCGGCCGGTCTATCTCAAGGACGTGGCCGATGTGACGGTCGGCTCGGCGCAGAACGACCATCGCGCCTGGACGTCGACGCCGGATGGCAAGGGCGGGCTCGAGACGCGCCCGGCGGTCAGTCTCGCGCTCGCCAAGCGCAAAGGCGCCAACGCGGTCACCGTGGCGCACGAGATATTGCAGCGTCTGGAGACTGCGCGCGGGACGATAGTGCCCGCCGACATTGCGGTAGAGGTCACCCGCAATTACGGCGAGACGGCGACGGAAAAAGCGAACGAGCTTCTCTTCCATCTGGCGCTGGCGACTGTCTCCATCGTCATTCTCATCACGCTTGCGATCGGCTGGCGCGAAGGCGTCGTGGTCGCCGTGATCATTCCGACGACCATCCTGCTGACGCTTTTCGCCTCCTGGCTGATGGGCTACACGATCAATCGCGTCAGCCTGTTCGCGCTCATTTTCTCGATCGGCATTCTCGTCGACGACGCGATCGTCGTCGTCGAGAATATCGTGCGCCACTGGAGCATGCGTGGGGCGCGCGGGCTGGTCGAGACGGCGGTCGAGGCGGTCGCGGAAGTCGGCAATCCGACGATTGTCGCCACGCTCACCATCGTCGCGGCGCTGCTGCCGATGATGTTCGTGAGCGGCATGATGGGCCCCTACATGAGCCCCATTCCGGCAAACGCTTCGATGGCCATGCTGTTCTCGTTCTTCGTGGCGGTCACGATCACGCCCTGGCTGTTGCTCAAGATCGCGCGAAAGTATTTCGAGAGCGGCAAGGCCCAGGCGCACGACCATGAAGACCCCGGCGCAATGGGGCGGGCCTATACGAAGATCGCGCGCTGGTTGCTCGAAGGCCGAAGGCGTTCGAAGATATTCCTGTTCGTCGTCGGCGGCCTGACGCTTGCTTCGCTCGGGCTGTTCTACACAAAGAGCGTGCGCGTGAAGCTGCTGCCGTTCGACAACAAGTCGGAAGTTCAGGTGATGCTGGACCTGCCGCGCGGCGCGTCGCTCGAACAGACAGAGCGCGTCCTGATGGAAGCATCGCAGAAGCTGAAGGACCTGCCCGAACTCGTCTCGATTCAAGCCTACGCAGGCGCCTCCGCGCCGTTCAATTTCAACGGCCTCGTGCGTCACTATTACTTGCGCCAGACGCCGGAGCTCGGCGATCTCTCGATCAATCTGACTGCAAAGGACCATCGCAAGCGCGCGAGCCATGCGATTGCGCTCGATATCCGCCAGCGACTGGCCGATCTGACACTGCCGCCGCGCTCTTCCGTCAAGGTCGTCGAAGTGCCGCCGGGGCCGCCGGTTGTCTCGACTCTGCTCGCCGAAATCTACGGGCCGACGCCCGAGGCGCGGCGCGAAATCGCCGGCAAGGTCAAGGACGCGTTCCGGAAGGTCGATTTCGTGGTCGATGTCGACGACAGTTTCGGCGTGCAGCATGAACGCCTTCGCTATTCGATCGACCAGGAAGCGCTCGAATTTCATGGCGTGCAGGAGCAGGCTGTCTACGACACGATCGCCGCGCTCTTCGGCGGCGTGAAGATCGGCTATTCGCAGCGCGGCGACGGCGAGAAACCGATCGACATTTCGGTCGCGCTGCCGCGTTCCGCGCTCACCCCGGGCGAGAAATTGCTGACGACGCCGCTGCCGGCCGGCGGCACGCCGCGTCAGGGCGCGAATGTCGAACTCGGCGACGTGGTCAAAGTGACGCGCGAACCGTCGTCCTTCCCGATCTTCCGCCACAATGGCCGCTATGCGGAAATGGTGAGCGCGGAAGTCGCCGGCCGCTTCGAATCGCCGGTCTACGGCATGCTCGCCGTCGAAGACGAAATCGCGAAACTCGATTTCGGCGCGACGCCAAAACCGACGATCAAGTACCACGGCCAGCCGCTCGACGATTCGAAGCCGACCTTGCTGTGGGACGGCGAATGGGAGGTCACCTATGTGACGTTCCGGGACATGGGCGCTGCCTTCATGGTGGCCATCCTCGGCATCTATCTGCTCGTTGTCGCGCAGTTCGGCTCATTCAAGCTGCCGCTGGTCATTCTCGTTCCGGTTCCGTTGACCTTCATCGGCATCCTTCTGGGTCACTGGATGCTGAGCGCAGCCTTCACCGCGACATCGATGATCGGCTTCATCGCGCTCGCCGGCATCATCGTGCGCAATTCCATCCTGCTCGTGGATTTCATTCGCCACCGCAGAGCGGACGGGGTGACGTTGCGGCGCGCGCTGATCGACGCTGGCGCCATCCGCTTCAAGCCGATCTTCCTGACGGCGGCGGCGGCAGTCATCGGCGCCGCCTTCATTCTGACCGATCCCATCTTCCAGGGGTTGGCGATCTCCATGGTGTTCGGCCTGATCTCATCGACCGCGCTCACCATCCTGGTCATCCCGGCAATCTATGTTTTCCTGCGCGACGATGCGCAGGGGTTCGAGACCTGAGCCCGCATGCGGCGCGATGCTTTCGCGTCGCATGCAAATCGTCGGCGGAACCCTCGCTTTGCCTCCCGCATTTCGTTCTTCAATCAAATGAAAGGGGCCGCGCTTGCGGCGCGGCCCCGAAGACGATGATTGCAGAAGGCGATCAGTACTTGACGATCAGTACTTGGCGATCACCGGCTGCGCCTTGCCTCCGAATTTGTAGGAAACGCCGAGCGAGCCTTCGAACTGGTGCATCGACAACGTGATCGAACGCGCCGGATTGTAGCCAAACGGCGTCATTTCCGGGCCCGTCACCGAATGTGTCGGCACGACGCTCATGGCGAGGTCGAAGGTCAGGTTCTCGGTGTACTTGTAGCCAAGGCCTGCCGTGATGTGATCGGTCACGACGCCGGGGGCGAGTATGTTGAACGTGACTTCATTCCAGCGAACCGGATTGGTGTTGTGCGCGTAGCCGGCGCGCAGGGCGAGTTGCGGAGTGACACGCCATTCCGCGCCAACCGTGAAGACGTCGACATCGCGCCAGCCGAAGCCGGGGCCGTTCGCGGCGCCGAGCAGCGCGCCCGGCCCGGCCGGAACGACGAAAGGCACAATGATGCTGGCGCCGCTGTTTCCGATCGCCGGAACGCTGCGATAGAAAATATGCTTGTATTCCGCCATCACCGTCAGGCTCGGCAGAACGTCGAAAGCGACGCCGGCCGTGACGTTGGCGGGAATGTTGAATTTGCCGCCGTTGGCGAACAGGCCGGAATACTTGCTGAAAGCGGTCATCCACAGCGGCGTTTGGCCGCTGACCCCGACACGTAGCGACGGCGTGATTTTCCATTCGACGCCCGCCCGCAGGCCGCCGCCATAGGATAGGCTCGTGCCCTTGTCCGACAGGTTGAACGGATCGGCCGAGAAGGTAGGAATGAAACCGGGCGGAAAGAATCCGAGAAACGGGAAGCCGAACCCGCCCAGACCTTCGGCGCGGAACATCTGCACGGCGAGCACGGGCGCGACGCCGACCGAGATCGGTCCGAAGCGCTTGGCGAAGCCCGCGGTGAGGAACATCTGCTTGAGGTCGACACCGGCCTTGCCGCCGCAGAACACGCCGCCCGCGCAATTGGGCGTCGGGAAGGTGTTGATCGTGTTTTGATAGGTCGTGTTCATGCCGCCGTTGCCAAACATGGCCACGCCCCAGGCCGTGTCGGGGTCGATCGGCATGGAATAGGCGAAATGCGGCATCAGGAAATAATTGTCGGTGCTATCGATGCGCGTCGTCTGCGGGATGAAAGGACCGGGAGCGGTAAAGCCGCCCGGGCCCGTGCCGGTATATCCGCGGAAGGGCATGAACAGCGTCACGCCGCCCGTGACCATGTGGGGCAGGTCGACAAGGCCGGCGGGGTTGATGGAAAGCGCCATCGCATCCTGCGGATTGGCGACGCCGGCGCCGGCTTCCGCTTTCTGCACCGTTCCATAGCCCGCCTGGAAATAGCCTTCGGTCGCGAAGGCCGGGCCGGTCAGCGCGGTCGTCGCCAGCGCAAGCGCGCCAAGCAGGCGAGCGGTTGATTTCGAGTTCATGCGGGTTTTCCTCCAGCCTCTCGGGGCCATTTATATGCGTGCATCATTATATGAAGGAATGTGCGCCCCAGAATTGCTTCAATCACAAGCAACCGACAAGCTCATGTTCGAAAAATGCGCGTAGGCTACGCAGAAACTGTGTACATGATACCGAAACGACACATATGCGCGTTTTCTATTTAATGCGTCGCAGCAATAGCCTGCCTCTCGCAGATCCCAAGACTTTGCGCCGATAGGCGATCCGGAAGTTGCGTAAGCGCGCGCCGCTTCGGTCGCACGGCATTCCGCGCCGCGGGGCGAGGAGATCGCATGGCCTCATCGTGGCTCTTGCCCGCCTTTGCTTCTGTCGTGTCCGAGCCCGCCGGCGAAAACGCGACTCGCCAGTATGTCGGCGGCGTCGATCCTCGACAACGCCGCGCGATCGAGCGGGCCGTTCGACGCCTCGAACAATCTGTTGGCCTGCCGAAGACGCGCGCGATCCAGCGCGTTGCGGATCGAGCGCGCATTGGCGAAATGCGGCTGGTCGCGGCGGATCGAAATGTAGTCTCGCAGGGCCTTCTCCGCCTCCGGCGTCAGATGGTAGTTTTGCGCTGCGAGCATGTTCGAGGCGATCTGGAACAATTCGTCGTCCGAATAGTCCGGAAACTCGATGTGATGCGCGATCCGCGAGCGGAAGCCTGGATTGCTTGAAAAGAATCGATCCATGCGGTCGGCGTAGCCTGCAAGGATCACGACGAGATCGTCGCGATTGTTTTCCATCGCCTGCAGCAGGATTTCGATCGCCTCCTGCCCGTAGTCCCGCTCGTTGTCCGGGCGATAAAGGTAATAGGCTTCGTCGATGAACAGGACGCCGCCCATCGCCTTCTTCAGCACTTCCTTGGTCTTGGGCGCGGTATGGCCGATGTACTGGCCTACCAGATCGTCGCGCGTGACCGAGACGAGGTGGCCTTTACGCACGTAGCCGAGCCGATGCAGCAATCCCGCCATCTTGAGGGCGACGGTCGTCTTGCCGACGCCGGGGTTGCCGGTGAAACACATGTGCAAGGTCGGCGCTTCGTGCGAGAGGCCGAGTTTTTCCCGCGCGCGCGCAACGAGCAGCAGGGCGGCAGTCTCGCGGATCCGGCGCTTGACTGGCGCCAGACCGACGAGTTCGCGATCCAGTTCGGCGAGAATTTCCGTTACGCCGGAGCGGTGGAAATCCTCCGCCAGATCGACGCTGGCGGCGAGTGCCTCGCTCATGCCGTCAGCCTTTCCTCAGCGCCCGGTCGCCCAGGAATAGATCTGTGAGCGACCGCGCACATCCGTGCGCGTCATGCGCAGGGTCGGCTCGTCGCCCGGCCGGTTGACGATGAAGGACATGCGAACGGTTTCCCATCCGCGCGTCGAATCGAAAGCGTTGAGACGGATATAAGCGTCGGGATGCGCCTTGCGGCATTCGTCCAGCTCCATCATCACGCCCTTGGCGTCCTTCAGGTCGAACATGGGATGTCCCCACATGCTCCAGTACGTGTTGCGGGGATGCGGGTCGTCGGTGAATTCGACGCCGACGGCCCAGTCCCTGCCCAGGCAATATTCGACCTGGTCGCGAATCTGCTGGTCCGTCAGGTCCGGCAGGAAGGAGAAGCAACCCTGTGTAATGCGCATGACGTTTCTCCTTCCGCTCAGCCCGACACGCTCGCCGTCGGCGTGAAGTCCGACGTGTCGGTCGAGGCATAGTTGAACGTGATATTGCCCCAGGTATCGAGCGCGGCTTCGAGCGGTTTGCACCATTTGGCTGCGGACCGAAGGATGTCCCACCCCTCGTTCCTGATGTCGCGCCCTTCGTTGCGCGCCAGCACCATCGCTTCCAGCGCGACGCGGTTGGCCGTCGCGCCCGCCTGGATGCCCATGGGATGGCCGATCGTGCCGCCGCCGAACTGAAGCACGACATCGTCGCCGAACAGGTCGAGAAGCTGGTGCATCTGGCCGGCGTGAATGCCGCCGGAGGCGACGGGCATCACCCTCAGCGTGTCCGCCCAGTCCTGCTCGAAGAATATGCCGCGTTGCAGGTCGACTTCGTTCCGCAATTCACGGCAGACATTGTAGTAGCCCTGCACGGTCATCGGATCGCCTTCCAGCTTGCCGACCGCCGTTCCGGTGTGCAGATGGTCGACGCCCGCCAGGCGCAACCACTTTGCGATCACGCGGAACGAGACGCCGTGGTTCTTCTGGCGCGTATAGGTTCCGTGGCCTGCGCGGTGCATGTGCAGGATCATGTCGTTCTGCCGGCACCATTCCGCGATCGACTGGATCGCCGTCCAGCCGATGATGAGATCGACCATGACGATCACCGAACCGAGTTCCTTCGCCAGTTCCGCGCGCCGGTACATCTCCTCCATCGTCCCGGCGGTGATGTTGAGGTAATGGCCCTTTATTTCTCCGGATTCCGCGGAGGCCTTGTTCACCGCCTCCATCGAATAGAGAAACCGCTCCCGATAGTGCATGAAGGATTGCGAATTGATGTTCTCGTCGTCCTTCATGAAATCGAGCCCGCCCTTGAGCCCTTCGTAGACGACGCGTCCGTAGTTCTTGCCGCTGAGGCCGAGTTTCGGCTTGACGGTCGCGCCGAGCAGCGGACGGCCGAACTTGTCGAGACGTTCACGCTCCACGACGATGCCGGTCGGCGGACCCTTGAACGTCTTCACGTAGGCGACCGGCAGGCGCATGTCCTCGAGCCGCGCGGCCTTCAAAGGCTTGAAGGAGAAGACGTTGCCGATGATCGAGGCGGTAAGGTTGGCGATCGAACCGGGCTCGAACAGGATGAGATCGTAAGCGACGTAGCAGAAATATTGTCCGGGCGTTCCGGGCACGGGCTCCACGCGATAGGCCTTGCCGCGATATTGGTCGCAGGCGGTCAGGCGATCGGTCCACACGACGGTCCATGTCGCCGTCGAAGATTCGCCCGCCACCGCCGCCGCCGCTTCCACTGCGTCGACGCCTTCCTGCGGCGTAATGCGGAACAGGGCGATCAGATCGGTGTCCTTCGGCGTGTAGCCGCCGTCCCAATAGCCCATCTGCGCATATTTCAGAACGCCGGCCTTGTAGCGTTCCGTGCCCTTGATTTCCGTGACTTTCGTGTCCATCCGACCTCTCCCGGCTGTTTCAGCTCACGCCGCCGACTTGATCGTCGGTTGCGGATCGAGCGCGCCGCTCGCATAGCGCCTGGCCATGTCGCTCATCGGAACGACCTTGATCTTCGAAGCATTGCCTGCGGCGCCGAAGGCTTCGAAGCGGGCGCGGCAGACGTCGCGCATGGCGTCCATCGCGGGCTTCAGGAATTTGCGCGGATCGAATTCGTCGCGCCTCGTATGCGCGACGCGCCGGAACTCGGCTGCGCAGGCAAGCCGCAGGTCCGTATCGATATTCACCTTGCGCACGCCATGCCTGATGCCGCGCACGATTTCCTCGACCGGAACGCCGTAGGTCTCGCGCATCTCGCCGCCGTTTGCGTTGAAGACCTCACGCCATTCCTGCGGCACGGAGGAAGAGCCGTGCATGACGATGTGCGTGTTCGGCAGCCGCGCGTGAATGCGTTCGATCACGTCCATCGCCAGAACGTCGCTCGTCGGCTTGCGTGCGAACTTGTAAGCGCCATGCGACGTGCCGATGGCGACCGCCAGCGCGTCCACTTTCGTTTCGGCGACGAAGCTCGCGGCTTGGTCCGGATCCGTCAGCAGCATCGAGCGGTCGAGCTTGCCTTCGAAGCCGTGCCCGTCTTCTGCCTCGCCGCGCCCGGTCTCGAGCGAGCCGAGGCAACCGAGCTCGCCTTCGACCGAGGCGCCGACCATGTGCGCAAGACGCGCGACCTCGCGCGTGATCGAGACGTTGTAATCGTAGTCGGCAGGCGTCTTGCCGTCCTCCTTCAGGGAGCCGTCCATCATCACCGAGGTGAAGCCGTTCTGAATCGCCGAAAGGCAGGTGGACACCCGATCGCCGTGATCCTGATGGATGCAGATCGGGATTGCCGGATACATCGCCTCCAGCGCTTCCATCATCTTTGCCAGCATGATGTCGCCGGCGTAGGAACGTGCGCCACGGCTCGCCTGGATGATGACCGGCGCGTCCACGGCCCGGGCCGCTTCCATGATGGCGAGGCCCTGCTCCATGTTGTTGATGTTGAACGCCGGCACGCCATAGCCGCGTTCGGCGGCGTGATCCAGCAATTGCCGCATGGTGATGCGCGCCATCTTGCCCTCCCTCAACCCAGCGTTTGCAGCGCGGCGGCGGCGACCGCCTCCGCCGTGATCGCGAAATGCCTGTAAAGTTCGCCAGCCGGCGCCGATGCGCCGAAGCCGTTCATGCCGACGAAGCGTCCGTGCGGCCCGAGCCAGCGATCCCAGCCGAAGCGCGTCGCAGCCTCCACCGCGACGCGCGGCGCAGAGCCGAGAACCGATTGCTGGTAGTCATCGCTCTGACGCTCGAACAATTCCCAGCACGGCATGGAGACGACCGCCGCGTTCACGCCCTTCGCGCCGAGGAGATCGGCGGCGGCAAGCGCGATTTCGACTTCCGACCCGGTTGCGAGAAGCGTCACGTCGCGCGCGCCTGCGGTTTCGCGCAGCACATAGGCGCCGCGCGCGCTGAGATTCTCGGCGACATGCGTCGTGCGCACCGAGGGCAACGCCTGGCGAGACAGCGCGAGCGCGGAAGGCGCGCTGCGCGTCTCCAGCGCGGCCTGCCAGCATTCGGCCGTCTCGACGGCGTCCGCTGGCCGGAAAACCAGCAGGTTCGGCGTGGCGCGCAACATGGCGAGATGTTCGATCGGCTGGTGTGTCGGCCCGTCTTCTCCAAGACCGATCGAATCGTGGGTGAGGACATAGATCACGCGCTGTCCCATCAGCGCCGACAGACAAATCCCGCCGCGTGCATAATCGGAAAAGACCATGAATGTGCCGCCATACGGAATGAAGCCGCCATGCAGCGCGATCCCGTTCATCGCCGCGGCCATGCCGTGCTCGCGGATGCCGTAGTGGATGTAGCGACCGGCGAAAACGTCGGGGCCGATCGAGGCCATGCCCTTGGTCACGGTCAGATTGGAATGGGTCAGATCGGCCGAACCGCCGATCGTCAGCTCCGTCGCGGCGTTGATCGCCGCCAGCGCGGTCTCCGACGCCTTGCGCGTGGCGATCTTCGGCCCTGTCGTCACAAATTCGCGCTTCAGCGCATCGAGCGCGCCTGCCGCTTCCGGCGCATCTCCCGACAATTGCGCCAGGAAGCGCTGCGCGGCTCGGCGAGGCCTCGAGCCGCGTGCGCCAGGCGGCGCTTGCTCCGGCGCCGCGCTCGGCCACGGCGCGCCAAACAGCGCGGACGTCGTCTGGAACGACGAACGGCGCGTGAGGCCATTCGAGGCCCGCGCGCGCGCCGGCGATTTCTTCGGCGCCGAGCGGTTCGCCGTGCGCCTTCGAGGTGCCGGCTCGCGTCGGCGCGCCAAATCCGATCGTCGTGCGGCACGCAATCAGCCATGGCCGGCTGTCGTCGTCGCAAGCGGCGCGCAGCGCGGCTTCGATCGCCTGCGGATCGTGCCCGTCGATTTGTGCAGTGAGCCAGCCGGCCGCCTCGAAACGCGCGATCTGGTTCATCGACGTCGAAAGATCGGTTGCGCCGTCGATGGTGATGCGATTGTCATCCCACAGGACGATCAGGCGTCCGAGCTTCAGATGGCCGGCAAGGTCGATCGCCTCGTGGCTCACGCCCTCCTCGAGACAACCGTCGCCGGCGATGACGAACGTGCGGTGGTCGACGAGACTGTCGCCGTAGCGGGCGTTCAGCATGCGCTCGGCAAGCGCCATGCCGACTGCCGTCGCAAGACCCTGTCCAAGCGGTCCTGTTGTCGTTTCGACGCCGAGCGTGTGGCCGTATTCGGGGTGTCCGGGGGTCGTCGAGCCGAACTGCCTGAAATTTCTGACCTGCTCGATATCCATATCGGCATAGCCGGTCAGATGATGGATCGCATATTGCAGCATCGAGCCGTGGCCGGCCGACAGCACGAAACGATCGCGGTCCGGCCATGCAGGATCGGCCGGATCGATCTTCATGAATTTCGTGAACAGGACCGTCGCGACATCGGCCATGCCCATCGGCATGCCGGGGTGCCCGGATTTTGCCTTCTCGACCGCGTCCATCGCCAGCGCGCGAACGGCGTTGGCGAGGTCCCGCATCGTCGGCTGCGCGATCGAGCTGCGTTCCATCGTGGATGTGGCTGTCATGTCCGCCTCTCTCAATGCGCCGCGCGCGCGCGCTCGACCAGCCGGAAGATCATCGGCGTGAGGATCAGCTGCATCGCAAGATCGAGCTTGTCGCCGGGGATGACGATCGAATTGGCGCGCGTCATCCAGCTGCCCTGGATCATCGTGGTCAGGTAAGCGAAATCGATGCCGCGCGGATTCTTGAAACGGATGACGACGAGCGACTCGCCGGCGGTGGGTATCCAGCGCGCGATGAAGGGATTCGACGTATCGACGATCGGCACGCGCTGGAAATTCACGTCGGTCTCGGTGAATTGCGGACAGATCGTGTGCACGTAGGAGTGCATACGACGCAGGATCGTGTCGGTGACGGCTTCGGTCGAGTAGCCGCGCGACGCGCGGTCTCGATGAATCTTTTGAATCCACTCGAGGTTGATGACGGGCACGACGCCAATCTTCAGGTCCGCATGCCCGGCGATATCGGTCGTTTCGGTCCGGACGGCGCCGTGCAGCCCCTCATAGAACAGGAGGTCGCAGTTCTCGCCGATTTCCATCCAGTCGGTGAAGCAGCCTGGCTCCGCGCGGAATTGTTCGGCCTCGCCGGCGTCGTGCACGTAGTGACGGGACTTGCAGCGGCCGGTTTCGCCGAAGCGCCTGAATTGCGCGGCAAGTTCGTCGAGCAGATTCGCGTCTTCGGAAAAATGACTGAAGGTCTGGTCGCCGGCCGCGCGCCTGCGCTCCATCTCGGTCTTCATCGCCGCGCGATCAAAACGATGGAAAGCGTCGCCTTCGATCGATGCGGCGTTTATGCCTTCGCGGCGAAAAATCTGGTCGAACGTATGTTTGACCGTGCTCGTGCCGGCGCCGGAGGAGCCGACGACCGAGATGATCGGATGCTTGATCGACATGAGAACCTCAGGCCCGAAAGAGACCGCGTTTGCCGAAAAGCGGCGAACGGGCGCGGTGGTGGGGCAGATCGGCGTGGTAGCGCGTCACGCGCTCGACCTTTTCGGACGATCCGAACACCAGCGGCGTGCGGGCGTGCAGTTGCCCGGGAATCTTGTCGAGAAGGCGCATCGAGCCGTCAGTGGCGGCGCCGTTGGCTTGCTCGACCAGAAAGGCGATCGGCGCGGCTTCGTAGACGAGGCGCAGGCGTCCATTTTCGTATCCGGCGCGCCCGTCGGCAGGGTACAGGTAGACTCCGCCACGTTGCATGATGCGATGAGCGTCGCCGACGAGCGAGGCGAGCCAGCGCATGTTGAAATCCCGTCCGCGCGGGCCCTCGGCGCCAGCAAGAAGATCGTCGATGAAGTCGCGGACGGGTTCGCGCCAGAAGCGATAGTTCGATGCGTTGATCGCATATTCGCGCGTCGTCTTGGGGATGGCGATCCTGGACGCCACGCATTGGTAGCGGTTGCGTTCGTCGAGGACGAACATTTCCACGCCCTCGCCAACCGTGAGGAGAAGGGCGGTGTGGGGGCCGTAGATCACGTAGCCGGCGGCTACCTGCTCCCGTCCCGGACGGAAGAAAGACGCCGTCGCGCCGGCCGCGGAGGTCGGATACAGCGAGAAAATCGTACCGATCGGAGCGTTGACATCGATGTTCGAGGAACCGTCGAGCGGGTCGATCGCGACCGCCATCGCGCCGCCGGCGTGAAGCGTCAGGATTTCCCTCTCTTCTTCCGAAGCAAAATAGGCGACCGGCGCGCGCTGAAGCGCGCGCAACACAACGTCGTTGGTCATGAGGTCCAACTTTTTCTGCGTGTCGCCGTCGGCGTTGGCCTCGCCTGTTGCTTCGCCGAGCGCGCCCGCCAAGGGACCGACGCGGATCAGGGCGGCGATTTCCCGCGTGGCGTCGGCCAAGGCGAGCAACGTCTGCGCGACTGGCTCGCGATCCTCGCTGACGCCGCTCCAGCCCCGCAGGTAGTCAGCGAGGTCGTCGTTCGGCGCTGTCGCTGCGTCTGTCCCTGTCATGCCGGTCTCTCCGCGCGGGCGTGGGAAGGCCGCGATCGAGCGCAGACTGGACTTGAACCGGGGAAAAATAAATTTTAAAAAATAGAAAGCGAATTTAGGAAAATTAAATGGCTGAAATCCGCGGCGTGACCTGGAAGCAATTGCGCGCGCTGGCCGCGACCGTCGACGCCGGATCGGTTACGGGCGCGGCCAAGGCGCTGCACGTGACGCCGCCTGCGATAACGATCCAGCTCAAGCAGCTTGAGGGACTGGTGGGGGCGCCGCTGTTCGATCGGGCGTCGGCGAATTTCACGCCGACCGAAATCGGCAAGGTGTTGCTGGGGACCGCACAGGATGTGGAGCGCCTCGTGGCCCGCGCGGCCGAGCGCATTTCGGCGCTTCGCGCGGGCGCGACGGGCTCGGTCGTGTTCGGCGTCGTTTCAACCGCCAAATATATCGCGCCGGCAATGGTCGCCTCGTTCAGAAGCGCGCATCCGGGAATCAGGGTGACATTGTCGATCGGCAATCGCGGCGAGATCATCCGCGGGCTGGAACGCAACGAATTCGACATCCTGCTGATGGGACGCCCGCCTGCCCATGTCGAAGTCACAAGCCAGGCGATGGGCGATCATCCTCACGTCCTCATCGCGCCGCCGGGCCATCGGTTCGTGGGCGTTCAGCGGATCCCTGGCCACCTGCTGCTGCAGGAGCGCTTCCTCGTGCGCGAACCGGGATCGGGGACACGCATGCTCACCGAGAGATTTCTGGAGAGAATTGCCCGCGGACGGCCCGCGGAACTGATCGAAATGGGCTCGAATGAGACGATCAAGCAATCCGTCATGGCCGGACTGGGCGTAGCGATCATCTCCGCGCATACGTGCTTGTCCGAACTTGGCGACGGCAGGCTGGAGTCGCTTCAGGCTACGGGCCTGCCGTTGATGAGGCAGTGGTTCCTGTTGAAGCGAGCCGACCGCGAGTCCACCAAAGCGGTGGAATTGTTCAAGGAATTCATTTCGGAGAAGCAGCGGGACTTCTTTCCGCAGGTCGGCTCGACCGAAATCAAAGGCGGACGAAGCGGCGCCCTCGGCAGTTTCCCAAACCACACACTCTGAAATTCCGGTGCGGATCAGGGGCGGTTGCAACGATTTTGTCGCCTTCTGCCGCGCGAGCTTTCGTCAAGCCGGGATTGCCTCAATGATGCGTGGGGAGAAATAGGCCAGCGGCGCCAGACGGCTCCGAGCCGAACGGGATCGCTGCCTTTCCCTCGACATTTGCATTCGTCGGTTTCTTGGGCGGAGCAACCGTCTCCTTGCTCTCCTCGGCATCATCGCCGACGCCAATCGCGTCCGGCGCGCGCGATCATCAAGCTGATGCCGCGACCATTCCTGATCTGAATGTCACACCGGCATGCCGGGCTTCGACTTTAGCTCCCGCATCAGCTTGCGGGCGGCCAGGCTCGATCCAACCTTTGCCGCCGCCACCCTGTTCATTTTCGGCGGCAAGATTGCCAGCCCGTCTTCGCGCGCCGCCGCCTTCGACAACACGATCAGTTGGATATCTGTGAGTTTTGCCATGATGGATGCTCCGTGCTTCGACAGCTCCCGCTGTCACGCCGAGGAGCTAGTCGCTACATTCGCGTTCTCAGCCGCGGCGCTGGACGAGGGCGTGGCGCGACCGGCGTCGCGCTGAAGCGCGCGGGGTGGCGGGGGCCTCGAACGCGGCCGATATCGTCCGCCTCGATTTCCACAATGGCCTCATTGTGCAGCGTTTGCGGATCGCTCAGCAGATCTGCGCGCGAATTGACACGCGCTCCCGGTGCGTCCTCCTGCGCCATTCGCGCATCGAGCTCCGCAGTCGTCCAGCACGCAACCCTCGCCTCCAGCAGTTCCCTCAATTCGTTGCGGTGCGCAAGACGCTGCGCAACATTGGCGAAGCGCGGATCGCCGGCGATCTCGGGCGCGCCGATCGCCCTGCACATGTTCGCGAACTCGACCTGCTGGAGCGCGCCGAGCGACATGTGGCCATCCTTCGTCCGCCACAGGCGATAGCCTGTCGACACCTCGGGCGAAGCCGGCGGCGGATCTGTCATGAATGCGTGGTTCCACATGCCTTCGGGCCAGATGAAGGCGAGAGCGGAGTCGAGCATGTTGATCTCTACGTGCTGTCCCCCGCCAGTTCGCGCACGCGCGAACAGCGCCGCAGTTATCGCCTGCGCCGCAGTCAGCGACGTCACCTTGTCGCACACATAGGAGCGCACGAGCTCGGGCTCTCCCGACGGGCCGTCCTGACAGGCCGCAAAGCCCGCCAGCGCCTGTACGATTGAATCGTAGGCGCGCGTCGCCACGCGAGGCCCCGTGGGGCCGAACCCGGAAATGGAGCAGTAGACCAGTCTTGGACAACGCGCGGCGACGACTTCATATCCAAATCCCAGGCGCTCGGCGACGCCGGGTCGAAAATTCTGAAGGAGCACATCGGCCTGCTCGATCTCCGCCCAGACCGCCGCCTTTCCCTCGCTGCTCTTCAAGTCGGCGATCAGGCCTCGCTTGCCGCGATTGACCGAGAAGAAGACCGCCGACATGTCGCCCTTGCGCGGCCCCAGCGTGCGGGCCGGATCGCCTGCCCTGTCTTCGACCTTCACCACATCCGCGCCCTGGTCGGCGAGCCATGTCGCCGCGAACGGCCCGGATATCATCTGGCTCATGTCCACGACACGAACGCCGGCAAGCGGTCCCATGCATATGCTCCTTGATATCTTGCGCACGAGCGCCAGGCGTCAGCGACGTTCAGGACGTCGCGCCCGACGCGCGTGCGAGCGCTTCCCGGTCCTGCAATTCGCGCCAGGCGATCTTGCCGGTCGCCGATTTCGGCAAACTGTCGACGATCTCGACGTAGCGCGGCGCCTTGTAGTTCGCCATGTGCTCGCGGCACCAGGCCAGAATGTCGGCGGCGCCGTCGGTCGCGTCGTGCTTCAGCGCGACGATCGCCTTGACCGTCTCGCCGCGATGCGCGTCCGGCGCGCTGATGACGCAGGCCTCGAGAATAGAGGGATGGTCGTGGAGGATGGCCTCGACTTCCGCAGGCCAGACCTTGTACCCCGAGGCGTTGATCATGCGCTTCAACCGATCGCGGATGAAGAAATATCCGTCGGAATCGACGCTCGCGAGATCGCCGGTGCGGAAGAACCGCTTCCCGTCGATCGCGACGAAGGCCTCGCTATTGGCCTTGTCGTTGTTCCAGTAGCCGCGCATGACCTGCGCGCCATGCACGACGATCTCTCCGACTTCGCCGGCAGACACCTCTTGCAGCGTGTCCGGATCGATCAGGCGCGCGTCGACGCCGAAGGTCGGGACGCCGAGGCAGCCTTTCTTGAGTTTGTAAAAGGGATTGCTGATCAGGAAGGACGCCGTCTCGGTCAGTCCGTAGCCTTCGAGGTAATCGAGGCCATAGCGGTCTCGCAGGATGTCGTTGATGCTCTGGGGCGTCGCGGCGCCGCCGCCGCTGACCAACGCGAGGCTGCTGAAGTCTCTCTGTTCGATTCCCGGTTGCGCGAAAAAGTCGACGAGCATGGTCGGCGGCGCGGCCCAGAACGTGACGCGATGACGTTCCATCAAGGTCGCCGCGATCTCACGATCCCACCGCGCCATCAGGACGATCGTGCCGCCGACGTAAAACAGGCTGTTGAGATTGGTCTGGAGCCCGAGGAGGTGGAACAACGGCGCCACGCACAGGCTCGTCGCTTCCTGACCAAGGCGACGCCACACGGTCGATCCGACGCAAGCAGTCATGACGGAGCGGTGCGTATGCGCGCAAGCCTTCGGGGCGCCCGTCGTGCCCGACGTGTATGGCAGCATGCACAGGTCGTCCGACCCGGCCTGATGAGGGGCGGGAGCATGGCCTTGCGCCAGCGCGGCGTTCCAGAGCTCCGCGCCCGCAAAGGGCGCCGTTGCGGCCGAGCGCGCGCGCAACCAATCCGGCATGGCCAGCCCGTGCGCGTCCTCGCCGAGCGCATCGCCGTAGGCGTGGACGATCACATACCGTAGCGGCGTCATGTCCAGCAGCGGCTCGATCTGGGGCGCGAGTTCGCTGGCGACGAAAGCCACGGTCGCGCCGCTATCCACCAATATGTGCGCCAGTTCGTCCCGCAGCAGCATGGCGTTGACCGGAATGAAGACCGCGTCGGCGCGCAGGATCGCGAAATAGGCGACGATGAATTGCGGGCAGTTCTGGCTGAAGACGATGACCCGGTCTCCGCGCTTCACGCCGCACACGTGTTGCAGATAGCCGGCCATCCGCTCGACGTCGCGCAACAGGTCGATATAGGCGATCGAGGCGTTGTAGAACTGGATCGCGGTCTTGTCGGGAAATCGCTGCGCTGAAATCTCGAGATTGCTGAAGATGCTGGTCTCGGGGATGTGGATCCGTTCCGCCAGGCCGTGATGCGCGTAAGCCTTGGCGAGCGCCAGCGGTCCGGTGGGCCGTTCGATTGCGCCATCCACTATCCGACATGAATTCTCGGTCATTGCGCCTCCTGCCCGCAAACGCGGGAATCGCTCTGGTCAATCGAAGGCGATGACGCCGCGCGCGACGCCGCCCGCCCGCATGGCCGCAAAGCCCTCGTTGATCTCTTCCAGTCGATACGTCCGGCTGATGAGGTCCTCGATGTTCAGACGCCGGGCCAATGCATGCTCCACGAGCAATGGAAAATCGATCGACGGCCGCGACGATCCGTAGAACGTTCCGCTGATCGTCTTCTCCTGAAACACGAGCCCGAAAGGCGAGAAGGACGCCTGCATCGTCATGGCCGGCACGCCCACGGACACCGTTCTGCCGCCGGGCGCGATCGCATCGATGGCGACGCTCAGCGTCTTGTCGACGGCGACCGTGTCGAAGGCGTAATCGACGCCGGCGCCGCCGACGATCGCGCGAACGCGTTTCACGACATTTTCGTTGGCGCTGTTGATGACATCGGTCGCGCCGAACCTGCGCGCCATCTCGAGCTTGCTGTCCAGGATATCGCAGGCGATGATTTTGCCGGCGCCGCTCAGCCGCCCGCCCTGCACCACGTTCAAGCCGACGCCGCCACACCCGATCACCAGCATGCTGGCGCCGGGCTCGACCCTGGCGTGGCGCACCACGGCCCCCACTCCTGTCGTGACCGAACAGCCGACAAGCGCGGCTTGGGCGAACGGCATGTCCCGGCGGATGACCACCACCTGTTCGGCGGGAACGACGACCTGTTCGGCAAAGCAGCCGATGCGGGCCATTTGATGCAGGCCCTGGCCGTTCATGCTTGCCCGCAGCGTGCCGTCGAGCAACATGCCCGGCGGCACGGCGGCGTGGCCCGTGCAGAGCGCCGTGCGGCCGCTGTCGCAATAGCGGCAATGGCCGCAATGGCCGGCGAACGAAAAGACGACGTGGTCGCCGACCGCGACGCCGCACACGCCATCCCCGATTTCCTCGACGACGCCGGCCGCCTCGTGCCCCAGGATGATCGGCAGCTTGCTCGGCCAGTCGCCGTTCATGATGTGCCAGTCGCTTTGGCAGATGCCCGCCGCCTTCACCTTGACGCGAACCTCGTCGGCGCGCGGCGGCGCAAGATCGACGTCGACGATCTGCATTGGAGCGTTGACCTCGAACAGCACTGCAGCTTTCATGCGCGTTCCCTCGCTTCGTCGACCGGCCTCGCGACGGCCGCCAGATCCCCCGAGCCGGACGCCGCTTGCGATCCTGACATTAAGACGAGGGCCCTCCGACCGGCCCCCCCCTTCTCGGGTGGTCCGAGGCACATTCCTCCTCCCTAGAGTGCGGCGGCATCAGCGAGCCAGCGCGACGCGATCCGTGACGTCGGCGGGAGGGAGACCAAATGAACGATCAGTTCGCTCACGACATGCCGAAGGACGCCGCGACGCCCGTCGTCGAAAGCCATCGGGCGATGCGCGAGAATCTGCCGTTCTCCGACAGACGCGATTTCGCCGATGCGGCCCGCGGTTTCATGGGCACGCGTGCGGGCGTGCGCATCCTTTCCGACAAGGGGCGCGTCGTCTGGAGTCTCGAGCCGTACGATTTCATCGGCGAAGAGGAGGCGCCGCCGACCGTAAATCCGAGCCTGTGGCGGCAGTCGCGGCTCAACATGTACCACGGGCTGTTCGAGGTCACGCCCGGCGTCTATCAGGTGCGCGGCTTCGACGCCGCCAACATGACCCTCGTGGAAGGCGATACCGGCGTGATCGTCGTCGACTGCCTGACGACTGTCGAATGCGCCAGAGCCGCGATGGACCTGTATTTCGAACATCGCGGCCGCAGGCCAGTCGTCGCGGTCCTGTTCACGCATACGCACGGAGATCATTGGGGCGGCGCACGCGGCGTCCTGACCGCCGGCGAGGATGACGACGTTCCTGTCATCGCGCCTCACATGTTCATGGAGCATACGGTTTCCGAGAACATCATCGCCGGTCCAGCCATGCGGCGACGCGCGACCTATCAATTCGGCCCCTTGCTGGAGATCGGTCCGCGCGGACAGGTCGACATAGGCCTCGGCAAGGCGATCGCCCAGATCGTCGGCCCGCTCATCAGGCCGACCGACCTCATCATGGCGACTGGCGACACACGCGTCATCGATGGCGTGGAATTCCAGTTCCAGATGGCGCCGAACAGCGAAGCGCCCGCGGAAATGCATTTCTTCGTGCCGCGATACAGAGTGCTCAACCTCGCCGAGAATTGCTGCCACACGTTTCACAATCTGCTGCCTTTCCGTGGCGCTGATGTGCGCGACGCCTTGCTCTGGTCGAAATATCTCGGCGAAGCGCTGCAGATGTGGGGCGGAAAGGCCGTGGCGATGTGCGGCCAGCACAATTGGCCGGTCTGGGGCGATCGCGTCGACACGATGATCGCCGAGCAGCGCGACCTCTACAAATTCGTGCACGACCAGACGTTGCGGATGATCAATCACGGCCTCACGGCTTCCGAGATCGCCGAGTTCGATCCGTCTGCCGGCCAGCCTCGAAAACGCCTGGCACACGCGCGGTTACTACGGCCATGTCCGACACAATGTGAAAGCCATCTACCAGAAATACATCGGCTGGTACGATGCGAACCCGGCCAATCTCGACCCGCTGCCGCCCGAGGAGTCCGGAAAGAAATTCGTGGAATACATGGGCGGCGCCGACGCGATCCTCGACAAGGCGCGCGCAGATTTCGCAAAGGGCGAATATCGTTTCATCGCGCAGGCGTTGAGCCATCTCGTATTCGCCGAGCCGGATAACAAGCCCGCGCGCGCGCTGCTGGCGGATGCTTTCGAGCAGCTCGGCTATCTCGCGGAGAGTTCGACCTGGCGCAACGCCTATCTGTTCGGCGCGCAGGAACTGCGGCAGGGCATGCTCAAGACGCGAGCGCGTTCGAGTTTCCCGTCCGAGACGCTGAATGCGCTGAGCACGGCGCAGATATGGGACCTGCTCGGCATTCGGCTCAATGGTCCGAAGGCGGAAGGAAAGCGCATCGTCATCAACTGGCGGTTCGACGATATCGCCGAAAGCTACATATTGAATCTCGAAAACAGCGCCCTGACCTATGTCGAGGCGGCGCAAGCGCCGTCGGCGGATGCGACCTGCTCGCTCGATCGCAGCCATGTTCACCCGTGTCGTTGCCGGCGAAACCTCGTTCGCTGACGGGATCGCGAATGGCGCCATTGCCGTGACCGGCGACGCCGGCAAGATCGTGGAAGTGCTCTCCCTGCTCGATGAGTTTCCGCGCGTTTTCGAAATCGTCGAGCCGAAGCGGCGCCACAAGTCATGAGCACGACATCCGAACCCGTTGGCGTCGAACGGCGCGGCCACGTGCTGATCGTCACGCTCAATCGTCCCGAGGCGAAGAACGCCTGCAATCTCGCGATGGCGAGCGGCATTCACGCCGCGATGGACAGGCTCGACGACGAGGATGATCTGTTCGTGGGCATCATTACCGGCGCCGGCGGCACGTTTTCGGCGGGGGCCGATCTCAAGGCGCTGGAACGCGGAGAACGCGGCGTGACCGAGCGCGGCGGGTTCGGCATGTTCAAGCGACCGGCGCGCAAGCCGCTGATCGCCGCGGTCGAAGGATACGCGGTCGGCGGCGGTCTTGAACTCTGCCTGTGTTGCGACCTGATCGTCGCGGCGTCCGACGCCAAACTCGGCCTGCCCGAGGTGCGGCACAATGTCGTTGCGGTCGGCGGCGGCCTGTTCCGTCTGCCGCGCCGCATCCCCTATCACCTGGCGATGGAACTGGCGCTGACCGGTCAATTGCGCGACGCCGCTTTCTTTCAGCAATACGGATTGATCAACCGCGTGTGCGCGCCCGGCGGCGCGCTCGAAGAGGCGATCAACTTGACCGAGTCGCTCCTGGTGAACGGACCGACCGCGCTCGCCGCATCGAAACAGATCATGCGGCAGGCCAGCGATTGGACCGACGCCGAGGCATGGGACAAGCAGGCCCCGATCGCCGCACATGCGTTCGATGCAGAGGATCGTCGCGAAGGCGTTCGCGCCTTTGCGGAGAAGCGCAAGCCCGTCTGGCAAGGACGGTGATGCGGCCCTGATCGAGAACGGACGACAAATCGGCGAAACGAAACGCGCGGCGGCGGAGGACGAGATGAACGATCGCACTATTCTTCGATTGAGCGCGGGCGTCACGGCGCTCGTCGGCTTTCTCACGTTCGCCGCGTCTGCGATGGCGCAAAAGAGATACGACGTCGGCGCCACGGACACGGAAATCAAGATCGGGAACATCTTGCCTTATAGCGGGCCGGCCTCGGCCTATGCGGTGATGGGCAAGGCGAGCGACGCCTATTTTCGAATGATCAACGACCAAGGCGGCGTAAACGGGCGCAAGATCAGGTTCATATCGTACGACGACGCATACAGCCCGCCGAAGACCGTCGAACAGGCGCGCAGGCTGGTCGAAAGCGACGGCGTTCTTCTGCTGTTTCAGCCGCTGGGAACCTCCGGCAATTCTGCAATCCAGAAATACATGAACGCGAAGAAGACGCCTCACCTGTTCGTGGCCTCAGGCGCAACGCGGTTTGGGGATCACAAGAACTATCCGTTCACGATGGGCTTTCAACCGAACTACGAGAGCGAAGGCCGCATCTACGCGAAGTTCATCCTCGACAACCATCCCCGCGCCCGGATCGGCGTCCTCTACCAGAACGATGATTTCGGCAAGGACACCGTGAAGGGCCTGAAAGCGGGCCTTGGCGACAAGGCCGCGATGATCACGGCTGAGGCGAGTTACGAGATCGCCGATCCGACCATCGACTCGCAGATCGTGAAATTGCGCGCGTCCGGCGTCGATGTGTTCGTGGACATAGCGGCGCCGAAATTCGCGGCGCAGGCCATCAAGAAGCTCGCGGAGCTGAACTGGAAACCGGTGCACATCCTCACCAACGTCTCCGGCTCGATCGCCACGGTTCTCAAGCCGGCCGGCCTGGAAAACGCGCTGGGAATTCTCAGTACGGCCTACACGAAAGACCCGAGCGACCCGACATGGGACAATGATGCCGGCATGAAGAGGTGGCGCGCCTTTCTCGACAAATACGCGCCCGACGCGGATCGGCAGGACCAGGGGTACATTGCGTCCAACATGGCGGCGCAGACGCTCGTCGAAGTCCTCAGAAGGTGCGGCGACGATCTCACGCATGAAAACATCATGCGCCAGGCCGCCGATCTGAAGGGCTACGAGGTCGATGTTCTGCTGCCCGGCATCAGGCTCAACACGAGTCCGACCGACTATTACCCTGTGGAGCAGATGCAGATGCGCCAGTTCGATGGCCAGAAATGGCGGCTGTTCGGACCGGTCATAGACGGCAAGATCGGCTCCTAGCCGTTTTCGGGGCGTCGCTGCGGAGCAAGCGCAATGTACAGACAACGAGGAAGCGGCGGCGGCGCGCGGCGACAAGGAGCGTTCGAGCGGCTACATGACGCCGGAGCGACGCCAGATCCAGGACTCCGTCCGCGAGTTCACCGCCAGGGAGGTCACGCCGGTCGCGAACCGGCTGGATCCGGAGCGCGGCGAGATTCCGATGTCGCTGCGCGAGAAAATGGCCGACATGGGATATTTCGGCATTCTCATTCCGGAGGAATATGGAGGGCTCGGGCTCGGCCGCTTTGAATATTGCCTGATCGCCGAAGAACTGGCGCGCGGCTGGATGAGCGTCGCGAGCCTCATCGCGAGAGGCAACGGGCTGGCGGGCGCTCATACGATGAGCGAACAGCAGAAGCGCCACTACCTCCCGAAAGTCGCGCGTGGCGAATTTCTCGGCGCTCTGGCGATGTCCGAACCGAACGCCGGCTCCGATGTCGCCAACATATCCTGCCGGGCGTCGCGCGACGGCGACGACTGGCTCATAACCGGAAACAAGTACTGGTGCACGTTCGCAGATGGCGCAGACTATCTTCTCGTCGTCGCGCGAACGGATTCCTCGCAGGCGGCGAGCCGGCACAGGGGTCTCAGCTCCTTCATGATCGAGAAGCCGCGTGGGGAATTGCCGCGCGGCGTGAGCGGCAGTCCTATACCCAAGATCGGCTATTTCGGCTGGAAGACCTGGGAGCTATCGTTCGACAATTGCCGCATTCCCGGGCATGCGCTGGTCGGCGACGAGGGCCAGGGCTTCTACATCGTCAGCCGATGGCTGGAATCCGCCCGGGCGCACACGGCCGCGCGCTCGATCGGCCTGGCGACGGCCGCGCTCGATCAGGCGCGGCGATATGCCGGTGAGCGCGTTCAGTTCGGACAAGCCATAGGAAATTTTCAGGCCATCCGATTCAAGCTGGCGCATATGGCGACCGAAATCGAAGCCGCACGGCAGCTCATGTATCATGTCTGCTGCGAACTCGACGCCGGACGCCGCTGCGATAAGGAGGCGGCGATGGCCAAGTATTTCGCCTCGGAAATGTCGGAACGCGTGTGCAGCGAGGCGATGCAGATCCTCGGCGGCGCCGGCTACACGACGCTGCACCCGGTCGAACGCTATTGGCGCGACGCCCGCCTGACCAGGATATTCGAAGGCACGTCCGAAATTCAGCTTCGCATCATTTCCGATCATCTCCTCGGCAAATCCGACCGGTAGGACGATGTTCCGACGCCGACGACCCTTCAGCGGGGCGCGCAGTTGGACCGAGATCGCGACGTATTGATCGGCGCGGAGCGATGCCGTACATTCGCAGGCTACACGGCGTCGGGAAGGAGGTCGCCGCTGGATGCTGCCGAACGCGATCGTAAAGTCGAAACTGTTCCCGCCGAAAATCGCCGGACGTGCTTTGCCGCGCCAGCGCTTGCTCACGCGATTGCTCGACGCCCGTCGCATTCGGTGTGTTGTGCTGCACGGGTTGGCGGGATGCGGAAAGACGACGCTCGCGACGACCTGGCGACAGGCCCTGTTGCCGATGGGGTTCGACGTAGCATGGCTGACATTGGCGGCCGATGACAACGATATCTCCAGATGGCTCGACTATCTGCTCGCGAGCTTCGCCCAGATCGATCCGGCGATGACCTCCGACGCCTCGTTGCTGGCCGGGCGCGGCGGCGACAGCGAGGCCGTGGAACGGGCGCTGATATCGCTCGTGCAGACGCTGACGTTGCGATCGCGCGACTTGACGCTGTTTCTCGACGATCTCGACTACCTTACTGATGTCCGAAGTCGCTGGGCGCTCCAGTGGATGATCGACAATGCGCCGCAAAATCTGCATTTCGTCCTGATCTCGCGCCGCCCGCCGCCGGTATCGCTGTCGCGGCTGCGCGATCATGGCCAATTGCTCGAACTGGACTTTCGGGACTTTCGATTCTCGCGAGAAGAATCGGAGATGTTTCTCGAGGCGCAACTCGGCGTCATCGACCGCCGCGACGCAGCCGCAATCTACGAACGCACGGACGGCTGGGCCGCCGGGCTTCAACTGCTTTCGATCGGCTGGAAGAAGTCCGGCGACCGGCGTGCGCCACGAGGCGACGTCAAACAGGCTAAAGTGCAGGACGCCCACGCGTTCTCGAACTATTTCGAGACCGAAGTCCTTTTGAGACTATCCCTGTCCGAGCTGGCTTTGTTGACCCGGGCGGCCGCATGCAATCGATTCTGCGCATCCCTGTGCGCGGCCATGCTCGGTCGCCCGAACGAAGGCGCCGATGTGGCGGCGGCGCTTTCCCGACTCGAGGCGGACAACGCTTTCATCTTGCGCATCGAGGGCTTCGAGCGCGAGGTCTGGTACCGATTTCACCCCCTGCTGGGAGAAACGCTCGGCGATCGGTTCGAGAAGCTCGGCGAAGACGAGCGGCGTCTGGTTCACGAGCGAGCGTGGGTCTGGTTTCAAGGCCGAGGCCATATCGAAGAGGCGATGCGTCACGCCATGCGCGCCGGGGAATCCGCCGCCGCCGCCGACTTGCTCGAACAATACGCGCAAGATTTATATATGAGCGGAAACATCCGCGGCCTGCTCGGTTTGGTAAGGCAATTGCCTCCAAAGGAAATTCAGTCGCGCGTGCTGCTGCGCCTGTGGATGGCCCGCTCGCAATTGTTCGCGCGTGAGTTGCAGGCTTGCGCAGCCAGCATCGATGACCTGCAGAACGACATTCCCGCCCATGATCTGGCGAACCGATATGCGCTGACTCTGCTGCGCGCATCCTACGCTATTCAGCGCGACGATGCGCGGGCGGTCGAAGCCATCAGAGAATTGCTATCCGCCGTCCCGGAGGCCGCCGACGCTTCGATGATCGGCGGCCACAACAATATTCTGACGTGGCTTCATCTGCGTCACGGCGAATACGCCGAGGGCCGTCGGATTCAGCGCGAAGCGCCGCCGTTGCTGGTCAACGGAGCGCCTCTGCTCGGCACGGCCGGCGGCGCCCTTCAAGGCGAAGGTCTCGTCGGCCTCAGCTATGCGCTCGAAGGAGACGTGGTCGAGTCGGAGCGCTGCTATCGCGACGTTCTGTTCAAGGCCGAACGGAACGGCGTCGCCTGCCACGAAGCGAATTGTTTCGCGACCGCCTGTCTCGGCGAAATTCTCTACGAGCTCAACGACCCTGCCGGCGCGATTCGGCTGCTCGAAACCAAGGTCGATCTTCTCGAGCGCATTTCCATTCCCGACTCTGTCTTGCGCGCGCTGACCGCCTTGTCGGACGCCTCCTGGATTTGCGGCCATGAGCTCGATTCGCTCGCCTATCTGCAACGCCTCGAAGAATATGCCTCGAACCTGTCGCTCGACCGCCTGCTTGCCGCCGGCTTGGCCGGGTTGGCGCGAAGGCGGCTCCAGCGCGGGGAGTTCGAAAAAGCCAAATCCGATCTCGCCAGACTGGTTGCGATCGATACGCGGCGCCCTGCGCGATCCGACGCGTTCGCGCTCGACGAAATCGAGCTGCTGAGCGGCCGTGCGCAGGTGGACTGGCGGATCGCGACAGGCGATCTCGAAGGGGCCGCCGCTCTGCTGGACCCATTGATTGCGCGGAGCCGGAATCGCGGTCGCCAGCAGGTCGTCGTCCATCTCGCCATGCAGAGGGGCTGGGTCGCCGATCGGCTCGGGCGCCTGGAGGAGGCGAGGAGTTCAGCGTTCTCCGCGCTGCATCTGGGGCGTCGGCTCGGTCTTGTCCGGAGCATTCTGGACGTCAATGCGCAGATCGTTCCCTTGATCCGAAAACTTTCGAAGGCCGAACCGCTCGATCCCCTGCTTGCCTTCTACGTCGACCGGCTGGCCGCCGCCTCGACGCCGGCGACGCTACGGATCGACACGACACAGACAGCGCCGTCCGAACCGCTCAGCGAGCGCGAATTCGAAATCGTCGATTTGCTGGCGCAGGCGCTCCCCAACAAGAAGATCGCGCGGACGCTGGGACTGTCGCCCGAAACCGTCAAATGGCACTTGAAGAACATTTACGGCAAGCTGGGCGTCTCCGGCCGGGACGAAGCGGTGGCGCGCATGCGAGACGCCGCTCGCCCGACGGCCGCGCCGCAATCCGGATGTCGCGGTGCGGCGCTGAAGACCGTGACCAGCTCAGAGCTTTCTGGAAATAAGATCGCGCATCACCTCGCTGGCGCCGCCGTAGATGCGGTTGACCCGTGAATCGACGTAGGCGCGGGCGACAGGATATTCGAGCATGTAGCCGTAGCCGCCATGCAACTGCAGCATTTCGTCGAGCGCCTTGCCCAGGGTTTCGGTCGCGAAAAGTTTTGCGATCGCCGATTCCTCGAGCGTCAGGCCCCGCCGCATGTGTTCGGCGAGATAATGGTCGACCATCAGGCGGACCGCGATCGCCTGCGCCTTGATGTCGGCGAGTTTGAATTTCGTGTTCTGGAAGTCCCAGACCGTCTGATTGAAAGCCTTGCGCTCCTTCACATAGGCAAGCGTGCTTTCCAGTGCGGCTTCGAGCCGCGCCGCAGCCGATATGGCGATCGAAAACCGCTCCTGCGGCAATTCCCCCATCAGATAGGAAAAGCCTTTGCCTTCTTCCCCGAGACGGTTGGAGACGGGAACGCGCACGTTGTCGAAGAACAGTTCGGCGGTGTCCTGCGCATACATGCCGATCTTTTCCAGTTTGCGTCCGCGACTGAATCCGGCGCGATCTGCTTCGACGACGACAAGCGAAATGCCCTTCGCGCCCGCGTTAGGATCCGTCTTGCAGACCACGATGATCAGGTCGGCGTTGAGACCGTTGGAAATGAATGTCTTGGCGCCGTTGATGACGTATTCGTCGCCCTCGCGCACGGCCGTCGTGCGGATCGCCTTCAGGTCGCTGCCGGTGCCCGGTTCGGTCATGCAGATTGCGGTGATCAACTCGCCGGCGCAGGCGCCCGGGATCCACTTGCGCTTCTGTTCCTCGTTTCCGGCGCGTGCGATGTAAGGCACGATAATGTCGGAATGGACCTGAAATCCGGGCCCGCTCAGGCCGAGGCGCGCCGTCTCCTCCGCCATGACGGCGGCATGCCCGAAATCGCCGCCGCCGCCGCCGTACTCGGCCGGCAGCGATATGCACAGAAGGCCTTCGCGGCCGGCCTTGAGCCAGGTTTCGCGATCGACGCGTCCGGCCTTGTCCCATTCGGACTGCCGCGGAAGGCACTCCTTCTCGAGAAAGCGTCGCACGGTCGTGCGAAACATTTCATGGTCTTCCCGGAAGACGGTGCGGCTGACTTGCACGCGCGTAACCCTCGCTCGATCGATGGCCTGATTGGCCCGGCGAATTATCGTAGGCTTCAGATCGTGCGCAAGACGCCCCCCACATTGGGGGGCGCCGGCTCTGTGCCGGGCGAATTGCGACACGGTCTTCCGCGGATCGCTGCGGTAGGAATGGTCGCCCGGTGTCGGACCCGCTCTCTTTCCGGACCTTCCGAGACCTTGCGCCGAATGTCTCGGATGGGTCAGGAACAGTCACCGGCTTCGGGGCCGAGAACAGACGCTCCGCGCCCGGTCGAGCAGCGCTGTGCGGCCAAGCCTCGTCGCGATCCGGGCGCGGGATGCCCTGGGGCCTGTCTACAAGGCGCACAGCGCGGCCAGAAGTCTACTTTCTCGGAAATGTCGCGCTTCTTTCGAGGCCGAGCGACAACGACGTTTCAATGCGGGACCACGCGCTTCCCATCGCCAGACAATTCGTCGACACGTCCAACTCGGCACAGGAGCGCCCGCAATTGATAGGTTCCCATGGCGGGGTCGTAGGGAGGCTGGTTGTCCGTGAGAACATTCACATTCGATCGCCACACGCCGTAGTCGGGCGCCGGCTCTTCGGGAAACCACCAGCCGTGCTGCGCCGCTATCACCCTCGGATCGATGCCGTCCGTCAGCTTCGCGCGCTGTTTGATCCGACCTCGACGCGTTTCGATCCACATCCAGTCGCCTTCCTTTATGCCATAGCGTTCGGCCGTAACGGGATGGATTTCCGCGATCGGGTGCCGGTGCGCCTTGCGTAATTTTTCGACCTGCCGATGTTCCGAATTGAAGAAGCATGAAATACGGGCGCCCGTCGTCAGTACGAGCGGAAATTCGCGCGCGACTTCCGGCGACGCGACCGGGCTCTCCGGCGGCTCCTGGTAATAGGGCAGCGGCGCATAGCCCATCTCGTCGAAACGCGTGGAATAGAGTTCGATCTTGCCGGTCGGCGTCTTGAAGCCGCCGTCCATGTATTTGCGATAGCGAAATGGGACCTTGATCCAGCCTTTCTGCTTGATCTCTTCGAACGTCACGCCGAGGCCTCCGGCCTTCATCTGCGACTCGAGGACGTCCTCGACCGATTCCGTCCCGACCGGCAGCTTCATGCGACGCGCCAGCTCGACGAATATCTCTTCATCGGACATGCACTCGCCGATACGCACCGCGCGCTGGTTGGCGAGCACCACGTTGCCGGCGATCGTCGGAAGCGCCGCGAGCTGGTTGATCTCCGGCCACGACGCCGCCGGCAAGACTATGTCGGCAAGCTCGGCCGTCGGCGTCATGAACAGGTCCGCGCAGACCATGAAGTCGAGCTTCATCAGGGATTCGTATACGAGCGCGGTATTGGCGTAGGTCGTCAGCGTGTTGTTGCCGAACACGAGAAACGCCTTGACCGGATAGGGTTTGCCTTCGCGCATGGCCTGCAGCAGCGTCGGGATGTGCGCGGCGGGCAAGTCCGCGCCCTCGGCGGAAAGCAGTTTGAAGCGATCCGCGCCGAGCCGTTTGGCGTTGGCCTCGGGCGTCAGGTTTTCGATCAGGCTCGGGAAACGTCCGAGCCCATGCATGCCGAACACCCAACCGCCGGGAATATCGACATTGCCCGTGAGCGCCGGGATCAGCGACGTCGCGCGTACGGTCTGGATGCAATTGGGCGTATGCTCAATTCCAACGCCCCATTCGAGCAGGGCCGGCTTGGTCTGTGCAAACAGACGCGCCGCGGCGCGAATTTTTTCCGCCGGAACCCAGGTGATCGGCTCCGCCCATTCGGGCGTCAGGTCGCGCACGGCTTCGCTGAGCGGCTCGAAACCATGCGTCCATTGCCGCACGAATTCTTCGTCGTACAGCTTCTCCTGAATGATCGTATTGAGGAAACTCAGCGCGAGCGCATCGTCCGTTCCCGGACGCAACTGAAGCCAGATGTCCGCGTTGCGCGCAAGTTCGGTCCTGCGCGGATCGACGACGATCGTGCGCGGGTTCGCCGCCAGGGCTTCGCGCACATTGAAGCGGGTCTCGCCGTCCGGCCCGGAATTGAGCGGATTGTGTCCCCAGAACATGATGCACGCCGGAGGCGTTCCGCCGGTGTAATCGGAAACAGGAAAATCGCCGAATGTCAGGATGCAGGTGTTGACGCGGGGATGAAAGCACTGGGCGAAACCGGGTTCGCACCAGTTCGGCGTGCCGAGCGCATGGCCGAAACGTGAAACCCAGCGAATATGGTGACGCCCGGTGCCGGTGCCGAGCGCGATGGACTCGGCGCCGAATTCTTCGCGAATGGCGAGGAGACGGCTCGAAATCTCGTCGAAAGCTTCGTCCCACGTTATGCGTTCCCACGAGCCGGATCCTCGCGGGCCGATGCGACGGCGCGGATATGCGAGGCGGTCCGGGTGATTGACGATGTCGGCGGTACAGGTTCCGATCTGACAAAGACGACCGTGATTGAGCGGCGACTCCGGATCGCCCTGAACCTTGACCAGCCTGCCGTCGCGCACGTGCAGCAGAACGCCGCATCCGCCGTGACACGATCGGCAGACGCTCTTGAAGATCGTCGTCGCGTCGTCGACTGCTTCCCCTGTCGGGGATTGGTCTTGCGCCATTGCTCGTCCTCCGTGGCGGCAAATCGAGAGTTCGCGTAGTTCGGATATGTGGGCGATCCCGCACGCTTTCGGCGATGCGGAACGCGAGATTGGTTACGCCAGTATGATCAGTTCCGTCGTGAGCAGAGACGGCGTCCGATCGCACGTGACGAAATTGTCGAGGTCGGCCTCTATTGCCGCTGATGCCGGTGCAGCCGCGGCGGCCTGCAATGCGTCGGCGCTGTCGAACCAGGCCATGGACACGCCATCGTAAGCAGGCGTTCTGCCATCATTGTAGCCGGTCCGCCGCGTGTGACTTTGTACGTAACGCCGCATCGCCGAAGACGCCCGGCGCATCGGTCCGTGCGTCTCGCGCCAGTATTCCTGGAATTGGTCGACGGACATGCCTTCCTTGCGGCGCAGGAAGTCGATGCTCTTGACGGCGCCCTCGGACAGCGGGGCGTCCTTCAACACGATTTCATCGGTAATGATCGATTTCATCGTCGGGCCGTCGATGAAATTCGGTTCGTCGGCGAGCACCGCGGCATAAGCCGGCGTTCTGGCGAGTTCTCTCATCGCCTGCGTGCTTTCGAAATAGGATTCTGCGACTGCGTCGTAGAGCGGTTCGCCGTCGCGATACGCGGAAGCGAGGACGTGCGATTGCTTGTACCGCTTGAGGCCCGGAAGCTTGACGACGATGCTCGCGTGGTTCGTTCGCCAGTGCCTCTGGAAGCCCTCGACGGACATTCCGCGCTTGCGCTTGAAGAAGATGACGATCTTGACCGTGCTTTCGCTGTCCATGGGTCACGCGCCTGTCGTCGTGGTCGGCAGCTCCCGCAGCCTGAACCGCTGCAGCTTTCCCGCTTCGCTCAAGGGCAGCGACGCGACAATTTCGATGCGGCGTGGATATTTGTATGGCGCAAGGCCGGCCTTCACGAAGTCCTGCAGCGTCTTTGCCATGTGCGGATCACAGACGACATCCGGCTTGAGCACGACGAAGGCGCTGACGATCTGGCCACGCTCCTCGTCAGGCACGCCTACGACCGCGCAATCGGCGACCGCCTCGTGTTGCAGCAGAAAGGATTCGACCTCCAGGCCGGATATGTTGTAGCCGGCCGAAACGATCGTATCGTCGGAGCGGCCCTGAAAGTAGAAGTAGCCGTCCTCGTCCATGCGGTACATGTCGCCGGTGATATTCCACCCGTGCTGAACGTAGCGCTGCTGACGCTCGTCCGAAAGATACAGGCAGCCGGTGGGTCCCTTCACCGCCAGCCGTCCGGTGACGCCCGGCGGGCACGGCTTGCCGTTTTCATCCATGACGATCGCGCGGTAGCCGGGGATCACGTATCCGGTGGCGCCGGCGCGGGCCTTGTCCGGCGTGTGAGAGATGAAGGTCTGCATCATCTCGGTGGCGCCGAGACCGTCGATCGGTTCTATGCCGCTTGCGTTCCGGAACAATTGGCGGGTCGCATCGGACAGCGCTTCACCGGAAGAAATCGCGGTCCTGAGACTCGATATGTCGAACTGCGGGACGAGCGGCGCCATCTTGCGATAGAAGGTCGGCACGGTGGCGACGAAGGTGCAACGGAACCTGGTGATCGCTTCCAGCAGGCCCGGCGGCGTCACCGTCTCCATGAGAACGGTCGAGGCGCCGTAGCGCATCGGCACGCAGAGCATCACGCCGAGCCCATAGGTAAACGCCAGCGGCGGCGTGCCGCAAAAGATGTCGTCCGGGCGCGGCGCCAGGATGGAGCGAGGCCAGCAATCGCACATGGCCATCACGTTGCGATGAAAATGCAGCGCCGCCTTGGGCGCCCCGGTGGTTCCGGACGTGAAGGCGATGACAGCCACATCGTCCGCTGCGGTGTCGACATTCGTAAAGTCGACGCTCTTCGAGTCCAGCCTGCGCTCCAGCGCATGCTGAGCGCCGTCGCCGAAAAATACGAGTTTCGGCGACGCGCCGCCGGCTTGCGCTGCAGCGTCGAGTTCGTCCTTGAGCCGGATGTCGCACAGCGCAATGTCGACTCTGGCCTTGTCGATCACATGCCGCAATTCCTTCGCTCGCAGCAGCCGCATCGTCGGGACGACGATGCCGCCCGCCTTCCATACGGCGAAAAAACATGCAGCCAGCATCACGGAATTGGGGGAGCGCAGCAGCACGCGGTTGCCCGGAACAAGACCGAGATCTTCGGTCAATACGTGTGCGATACGATTGGAGAGAGCGAGCAACTGGCGATAGGTGACAAATGTCCTGGCCTCGCTTTCAGCGGAGGCCACATGGATGATCGGCCGATCGCCCCAGCCCCGCGAGATTGCATCGTCCAAGAGAGCCGCGGCGCAGTTGAGCTTTTGAGAATACTGCGCCTCCGGTAGCTCGAAGATGAATTCGGGCCACTGCTCTTGCGGCGGCAAGTGATCGCGCGCGAACGTATCGACGTAAGCCGAGGCGCCCATCCGAGCGGAACGAATGTTCCCCGCGGATGGCGCCGGCGCTGTCATGCGTGCGACCACAGAGATACCGCGCCGATTTTCTCGGGCGTCGCGTAGATCGCCACCTTGAGAGCGCAGCAGCCGCTCGCTTCATCCGCGACCATGTCGGCCAGGTAGGTGGTCTCGTAGCCGAGCTTTTCGATCAATTGGTCGCGGATCATGTTTGCGATCGGGCAATTGTAGGGCTTGATGCCTCCCTTCCGCAGCATCGTCTCCTTCAGCATCAACTGGCACCCGCGCACTTTCAGCGTCAGGAGTATCTCGTTGTTGGTGATCGTGTGGTCGATATCGTCGGCCAGCCCCGCCGACTTGATCCGGTCGATACAGGAACGGATCACGTCGTCCTCGTTGTTCCCCTTGATATCCTGCGCCTGGATGAAATCGATGCCGACATATTCGGTCTTCCAGGGCGCGCAGTCGGAAAGTTCGTGCCAGAACACTTCTTCCATGCGGTAGAGCATCTGGTTCAGGAGCGCGTTTCTATCCATGACGAGGCCTCTCCTTCTGGCCGAACTTCTCCCAGTAGACGAGATTCTCCAGCTCGATCTTCGGGCGGGGATATTTGCGCTGTTCCGCCGCGTAGCCGATCGAGACATAGGCGACGACCTTGTACTCGCCCATGCCCGTCGGGATGCCGAGAATCTCCTTGAATTTCTTGGCGTCGCGCGTGGTCGCCACCGGGCCGTGCACCCAGCACGCTCCAAGACCCTGCGCATGCGCCATCAGCAGCATGTTCTCGATCGCGGCTGACAGGTCGTAGGGAACGTCGACCGATCCTTCCATCAGCGTTCCCAGCACCGCGATGACCACAGGCGCTTTCTTGGCGAATTCGGAAACCTCGCCCGAATACATGAAGCGCAGGACTTCCGCCCGTTTGGCGTCATCCTTGATTCCGGCGAAGCGTTCCTGCATGTGCCCGAGGCAGTACCATGCCGTCATGCGCGAGCCGCTGCCGACCCTCGCAAGATCGCCGATCTTGTTGCGCGTTTCCTGGTCGCGAATGACGATGAAGCGCCAGGGCTGGTAGTTTTCGCCGGTCGGCGCCCAGCGCGCCGCTTCAAGTATCTTGTCGAGCATCTCGTCCGACACCGGATCGCTGTTGTAGCGTCGGATGCTCTTCCGGCTGGTCATGATTTCGAGAATGTCGTCCATGTCGCCTCCGCGAAATGTCGCTGCGAACAGCGTTACAGCTTGAAGACCTTCTTCGCCGTGCCGCCGAGGATCAGGTCCTTCTCCTCTTGCGTGAACTCGCTGCCGAGATCCTGGAAGATCTTGACCCACGCCGGCATGCGGATGTGTTGGTTCGGATGCGGCGCATCGGTCGCGAACATGATCTTTTCAGCGCCCGCCATGTCGATCACGTAGCGCAGCCATTTGTTGAAGCGCTCGGGGCCCATCTTCAGGTAAGGCTTCTGCCAGAGCGACAGGTCGAGGTAGACGTTCGGCAGCCAGGCCGCAGCCTGAACGGCTTCCTGCCACCATCCGACCTCGCCGGTATGCGCGAAGATGAAGCTGGCGTCGGGATAGCGGGCGGCGGCCGACGCGAAATAGGCGGGCCGCGAGTTCTCCCAACGCAGCGCGACGTTCGGCGAACCGCCGGTGTGACACATGATCGGCTTCTGCCAATCGGTGGCCCGCTCGTAGATCCAGTTGCAGACGGGATCGTCCGGCATGTAGCCCACGCCCGCGTGCATCTTGAAGCCGCCCATGCCCCATTCGTGGTAGGCCTGATCGGCATGCTTTTGCGCGCCCTGCCGACGCGGATCGATGGCGATCAGCGGGATCATGCGACCTTTGTGGCGCTTGGCGATATCGGAATACAGCTTGTTCTGGTCGAAGATATGAACCGGCGGCTCGCCGAGCTGGAGACCGTAGTCGACGCCGAACGTGACCGAGACGTCGACGCCGGCTTCGTTCATCTCCTCGACGACATTGTCGGCGTGCTCGTCGATTTCCTTGCGCATCACCTCGTCGATGTATTCGCGCGGCGTGAGATTGGTCTTGTGCGCCTTGTTGTACATCATACTGAAGCTGCGCGACGCGCCCTTGATGTAGGCGCCTTGCACCGTGCCCTTGAGCACCAGGTGGCGGTGTACGTCGATGATCATGCTGAATCTCCCTTGATGTACGATGCGTGTTCGAGCTGGCTCTGGATGTACTGGACGATCTGGTCGGGAGGCGTTCCCGGAAGGAACACTTCGTTCGCTCCCGCCTGCTTGAGCGTCGGTATGTCCCTAGAAAGTATGATTCCGCCGAGCAGAACCATGACGTCATGCCGCCCCGCGGCGCGCAGTCCGTCGATCACCTTGGGCGCGAGGATCATGTGGTCGCCCGCCAGGAACGACATGCCGACCACATCGACGTTCTGCTCGACGGCGTGTTTGACGACCTCGTCGGGCGTCGAACGCAGCCCGTGGTAAATGACTTCCATGCCGGCGTCGGCGAGGTATCGCGCCACCGTCTTTATGCCGCGGTCGTGGCCATCGAGCCCGACCTTGGCGAGCAGTACGCGGACCTGATTTCTGCGGGGCTCCGTCATGCCGATCGCTCGTCAGATGAACACGGGGGCGCGGTACTCGCCCCACGTGCGTCGCATGAGCCCTGCGATCTCGCCGACCGTCGCGTAGGCCTTTACGGCGCGGATCACCGCCGGCATGACGTTCTGGTCGCCTTCGATGGCCGCGCTCAGATCCGCGAGCGCCGAGGCGACTTCGCCCTGATCGCGGCGCGCCCTGACCGCCGCGACATTCTGTTTCTGTCGAGGCTCGACCGCCGGGTCGATCTCGAAGATTTCCATTGATGCGCCGCTGTCTTCCTGCTCCTGGAAGCGGTTCAGTCCGACGACGACTTTTTCGCCGCTCTCGATTGCGCGCTGGTAACGGATGCTGGCTTCCTGGATTTCGCGGCCGATGAATCCGCTCTCGATCGCCTTGAGCATGCCGCCCATCGCGTCGATCCTGTCGATATACGCCTGCGCCCGCTTTTCGATTTCGTCGGTGAGGCTCTCGACGTAATAAGACCCCGCCAGCGGATCGATCGTGTTGGCGAGCCCCGACTCGTGGGCGAGGATCTGCTGGGTTCGCAGAGCGATTTGCGCCGCCGCTTCCGAAGGGATCGCGAATCCTTCGTCCCAGCACGCGGTGTGGATCGCCTGATGGCCGCCGAGCGCCCCCATCAGCGCGTGCATCGCGACGCGAACGATGTTGTTGAGCGGCTGCTGGCCGACGAGCGTGGAGCCGCAGGAACCGCTGAAGGTCCGGAACAGCATGCTGCGCGGATCCTTTGCGGCGAACCGCTCCTTCATGATCTTCGCGAATAGCCGCCGCGCCGCACGATATTTGGCGACCTCTTCGAACAAGTCGCGGAAGCAGCCCAGACTGTAGGACAGGCGCGGCGCGAAATCGTCGACAGCCAGGCCGCGCTCCAGCGCCTGCTCGATGTAGGCGATCGCATCGGCGAGCGTGAAGGCCAGTTCCTGGATCGCGTCGGCGCCGGCTTCGCGGATGTGATAGCCGGCGATGTTCATGGTGTTCCAGCGCGGCACGGCGCGAATGCAATATTCGACGACGTCCAGGGCGAGCTTGAGGCTTGGGCCCGGCGGAAAAATGTAGGTCCCGCGGGCGATGAACTCCTTCAGTATGTCGTTCTGCGTCGTGCCCATGAGCCTGGCCGCCGCCACGCCCTGCTTCTCTCCGACCGCGATGTACATCGCCAGCAGGATCGGAGCGGTCGCGTTGATGGTCATCGACGTGGACACCTTGTCCAGCGGGATGCCCTCGAAAATGGCTTCCATGTCGGCCAGCGAATCCACCGCCACGCCGACCCGGCCGACCGCGCCTTCGGCGGCGGGATCGTCGGAATCCAGTCCAAGCTGGGTCGGAAGGTCGAAAGCGATCGACAGCCCGGTCGAGCCGCGTTCGAGCAGGTATCGGAAGCGCCGGTTCGTTTCCTCCGGAGTCCCGAAGCCGGCGTACTGGCGCATGGTCCAGAGCTGCCCACGATACATCGAGGGGTAGACCCCGCGGGTGTAGGGGTATTCGCCCGGAAATCCGATGCGCTCCAGGTAATCGTCGCTGGCCAGGTCGGCCGGCGTGTAGAGGGCTTTGACCGGAATTCCGCTGTCCGTCGCAAATCCGGCCGCGCGCTCCGACGAACGGTCGAGCGATCCTTCCCAGCGTTCGTATTCGGATCTCACGTTGTCCATGGCCCGAAGCGTTTCCTTATTATTCTCACATAGTGCGATTATTCCAATGTCGCACAATGTGCGATATTGTCGCATTGCGACCAATCCCGGGGAATGGGACCTGTTTCGCCGGGCGGGGCCGTGCGATAGGTCCGCGCCGGGCGGCCGGCGGGAGGACAAAGGCGCAAAGATGAAAACCAGTCTCAGCCGGATGCTGAGCGTGCTCGACGCCTTCTCCGAGGAGAAACCGATCCGGACCGTGGAGGATATCGCCGAGGCTTTCGCCTACACGCGGGCGACCGCCTATCGATATGTCGCGGAACTGTGCGAATCGGGGCTGCTGACCCGGGTGGCGCAGGGCGCCTACGCGCTAGGCCCCCGCATCATCGAACTGGACCGCCAGATCCAGCGCAGCGATCCCCTGCTCGACGTCGCCGACCCCGTCATGCACGGGCTGCTGCAGTCCGATCACGGGCAGGTAGTCCTGCTTTGCAGCCTATTCCGCGACAGGGTGTTGTGCGCGCACCAGGTCGGGCAGGACAAGGCGCTTGCGCTGTCCTACACGCGCGGGCGCCCCATGCCGCTGTTTCGCGGCGCCACCTCCAAGGTGATCCTCGCCTGGTTGCCGGCGCGCCGACTGACGAGACTGTATGCCGACCATGCCGAAGAAATTCGCAAGGCGAAACTCGGACGCACGTGCGAAGAATTCCTGTCGTCGCTGAAAGCGATCCGGCGTCAGGGCTATGTACGCACGCACGCGGAAGTCGATCCCGGAGTCGTAGGCGTAGGCGTGCCGCTGTTCGGCGGGGAGAACGCCGTCATCGGCAGCCTGTCCATCGTTTTCGACGAGAGCCAGTTTGTCGAACGACATGCCGATATCGTGATTGCGCAGCTCAAGGACGCCGCCGAAACAATACGCCGCGGACTCGCCCGCTATGGGGTCGCTGCGCCGCCTCGGGCTGCGGCGGTCGAACAGAAGCCCTTGCGCTCCTCGCGCTCCGCCAGGCGCAGTTGACCGGAGTCGCCGTGAAATCCTTCGACTTCAAGAACACTCTCAGAGCGCGGGTTCGTGCACCGGAGGCGAGACATGGTTGACGACCTGATGATCGACGAGACAGGGCCGATCGCAATATTTTCGTTCAACCGGCCATCGGCGCGCAACGCGCTCACGCTCGAGATGCTGACCGCGCTGGAGGCGGGATTGCGACGCTGCGCGTCACGCGACGACATGCGCGCTGTCGTGCTGCGCGGCGCCGGCGAGCAGGCGTTCTCGGCGGGTTACAATGTCGACCAGCTTTCGGACGCTGAAATGTCCCTCGAAGACGCGCGGCTCATCCACGAGCCGATTCGCGCGGTCGCGGACGCCATTGTCGCCTGTCCGCATCCGGTCATCGCAGCCGCGAGGAAGTTCATCTTCGGCGCGGCGCTGGACATATTCTGCCATTGCGACCTGCGCGTGTGCAGTCAGGGCACGACGTTCTGCATGCCCCCCAACCGCTTCGGATTTCTCTATCACAGCGCGGGCATTCACCGGCTTGCGAGCATCGTAGGCGTGTCTCGCGCAACGCAAATGCTGCTGCTGGGCTCGCCCGTGCCGACCGAAAGCGCCGCCGCATGGGGGCTGACGCACTGCGTCTATGCGGACAACGAATTCGAGAGCGAACTCGATGCGCTGTGCGAGGTCGTGGCGCGCAACGCTCCCCTGAGCATGCGGGGAACCAAGCGCGTGTTGAACGAACATGCGGAGCAAGCCGGCGCCCGCGACCAGGCGGCTCTGGACAAGATGTACGCCGAGATCGTCTTCTGTCTCAACAGCGCGGACGTACGCGAGGGCAGAGCGGCGTTCGCCGAGAAGCGCGCCCCCCGTTTCCAGGGGAAATAGCGGTCCTGTCATTCATCCGAGTGAGACGACCGGCGCCCTGACGGCCCATGCCGGATGGTGAGAGCGTCTGCATTGGGCCGCAGGCGGGACGAGAACGAGGTGACCTCAGCCTCTGAACCTTCTCCAGAATTGGGTAGGGTTCGCCGAGCGGAGATGGGCGATGCGGCTCTCGCCGTTGACGGAAAGACAGACCATCACGACTTTGCAAGATCGGGAGATTGCTGAACATCTCGCGACAGGAGCTCGACCAAACCGGTGTCCGGAAAAGCCACTGCTTCCTCGAGGATCTGTCGATAATTTCCGAGCCAATTTCGTACGGTCGAACGGTCGAAAATGTCCGTGCTGAATTCCACGAGAAGCTGCAATCCATCGGGCGTATCGCTGGCGAATAGCGTTATGTCGAACTTCGACGTTCCAGAGGATATGCGCTCGACCGACATCTGCATTTCGCCCATTCTCGCCGGCGCCGTCAGCGTGTTGTCGAGCGAGAACATCGCCTGGAAAACCGGATTGTACGCGAGATCGCGCGCCGGCTTCAGTTCCTCGACGAGTTTCTCGAAGCGCAGATCTTGATGCGCGTTGGCCTCGAGGGTCGTGTTTCGAACCTGAGCCAGAAATTTCCGGAACGTCTGCGGCCCGGTGAGGTCTGCGCGCAACACGAGCGTATTGACGAAAAAGCCGATCAATTGTTCGACCTCGACGACGCATCGCCCCGCGATCGGCGAGCCGACGACGACGTCGGTTTGTCCGCTGCATCGGCCCAGCAATACCTGGAACGCCGCCAGCAGAATCATGTACAGGCTGCAACCTTCCTGCTCGGCGAGCGCTTTTACTGCATCGAGCAGCTTTGTCGACAATCGTGCGGTTTCGAACGCGCCACGGAAGCTCTGCGACGCGGGGCGGGGACGGTCCGTCGGCAGAGTGAGAAGAGGCGGCGCTCCCGAGAGTCGCTTTCTCCAATAGGCAATGTGCTCGTCCACCCCTTCCGTCTCGAAGCCATCGCGTTGCCAGACGCCGAAGTCGGCGAACTGCACGGGGATCTCGGGAAGGGAAGGGGGCCTTCCAATGGAAAATGCGTCGTACGCGGCCACGAGCTCGCGATACAATATCCCGAGCGACCAGCCGTCGGCGGCAATGTGATGGACGTTGAGAAACAATGCGTGCCGCGCTGCGTCGAGCCGAAACAATTTCGCCCGCAACATCAGGTCGCGAGCAAGATTGAAAGGAATGCGGGCCTCGATGGCAATTTTCCGTGAAGCCTCCTGCGCCCGCAACTCCTCGGCCAGACATCTCAGGTCGACGACAGGCAAATCGAAACGCGTCGGCGGCTCGATCACCTGGACCGGCTGACCGCCGCGCACGGCGAACTTCGTACGCAACACCTCGTGCCTGCTTACGATCTCCTGGAAACTGCGCCGCAACGCCTCGACATCGATCCGTCCGTCGAGCCACAGCACGACCGCGATGTTGTAGAGCGGGCCGCCATTGCTCAGCCGTTCCAGACGCCACAAGAGATCCTGCGAAGGCGAAAGGGGCAGATCACGGTCGCGCGCGACAGGCCGCAATGGCCGCGTCGCCCGATCAGCCGCCTGGGCTTCGGCCAGAAAGGCCATGAGATCGTGCTTGTGGCGGCGCAGGCTCTCCAGCAGTTCGGCGGTCATCGCGCCCGGCGCGGCGCGATAGCCCAGCCGATCTCCATCCGCCCACAGCTGGACATTTCGTTCGCGCAGCGTCGCCAGCAGCTCCGTGAAGGTCATATCTGTCCTTCTAGAAGGCGCTCATCCGCCTGCGCGGGTTTTCGCGCGTTCGCGCTGCGGGCCCAGACCAGGCTTTCGATCTGCTCCGCCAGATCCGCGATGGTCGGCGTCCGGAAGATGGCCGCCATCTTCAATTCCACCTGAAATGCGCCACGCACGCGCGACACCACGCGCGCCGCCAGGAGGGAGTTGCCGCCTATCTGGAAGAAGTTGTCGGAATGTTCGACGCGGTTCTTTTTCAAGACCTCGCACCAAATGCGGGCGAGCTCCCGTTGGACGGGCGTGGCCGGCGTGGCGACATTGGCGCAGGTTTCGCGCGCCTGCCCATCGGTCGGAGGCGGAAGGGCCGCCCGATCCAGCTTGCCGTTGACGGTCAGTGGAAAGGCGTCGACGAACGCAAAGGCGGACGGGATCATGTGCGCCGGCAGCGTCTTCTTGAGGGATTGCAGGATTTCGCCGACCTTCTCCGAAACGGGCGCGGGCGCGAGATAGGCGACCAGACGCCTGTCTCCCGGGCAATCCTCGCGGACGAGCACGACCGCCTCCGCAACCGCCGGATGCGCCTTGATCGCCGTCTCGATCTCGGCCGGTTCGATGCGGAATCCGTTGATCTTGATCTGATCGTCGATCCGGCCGAGGTACTGGATATTGCCGTCCGGCAGAAAGCGCGCGAGGTCGCCGGTCCGGTAGAGGCGGTCGCCTGTGACGAAGGGGCTTTCGATGAATCGCTCGGCGGTGAGGTCCGGACGGTTCAGGTAACCGCGAGCAACGCCCGCGCCGCCGATGTAGATTTCTCCTTCCGACCCCTCCGGCGCCAGCTTGCGTCGTTCATCCAGGAGATAGACGCGCGTGTTCCAGATCGGCTTGCCGATCGGCGCCGGGCCGTGATGCGGGGTATCGGCTGAGACTTCGTAGGCGATCATCCCGACCGTCGCTTCGGTCGGGCCGTATTCGTTGATCAGGCGGATACCGGGCGCCGTCTCGCGCCAGAATGCGATCTGATGCGCCGCCAGCGCCTCGCCGCCAATGACGAAAGCCCCCGCGGCTTCGTTCCTGCCCGCTGAGGGACGGAGCAATTGCAGCGCCTGGAGATGGGAGGGGGTCAACTTGACGAGCGCGTAGCCGCGCCCCTCGGCGAGGGCGTCGGCCAGTGCGTTCAGCTCCTGATCGCCGTCCGGCAGCAAGTCGACCTGCCCGCCGCAAACAAGCGGGGCCACGAGGCTCGTGACCGTGGCGTCGAACGCGAATGACGTGTTCACCGGCGCGCGCGATCCCGGGCCAAGGCGATATGCCGACGCGGCCCAGAGCAGGTAGTTCACGGCGTTGCGATGTTCGACCATCACGCCCTTCGGGACGCCGGTGGAGCCCGATGTGTAGATGACGTAGGCCAGATGCGACGACGTAAGCCCGACTTCGCCGAGGTCGGGATCGCTCTCCGGGTAACCGGCGCTTTCGTCAGCCGCCGGATCGAGCATCGGCGGCGCCGGCTTGTCCTCGAAAGCGCGTTCCAGCGCTTGCCGGGTCGGTCCGTCGCCGAGAACCGCAACGGGCGCGCAGTCCTGCAGCATGAACTTCAGCCGCGCCGCCGGATAGGCCGGATCCAGCGGCACGTATGCGCCGCCCGCCTTCAGGATCGCCAGCAGCGCGACGAGCATCTCCGACGAGCGCCGCATGCAGATCGCAACGCGCGCATCGGGCCTGACGCCCAGCGCCCTGAGGCGATGCGCGAGTTGATTGGCCCGCGTATTCAGCTCGGCGTAGCTGACCGAGCTTCCGTCGAACACGCATGCGATCGCGTCGGGAGCCCGCCTTGCATGGTCCTCGAAGAATTGATGGACACATTTGTCGCGCGGATAATCCATCTCGGTCCGGTTGCGCGCCGCCGTAAGATCAAGCATTTCGCTCTCGGATCCCTGGTGCGAAGTAGCCATCGGTTCGCCCTCTGCCGGGCTCGCGCGACCGGCCGGCGTCGATGCGCCGGCGGCACGCAAGCCCGCATGCTTCTTCTTCAACGCAAGCAAGTGGAGATCGCGTTTACGAAAGCGCTGATCGGGGAGTGCGCCCCGCGCCAACCGGTCGAAGCGGTTAATGCCCTATTTCACCGCGGCGCATTCTGAGCCGCGTTCACAATGGGCCGATCAATTCCTTCATGATTTCGCTCGTGCCGCCGTAGATGCGTTGCACGCGGGCGTCGAGATAGGCCTGCGCGACCGGATATTCCTGCATGTAGCCGTAGCCGCCGTGCAATTGCACGCAGGCGTCCAGCACGCGCCCCTGCATTTCTGTAAGCCAGAGCTTCGCCATCGAGGCCGTCTCGGAATCGAGCGATCCTGCAATCTGCAATTCGAGGCACCTGTCGGCGAAGACGCGGCCGATCTCGACCTCCGTCTGGCATTCGGCGAGCTTGTAGCGCGTATTCTGGAACTCGCCGATCGACTGCCCGAACGCCCTGCGCTCCTGCACATATGCAACAGTGTGATCGACCGCCGCCTGCGCCGACGCATGCGCGGCGATGGCGATCTGCAGACGTTCCCACGGCAACTTTTCCGTCAGGTAGATGAGACCTTCGCCTTCTTCGCCGAGGAGGTTCTCGTCGGGCGTCCGCGCGCCGTCGAAAAACAGCTCGCATGTGTCTCGCGCGTGCAGGCCCATCTTCTTCAGAACCCTGCCCTTGCGAAATCCAGGCGCATTCTTCTCGACGACGATCAGGCTGAACCCCATCGCGCCGGCCGAAGGATCGGTGCGCGCGACGACGATGACGAGGTCGGCGTGGTGGCCGTTGGTGACGAACGTCTTGGAGCCGTCGATGACCCACTGGCCGGCGTCGCGTCTGGCGATCGTCCGCAATCCCTGCAGGTCCGAGCCGGCAGATGGTTCGGTGATGGCGATGGCGCCGATCAATTCGCCGCGCGCCATCTGCGGCAGGTACTTCCTCTTCTGCGCCTCCGAGCCGTAGCTTTCGATGTATGGCGCAACGATGTCGTTGTGCAAGCCGAAGCCGAGCCCGCTCGTTTTCGCGCGCGCGACCTCCTCGATCAGAACGGCGCTCATCGCCTCGGTCGCGCCGGCGCCGCCGTAATCGGTCGAAACAGTGGGCAGCAGCAAGCCATGTTCGCCGGCTTTCAACCAGACTTCGCGGTCGACGTAGCCCTGCTCCTGCCATTTATCGTGGTGCGGGGCCGCGTGACTCGCGAGAAAGTGGCGGACCGTGGCCCGAAACAGTTCGTGCTCCGGTTTGAAGACGGATCGTTCGTGCATGTCGGCGCCGTCATGGATTTGAGTTGGCCTCGAAGACTACGGCTCGATGGCGGTCATCGAAAGGGGGTGTTCCGCGGTCGAAAGACGAAGCATCGCCGCAAGGAAGTCGACAGTACCCGATTTTGCGTAGCTCATTCTTCCATCCTCTTCGTTTGGATCCAGATTTATTTTTCTTCCAGATCTTACGCGGTAGCTTATTCGTAGCGTCATCGCGGCCAAACAGGACGCCCGTCGCATTTCCAGCATCGCGGGCGCCGGTATCGATGCAAGGCGGTCAAACCGGGCGCGCTTCCTTCATGGCGAACCGGTAGATGATCCTGCGCGCCATCAAACCGGGCTTGTCGGGCGCGAAGCCGAGATCGAACTGCGTCTTGCCGTCCTTGCGCACGACCTCGTTGATCCACTCCAGCGCCTCCACGTGTACCTTCTGTGAGGAATAGCTCCCGCCCGGTGGCGTAATCAGTAGCCTACCCGTATCCGGCGGCGATGCGCCAATTGCCGCCACGGATCCCGGTGCTGGAGGCAGACATTTGACGCCCTGTTGACAGGCTCGGAAAACTCGTACACCGTACGTTTAAACACGTACGGCGTACGCCGGCAAAAGAATGTCACTGGGAGGAAAGCGCTGCGACGGAAGGAAGCGCGGCGCTCGCCGCGCTCTCTCTTGATCGATCGAATTCGAAAAGGTCGAACGGGGAACACGCGCGAATAGCGCGGGCGCGCGTCTGCGGTCGACGTCGAAGGACAGCCTCTCGGCTGGCCTTCGTAGCGATCCGGAAAGTGTGATCGCGAATTGACGGTGCGTTCATCGCGCGGGGCATCGCGCGGCGACGATACGAAATTCAGACTGGCGCGATTGCGAACGATGGAGCGAGGTATGCTGCTGGCGAAAGAGGCTACGACGATGAACGCGCCATTCGACGCAGTGTCGATGGAGATAGCCGAGAAGAACCCGAATGTGATTTTCATGACTGCGGATCTGCAGCCCTATGTCGATCTGCATCGTCTGCCGAAGGAACGGCCCAAACAGTTCCTTGATGTCGGGATGGCCGAGCAAAATCTCCTGTCGGTCGGCGCCGGCATCTCGAAGGCAGGCTTCATTCCCGTTACGACCACATTCGCCTGCTACGCGTCGCGCCGTGCGTTCGACCAAATGGTGATCTGCATGGGTACGGGGCCGCGCACCTGCGTGGTCATCGGATTCACGCCGGGCATCGTCAACCCCGCGCGCATTCACCATCAGGCGACCGAAGACCTGGCGATGACGCGCGCGGTTCCGAATTCGACGGTGATCGATCCGGTCGACGCGGTCGAATTCACGCAAGCGGTGAGCGAGGCGATCAAGCAACCGGGTCTTGTGTACATGCGCGGCCATCGCGGCGTCGTGCCGCAGATTTTTGACCCCGCGGCCTACAAATTTGAAGTCGGCAAGACCTACATGCTGAAAGAGGGCAAGGGGCGTCGGAATCAGTTTCGACCGGCTCCGCCACCCAATGGGCGCTGGAAACGTCGGAACTACTGACCAAGGCCGGCGTCGATCACGCGGTGCTGCATGCGCCGACATCTGAAGCCGGTGCGCGAGCAGGAAATCCGTGATTTCTGCAAGGGACGTCCGCACATATTCACGCTCGAGAACCATCAGATCACCGGCGGCCTCGGCGGCCTCGTCGCAGAAATCCTCGCGGCCGAGAAGAATCAGTCCGCAGCTCACGCGGCTCGGCGTGCCCGACCGATGGGCGCCGGGCGGAACGCTCGCTTACATCCGCGGCCAGCTCGGCCTGGATTCCGAAACGCTCGCGAACAAGATCCGGGCCGCAGCCTAATTGCGCCGCTTGCGCAGCGGCATCGAAGGAGAAAGCACATGAAGACTTGTCTGGTGACAGGCGGCGCCCGCGGCATCGGGCGCGCCACATGCCTGCTGGCCGCGAAGAACGGCTATCAGCTCGCGGTCGGCGGTCTGGCCGAATCACCGCGCTGCACGCTGACGCTGTCGTCGCCGAGATCGTCAAGGGCGGCGGTAAGGCCATCTCCGTTATCGGCGATGTCGGCGTCCGAGAAGGACATCGTGGCCATGTTCGCCGAAGACGAAGTCGTCGTTGGGCCCGGTGGATGCGGTCGTCAACGCGGCCGGCCTCTGCCTACGGCGCTGCTCCGTCGAAGAGCTTGCAGTTCGCCAACGTCGATCTGGATGATGCGCATCAACGTGACGGGGCTCATCATCTGCTGCCGCGAGGCGATCCGACAGATGGACGGTCGCGGCGGCAGCATCGTCAACATCTCGTCGATGGCCGCGACGATCGGCGGGCGTCCTGGCGCTGCGGCCTACGCAGCGTCGAAAGCCGCGGTCGATTCGTACACGACGGGCGCCGCGCGCGATCATCGCCAAACGTGGCATTCGCATGAACACGATCCGTCCAGGCGTCGTCGCGTCACCGCAATGACCGAACGGATGCAGCAGCGATCCGGCCGTGCGTCCGTCGCGTGGAAGAATCGATTCCGATGGGTCGCGTCGGACAACCCGAGGAGATCGCCACGATTGCGCTCTGGCTGATGTCCGACGCCGCCGTCGCTGGTGACCGGCGCGCACGTGAACGCTGGCGGAGGCGGCTTCCACGTCGCGTCCGCCGCCTGAGGCGCACGCCACTCGGCAGACGATCAAGCCAGCCTCGAACAACAACGGGAGGACGAAATGGAGAGCAACAACTCGATGACGAGCCGACGCGCCGTGCTCGCTGGCGCGGGCGGGCTTCTTCTGGCCGGCGCGACGCGCGCGCGCGCGCAATCGGCGAAGAAGCTGACAAAAATGAACGTCATGTCGCTGCCTACCCATGCGGGCTTCCCGCTCTGGGCGGCGCGCGAACTTGGCTATTTCAAGGAAGAGGGGCTTGACGTTCCGCCGATCACGTATTTCCCGAGCGGTCCGGCGGCCGTGTCCTCGGGCTACGCAGGCGCGTGGGATGGCGGCTATCTCGGCGGTCCGCCGACGATCAGCGCCGGCGTGAAGTATGGACTGCTCGTCGCCGGATTCGCCAATGTGCAGGTCGACCCGATATGAGCGTGTTTGTGCGCAAGGATGCGCCGGGCGTCGACAACCTCGCGACCTATCTGCCCGGCAAGATCGCGCTGACCGCCGTCGGCTCGAACATGCAGTATTTCCTCAATGCCTGTCTTGCCAAGAATGGCGTCAAGCCGGCGAGCGTGCAGATGGTCAATCTCAAGCCGCCGAATATCGTGACGGCGGCCGACGGCGGCCAGGGCGACATCATTTCCGACTGGTATCCGTTCATTGAGGAGCTGAAGGCCAGCGGCAAGTATAAGTCCATCTGTTCCCGAAACGATCAGGTCGGCATCAACACTTACGATTTCTTCGTGATCCGGCCGGCCTTTGCGCAGGAGAATCCCGAGGCCGCCGCCGGTTTCCTCAGAGCCGTGTATCGTATCAACGACATGATGAGCACGCGATTGAGCGAGGCGTTGCCGCTCGCCGATCGCTATTTCAAGGAAATCGGCCTGAAGCTGGATCCCGCCATCGTGAAGGGCGGTTTCGGAACATCGCTCTATCCCACGATCGAAGAGTTGATCAAACGGATCAAGTCCGGTGAAGTGGCGACCGCACTCAAGCAAACGTCCGAGTTCCTCGTCGAGATCGGATCGCTGGAGAAGATGCCGGAGATCAATTTCGTCACCGCGAAATATCTCGAACTGGCAAAGGCGAAATAGCGCCTCTCCGCCAGCCCTTGGACACCTGAAAAAGGGGAGAGACCGGTGGATTATACAAGCGAACGGTCGCCGTTGTGGTCGCTCGTCAGCATCGCTGGCGCATTGACCGTCTGGTATCTTTCCACGGATGTATTCCGGCTCGTTTCGCCGCTGACTCTCCCCTCGCCGACCGACGTCGCCGCGAGTTTCGTCTGGCTGACAAAGAATACGTATAACGGAACCACCTTGCCGCGAAACCTTGTCGCGAGCCTGTCCGTCGTTCTTGTCGGCTGGGCGCTCGGCGTCGTCGTCGGCGTTCCGTTCGGCGTGCTGATGGGATGGAGCGAACGGCTGCGCGGATACGCGAGCCCGATCATCGAACTGTTCCGGCCGATCCCGCCGCCGGCTTGGATTCCCTTTGCCGTCCTGTGGTTCGGCATCGATCCGTCCGGCCGCATCTTCGTCATCTTCGTCGCCGCGCTGATGCCTTGCATCATCAATTCCTATGGCGCGGTGATCGGACGCGATCCCATACTCATCGACGCCGCGCGCTGCCTCGGCGCATCCGATCTGCGCATTCTGCGTTCCGTTGTCGTTCCGACCGTATTTCCCGGAATTCTCGCCGGCATACGTGTCGCGATCGGCGGCGCCTGGATGACCGTCGTGGCCGCGGAACTCGTCGCTTCGAGCGCGGGCCTCGGCTACATGCTCGTGCAGGCGCAATACGCCATCCAGCCGTCGATCGTGCTGGTCTCCATGTTCATCATCGGGCTTGTCGGCGGCTTGCTGAGCCTCACCTTCAGCGCGGTCGAACGACGCTACAAGCGCGGGTTCTGAACATGACGGATCTATCGGTCGCCAAGAACGCCGGACATTCGAGCCGCGGTTTCAAGCAGGTCAATCTGCGCGCCGTCGTCTCCATCGGCGCGTTGCTCGTGGCGTGGCAGGCTTTGTGGTCGCTTGGGATCATTCCCGCGCGCGGCTTTCCTTCCGTACCTCAGACGCTGACGGCGTTCTGGCATGCGTTTACGGAACCGTTCGCGGGCCAGCCGATCTGGGTTCACATCGGCATGTCTTTGCTGCGCTGGAGCATCGGCGTCGGCGCAGCGGTCGCGCTCGGCGTCCTGATTGGCGCGCTTATGGGTTGGTACCCGCTGTTTCGGGCGCTGACGAAGCCGCTGTTCGAATTCTACCGCTACATTCCGCCGCTCGCCTGGGTGCCGCTTACGGTGCTCATCCTCGGCCCGACGCTCAAGGCCGCCGCGTTCATCGTGTTCGTCGGCGCGTTGCCGCCGGTCGTCATCAACACGTGGAGCGGCGTCTATCACGTGGACCCGATCTTTGCCGACGTCGCCAAGACACTCGGCTCGGGACGCCTGCGTACGTTGTTTCGCGTCGCGCTGCCGGTTTCCGCGCTGAGCACTATGTCCGGCGTCAGGACCGCAGTCGCCGCAGGTTGGGCCTCGCTGATCGGCGCCGAACTTGTGGGCGCGCAATCCGGACTCGGCTTCATCATCGTCAATTCGGAAGAAGCCAAGCGACCTGCCGACATCATCGTCGGCATGGTTCTCATCGGCGTGATCGGCATGCTGATCGACTTCAGTTTCCGGAAAATCAGCGCGGCCAGCACACGCTGGCTCGACGCGGAACTCTGAAATCATCGGCGCGGAGACGACAATGAACAGCAAGACGAATTCCGTCCCGAAGCTCTCCTTGAAAGCTGTCGGCAAAGCCTTTGGCGATGTCCTCGCGCTCAAGGAGATCGACGTCGATGTCCACAAGGGCGAGTTCATCGCGATTGTCGGCCCATCGGGTTGCGGCAAGACGACATTGCTGCGGATCGCCGCGGGTCTCGAACAGCCGACGGCCGGCGACGTCCTCATCGACGGCAAGAGCGCGGGCGGTCCGGGCCCCAAGCGCGGCATGGTGTTCCAGAAGTTCGCGCTGTTTCCGCACATGACCGTCATGCAGAACATCGAATTCGGCCTCGAACTGAAGAAGGTGCCGCGCGCGCAGCGCGAAGAGATCGTCATGCGCTACCTCAAGCCGTTGGGGCTCGAAGCTTTCGCGCAATCCTATCCGAGGCAGCTTTCCGGCGGCATGCAGCAGCGCGTCGCCATAGCGCGCGCGCTCGTGATCGAGCCCGAGGTCCTGCTGATGGATGAGCCATTCGCCGCGCTCGATGCGCAAATCCGCATCTCCATGCAGGAGATGCTGCTCGAACTGGTTCGGGAAACGCATGTGACGACGTTGTTCGTTACGCATTCCGTCGAGGAAGCGGTCTATCTCGCGGACAGGGTGTTCGTTCTCTCGCAGCGTCCGGCGGTGGTCGCCCAGGTCGTCGAGATCGGACAGGCCGCAGACTGGAAGGCGATGAAATTCCCACAGGCGGAACAGACGCCGGAATTTCTGGCTCTCAAGAAGGAAGTCTGGAGCCTCATCCGCCATTGAGGCGCGCAAACGAAATTCAAACGACAGAGGAGACGGGCCCGATGGCCAGGAAGAATCTATCCGTCAAGGAACTCGAACGGATCGCGTTGAAAATGCGCCGCAATACGATCGACATCTGCAGCCAGCGCGGCGGTTATGCAGGCCAGGGCGTCGCTCTGGCCGATCTCGGCGCGGCGCTCTACTTCCACGAGCTGCGCTCGGACGGCAAGGACTGGTACCACGACATTTTCGTCAATTCGAACGGCCATGATGCGATCATGTGCTATTCGGCATTCGCCGAGCAGGGCCTCTACACGATCGAGGAATTGCGCACCTACAATGCCGACGGCACGAAAGTCGACATGAGTCCTTGCGAGGGGCAGCGCGGTTTCGTCATCACCATGGGTTCGCTCGGGCAGGGCCCCTCGCAAGCCGCCGGAATTGCTTACGCCGAACGTCTCAAGGGATCAGACAAGCGGGTCTATTGCCTGCTGTCGGACGGCGAGCTGCAGGAAGGCAACGTCTGGGAAGCCGCCATGTTCGCCGGCCATCACAAGCTCGACAATCTGATCTTCATGATCGACAACAACGATCTTCAGGCCGGCGGCGCCACGAAAGGCATTTTGAACGTCGAGCCCGTTCCCGCCAAGTTCGAGGCCTTCGGATTTGCCGCGCGCCGGATCGACGGCAACGACATGTCGCAGATTCTCGACGCCTTCGCCGAAGCCAAGCGCACGAAGGACAAGCCTTTCGCCATGGTTTGCGACACCCGGCTGTTTACGGGCTGCGACTACATGCTGGAGCGGTTTCCGGCCGCGCATTACATGGCGGGCGCGCCCGAGCACTGGAATGCGGCGCTCGAGGAACTCGACGAGAAGCTGGCCGGCGTTCCCGTGTGATCATCGCGACGGCGCCATCTGGCTGCTGATCGAGTTGACGAAGCGGTCGCGGACGGTGCATTCGACGCGCTCGATCTGTTCGATTGGATGGAAATGGCAAAGACCGCTGCAAGAAAAGCGAAGAGCCCCCGGTCATCGGCTGCAAGCGGCAAGCGCCAGCCGCTGACACGGCACGTCATCTTGAAGGCCGCCCTTGAACTGGTCGACACCGACGGATTCGATGGATTGAGCATGCGCCGTCTCGGGCAGTATCTGAACGCCGGCGCCATGTCGATTTATCATCATTTCGAGAACAAAGAGGAATTGCTCGACGGATTCTGGGAACTGATAGACCTGGAGATGCGTGAAATAACCGACATAGAGAATCTGCCGAACATGGCGGCGGATGCGGCGATACGTTCCTACATCAATACATTTCGGACGGTTTGGAAACGGCATCCGAAGACGTTCAGGGTTCTTGCCCAGCGCACGATCAAGACCCCGGAAAGAGCCAGGCGCGTCGAGATATTCATGAACGCGCTCCTGCGGTCCGGTCTCGACAAGGACAGCGCCATCCTCGCATATCGCGCGATCTTCTGTTTCGTGTCGGGCTTCGTTCTACTCGAGAACGAAGGCGAAAAACCATTCTACACCGTCGGCGACCTGGAGCGCGAATTCGAAGTGGGCTTCGATATCGTACTCGCCGGCATCGAGTCGCAATTACGCGGACAAACCTCCGATCCGCCCAAGGCGAAGAGGCTCCGGCGCTCCGCGAGATCGCGACAGAGTTCCGAGAGACCGGACTTTGGCGCCTTATAGCAAAGGCGCCGCGTCCCGCGTGGCCTCGAAATCTGGAGCCGGAATGCCGGGCGCAGCCGCTGCGCCGAACGCGGTCCGCGATGGCCCTGACGCGCGATCAGGTCTTCAGTCGAATGATCATCTCCATCATCTTCATTGCACGGCCGGCGTACGGCGGTTGGAACATCATCTGGATCGCAGACAGCGGCCCTTGACGGAACACGGGCCGCAGCTTCGAGAAGGTGTTGAAGCCTTCCCGCGCGTGATAGTGTCCCATGCCACTCGCGCCGACACCGCCGAACGGCAGGTCGTGCTGGCCGACGTGCAGCAACGCTTCGTTGATGGCGACGCCGCCGGACATGACGTGCGAGATGTAGAATTCCTGCAATGCCGCGTCATTGGTGAAGGGATAGACCGCCAGCGGCCGATCATGCGCGTTGATATAGTCGACGACCTCTCGTCGATCCGTATAGGTCTTGATCGGCAGGATCGGTCCAAAGATCTCGCGCTGCATGGCGACCATGTCTTCGGTCGGATTCAGCACGACATGCGGCGCGAGTTTGCGCATCTGCTGATCGGGTGATTGACCTTCGGCGAGATCGACGATTTTCGCGCCTTTCGCGCGGGCGTCGTCGAGGGTCGCCTGCAACCGGCCGAAGGCGCGCGCGTCGATGATCGACGTGTAATCCGCGCCATTGAGGTCGGGATAGCGCTTGGCGAGCAGGCGTTTGCAATGCGCGACGAATTCGTCCTCCTTGCCCGCGGGAATGAAGACGTAATCGACGTTCACGCAGATCTGGCCGGCATTGAACATCTTCGCCCACAAAATCCGCTCCGCCGCCGTCTCGATCGGATAATCGGGGCCGACGATCGCCGGCGATTTTCCGCCGAGTTCGAGCGTCACCGGAGTGAGATTGCGGGCGGCGTTGGCCATTACGGATCGCCCGGTCGTCCCCGAGCCGGTGAACAGCAGATGATCGAACCGCAGTGACGAGAACGCCGGCCCGCGGCCGCCGCCGTCTTCGAAGAATGCGAGCTTGTCGGCGGGCAGATATTTCGGGGTGATGCGCATCAGCAGCAGCGCGAGGTTGCGCGAATTCTCGCTCATCTTCACCATCGCGCGATTGCCGGCGGCGATGATGCATGCGAGCGGTCCGAAGCTCAGCTGGACCGGGAAATTCCAGGGAACGATGACGCCGACGACGCCGAGCGGTTGGGGAATAACGCGGTTGCGCGCCAGCGGATAGGTCATGAAATCGACGTGACGGCGCTGCGGCTTCATCCACTTCTTCAGATTCCTGATCGCGTCGCCGATCGAATCCAGCGCCACGAAATAGTCTGCGAACAGCGTCTCGAATTCGGAACGATTGCCGTAATCGGCATTGATCGCCGCGATCAGGTCGTCCTTGTTTTCCTTGAGGAGCCTGGCCAGCGCCTTCAGGTCGGCGATGCGCTCCTTGTAGCCAGGCATTGGCGCTGCGAGATAGGCCGCGCGCTGCCGGTCGAAACAGGACTGAAATTCTTCAGGGATCGTGATCGCGTCGAAATTGGTCAGTGGGGCGTTCATGGCTCATTCCTCCATTTTCAGATTTGAGCGTCGCAAGCGCTCGACTTGCTGGATCAGGGATTTCGGAAGGGTTCATCGTCACGCGCTCTCCCGAGGAATGAACGCGCACTCGATCTTGACGATGGTTCGTTTCAAACCGGCGTCGTCGACCTTGCGAAGCAGCAGGTCCGCGCAGGCGCGGCCGAGTTGCACGCCGTCGAGGCGGACTGTGGTCAAGGACGGTACGATATGGGACGAGATTTCATGGTCGCCGAACCCGACGATCGCAAGGCGTTCCGGAACGTCGATCTGCCGACGGCGGCACTCGAACAGGGCGCCGATGGCAGGCGTATCGTTCAGGAAGACCAGCGCGTCCGTCGGCAGGCCGTTTTCAATGAGCTCCCGGATGACCTCTTCGCCGTGGCTCATGCTGAGAGGGCTCGGAACTTTCAGGAGTATCCGCTGCACGTGGCAGCCCGGGAATTTTCGCGCCGCCCGGCGGACCCCCTGATACTGCATGTCGAGACGCGGCACAGCGCGCGGCATGACAACTGCGAGACGCTTGCGTCCCGAACGGAACATATGCTCGCCGACCGAGAACCCGGCTTCCTCGTGCGAATAGCCGACGCCGAGTTCGCAGCCCGCATCCTTGAAGTCGACAAACTCGCAGCAGGGAACCCGCGATTTCCTGAAGAAGTCGCGCAGATCGTCATTCGCGCCTGTCGCTACCCGAACGACGCCGCTCGGATTCCAGCCGAGCATGACCTGCGCCAAAATTCTCTCGCGCTCCGGCGAATAGCGCGTCTCCATCACCAGGACGCTGTAGCCGAGCGGCTCCAGAGCTTTGGTAAGGCCGACGTGCATCTGATGGTAATGCGGCACGGACAGATCGGGCATCAGAAAGCCGACGATCCTGTTGCGATTGGATTGAAGCCCGGCCGCCGCCCTGTTCGGTATGTAGCTGAGCGCTTGCACGGCCTTCTGCACGCGCTCGCGCAATTCCGGACTGACGGCGTCCGGCGTGTTGATCGCGCGCGAGACGGTCATCGGGCTGACGCCTGCCCGCGCCGCGACGTCCTTCACGCTGGCCCTGCCGGCCGGCCGTTCGATCGAGCGCCCAGGAGATTTCATGCCGCCGCCTTCGCATTTCGTTGGAGGGCCAGTTGACAGCCCGTTCCTCATTTGGTAACGTTACCATCATCAGATATGCAAGTCCAGTCGTCGCGCCGGTCTACGAGAGAGAAAAGTCCGGCGCTTCAGTCTGAAATACGATGATAACGTTACCAAGCAGCCTTATGGCTTCGTTATCTCGCTTTTCGGTTTGCTGACGAAACTGGCCTCGGCGGGCGCAAATGCGGTCGCCGAGCGGCTGGTTCAGGTCGTTGAATGGTAACGTTATCACGAGGTCGACGCGATGCGCCGGACCTTGCACGGGAGGAACATCATGCGTGTTGCAGGCAAAATCGTCGTCGTCACCGGTGGGGCGCGCGGCATCGGCGAAGCGATGGTCAGGAGTTTTGCGAAGGAAGGGGCGGCCGCGATCGCCGTCGCCGATATGGACCTTGCCGCAGCCGGCGATCTTTGCCGCGAACTGACCGCCGGCGGCGTGAAGGCGACGCCCTTCCAGGTCGATATCAGCGACGAACAGCAGATCAAGACGCTGATCGACACCGTCGAACGCGACCTCGGTCCGATCGACCTGTTCTGCTCCAACGCCGGCACGGGATCGGGGAAGGGTCTCGACGCGACGGACGCCGACCTGACCCGCAACTGGACCCTGAACGTCGTTTCCCATGTCTATGCGGCGCGCCATCTCGTGCCCCGGATGGTTGCGCGCGGCGGCGGCTACCTTCTCAACACGTGTTCCGGCGCCGGTCTGCTCGCCAACGCGGACATGCCCTACATGGTCACGAAGCATGCGGCGGTCGCCTTCGCCGACTGGCTTGCGATCCGTTACCGCGCCGAGGGGATCAAGGTCAGCGCGCTTTGTCCGCGCGGCGTCAAGACGACGATGCTGACGCAGGCGCTCGCCGCAGGCATTCCGGCGGCGAAGGCGGTCATGGCCGGCGGCGACGTTCTGGAGCCGGCCGCGGTCGCCGACGCCGTCGTCAAGGGTCTCGAGGCCGAAACCTTCCTCATTCTTCCGCATCCCGATGTCGGCCAAGCGATCGTGCGCAAGGCTTCGGAACGCGACGCCTGGCAAGGCGACATCGCGAAGCTGTTCGCCGGCGCTACCGCCTGAGCGATCACGGCAACCATACCGTCAACGCCAGTCGGGCCCGCGACGTTGCGGAGCGCGTAGGGCCGAAGGAACCGGGAAAATGAGCGAACTGAACATCGCCGGCAAAGGCGTGCTGATCACCGGCGGTTGCGGCGGCATCGGCCTCGGCGTCGCGGAAGCATTTGCCGCCGCCGGCAAGCGCGTATGGCTCGCCGACAAGAATATCGCGGGCGGCGAGGCGTTGCAGCAGCGCTTTCCCGATGTGCGCTGCATTGAGGTCGACCTGGGCGATTGCAAGCAGATCGACGAGCGGCTCAAGCCGCTTCTCACTCGGCAGCGACGCGCCGGAAATTCTCGTCAACGGCGTCGGTTATTCGCCGAAATATGCGCCGTCCGGCGAGCGCTGGACGCCGTGGACCATGCCGCTCGACCACTGGCGGCAGATTCTCGCCATCAATCTCGACTCGATCTTCTACACAACGGCGCTGGCGCTGCCGGCCATGATCGAGCGGAAATACGGGCGCGTGATCAATATCATTTCGGTCGTATCGCGCATGAGCGGCGGCGGCGTCGCGCCGGTGCACTACGTGACGGCGAAGACCGGCCTGCTCGGCCTCACGCGGGCGACGGCGCACGAGGTCGGCCAGTACGGAATCACCGTCAACGGCATCAGTCCCGGTCGCATCGATACGCCGATGATCCACGACGTCCCGGACGCCGTGAACGAGGCGATCGCCAAGGGATTGCCGCTGCGTCGTCTCGGCTTGCCGCGCGACATTGCGGGCTCCGCGCTGTTTCTCGCCTCCGACCTCGCCGACTACCTCACGGGTCTCGTCATCGAGGTCAATGGCGGCGGCTACATGGTCTGACATCACACGTTTCACAGGGAGAACAACATGAAAATGTCCGGCGCCGACGCGTTCGTTCGCGTCTTCAAGGGATTTGGGGTGGCCCATATGTTCGGGTTGCCCGGCGACAGCCTGGGTCTGTACGACGCGATCTTTCGCGACGGGACGATCCAGCATGTGCTGGTGCGGCATGAACAGGCCGCATCGCACATGGCCGACGCCTACGCCCGTGTGAGCGGACGCGTCGGCGTCTGCGACGCATCGTCCGGCCCCGGCGTGACCAATCTGGTCACGGGTCTGGCGACCGCACACGCGGATTCGATCGCGGTGATCGCCATCGCCTCGACGTCGCCGACGCCGATCCGCCAGCGCGCGAATTTCCAGGAGCTCGATCAGCGCGCCCTGCTGGCGCCGGTGACCAAGGCGGTCATCGAAATCGACAATCCCGCGCGAATCCCGGAATTGGTGAAGCGCGCGTTCCGGATCGCGACCACAGGCCGTCCCGGGCCGGTCGTGCTCAATGTTCCCATGGACGTGTATCTGGCGCCGGCCGAGTTCGCGGACGACGCCTTCGACTGCGATGCGCGCTTCGGCGCGTTCCCGGCCATGCGCGTGCGGCCGCAGGAGGGCGAGACGCAGCGCGTCATGGAACTGCTCGCAGGCGCCAAGAAGCCGGTCCTGTGGTGCGGCGGCGGCGTCATCACCGCCGGCGCTTCGGCCGAAGTCCAGGCTTTCGCGGAAGCGACCGGGATTCCCGTCGCCACGACCTATATGGGCAAGGGCGCGCTCCCCGAGGCCCATCCGCTGAGCCTCGGCACGGCTGGCCTGCTGGGCCGTCCCGTCACCAACAAATATCTGGCCGACGTCGATCTCGTGCTGGCGGTCGGCACGCGCTTCACGAATGTCGACACCGCCAACTGGAACGTGCCGAAGCGTGGAACGAAAATCATCCAGATCGACATCGATCCGAGCGAACTCGGCAAGAATTACGATGCGATCCATTCGGTGTGGGGCGACGCAAAACTGTTCATGGCGGAATTGCTCGCAGCCTGCCAAGCAGGCGGGCTTCAAGAAGCTCGACGCGGAACGCGAAGTCGCAGCGATCCGGAACGCATGGCTCGTCGAACGCGGCCCGGACTGCCCGCAGGCGATGCCGAGCGACGAGGAGCCGGTCCATCCGCTTCAGGCCATGCGCGCGCTGCGCGACGCCATGAAGCCGGAGGATACCCTGGTCTGCGATTCCGGTTTCAATCAGATCTGGGGCGGCCAGTTCTATGAAGTTCCGCGGGCCGGGCGCAGCTATGTGGGCCCGCGCGGCATGGGAACGATGGGCTTCGGCTTTCCCGCCGCCGTCGGTGCGAAGATCGCCCAGCCCGACAAGCGCTTCGTCGCGCTCGTGGGCGACGGCGGCTTCATGATGCTCATCCACGAGCTCGAGACGTCGCTGCGCCTGAACGCGCCCGTCGTCATCTGCCTGCTGAACAACCGCAGTCTCGAATATTGCAAGCATGCGCAGCTCGGCCTTCTCGGAGGCCGCTTCATCTCGACCGATCTCAGCGACACGAATTTCGCGGCGGTCGCCGAAGCGTTCGGATGTCGCGGCGTTCGCGTCACGCGCAGTTCCGAGTTGCAGGCCGCGATCAGCGCGGCTCTCGAGTCTCCCGTGACGACCCTGGTCGAGATCATCACGCCGGACTCCGCGAAACCGGACGGCGTTCCGTTCTGAGGTTCGCGCCTCCGCGCCGTCCTACTGGCGGCGCGGGATTAAAATTCTTCGACAATGGTATGAGCAGGGAGAAACGATCCATGTACACGAAAACTCTCGTCCGGACATGCGCGCTCGCGATAGTCGCCATTGGCGCCGTGTCTGTTGCGAACGCACAAACGGTAACCGAGCTGACTTTCAGCAGCGCCGCGCCGGTGGGTTCGCCGTGGCAGAAGCAATACGAGCGCTTTGCGGCCGACGTTGCGGCCGAGACCAAGGGCAGCGTCAAGATCAACATCTTCTACGGCTCGCAGCTCGGCGCCGAGAATGACGTGATCGCGCAGGTCGCGCGCGGGCGAGTCGACATGGGTGGATTTACGCTCGGCTCGATTGGGCTGCAGGTCCCCGAAGTGCTCGCCACCTCGCTGCCGATGTACTACGACAGCGAAGCGCAACGCGGATGTGTCCTCGACAAATACGCGTTCGAGCCCGTGCGCGCCGCGCTTGCAAAGAAGAACCTCTCGCTGCTGACCTGGATGGAAGTCGGCTCGCAACAGATCGCTGCGAAAAAGCCGCTGTTGACGCCCGCCGACGTCAAGGGCCTCAAGATCGGCGTGACGATCAACAAGATGACCGCGGGTCTTTGGGAAGCCGTCGGCGCAGTGCCGGTAGCGACGGCCGTGCCGGAGGCCGCATCCGGGCTGAGCACGGGTCTTGTCGACGCATACCCGACCATGGCCGCATTCTACGTGCCGTCGGGGCTCAACAAAGTCGCTCCTGTCTGGACCATCGTCAACGTCCAAATGGCTCCCGGCGCGATGATCATCGGGAAGGCCGCGTTAGCCAAGATGACGCCCGAGCAGACAGCCGGTCTTCTGAGGGCGGCGGCGAAGACGCCGGCCAGTCAGATCCGTGCGGAAATACTGGCCGCCGAATCCGGAATGATCGCAAAGCACAAGGAAGGCGGCGGAACCGTCGCCCAGGCGAACGACGCGCAATTGGGCGAATGGAAGACGCTGCTCGCGCCCTATTGGTCCAAGGTCGTCAAGGAACTCGGACCAGCGGCGAGCGAGATTTTCGCCAAAGTCGAGGAAGGCAAGAAATCCTGCGGCAAGTGACGTTGGGCGTTGCGCGCGGCGGTCGCTGAAGACGACCCCGCGCGCCAGCGTCTCAGGAGGAAACCACATGGGCAATAATCTTGAAGCGACGCTCGCGGGTCCACCCGCGCCGCGTTCCGTCACGCGATTGCTGGACGCATGGCATCAGGCCGAATGCTGGCTGGCCGTCGCAGCCTTTACCTTTGTCGCGGCGATGGTCGCCTACGACGTGATCGCGCGGCAGTTTCTCGGACCGCTTCTCATCGCGGCCGGCGTCGATCCGACCGCGCTGACCATTCGCGGATCGCAAAAAATGGCGGTCTACGCAATGATCGTCGGAGCATTCTGCGGCATCGGAATAGCGACCGCGGTCGGCGCGCAGATGGTCCCCAAGGTAGCCTTCGGGCTCGTTCCGGCGCGCTGGTCGATGCACGTCGACAGGATCGCCGACGCCCTGACCTGCGGCGTTCTCCTCTGCGCGAGCTATTTCGCGATTTAATTCGTGCTTTCATCGAAAGCATCGGGAATGTTGTCGTCCGGCGGAGTTGAAATCGAGGCGTGGATCATCCAGCTCATCGTGCCGCTCGGGCTGCTTTCGGCGGCGCTGCGTTATGCGGTCTTTGCCATCTGGCCGGCCGCAAGGCCGACGTCTGCGGAGTTCGTCGAATGAACGCGCTCGCTCTCGCCAGCCTCGTCGTCGGGCTCCTTGTTTTCCGCCAACCCCTTCTCGTCATCCTCCTGGCTGCGATTTCCTTCGCGCATCTCGTATGGGGGCAGGGGCGCCTCGATTACGTGATCGAGGACATGTGGGTGTCGCTCGACAAGGAGATCATCCTGTCGATTCCGATGTTCCTGCTCTGCGGCGGCGTCATGACGCGCGGGTCCGCCGCGCGCCGCCTGGTGCGCATCGCAGAGGCGATGACGCGCCACATTCCCGGCGGAATGGCGGCTGCGTGCGTGCTCGCCTGCGCCGTCTTCGCGGCCATATCTGGATCGTCGATCGTGACCATGCTCGCTGTCGGATCGGTTCTCTATCCGGCGATGCGAAAGGCGGGCTATCCGAACAAGGCGGCGCTGGGCGTTGTCATGGCGGGCGGGTCGCTGGGCGTGGTGCTTCCGCCTTCGATCCCGCTGATCATCTACGGGCTCGTCACCGAGACATCGATCGTCGACCTCTTCGTCGCGGGACTCCTTCCGGGACTCCTGATGGTGATCCTGTTCGTCGCCTACGTCGTCTGGACCAACCGTCGCCTGCCGACGACGAAGTTCGAGATGCGGGAACTGAACGCGGCGTTGAAATCGGGGATATTCGCGCTGCTGATGCCCATCCTTCTGCTCGGCGGCATCTACACCGGATATTTCTCCGCGACCGAATTGGCCGCCATCGCCCTTGTCTACGCGGTGATTGTCGAGATCCTGATTCACAAGGAAATGAAGTTGGCCGACATGCGGCACGTCGTCATAGACGTCGCCAAGCTGACCGGCGCCTTGTTTCCGTTGCTGGCCGTCGCGCTGAGCCTGTCCTTGCTCCTCACCGAGCATCGGGTTCCGGAGTTGATGGTTCACTTCGTGCAGGGATGGTTCACTGGCCCGATCGGCTTCATGGTGGCCGTCAATATTCTGCTGCTGGTGGTGAGTTGCCTGATGACGACGACCGAAGCGCTCCTGATCCTCGGCCCCTTGCTGGCGCCGGTCGCCGTCGCCTATGGTTATCCCAAGGTCTTCTTCGGAATTCGTGATGATCCACAATCTCGAGATCGGCTTCATGGTCCCCCCGCTCGGCCTGAACCTGCTGGTGGCGATGACGGCGTTCAAACAGAATATGAGCGACTTGACGCGAGCGGTGGTCCCATACGTGGTCCTCATGGTGATCGGTCTTGCTATCATCGTCGCATTCCCGCAGCTCACCATGCTTCTCGTGAAGCACTGATGTCGCCGGTATCGGCGACACGGATCCGGCGCGAGAGCGCCCACCGCCTTGCCGATTGTTCGACGGCATAACGCAAGAACCCTCAATCAGGAGCGCAACATGTCAACTCGTCCCTGGATCAAGTCTTACGGCGATGTCATTCCCGCCACGATCAACCCTGATTTTGTCGCAAGCGTGCGCGACCTCCTCGACGGCGCGATGAAGACATTTGCAGACAAGCCGGCGTTCCGGTCGTTCGGACAGACGATGACCTATGCCGACATGGACGCGCGTTCGCGCGCGCTCGCCGCTTATCTGCAAAAGAAGCTCGGCGTGAAGAAGGGCGACCGCATCGCCGTCATGACGCCGAACATCTTCGCCTTTGCGCTCGCCATGATCGCCAATGCGCGCATCGGCGCGGTCCAGGTCAACGTCAACCCGCTCTACACGCCGCGCGAACTGGAGCACCAGCTCAATGACGCGGGCGTCGAGACGATCGTCATCTTCTCCGGTTCGACCGCGACGCTCGCCGAGATCGTCGGCGCCACCAAGGTGAAGAACGTGATCGTCGCCGGCGTCGGCGACGGTTCGGGCGCGAAGCTGCCCAGCCCGCCGACCGATCCGCGTTTGTCGAATCCGATCGCATTCACGGACGCGCTGGCTGAAGGCGCCGGCATGACATTCGACGCGCCGGCGCTGCGCGGCGACGATTTCCTGTTCCTGCAATACACGGGCGGCACGACCGGCCTGTCGAAAGGCGCAACCCTCACGCACCGCAATCTCATCGCCAATATCGAGCAGTTCAAGGCCTTGATGCCGAAGGCGCTCGCGCCCGGCGAAGAAGTGATCGTGACGGCGATTCCGCTCTACCACATCTTCGCCTTGATGGTGAATTTCCTGACGTATTTCTCGGTCGGCGCCGACAACTGGCTCGTCGCCGATCCGCGCAACATGGACGCTTTCGTCGATGTGCTGAAAGCCGCGCGCCCCAGCATCTTCATGGGCGTCAACACGCTCTATGCCGGCCTGACCATGCATCCGCGCATTCGCGAAGTCGACTGGTCGCGTCTGAAGCTCGCCGGCGGCGGCGGCTCGGCGATCGTCGGCGCGGTCTCCGATCGCTGGCGCGAGATCACCGGCACGTTCGTGCGCGAAGGCTTTGGCCTGTCCGAGACGTCGCCGATCGTCTCGTTCAATCCTGCCTATATCGAGGAATTCACAGGCACGACGGGTCTGCCCATGCCCTCGACCGACGTCGCCATTCTCAACGACGAGAATGAAGAGGTCGGCGTCGGCGAGGCCGGCGAGGTCTGCGTGAAGGGTCCGCAGGTCATGGTCGGCTACTGGAACAAGCCCGAAGCCAATCGGGACGCCTTCACCAAGGACGGCTACTTCCGCACCGGCGACATCGGCGTGATCGACGAGCGTGGTTTCCTGAAAATCGTCGATCGCAAGAAGGACATGATCCTCGTCTCGGGCTTCAACGTGTACCCGAACGAGATCGAGGCGGTGGCGACGGCCTGCCCCGGCGTCGCCGAATGCGCCTGCGTCGGCGCGCCCGACGAAAAGACGGGCGAAGCCGTGAAACTCTTCGTCGTCAAGAAGCCCGGCGCAACGCTCACGGAGAAAGACGTGACGGATTTCTGCCGCAAGGAGCTGACGGCCTACAAGGTTCCGAAACACGTCGTCTTCGTCGAGGCGCTGCCGAAGTCGAACGTCGGCAAGATCCTGCGGCGAGACCTGCGGGGCGCCGCATAAGCGGCGCCGGGACTTTCCCCCTCGGGGAAGATTACGCGCGCGAGACTGCACGGCTCGCGCGCGGCGGGCGCCGACGTCAGTTCGAAAGCAGCCATGTTGGACAAAGCCGTCGCCGCCGAGGTTCGCGGCGACTGGTCGATTCCGCGGAGATGGGCGCGATCGCCCATCTCTATCGGGGCGAAGTCTATCGCTCGACGATCTGGCGCATGCGCCGCGACTCGTCACGATCGGGGGTCGCGCTGTCGACGACATTCGCGAGCAAGGATGCGCCGCCGCTGCCGCCCCTGCTTGCAGCGGTAGTCCAGGGCCTTCTGCGAAGAATTGCTCCCGCCCGGCGTGATGAGCTACTCATCCGCTTGCGGCAAGGATGCGCCAGTTGCGATCGTGGGCTTCCGGCCCGGAGTGGCCGGTTGCCTGATTGTAGAATTCGTTGATCTGACCGGCGAGGTTTTGCCAAGAAGAATTGCCCTTTGGGGTCAGACGCGCGAGCCGGTTTCTTTTGTTGGCCCCGTCGGCAATTCTCTCGACGAGCTTGTCGCGCTCGAGCCGCTTGATGACGCCGTCGCCTCCCGGCGTGGCGAGCGTCACGCGTGCATGCTCCCGGAATTTGCTGTGCGAGAAATGCAAGAAGAGCTGACGCTATTGACCGGAGGTGGGCGACGTGCGACCGTACGTGCAAACGATTGCACGATCGCGTATACAAGCTTGCGGTTCCGGGAGCGAACGACATGAAGCAGCGTCGCGCCGCGCTGAAGCCCAATCTCATCCATCCCGACGCGGTCGATCCGCACTGGCGCTGGGATCGCGCGATTCCCGCGCATGGCCACGTGTCGGTCGACTTTGAACGCCGCGTCGATTTCGACCGGCTGCGGAAGTATCGCCTCGCCCGCGCCCGCGCCGGCGCTGAAGAATTCGCAATGCGGCGCGCTGCTGCTGTTCGACGTCAACAACATCCGCTACGTCAGCGGCACGAAGATCGGGGAATGGGAGCGCGACAAGCTCTGCCGCTTCGCGCTGCTTGCCGGCGACGGCGAGCCGATCGTCTGGGATTTCGGCTCGGCGGCCGTGCATCACCGCATATTCTGCGACTGGCTGCCGGCGGACAATTGCCGCGCCGGCATGCTCGGCATGCGCGGCACCGTGCCGCCCGCCGTACGGTCTGATGAAGGCGCATGCGCAGGAGATCATGAGCCTTCTGAAATCGGCCGGCGTCGCCGACATGCCGGTCGGCGTCGATCTCGCCGAAGCCGCCATGTTCTTCGAATTGCAGAACGCCGGCATGAAGGTCGTCGACGGCCAGCAGGTCATGCTGGACGCGCGCGAGATCAAGAATATCGACGAGATCATGCTGCTCAACCAGGCAGCCGCCATGGTCGACGGCGTCTATCATTCGATCTACGAGCATCTGAAGCCCGGCGTCCGCGAAAACGACATCGTCGCGCTCGCCAACAAGCTGCTCTACGAAATGGGCTCGGACGATGTGGAGGCGATCAACGCGATCTCGGGCGAACGCTGCAATCCGCACCCGCACAATTTCACCGACCGAATCATCGCGGCCAGGCGACCAGGCCTTTTTCGACATCCTGCAATCCTACCAGGGCTATCGCACCTGCTACTACCGCACCTTCAATGTCGGGCGGGCGACGCCGGCGCAGCATGACGCCTACAAGCGCTGCCGCGAATGGCTCGACAAGGCGATCGCGCTGATCAAGCCGGGCGTGACGACCGACAAGGTCGCGAAAGTCTGGCCGAAGGCGCAGGATTTCGGCTTCCCCAGCGAAATGGCCGCGTTCGGGTTGCAGTTCGGCCATGGCCTCGGCCTCGCGCTGCACGAGCGGCCGATCATCTCGCGGCTCGTCTCGCTGGATAATCCCGATGGAGATCAAGACCGGCATGGTCTTCGCGCTGGAGACCTATTGCCCCGCGAGCGACGGCTTCTCGGCCGCGCGCATCGAGGAAGAAGTTGTCGTCACCGACAGAGGGTTGCCAGGTCATCTACGCTTGTTCCCGGCGGAAGAACTGCCGATCGCCAATCGCTACTGACCGCGCATGCGCAACGGAGTGTCTCGATGAGCGCCAATGTTTCTCTCGGCTGGATCGGCATGGGCCGCATGGGCTATCCGATGGCCGAACTGCTGCTGAAGGGCGGCTGCCAGGTTTCCATCTACAATCGTACTCGCGCGAAAGCCGAACCGCTTGCCGCCAAGGGCGGAGCGATCGTCGACAGGCCGGTCGACCTTGCTGGCTGCGACATCGTTTTCGCGATGGTGTCGACCGGCAAGGATCTCGAACAAGTCTATTTCGGCGACGGCGGCCTCCTGACCGGCAACCGCAGGAAGCCGCGCATTCTGGTCGACTGCTCCTCGATCGGCATCGATCAGTCGGAAGCGATCCGCAAGCGCATCAATGCCGCCGGCTGCGAATTCGTGTCCTCGCCGGTCAGCGGCAACGGCAAATGCGTCAAGGCCGGCAAGCTCTCGGCCGTCGCGTCCGGGCCGAAAGCCGCCTACGACGAAGTGAAGCCCTATCTCGCCAAGATCGCCAAGTCGGGCGTCTCCTACGTCGGCGAAGGCGAACTCGCGCGTATCTGCAAGATCGCGCACAATGTGTTTCTCGGCGTCGTTATCCAGAACCTCGCTGAAATCACCATTCTCGCGCAGAAGGCCGGCGTGCCGCGCCATGCCTTCCTCGACTTCATGAACGCGAGCGTGCTCGGCTCCGTCTTCTCGAAATACAAGAGCAACGCCTTCGTCAATCTCGACTGGACGACCACATTCACGCCAACCCTGCTGCGCAAGGATCTCGACCTCGGCCTGAAGGCCGCGCGCGATCTCGACGTGCCGGTTCCCGTGACAGCCGCGACGCGCGAAGCGCTGCAGGCGCATTTCGGCGCCGCGTCGCTGCAGCCCGATCCTGCCGGATATCTCGAAAAGGATTTCGCGGCTCTGATCGAAACGGTCGCGCTCGGCGCAGGCCTCAAGCTGACGCCGGAGAACGTTCCGATGCCGACAGGCCTCGAAGTCGAAGGCTGACGGCGCCAGGAAATTGCGAGGCGGCGAGAGGGAGGAACGCATGCTGCTCGATCGCAGATCACTGATCGCAGGCGCCGCCGGCATGATCGCCGCGCCAGCCGTTCTGCATTCGCAAACCGCTGCGCCCGTCACCTTCGGCATAGGATTCGGCATCGGCTTCTTGCCGGCCTTCATCGCCGATCAACTAAAGCTGTTCGAAAAGTACGGCGCGCAGGCGGGCATGCCGTTGTCCGCGAACTTTGTCCGCTTCTCGGGCTCTTCCGCGATGCAGGACGCGCTTCTGTCCGGCTCGATCGATGCGGGCGCCTACGGCGTGGCGGCGATGCTGCTCGCCTGGGAGAAAGCGCGGGGCACGCCCCTGCAGATGTTCGGCGTCGCGGGCGTCACGACCCTGCCGCTTGTTCTGCTCACGAAACACGAGCGCATCAAGTCGCTCGCCGATTTCACGCAGAGCGACAAGATTGCCATGCCGGCGACCGTTTCGCCGCAGATGTATGCGCTGCAGATGGCGTCGGAAAAAATGTGGGGCGCGGGCCAGCACGATCGCCTCAAGACCAATGTCGTCAGCCTGCCGCATCCGGAAGCGCTCAATGCGTTGCTCGATCCCAACAGCGAAGTCGCCGCCTATTTTTCCTCCGCGCCGTTTACGCAGATCGCGCTGCGCAAGCCGGGCATCCGCAAGCTCCTGACCAGCGCCGACGTCTACGGCGGCAAGTCGACCTTTCTCGCCTTCGGCGCGACGAAGAAGACTCTCGAAGCCCGCCCGAAACTGTCGACGATCGTCATTCAGGCGATGACCGAAGCCGCTGCGCTCATCCGCGACGACCGCAAGCAGGCCGCCGCGATCTACACGAAGGCCGAGCCGCAGAAAAACCTGTCCGCATCCGAAATCGAGGCGCTGATCGGCGAGCTGGCCGATGATTTCGGTCCCGACGTGCATGGCGTGCAGAAGACTGCCGACTTCATGCTGAGGATCGGACAATCGAAGACGAAGCTCGCAGCGTGGTCGGACGCCTTCGTGCCGGAACTCGCGCGGACGAAGAGCGACTGACCACTGCTGGAAATCGCATCTTCTCACAGTGGAAGGCATCAGGAAGGTTCGCTCGCTCCGTTCAGGCGCTGTGCATGTGCTGAACAGCCCCTGGTTCGCCAATGCCGGCGACAGGCGTGGTTCGCCGGCGCCCGGAAACCTTGTCGATCTCGCAGTTCTGTCCAGGGACGCACGAGTGTCGTGGGCGACGGAACAGCGAGAACCGAATTCTTATTGACAATCGCCGGCGGCAAAGTCGTACATGCCGCGGCCCACTTGCCCCGCTCGAAGTAGGGTAGGGCGGCGCAACATGTCGGCTGTCCGGCGCTGGATGTGGCCGCGTCGGGTAAGGGAGTTGAGAGCGACGGCGGGATGCGAAAGCTCATGCGCGAAAAGGAAATCGCCTCCGGATCGCTCCGGTCGAAGTCGTCGACGCGCCGCGCGACGATCAAGCAGGTTGCAGAAGCGACTGGCGTTCATCCGTCCACCGTCTCACGCGCCCTGAGCGCATCGGCAAGCCATCTCCTTACCGAGGCTGTGGCTGAACGCATTCGTGAAACAGCCGCCGCAATGGGCTACCAACGCAATGCGGTCGCCGCTGGCCTGCGCACCGGGCGTTCGAAGCTGATCGGCGTTCTGGCGCCCGACATCGCCGACCCCGGTTTCCCGCCCATCCTCGGCGGTCTGGCAGAGGCGCTGGGACAGCACGGCTATGCCACACTCGTCGCCGACGTGGGCGGCGATCGCAACCGGCAGGGCGAGTTGATCGACCGCCTGCTTGCACAAGGCGTCGACGGTCTCGTGCTCGCGACCGTCGCGCGCAAAGACCCGGCGATCCTGCAATGCCAACGCTCCGGCGCGCCGGTCGTCCTGATCAATCGCGTCGACGACGCGGGTCGCCTGCCGGCGGTCGTGTCCGATGATGCGAGGGGCATGCGCATGGCGGTTGAACATCTGGTCGCGCTCGGCCACCGCCGTATCGGCCACGTCGCCGGCCCGCAGGACATATCGACCGGCGCCATTCGACGTGCAGGGTTCGAGGCTGCAGTCGCCGACGCGAAGCTCCGGGATGCGCCGGTCGAATTCGCTACGGCCTACACGCGTGCGGCGGGCGAACAGGCTGCGCTCCGGCTGCTTGCGCGCAAGCCGCGCCCGACGGCAATTGTCGCAGCCAACGATCTCTTGGCCATCGGCGTCTACGATGCGCTCGCCGCGGCGGGGCTCGCGTGTCCCGGGGATGTCTCGGTCGTCGGCCACAACGACATGCCCTATGTCGACATGCTTGCGCCGCCGCTGACCACCGTGCGTATCGCGCAAAGAGACATCGGCCGACAGGCCGCCCAGATTCTCATACAAAGAATCGACGGCGCGCCGGCCCGCAATGCGCGCGTCATGCTTGGCTCCGAACTGGCGGTCCGCGCCTCAACCGCGGCTCCACGCTCGAAAATCTAGCAGTATTCTCGACAAGGCAGATGGCCGTGCAAGTTAGGCTTGCTCTTGTCTGCGTATCGATGGCCGCGATTTCGAATGCTTCGCTTGCGTGCCGCTCTGCGAGCGCGCGATCCGCACGCCGCAGTTCGGAGAGAATTTCGAACCGTCCGCCAGGGAGGAGCGGCACGCCATGCAAGATGCGGTCCGGGCGACTACGCGACGCGCCAGCCCGGCGCGCTTTGGCTACAGCGCCGCCTGGATCGCCCGCATCAAGCGCAAGCGCAGCGCCCCGTCATTGCCCTCGAGCGAGATCACGAAACGCACCTTTCCATGCCTGGACGTGTCGACGTATCCAGCCAGCGTGCGTACGCCGTCGAAGGTGCCGGTCTTGTATGCGGCGCCCTTGCCGCGCTTGAGCAGGTCGGCTTGAGGCGCAAGCAGGCCGAGCACCTTGGCGAGACCGCGCGCCGTGAAGTGGTTGCCGCGGCTGATGCCCGAACCTTCCTCGAGGTGGATGGATTGCGCGAGATCGTGCGCGGCGAGCATGTCGTTCGCCACTTTCAGCGACTTGTCGAGGCTGACCGGCGCGCCGAGACGATGCGCGCCGATCTCCAGGAACACCTGGTTGGCTATGTAATTGTTCGAACCGACGAGCAACTCGTGAAGGATCCTGGACAGCGGGCGCGACTGCCGGTGCACATAGACAGGCGCGAGGCCCGCCGGCGTCGACCCGGTCGCAATCTTGCCCTTGACGCTGCCGCCGGCCTTTTCGATGAACGCGGCGAGCAGTTCGCCGGCATATTGCAGGCTCATCGCGGGATCCTGAGCCAGGCTGATGCGGTCTCGCCCCTTGGGCGCGCGTTTGCGGAATTGGCTGATCGCCAGCGGCGTGATCGGAGTTTGCTTCTCGGCGGAGAGGACGCTCGCGCCGCGGCGCACGGCGTAAATCGTGTTGAAATTGACGGCCAAGGCGGAATTCAGAGCGTTGTAGGATTCCGTCGAGTCCTCAATGCCCGGGATGCGCAGATTGGCGGGATAGTAGCTCGCGTCGAGCACGATGCCGGCGAGCGGCGCCTTGCCGGTCGCGGCGACCAGTTCCTTTGCAAGCTGCGCGAGTTCCTCGGAGATGAGGAAGGGATCGCCGCCGCCGCGCACGTACAATGTCCTGTTTTCGTCCAGGTGGAAGCTGGTCTGGAAGCGGTAGTCCCTGCCCAGCGTCTCGAGCGCCAGCCAGGCGGTCACAAGCTTGGCGACCGAGGCGGGGACGAAGGGTTTATCGGCATTCTGCGCGACGAGCTCCTTGCCCTCGGCGTCCACCACGAGCACAAGCCCCGCCGGCGCCAGCGCCGCGAGCTGCTCCTTGACCCCGGCCAGAGCCGAGGCTGGCAGCAAGAGCAGGGCGATGACGAGCAGGCGAGACCACATGGCGATTTCCACACAAGCCCGGTTCGGGGAACACGCGCGCTCACTCATTATTGCGCCTCGACCCGGTTGGTCAAAGCTGGCCCATTTCACCGGCATCGTCAGAATCTGTCCGAGAGCGTGTCGATGATGTGTGCGCCGTCGCGCCCGCCAACGGTTCGGATGCCGTTCGTCGCGAGCGCTTGGCGTGGCCCGGTCGCCCCGGTGAAGAGAGAAATGGCGTTTGACGCGTCACAAAGCGCCTCCCGTCGGCGGGAACTAGTCTCCATTCGTCCATCGAGGGGAGCCGAGGTGTTTGATGGCGCCGAGAAAGTGGGCGATGCGCCCCATCCTTCCGACCGCGATTGCAGCGCTTTATTTGGCGGGTGGGCAGCTTTGCGCCCGCGCCCAGACTTTCGAAGAGCCCCGGTTCGCATTCGTCCTGCGTACGCCGCCGGGCTTCACCGGCTCGAAGAGCGTGGAGGGCGGCGTCTCCACATGGAAGTTGCGCAGTGACAAGAGCGGCGCGGCTCTGGGCGAGAATGAGCTCGTATCGGTGACGGTAAGCGCGCTCCCGCGCACCGCGGGTCGCGATCCGCAGGAAGAATTTCGTGGTTATGCGGATGCGTTTGCGTCGCAGATTTTGCACGGCGGCGCTGTCGATGATTTTCGTTCAGCCAGGTTCGCGGGACATGAAGGATTCGTCGCCGGGGCGCGCGGCTCGCTCGACCTGGGCGCCGGAAAGCGCCCTGCGGTCGCGCGCCTGCTGCTCATGGAAGTAGACAACAATCATGTCATCGTGTCGGCGATCGCGCTCGGCGGGGGCGACAAGGCCTATGCGGAAGTCGGAACGCCCAACGGCATCTTTGCGCCGGCTGAACTCATGATCACGGCGGCGCCATCGGCGCAGTCCTCCGAAAACGCGAAGGCGCAGCAGGCGAGGCCCACCGGGCCGCTCTTGAAGGCCGAAATCAGCAATATCGACGCCGTTCAGAACGGGCCGCGTGCGGTGACGGAGATAAGGCTCCAGCAGCCCGTATTCATCCGCTCGTTGCGGACATACCACTGGAACAACGGACGCGGCGCGCCGCCCGGCGTGATGAGGCTCGTCGGCGGCGACGGGCGCGAGGTCGGCTCGTGGAAGGCGCGCGGCGAACCCGGCCAGGGAGGAGCGCCGAATGCATACTGGGTCGCGTCCGTGAACCAGACGATCGGCCCTGGCTCTTATGTCCTGCGAACCTCGAGCGATGCGACCTGGTCGACGAACGCCGGCGCCGGCTGGCGCGGGTTCTATACGATTGAATACCAGCGCATGGAGCCCGCGCCGCTTCAGAGCGCGCCCGAGACTTTCGATGCGGCGCGCGCGAAATTCGACGCGTTCATGCGTACACGTGACTCCAGCGCATGGAAGGCCGCCGCAGATGCGGCGCGCACGTTCGCAGACGCAAATCCGCAGAAAGTGGAAGGCTGGCGTCTGCTGGCCCGCATCTATGCGGCTTCGCCCGCAGAACAATTCGCAGAGCCGGATTCGACCGTGCGCGCACTGGAACATGTCATTGCGTTGGATCCGAAGGATGCTGCGGCGCGCATGTCGCTCGCCGCGTTGTTGATCAAGCGGAACGCATTTGAGGCGGCCATAGATCAAGTCGAAGCCGCATTGGCGGTCAAGCCGGAACTCGCCACGCCCGCCGTATTGAGAGACACGGCGCGCTTGTACGCCAGGGCCGGCCTGAGCGAACGCGGTTTGGCCTTCTTCGCCGACTTCTCAAAACGTCATCGGGACGTGCGGTCGGTTCCATTGGCGCAAGCGATCCTGTTGAAGGAGGCCGGCCGGGCCGCCGAGGCGCTCCTGCTCGTGCGCAAGATCGCCAACGATCCGGGCTCCCCCATCGCGGACGCAGCCGAAGCGCGCAAGTTGATGGACGCATGGCTTTGACGAGGTGAACGGCATGTCGACTACCGCCAAGCAATCGACCGGCAACCGCTCCGGGGCAGGGCGGCGGCGCAGCCGCGCGGTGATGGCGGCGTTGGCGGCGACGATCATCGTGAGCGGAGGAGCGCCTACCGTGACGCCGGCCCATGCGCAATTCGGGGCCGTCAAGGATGCGTGGAACTGGTTCAAGGGCAAAGGCGGCATGGGCCAGCGCAACAAGGACGACAAGGAACGTATCCTTTCCGTCCTCGCGCATGAACGCTACGTGAGCGTTAGCAACGGACACGTCGAGATAAGGGACGGCGACGGCCTGCGCGAGCTTTATGCGTCGCTGCGAGAGGCCGGCAAGCTGAACCGGATGCCGAAATACGCCGACGACAAGGACAATACAAATTCGGGCACGTTCTGGCGCAGCTTTTTCGACGGCAAGGATCATCTCGAACCGGATATGCCGGCGGTCGCCGACCCGATCGCCAACGACAATTCCGGGCTCGCATCCAATATTCACGCGCAACTGCAGGTCGATTCCATCCGATATGCCGATTCGGCCGCAACGCTGAAAGTGCGAGGCATCGACGTGATGGATCAGGATCTGCGGCGCGGAGTGGCTACCGGCGCCAACGTCATGATCCAATCGCTCAACGCGCTGACCGGCGGGACGTCCGGCCAGGCCGTGAAATGGATGGAGGAGGCGGCAAAGGCCGCAAAGGAAGCGCAGGGAGACCCGACCGGAACCGCAAAGGGCTATCTGAAGGATCACGTCAGCGACGCGCTGAAGGAGATCGTGGAGGACAAGATCAAATCAGCGATGGGAGAAGCGAACTACGAGAAGATCATGGAGGGCTACAAGTCGTACGGCGACAAGCAGGAACGGCTCAAGGCGTTCATGCAGGACATGTACGAGAAGACCGGCGATTCACGTTTCAACGATGCGGGCCAACTTCTCGACAAGGCTTCTCCGGAGGCGCTCGCGACAATGTTGGCGGAAAAGTCGCGCGCGCTGCTCGATGCGACGAAACAGAAGGAGAAAGCCGACAAGGACAAGTCGGCGGACAAGGATAAATCAGCGGACAAGGACAGCAGCGCCAACAAGGACAAGGCGACGGATATCGACCAGGTCGCAACCAAGGAGGGACAGAAGGAAAAGGAGAAGACAGCCGACAAGGACAAGAAGGCGGAAAAGGACGGGACCGGCGCGACCGAGAAAAGCGAGGGTGGGAAAAGCGGTCAGGACAAGCAGACGGCAGGAGCCGACGGCAAGGGATCGAAGTCCTGGGACGACATGTCGGACGCCGAAAAGCGCGACGCTCTGAAGGCCAACGATCCAGCGGCCTGGCAGGCTTTCGGGGAGCTGACCGCAAAGGATCCCAACAAGGCGGTAGCCATTCTCTCGACCAAGAAAAGCGGGAAGCCAGAGGAGCCGAAGGGCGACGGGAGCGCGCCCGATCTCGGAACGGCTATCGCTGACGCCGGGGCGGATACGTCGAATGAGGAGGTCACGTCGGCGCCGACGACTCCTGCTCCCGTTCCGTCGTCGCCATCGACGACCAGCGAAGTGGAAGGCGGTTGGCTCGAGGACTCAAATGGCAGGACCAAGGTCGTCTATATCAACGACGCCAAAGGCAATCGCATAGGCGGTTATTATATCCACTACGACAAGAACGGGCGTGAAATCGGCCGCGAGACCTTCACGGAGACGCCGAACACGCCAACGGTTCAGGAGCCGGCAGCGACCCTGAGCGGACGTTATCAGGGTCCGATTTCCGGCGCATCGAGCGGTTCGATCGCGTTGACCGTTTCCGGCTCGAGTGTGAACGGAACGGTGACCGGCGTATTCAAGGGCGATTCGTTCCGGGCGAGTTTTTCGGGCTCGCTCAACGGCGACGGCTCCTTCAGCGCGCCGGCGCAGGGCGTGCTGCAAGGCAATTGGGGCGACCATGTCACGCCATATCCGTTCAATGGGCGCGTCAGCGGCCGGGTCGACGGGCGTGGAGGGACCGGTACATGGTCCGGCAAGAATCAATGGGGCGGAGGCAGTGGAACGTGGCGGGCGTCAAAGGGCTGACGCCACGACTCGCTGGATCGAAACTTTTGAGCCGGATTGCGCATTCTGGTGAAAGTGTGCGCTGCCGCTGGCCCCATCACCGACTGGCGGGCGGCGGCAATGCCCGCGTCGGCCTTCGCTCCAGGCGAGGGAACCATAAAAGATCGCTTGCCTGGAATTCGTGGACCCGAGGTGTTGTAAACCAGCAGGGCCATGGCGGAAACGTAGCGTGCGCCGCACACGGGCGGCGTGGTCCGTCCCGCGATCCCTCATTTCGCGGATTCGTCCTCCAGCGCCGCCATGTCGCCGGCGAGGCCGGCCACTATCCGGCCACGCAGAAGGCCGACCGACAGCCAGACGAGATAGGCGGCCCCGATGCCGCACAGGGCCAGCTGGATCCAGTCGTCAGCGCTCATCATCTCGAACGCCCGGTACAGCCGGGCGGGATCCAGCGACGAACGCCGCACCACGGTCGCGGAAGCGCCGATCTGCCAGAACAGCGCAGCAAGCCCGAGCAGCGTCGCATAGCTGAGGACCGGCACTATCCACAGGCTCGCCAACGCGAAACACAGCGTGAAGATCGCCGCGAACAGATCGGTCTTGAACGGATAGTCGAGCAAGAAGAAAGGCAACGTGGCCAGCACGGTCAGACAAGTATGAAGAAGCAGCATCGGCAACGGATTGCGCCTCGCCGATTCACGCGACGGCTTTCTCGCCATCGCACCGCGCACAAAGGCCGATGCGTGCTCGTAGTTCGCCGGCGTGCAAAACAGAATGACGACCGTGCGCCATGAATTTCTCAACGAAATCGCGTGGAATTGCGGATAGAAGCGGGCCGAGACCAGGGCTCTCCACGCCGCCGACCGTCTCGTATCGGTCGCGCTGATGAGGCCGGCTCCGACCGCTGCGGGCTTGCGCGCGAGGACGCCGAGGACGATCGCGGCGACGGACACGGCCTTGTTTCTCCGATCCACGATTTCCGCGACGGCTTTTTCCTGATCGAGCGCGAAGGTCATGCGCATGCGGTTGCCGTAGATCAGCGCCATGCCCAGCAACCCCACGACGAGCAGCGCCGCGCAGATGCCGCCGGCCATCATCCACATGGCCGGAATTGCATCGGGCGAGCCGGTGACCGCCATCAGGAACGACATGAACAGTCCCATCAGGATCGCGGTCAGACCGAACAGCTTCACGTAGTTCAGGAGCATGAGCGGGTGCGTGACCACCGGAACGTCAATGGCCCAGTGCAATCCCGCTCCCTTTGAAGCCCTCTCGCCTGTCGGTTCGGGAGTGGAATGCGCGGTCATGATTGCCCTCCCATCGCTCATGGATCCGGCGCGAGGCCGGCGGGACGCCCTCTGAGCGCGTCCGTGCTGTCCGCATCAGCGAAGGTTTACAGACGTCCTCGCATTCGCGCGCGACGCAGTGAACTGCCCGACGACAAGCACAACCGCCAGGGCGATACACGCGAACAGCCCCTCCACCTCGCTAAGACTACAGGCTGGCCGCAGTCGTGCGCATTGCGATGTCTCAACGCTGGCGCGCCCGCGTCGCCGGACTTAATTCAGATCAATGAAAATGGGGGGCATCCACTCATTGTTGACAGTGCAGTAACGGCTGATCGGCGGCGTGGGCCTAGTTCATCGGGGAACCGGGTCACGGCTACAGGGTCGGCGCGGCGGCGAACCGTGAGGGGCGCGCGATGGCGCTTTGCGCATACGGGCATGGCGACGGTGGATATGGAAGGTTGACGCGCCTGATGCGCGCGGCGGCGTTTTTCGTCGTCGCCCTGCTGGCGCCGCAGATTGCGGTTTCCCAGGAAACCGCAAGCAACCCCGATGGCCTTAGGTTGGTCGCGGAAATCGTCGCCAGATGGGACGGGCAGGATGCCGGCGCGCTCTTCCGGGCGGTGAAGGCCGTCAATCCGTCCAAGGGCGCCATTGTCAGCATGCGCGAATTGAACAAGGCGATGGGCGACGGTTCCCTCAAGCTGGGGGCGGTGGAGCAGGCGTCGATAGGAGCCAAATTCAAGCTGGCGCAAAGCAAGGTGAAGGAGAAGATCGTCAGTGTCCGCAGGGACGCTCACCTCGCCTATGCGCAAGCCAATCCTGAGCAGGCCCGCACGCTCTCCTCGGATGGCGACGTGGGCTCCTGGCGCACCTCCGACGACATCAACTCCGATGTGGACTGGACAGCGTTCGGCGCCGACCGGAACGCGACGAAGGACTTTGTCGACAACTACTACAACCGGATGTTGATAGCCGCTCTGGCGGGCGAGGGCGCAGGGCTCGATCTCAAGCAGGATTTCGACATCGTCGTCACGCCGGAAGGTTGGGAAAAGGAAGCCGGCGTGTTCGAAACGTCCGGCGGCAAGTCGCTCGCAAAGACGGTGATGACCGTGGTCACGCCGGTCAATGCCGACGGCACGCTGGGGACGGCCAAGCGCAACGATATCGCAGCGGAGCTCGAGAATACCAAGACCCAGGCGCGATTGCGCGAACTGGCGACAAAGCTCGGCGTCTACAAACTCGTCTTCAACGAAAAGGGCAATTTCGTCCGTTATGGCGACTACATGCAGCCGCCGCAGGATCCCGCGCAGCGGCAGGCCTGGGAAACATTCATGGAGGCCGCGGACGACGAGGGCTTGCTGGTTTTCGACGGCAAGATCGTGAAGCGGGAGACGCTGGCCGGCGCCTGCCTCGACATGGCCAAGCACTTGCATCACGAGGCGATCGAACAGCTCGGAACCCTCGACAAGAAGGGTCAGGTCAAACGGATCATGAAATATCCCGGACGGTCCGAATGGGCCTACGGCAAATCCGCGGTATCGCCGGAACTGATCGAATCCTACGTGGTGATGGGCGACGACCGCATCCGGCGGCTCCTGGAACAATCGCGCGTCTTCCACGCCGCCAAGGAGTTGAAGGCCGCGGACGCCAAGGAGAAATTTGCCCAGATCATCGACAACATGTCGGCTGAATATTCGGACTCCGGCGACCTCGGACGCCTCTCGCTGGAAATGATCGTTCGGCAGACGCATCTCGCCATGCAGCTCGAACTCGATCGCATCGCGAAGATGGAAAGCGCGACCGAGCGGAGCCGGCGCCTCCAGGCCCTGATCAATGACTTCGCCGTGATGGAGGGAGACCCGGCGCTCGGCGCATTCGCCGGGGCGCAGCGTCGCGCGCTTTCGAAATTCAAGGCGATGAGCGACAGCCCCGACCGCTTCGCGCAGTTGAAGAAATCCTACGTCAGCATCGACGAGATCGATGCGGCCACAGGCGAGAAGAAATCGAGGATGCGTTCGTTCCTCTCCCAGTCGGAACTGGGCAAGAAGATCCTCGAATCCAGCGACGAGGCGATGGAGATCGCCGAAAAGATCCGGAAGATGAAGGAAGAGAAGATCGACCTGCGGATCGCGGAATTCCAGATCCAGGTCGTCGCGGTCTACGAGCAGCTCAAGGAGGGGTCCGAGCTGTTGCAGTTCGTGGAGGTGTTGCAGGAGCGCTACGGAGATTTCCAGGGAACCGTCGGCGCGCCCACCAAGACATTCGAATCCGTGCTCAACAGTTTCGGAACCCTGGTCGATGTGCTGTCGACGGTGTCGACATCCAAGACGGATGCGGAACTCTCCTACAATCTCGGCAAGCTCTTCTGGGACAACACGACCATCGGCGGCATGGTCAATTCCCTCTACGGTTTTGTCGTGCAGGGCGACAACGAGGCGCTGGCGAAATTCGTGATGTTCGCCCTGTGCCCGCAAGCATCGATCCCCGAACTCGTCAACAAGATCGGCTCGTTCGCCATGCGCACCGGCGCGCAACGCCTGTTCGACGCGCAGCTCGAAGCGCTGTACCAGGCAAGCTATTTCGCCGGCGATCCCGATTACATCGACAAGCCCCAGTGGAAGGACAAGGAGCCCTGGCTTCTCGCGAATTTCGCCGAATACGGCGCGGGATCGACAGCCGTTTCGGCCTTCCTCGACGATCTCCTCCTCCCCGGCGGCTACGCCGCGGCGCAGGACATGATCTCGAAGCTGAAGGGCCGGCCGAGCGACAATCAGCTCGGGAACGAGGTCATCGCCAAAGCGGCCGTCGCCAAGGCGATCTGGATGACCCTGGCGCTCGGCGACCATGTGGTGCTCAAGGACGACGCCGCGCTTGCCGAGGCGACGCAACGGGTCAAGCTTCTGACCGACGAAATCATTTATCTCGCCAAGCGGCTGGGCAAGGAGGTGGCGCGGGCTCCCGAGAATTTCAACATGCCGGACGGCGCTTCGCCCGGCGAACAGGCTGCGATCAACAAGCTGGTCAAGGAACGCGACGTCTGGGTCGGCAAGGCGAAACTCGCCATGGCCGAAGCCATCGCGCGCACGTTCGAGGAGCGCCGGAGGGCTGAATCCGACCTCTCGGACGACGCCACCAAACGTCGGCTCGAAGAACTGCGCGCGCTGCTCACCAAGCTCGACGTGCTGGAACCCGGGCTCTACAATCTCGGCGAGGAAGGCTCGTACAACTTCCTGCTCCGCAACGTTCCGTTCGTGATCTCGTCGAAGCAGCAGAAACGCAAGCTCGTCGAAGCGATCAACCGGTACTTCGACGCCTATTCCCAGGTGCTGTCGTTGCGCGATGCGCTGGCGCAACTTCACACGGTCCATGCGGGCAGGCAGCTCGACAAACTTCCCCTCACCGGCGCCCCGCCGCTGTGCGGCGAACGATCGATCGATCTCCAGAATTCACTGACCTATTTCCAGAAAGTCCGCGACGACATTGCCGAGACGTCGCGGTCGCTCGCCGGCATCAAGGGGGCGCCGCTGGCGGGGCCTTTCGACGATCGCATCCGCCGCGGCGTAAACGAAGCCAACATGGCGATGGCGCAGGCGGACGCCACCGGCGCCATCGCGCGGGCCTGCCGGGAGCTGCACTGGCGCGTCGAGGTTGTCGACCGGGCCCGCTTCACCGAGGCCGCGACCGAAGCCACCAGCAAGTTCGAGGCCGCGCGCCTCAAGCGCGACGAACTGATGCAGGAGTTCACTCGCTACTACGCGGCGATCAAGGCCCTGTCGCTGCGCATTACCATCAACCCGGGCGCGCCGATCCAGTCGCAGCCCGTGTCGGCGCAGGTTGTCGTGGAGCGAGGCGCGGCGCCGGAAGGCGCAGGCTGGGTCTGGGAGCTCCACGATCAGGGCAGCCCGATCAAGACCATGCGCGGCGCGGCCGTAACGTTCGAGGCGCCGTTCAAAGGCCGCTACACGCTCAAGGCCGCTCTCGTCCTGTCCGGGGTCACGGTGAAGACGGCTTCGCTGGACTTCGCCGTCGTCGGCGGCTCCGGGTTGCGCGTCGTGCTGAGCTCCGGTCGATCCGGATCCCGCCGCGCCGATTGCGGCCGAGGCGTCCTGGTCTTCAGCGCCGGCGGGAGCCGACATCGCCTATGAATGGGGTTGCGATACCTGCGCCCCGATCGGGCAACAGGGCGCGCGGGCTTCGTTCCGCGCTCCCCAGAGTGGGCGGGGACAGGTTACGCTTCGCGCCAGGCTGGGCTCGACTATCCTTGGCGAAGCCGTGGCCGCTTTCAGCGTGAAGGATCCCAAGAAGCCGACCACGCAGGAGACCAAGCAGCCGGACCGGACCAATCCACCGCCGACGCCGCCTGTCTCGCCGCCCATTTCGTCGTTGTCGTCAGGCACGCCGCCAGGGCCTTCGTCGGACGCGAAGCCGCAGAATCAGAAAACCGACGGAACCACCGGCGTCAGCGGTAAGGACAAACCCGGAGTTCCCGCCAGCGCGCTGGCTGAACTGCCGCTCGGGACCTGGAGTCAGGCGCAGACCGCACGCGACCGTTACCGGGAGACGCTGCAGCGCGGCGACCTCTCGCCGCAGGATCGCGCCAAGGCGACGGACCTGCTCGGGGCGGCGGAAAAGCGCCTGCGAGCGCTGTGGGACGAGGCCAAGAACGACGTCGCGGGGCTTCCGGCCTTCCTCAACAAATATCTCGGCGAACTGGATCGGATCTATGCGGGGTTCAAGGCCAAGGCGCCGAAGAAGCCCGACCGGCCAGACGAGGGCGGCAACGTGACCGATCTCGACGGCGAGACGCCGTGGTCGCGCTACCAGTGTGTGGTGCGGATGGACAAGGAGCTGGAAGAGCGGCGCGCGGAGGGCAAGGCGCTCGTTACGAAGGCGACCGCTCTCGAGTCGCAGTTCGCGATGAACTTCGATGGCGGAAGCGGAAATACCGCGGCGATGCGCGCCTTCGATGCGTTCTGGCCGGGCCAGATGCTGGTCGGCCGCAAGTGGCGGACCAGCGGACTGGAGCGCTCGATCTCAAATCCGTGCTCCGACACCAACGAGAGCGCGAAGCTGAAACTCGATCCGGTCGGTCCCGCCGGCCCGGCTACCGTTTCCACTGATACGAAGCAGGCTGCTCCTCCGCTCAAGGCGTCGCTGTCCATCGATCCGGCTTCCCGCGGGAAGCCTGACGCCACGGTGATCGCCAAGGTGGAAGGCGGAACGGCGCCATTCCGCTACAGTTGGACGGGCGCGCGCAGCAACACGGGCGATCGCGCCGTCTATGCGGTTCCGGCCAGCCGCGGGAGCAACGTGCAGGCGGTCGTGCAGGTGACCGACGCCGCCGGCAAGGTCGCATCCGCGAGCATTCCGATCGAGCCGTTGCTGGTCAAGGTGGAACTGGCGCGTACGCAGCCCGCCAGCGGCGACGTGCCGGTGGGCGGCCAGGTCTCGTTCGACGTTCGGTTGAGCAGCGACGGCAAACCAGTCGATGCATCCGCTTACGTCCTGCGCTGGGAGCCCTCGACGGAAGCGCGTTTCTCGAGCCCGGAAGGGGCTGGCGTCACCAAGAACAGCGCAACCTGGTCTCGGCCCGGAAAAGCAAAGGTCTGGGTGGTCGCTCTGCACCGCGAAGGCGCCGCGCTGGCCACCGTCGGGGAATCGAACCAGATCGACCTGTCGATCGTCGGTTCGTCGATCGCCCTGCGCGCCGAACCGGCTCAGCCCTTGGTGGGTCAGGAGGTTCGCATCACGGCGACGGAGACGCCGGCGGCGCCCGACAGCGAGGCGCAGTACTGGTGGGAAATTTCCGGTCAGGCGGCGAGCGCGGGCCAGACACAGAATCCCAGGGTCTATAGCTACATCGCTAAGGATACGCAGCCGGTCGCGGTGACGGCGCGCCTGAAGGAACGACGCCACGGGGACGAGGTCGCGCGGCAGACGTTGTCTGTCACTGCGCGCGCCTACAGCGTGAGCATCGCCAACCTCGGCGCGGCTTTCGACAATTCGACCACGCGTCCCGTCATCTGGCGGCCGGGACAGGGACTCGTCACACTGGGCAAGGAGATCGCCGCGCATCAGGACGTGGCCCTGCGGGCCGACGTGACGCCGTCGCCCGTGACAACACAGATCCGCTATCGCTGGACCGTCGGCGAAGGCGCATCCGTGTCGGGCAATCCCGCCTCACGCGAAACGCGGGTGCAGCGCGCCTCCAAGGGATCGATCCAGGCGACCGTCGAAGTCCGCGACGCCAATGACATCGTGCTCGGCAAGGCTGTGACGTCCGTGTCGGTCACCGTCTCGGACGAGGATATCGCCACGGGCAAGCAGAAGAGCGCCGAACTCGCGAGGCTCAAGGAGGCGGCCACGAGCGCCTGGAGCAACGGCGATTTGGACGCGGCCTGCCAGAAGGCGGTCGCGGCCCAGCAGATCGATCCGAAGTTTCCGCTTGCCGCGACCTATTGCTCGGGGCGCGACCGGGTGAACGCCCTCGTTCACGACATCGAGGCGACGCTGAAGCCCGGGGCGACGAAAGCGGAGCTCGACGGCGCCCAGAGCAAGCTCGATCAGGCCAGCGCGATCAACCCGAAGGCGAAGCCTCTTGCCGATCTGAAGAAGCGCCTGGACGCCGCGCGCGGCGGGTCCGTCGATGTCTCGAAGGCGCTCGCGGACGCCGCGCAGGCCTGGAATTCGGGCGATGCCGCCGGCGCTGCGAGGATCGCCGGCGATGCCGCGAAGGCATCGCCGACGAACGTCGAGGCACAGTTGCAAAAGAAGCGTTACGACGAGGGCCTTGCCGCGCTCGAGGCCTCGGTGAGGACCGCGAAGGATGCGCTCAACCGCAAGGATCTGAACGCCGCAGCCGCCGCCGTAGCCGCCGGTCAGAAGACACTCGCAAACTACAAGCCGTTGCAGGAGATCAATCAATTGATCGCCAGCCAGCGCGAGGCGGACCAGCGGGCGCGAGCCGAACGGCAAAGCCACCTCGATCTCCTGCAGGCCGGCTCGCAGTCATGCGACCAGAAACGCTGGAAGGATTGCAAGGACAAGATCGAGGCCGGGCTTGCGGATCCAAGGGTGTTCCTTCCCGCCGACGCAGCCCGTGTTGGACAAGGCCAAGGGACTGTTGTCCCGGGCGGCCAGCGAACTGGACGCCGCCCAGAAAGCCGCCGCCAACGCCAACAAGCAGAACGTGCCGAGCGTCGACCCGAAGAAGCAGGCCGAAGCCGATCAGCAGGCGAGGGAACAGAAGTGCCGCGCCATCGCGACCGAAGGCATCAAGAAGCAATCGGCAAAAGACCACGCCGGCGCCATTCCGCTTTACAAGCAGGCGATCGATCTCTGCCCGAAACTGTGCCCGGTCATGAACAATCTGGGCGTCGCGTATGAGAATGTCGGCAACAGAGCAGCGGCGAAGCCCTGGTTCGAGGCCGCGCTGAAGTGCGAGCCGACCAACGAACTCTACAAGAAGAACGTGGCGGTCAATCAGGCCAATCTGAAGCCTCCGCCCCCGCCCCCGCCTCCGCCGCCTCCCGTGAATAGCCTCGACGGCGTCTATGAGGGGTGGGCGGATCGGGACGGCAAGCACACCTCCCGCTACGTGGCGACAGTCACGGGCAGCCGGATCGTCATGATTGCGCAGAATGACTTAAAGAAGGAGCCGCGCGTCGGCGTCATTCGTCCGAACGGGGAATTCGTCATCCAGTTCCGTTCCATGACCTATAACGGCCGGATCGTCGGAAGACAGGTAAGCGGAACATGGACCTTGCGGCTGTCGCTCTTCGGCGGTCCGCCGACAATCTACACGGGCGGATTTACCGGGAGCAAAGTGAAATGAAACGGAGCGAGAATCCGAGCCGCCTTCCAGGCTCCGCGCGCCACCGCTCTCATCCTGGTCCTTGCGGCCGTTCTTGGCGCGGGGCCGGGTTTCGGGTCTTTGCCGGTCCTTGCCCAGTCCTCCGGAATTGTCTGCTCGGGAACAGGGACCGACGACACGATAAGGCCGTTGCCGGCGGAACTGGTCGCGGCAGCCCGTCGGCTTTTCGATCTCGACGGCAGTCTTTCGGCAAGCTACGTGCGCGCCAGCACGTCCTTCCGCTGCGACGAGGGGAGGACTTTGCTTTGCAATGTCGGCGCCAATCTCCATTGCGGAAAGGCCGACACCAGACGCAGCATGCCGGAGGCCGATGCATATTGCCGGGAGAATCCCGGCGCCGTGGGAATCCCCATGTACGTGACCGGCCACGCGACCGTCTACGACTGGACCTGTGACGGCGCCCGGGCCAAGGCCGGCGCTGAAACCGCCGCGACGGACAACAGGGGTTTCATCGCCGAGAACTGGAAGCGTCTCGATTAGCGCCTCGATCTGAAATTCAGCTTCATCCTGACATCGGTTGCAAAAACAGGCTTCGATAAATTGCAGGGGATCAATGCCGCGCGAAAAGTGAAGACTATCCTGAACAGGTTCGGGAGGGAGTGCGCATGGGCGGTTCGTTGAGGCGCATTGTTGCAGGTTTGGCGGGAACGGCGCTGTGGGCTCTCCTATCGTCGGCTTTCGCCTACGAACCGCCGCGCGGTTCGCCCGTCCGCGCCGCCATCATGGACAGCATCCGCAATCCGGTCGAGCGCGAGCTTGACCCACCAGTGCTTCTGACCGTGACCGCCCTCAACGTGGAGGGGACCTGGGCCTTTGCCTCGGTGAAAGCCATACGTTCGGATGGCAAGATGGACTGGTCGCGCACGCGACACGCGCAAGCCATGGCCAGCGGAGCGATGAGCGATTCCATTCTGGCGCTGCTGCGTGCGAACGGCGACCAGTGGACCGTCGTGGAATTTGCCCTTGGCCCGACTGATGTTCCCTGGATTTCCTGGTCCGCGAAATATCACATTCCGCAGAAATTCTTCCAGGACGCCTACGGTCAGAGCGAGCGGCCGCCCTCGTCCAATCCACCCGCGCCGCCGCCGGCTCCGCCGGTCGCCGCCGCTCCGGTCCAGTCGGGTCCGGCGACGTCTGGCTGGAAGACCTGGAACTTGGGCGATCTGACGTTTCGCGCCCCTTCGATATGGCGGAACACCGATTCCCCGCCGGCCGGCGCGTTGCGCATTGGCGGGAAGCCGTGGAGCGCGACCTTTGCCGACAGGACCCCGTCGGGCGAGCGTTACGCCATGATGGTCTTCACCTGGGACGACGACGAATTGATTTATTCGCGGTCTCTGGACGACAGGCAGATCGTCGGCCGGGGCCGGCAGGTCTTTGCGGATATCGAAGGGAAGCGGATCTTCTTCCGGATCAAGGACCGCTACAACGATTTCCGCGGCTTCGATGTGATCAGCAGCCAACCGCTCAAGGGCGGGACATTCAGCTTCGGCTGCCGGGCTCCGGAGGCCCAGTGGCCCGCGCTCGCCGACATGTGCGAGGAAGTCCTTGCAAGTATCGCGCTCGGGCGGGCGGCGCCGCCGGTCGTACCGGAAAAGCCGCGGGACCAACCTCAGTCATCGGCGACGCCGACGCCCGATCCTTCGGCGTCCGTGAAGCCGACCGACAAACAGGCCTCGACCGACGCCGCGGCGCCGGGTTCGGACAGTCCGGCGGCGACCGCCCGCCGCAGCGCCGAACTGGCGCTGAAACAGATCGAGGCCTACGAAAAATCCCCGCGCCCCGAGGATTGGAAGCTTGGCCTCGCGGCTGCGCAGAAAGCCGTCGATCTCGATCCGAAATCATCGCAGTTCTGGGGCTTGCTTGGTCGAATTTACGCGGCTGGCGCGAAGGAAATGGACCTTGCGCCTGCCCTTGCCGAAGAAGCCTATGAGCGTGCGATCGCGCTGGATCCGGCAGACGCCGGGTCTCGCTTCCGTCTTGCGGCCCTGCTGGTGAAGCGGGAGGCGCGGTCGGCAGCCATCGAGCAACTGGAAGCGGCCCTGTCCGGTTCGCCGAGCCTTGCGACGCTGCCGGCCGTTCTGGACCTGGCCCGTGCTTATACGGCGGACGATCAGGCGCGACGGGGCGCCGCCTTCTTCGCGCGGCTCGCCGAGGGCAGTCCGCCCGGGCATGCGGCGCAACTTGGACAGGCGTTTCTCCTGAGGGAGGATGGTCAACCTGAAGCGGCTCTCGGAATAGCGGCTCAACTCGCAGGGGACCCGAAGGCGCCGGCCGCAGTGACCGAACAGGCGCGAGCCCTGGCCAAGGACATTCAGAATACGAGGCAGGGCGGCAAATAGTTCTGGCCAGTTCAGTCTGAAAGACCTCTTACGCGGCGACGACTTCGTCTCGCCGTTGTCACAGGCGTCGCGTACGGCCGCCATCGGTCGCGGCGAACGACCCGAAAGGATGAAAGCACGCCGCCCGGCGGCCGGTCTCGACTTCGAGCAGCGCCGGCGTCTCCGCTTCGCACCTGTTGTCCGCAACGGGACACCGACCGACGTAGCGACATGCCGATGCGCGTTCCGCCGCGCCTGCAACATCTCGCCGCGTCGACGGGAGGATGGCGCGCTCCATTCCGCCGATGGCGTGGATCGAAGGCCTCGCCGCAATCAGCGCTTGCGTATAGGGATGGAGCGGCCGCGCGAACACCTCCGCTGTCGCGCCTTGCTCGACCACGACGCCGCGATACATCACGACCACCTGATCGCACATGTACCTGACCACGCCGAGATCATGACTGATGAAGACGTAGGTGAGGCCGCGATCCCGCTGCAGGCGCTTGAGCAGGTTGAGAATCTGCGCCTGGATCGCCACGTCGAGCGCCGAGACCGGCTCGTCGCACACCACCAGTTCGGGGTGGGTCGCAAGCGCGCGCGCGATGCCGATGCGTTGCCGTTGTCCGCCGGAGAACTGGTGCGGAAAGGCCGTCCGCGCGTCGGGCCGCAGGCCGACTGTCTCGATCAGTTCCGAGACGCGCGCCTCGCGTTCCATTTTCGAGCCGATCTCCTGGATGTCGAGAGGCTCGCGGATCAGGTCGCCGACGCGGGCGCGCGGATTGAGCGACGAATATGGGTCCTGGAAAATCATCTGCATGCGCCGCCGGAATGCGCGCAATGCGTCTCCTTTCAGGGAGGAGATTTCCGTGCCGCCCAGGACGATACGGCCAGCCGTGAGATCGACGAGACGCATGATCGCCGCCGCCGTCGTCGATTTGCCCGAGCCGGATTCGCCGACGATGCCGAGCGATGCGCCCCGCGCGACGTCGAAGCTCACGCCGTCGACGGCCTTCAGCACGCCGCCTGCGCCCGAGGATGCGCCCTTGCGCAAAGGGTAGTGGACCGACAGGTCCTTCACGCTGAGGAAGGCGCCGGTCATGCGCAGGGCTTCCAGCAGGCGACGCCGCCGCCCGCGAGCGCTGGCGTGAAAGGGGGAAGCTCGGCGCGGCAGACGGCGTCGGCGCGGTCACAGCGACCGGCGAATGCGCATCCGGGTCCCAAGTCCGCGAGCGAGGGAACAGCGCCCGGGATTTCCGTCAGTTCGACGCCGGGGTCGGCGTCGACATCCGGGATGCAGCCGATGAGACCTTTCGTGTAGGGATGGCGCGGACGATGGATCACGTCGGCCGTCGGGCCCGACTCCACGGCGCGACCGGCGTACATGACGACGACGCGATCGGCCATTTCAGCGACCGTCCCCATGTCGTGCGTGATCAACACCATCGCGATCCCGATGCGGCGGCGCAGATCGCGCAGCACATCGAAGACCTGCGCCTGAACCGTCACATCCAGAGCCGTGGTGGGTTCATCCGCGATCAGCAGGCGCGGCTCGCAGGCGATCGCCATGGCGATCATCACGCGCTGGCGCATTCCGCCGGACAGTTCATGCGGATACTGGAGCGCCCGGCGTTGCGGCTCGGCGATGTCGACAGCCGCGAGCGCGTCGACCGCGCGCGCCTGCGCGGCGCGCCGTCCCAGCCCGCGATGCGTGCGCAAGGATTCCGCGATCTGTTCGCCGACAGGGAAGACCGGGTTGAGGCAGGTCATCGGATCCTGAAAGATCATCGACATGCGGTCGCCGCGCACGGCCGTCAGCCGCCGCGCGTCGGCGCTGACCAATTCCTCCCCGTCGAGACGAATGCTGCCCGAAGCGATCCTGACCTTCGGCGGCAGCAGGCCCATGGCCGCGAGCGCCGTCATGCTCTTGCCGCAGCCGGATTCTCCGACGATCGCCACAGTCTCGTTCGACGCGACCGAAAATCCGAAGTCGCGCAGGATGCGGACGTCGCCGGCGCGCGAGGCAAACGCGACATTGAGATTTTCGATGGCGAGGACCGGCCCTGTCATCGCTCGCGCAGCCTCGGGTTGAGCGCGTCGTTCAAGCCGTCGCCGACGAGGCTGACCGCCAGAACCGTCAGGAACAAAGCGGCGCCCGGCAGCGTCGTCGCCCACCAGGCGTCGAGAAGATACGGCCGGTTGAGACCCATCATCAGGCCCCAGCTTACCGCATTGGAATCGCCGAGCCCGAGAAAGGACAGGCCGCCTTCGAACAGGATGGCTGCGCCGACCGTCAGCGTCGCCGCCACGATCAGCGGCGGCGCGGCGTTGGGCAGGATCAGCCGCCAGATGATGCGCGCGTTGCCGGCGCCCATCGAACGCGCCGCGCGCACATAGTCCATCTCGCGAATGCGCAGGAATTCGGCGCGCGTCAATCGCGCCGGGGTCGGCCAGCTCACGAGGCCGATCGAGATCGCCACCGTCGCCAGCGACGGGCGAAACAGGAGGACGATGGTCATCGCCAGAATGAGCGGCGGCAGCACCTGGAAGAATTCCGTCATGCGCATGAGCGCGCGGTCGATCCAGCCGCCGTAATATCCGGCCAGCGCGCCGACGCTGACGCCGAGCGTCATGGTGAGCACGGCCGCGCTCAGTCCGACGGCGAGACTGGCGCGTCCGCCGCTGACGATGCCGGCGAGCAGGTCGCGTCCGAGATAATCGCTGCCGAGCGGCAGGCCATCCTCGCCCGGCGGTTGCAGCGGCGCTCCGACGATGTCGAGCGGATCGACGCCGTAGAGGGTCGGGCCGATCAGCGTCACGACGATGACGGCCGCCAGCAGCGCCAGACCGAACAGCGCGGCGCGATTGCGCCGGAAGCTCCTCCACGCATCCTGCAGCGGACCGCGGTCCGATCGCGGGCCGGCCGTCATCGTGCGCGTATCCGCGGATCGATCAGGCGATAGAGCAGATCGGTCGCCAGATTGGCCGCAATCACCAGAAGCGCCGAGCAGAACAGAATGCCGAGCATCAGCGGCGCGTCGCGTCGCAGGATGGATTCGTAGGCGAGCCGACCCATGCCGGGCCAGCCGAAGACGGTTTCGACCAGCACGGCGCCGGCGAGCAGATGGCCGACCTGCACGCCGGCGACCGTCACCAGCGGCAGGATGGCGTTGCGCAGCGCATGCTTGTAGACGACCACGCGCTCGCTCAGACCTTTCGCGCGGGCCGTGCGGATGTAGTCGGCGCCGAGCGCCTCGATCATGCTCGTCCGCGACAGGCGGCTGTATTGCGCGAGATAGACGGAGGCCAGGGTCGCCGCCGGCAAGACGAGATGGCGCAGGATATCGGCGGACTGCGCCAGCAAGCCGGCGGGCGTTCGCGGATCTGTCATGCCCTGCGCCGGGAAGATCGGGAACAGCGAGGCGAAGACGAGCATCAGCACGATCCCCGTCCAGAATACCGGCGCGGCATAGCCGACGAGCGAGATGACCGAGACGCATTGACTGAGCAGCCCTTCGGGCCGTTGCGCGGCAAGCACGCCGAGCAGGGTTCCGACGCATATGGCCAGCGCGAGCGCGGACAGGACCAGCAATGCGGTCGGACCGATGCGTCCGAGGATCAGCCCCGAGACCGGCGCGTTGAAATAGACGGAAAGGCCGAGGTCGCCGCGCAACAATCCGCCGGCATAGGTCAGAAATTGCCGCGGCAACGACTGGTCGAGACCGTAGAGCTTGCGGATATCGTCCAGCGTTTCCTTCGTCGCGCCGCCGGCCGCGCCGGCGATGGCTTCGGCGACATCGCCGGGCGCCGCGTGCAGCAAGAGGAAATTGAAGACGACGACAGCGAAAAGCAGCGCCAGCGCCGAACCGATCTGCGCGAGGAGGGAGCCGCCGCGCATGTCAGGCGCCGTCCGGGTGGATGACGCCAACCCGCGCTGTCACTTCTTCTCCAGATCCCACATGGGAGACATCGTTCCCAGCACCGTCTTCGGCAATCCTGTCACGCTGCGCTGGGCGACGCCATAGGGCAGTTCCGTCGTCGTGTAGACGTAGGGCAGTTCCTCGGTGATGATCTTCTGGAATTGCGCATAGAGCGCCTTGCGTTTGGCGACGTCCGTCTCCTTGGCGGCCTGGTCGAGGATGGCGTCGACCTTGTCGTTGCAATAGCCGCCTGTGTTGGTGAAGATCACGCCCTTGACCTGGTTCTTGCACAGGAACAAGCGGTGCGTGCCGATCACCGGATCGGGATAATTGTAGATCTGGCTCATCGCGATGTCGTATTCGTAATTCGACACGCGCTGCGCCCAGGTCGCGGAATCCGGCGAGACGCGCCGCTCCAGTTCGATGCCGATCTTCTTCAATTGCGGCTTGAGCCAGTCGGCGACGCGCCCCAATCCGTCGGGCGAATAGGTCGGCGCGTCGATGGTCGCCTTGAAGCGCACGCCGCTGGCGTCCGGCTTGTAGCCGGCCTCGTCGAGAATCCTGTTCGCTTCCTTCAGGTCATAGGCGTAGCGCACGAGGTCCTTCGTCGCGAAGGGATGGTCGGGCGGCAGAGGACCTTCGAGCGGCTGCGTCACGCCGCCCTGGAATTTCTCGACAAGAAACTTGCGGTCGATCGCATGGGCGATCGCCTTGCGGACGCGCAGATCGTTGAACGGCGCCTTGCGCAGGTTGAACTCGATGTAGTCGACGATGGCGAGACCGGCGAAGCTGTTGGTGAAGACGTTGAGTTTCGGATTTTCCTTCAGCCGCTTGTAGTCGCCGTAGCCGAAGCTCGTCTGCAGGATGGCGTCCGTTTCGCCGTTCTCGAGCGAGAGGCGGGCCGCCTGCATGTCGTCGTAGAAGCGCAGGATGACGCGATCGGATTTCGGGCGACCGGGCAAGAAGAAATCCGGGTTGCGCACGAGCGTGATCGATTGGCCCGCCTTGAACTCGGCGACCTTGAACGGGCCCGAGCCAATCGCCATGGCGTTGGCGGGATTGGCGCGGATCGGCCCCTCGCCGTAGACATGCTTGGGCAGAATCGGAAGCAGCAGCGTCGTGAGCGAAGACAGCAGCGCCGGATGAGACTGTTTCAGGACGAACCGTGCGGTCAGCGGGTCCGGCGTCTCGACACGCTCGACCGGTCCCAGCGTCGAACGGCCGAACGGATGGTTGGCGCGCACCGTGTCGACGGAGAAGGCGACATCCGCCGACGTGATCGGCTTGCCGTCATGGAATTTCGCGCCGGCCCGCAGGTGGAACGTGTATGCGAGCCCATCGGGCGAAACATCCCAGCTCGTCGCAAGATAGGGCTGGGGCGTGAACTTGTCGTCGAGTTCGACCAGGCCTGCGAAGACCTGCGTGCCGGGCGTGCCGGTTCCCGTGCCCGACGCCAGCGCATTGTTGACGAGCGGCGTGGTGATGGAGCCGACGACCAGCGTCTTGTCCTGCGCGAGCGCCGGGGAGCAGGCCGATGCGAGCAGCAGCAGACCGAGCAATCTCTGCGGAACGAACGACATGGGGACCTCCTGGCGCAACCACTGGAAGCCTAGGGGCGGCTTGACCCGGCAATGTTCGATTTTCGGCAAGCGATGTGCCTTTTTCGGCCTAAAGGCCGCGTCATCTCTTGTCGTGCGACGGCGGGCGGCCGAAATACTCGACATAGCAGCGCGAAAAATGCGCGCGCGAGCGGAAGCCCGCGGCGATGGCGGCCTCGGTGACGGACGCTTCCGAAGACGACAGCATCTGTCTTGCCCGCTCCAGCCGGATCTGCCGGCGGAAACGCGCGGGGCTGACGCCGAGTTCGCTGGCGAACATGCGGTTCAATTGACGGCGGGAGACGCCGACCTCGTCGGCGAGCGCGCCGATCTTCGTCTTTTTCGGCGCGTTACGCTCGAGGGCGTCTATGGCGCGGGCGATCCGGCGTCCGACGCCGCGCCCCGGCGCGGCGCCGCGCTGGGCGTGGCCGGCCGGCCGCGGCGCGCCGTGCATGCAATGTTCGGCGACGCGTTCGGCGAGCTTGCGACCGAAGCTCGCCTCGATTTCGGCGAGCGCGAGATCCATGCCGGCCGCGCCGCCGGCGCAGGTGATCCGTCCGCCATCGGTTTCGAACAGGCTGTCGACGACATGGACGTCGTGGAACGCTTCGCGGAATGCCGGCAGCACCTCCCAATGCGCCGTCGCGCGCCGCCCGCGCAGCAGACCGGCGCGCGCCACCAGAATCGGCGCCGTGTCGAGGCCGCCGATCGCCGCGCCGGAGCGCGCGAGCTTGCGCAGCTTCGGCAGGATCGCGCGTTCGATCCGGACCGGCGGCTGCGCGTCGGCGATCACGAGCAGGGTTCCCGTGTCGTCGGGCAAATCCGCGAGCGCGCCGTCGACGGCGACCTTCACGCCGTTGCGGTCGGGCGTCGGCTCGCCATCGACCGATACAAGCGTCCATTTGTAAGGGCGGGCGACATAACGGTTGGCGATGCGCAGCGGCTCCAGGATGGACCACAGCGAAATGGCGGTGAAATCCGGGATCAGCAGGATCGCGATCGGCCCGGGCAGCAGACTTCTGGCCGCTTCGCTCTTCTGCGTCATCGCTTCGGCGCCCTTGGCGGAAAACGACACGATCGTGGCTGAAAAGAGCACATTGTGTCAAACGGCGAGGCCTATGAATTGTTGAGCGGCGATCGCAGACGCGACGCAGGAGGACGCCATGTCGGAACTGGTTGTCTATGTCGCGCGAAAAATCCGCACGATGGAGCCATCGCTGCCCGAGGCGACCGCAGTGGCGGTGCGCGACGGCCGGATCGTCGAGGTCGGTTCGCTGGCGACGCTGAAGCCGTGGCTCGACGCCTTTCCGCACCGGATCGACCGCACGTTCGAAAACCATGTGCTGACGCCGGGCTTCATCGACCCGCACCTGCATCCTTCGATGGCCGCCTATCTGCTGCAATGCGAGTTCATCACCGCCATGGAATGGCAGTTGCCGCACAAGACCATCGCGCCGGTGCGCTCGCGCGACGCCTGGCTGGCGCGGCTGAAGGAACTGCACGAAGCGGAGAAAGAGCCGGACCTGCCGATCTTCGCCTGGGGCCACCACCGCAACTGGCATGGCGAAATCTGGCGCGCCGACCTCAACGCGATTTCGAGTACGCGCCCGCTCGTGATGGCGCACCGCTCGTTTCACGAGACCGTGCTGAACGACGCCGCGCTCGAGTTCTTCAACATCGACGAAGACAAGATGCGCGGCGCCTATCAGGTCGACATCGACCGCGGCCATTTCTACGAAGCCGGCAACCGGCACGTTCGCGCGACGCTGTCAGGCTACCTGCTGTCGCCACAGCGGATAGGACCGGCGATGAAGCTGACGGCCGACGTCATTCATCTCGGCGGCCATACGACGGTCGGCGACATGGCGTTCAGCATGTTCAACGCAGATATGGAATGGGCCGCCTATCGCGGGCTGTTCGACAACGATGCGACGCCGTTTCGGATCGAACTCATCCCCGCCATCTCGATCGCAGGCGTCGGCGCCACGATCGAACAGGCCAAGCAATGGCCCGAACGCAACACGCACAGGCTTCGCTTCTCGAAACACGTGAAGCTGTTCACCGACGGCGCGTTCTTCTCGCAACTCATGCAGCTCGGCGGTCCCGGTTATATCGACGGGCATGATGGCGAATGGCTGATGACGCCGGAGCTTTTCGAGAAGCATGCGCGCGAATTGTGGAACGCCGGCATGCACATCCACGTACATTGCACGGGCGACATGGGCGTGGAGCTGGCGCTCGATACGCTGGAAAAGCTGCAATGGGAGCGGCCGCGCTTCAATCACCGCTTCACGATCGAGCATTTCGGCATCTCGACGCCAGCGCAGGCGCGCCGCATCGCCGATCTCGGCGCGATCGTGTCGGCCAATCCCTATTACGTCTACGAGTTGAGCGACATCTATTCGCGCGAAGGCGTGGGCTTCGAGCGCGCTTCGCAGATGGTGCGGCTCGGCTCGCTGTCGCGCAATGGCGTTCCCTTCGCGCTGCATTCCGATTTCACCATGGCGCCGGCGCGGCCGCTGCAGAACGCCTGGATCGCCGCGAACCGCGTCAACGCCGCAGGCGACGTGCTTTGCCCGAACGAGCGCGCTTCGCTGGACGAGGCCATGCGCGCGATCACCATCAACGCGGCCTATGTGCTCGGCCGCGAACACGAGATCGGCAGCATCGCGCAGGGCAAGAAAGCCGATTTCACCGTGCTCGAAGCCGACCCCTACGAAACGCCGGTCGAAGATCTGCGCGACATTCCGATCTGGGGAACGATCTTCGAGGGAACGCCATTCCCGCTCGGCAAGGGTCGCTTCTGACCATGGCGGCGCGCCCCATTCCCGTGACGACGATCGGCGGATATCTCGGCGCGGGGAAAACGACGCTCGTCAACGCGATCCTCGCCGGGTCGCACGGCCGGCGCATCGGCGTTCTGGTCAACGATTTCGGCGCGGTGTCGATCGACGAAAAATTGATCGTGGCGCGGGACGGCGACGTCGTCTCGCTCGCCAATGGCTGCGCCTGCTGTTCGGTCGCGGGCGACCTCGGCGAAGCGCTCGACCGGCTGGCCGCCGCGAACGCGCCCGAACACATCCTGATCGAGGCGAGCGGCGTCGCCGATCCGGCCAAGGTCGCCGCCCTTGCGCGCTCGCCCGGGCTGGAGCCGCGCGCGCCCGTGGTGCTGGCGGACGCGGCGAGCGTCGTCGCACGCGCGGAAGACAAGTTCGTCGGCAAGCTCGTGCGTCGGCAACTCGCGACAGCCGGCCTCGTCGTGCTCACGAAGGTCGATGTCGCGGGCGGTGATCGGCTCGCGGCGGCGCGGCGGCTGGTCGAACGCGCCGCGCCCGGGGCTGCGATCGAGACCGCGACCCGCGGGAATATCGATCCCGTGCTTCTCCTGGCCGACGGCGGAGCCCGGGCCGGCAACGCGTTCGACTGTTCGGATGGGCTACCCGACCCCGCCTTCGACAGCCGCTATTGGTCCAGCGACGCGCAGTTCGATCCGCAAGCGCTTCTCGCGGTCTTTGCGGCATTGCCAGCTTGCGTGGTCCGGGCCAAGGGCGTCTTTTCCGCGGCCGACGGGGTCGCGTACGCTGTCCATCGCGCCGGCGAGCAGGTCGAACTCCTGCGCCGCGATCACGCGGCCGACGCCCGCGCGCATTTCGTCATTATCGCCCGACAGGGCGCGATCGATCCGGCGAAGATCGACGCAGCGCTGCAAGACTGCGCGGCGACCGGGTTCCGGTCATGAGCGAAATTCCGAACAAGGCGCGCGCCATCATCATCGGCGGCGGCGTCGTCGGTTGCTCTGTCGCCTATCACCTGACGAAGCTCGGCTGGCGCGACGTCGTCCTGCTCGAACGCAAGCGTCTCACGTCGGGCACGACCTGGCACGCCGCCGGACTGATCGCGCATCTGCGCGCGACGCTCAACATGACGCTGCTCGCGAAATATTCGGGCGAACTCTACGAGAAGCTCGAAGCCGAAACGGAGGTAGCGACTGGCTTCCGCCGCAACGGCGCCTTCACGCTTGCCCTCACGCCATCGCGGTTCGAGGAAGTGCGCCGGCTGGCGTCGATGGCCAAGCCCTTCGGCATCGAGGTGGAGACGGTTTCGGCCAGCGAGGTCTCGGCGCGCCACCCTCTCGTCGAAACGCGCGACATCGTCGGGGCGGTCTGGATGCCGCAGGACGGACAGGCCGATCCCTCCAATATCGCGCTGGCGCTCGCCAAGGGCGCGCGCATGCGCGGCGCAAAGATCTTCGAGAATGTCGCGGTGACCGGCGTGACGACGTTTCGGGGGCGCGCTACAGGCGTGACGACCGACGCCGGCGCGATCGAGGCGGATATCGTCGTCAATTGCGCCGGGCTCTGGGCGCGCGAAGTCGGCCGCATGGCGGGCGTCCCCGTGCCGTTGCAGGCCTGCGAACATTTCTACGTCGTGACCGAGCCGATGGCGGGCTTGCCGCGTCACGCGCCGGTCCTGCGCGTGCCCGACGAATGCTCCTACTTCAAGGAGGACGCCGGCAAGCTGCTCGTCGGGTTCTTCGAGCCGAAGGCGAAGCCCTGGGCCATCGACGGCGCGCCCGAGGATTTCGAGTTCGGCACGCTGCCCGATGACTGGGAGCAGATCGCGCCGGAGCTGGATCTCGCGACGCGACGCATTCCGGCGCTCGCCAGGACCGGCATCCATACCTTCTTCAACGGTCCCGAGAGCTTCACGCCCGACGACCGTTATCTGCTCGGCGAGTCGCCCGCCCTTCGCAATTTCTTCGTCGCGGCGGGTTTCAATTCGGTCGGCATCCAGTCGGCTGGCGGCGCCGGCAAGGCGCTCGCCGAATGGATCGACGCCGATGAACCGCCGATGGATCTGTCGGATGTCGACATCCGCCGCATGTTCCCGTTCCAGGCGACCAAATCCTACGTCGTGTCGCGCGCGCGGGAGACGCTTGGCCTGCTCTATGCCGACCATTGGCCTTATCGACAATATGCGACCGCGCGCGATGCGCGCCGCACGCCGTTTCATCGTCAGCTTGCGGACTGGCCGGCGGCAGGTTCGGCGAGGCTGCGGGTTTCGAGCGACCATTGTTCTACTCGCAAGGCGGCGATGAACGCGCCGATCCGCCGCTGACCTTCGGCTGGGACCGGCAGCCGTGGTTCGATCACGTCGCCGCCGAACATATGGCGCTGCGCACGAATGTCGGCATGATCGACATGTCGCCCTTCGGCAAGATCAGGGTCGAGGGCCGCGATGCGTTCGACGTGCTCCAGAAGATTTCGGCCAACGATATCGACGTCGCGCCGGGCAGCCTCGTCTATACGCAATGGCTGAATGCGCGGGGCGGCATCGAGGCCGACCTGACGGTCGCGAGACTCTCGGAAACCGAATTTCTGGTCGTCACATCGGCGGCGGCCATCGTTCGCGACCTGGCGTGGCTCAAGCGCCATACGCCCGAGGATGCGCATTGCCTCGCAATCGACGTAACCGCCTCCGAGGCGTGTGTCGCCATAGCCGGCCCGCGTGCGCGCGAGATGCTCGCGCCCGTCGTCGGCTGCGACCTCTCGAACGACGCCTTTCCGTTCGGCTCGGTGCGCGGAGGGGAGATCGGCATGGCGCCGGCGCGTTTGCACCGCGTCAGCTATGTCGGCGAACTCGGCTGGGAGATCTACGTCGCCGCCGACCAGGCGCACGAGGTCTTTTCAATTCTGTGGCCGCGCCTCTCGGCCTGCGATGGCGTTCTCGCGGGCACGCTCGCCATGGATTCCTGCCGGATCGAGAAAGGCTATCGACATTTCGGGCACGACATTGGCGGCGACGATCACGTCCTTGAAGCGGGGCTCGGCTTTGCCGTGCGCACGACAAAGAAGGATGGCCGCTTCGGGCCATTCCTCGGGCGAGACGCGGCGCTGCGCAAGAAGGAAACCGGCCTCAGGAAGCGCATGCTGCAGTTCCGCCTCAAAGACCCGGCGCCTCTGCTCTATCACAACGAACCGATCGTCAGGGATGGACGCGTCGTCGGCTATCTGACTTCCGGCGCGTACGGACACTGCATCGGCGCAGCCGTCGGCATGGGTTACGTTTCAAGCAGCATGGGCGAGAGCGATGCGGATTTGCTCGCCTCGTCCTACGAAATCGAGATAGCCGGCGTCCGCTGGACTGCTCTCGCGAGCGTCGCGCCGATGTACGACCCGAGATCGGCGCGAATGCGCGCCTGATCCAGTCGGCGGGAGCGCCATCAAGATCGGACGCTTGCGAGAAGGGCTTCGATTTTGCCTTGCGGCGGTTGCGCCCGGCAATCCGACGGCCGCGAAATCTCTCTTCTGCCCCGCGAATAAGAGGCGCAGCTTAGATTTGAATAATGCCTTCAAGGGCCTGCACTTGATCGTAGGGTCAAGCCTGAGGCAGGATGTGTACACGGATCACGGCCAACAGGTCCGGCTGCAGAGCGCCCGAGAATTCGGCGAACGAGCGGATGCGTGCACTGCACAAAGGGGGGAGATATGTCGCGCGTCGCCCAGACGCCTACGGTCCGGATCGGCAACGTGGGCGCAATCCCGGCGGTGTACAAGGCGGCCGGCGTGGATATCGAGGCCGCCCTGCGCGCAGTCGGATTGAGCGCGGACGCCTTCGATGATCCGGACGCCATCGTTCCCTACAAGGCGCTCGACGAACTCTTCGCTTTTGGCGTCCGCAAAACGAATTGCGAGCATCTCGGCCTGCTGATCGGCATGTCGACGCCCGATCTCGGGCTGCCGAGCTTCCTGCTGTTCAACGCGCCCAGCGTGCGGGAGGGACTGGAGGACCTCATTTCCGCGCTGGACCGTTTCGACAGTGGAGGAGCGGGTTGTCTGATCCAAACGGAAGGCGTGGCCGAGCTTGGCTACACCGTTACGGTCCCGGGGCTCAAATGCGTCGACCATATTCATGATCACGCGATTGCGCTGGGCTATGCGCTTCTGGCGAGGTTGATCGGACCGCAATTCGAACCTTCCGAGATCAGGCTGCCGCGCCGTCAGCCGGCCGACGTCGCTCCGTACCGCGCTTTCTTCCAGAAAGGACGTATCAAGTTCGATGCGTCCGAAGCGATGATCGAGTTCCCGGCCCGCTATCTGGATCTGCCGGTCGTTGGCGCCGATCCGGCGCTGTACGGCTTTCTGAAGCGCATGATCGTGAAACACGGCCCGCGGGTCGATTCCTCGATCGCCAGCCAGATCCGGCGCGTTCTGCCGGGCCTCATTCGCCGCGATCCGGTAAACCCGAACGCGATCGCGCGCATGTTCGGGATGAATGCCCGAACCATGTCGCGCCGGCTGGCCGAAGAGCAGGTGACGCTCATTTCGCTGGTGGAGGAAGCCCGTTTCGAGGTCGCGCGGCAATTGCTGCTGGACACCGGCATGGGCCTGACCGAGATCGCAGCCCAGCTTCACTATTCCGACGCGAGCGCCTTCGCGCGCGCCTTCCGGCGAAAGTTCGGATCGGCCCCCGGCGCGTGGCGCGCGGAGCAGCGTTAGACCTCTCGCTCTCCGCCAACCCGACCGCCAGTCGACGCAAATTGCCGCAGGCCAGTGTCGAGGAATGTCAAGAATTGTGTCGCGACGATCAAGCGTCTCGCGGCGCATCGCGTCATTGTCGGTACGCAATCGACCGCAAGAAGAGATACCTCGTCCACGCCGTCAAATGTTCAAACGCCGAACCGCTGAGCGTTGCGCCCGGCAGCGCTCATGCACGTCCGGCTGAAATGCAGGAGAAGACACCATGAAACGACTGACGCTCGCGCTCATCGGCGCAATGGCCGTGTGCGCGCCCGCCCAGGCGCAGGTGATGACCTTCGACATGAGCAAGCTGTCTTGCGGGGAATATACCGCGCTCGATCCGGAGACCTCGGCCGACTTCTCGGCCTGGATGAGCGGCTTCTTCAACCAGCGGGCGGGCTCGACCTCGATCAACCTCGAAGGCTATCGCAAGAACGTCGCCAGCGTTCGGAACTGGTGCGCATCGAACCCGAAGGCCAATCTCATGGCGGGGCTGCAAGCCTCGGTCGCCAATGCCAAGGCCGGCGCGGACGGCCCGACCGAGATCAACGTGAGCCAGATCAGTTGCGGCGATTTTCTGGGCGCCGACGTCGACACGCAGACGCTGGTCGCCTCGTGGACCGGCGGCTGGTTCATGTCGACGAAGAACCTGACGGTGGTCGACCCGCGTTACGTCAAGCGCAATGCGAAGGTCATCTCCGAACATTGCGCGAAGAACAAGAAAGAGAAGCTGATGAGCGTCATCGAGAAGAACTGGAAGTGATGTGAGGCCGTCCGCGACATCGCCGACGACAGGACGGTAGCGGCTTTCGTCCGCCAGCGCGGCGGCGCGCGTCTCGTGGCGCGCCTTCGCAACGTTGCCGCCACGGTCGCATCCGAGAACGCCGATGCTCATCGTCCTGTGCCTCTACCTGCTTCTGGTCTGGCTGGTTTTCGGCAGATTGAAGATCGTCAGGTGGGGATGGCTGTCGGGCTCGCTCACGGCGCTGCTCGGCGCGCTTATCCTCGCGGTCTTCCTGGCCCTGTTCAATTATCTCACGCCCACGGGGCGTCTGACGGTGATTTCGCGCGTCGTCGAGGTGACGCCGAACGTCTCCGGTCAGATCGTATCGATCCCGGTCTCCACCAATGTCGCGGTGAAGGCCGGCGAAACCCTGTTCCAGATCGATCCCGCGCCGTTCGAGAACAAGGTGCGGCAGCTCGAGGCGGCGCTCGCGCAGGCGAGACAACAGGCCAAGCAACTCGTCTCGAACTACGAGCAGGCGACGGCCAACGTGCAGGGCCTGACGGCGCAGGTCGCCTACAACCAGCAGCGCATGGCCGATATGGAGAAGCTGACGGGGCAGCAGGCGCAATCCGTCTTCAGGATGCAGGACACACAGGTCCAGTTCGAAACCGCCAACTATCAACTGCAGTCGGCCAAGGCGGCGCAGGCGACCGCGAAGCTCGCCATGGACTCAGAGGTCGGCGGCGTCAACACGAGTGTCGCGCAGACCGACGCGCAACTCGCGCAGGCCAGATGGGAGCTGGCGCAGACGAATGTTCGCGCGCCCGGCGACGGCTATGTCACGCTTCTCGCGCTGGCGGTAGGCGATCGCGCGTTGCAGGCGCGCGGCGTCATGTCCTTCGTCCTCACGAGCGACATCACGCTGGTGGGCATGTTCGCGCCGAACGGCTTCGAGACGATCAAGCCGGATGCGTCGGTCAGCATCGTCTTCGACGATCGTCCCGGGCGGATCTTTTCCGCGCGCATCGTCGAAATTCCGCGAGGCGTCGGGCAGGGCCAGGTCGCGGTTTCCGGCGTTCTCGCGCGATCCGGCGCGGTCGGCGGCGCCGGCGCCTATCCCGCGACGGTCTCGATTCCGGAGGGCTACGACAAGAGCGACCTGAAACTCGGAATGCCGGGAACGGCGACGGTCTTTGCGGCCAATGCGGGCGTGATCGGCATTCTGAAGCACATACTGGTCTGGATTAGTTCCTATACCGCCTATCTTTAGACTGGCGGACGGATTGGGCGGAGGATCGCCGGCCGCGGCAAAAGGCGCGTATCTTCCTCGACCGAGGCTCGAAAAGAAGGACGAAGAGCATGTTCTTGAAGACAGTCTCAATGCGCGGAGCGACCCTGGCGCTCGCACTCATGGCCGTGGCGCCGAACGCCCAAGCGCAGGCGATCACCCAGGACGAGGCGCACGCGATCGGCGTGGACGCCTACCTGTACTTTTATCCGTTGATCTCGATGGACATCACGCGCAAGCAGTTGACGAACCAGCCGCCGGGCAGCGCCTTCGGCGGCCCGATGAACGGCTTTGCGAACATTCGCGCTTATCCGCCAGGCGATTTCAAGGGCGTCGTGCGCTCGAACTTCGACACGCTCTATTCGTCGGCCTTCCTCGACATGACAAAGGAGCCGGTCGTCGTCTCGGCGCCCGACACCGGCGGGCGATACTATCTGCTGCCGATGCTCGACATGTGGTCGGACGTCTTCGCCTCGCCCGGCTGGAGAACGACGGGCACGCAGGCGGCCAACTTCCTGATCGTTCCGCCGGGCTGGCGTCCTGACTTGCGCGACAAGGTCGTCGAGGAATTCAAGCTGCCGAAGGACATCCAGCGCATCGACGCGCCGACGCCATACATTTGGATCATCGGCCGCACCAAGACGGACGGCCCGCCCGACTATCCGGCGGTTCACAAGATTCAGGACGGCTACAAGGTCACGCTCCTCTCCGAATGGGGCAGGTCGCCCAAGCCGGTCGAATTCAAGGCCGATCCGTCGGTCGACATGAAGACGCCGCCCAAGGTGCAGGCGGATACGATGACGGCGGCCAAGTATTTCGCCTATGCGTCGGAGCTGATGAAAATGCATCCGCCGCACATCACCGACCAGCCGATCGTCGCGCAGATGAAGCGGATCGGCATCGAGCCGGGCAAGAGTTTCGATTTCGACAAGCTCGATGCAAACGTGCGCGCCGGTCTCGCGGGCGCGCCCGAAGCCGCGCAGAAGCTCATGGCGTGGAAAATTCCGACGCTCGCGCGCGTCGTCAACGGCTGGTCGATGAACACGGACACGATGGGCGTCTACGGCAATTACTATCTCAAGCGCGCGATCGTCGCGCAGGTCGGTCTCGGCGCCAACGTGCCTGAGGATGCGATCTATCCGCTGAATCTTGCCGACGACGGCGGGCGGCCGCTCGACGGCTCGAGCAAGTACGTGCTGCATTTCGAGAAGTCGCAAATCCCGCCGACGCGCGCCTTCTGGTCGATCACGCTCTACGACTCGGACGGCTTCCAGGTTCCCAACGCGCTCAACCGCTTCGCGGTGTCGAGCTGGATGCCGTTCAAGTACAACCCCGACGGGTCGCTGGACCTGTATTTCCAGAACGAAAGCCCCGGCGCGGACAAGGAAGCCAACTGGCTGCCGGCGCCCAAAGGGTCCTTCAACCTGACGATGCGTCTCTACTCGCCGAAGTCGGACGCTTTGACAGGCAAGTGGAACCCGCCGGCAATCGCGCATGTCCGCACGCTCCCGCCGGTTGTCGGTCAATGAGGCGAACCGCGCGGCGCTTCTTGCGCCGCGCGGTTGCAACGAGCCTGCTCTGAGGAGGTCCCGATGAAGAAACTTGCAAGATTGATGCTCTTGGGCTCGTTCGTGGCTGGCGGCGCGCTCGTCGCCTCCGTCGCCTTCGAGTCTTCTGCGGAAGCCGCGGCCTGCGTGCGCGGCGTTCGCGGCGCCGCCTGCGCGGGCCCCCGCGGCGCGGTGGCCGTGCGCCGGCCGCCGGTCGTGCGCGTTGCGCCGGTCGTGCGTCGCCCGGTTTACGCGCCGCGTCGCCGCGTAATCGTGCGCTGAGCCGCAGTCTGGCGTGCTCGACATAGTCGCGATGGCGGGGACGCTTGCGGCCAATGCGTCCCCGGAAGAACTGGGGCGCGTGATGGTGCGCGCGACTGCGCCCGTATTCCTGCTGAGCGCCGTCGCCGGCTTCATCAGCGTGCTGGCTGGGCGGCTCGCGCGTATTGTCGACCGCATCCGGGTCATCAATCGCATTCACGAAAATGAGCACGACCGTCTGTTTCTGAAGGCTGACCTGCCGCGCCTGCGGCGCCGCGCCGACTTCGTGCGTTGGGCGATCACGCTGGCGCTCCTGTCGGGCATCGGCACGACTCTCATCGTGATCTTCATGTTTGGCGGCGCGTTTCTGGCGATCACGCACGAATGGGGCGCGGCGTTGCTGTTCATCGGCGCGCAGGCGCTTTTTGCGGCGTCCCTCGTCTGTTTCGCGCTGGAGCTGCGGATCGGCCTGTCGGATTTCGACAACTATGAATGAACGAATGGGTAGAGATGGCTCAAATCAGGGCGTACGCTGTCGGGCTGCTCGCCAATGGGCGCCGGTCGGAGCATAGACCCATGAAGTCTTTCATCCCCGTCCTCCTGATTGCGGCCTCCGTCGTCCCTGCGAGCGCGCAGGGCGTGCCAAAACTCGACTATCGCTCCACCTGCAAGGCGACGCCAGCGGTCGGGATGGACAGGGCCGCCACGGTCGCGGCGTGCCTCGCCGATGAAGAGAACGCGCGCAAGGCGCTGCCCCCTGTCTGGGCCAAATCGTCAAAGTCGTCGCGCGCCGCCTGCGTCGCGGAGACATCGCAGGGCGGATTGCCGAGCTATGTTGAATTACTGACGTGCCTGCAAAGCAATCTGGTAGAGAAGGCTAGGTAGCGCGTGAGCTTGCGATCCGACCAGGAGAACGATCAGGCGACCGCGCGGCGGCCGGCCCGGTCCACGCGGCTGCTGGCGGCAGCCGTGCTCCCCCTGCTTTTCGCGCTCGGCGCGTGCGGATCCAGGCCGGAAACCGGCGCCCTCGATGTCGCCGTGTCCGACGCCGTGGGCGCGGTCGAACATCCCATCCTCGTCGCCACGACCCGCGCCCGCGACGCCCGCCCCGGAACCTATTTCGGCGGCGAACGCTCGCCCGGCCTCGATTTCGCGGCGTTCACGATCAGCGTGCCGCCGCGCCACGCCAGCGGCGAGATCGAATGGCCGACGCAGGAGCCGGGCGACCCGAAAACCGAATTCGTCGTGCGCGACGCCGGATACCTTCCTCGAGAGGCGGAATTCATATCCGAACTGAACAAGCGCCTCGCGCAGAAGCCCAAGGGCCAGCGCAAGGCCCTGCTGTTCGTCCACGGCTACAACACGATGTTCGCGGAAGGACTGTTCCGGTTCGCCCAGATCGTGCACGACGCGCGTTCGTCGGCCGTTCCGGTTCATTTCTCCTGGGCATCGCACGGCAAGCTGTCGGACTATGTCTACGACACGAACAGCGCGACAGCAGCGCGCGACCGGCTCGAGCATGTCCTGCGCCTGATGGCCGCCAGCAATGCCGACCAGATCAATATCCTGGCGCATTCCATGGGCAATTGGGTGACGGTGGAGGCGATCCGCAACATCCGCATCAAGGGCGACGCGCCCGGAAAAGGCAAACTCGGCACGATCATTCTTGCGGCGCCCGATATCGACATCGATGTCTTCAAGTCGCAGATGCGCCGGATCGGCAAGCCTGCGAAACCCTATCTCGTCGTCGTTTCAGCCGACGACCGCGCGCTCGCCGCCTCGCGATTTCTCGCCGGCGGAAAGGCCAGGCTCGGCGACGATCTGAATGCGGCAGAGCTGACGGCGCTCGGCGCGGTCGTCGTCGATCTGACGGCGCTCCACGGCGATGATGCGACCAATCACGACAAGTTCGCGCAGATCGCGGATGTCGCTCCCGAACTCGCGACCGTCCTTGGAAAGGGAATCGGACGCAGCGGCGGCGCGGTGGCCGACGCCGCCGAGAAGATTTCTGGCGAGGCGCCGAGCGTTCTGGCCTTGCCTGCGGCGATCGTTGGAGCTCCGATCCGAATTCTCGCCGGCAGATAGGGGCGCACGCGCGATGACGTCCCGTTGTCGCGCGCCGACGGGTTTGGGCGGGGGAGGAGACCGATGGGCTTTGTCGGTTTGAAGCTGCCACGCTTTCTCACCTACGTGCTGGCGGCATTTCTGCTCGTCCTGGGCGGCGGACTGGCCGTCGACTATTTCGGCAAGCCGCATGCAACGTTGCGCATCACGACCGGGATCGAGGGCGGGATAGCCCAGCGTTTCATTTCGGCCTTCGTCACGGCGACGCATGCAGCCCATCCCCGGATCGATTTTCGCATGGTCGAGACCCCGGATTTGCTGGCGAGTTCGAAGGCGCTGGAAGACGGGCGCGTCGACATCGCCCTGGTGCGCACCGACGTCGCGCCGCCGCGAAACGGCCAGACGCTCGTCATTCTGCGGCGGGATGTCGTCGCGATCGTCCTGCCGCCCGACACTTCGATCGACGGGGTCGGAAAACTTTCGGGCAAGACGATCGCCATCCCCGCAGGCCCGTTGCAGGAGCACAATTCGCGCCTGTTCGACCTGATCCTGAACTATTTCAACGTCGATCCCGGCGCCGTGAAGCGGCTGTACCTGCCGATCGCCGAGATCGGGCAGGCGCTTCATCGTCGGGAGGCTGCTGCTGCGGTGGCGGTCGGCCCGATGGGTCCGGGCGACGTGGTCGACGTCGTCGCGTCAATCGCCCGGGCGACGCGCGGCACGCCGACAATCCTCAGCCTCGATGACAATGACGCGATCAGCGCGCGCTTTCCCAGCCTGGATTCGGTCGATATTCCGGCGGGCGCATTCCGCGCGCGACCGGCGACGCCGGACGACGACATCACCGGCGTAGCGGTCACCTATCGTTTCGTGGTTCCGGTGACGATGCTGGACGTCGTCGCCGGCGCGCTCGGCCGCTCGATCCTGAATACCAAGACGCGATTGATGCAGCTTACGCCGCTCGCCAGCCAGATCGAAGCGCCTGATACCTCGAACCTGAAGCCGATCCTTCCCATACATCCGGGCTTCGCCAACTATCTCAACAATGGCGATCAAAGTTTCTTCGACGAGATCCAAAGCTATGTCTATCTCGTTGGAGTTCCGCTGAGCCTGCTGGGATCATTCGGCGCGCTGCTGGCGGGGTGGCTCGGCCGGAGGGGAAACAGGGAGCGGCAGGAAAAGCTGCTCAGGCTCCTGATCATAGCCGACGAGGCCGCGACCGCGGACAAGGACGCGCTACGAAAACTGAACGACGAGTATCATGCGATTGTCGCGGCCTGCGTCAACGAATTGCTGGACGGTTCGCTCAGCGCGGAACAGGGCTCCGTGTCGCTGGCCATCGATCATGCGCGTCGGGCGTTGGACCGACGGAGTCCGACGCCTGCCGGCGATGCGACGCCCATCTGACGTCGGTCGCCGTCGGGATTGCGGGCGCATTCCGGTCGCAGGGTCAGGCTGCTTTTGCGCGATGTGCTAACCTCCATATCGTTCCGGCCTGTCGTGCGGCGACGATCGCCGACCGGCCGATGACAGTTTCGGGTGCGCCGATGATCCGCGTCTTGCTCAACGTCCTTCTTCTTTTCGCGCCGCTGGTCGCCAGCGCGCAGCAGGTCCGTTATTTCGATACGCCGCGCGGCGACCATCCGCACGATGTCGCCGCGGCGAAAGACGGCGGCGTCTGGTATACGGGCCAGCATTCCGGCGTTCTCGGCCGGCTGGACCCAGCGACCGGCAAGATCGGGCGCATCGCTTTGGGCGAAGGCTCCGCGCCGCATGGCGTCATCGTCGGCCCCGATGGCGCGCCATGGATCACCGACGGCGGCCTCAACGCCATCGTCCGCGTCGATCCGGCGACCCGGGCCGTGAAAGCCTGGCCGCTGCCGAAGGAAAGGGCCCACGCCAATCTCAATACGGCGGTCTTCGACGCCAAGCGGCGGATTTGGTTCACGGGCCAGAGCGGCGTCTATGGCCGTCTCGACCCAGCGACCGGCGCGATGCAGGTGTGGGACGCGCCCAAGGGCGTCGGTCCCTATGGAATTGCCGCCACACCCTCGGGGCACATCTGGTTCGTATCGCTGGCCGGCAGCTATCTTGCGAAAATCGACGTCGAGACCGGCGAGGCTGTCGTCGTCGAGCCGCCGACGAAAGGGCAGGGCGCCCGGCGCGTATGGGCGGACGACAAGGGTCGCCTGTGGATCAGCGAATGGAACTCCGGCAATGTCTCGGTCTACGACCCGGCGGCCCGAAGCTGGCGCGCATGGAAGCTGCCGGGCGACAACCCGGCCTGCTATGCGGTCTATGTGGACGAACGCGGCAAGGTGTGGCTGACCGACTTCACGCGCAACGCCATTCTGCGCTTCGATCCGTCCACCGAGACATTCCAGTCCTTTCCCAGCGATCGTCCGCGCGCGATGGTGCGCCAGCTCCACGGTCGCGACGGCGAGGTGTGGGGCGCGGAGTCCGGGACCGACAGGCTCGTCATGGTCAGGCCCTGAGCGGGAAGGGCGATTGCACGCCGCTATGCGGGCGGGGAAGGGATGAGAGACTTGATGTGTACGAAAGCGGCGTGGCGCGTCGCGATTCTGGCGACGATGCTCGGGGCTTGCGCTCCGGCGACCGCGGGGCCGAACGCCGAAGCGATGGCGGCGACCTGCGCCGCGTGCCACGGACCTGCCGGATCGAGCCTCGGCCCGGCCATACCGACAATCGCCTCTCTTTCGACCGACTATTTCGTCATGTCGATGAAGGATTATCGCGACGGCAAGCGTCCGGCGACCGTCATGGATCGCATCGCCAGGGGCTACAGCGACGAAGACATCGCGGGGATGGCGAAATATTTCCAGAAACAGAAATTCGCGCGCCGGCCGCAGAAGACGGACCCGGAGAGAGTGAAGTCCGGCAGGGCGCTTGCGAAGAAATATTGCGAATCCTGCCACCAGGATGAGGGCCGCGCGTCGGAAGGCGTCGGGATGCTGGCCGGGCAATGGCTGCAATACATGGAGTTTTCGATGCAGGACTTCCGCTCGGGCAAGCGCCAGACGGAACGGGCGCAGAAGGACAAGTTCGAAGAAGTCGTCCGCGACAAGGGCGAAGGCGCCCTCATCGACATTCTGCACTATTACGCCAGTGTGCAGTGAGCGGAAGGCGAACATGAGCCATTATTCCATCGACCGTCGCGGTTTCCTGCGGATCGGCGGCGCGGCTCTGACCGTCGGCGGGGCGATCGCCGCGCCGCACGTCGCGCGCGCGGCGGGCCAGAAAGTCGTCGTTGTCGGCGGCGGACCGGCTGGCGCGACGGCGGCGAAATATCTGAAGCTCGGCGATCCCTCGCTGGAGGTGACGCTGATCGAAGCCGATCCCGGCTATTACACCTGCTTCATGAGCAACGAGGCCCTTGCCGGCGACCGCAGCGTCGGGTCGCTCGAGGTCGGCTTCGGCGGGCTCGGCAAGCACGGCGTCAAGGTCGTGCACGATCTCGTGACCGGCATCGATGCTGCGGCGAAATCCGTCTCCACCAAAGGCGGAGAAAAATTCGCCTACGACCGCTGCGTGGTCGCGCCGGGCATAGACTTCAATTTCGACGGCGTGCCGGGCTACAGCGAGGCGCACATCGAAAAGGCGCCGCACGCCTGGAAGGCCGGGCCGCAGACAATTCTGCTGCGCAAGCAGATCGAAGCCATGCCGGATGGCGGCAATTTCGTCATGGTGGCGCCGCCAAATCCCTATCGCTGTCCGCCTGCTCCCTATGAGAGGGCGAGCCTGATTGCGCAATATTTCAAGAAACACAAGCCGAAGTCGAAGGTCATCATTCTCGACCCGAAGGACGGCTTTTCGAAGCAGGACCTTTTCCAGCAGGCCTGGACGAAGTTCTACGGCTTCGGCACGCCCGACAGCATGATCCAGTGGATCAGCGGCGGAAAGGGCGGCAAGGCGCAGAAGATCGACATGACGGCGATGACGGTCGAGACCGAGTTCGACACGTTCAAGGCCGACGTGCTCAACGTCATTCCGCCGCAGAAGGCCGGCAGGATCGCGTTCGACGCGGGTCTGGTCGAAGGCGCGTGGGCGTCGGTGAGCAAGGATACGATGGAGTCGAAGAAGGCGCCGGGCATCCATGTGCTGGGCGACGCCTGCGACGCGGCGACCATGCCGAAATCCGGCTATTCCGCGAATTCGCAGGCCAAGGTCGCCGCCGCGGCGATCATCGCCATGCTGAAGGGGCAGCCCGCGCCGGAGCCTGCCTATATCAATGCGTGCTATTCGATCGCCGGTCCCGACCACGCCTTCTCGGTGGCGGGCGTCTACACCTACGACAGGGAAAAGAACGCGATTGCGGAAGTGCAGGGCGCTGGCGGCCTGTCGAGGATGGACGCTTCCGATGCGGACCGGAAGCGCGAGCTTCTTTACGCGCATAGCTGGTTCGACAATATCCGCGCCGATTGTTGGGGCTGATCGAGCAAAAAGCCCAGCGCCGTGTTCTTGCGCGACGACGGCGAGGCCCTCCCGAAAACCGAAGTCTGAGCGCGGAACGAAATGACGGGTTCGGGCATTCCATCGAATGGGCGGCGTATCGCCGGCCGTGCGAGGAGCGTTGGCAAGGATTGATGGATATCTCGGGCTCGCAGCCTCGCTGTTTTCGATGGCGAGTTTCGTGCCGCAGGTCCTGAAGGTGTGGCGCGACGAAGACAATCGCGGCGTGTCGCGCCGCATGTACGTTCTGACGGCTCTGGGGTTTGCCTTGTGGATTGGTTACGGGATCGCCCGGGGCGACGCCCCGATCGTCCTGACCAATTCCGTGTGCTTCGTGTTGTCGGTCGCCGTTCTCGCGCGGCTCGTGTGGCTGGACACGGACCGCGCGAAGCCGCATTGAATTTCGCACGAGGCGGAAGCCGAAGCGGCCTTCTCGAGGCCGCTTCGGTCGATGTTCACTTCATCAGACGAAACTGTCCGCCCTGCACCTTGATGAGGAACGCGGAGCGCTCGTCGTAGCCGTTGTGGTTTGTCGGGCTCATCGTCGACAGCCCGTTGTTGAGATGGATCTCCTTGCCCTTCTCGATCTCGTCGCGCAGCGCGCTGCGGAATTCCGGGGTGCCGGGCTTGGCGATCTTCTTGGCCGCGGGCACGGCGTTGGCGACGAGCTGGATCGAATCCCAGAGGTGGGCGCCGAACATGTTCGGCGACGCCCCGCCATTCGCTTCCTTGTAGGCGGCGACATATTTCTCCGTCGCCTTGCGGAACGGGCTGTCGGCCGGCAGATCGCTGGCGACGGTGAAGGCCTCGCCCGTGAACATCGCGCCTTCGACGTCCTTGCCGCCGAGCTTGAGGAATTCCTCGGTCACGATGCCGTGCGTCTGATAGACGGGGCCCGTGTAATTGCGCTCGCGCAGCGCCTTCTGCGGCAGCACGGCCGGCGTGCCCGCCGAGGCGATGAACACGGCGTCGGGCTTGGTCGCGATGATCTTCAGGATCTGGCCGGCGACGCTCGCGTCGCTGCGCGCATAGACCTCGTGGGTGGTGAGCTCGATGCCCATCTGCGGCGCAATGCGCGACAATTCCTTGTAGTAGCCTTCGCCGTAGCCATCGGACACGCCGATGTAGCCGAGCTTCTTCACGCCCGACTTCTGGATGGCCTTCATGACGACGCCGGCCATCAGGTCGTCGTTCGGCACGACCTTGAAGACCCAGCGACGCTTGTCGTCCATCGGCAGCACCAGCGCGGCGGCGGCGGCCAGCGTCATCAACGGCGTCTTCTGTTCCGCCGCAATGTCGATCAGCGGCAGGGTAACCGGCGTCAGCGACGAGCCGACGACGACGTCGACCTTGTCCTCGCTGATGAGCTTGCGGACGTTCTGCACGGCCTTGGTCGGTTCGGAGCCGTCGTCGAGGCCGATGTACGTGACCTTCTCGCCGTTGATTTCCTTGGGCAGCGCGGCAATCGACTTCAACTGCGGCTGCCCGAGCGCCGCGCCCGGCCCGCTCGCGGATACGGTGATGCCGATCTTGATCTCGGCGCTGGCTGGCAGCGCAAGCAATAGCGCGGCCAGCGCTGTCATTGTCGTCAACATAGTGCGTTTCATTTTCGTCCTCCCTCTACTGCGACGTCAGTAGTCTCCTCCGCCAAGACCCAGATAGCTCTCGACGAGCCTCGGGTCTGCGGCGATTTGTTCGGCTGTTCCGGCGGCGCTGACCCGTCCGAGTTCCAGCACATAGGCATAGTCGGCGATGTCGAGCGCAGCGCGCGCATTCTGCTCGACCAGCAGGATGGAGACGCCCGAGCGCCTCAGATCCTGAATGATCTCGAAGACCTCCCTCACGATTCGCGGCGCCAGGCCGAGACTCGGCTCGTCCAGCATCAGCAGCCGCGGCCGCGCCATCAACGCGCGACCCATGGCGAGCATCTGCCGTTCGCCGCCGGACAAGGTCCCCGCCTCCTGCGCGCGCCGCTCGCGCAGTCGGGGAAAGCGCGCATAGACTTCCTCGAGCGTTTCGGCGCGTTCCGTCGCCGTCCGGCGAAAGCCGCCGAGAAGCAGGTTATCGGCGACCGACATGTTGGAAAAGAGTTCGCGTCGTTCAGGTACGAGACAGAGGCCGCGCGCGACGCGCGTCTCGAGCGGGATCGCGCCGATGTCCTCGCCGTCGAAGGCGAGCGCGCCGGTCGCCGGGCGAACGCCCATGATCGCATTGAGCAGGGTCGTCTTGCCGGCGCCGTTGGCGCCGATCACGGTCACGATGGCGCCGCGCCGCGCTTCGATCGAGACGCCGCTGACCGCCTCGACGCTGCCATAGGCGACGTGAATGTCCCTGATATCGAGAAGGAGCGCGCTCAAACCGCTTCTCCCAGATAGGCTTCGCGCACGCGCGGGTTGTCGCGCACGATGCGCGGCGGCCCTTCGGCGATCTTCACGCCGAAGTCGAGCACGACAATGCGGTCGGCGAGGCTCATGACGAAATCCATGTCGTGTTCGACCAGCAGGACCGCCATCCCCTGCGCCCGCAACTCGCGCAAAAGGCCTGCCAGGGCGCGCTTTTCGGCGACACGCAGGCCGGCGGCGGGCTCGTCGAGCAGGAGCGCGACCGGATCCACCATCAAGGCGCGTGCGATCTCGACCAGGCGCATCTGACCGAGCGCGAGGGATCCGGCGGGACGGTCTGCGTGTTCGGCCAGTCCGATGCGCGCGATCTGGCGGCGCGCTTCGGCGAGCAGCAACGCTTCTTCCGGCCGGTCGAGTCGCGCGACGGCGCGCAACGCGCCGGCGTGGCCGCGCAGATGGCCGCCGAAGGCGACGTTTTCGACGACGCTCATGTCGGAGAGCAATTGCACGTGCTGGAAGGTGCGCGCGATCCCGAGTTGCGCGGATTCGCGCGGCGTGGCGTCGGCGCGCACGGCGCCGCGGAACAGGAGTTCGCCGCCGTTGTTCGCCTGCACGCCGGTCAGCAGGTTGAAGGTCGTGCTCTTGCCCGCGCCGTTCGGCCCGATCAGCGCCAGTATCTCGCCCGCCTTGACATCGAAGCTCACCGCGTTGACCGCCACCAGGCCGCCGAAGCGGCGCGTGATGGCGCGCGCCTCGATCAGCGTTTCGCCTCGCTGCGGCATCTCGCGCGTCGGCAGGGCGCGACCCTCCGGCGCGGAGGTTTGCGCGGGCGGCGCGGGCGGGCCGGCGATCAACGGCCAGAGTCCGCGCGGCGCGGTCTGCAGCACGCCGACGAGAATCGCGCCGAAGACGATAGTCTCGTAATTGCCGGTCGCGCCGACGAGATGGGGCAGAATATCCTGCAGTTGATCGCGCAGCACGGTGACGCCGGCTGCGCCGAGAATGGCGCCGTAGATGCGGCCGGCGCCGCCGAGCACGGCCATGAGCAGATATTCGGTTCCCGCGACGATGCCGAAGGGTCCGGGGCTGACCGATCGCTGGAAATGCGCGTAGAGCCATCCCGCGAGGCCCGCCAATACCGCCGCATAGACGAACAGCATGAGCTTCAGCCCGGGCGCGCCGGCGCCGAAGGATTCGGCGGTGACGGCGCCGCGCCGCAGGAGACGAATGGCGCGTCCGACGCGGCTGTCGAGCAGGTTGCGGCTTGCGATCATGGCGAGCGCCAGCGCTACCCACACGACGACGAAGAAGTCGCGCGGCTCGATCAGCGCGTAGGAGCCGATGCGCAGAGGCGGAATGCCGGACATGCCGTCATGCGCGCCGAGGCTTTCCGAATTGCCGAACAGATAGAAGAAGGAAATGCCCCAGGCGATCGTGCCGAGCGGCAGATAATGTCCTGACAGGCGCACGGTGAAAGCGCCGATCAGCAGCGCGACGAAACCGGTCACCGCCAGCGCGATCGGCAGCGTCAGCCAGGGCGAGAGGCCGAGATGCACGCTGAGCACGGCGCTCGAATAGGCGCCGATGCCGACGAAGGCCGCCTGTCCGAACGACGTCATGCCGCCGACGCCGGTCAGCAGCACCAGGCCGAGCGCGACGAGGCTGGCGATGCCGATGTAGTTGAACAGCGTCACCCAATAGGCCGGCATGAGCCCGGTGAACGGCGCCGCGAGGATAGCGAGCGCGGCGATCGCAGGCAGGGCGCGTCGCAGGGCCGTCATTCCTCTTCTTCCTCGACATGGCCGACGGCGAGGGAGCGCCAGATCAACACCGGGATGATGGCGGAGAAGACGATCGCCTCCTTGTAGGCGCTCGCCCAGAACGACGAGAAGGCCTCGAGCAATGCGACGCCGAGCGAGGCGAGGCCGGCCAGCGGATAGCTCGCGAGCCCCGCGATGATGGCGGCGACGAAGCCCTTGAGGCCGATGAGGAAGCCGCTGTCGTAGTAGATGGTGGAGAGCGCGCCGACGAGCACGCCGGAAACGGCGCCGATCAGCGCCGCGACGCCGAAGGCGATGCGCCCTGCCAACGATGTCGAAACGCCGACGAGCCGCGCGCCGAGCCGGTTGGAGGCGCAGGCGCGCAACGCCTTGCCGAACAGGGTTGCGCGAAAGAACCAGCCGAGCGCGACGAGCAGCACGATGGTGGTGACGATCACGCCGACGCTCTGTCCGGTGACGAGCAAATCGCCGAGCGAAAAATTCTGGTCGATCAGCGCCGGCGTGCGCACGCCTTCCGGCCCGAAGAAGGCGAGACCGAGACCGGTCAGCGAGAAGTGGACGCCGAAAGCCGCGATGAGCAGCACGAGAACGCTCGCTTCCGCCAGCGGCTCGAAGGCGATGCGGTAGATCATCGGACCCATCGGCGCGATGAGGGCGATGGTGAGAAGCACATCCGCGGCGAGGCCGAGCCGCAACGGCGCAAGCGTTCGAACGATCAGCGCCAGAGCCAGCGGCAGGCCGATGTTCGCCAATCCCGCCGTCGCATACTGGCGCGCGCCGAATTCGCGACGGCCGCGCCACGCCACAGTGAGGAAGGCGAGGACGCCGAGCGCCGCAAGAAGCCAGACGGTGGAAGGCGTGCGTCCTGCCTGCAGGGCGGCGAGCGTCAATGCGGAGAAAGCCACGAACTCGCCCTGCGGGACGAGGATCACCCGCGTGACGGCGAACACGAGAAGCAGGGCGACCGCGACCAGCGCATAGATCGCGCCGTTGATCGTCGCATCCTGCACGAGGAAAAGGGCTATCGTGGAATCCAAGACATCTCCCGACTATCGCGGCGTCGACTCGACAGGAAGGTCGGCGGACGAACGCGTTGCGTCATTGAGCTTGCGCTTTGGTTTCCCTGCAAGATGAATTTTCTTTGTGCGCTGCGGTAGCAGGGCTCGCGGTCATGCGGTTCCTCCGGAGCGGGCAGCCTTCGACGTTTGTCGCCGTTCTCGCGGCAGCCCGACGTCAACTATGCAGCTTATTGTTGACATTGCAACGTTGCTGAGCCAACTTTATTGGACGGGCGGTTTCGCGCCGGTCGACGGAGGCGTTGTTGCAGAGGCGGCAAGCAAAGAGCGTGGTCGTTCAGCCGGGCGCTGCAGCCGTCAGCGCGAAGGTCGGCCGCGACGCGCGCTCCTCCTCGAAGGCGCTGGACCTCGAGAACCACGCCAGCGCCTATCTGACCTGGATCGCCAACAAGATTTCGGGCAGCGCGTCGAAAATCTATCGCAACCGCTTCGGCGTCGGCATCGCCGACTGGCGCATCATGGCGCTGCTGGCGGTGGAGCCGTGGATTCCGGCGACCCGCATTTCCGAAGTGATCGGTTTCGACAAGACGGTCATCAGCCGCAGCGTCGCTTTCCTGCAGGAACGCGGACTCGTGGAAACGCGCTTTCGCGACAACAACTTCCGTCGCCAGTTCATCGCGCTGACAAAGAAGGGCGTGGGGCTGCACGACGAGATCGTCGACATAGCGCGCGACCGCGAAGAATTTCTGCTGGCCGACCTCAGTGCGCAGGACCGGCGCGCCTTGATGCGGCTGCTCGCCAAGATCCACACGCGCGCCTCCCTTCTCGCCAAGGCCGGCGAGACATGAGGGCCGTCCGGCAGTGGTGCGTCAGGCACGCCGCCGGACTCGAAAGGCTCTATGAAGCCTTCGCCAGATTGGCGCCGCTCTTGAAACCATTGGCTACAATTGTCGGATCGCAACGTGCGGAGCGCCTTCTGTCGCCGATCGAGCGCGGCGCGAAGGGCCTGATGTTCGACTGCCGCATGTGCGGAACCTGCGTTCTGCGCGACACCGGCATGGCCTGTCCGACCAATTGCGGCAAGGCGATGCGCAACGGTCCCTGCGGCGGCGTGCGCGCCGACGGCGGTTGCGAGGTGGACCCTGCCATGCGCTGCGTCTGGCTCGAAGCGCGGGACGGGATGCGCCTGATACCGCCCCGCGCCGGCGGCGCCCGGACCAGCCTGCCGCCGATCGATTTCTCGCGGCAGGATCGCTCGTCATGGATCAAGGTGATCGAGGGCGCGCCGGAGTCTCGTCAGTCGCCGGCGCCGCCGCCGCGCGAACGGCCGACGCACGCCTTCGAGGCCGCGTGTCGTTCGGGGCGTTTCGTCACGACCGTCGAGATCGCGCCGCCCGACTCCGCCGACCCCGCTGCGCTGCTTGCGCGGGCCGAAAAATTCGCCGGCCTCGTCGACGCCGTGAACATCACCGACGGCGCGGGCGGCAATTGCCACATGTCGAGCGCGGCGGCGGCCGCCGTCCTCGCCGCGAAGGGTTATGCGCCCGTCTGCCAGGTCGCCTGCCGCGACCGCAATCGCATCGCTGTGCAGGGCGACATTCTCGGGGCCGCCGCGCTCGGCGTGCGCAACATCCTGTGCCTGACCGGCGACGACGTGAGCCAGGGCGACCATCCGCAGGCCAAGGCGGTCTTCGATCTCGACGCCGTCAACCTGCTGCGCATTGCCCGCGACATGCGGGACAAGGGCGAATTTGCATCCGGCCGGAAGCTGGAGACGCCTCCCGATCTCTTTCTGGGCGCGACCGCCAATCCTTTCGCGCCGCCCTACGAGGACAGGATCGACAATCTCGAGCGCAAGATCGAGGCCGGCGCGCAATTCATCCAGACGCAATTCTGCTTCGACCTCGACCTGTTGCGCCGCTTCATGGACGCCGCCGGCCGGCGCAATTTGCACAAGCGCGCGCACATCATCGTCGGCGTCGGCACTTTGAGCAGCGTCAAAGCGCTGCGCTGGATGGCGCATCATGTTCCCGGAGTGCACATTCCGGAATCCGTCCTCGTCCGCATCGCCAATGCCGACGATCAGAAGGCGGAAGGGCTCGCCATCCTGGTGGAAACAATCCGCGCGCTGCGCGGGATCGAAGGCGTCGCGGGCGTCCACCTGATGGGACACCGCAACGAGACGACGCTGGCGGAGGCGATCGAGCGATCGGGCGTGCGCGCATGAGACGCGCGGCAAAGCAAGAATTTTAGTCGGGAGGAGTTGATGAGCGAAATGACGGAACAGGAAGCCCGCCTCGTCGGCCATCTGGCCGAGATGGAAGAGGACGAGGGCGTCGAACTCGCCAAGAAGATGCTGCTGGAAGAAGGCGCTGACCCGCTGCGCGTTCTCGAACTCTGCCGCGCGGCGATGGACATCGTCGGCAAGAAGTTCGAGGACGGCGAATACTTCCTGCCCGAACTGGTTCTGGCCGGCGAAATGCTCGACACGATCGGCGCCATCGCCAAGCCGCTCATCAAGAACGCGCCGGGCGAGGAGCCGCGCAAGCTCGGCAAGGTGCTGATCGGCACCGTGCACGGCGACCTGCACGACATCGGCAAGAACATCGTCAGCTTCATGCTCGACATCAACGGCTTCGAGGTGAAGGACATCGGCATCGACGTGCCGGCCGCGACCTTCGTGTCCGAGATCGAGACGTACAAGCCCGACGTCGTCGGCCTGTCGGGTTTCCTCACGCTGGCCTTCGACTCGATGAAGGAGACGATCTCCGTCATCGACCAGGCGGGCCTGCGTAGCGACGTGAAGATCATGATCGGCGGCGGTCAGATCGACGAGACGGTGCGCGCCTATACCGGCGCCGACGCGTTCGGCGTCAATGCGGTGGAAGCCGTCACCTTGTGCAAGAGCTGGATGGGAGTGAACGCATGAGCGCGCTTGCCGAAAAGTCCGTCGACGCCAAGGCCGCCTACGACGCGCGCTGGAAGCGGGTCATGGATTGCGTGGAATTGCGCACGCCCGACCGCATGCCGGTCACGCTGTTCGGCACGTTCTGGCTCGCGAAATATGCGGGCGTGTCGTACCGGCAGTTGATGTACGACGCCGACGCGACGGCGCAGATCGCCGAACGCGCCGTGCTCGACCTCGATCCCGATACGGTCAGTCCGCTGGTGCTGCAGACGGCGATGGGCCCGACGCTGGACGCGACAGGCTACAAGCAATTGCAATGGCCGGGAAATGGCGTGGGCGACAACCAGCCGTACCAGTATCTCGACCGCGAATATATGAAGCCCGAGGAATACGACGACTTCCTGTTCGATCCGACCGGCTATTATCTGCGCGTCTATCTGCCGCGCATCATGGGCGCCTTCGAAGGCTTCTCGGAATTTCCCCACATCGCCGGCGGCTTCTATTTTCGCCTGTTCGGCAACATCAGGGGCTTTCTCAAGCCGGCGCTGCAGAAGTCGTGGGCCGACGTGCAGAAAGCGGCGGCGGCGAGCCAGGACCTTGCCGACAGGAACGGCCGTTTCATCGCGCGCATGGCCGCTCTCGGCTATCCCATGGGCAATATCGCCACGACCGGCGCGCCGTTCGACGTGCTCGGCGACTATTTCCGAGGCGCGCGCGGCGTACTCACGGACATGCGCCGGCGCGGCGACAAGCTGCTCGAAGCCTGCGACAAGATGCGGCGGCTGCTCGTCAGCCAGGTTGTGCCGGCGGCGAAGGCGTCCGGAAATCCAGTGGTGTTCATCCCGCTGCATTGGGCGCCCGACGCCTTCATGTCGCAGGATCAGTTCAAGACCTATTGGTGGCCTTCCTTCCGGCAGATGATGCTCGATCTCATCGCCGAGGGCCTGATCCCCATGCCCATGTGGGAATCGGACTGCACCAAGCGGCTGGAGATCATCAAGGACATACCGGCCGGCAAGGCGATCTACTGGTTCGAGCGCGCCGACATCGTCAAGGCGCGCGAGGTTCTCGGCGATGTCGTGGCGTTGCGCGGCAATGTATCGCCCTCGACGCTGACCACGGGAACGCCTGATGATGTCGACGCCGCGGTGAAATACATCGTCGACAACGTCTGGAACAAGGGCGGCCGCATCATTCTCGACGCGGCCTTCGGCCTTCCCGACGAGACGCCGGTCGAGAACGTGCGCGCGATGTTCCGGGCGGCGCGAAAATATGCGGGCTGAACCATCAGGCGCGACGCGCGCCTTCGACGCGCTGAAGGCGATCGCCTCGGTCGAGCCGACGGGGCTGACCGATGCGCGCCGCAGGTTCCGCGCGGAGGCGATCGCGCTTGCGCGCGCGGAAGGGCTCGGCCGGGCGGAGATGACCTTTGCGGTCGTCCCGCTCGACGCGCCGGCCTCCGAATTGCTGCGCGCGGGCGGCGAAGCGTTCTTTGCGCCGCGCATGTTGCCTGACTCGGGCGAATTAACGGCGCTTGCGCTCGGGGTCTGCACGATCGGGCCGGCGCTCGTCGAAAAGGTGCGGGCGCTGTTTGCCGAACGGAGGATGTCGCTCGCGCTCGCGCTCGACACGTTGGGCAACCAGATGCTTCTGGAAGCCTCGCGTCGCTTGCAGGACCGCATTCTCGCCGATGTGACGAAGCGCGGCCTGACGATGGCCGGAGAATTGCGCGCGGGCGATCCCGGTCTGGCGCTCGACGCGCAGCCGGCCGTGCTGCGCCTTGCGGGCGCGGAGCGCATCGGCGTCGCCGCGACGTCCTCGCTTGCGCTGGAGCCGGCAAAATCGGCCTCCGTCATGTTCGGCGTCGGTCGCGATCTGCCGGTCGCCATGTGGTCGCGCTGCGACGACTGTCGTTCGCGCAAGACCTGCGCGGTCGCGCTGCGCGCGGCCGCCGCCGCGCCGGTGTGAGGCGCCCCGCATGAACGCCCGTCCCGCCGCGACTTCCTATCGCGTCCGCTTCCTGCATCTCGACCGCGAGATCGAATGCGGCGCCGACGAGACAATCTTTCATGCCGCGCGCCGCAACGGCGTGCGCATCGTCGGCGCTTGCGGGGGGCGGGGCGCGTGCGGCTCCTGCATGGTGCGCGCGCACGATGGAAAGCTGACCGACGACGTCGGCGTGGAATTCGAAGGCGGCCGCAAGTGGACGCATGCCTGCCGTGTCCGCCCGACCGCCGACTGCGCCATCGAAATAGCGCCGCGCTCGCTCGCGCAAGTGTCGCGCGCCGACGTGCATGCGCACGATCAGGCGGAGATCGTCGCGGATCCTGCGGTCTCCTTTGAGGATGTGGCCGTTCCCGAGGCCACCCTGATTGATCACGCCGACGATTTTTCGCGAGTTCGGCGTGCGCTGCGGACGGCTGTCGCGTCGATCGACATGGACGCCGCGCGCAACCTGCCGCAGATGCTGCGCGAAAACGGCTGGTCGGCGCGAATCTTTTCACGCAACGACAGGATCGTCGGCGTCGGCGCGCCGGGACGACGCGCCGTCGGCCTCGCCGTCGATCTCGGCACGACCAATGTCGTCGGCTTCCTGCTCGATCTCGAAACGGGCGCGCGGCTCGCAAGTCTCGGCATCGAGAACCCGCAGGTCGCGTGGGGCGCGGATCTGGTCAGCCGCATCAACCATGCGATCGGCGGTCGCAGGCGACAGGAGGAATTGCAGGCGGCGGCGAGCGTTGCGATCAATGCGCTCGGGCACGACCTTGCGCGCGCCGTCGGCTTGCAGGCGCACGACATCAGGGATGTCGCCATTTGCGGCAACACCGCCATGCAGCATCTGCTGCTCGGCCTGCCCGTGCGGCAGCTCGGCCGCGCGCCCTTCGTGGCGGCCGTGCATGATGCGATAGACGTCGCTGCGCGCGATCTCGGCTTCGATTTCGCGCCGGGCGCGCGCGTGCATGTCGTCGGCAATGTCGGCGGGTTCGTCGGCTCCGATCATGTCGCCGCCTTGCTGGCGACACGCGCGCGTTGGGAACAGCCCGGCGTGTCGCTCGTCATGGACATCGGCACCAATACCGAAATCTCGCTGATGCACGACGGCGAGATCGTCTCGGCCTCATGCCCGTCCGGGCCCGCGCTCGAGGGCGGGCATATTTCCTGCGGCATGCGCGCGGCCGACGGCGCGATCGAGCGCGTGACGGTGGTCGACGGGCGGCTGCGTGTCGCGACGATCGCCGGCGCCGCGCCCGTCGGCGTCTGCGGCTCGGGCGTGCTCGATGTCATCTCCGTCGGGCTTCGTCTCGGGCTGATCGACAGGGGCGGCCGCATCGGCGATGGCCATGCGGACATCGTCGTCGACGGGGGCAAACGCGCGATCCGGCTCGGCGACGGCATATATGTCGTGCAGAACGACGTGCGCGCGGTGCAACTCGCCAAGTCGGCGGTGCGCACCGGCGTCGACCTGCTGCTGGAGCGGATGGAGCTGACGGAAGATCGTATCGACCGCTTCATCCTCGCCGGCGCCTTCGGCGCCTATATCGACCTCGACAGCGCGATGGATGTCGGCCTTCTCCCGCGCCTTTCGCGTGAAAAATTCGCACAGGTCGGCAATGCGGCGGGCGTCGGCATAGCACGCATGCTCGCATCGAGGGCAGAGCGCGCGCTTGCAAGCGATATAGCGGCGCGCTGCGAATACGTGGAACTATCTACCAATCCGCAATTCCAGAAACGCTTCATGAAGAACATCGGCTTTTCTTGCTCCAGAGAGGAACGCGCGCCGTGACCGCACCACAGGGATTTTCGCTTCAGATCATCGGCGAGCGCATCAATCCGGGCTTCAAGAGCACGAAGGCGCTGTTCGACAACGAGGATATCGCAGGCATACAGGCGCTCGCCATCAAGCAGGCCGACGCCGGCGCCAAATACCTCAATGTCAATATCGGCGCGCGCGCGCTGACCGACCCGGGCTTCATGGCGACGGTGATCCGCGCCATTCAGGAGGTTGTCGCGATCCCGCTGTCCTTCGATTTCCCGAGCGCCGACGTGCAGAAGGTCTGTCTCGAGGCCTATGACCGGGCGAAGGCCGGCGGCGCCGATCCGATCGTCAACTCCATCACCGAGCATCGCTGGGACCTGATGGACCTCTACCGGACGCACGGGCCGTTCAAGGTGATCCTCATGGCCTCGGAGCGCGTCGAGGACGGGCAGGCGAAAGGCAACAAGACCGCGCAGGAGATCTACGGCACCGCGCGGCGCTGCGCCCTGCGGCTGCGCGACGAATACGGCGTGCCGCTGTCGGATATCTTTCTGGACATGTCGGTCAGCGCGATCATCGCCGACACGACCGGCCTCAACCGCGCGACGCTCGACGCGATCGCGATGATCGGCGCCGACGCCGACCTGAAGGGCGTGCACATGATGGGAGGATTGTCCAACATCGGCCAGCAATTGCCGCCCAAGGCCGCCGACGGCTCGGACCTGAAGCACACGCTGGAATGCGCCTTTCTCACCATCGCCAACCCGCTCGGCTTCGATACGGTGCTGGGCACGCCCTGGCGCGGCTACCACGCGCTGCCCGACGAGAACTACGTGCTGGGCGCCTATCGCAACTTTCTGGAGCAGAGCGGCAGCAACGCGCTGCGCGCCGTCCGCAAGTTCTACAAGGCGTGACGAATGACGACGCAGCGCCTGCTGGCCGACAGCTATTTCGACGGAGCGCGGCATCATCCGCCGATGGACGGCCCGTATCTCATCACGATCGAGAACGACCGGATCGCGGCGATCGAGGCGCGCGCGGCGGCCGCGCCGTTCGACCGGCGCGCGGCTTTCGTCATGCCCGGCCTCGTCGAGGCGCATGCGCATCTGTTTCTCGATGGCGGCGAACTCGATTTCGACAAGCGCAACGCCTATCTCAACGCGTCGAAGGACGAGATGCTGAACGTTGCGCGCGAAAACATCGCACGCAACGCGGCGGCGGGCGTGACCTTGGTCCGCGACGCCGGCGACCGCTACGGCGTCAACGATGCGATGCGGGAAGAGCAGCGTGGGAAAAGGGTGGTCGTTCGCTCGCCCGGCCTCGGCGTCAAGCGGCCGAAACGCTACGGCGGGTTCATGGCGCGCGACATCGAGGCCGGCGGGGATGTCGCGGCCGTGATCGCGGACATGGCGGCGACCGCAGACGACGTCAAGATCATCCTGACCGGCATCATCGACTTTGCCGCGGGCGAGGTAAAGGGCGCGCCGCAGTTCAACGAAGAGGAGTTGCGCGCCATCGTTCGGACCGCTCATGCGCTGGACAAGAAGACGTTCGCGCATTGCAGCGGGCTCGAAGGGCTGAAGGTCGCGGTCGCCGCCGGCGTCGATTCCATCGAGCACGGCTTCTTCATGACGCCGGACATTCTCGATGCGATGGCGGAGAAGGGCATCGCCTGGGTTCCGACGGTTTCGCCGGTTCATTTCCAGTGGGCGCGGCCGGAACTCGCGGGCTGGGACGCAAATACCGTCGGCAATCTCCGGCGCATTCTCGACGGCCACGCCGAGCATATCGCTCTTGCCCATCGCAAGGGCGTGGAACTCGTCGCGGGGTCCGACGCCGGCAGCCCCGGCGTCGTTCACGGCGTCGCGCTGGTCGACGAAATCTTTCACTTTCTCGACGCCGGTCTGCCGATGGCCGCCGCGCTCGAATCCGCGACATCGCGCCCGCGGCGGCTGTGGAGCGCGCCGTCGGCCGACCTGAAGCCCGGCGGCAATGCCGACCTCGTGCTTCTCGCCGCATCGCCTTTCGTGGACAAAAACGCGCTGCGCAGCGCGAGTATCGCGCTTCGGAACTGACTCCCGGCGCTTTTCCCCATTTTTGACCGCGACATGCGCCTGACCTATCATGTGGCCACAGGCGCATTTGGTCAGAGCGGGGGCTTATGCGGAGCGCCGGTTCATCACGATGCGAAAGCTGCGGATCGCCGATCCGCCAAGCGTCCAACTATTGCGCCAAGTGCGGAGCGCCGACGGCGGCGCCCGCCAACGTGCCGCCCGAGCTGAGAACGGCGACAATCCTGTTCGCCGACTTGAAGGGCTCGACCGAGATCGTCGCCGCGCTCGATCCGGAAAATGCGACGCTTCGCGTCAAACCTCTCATTCATGAGATGACGCAGGCCGTTCGCGCGGGCGGCGGCACGCTTGTCGAGACACGAGGCGACGGCATTCTCGCCGTCTTCACCGACGACGAAGCCGAAGGCGAGCATGCTTTCGCCGGCGCCCGCGCCGCACTGGACATCCAGCGGCGCTTCAAAGGCATCTCCGGCGCGCCGCCGGTTCGCATCGGCATCCACACGGGCGACGTCGTCATATCGCACGAGCGCGGCGCTCTTCAGCTTTCGGGTTCGAACGTCTATCTCGCGGCGAGGCTCGAGCAGGCGGCCGAGCCGGACGCGATCCTCGTTTCGGACGACACGTACCGTTCCGCGCGTCCGTGGATCAGCGGGCTGTCGCGCGGAAGAATGCGCTTCAAGGGATTTGAATCGCCGTGCGAGGTCTGGGAGCTGCGCGATGCGCGCGCGCATTCGAGGTGGCGAGCCCGCGCGGCGCTCGGGCTCTCGCCGCTCGTCGGGCGCGAGGGCCTGCTGGCGGAGATCGGCCGCGCGATCGACGCGGCCAAGGCTTCGCACGGCGGCGTCGTGTGCCTGAGCGGGGCGGCCGGCGCGGGCAAGTCGCGCCTTCTGCATGAAGCGCTGACGCCGTCGGCTTGCGAAGGCGCCGCCATCTGGACGGCCGATTGCGAACCGGCCGCGCGTCGGTCTCCTTACTCCGTCGCGCGCCAGTTGTTTCGAGGCTGGCTGGGCGTCGGCGAAAGCGAATCCTCCGTCGAGATCGAGCGACGGTTGCAGGACGCTACCGGAGGCGCGAAGCTGTGGCCGGAGCCGCACACGCAAGCGCTGCGCGCGCTTCTGGGGCTCGTGAGCGATCAGGCGTGGAGCGGGCTGGACGCGTACGCGCGCAAGCGCCGCATGGCGGACGCCTTCGTCGCGGTCTGCAGGTCGCAGGCGGCGGACGCGCCATTGATACTGGCCATCGACGATGTGCATTGGTGCGACGAGGAATCGCTTCAATTGCTCGCGACGCTGGCTGGCGTCGCGGCGAGCCTGCCAGTCGCGCTCATTCTGGCCGCCCGTTCTCCGGACAAGCGCGACGCCTTGCGCCGCATCGCGCGCAGGCGGCCGATGGAGGTCGCGCCTCTTTCCGGGGAGGAGGCGCGCGCGTTCGTGGACTACGCTGCTCGGCGAGGATGGCGCCATCGCCTCTCTCAAGCAGCGCATTCTGGAGACTGCGGACGGCCTGCCGCTCTATATCGAGGAGATCGTGCGCGACACGTTCGCGCGCGGCGTCGTTGCGGGCGAAGTCGGTTCCGCGCGCCTTTCGACGCGGCCCGGGCGGATGGAAACGCCCGCGTCGATCCGCGCCATTCTGGCGGGGCGGATCGGGCGACTCGACGCGGTCGCGCGGCGCGTGGTCATTGCGGCCTCAGTCGTCGGACGCAGGTTCCCGACCGCCCTTCTGGCGCGCATCGTCGATATCAATGGAAGCGAGTTCAAACGCGCGCTCGCGGAGTTGAAGCGCGGCGAATTCTTCACGCAATTCGATCTCGAATCCACGGCCTATTGCGAATTCCGGCACGATTTTCTGCAGGAAGCCGCCTATGAAGCGGCGCTGCGCGGCGAACGGCGCGAATTGCACGTCGCCACCGTCAAGGCGTCGGAGCTCTTCTACCAGAATCGGGTGGGCGACTGGGTCGGCTTTCTCTCGCATCACGCGGAACTCGCCTCGCTCCACGAAGAAGGCCTGAAGTACAGCCGTCTGGCGGCGGAGCAGGCGGTGCAGACGTCAGCCTATCGCGCCGCGCTCGACTATTGCGAGCGCGCGCTGCGCCATGTCGCGCAACTGCCGGGCACACGCGAAAACCGTCAGGTCGCGATCGACCTCCGGCTTCTCCTGCGTGTCGCCGTCGGCGGCACGGCGGACCTGCGCACATGGCTACGGCATCTGGATACGGCGATCGAGGAAGCCGAAGAGATCGGCGACGTTGCGCGCCGGCTGCTGGCGATGATCCATCGCACCTGGGCGCTCAATCTCGCCGGCGCCGCGCCCGACGCCATCCGGTCCGGGGCGAGCGCGCTCACGCTCGCCTGCGCCATTCATGCTCCCCCCTCCGAAACGCTCGCGCGCTTCATCCTCGCGCAGGCGCGTTATGCAGCGGGGCAGTTCCGCGAAGCGGTCGACGTGCTCGATCCCGCGATTGCCTGGCTCGGAGACGGGCGTGAGACGCAACGCATTGGCACGACTGGAACGACCATGTGCCTCGGCCTGATGATGCGCGCAAATGCCTTGTCTTCCCTGGGCGAATTCGACCGCGCCGCCGCAGATCTCGACCGTCTCAAGCGATTGGCGGCGAAGACCGGCGTGGGATACGACCTCGTCGCGGTTTCCTACTGCGAAGGGCAGTTGCTGAGCTACAGCGGCGATCTGCAGCAGGCCCTGACGACGCTCCAGACCGGCTATGACTTTTGTCGCCGCGCGGAAGCGAATGTCTTCAGCCCGCTGCTGGCGGCGCTGCTGGGGAGTTGCTTGCTGCGGCTCGGTCGAATGCCGGAGGCGGAAAGCCTGCTGACGTCGGCCATAGAGGCTGCCGAAGTCTCGGGACATGTCGTCGCCAAGACGTCGGCTGTCGGCGTGTTGGCCGCTGTCCAGCTCGCAGAAGGCCGCGCGGCGGACGGGCTTCGCCTGGCGAGCGAGGCGAATTCGGCCGCTGCGCAATTCGGGCACCGCGCCGTGGAAATCGCCACGACACATGTGCTGGCGCAATGTATCGCCGCGCTCGATCCGCGCGAGTGGACGAGGCCGATTTTCCTGCTGCGCAACGCAATCGAGAACGCGGCCGATATCGGAGCGACGCCGGCCGCTCTGGCGTGCTGCGACACGGCGCGGACGATCTTGCTTGCGCATGGACGGCGCGCGGAAGCGAGCAATCTCTGCCGGCGGGCGGTCGCCATGGCCGAGCAGGCGCGCTGGTCGACCGCCGCGACGCGCTTTCGCGCATATTGCGAAGAGGCTGACGATCCGCCCACTCGAATTGCAAGTGGCTGAAGGAGGAGGAGCCGATGTCGAATACCGATGACGCCGCCACCGGCAAAGACCGGCGAAGCGTGCTGACGGCAGGCGCCGCGGCCAGCGCATTGACGCTGGTGGGGCCGATCCTGGGCGTTCCTGCTTCCGAAGTCGCGAACGCCGAGGAGCAAATTCGATTTCACATATTCACGTTCAGATACGGCGGCCCGTTCGTCGCCGGGCTGAACGCCCTCTTGGCTTACGACATGATCTACGACGCCAGGGGACATGTGCGGACGGATGCCGAGTCCGGCGTCATGCGCTTCAAGGCGGCGATGACCAGGGCGGCGGGTGGTTATGGCGCCAAGACCTTCGGCACCATCGCGCGATATCTGATGGATCCGAAAGCGGCTTCGGACAATCATTGGGTCGACACGAGCGGCAAGCCAGTCGATCCGAAAGACTTCGAGGCGGACGCCGCCGCGATCCATCCGGCCGTCAAGGCGCGTTTCACGCAAGCGCTGATTTCCAATTTCAAGCGCGAGAGACCCTATCCGGTATTCTTCTTCGTCGGGTCGAGCGGCGTGCCGAAAGGGAACGACAAGCTCGGGCAGGACGGGTATCGCATGGTGGAGAGCCATGCGACGGGCATCGCGCCCGGCAAGCTCGACGCCAAATATCTCGTGCTCGGAATGCTATGCCCGCCCGGCGCCGGCGCTCCGACCTGACGCTGCAATTGACAATGGACGCCGGTTCCGACGAACTGGCGTCCCACGGACGGCGCGACGAGACCGACGATGGAAACCATCGATTTCGTGAAGCTCAACTTCGCCAATTCGGAAGCGAATGTCCGCGCCTACGACACGAAATCCCAGATCGTGCTGGCCGCCACGGCCCTTTCGCTGAGCCCGATCTTCTTTTCCATCAAGCAGGTCGACGCGGGTCCGGGCGCCACGGTAAGGCTCGGCGCGCTGCTCGTTTGCTTCGCGCTGGTCATGCTGATGTTCCTTCGGGTGCTTGCTCCCGTTTCCGGACTTGCCGTGAAAGGCGAGCCGCCGCGCAGGAGCCTGTTTTTCCTGATCGATCCGGCTTCGTTCAAGCCGGAGACATATCTCCAGGCGCTCAGGGGCGCAGACCTCGAACTCGAATATGCGAACGAGATTCTTGTTCTCCAGAAGATCCGCGGCGTCAAGAACGTGCGATTCAAGCAGGCGCTTTTCTCGCTCATCGGCTACTTCAGCATCGTCTTGCTCTACGGCGCCGCGATCGTGCTGCGCCTGATTTGAGCGTCGTCCCAGGGGCGGACGTCGCCTGCGGGAGCACTACATAGGTCGGCGCGACATGGAGCGACGCCGGTATGGACTGCGTCGGTTGCGGAGCCGGGCTCGACCCGAATTTTGCATTCTGCCCGCGCTGCGGTCGCGAGCAGGCGTCGACGTGCGCGCAATGCGGCGCGCCTTGCAAGCCCGACTATGCGTTCTGCCCGAGCTGCGGCGCACGCCGGTCGGGCGACCCCGCCGCGCGGGCGGCCAGCCCCGTTGACGCTGCGCGAACGCCCGAGCCGGATCAGCAGCCCGACCGACGACAGGTTTCGATTCTTTTCGCCGACGTCGCCGGTTTCACCGCGCTTGCCGAAAAGCTCGACCCGGAAGACGTGCGCGCATTCCAGAACGACCTTTTCCAGACGCTTTCCCAGTCGGTCGCGCGCTTCGACGGGTTCATCGAGAAATTTGTCGGCGACGCGGTCCTCGCCGTGTTCGGGGCGCCGGTCGCGCACGAGGACGATCCGGAGCGGGCGCTCGACGCGGCCCTCGACATGATTGCGCGATGCGGCGCGCTCAGCCGCCGCTGGGCGGGCAAGGTCGGCCGTACGGTCGATCTGCATATCGGCGTTCATACGGGACCCGTCGTCGCAGGCAGCTTCGAGGCCACGGCCGGCGCGGCCTACGGCGTGACCGGCGACGCGGTGAACACGACCGCGCGCCTGCTTGCCGCTGCGCAGGACGCAATCCTCGTTTCCGAGGCAACCTGCAAGCTGACCGAACATCGCTTTGCTTTCGAGCCGCACGCAGACCTTGCATTGCGCGGCAAGAGCGAGGGCGTGCGCGTACGCCGGCTCGTCGGCGCGCTTGCCGAGCCGCAGTCGCCGCGCGGGCTTTCGACCTATGGGCTTGCCGCGCCCATGATCGGCCGGAGCGACGAGCTGGATCAGGCGACCGCCGCCTTCGGCAGAATGATGCGCGGCCGAACGCAAGTCGTCAGCGTCGTCGGGGAAGCGGGCATCGGCAAGTCGCGCCTGATCGCCGAATTCCTGACGCGCCTCGAGGCGGATGGCGCGACGGCGGGCCTCACGGTGAGGAGGCACGGCTGCTCATCGCTGGGAGAGCCGCCCTATGGCGTTTTCGGCGCGCTGTTTCGCGAAGGCTACAATGTCGAACGGTCCGACCCTGTGGCGCTGGCGCGCGAAAAGCTCGCAAGAGGGCTGCGCGAGCTCGGAACGGACGATGCGCTGGTGGAGGAAATCGCGCCGTTGCTCGGATACGTCCTTGGCGCGGGAGAGGCGCACGCAAGCGATCTCGAGCCGGAGCAATTGAAGCGCCAGATCGTTCTTGCCGCATGCGCGCTGATCGACACGCGTGCGGCGAAACAGCCGCTGCTCATTGTCGTCGAAGACCTGCATTGGGCCGACGCCGCCTCGGCCGATCTCTTGTGCGAGGTCGCCGACCGTCTGGCCGACCGTCCGCTGATGCTGCTGGTGTCGCATCGCCCCGAGACCCCGCCGTTGCGCCTGACGCGCGTTGCACAATCGGTGGTGCGGCTGGAGCGGCTTTCCGGAACGGAAGCGCAGGCGTTCATCCACGGCCTGTTCGGGGAAATCGACACGAGTTGCGCCCCCGACCTCGTCGATTTCGTCGTGGGGCGCGCCGCCGGCAATCCGTATTTCATCGAAGAGATCGCGCGTGGCCTCATCGGCGAGGGCGCGCTGGTGCGACACGACGATCGCTGGGTTTGCGCGCACGAACGCGGCGTCGACCATGTGCCGCCGACGCTCGTCGGCCTTCTGCTCTCGCGCGTCGACAGGTTGCCGGCCTCCGCGCGCCAGATCCTTCAGGAGGCTGCAGTCATCGGCGTCGAATTCGACGAGGCGGAATTGCTGGCGATCAGCGCCAATCCCGCCGGCGTTGTCGGCGGCCTGCATGCGCTTGCGGACGCCGATCTCGTCGAGCGGCATGGCTATGACGCCGCGGCGCGCCGCTACCGTTTCAAACATGCGATCGGGCGCGAAGCGGTTTACCAGAATCTTCTGGTCGCGCGGCGCAGCCAATTGCATGCGCGGGCGGCGGAGGCGCTGGAGCGCCAGGTTGCGGGTCGCCCGCCACGCCTCGACGAACTCGAGGCGCTCGGTCATCACTGGAGCCTCTCGCCTCAGACGTCCAAGGGCGCAGGCTATCTGGCGGCGGCGGGCGACCGGGCGCGCGCGGTGTTCGCCAACGAAGACGCGCTGCGCCACTATGAACGCGCGCTCGGCGCGCTCGCGCAAGCGGACGGCGGCCGCGAGCTCGAGCGGGCCGTGCGGGAAAAGTTGGCGGACCTTCTCGCCCTGACCGGCCAGAGAAACAAGGCGCAGGCGCACTACGAAGTCCTGCTTCGCGAATTCGAGAACGAGAAGGCGCGCCAGGGGGCGGCGCGGATCGAGCGCAAGGCCGGATGCCTGCTGTGGGAGGCGGGCGATCGCGCCGGCGCGAAGGCCCGTTTCACGTCCGGTCTGGCGCGTCTCGAGGAGAACGACCGGATGGAGCGCGCGCAATTGTTCCAGGAGATGGGGCTTCTTGCATTCCGCACGGGCGACAATGCGGCGGCTATCGAATGGGCGGAAGGCGCGCTGAAGGAAGCCGCGGCGTGCGAGGGTCGCGACGCCGATACGGCGAGGACCACCGCCGAAATTCGCGCCCATGCGCACAATACGCTGGGCGTCGCGCTCGCGCGCCAGAGCCACGTCGAGAAAGCGATCGACCAGATCAGGCAAAGCATCGATCTCGCCGAGGCCCACGATCTGCCGCGCGCCATCTGTCGCGGCTGCGCCAACCTCGGCGTTCTCTACGGCGCGACCGATCCCAGATTGGGCGTCGCGGTCTGCGCGCGCGGACTCGACACGGCGAAGAAGTCGGGCGACCTTGGATTTCAGTCGCGCCTCTACGCCAGTCTGGCCGTGGCCTATTGCGCCATCGACGACAGTTGCGCGGACGACGGCGTGGAAGCGGCGCGTCGCGCCGTCGAACTCGACCGCCGGCTCGGCTATTACGATCATCTGGCGGCGCCGCTCATCGTGCTCGGCCAGATCCAGCAGTGCCGCGGCAATCACAAGGAAGCCTTCGAGTCCTACCGGGAAGCGCTCGAGATCGCCGAGCGCGTCGACGAACCGCAACTTCTCTTCCCCTGCTACGACGGTCTGGCGACGCTCTATCTCGACAAGGGCGATCGTCAGAACGCCGAGCTTTATCTGAACAAGGCGCAGAGCCTGTGCGCGCGCGCCGGCCTCGAACCGGACGCGCTCATGATCCTGCCTTTCCTGACATGACGCGAACGACAAGGAGGAACACATGCAGCCGATTGCCGATCGTTCCCCGATCGCTCCCGGCGAACGGGCGCCGCTCTTCGATCTTCCGGCGATCGACGGCCCGCAGGCCGTTTCGCTCTCCGACTATATCGGCGCGAGCCCGGTCCTTCTCGCGCTCAGCATCGGACTGTGGTGCCCCTTCTGCCGCCGAAGCATCGCGCAACTCACCGCGACGCAGCCGCGGCTGGCGGAGCTCGGCGTGCAGACGCTCTGCGTGGTGGCGACGGACGTCGACAATGCGCGGCTCTACTTCAAGTTCCGGCCGACCCGGCTGAAGCTCGCCTGCGATCCCGGCCTCGTCACGCACCGCGCCTACGGCTTGCCGAAACCCGTGCCGACGCCCGAACTCGAGGCCGCGATCGACGCGGTGCGCATCAACCCCGAAGGCATGTTTCCCGAGCCGCTTCCCGTGCGCGAGGCGGCCGACGCCATGACGAAGATCGACGGCTACACGATGAACGAAACCGACGGGCGGGACGTGGAGCGACAATGGCCGCAACTCAAGGGGCAGTTCCTGATCGACCAGGACGGCATGGTGCGCTGGGCCAATATCGAATGCGGCCGGGAAGGCCTCGCCGGCATCGGCGGCTTTCCGACCGCCGACGAATTCGTCGCCGCCGCGCAAGGCGTCGTCCGGCGCTGAGCGTCGCCTACAGAGCGCCGCGACGACGACTTGTATCCGCGACCAGGGTCTTGACGAGTTCGGTGAAGACGAGCGCAGGGCGGAGTTCGCTCGAGACGGTGCGCGCCAGCGTCAGTTCGGCGCGCGCCGACGTGCCGCGCAGGGGGCGGTAGACGACGCCCGGCGTCGTCACCTGCGCGATGGAAGCCGGCACGATGGAAAGGCCGATGCCGGTCGCCACGAGGTTGACGATCGAGGTCATCTGGGGCGCGATCTGCAACACTTTCGGCGAGAAGCCGACGTCGCGGCAGACCGAAATGATGAGGTCGAAAAGCGCGCGGCCGTTCTGGCGCGGGTAGATGATGAAATCCTCGTGTGCGAGCAGTCTCAAGTCGACGCGCTGGCGCGCGGCCTGCGGATGCTCGCTGGGCATGGCGACCATCAAGGGTTCGTCGAGCACATGCATCGACCAGAGATGATCGACCTCGCCGGGCGCCGGGCGCATGAAGGCGACGTCGAGCCGGTTTGCGTTGAACCGCGCCAGCAACGAGGCTGTCGCCTCCTCCACGAGCTCGATCTCGACATGCGGGTTGAGACGACGGAAATCGCGGATCGCGCGCGTGACGAACGGGTTGAACGACGCCGACGCCGTGAAGCCGATGCGCAACAAACCGACTTCGCCGCGTTGCGCACGGCGCGCCTTCTGCACGGCGGCTTCGACAGAGGCGAGCACGGCGCGCGCTTCGTCGATGAAGATGCGTCCGGCTTCCGTCAGCGCCGCCCCGCGCGGCAGACGCTGAAACAGCGTCACGCCTATCTCTTCCTCGATCGCCTTGATCTGCCGGCTCAGCGCCGGCTGGGCGATTCGAAGCCTGAGCGACGCGCGGCTGAAACTTTCCTCGTCGGCGATCGCGACGCAATATCTGAGGTGTCGGAGCTCCATTGTGCGATGCCTTTTCGGTATCTCATGCTGTCAAATTATGTATTGGACGGCAAGGCGGCGCTGCCTTTATCTCACAGCAACAAATGGCTCCGGGAGGGCCCAGGGATCGCCACAGGTCGGTTGCGCGCCAATGGTTCGCAGGCAACCGACTTGCGCGCTCGCGCCTCGACCGCCAGCCATGACGACAAGCCCTGCGCGAAAAACTGCGCGCGGCGTCTCGCGAGACACGGGAGCAATCGCAGTGGACGTTCATCAGAATTATATCGGCGGACGTTGGGTCCCTTCGCGCGGCGTCATTCCTGTTCTCAATCCTTCCGACGGCGCCAAGATGGCGGAAATCGCGCGCGGCGGGCGCGAGCGAGATCGACGCCGCGGTCAGCGCCGGCCATGCCGCGATGAAGGGCGAATGGGGCCGGATGGACGCGGTCTCGCGCGGGCGCTTGATGATGAAATTCGCCGAACTCATCCGCCGCGACGCAGAAAAGCTGGCGAAGATGGAAAGCGAGGATGTCGGCAAGCCGATGACGCTCGCCCGCAACGACGCCGCCGTTTGCGCGCGCTATTTCGAATATTACGGCGCAGCCGCCGACAAGGTGCACGGCGAGACGATCCCGTTCCAGACGGGCTTCTCGGTCATGACCTTCTACGAGCCGCACGGCGTCACCGCGCATATCGTGCCGTGGAACTATCCGCTGCAGATGACCGGCCGCTCGGTTGCGCCCTCGCTCGCCATGGGCAACGCCATCGTGCTGAAGCCCGCAGAGGACACGTCGCTGACCGCGCTGGCGCTTGCGCGGCTTGCGGAGGAGGCGGGCTTTCCGCCCGGCGTGTTCAATGTCGTCACCGGCCTCGGCGAGGAAGCCGGCGCCGCGCTTTCCACTCATCCCGGCATCGGCCACGTCAGCTTCACCGGCTCGCGCGAAGTCGGCGTGCTCGTGCAGACGGCCGCCGCCAGGAACACCATTCCCGTCACACTCGAACTCGGCGGCAAGTCGCCGCAGGTCGTGTTCGCCGACGCCGATTTCAACGAGGCCGGCGCCACGATCGTGCGCGGCATCACGCAGAACGCCGGCCAGACATGCAGCGCCGGTTCGCGCGTGCTGATCGAGGACAGCGTCTACGACAAGTTCACGGGCGAACTCGCCGATCGCTTCCGCGCCCTGCGCGTCGGATCCGCCAGCCAGGACCTCGATCTCGGCCCCGTCGTCAACGCCACGCAGAAGAAGCGCATCGAGCGCTATCTCGACATCGCGCGCAAGGACAAGCTGCCGATCCTCGCCGAAGGCGCTTTCGGCACCAACCTGCCGGAGGGCGGCTATTACGTGAAGCCGACATTGATCGGCGACGTCCCGCCAGACCACGTACTGGGGCAGGAGGAAATTTTCGGGCCGGTTCTCGTCGCCATGCGCTTCAAGGACGAAGAGGACGCGATCCGCATCGCCAATGGCACGCCCTACGGACTGGCGGCCGGCGTGTGGACCGGCAATCTCGGGCGGTCGATGCGCCTGTCGCACAAGATTCAGTCGGGCCAGGTCTTCGTCAACAATTACGGCGCCGGCGGCGGCGTGGAACTGCCGTTCGGCGGCATGAAGGGCTCGGGCCACGGTCGCGAGAAGGGCTTCGAAGCGCTGTATGGCTTTGCCGCGCTGAAGACGGTCACCATCAAGCACGGTTGAGACAGATGGCCGAAGCCAGGACAGCATTGCGCAAGCCGCTCGAAGGCCTGCTCGTCGTCGCGCTCGAGCAGGCGGTCGCCGCGCCCTATTGCTCGTCGCGACTCGCCGACGCCGGCGCGCGCGTCATCAAGATCGAGCGCCCCGAAGGCGATTTCGCGCGCGGCTACGACACGGCGGCCGGCGGCATGTCGAGCTATTTCGTCTGGCTCAACCGCGGCAAGGAGAGCCTTGTCGCCGACATCAAGAACAAGGCGGACGCGGAACTCCTGCACGATCTGCTCGCCAGGGCCGATGTGTTCATCCAGAATCTCGCGCCGGGCGCAGCGGAGCGCGCGGGTCTCGGCTCCGCGGCGTTGCGCGAAAAAAATCCGCGCCTGATCACGGTCGATATTTCCGGCTACGGCCCCGGCAATTCCTACACCGACATGAAGGCCTACGATCTCCTGGTGCAGGCCGAGAGCGGACTGGCCGGCATCACCGGCCATCCGGCGGGCCCCGGCCGCGTCGGCGTCTCGGTCTGCGACATCGCCTGCGGCATGGCGGCTCATGCGGCGATCCTCGAAGCGCTGATCGCGCGCTCGATCACGGGCGAGGGCTCGACGATCGAGACGAGCCTGTTCGCCGGGATGGCCGACTGGATGAACGTGCCGCTTCTCTATTTCGAAGGCACGGGCGCCGCCCCCGAACGCATGGGCCTCGCCCATCCCTCGATCTGTCCCTATGGCGCCTTCGCGCTCAAGGACGGGGTACTCGTCCTGATCTCGATCCAGAACGAGCGCGAATGGACGAATTTCTGCCGCGTCGTGATGGGCGAGCCCGATCTGCCGAAGAAGCCGGGTTACGAGAGCAACAACATTCGCGTCGCCAATCGCGCCGAAGTCGATGCGCATGTCGGGTCTGTATTCGCAACGCTGAGCCACGAGGAAGCCGAAGCGCGATTGCGCGAGGCCGGCACGGCCTATGGCTTCGTCAACACGGTCGCAGAACTCGCGCATCATCCGGCGTTGCGTCGCATTGCCGTCGAGACGCCGAACGGCGCCGTGTCGATCGTGGCGCCGCCGACGACGCGCGACGGCGCGGCGCCGGCGCTCGGCGCCGTGCCGCGCATCGGCGAACACAGCGACAAGATCAGACGCGAGTTTCAACGCGCGAACCATCCGGCCGCGCGCGCCGCACAAGAGGAGCGAACATGAGACTGAAGAACAAGATCGCCATCGTCACCGGCGCCGGCGGCGGGTTCGGCGAGGGTATCGCCAGGCTGTTCGCCGCGGAAGGCGCGAAGGTCGCCGTCGTCGATATCCGCGAGGCGGAAGCAAAGCGCGTCGCCGGCGAGATCGGCGCGGCGGCGATCGCGCTCAAGGCTGACGTGGGCGACGCCGCCGACGTGCAGCGTATCGTCGACGAGACGAAGGCGAAGTTCGGCGCGCCGCACATCATGATCAACAATGCCGGCGTGACGCACAAGAACCGGCCGTTGATGGAAGTGGACGAGGCGACGTTCGATCACATGTTCCGGGTCAACGTGAAGTCGATCTTCCATTCCGTTCGCTCGGCCGCGCCCGTCATGCGCGACAATGGCGGCGGCGTCATCATCAATGTCGGCTCGACGGCAGGCATTCGGCCGCGTCCGGGCCTCACCTGGTACAATGCGACCAAGGGCGCGGTGAACCTCGCCTCCAAGTCGCTCGCCGTCGAACTCGCGCCGTGGAAGATCCGCGTCAATGCGATCTGTCCGGTCATCGGCGAGACCGGCCTGCTCGAAGCCTTCATGGGCCTGCCCGACACGCCCGAGAACCGCGCCAAGTTTCTGGCGACCATTCCGCTCGGCCGCATGTCGCGTCCCTCCGACATTGCGAACGCCGCGCTCTATCTCGCCTCCGACGAAGCCGAATTCATCACCGGCGTCGAATTGCCGGTCGACGGCGGCCGTACGGTCTGAGGCAAGGCGGGAGGGCTCCATGGCGACGGCAGGCCGCCCGCCCGATCGAGCCGATATGCGGCGCGGGATCGAAGGTCGAACAAACGTTGTAGTGAATGATCGGCGCGCCGGTCGCCGCCAGCAACGAATAGATGGCGGGCGCGGGCGCCTGCCGCGCCGTTTGCGCTGACGAAAAGACGGGCATGACCGTGCAGGGCTTGCCTGCGAACATTGGCGTCAGGCATTCGCGCGCGGACGCGATGCAGCTTTCGTCCTCTTCCGCGAATTTGTTGCCGAGGCCATTGACATGCATGTGGTCGGCGCCGGCGAGGCGCCAGATCTTCTGCCACGCGACGTAGGACCAGCCGAGCAGGGGATGGCGCGAAAGATAGCCCCAGCCGTTGCGATGCGCGTGGATCGGCAATTGTCCGAAGCGCGCGAGTTCGATCATGCCGACAAGGCCGATGGAATTGAGGCTCGTCATCATGCAGGTCGCGCCGAGCTTCTTGCTAAACCTCGATATCGAGATCACGAAAGGCGGCCGTCGAGCCATCGTGAAATCTTCGCGCATCTGATACATGTCCGGCTCGGGCCGTCCCGGCGTCCGCGCGGCGGGCAGTGACGGCTGGACCAGGCGAGAAAGCGTTGCATCCGGATCGATTGAAACGAGGAGCGCTGCAGACGGCCAAGCGCGCCGCGCTGGCGGCGTTTCTCATCGCGACGATATCGGGGGCGGGCGCGGAGCCGACGCGACCGCAACGCATCGTTTCGATCAACCTGTGCGCCGACGAATTGCTGCTGCGCCTGGCCGACAGAAAACGCATCGCCTCGGTCACCCGGCTGTCGCAGGATGCCGGCAATTCCAACGTGGCGGCGCTGGCCGCAGGTCTGCCGGTCAATCACGGGCTTGCCGAGGAAGTCATGGCGATGCGTCCGGACGTCGTGCTTGCCGGCGTCTACAGCCCGCAAAACACGGTCGGCATATTGCGCCGTCTCGGCGTCAATGTCGTCGAGTTCGACATTCCGAACTCGCTCGACGACGTTCGCTCCGAAATCCGTCGGCTTGCGGCGGCGATCGGCGAGCCGGAACGAGGCGAGGCGCTGGTCCGGGCGATGGACGCGCGCTTTGCGACGCTTGCGCAGCGCGCTCCTGCGCCGCCGTTGCGCGCGGTCGTTCTGCGGCCGAACGGCATCACCGCGGGCAAGGGCTCGCTCGTCGAGGACATCATGGCCCGTGCGGGTCTGGAAAACCTCGCCGCGCGGCTGGATGCCGGCAATTATCTCCAGATACCGCTCGAAGCCGTCGCGTTGCAGGGCGCCGATGTCCTGATCGTGGACGGCGAGAGCGACGGGCCGCCTTCGCTGGCGACGGAAACGCTCGCCCATCCCATCGTCGCCGCGCTCGGGCGGCGCGTGCGGATCGTTTCCATGCCGGCGAAGCTCTGGACGTGCGGGGGGCCGAATCTCGTCGAGGCGGCGGAGCGTCTCGTTGCCGCGACCCGCGGCGGCGGCGGAGCGTCGGCGCGATGACGCATCCGCGGCTTCTGATAGCGCTCGCCCTTTTCGTCATCGTCGCGTTTCTCGCGTCTGTCTTCGTCGGTTATGCCGGCCTCGACGTCGAGGCCGCGCTGTCGGACGTCCTGCATGGCGCAAGCAGCCTGCCGGCGATCGTGCTGGTCGAGTTGCGATTGCCGCGCGCCCTGCTCGGATGCTTCGTCGGTTTCAGCCTGGGGCTCGCGGGCGCGGCGATGCAGGGTTTCCTGCGCAACCCGCTCGCCGAACCGGGCGTCGTCGGCGTCTCCGGCGCGGCGGCGCTCGGCGCGGTCGTCGTCTTCTATTCCGGTCTGGCGAAGGTCGTATCGCTCGCGCTGCCGATCGGCGGCATTGCCGGCGCGATGGCCTCGGCCGCGCTCCTCTATGCGCTGGTCGGTCGGGGCGCGGGTACGATGACGCTTATTCTCGCCGGCGTCGCGCTCAACAGTTTCGCCGCGGCGCTCACCAGCCTCGCGCTCAATCTCTCGCCCAACGGTTTTGCTTCGCTGGAGATCGTGTTCTGGCTCATGGGATCGCTGGTCGACCGCAGTTTGCCGCAGGTCTGGCTGGCGCTGCCGTTCATGGTCGCGGGCTGGGCGATGCTGCTGTCGGCTGCGCCGGCGCTGGACGCGCTGAGCCTCGGCGAGGACACGGCGCGCAGTCTGGGCTTCGACATGGCGCGCGTGCGCCTGCAGCTCGTCGCCGGCGCGGCGCTCGCGGTCGGCGCATCGGTCGCGGTCAGCGGCGCCATCGGCTTCGTCGGGCTCGTCGCCCCGCATGTGCTGCGGCCCTTCGTCGGTCATCGCCCGGGGCGCCTGCTGCTGGCGAGCGGGCTCGGCGGCGCGGGCCTGCTGCTCCTGTCGGATATTGCCGCGCGCCTGCTGCCGATCCGGCCCGAGTTGAAGCTCGGCGTCATCACCGCCCTGGTCGGCGCGCCGTTCCTGTTTCATCTCGTCTATCGTCTTCGGCGCGAGGCGTAATGCGGATCGACGTCGACAGCCTGAGCCTGCGCATCGAGGAAACGACAATCCTCGATCGCATCGATCTTGCGTTCGGGCCAAATGAAATCGTCGGTCTCATCGGGCCGAACGGCGCGGGCAAGTCGACGCTGCTCAAGGCGATCGCCGGCCTTTCGACGATCTCGGGCGGCGCTATCCGTTACGATGGCGTCGATGCGCGGGAGGTCGACGCGCGCTCGCTCGCGCGACGCTTGTCCTACCTTGCGCAGGACGGCGAGGCGCACTGGCCGCTGCGCGTCGATCATGTGGTCGAACTGGGGCGCCTTCCGCATCGCACGGCGTTTTCGGGCTTGAGCGAACAGGATAGCGCGGCCGTCGAACGCGCCATGTCGGTGGCCGAAGTCGCGCAATATCGGCTGCGCACGATCCAGTCGCTGTCGGGCGGCGAGCGGATGCGCGTGCTGCTGGCGCGCGCGCTCGCGGTCGAGGCGGAAGTGCTGCTGGCGGACGAGCCGGTCGCCGCCGTCGATCCGCTGCATCAGCTTCGCATCATGGAATTGCTGCGCAAGGTCGCCGCCGCCGGCAAGTGCGTCGTCGTCGTGCTGCATGACCTTGCCCTGGCGACGCGCTTTTGTTCGCGGCTGGTGGTGCTGGCGCAAGGCCGGAAATTGCTGGACGGCCCGCCCGAAGCGCTGACCGACGCGGTGATCCGCGAGGCCTATGGCGTATCGACGCTGCGCGGCGAACATCTCGGACAAAAGTTCGTCATGCCCTGGGCGCCGATCGAGTCCGGTCCGCGCAAGTGATCGCGTAGATGAAGCCTAACGGCAGGACACGGCGACGGGAACGCTTACGGCGGAACGGCCTGTGGGGGCGGGGAAAGGCCCAGCGCTGCGCACCGCGGCGGCGGAGGCCGCGTCGAACGCGCTGTTGCCGCTGGAACTGGTGACCGAGGCGCTGGAAATCGCGCCGGTTCGCCCGATGACGAGCGCGACGACGACACGCGAGCCCGCGCCTTGCGAACAACGACTTCCGACCGCCGCCCTGACGGCGCGCGCGACCAGCGCGCGATAGGCGCTGGCGTCGAATGCGCCGTTGTCGCCCGCCCGAGAGCGCGCGGCGGGCGCCTCTGCGGCGGGGCGCCCAACTGCTTCGCGTGCGCCGGCGGCCTGGCGTTCGGCGGCGCCGGCATGGGCGACACGTCTGCGCTCCTCGGCGCGCGCGGCTGCGCGTCTTTGTTCGTCGCGCGCCTGCGCGCGCTCCGCCGCGCGCTCGCGCTCATCCTCGCGCGCGCGCTGTTCCGCGCGCCGCGCCGCTTCCTTGCGGCGCTCCTGCATGCGCTGCCGGGCGAGTTCGGCGGCGTGGCGCCGTTCGCGCTCGGCGCGTTGCTCTTCGCGCTGCTCCAGCAAGCGCGTCTGTTCGGCGGCCGCCGGTAGAGCGGCGTCGGGGATCGGCGCGGGCGCCGCAACGTCAGCAGGCGTCGACGGGGAGCTTTCCAGAGAAGCGACTGGCGCAGCGGCAGTCGCCTGGGCTGCTTGCGTCTCGGCTGCCTGCGCTTCGACCGCTTGCGGCGCGTCGGCGGCGGTCGGCGCATCGGCGGCGGCCGCGGGCGGCGTCATGGCGCTCTCGCCCGCCTCGCTCGTGTTGCTTTCAGCAGGCTTGCCGATTTCGGCGCGCTCGGCGGAGGAGGCGGCGCTGTCGTCGACGATGATTTCGATTGGCGTCTCCAGATCGGCTTCGCCGTGCACGAAGCCGTCGGCCGGAAGACGCAGGATGCCGACGGCCAGACCTGCATGCAGGGCGAGCGAGATAACGAAGGCGGCGTTTGGCTTCAGCGCCGGCGAGGCCGGCGCATGCTGCAATGTCGTCAGCGCGATGGGCGCCAGGGAAAGCAGCGCCGCCGCATCGAGGCCGCTCATCTCCTCAGAAGGCGCTTCCGCAACCAGCATCGCCATGCGCCTCCAGTCATCCAGCGACCGGAACGCCCCGTCCGGGTTTGCGCTGAAAGGCGATGGCCGGTCTCCTGACTTGCGGTTCGCTGGCGCCGAAACGGCCTTCCCGGCCTTGTGCGACCCGACTGGAGGAGGGATCGCGGCCAGTGGCGTGTTCGTTGCGGGCCTAGCCGCTCACAGTTGCGGGGGCAGTTGCGGATTTGGCTGGGGGCCGCGCCGCATTCCCGTTTCACTCCGTCCCGCTGCCGGCGGGGCGAAGAACCATCGGCGCGATAATACGAAACTCCCGAAGGCGACGCAACGACCGCGGTTCAGGCGCTTGTCCGCTCCTTCATGTCCGCGCTCCAGGTCTCGGCGCCCGCGCGAACCGCGTCATAGACGGAGCCGCCGATCGCCTCGCCGAGCGCGGTGTGGAGGCCGGCGCAGCTTTCCGCGTCGCGGCCGAGAGGGGCGGCGACGACAATGCAGTCGGTTCCCGTGCCGGTGATCGGCGGGCCGTCGCGCAGATGCGCCGTGTCGAGAATGGCGGCGGTGCGCGCCTGCGCCGCGATGGATACGGCTTCGACGAATGCGCCTTGCGACAGCGGGCGCGACACATGGACGAGCGTGTTGATGGTGCCCGGAAAGGCCTCGACCCTGCGGCGCGCGCCGATTGCCTCGCCATTGGCGAGACCGACCGTGGCGACACAGCAAGCGACGACGTCATCGACATGTCTCTGCGCGACATGATGCCGCCTGATGTCGCGGGACGTCATGAAGGCGATGGCGTCGCCGAGCCCGCGCGTCTCCAGCTTGCGCCGAAGCAGCAGCAGCGGATCGATGTCGGGCGTCAGATCGGCGTTGCGCACTTCGAGCCAGGCGACGGTCGAGGCCTCCGCAAAACCGGGGCGCGACAAGGACCAGCCGAGCGTCAGGCAATCCGTCGGCAGCCGCACGATGAGGAAGGGCGGATCGCATTCGACCGTCAATGGGCCGGCGGAAGCGTGCAGCATGAAGATATGCGGTTTCCCTGGCGGCCAGATGCAAGCGTTGCAGGAAATACACAGCGGCCCGACAATCGACAATAGCAGGCGATGCGGCGCGCCTGCGCGACGATGGACGGCATTGACTCGTCTTTGCGCAAGACGGTAGCTAGCCGGCGATGGCGCCCGCAAGGGCTGAAAAGGGAATGCGTGCGGGCTCGCCTTGCCGGGCGGGCCTCAAACCGCAGCTGCCCCCGCAACTGTGAGCGGCGAGCCGAGAACCGACATGCCACTGCGGGGTTCCGCGGGAAGGCGGTTCGAGGCGACGACCCGCGAGCCAGGAGACCTGCCATCAATCGTGGTCACGCGCGATGGCTTCGGGCGGGGTGTCTCGAGGAGGTTTCGGCTTCTGCTATCCGCAGACGTCTGACCGATCGCAGTGACGGTCCACGCTCGCTGCGAGTTCGATCATGCCTTCCCGTTCCACTTCCACCGTCCGCGGCAATACGCGCCGCCGTGCGCTGGCGCATGTTGCGCCCGCCGCTCTCCTCGTCCTCGTTTCCGGAGACGCGCTGGCGCAGCGCGTCGAACGTCTCGAGGAAATCAATGTCGTGGCGACCTCGACGCCGACGCCGAACGACCAGACCGGCAGTTCCGTCACCGTGGTGACGGCCGAGCAGATCCAGCAGATGCAGCGCCGCTCGGCGCCCGAGATATTGCAGACGCTTCCGGGCCTGAACGTCGTCCAGACCGGCGGCGCCGGCGGCTACGCCACCGTCTTCATGCGCGGCACGAACGCCAATCATGTGAAGGTGCTGATCGACGGCATCGAGGTCAACGATCCGGCTTCCGCCAATGGCACGTTCGACTTCGGCCAGTTGCTGGCGGGCGATATCGAGCGCATCGAAGTTCTGCGCGGGCCGCAGAGCGGCCTTTACGGTTCGGACGCCATCGGCGGCGTCATCTCCATCACCACGAAGAAGGGCGAAGGGCCGCCGAAGATCACCGCCTTCGTGGAGGGCGGATCGTTCGGCACGCTCAATTCGTCGATCGGCGTGCGCGGATCGCAGGAGCAGGTGAACTACTCCTTCAACATCCAGCGCCAGAGCGTCGGCGGGCTGCCGGTGACGCCGCCCGAACTCGTGCCGCCGGGCGTGCCGATCAACAAAAATTCTTACCAGAACCTCACCTTCTCATCGAAAGTCGGCGCGCAACTCAACGATATCTTCGGCGTCAATCTCGTCGGCCGCTACACGGAATCGCGCCAGCGGTTCACCACCGACGATTTCGGCCTTCCCTATGGCTTCGCCTTCAGTTCGCCGAACGGGCGGCAGGACTATCAGCGCGACAAGCAGTCCTACGTGCGCGGCGAGGCGACGGCGAATTTCCTCGACGGACGTTTCAAGAACTGGTTCGGCGTCTCGCACATGCGCTCCGACACCTGGGCCAAGCCCGGCGACCAGACGCCGACGTTCTTTTCCTCCGGCTACCAGCCGCCCTATCAATACATCGGGCAGCGCACGAAATTCGACTGGCGCGGCGAGTTCGAGGTGGTCAGCGGGCACAAGCTGATCGCCGGCGCCGAGTCGCAGCGCGACTGGCTCGACATACCGATGCTCGATCCCTCGCAGACAGCGACGTCGGCCGCCTATACGAATACGGCGGGCTATGCGGAATATGTCGGCAATTTCGCCGACCGCTTCTTCCTGACCGCCAATATCCGTCGCGACCGCAACAGCCAGTTCGGCGGGCACACGACCTATCGCATCGCGCCGTCCGTCCACGTTCCTTGGACCGACACGGTGCTCAAGGCGAGCTACGGCACGGGCTTCAAGGCGCCGACGCTCAACCAGCTCTACGTTTCGTATCCCGCCTTCTTCTATTTCGCGAACCCGCGGCTGCAGCCCGAACAGAGCCGCGGCTTCGACGTCGGCTTCGAGCAGCCGCTGCTCGACGACCGCTTCCGCTTCGGCGCGACCTATTTCCGCAACCGCATCAAGGACCTCATCAACACGCAATTCGATCCGACGACATTCACGTCGACGCTGGTCAATCTCGGTTCGGGCAAGACCTACGGCGTCGAGGCGTTCGCGCAGGCGCGCGTCACCGACCAACTGACGATCCGTGGCGACTACACCTATACGGTCGCGCGCGACGCGAGCCCGATCGCGGCGACGGCCGCCGCCATCCAGACCGAAATATTACGCCAGATGGTCGAAGGCACGCCGCAACCCGACCTGCTGCGCCGTCCGCGCCGCAAGGCGAGTCTGCAGGCGACGTGGAAGCCGGTCGACAAGCTGAGCCTGTCGGCGAGCGTCGTGCGGGTGAGTTCCTGGATCGACGGCAGTCGCGATTTTTCGATCACGCGGCTACAGGCGCCCGGGTACATGCTGGTGAATGTCGCGGGCTCCTACGAGCTTGCCGAGGGCGTGACCGCGACGGCGCGCGTCGACAACCTGCTCAACAAGCAGTACCAGAATCCCACCGGGTTTCGCGCGCCGGGACTGGGCGCTTATGCGGGACTTCGCGTGACCTATTGAGCGCATGAAGGGCGGGCGTCGGGATTGCTCGGCGCCCACCTTCGCTGAACGAAAAATCAAGACCTGCCGAAAGTCTCGTCGAAGGCATAGCCCGCGCCGCGCACCGTGCGGATCGGGTCGCGCTCGCCGCCGCGCACCAGCGCCTTGCGCAGGCGCCCGACATGCACGTCGACCGTTCGCTCGTCGATCTCCGCCGCCGTGCCCCAGACGAAGTCGAGCAATTGCGCGCGTGAAAACACGCGGCCGGGCTTTTCGAGCATGAATTCGAGCAGGCGGAATTCGGTCGGGCCCAGATGAATGTCGCGGCTGGCGCGGCGCACGCGCCGCGTCTCGCGATCGAGATCGATGTCGCCCGCCGTCAACCGGTTGGCGATGCGCTCCGGTCTCGCGCGACGCAGCAGCGATTTCACGCGCGCCATCAGTTCGGGCACGGAGAAGGGCTTGACGACGTAATCGTCGGCGCCGACCGACAGGCCGCGAACGCGCTCGGTCTCCTCGCCGCGCGCGGTCAGCATGATGATCGGAAGGTCGCGCGTTTCCGCGCGCGCGCGCAATCGACGGCAGACCTCGAGGCCGGATGCGCCGGGCAGCATCCAGTCGAGGATCACGAGATCGGGACTGGTTTCGGCGACGCGGATTTCCGCCTCGTCGCCGCGCTCGACATGCTCGACCGCATAGCCTTCGGCTTCGAGATTGTACCTGAGCAGCAGGGCCAGCGCCTGTTCGTCCTCGACGACGAGCAGGCGTGGCGCGCCGCCCGGCGCCTTTTCGCGCGCGCCGCCCGGCCCGGCCTTGGCCGCGCTCATTGGCGGATCGCCGGCATCGCGCCCTTGGGCCGGTCCACCGGCGGCGCCTCGCCCGTCACGAGGTAGATCACCGTCTCCGCGATATTGGTCGCGTGATCGCCGATCCGCTCGATGTTCTTCGAGCAGAACAGGAGATGCGTGCAGAAGGTGATGGAGCGCGGATCCTCCATCATGAACGTCAGCAGATCGCGAAAGACGGAATCCTCGAGGGAGTCGAGTTCGGCGTCGCGTGTCCACACGTCGCGCGCGCGCGCGACGTCACGTTGCGCATAGGCGTCCAGAACGTCCTTCAATTGCACGGCGGCGTATTCGTGCATCGACTTGAGGCCGACGATGGCGCGGGGCAGGCGCGCTTCGGCCGCGATCTTCACCGTGCGCTTGGCGATGTTCTTGGCGAGATCGCCGACGCGCTCGAGATCGCCTGAAATGCGGATGGCGGCGACGCATTCGCGCAGGTCCACCGCCAGCGGCTGGCGACGCGCGATCGTCAGGATGGCGTCATCCTCGACCTCGCGCTGCAGCATGTCGAGCCGCGGATCGACCGCCACGACCTGGCGCGCGCGATCCGCGTCCAGGCTGCCGAGCGCGTCCATCGCGTCCGACAGCATCTGTTCGGCAAGGCCGCCCATCTCGGCGATTCGGCGACCGAGCGCGCCGAGCTCGCGGTCGTAAGCCTTGACTGTATGATCCGTCATCGGTCCTTCCTTGCGCGGGCAATCTGGCCAGAACGGCCGGCAGCAGTCCCATCAGCGCAGCCGTCGCCGCCCCGCCGCCCGACATTTGCCTTTTGTCAAGTCGACCGCCCGTGGCAAGACAGATAAGAAGGGAGCCCAATGGACCCCCGAGGAGCGGCCGAGCATGTTTGCGACCTTGCCGCATGTGATCGCGGTCATCAATGCGGCGACGATCCTGTGCCTGTCCTACGGCTACAGCCGCATCCGCGTCGGCGACCGCGACGGCCACCGCCGCGCCATGTATGGCGCTATCGCGCTCGGCGTCGCGTTTCTGATCGTCTACCTCACCTATCACCTGTTCGCGGGTCTCGCGAAATTCGGCGGCGTCGGCGCCGTTCGCTACGTCTATTTCACGATCCTGGCGACGCATATCGTCGTGGCGGCGATCGCGGCGCTGGTCGCGCCGCTGGCCATCGGGCTCGCCCTGCGCAAGCGCTTCGCGACGCACCGTCGCGTCGCGCGCTTCGCCCTGCCGATCTGGATGTTCGTGTCGGTTTCCGGCCTGATCGTCTACGCGATGACGATCCACATATTCCCGTTCAAAGGGTGAGCGCCCGGCCGGGGCGCTCCGCCTCGAATTGATCGGCGTTCCGGGAACGGAGCGTTTTCGGCTCAGCTAGAGGCCGAGTTCAGGCTTCCATCACGATCAGCGGCCAGATCTGGCTTTTCCACGCGGATTCGCCGCCCGCCGCGGCGACGACGCGGCCCTGGCGCATGACGATCCAGTAGGGGACGCCGCCGCCGCCCTTCTGCACGATGGGCCGCAGGGCGCGCAGGGACTCCGGCCAGAACTGGTCCTCGAGCGCTGTAGAGAGCTTGGGCGCGATCACCTCGCGATACTCGATCCGCTCGAAGGCGAGGCTGGCCTGGAATTCCGGCTTGCGCTCGTTCCGCCAGCGGATGCATGGCGCGCAATCCTCCGCGCCGACATAGATCACGGTGAGCTTGCCCAGGTTCTTGCCGGTGGTGAAGCCGCTGCCGGGCTTTTTCCAATCCAGCAGGGGCGAGAAGGCGAGGAGGGCCATCCAGCCGAAGAGGCCGGTGACCGCGACGCGTCGGTTGATATTCATGTCGTCAGGTCCCTTGGGCTGGACTTCCCGCAGACTAGGCGCGCCCGCCCACTGGCGACTTATCGGAAGTCAATCAGTGCAAAACCGTGTCGCCTTTACCAAAAATCAAGGTCCCGACCCGGTGCTCGCACAACAACATGATCACCGTGAACCAAGTGCGCTCGTTCGGCCGAAGGGTCGGGCGGGCTCGCGCGACGGAGGGGCGTGAGATGACGACGACAGCCGGAACCGGCGGAGATGGCGACCAGAACGTACGAGTTCCATTCATGCAGCGGGTCCTCGACGATCCATTTCTGCTGCTGTTTCTCGGCGTCGTGATTCCGACCGTGCTCTACACCATGTGGGCGGTAATGGAGGTTGCCTCCATCCCGCTCGCGAAGTGACGGGAGGCGCGCATGTCCGTTACCTCTCCTGAACACCGCATCTGGTGGAAAGAGCCGATCGAGAAGGTCGAGCTGATTTGGGTGCTCATCGCGTTCGCGTGGGGCATCTTCATGTTCGTGTTCATGGTGGCCTGGCACTTCATCGGCCGCCAGAACCTGTCGAACGAGACCTATCGCATCATGCCCAGCGCCTTCGAAAAGAAGGCCGAGGAATTTGCGAAGAAGTACCAGGTCCGCGAGGAAGACGGCGTTCCCGTCGTCAAGCCGCCGGCGGGCGCCGACGTCTACATCCTCTCGCGCACCTTCCAGTGGTGGCCGATTCTCGAGCTCGAGAAGGGGCAGAGCTATCGCATCCACATGTCGTCGCTCGACCTGCAGCACGGTTTCTCGCTGCAGCCGACGAACATCAACATCCAGGTCCATCCGGGCCTCGAGCACATCCTGACGCTGACGCCGACCGCCGATGGCACGTTCGGCATCATCTGCAACGAATATTGCGGGCTCGGGCATCACACGATGACGGGCAAGATGTACGTGACCCAGAAGAAGGTCGCCGAGAGCGGCGCTGTCGTCACGGCCGCTGCGAAGAACGGGGAGGCGAAGTAGGCCATGAGCAGCATCGACGTCGCTTCTGCGGGGCCACTCCCGCGCAAGGCCGAGTTCCGGCAGTGCCAATACACCGGGCTCAAGGTCGATATCGCAGCCCAGACGCTGATCAAGGTCAACGCCGTCGCGGCGGTGGTCTTCCTCGCGATCGGCGGCCTGTTCGGGCTTCTGGTGGCGCTGACGCGCTGGCCGGCGGTCCATCTCCTGTCGTCGGAAATGTTCTATCTCGTGCTCACTGCGCACGGGGCTGACGTTCTCGTCTTCTGGATCGTCTTCTTCGAGGTGGCGGTTCTCTATTTCGCATCAGCGGTATTGTTGAACTGCAGACTGGCCGCGCCAAAGCTCGGCTGGCTCGCCTTCATATTGATGCTGGTGGGCGCGCTCGTCGCCAATGTGGCGGTGCTGCAGGGCGAATCGAGCGTGATGTTCACGTCCTATCCGCCGCTGATGGCCAAGCCGCACTTCTACCTCGGCCTGATCGTGTTCGCGGTCGGCGCGCTTCTGGCGACGGCGCTGTTCTTCGCGACGCTCGTCATCGCGAAGGAAGAGAAGACCTACGAGGGCTCGATCCCGCTCGTCACCTTCGGCGCGCTGACGGCCGCGATCATCGCGGTCTACACGCTCGCCTCCGGCGCGATCATCCTGATCCCGACCTTCCTGTGGTCGCTTGGCCTCATCGGCAATATCGATCCGCTGATGTACAAGGCGATCTGGTGGGGCTTCGGCCATTCCTCGCAGCAGATCAACGTCGCCGCGCATATTTCGATCTGGTACATGATCGGCGCGCTGCTGGTCGGCGCCAAGCCGCTGTCCGAAAAGGTCAGCCGCACGGCGTTCCTCATGTACATCCTGTTCCTCCAGCTCGCTTCGGCGCATCACCTGCTGGCGGAGCCGGGCATGAGCTCGGAATGGAAGGTCCTGAACACCAGCTACATGATGTATCTGGCGGTCATGGCCTCGATGATCCACGGCCTGACGGTTCCCGGCGCGATCGAAGCCGCGCAGCGCCGCAACGGCTTCAACCATGGCGCGTTCGAGTGGCTGCGCAAGGCGCCCTGGGGCAATCCGGCCTTCTCCGGCATGTTCCTGTCGCTGGTGCTGTTCGGCTTCCTCGGCGGCATCTCCGGCGTGGTGTTGGGCACCGAGCAGCTCAACGTGCTCATGCACAACACGATCTACGTCCCGGGGCACTTCCACGCCACGGTCGTGACTGGCACGACGCTCGCCTTCATGGCGGCGACGTATCTCGTGCTGCCGCTGATCTTCCAGCGCGACGTGATCCTGCCGGGTCTGGCGCGCTGGCAGCCGTACCTGTTCGGTCTCGGCGCGGCGGGCATTTCGGTGTTCATGATGGGCGCCGGCACGCTCGGCGTGTCGCGCCGGCACTGGGACATGGCGTTCTCCGACGCTTCGATCTCGTTCCAGCATTCGGCCGGCGCGTTCCTGATGATGGGTCTCAACGGCATCAGCGCCATAGTGGCTGCGATCGGCGGCATCCTGTTCGTCGTCATCGTGGTCGGCACGGTGCTGTTCGGACCGAAGGTCGGCCCGGGACACAAGCTGGCGTTCCCGCTGCACACGGGCGGCGTCGAAGCCGCCACGCACTATGGCAGCGAGAAGGGACCGAATCTGACGGGAACGGCCATCCTGGTGGCGGTGTTCTTCGTGAGCTTCGTCCTCTACTACTTCGTGAACTGGAAGTATCTCGCTGATCTCTGGCTGTTCCGCTGAGGTTGGAAAGATGGCCGCGTACCTGAAAACCGCAGCAACCCTGCTCAAACTCAGGATCGGCATCGCGATCGCCGCCAGCGCCCTTGCGGGCATGGCGGCGGCGCAAGGCGCCGCCCCCGGATGGTTCCGCACGATCGCTCTTGCCCTGGCGGTCGTCGGGGCCTCGGGGGCGGCGGGCGCCTTCAATCACTATCACGAACGCGCGTCCGACCGGTTGATGGCGCGCACGCGCGAACGGCCTTTCGCCAGCGGCATGCTCGGCGAAAGCGCCTGGTGGCCGACAGCCTTTCTCGGCCTGCTCATCGCGTCGCTCGCGCTCGCCTGGGCGGTCGCGGGCGGTCTTGCCGCCTTCTACGTCTTCCTCGGCGCGTTCACTTACGGCGTCGTCTATACGGTGTGGCTGAAGCGCCGCTCGGTATGGAACATCGTCGTCGGCGGGCTTGCCGGCAGCTTCGCGGTGCTTGCGGGCGCCGCCGCTGTCGATCCGGGCCCGCAACCGACGCCCATCCTGCTCGCGCTCGTCCTGTTCCTCTGGACGCCGCCGCATTTCTGGAGCCTCGCCGCAGCCAAGAAGGACGATTACGCGCAGGCCGGCGTGCCGATGCTGCCGGTCGTGGCCAGCGACAAGGCCTGGCCGCTGGCGATCCTCGGCCATACGGTCGTCCTCGTCGCGCTGTCGATCGCGCCGTTGTGGTTCGGCTTCGGCTCGCTCTATGCGATCTGCGCCGGCGCCGGCGGCGCGCTGTTCGTCTGGCGCAGCGTCGTGCTGGCCATTCGCCCCGACCGCAAGACGGCCATGGCGAACTTCGGCGCTTCGCTCATCCAATTGTGCTTGCTCGTGCTCGGCGTCCTGCTCGATGCGGCGAGCGGACATTCGACATGGCCCTTCTGAAGAACATCATTTGCGGCGCCGCGCTGGCGCTGTGCCTCGCTTCCCCTGCGGCGGCCGAACGGCTCGATCCGGCGGCCGTCTACGAGAGAAGCGAGGCCGCCATCGGCCGGAGCGTCGGCGACCACACGCTCACCGATTCCAGTGGCGAGAAGTTCAAGCTGTCGTCCTATCTCGGCAAGCCGCTGGTCATCAGCCTGATCTATACGTCCTGCTCGACCGTCTGCCCGCCGACGACGCAACATCTGCGATCGGCGGTGGCCAATGCGCAGAAGACCTTCGGCGCGGATCGCTTCGCCGTCATCACGCTCGGCTTCGACGCGCGCAACGACACGCCGGCGCGCATGGCGAGCTTCCGGTCGACGCAGGGCGTCGACGCGGCGAACTGGCGCTTCGCGAGCGCCGACGCCGCGACGATCGCCGCGCTGCTGCGCGATGTCGGTTTCTCGTACGCCAGCGTCGCCGGCGGCTTCGACCACATCACGCAGACGACCATCCTCGATGCGGACGGCAAGGTCTACCGCCATGTCTATGGCGAGGATTTTCCGCTGCAGGTGTTCATGGAGCCCTTGAAGGAAGCGGTCTACGGCCTAGTTACGTCCTCGCTGTCGTTCAGCGCGCTGGCCGACCGCATCCGGTTCATCTGCACGGTCTACGACGCCAATGCCGGCCATTACCGCACGAGCTACGCGGTCTTCTTCGGCATCGGCGTGGGCGCTCTCTCGCTCCTGCTGAGCGGGTGGGCCTTAGCCAGCGCCTGGCGCGGCGCCCGGATAGCGCGCGAGGCGCGTGACGCCGCCCGGCGCGCAGAACCATCGGCGGGAGCGGTCGGGTGATCAAGCCAATTCAGGTAGTATTGCGCAGCGGCTTCGACTGGGCCGAGCGCGGGCTGGACCGTTTGGTCGGGCCAAAGGCCAACCCGCTCGCGCAGCTCGGCGCACTCGGCTATTTCCTGTTCTGGATCGTCGCGGTCAGCGGTTTCTACGTCTTCGCCGTGTTCGACACGGGCGTGACGCGGGCCTTCGATTCCGTGGAATGGATGAGCGGGCCGCAATGGTGGCACGCCGGCGTCATGCGCAGCTTCCACCGCTACGCCTCGGACCTCATGGTCGCCGTGATGCTCGTGCACCTGACGCGCGAGTTCTCGCTCGACCGGTTCCGCGGCGCGCGCTGGTTCTCGTGGTTCTCGGGCATTCCGCTCATCGCCTTTCTCTACGTGAGCGGCATCACCGGCTATTGGCTCGTGTGGGACAAGCTCGCGCAATATGTCGCGACGACCTCGACGGAGCTGCTCGACTGGATGCCGATCTTCGGCGAACCGATCGCGCGCAACTTCCTCGAGCCCACGAGCCTGTCGGACCGGTTCTTCACGCTGCTGGTCTTCCTGCACATCGCCGTGCCGATCGTGCTGCTGTTCGTGATGTGGATTCATATCCAGAGAATCTCGCGCCCGAAGGTCAATCCGCCGCGCCTGCTCGGCGGCATCGTGCTCGTGTCCCTGCTGATCGTCTCGCTGGCCATGCCGGCGCTGAGCCAGGGCCCGGCCAATCTCGCGCAGGTGCCGAGCCCGGTGCGGCTCGATTCCTGGTTCCTCGTTCTCTATCCGCTCGCCGACCGCGCGCCGGGCTCGGCCTGGGCGGCCATGACGGCGATCGGCCTGCTGCTGTCGATTGCGCCGTTCCTGCCGCCGCGCCGCACGCCGGCGGCGGCCAAGGTCTTTCTCGATCATTGCAACGGCTGCGGTCGCTGCGTCGACGATTGTCCCTACGAGGCGCTGCGCCTGACGCGCCGGACCGATGGCGCGGTCTATCTGCAGGAAGCGATCGTCGATGCGAGCAAGTGCGTCTCGTGCGGCATTTGCGTCGGCTCGTGCCCTTCGTCCACGCCGTTCCGCCGCAGCCAGGATCTGGTGACCGGCATCGACCTGCCGGATTATCCGCTCGCGCGCATGCGCGAGGACCTGATCGCCGCCTGCGGCGCGCTGAGCGAGGGGCCGAAAATTCTCGCGATCAGTTGCGCGCACGGCGCCGGCGGAAAGCTGAAGGCGTCCAACGGGCTGGCCGTTCTCGAATTGCCTTGCGTCGCCATGGCGCCGCCGTCGCTGATCGACTTCGCGCTCGCCCGCAATCATGTCGAAGGCGTCGCGATCGTCGGCTGCAGCGAACGCTCCTGCCACAATCGGCTCGGCGTGGACTGGACCAAGCAGCGCATCGCGCATGAGCGCGATCCCTATCTGCGCACGCGCGTGCCGCGCGAGCGGCTTGCCACCATCTGGGCGTCGTCGACCGAAGCCGGGCGCATGGAGCGCGAACTCGAGACCCTGCGCAAGCGCGTCGCCGCGCTGGGCGCCGATACGCCGCCGCCTACGCCGCCCACGCCTGCGGAACCCCGCGAAAAGGTGCTGTCATGACGGCTTCCCGCCTTGCCGGCTCGGCCGCGCTGCTCGTGCTGATGACCGGTTTGTTCGCCGGCGCCGCCTGGCTGTCCATCAACCCGGACTACCGCCAGATTCCCGCGGATTCGGCTGTCGTGAAGCTCAGCTTCTCGCACGGCTCCGACCGCGCCGCCGCCTGCCGCAAGCGCTCGCCGGAAGAGCTGGCGAAACTGCCGCCGAACCTGCGCACGCGGCAGGAATGCCCGCGCACGCGCAACCCGGTCTTCACCGAGCTCTATATCGACTCGAAGCTCGCGTTTTCCGCTTCGCTGCCGCCGAGCGGCCTCTCGTCCGATGGACCGTCGCGCGTCTACCAGCGCTTCACCGTGCCGGCGGGCCCGCACAAGCTGATGGCGCGTCTACGCGATACGCCGCGCGCCGACGGGTTCGATCATTCCATCGAGCGCGCGGTCGATCTTGCCGCGGGACAGAGCCTCGCCATAGACTTCCGTCCGGAACTCGGCGGCTTCATCATACGCTGAGGGAGCGCACGCCATGCTGATCGAATGGAAAGACAAGTACCGGACCGGGATCGCCGAAGTCGATCACGAGCATCAGGAACTCGTCGCGCTCATCAATACCCTGCACGAGGAGACCAAGAAATCGGCCGACGCCGACGTCGAAGGTTTCTTCGGCGATCTCCTGGCTGCGATCAGTTCGCATTTCGCGCTGGAGGAGCGCGCCATGCGCGATGCGCGCTATCCGGAGCTCGGCGCGCACAAGCAGGATCACGAGCGGCTGCTCGACGATCTCCGCGATATCATGGATTCGCCTGCGGCCTCCGAGGCGGATGCGCGGTCCGATGCGTTGGGCGCGGCGCTCGACGCCTGGTTCGGCGTGCATTTCGCGACATTCGACGCGCGGCTGCATGCGATGCCGAGCGCGCGGCGGTAGGGCGCATCCCGTTCGCGGGAGTCAGCGGCGTGATTTGCGAGCCGACGGGTCGCGCCAAGCGCGCCCGATGACAGGCTCCGCGAAGCGGGCTGCTCGGCGCGCGATCGTCCGACGCGCCGTTTCCATCCATCTCTGAGGAGCCGAGTCAGGCCTGCGCGGCTTCGCCCCGCGCATCGGCGCGCAGCAGGGCGCGGATGGCGACGATGACGAACAGTGCGCCGCCGATGACGGCGAACAGGGCGCCGAGGCCGTGCAGATACATGCCGATCACCGCGCCGTCGACCATCTGCGCGCCGCCCGCGGGCGTCTTGCGCTGCGCGCCGTAGCCGCCGGCGAGGAACAGGCCGATGGAGGCGAACATCTGGCCGCCGCCGTAGAGCAGAACGATGATGCGGATGATGCGGTCGGACAGCGGACGGCGCTCGAGGATCTCGAGGCCCCAGGTCAGCATCAGCCCCATGCAGGTCACGCTGACCGCCGTCACCATGGCATGGTAATGGGCGGGCGTGCGCGTGTCGGAGCCCTTCATGATGATGCCCATCGCGCCGCCGACGCCGTAGAGCGTGAGCGCGACCGCCAGCGTGACGAAGGCCGGATGGCTCCACGGCCATTGCGACAGGCGGCGTTTGATCAGGACGGTGGCCGCCAGCATGGTGACGAAAAGAAGCGCGGGCGTCGCCAGCACGTATTGCAGCAGCCGGAACGCCTCGTGCATCGGCACGGAGAAGGCGTCGAAGATCACGAAGAACACCGGCCCCGCGAGGGAGGCCAGGGCGAGAATCGCCGCGCAGATCATCGCCACGCCACGGTCGCCGGCGCCTTCGCCGAAGCTCGCGCGCGCAAACATCGACCAGATGACCACGGTCATGGCGACATAGAGGAATTGCAGGATGTGTCCGCCGCCCCAGAACAGGTATTCGCGCGCCATGTCCATGAGATCGGCGCGGTGAAGCTGCATCGCGGCCGCGGCGAAGCAGGCGATGGCGACGACGTAGATGAAGCCGGCGAGCCCGATGGCGGCTTCGTCCGTGGAGAGGCTGGCGCGCGCGCGCGCCAGCGCGATCAACATGCGCAGCACCGGCGCCAGGATGCCGAGCGCGAGCAGGACCAGCCCGACATCGTAGGCCGGGTGCTTGATGAGCGGAATGTAGTTGGTGAGTTCCGCCGTGCCGGAATCGAGAAAGGCCGGGCCGAACAGGCAGAGGAAGGACAGGACGACGAGCCCCTGGCCGATGGGGCCGAGCATGGCGCCGCGCGCGCGGGCGTCGGTGAGGTCGGCCGTGGTCGAGGTCGCCAGCATGGCGAACATGGCGAGCAGCCAGATGACCAGCGAGAAGATGACGTGGATGACCAGCGCCTTGCTGAAGAAGCCGAGCGGCCAGTGGGCGATGCGCTCGATGCCGGGCAGGCGCGAGGCCGCCAGCAGGATCGCGAACAGGCCGGCAATCGCCAGCGACCCGACGCCGAGCCAGGCCCAGACCGCCAGTTCGCGCTGCGACAGGGGATAGGACCGAAGCCGCGCGAATGCGTCGGTTTCGTGCCTGCGGTCGCCCAGGGTGGTGGTTATCAGGGCCACGTGATCCTCCCCGCGCTGTTCGTGCGCGCGGGGGAGGATACGGCCGGCGGCGCGGGGGCAAATTGACAAATGCTAACCAAGCCGCCTCCGACGCGCTCGCTTGTCCACAGAGACGGCGCCTCCGATGCGCCCTACATGGACAGCGCGCCGATGCTGGCGCCGCCGCAGACGAGCAGCGTCTGGCCCGTCACGAAATCGGCCGCCTCGTCGCAAAAGAAATCGACGGCGCGCGCCACGTCGGCGGAGCGGCCGAGACGACCGACCGGAATGGACTTGGCGAGCGCCATGGCGCGCTCCGAATCCGGCGACATGACGCTTTCGAACATTTCCGTATCGCCGATCGGGCCGGGCGCGACGACATTGACGGTAATGCCGTGCGGCGCGAGCTCCAGCGCCCAGGTGCGCGCCATGCCGATCATGCCGGCCTTGGTGGCGGAATAGACGGTGCGGGTCTGAAGGCCCATGGCGGCGCGCGAGGAGATCAGCACGATGCGGCCGAAGCGCGCGGCCTTCATGCCCGCCAGCGCCGCCTGCGCCAGTTCGATGGCCGCGCCCAGGTGCAATTGCGAGAGCGCGGCGAGATCCTCGGTCTGTACCTCCTCCAGCGCTTTCGCGCGGATGACGCCGGCATTGTGCACGATATGCGTGACCGGGCCGCCGCGCAGAATTTCTTGCGCGGCCTGCTTCGTCGCCGCGGCGTCCATGAGATCGACTTCGACGAAGGCGAGTTTCGCGTCGCTCCAGTCGGGCTTGCGGCGCGACAGGCAGACAACGTCATGCCCGCGCGAAATCAGCTTTTGCGCGATGGCCGCGCCGATGCCGGTATTGCCGCCGGTGACGATCGAGCGGAATGTTAGCGTCATGAAACGATCCTCTCCGCCTCCCGGATGTCATTCCCGCGAAAGCGGGAATCCAGAATCTGACGGCAATTCCTTATGCCAAGGCGCTGGATTCCCGATCGCGCTTCGCGCGTCGGGAATGACACACGCAGCCTTACTCATTCGCCACCAGCGCGAGCACGCGCAGCGGGCTGCCGGACCCCTGCTTGATCTTGAGCGGCGCGGAAAAAATCACCGCGCCCTTCGGCGGCAATTGATCGAGATTGCACAGGCATTGCAGGCCGTACTTGCCGGCGCCGTGAATGTAATGATGGGCGGGATGCGGCGGGTTGAAGTGGAAGGCCTGACCGTGGTCGGTGCCGATCGTCTCGGTGCCGAAGCCGTGCACGTCGCGCGCCTCCACCAGCCATTTCATGGCTTCCGGCGAGGGGCCGGGCGTATGCGCGCCGTCTTCCTTCATGTTGGCGTAGCCGCGCGCCGGCAGCTTCGACCAGTCGGTGCGCAAGAGAACCCACGAGCGTTTCGGAATCTCGCCGTGCTGCTGCTCCCATGCCAGCAGGTGATCGACCTCGAGCGTGAAGTCGGGATTTTCGGCGCATTGCGCGCTGACGTCGATCACGCAGGCCGGCGCGACGAAATTGGCGGGCGGGATCGTGTCGACGCTGGCGTCGGGCAGGTCGCGGCCGGTGATCCAGTGGATGGGCGCGTCGAAATGCGTGCCCGTATGCTCGCTCATCGTGAAATTGTTCCAGTACCAGCCGGGCCCGCGCTCGTCGTAGCGCGAGATTTCCTCGACGCGGAACGGCGCGGCCTGGCCGAATTCCGGCGGCAGGACGATGACGGGAAATTCCGGCGCCAGCGTCTGCGTGAGATCGACGACGCGCACGCCGCCGCTCGCGATGGCGCCGGCGAAGGCGAGGAGATCGGCGGAGGAAAAGGCGGAGCCGGCCATGTCTCACAATTCCCGTTCGAGCGTCTTGGGATCGGCGAGGTAGCGCTCGCGAATATCCTGCGCGATATCGCCGACGAAGACGTCTTCGAGCCCGCGCTTCAGCGCGTCGACCGCCGCTTTCGCCAGCGCCGACGGCGCGACCTTCGGCGGCGGCAGCGGCTGGAACCATTCGGTTTCCAGAGGCCCGTGAAATATGTTGATGAACTTGACGCCGCCCGGCCGAAGTTCCGCGCGCAGCGAATGCGAGGCCGACAGGCATGCGGCCTCCGTCGCCGAATAGGCCCCGAATTCCGGCCAGTTGGCGAGCGCATGCACGAACAGGAAATTGACGATGGCCGTCGCCGAATTCACGCCGTCCGCGCCGCGAAAACGCAGCGCCGGACCGAAAGCCTGCGCCAGCCGCATCAGGCCGAAATAGCGAACGTCCATTTCCTCGCGCGCCACCACGAGGCCCTTGCGCGCCATGATGCCGCCGGGCCGCACATGCTCGGCCGTGTTGACGACGATGTCGACGCGTCCGCCGATGTCGGCGGCGAGATCGCCGACGGATTCGGAATTGGTGAGGTCGAGCGGCACGATCTCGACATTCGCTATCTTGCGGAGCGCCTCCTCGCCGGGGAACGGCTTCCAAGGATCGGCAATGCCGACGAAGACGAGCGTGCAGCCGGCCTCCGACAGCGCCTTCGCGCAAGCCTGACCCACGGCGGTGCGTCCGTCCGTGACCAGCGCGCGGCGGAATTTCGGATCGCAGGTCATCTCCCGCAATTGCTTGTCGTCGGCCATGTCGGGCGTTTCCCTTGCCGGCAGCGCGAAGGCCGCCGCCTGTCCGCTGCGGTCGAGCTTGAGGCTCATCGTCACGCGATCGCCCTCGTTCAGGTCGCCATGCACATGCGCGACGAGCGAAGGGCCGCAATCGAGCTTAACCGTGCCGACGCGCCAGGGCATGCGCTCGCGATAATAGGCGTCGGTCGAGGTGCGGATGGTGGTGATCGCGAGCAGCACGCCGCCGTCCGGCGCATCGCAAAAGGGCGGCGCCGGCGCGAAGCAGGCGGGGCAGGCGTCGCGCGGCGGATAGATGGTCTTCGCGCAATCCGGGCAGACCTGCAGCATGAAGCGCCCTTGCGCGGCGGCCGTGGCGAGACCCAGCGCCGTGCGGCTGCGCGCGCCGGGCGGCGACAGCGGCAGGCGCGTGCGCTTCAGCGGGTCCTTGCGTTTCGGTCTGACGAGCGGCTCGGTCATGACGCCTTCGCGAGCAGGGCGGCGGCGCTGGCGAGGCCGCGGTCGTAGTTGATCATGCCGAAGCCGGAGACGAGCGCAACCTCGGCCTCGGCCACCTGGTTGGCGCCGGCGATGCCGCACAATTGCCGCATGGCTTCGACGAGCCCGAGATAGCCGCCCGCCGCGCCCGCCTGTCCGACCGACAATTGCCCGCCCGAGGTGTTGTGCGGAAAGTCGCCGCGAAAAGTCAGGTCGCGGTCGCGGATGAAGGCGGCCGCCTCGCCCTTGGCGCAGAAGCCGAGGTCCTCGATCTGCATGAGCGAGATGACCGGATAATCGTCGTAGGTCTGGAGGAGATCGACATCCCGCGGCTTGACGCCTGCTAGACCGTAGAGATCGTCGAGATCGACGACCCAGCCGCCGCGATATTGAATCGGATCGTCCATGAAGGCGTTGTGACGCTCGATGGTGGAGAGAATGCGCACGAAGGGAAGACCGAGATCGCGCGCGCGCTCTTCCGTACAGACGAGAAACGCTTCCGCGCCCGCGCAGGGCATGACGCAATCGTAGAGATGGATGGGATCGGAGATCGGGCGCGCGTCCATGTATTCCTGAAGCGTCAGTTTCTTCTTCATCAGCGCGTGGGGGAAGCTGAGCGCATTGTCGCGCTGCGCCACGCAGATGCGACCGAAATCCTCGCGCGTCGCGCCGAAGCGGTTCATGTAGTCGCGCGTGATGAGCGCGAAGGAGGCGTTGGGTCCGCCGGAGCCGTAAGGGTAGACGGCGTCCTGCGCGAAGCGCGAGAAAGTCGAGAGCGTACGGCGGAAAGAATCGACGTGATTGGCGTCGGCCGCCACGCAAGCCACCATATCTGCGTCGCCCGCCTGAACGGCGCGCGCGGCGCGGCGCAGGCCGACGACGCCGCTCGCGCCGCCGAGCGGCACGTGATCGAGAAAGCGCGGGCTCAGACCGAAATGCTGTGTCAGGCCGATCGCCGTATCCGGTCCGACGGTGAAGGAGGAGACGGAAAATCCGTCGATGTCGGCGGGCTTCAATTGCGCTTGCTGGCTGAGCGCGCGCAACGCGCGGCCGATCCACCAATGCGCGCCGTGGATGGAAAAGCGCTCGTAGGGGATGGTGATCGGCGCGGCGGCGACCACGCCCTTGTAGGACTGGCGCCGGCTCATGCGCTGCGTCTCTTCAGGCTGCGCGTGTCGTGGCAGGCGGCGGCGTCCATGCGCTCCTGCGCCAGTTGCTTCAGCGCGCCGCGCTGGATTTTCTGCGTGCCGGTGAGCGGGATCGACGGAACGAAAGCGATCCAGCCCGGCGCCTTGTAATAGGCGAGGCGCGACAGGCAGAATTCCGCGATGTCTCGCGCCAGCGCGGCTTCGTCGATGGGCCTTTCATTGAGCACGATCAGCGCCAGCACCTCGTCGCCGCGCACCGCGTCAGGCGTCGCGACGCAGGCGACCTGCCTGATCGCGGGATGGCGCTGCAGCACGCTTTCCACCTCCACCGCGCTGATGTTCTCGCCAGAGCGGCGGATGACATTCTTGCGGCGGTCGACGAAATGGAACGAGCCATCGGCGGCGCGACGCACGACGTCGCCCGTATGAAACCAGCCGCCGTCCCAGGCTTCCGCAGTCGCCTCCGGATCCTTCAGATATTCGCGGAAAAAACCGAAGCGCGGATTTTTCCCCGCGCGTCGTACGAGCAATTCGCCGGGCGTGTCCACCGGCGCTTCGGCGCCGTCCTCGATCACGACGCGCGCTTCTACCTGCGGCGTCGCGCGGCCGAAACAATTCGTGCCGATATGGCGCGGTTCCTCATGCGCGGAAATGACGGCGCCGGAGCCGGTTTCCGTCATCGCCCACGCCTCGATCAGCGGAAAGCCGAAGCGCTGTTCGAATGGCTGATGCAGCGTACGATCGACGCCGGCGCCGAAGCCGAACCGGATGTTGTCCAACTTGTCCGACGGAGCCTCCGGCGCCGCCATCAGCATGGCCGGCATGACGCCGAGATAATGCAGGATGGTGGATCGACTTTCGCGCACCGAATTCCACCAGCTTTTCGGATGAAAGCGGTCGACGAAGGTCAGGCATCCTGCCACGCTCAACATGCCCGCGGTCGAGCAGGCCATGGCGTTCATGTGGAAGAGCGGCAGCGGCGTTATCATGCGCTCGCAATTCTGGCGCAGCGCGATCATGCCGCCCGTCTGCGCATACCAGTCGCCGCAGACGTGGAAATATTCGTTCGCCAGCACGCAGCCCTTCGGCCGGCCCGTCGTGCCCGACGTATAGAGCAGGGCGCATTCGGTATCGGCGTTGGGCTGTGTGCGCTTGGCGGGCGAGGCGAGCGGCGAGGGCGTCGCGTCGACGTCGATCAACGAAAGGGCGCGGCCCACGGCGCCGGCCGCCTGCTCGAGATCCGTGCGGCGCGAGGCGATGACAACGGCAGCGCACATTTCGGAATGCGCGATCATGTACTCGATCTCGGCGGCGCGCAGATCGGGATTGATCGGCACGACCGAGACGCCGAGACGATTGAGCGCGAACCAGTGCCAGAAGAAGGCCGGCCGGTTCTCGACGAGAATGCCGACACGGCAGCCCGCGCCATAACCCGCGTCCTCATAGGCGCGCGACAGCGCCAGAGTGCGCGCGAGCGCATCCCCATAGCTTATTTCGCCTGGCTCTATGCCGTAAGCTGCGGCGGTTTCCGGCAGGACGCAGAGAAACGCGCCCTGCGGGTTGCGCGCGGCGGCCTCGGCGAAGAGATCGAAAACAGACCCTTTTTCCATCTGCTCACATGAACAGTTGGATATTGCCGAAAGCGGCGTCGCAATTGACGAGATCGACGCGCTTCAGCTTGATGCGCAGCTTGCCGTCCTCGACGCTGAGATGATGTGTCGCCCAGGCTGCATAGAGCGTCTGTTCGTCCGTGCGCGTCTCCACATAATGCATCGACGTCCAGGTGACGTAGGCATTGTTCGCCTCGTCGCGGCTTTCGACATGCGGCATCTGCAGCACGTGATGGCTGCGACTCCTAGGTTTCTGGCTGAAGGTGCGCTCGCCCTTCAGGCGCTCGACGCGCACGCCGAGCAGCAGCTTGTCTTCGTACATCAGCGAGCAGACCAGCTTGGGATCGGTCTGTCCCCATTCGAGCGGCATCCAGTAATAGCCGTCGTCGGCGAAAAGCGTCAGCCAGTCCTGAAAGCGCTGCTGGTCGAGCATCCGCGCCTCGCGCAGCACGAAGTCGATGAGTTCCTGATCGGTCGGGACGGCGCCGGCGATTTTCGGATCGTTTCTGTTCATGGCGCTCTCCTCACATGTCCAGCGTCATGAAATGCGCCCAGGCGCGATAGGTATTGCGCATCACCCATTCGTTCGTGCCGTTGGTGATGATGTTCTTCTGGCCGAGTTCCGCGGGCTCGTAGAGCCGGTGCATGTTCACCCATTCGTTGCCGTTGGCGTGCAGGCCTTCCTGCGCGCGCTCGTACATTTCGAGATCGTCGTGGCCGACGACCGAGGTCGGCGCGTTGATGAGCCTGTTGTACATCAGCGTGCGCTCGAGCAGGAGATCGGGAGCGCCGACGAGGCGGAAGGTCCAGGACTCGACCAGCGTCTTGTTCGCTGAAATCGGCTTGAACAGACGCAGGAGCTGGATCGGCCCCTTTATCATGATGTTGGGAAAATAGACGGTGTTGTGCCGCGCTTCGCCGAGAATGGCGTGAGCGCGCTCCTCGCCGTAGGCGCTCTTCATCTGGTCCCAGTAGCCGGGGATGGCCGAATAGTCGGAATGGATGGAGCGATGCACGCCGGTATGGCCGTGGCCGTTTTCCCAGACGCGGATGCCCATCTTCTCGAAATCTTCGTAGGGGCTCATGAAGGGCACGAAGATCTCGACCGCCATTGGCTTGGGCGTGCCGTCCGGCGCCTTCTGCCACATGGCCTTGGCCGTGCCGGCCGAGGATTCGTGCGCGACCATCGGGTGGCATGTGTCGGTCTGGTTGTCGACCAGCATCTTCCAGTTGCAATTGTGCATGTAGCGCAGCACGCCGCCGGCGACCTGGAGCTTTCCGGCCGGCGAACGGTCGACCATGTTGTCGAAGCTCGACAGGCTTTCGCCGAAGAATTCCTCGAAGCCCGGTCCCGTGTCGTTCAGCCGCGCGAAAACGAAGCCGCGATAATTGTGCACATGCTGGACGCGCGTCATGCCATGCGCGGCGGGCGAGCCCTCGAAGCCGGTGTTGTCGTAGCCCTTCATCTGCGGAATGCTGAGCAGCGAGCCGTCCGTGCGGAAGCGCCAGGCATGATACGGGCAGCGGAACACCTTGCCGGTATTGCCGCAGGTCTCGCCGGCGACCTTGACGCCCTTGTGCGGACAGCGGTTCAGCAGAACCTTCACCTCGCCATCGGTGTGGCGCACCATGACGACGGGCTGCGAGCCGACGGTGGTGGTATAGAAATCGCCTTCGTTCGGAACCTGGCTGTCGTGTCCGACATAGACCCAGGTGTTGGCGAAGAGATGATCCATTTCGAGCTGGAACAATTCCTCGTCGATGAACACGTCGCGGTGCACTTCCGCATCGCGCACGAGCTTTCGGATCTTGTCGGCGTCGCCGGCATAAACAGACATGCACGACCTCCTTGCGGGACCAGACGGCGTACTCACGCGCGGCGCGCATGCGCGACAGGACCAGTCCGACGCAATTAGTTTAATTGTCAAATGATCGCTGTCAACGCGATTGCTTCATGATTGAAGGAGTATGGGCGATCCCCTGTCTCCGGGCGCCGCAGCGAGGTCGCTGCACTGCAGCAGATGTTGGCGATCTGAAGGGGCTGCCGCGCCGCCATCTATCCTGAATCCGCCGGGCGACGGCGCCAAGCCGTGTTGACGCTTCTCGAACAATCGTTTTAGGCTTGATGTAATTTCTCCGCCCGCCGGCCAGCGCGGATTGATCGGTCGATGGCGTCAGTGCGCGAATGCCGGCGCGCGCTCTTGCAGAAGAATGAAGCATAAGAACGAAGGAGGGAACCCGATGCACAGACTTACCGCAGTCGCTGTCTCGGCGCTGTTGATCGCAGCGCCCGCGAAGGCCGAAATCAAGCTCGGTTTCGTCACCGCGCTCAGCGGTCCCGCCGCCGCGCTCGGCATTCCCTATGCCAACGGCATGAAGGCGGCGCAGAAATACAAGGGCAAGATCGGCGCCGAGACGGTGACGCTGATCCAGCTCGACGACGGGTCGGACCCGTCGGCCGCGACGCGCAATGCGCGCAAGCTGGTCGAGGAAGACAAGGTCGACTTCCTCATCGGCACGGCGACTGCGCCCGCCACCATCGCGATGACGACGGTCGCCAACGAACTGGGCGTGCCGATGATCGCGGTGTCGCCGGTGAAGATCGAATCGGAGGATCCCGCCAAGCAATGGACGATCGCCGTGCCGCAGCCGCCGATGCTGATGGCCAAGGTGGTCGCCGACCGCATGAAGCGCGACAAGGTGAAAAACGTAGGCTACATCGGCTTTTCCGACGCCTGGGGCGATCTCGTCTATGCCGGCGGCAAGGCGGCGGAAGAGCGCGGCGACATCAAGATTCTCACCAACGAGCGCTATGCGCGCACGGATACGTCCGTCACCGCGCAGATCCTGCGCGTGCTCGCGACCAAGCCGGACGGCGTGCTGATCGGCGGCTCCTCGACGCAGGCGGCGCTGCCGCTGCTCGCGCTCGCCGAGCGGGGCTTCAAGGGGCCGACCTATGGTCTGGCCTCGCTCATCAATCCGGACTTCGTGCGCGTTGGCGGCAAGGCGGCAGAAGGCGTGCAGGTGTCGGCCGGTCCGGTGATCGTGTCCGAACAACTGCCGGACGGGCATTTCTCCAAGAAGCTCTCGGCCGATTTCCGCAAGGCCTACAAGGAAGCCAACGATTCGGAATCGCGCGACGGCTTCTCGGCCTATTCCTTCGACGCCTACCTCGTCTTCGCCGCCGCGGCGGAGCGGGCGTTGACCAAGGCCAAGCCCGGTTCGCCCGAATTCCGCAAGGCGCTGCGCGATGAAATGCTCAATACGAAGGAGCTTGCCGGCGTGCATGGCGTCTACAATTTCAAGCCCGGCCAGGGCTATGGCGTCGATGATCGCTCGCTCGTCATCGTGCAGTTGAAGGACGGCAAGTGGGTCTTCACGCCCTGACGCGCGGGTGAGGACGGACAGGCGGGATCGTCGCGCATGAGCTTCGACATTGCGGCGATCCTGGCCGTCGACGGCATCGCGAGCGGCGCGATCTATGCGCTCGTGGCGATCGGAACGGTACTGCTGTTCTCGGTCACGCGCGTCATGTTCGTGCCGTTCGGCGATCTCGCGGCCTTCACGGCGCTCACGCTTGCCGCGCTCGACGACGGGCAGGCGCCGGGCACGGTCAAGCTGGTCGTCGTCCTCGCCGTTCTCGCTTTCGCCATGGAGGCATGGGCTCTTGCGCGGGCGGGCACGATGAAGGCCTTGCCGCGCGCCGCGCTCTTCTATCTCGTCGTACCCATCGCCATCGCGCTTGCCGTGCGCATTCTCGCGCCGATGACGCCGCCGCTGCCGGTGCGCCTCGTCATGGCCCTGGCGCTGATCGTTCCGGTCGCGCCGCTGCTCGACCGTATCGTCTTTCGGCCCGTGGCGGACGCGCCGGTCCTTGTCCTGCTGATAATCGCGGTCGCGCTGCACTTCGCGCTTTCCGGTCTCGGGCTTCTGTTCTTCGGGCCGGAAGGCGTGCGCACGCAGCCGCTGACCTCGTGGTCGACGGAGATTTTCGGCGCGATGGTGTCTGGCCAGACCGTCTGCATCGTCATCGCGGCGATCGCGCTCAGCGCGCTGCTCTACGTGTGTTTCGAGTTCACGCTGACCGGCAAGGCCCTGCGCGCGACCTCGTCCAACCGCACCGGCGCGCGGCTGATGGGCATACGGCCGGCGCGCGCGGGCACAATCGCCTATGTGCTTGGCTCGGTGCTTGCCGGCGTCTCGGGCCTGCTGATCGCGCCGGTGAACACGATCTTTTACGATTCCGGATTTCTCATCGGCCTCAAGGCGTTTGTCGGCGCCATCATCGGCGGGTTGCATTCCTATCCCGGCGCCGCGATCGGCGCGGTCATCGTCGGCTTGCTCGAGAGTTTCTCGTCCTTCGCGTCGAGTTCGCTCAAGGACGTCATCGTCTTTTCGGTTCTCGTGCCGATCCTCGTCTGGCGCTCGCTCGTCTCCGTTCATGTCGAGGAGGAGGACGAGGAATGAGCCGCCTTGCGCTTGTCGTCGCCCTTGTCGCGCTCATCGCGCTTCTTGCCGCGCCGCTCGTCCTGTCGTCATTCACTGTCAGCCTGCTCAATTATATCGGCGTCTATGCGCTGGTGGCGATCGGGCTTGCGCTGCTGACGGGCGTCGCCGGCATCGTTTCGTTCGGCCAGGCCGCATTCGTCGGCGTCGCCGCCTATGCGACCGCGTGGCTCACGCGCGATCAACGGCTATTCGCCCGTGGCTCGGCCTCATTCTCGCTGTCGTCGTGACCTGCGCGGTCGCGGCCGCGCTCGGCGCCGCGACGCTGCGGCTCGAGGGCCATTTCCTCTCGCTCAGCACGCTCGCCTGGGGGCTGGCGATCGGATTTCTGTTCGGCAATATCGAGGGCCTCGGCAATTTCAGCGGCATCTCCAACATCCCGCCGATCCGCATCGGATCGCGCGCGCTGATGCAGAGCGCGGAAATCTACTATTTGATTCTGGCCTTCGTCGTTCTCGCGCTCGTCTTGATGTACAATCTCATGGACTCGCGCTGGGGCCGCGCGATCCGCGCGTTGCGCGGCGGCGCCGTGCTCGTGGAGAGCCTCGGCGTCAACGCGTTTCAGACGAGGCTCGCGGCTTTCGTCATCGCCGCCTTTCTCGCGGCGATCTCGGGCTGGCTCTATGCGCATATGAGCCGTTTCATCTCGCCCGCGAGCTTCGACGCCGCCATGGGCATCGAATATCTGATGATGGCGATGATCGGCGGGCAGGGCAGTCTGGTCGGCGGCGTCATCGGCGCATCGATCATCACCTTTCTGAAAAACGCCATTCAGGACTATCTGCCGCTGATTTCGCCCAACGCCGCCGGCCAGCTCGAAGTGGTCGCCTTCTCGGCCATCTTCATCATTTTCCTGCAGCGCGCGCGACGCGGCGTCGTGCCCTATGTCGCCGACCTCCTGCCGAAAGCGACGCCCGAGCGGCCGAAAGCGGCTGCGTCTCTGCCTGAGCGCGCGCAGCCCGCCGCCGGGGCGCCGCTGCTCAAGGTCGATCAGGCCGTGCGGCGTTTCGGCGGTCTCATCGCCGTCAATGCCGTGTCCTTCGAGGTGCGGTCGGGCGAGATCGTCGGCCTGATCGGCCCGAACGGCGCCGGCAAGAGCACCATGTTCAATCTCTGCACGGGCGCGCTCGCGCTCGACGGCGGCGCGATCGAATTCGCGGGTCTGCCAATCCACAGCCTGCCGCAACGCGCGATCGCGCGCGCGGGCGTGGCGCGCACGTTTCAGCATGTGAAGCTGCGGCCGCGCATGAACGTGCTCGACAATGTTCTGCTGGGCGCCCACGCGCGACTGCATTCCGGCATCCTGCGCGGGATGTTGCGGCTGGACCGCGCGGAGGAGGCGCACGCCCGCGCCGAAGCCATGCGACAGCTCGAACGCACGGGTCTCGGCGAACACGCCTTCGACGCGGCCGGCTCCCTGCCGCTCGGCAAGCAGCGCCTCGTCGAGATCGCGCGCGCTCTCGCCGCCAACCCGACGCTCCTCGTGCTCGATGAACCTGCCGCCGGCCTCAGGCGCAACGAGAAGATGGAACTCGCCGCGCTGTTGCGCGAATTGCGCGCCGACAAGCTGACCGTTCTTCTCGTCGAACACGACATGGAATTCGTCATGTCGCTGGTCGACCGTATCGTCGTCATGGATTTCGGCTCCAAGATCAGCGAGGGCCTGCCGGCGGAGGTGCGCGCCGACCCGCGCGTGCAGGAAGCCTATCTCGGAGGCGTCGCATGACGGCGCTGCTCGCACTCGACAATGTCAGCGTCTCCTACGGCCGTATCCAGGCGGTGCGCGACGTATCCGTCGCGATCGCGCCTGGTCAGATCGTCACCATCATCGGTCCCAACGGCGCCGGCAAGACCACGCTGATGCAGGCCGCGATGGGACTGCTGCCGTCGAGCGGCGCGATGCGCTTCGAGGGGCGCGATCTCGGCGGCGTCGACGTCGAGGCGCGCGTCGAGAGCGGCATGTGCCTCGTGCCGGAGCGCCGCGAATTGTTCCACGACATGAACGTCGAGGACAATCTCACGCTCGGCGCATACAGCCGCCGCGCATCCGCGGACATACGCATGGGTCTCGATGAAGTCTTCGAGCGCTTTCCGCGCCTGCGCGAGCGACGCCGGCAACTGGCCGGCACATTGTCCGGCGGCGAGCGACAGATGCTGGCGCTCGGCCGCGCGTTGATGGCGAAACCACGCCTGCTGTTGCTGGACGAGCCGAGCCTCGGGCTGGCGCCACTCATCGTGCGCGAGATTTTCCGAACGATCGCGTCGCTGCGCAGCCTCGGCATTTCGATCCTGCTGGTCGAGCAGAATGCGCGCGCGGCGCTGGAGACGGCGGACTACGGCTATGTGCTGGAAACCGGCCAGGTGACGCAGCAGGGCAAGGCGACCGATCTGATCGGCGATCCCAAGCTGATCGCCGCCTATCTCGGCGGTCACTGAATCCTATAGCAGTTCATGATGAGGTAGAATCGCGTCGCCGTCATTGCGAGGAGGCCGAAGGCCGACGCGGCAATCCATCCCCTCGCCTGAGCAAGTTCCGGTGGATGGATTGCTTCGCTCTCAGACGAAATCGGCAACTTCAAGGGAAGTCGGCGACAGCCGACTTCCCGGCGCCGATTTCTGCCGGGCTCGCAATGACGGAATTGTTTCCGCCTAATGATGAACCGCCCTAAAGCACCGGCTTGCGCGCGAGGCCGAGGCGCCGCAGCGACTCTGCGAAGGCGGCGAGCCGCTTCTCGCGATAGGCGTCGATATCGACGCCGTCGTAGTTGAGGAAACCCTGCCGCGTCTTCAGGCCGATGCGGCCTTCCTCCATGTTGCGCTCGATGATCGGCGGCGCCGCATAACGGTCGTGGCCGAGCGCTTCGGTCATGTAGCGGCTCGTGTGATAGAGAATATCGCCGCCGCCCCAGTCGATGAATTCCAGCAGGCCGAGAATGGCGAAGCGGAAGCCGAAGCCGTGGATGATCGCCTTGTCGATGTCCTCGGCCGTGGCGACGCCTTCCTCGACCATGCGCGCGGCCTCGTTCATCGCCATGCCCTGGATGCGCGGCACGATATAGCCGGGCGTCGCGGCGCAGACGACGGGCGCCTTGCCGATGCCCTCCAGCATGGACTTGATGGCGGCCGTTGTTTCCGGCCGTGTCTTCGCGCCGGGCGCGAGCTCGACCAGCGGCACCAGAAAGGCCGGGTTGAGCCAGTGCGCGTTGAGGAAGCGGCCGGGGTCGACGACGGCGTCGGCCATGTCGTCGACGAGGATGGTCGACGTGGTAGAGGCGATGATCGTATCTGCGCCCGCGAGCCGCGAGGCGCGCGCGAGCGCCTCGCGTTTGAGGTCGAGCACTTCGGGCAGCGCCTCGAAAATGTAATCGGCGCCTGCCGAAGGCGTCCGCCGCGCCGTTTGTTGGAACAATGCGGATGCGCTTCATCAGGGTGGCGACATCGCCGTCCTGCATCAGGCCGATGCGCGCGAGCGTGCGCATGACGCTCTCGATCTCGCCGCGCGCCTCGTCCGCCAGCTTTTCGAAATCGGAGTGCGGTCGCTCCTTGAAATCGACGACCGCGACCTCGTGGCCGGCATAGGCGAAGACGACGGCGACGCCGCGCCCCATGCGGCCTGCGCCGAGGCTCGCGACGCGCATCAGGCGAAGCCTTTCGCGAGGAGGGCGAGCAGTTCGTCCTTGCCCATTGCGTCTATGCCGAGACTTCGGCGCGTGCGGCCGGTCCGCATGAAATCCTCGCCCACTATCGCCGAGCCGATCGACAGGAAGGAGCGCGCGAGCGGCGTCGGCACGCCCGCGAGTTCGGCCATCGAAATGAGGAAGGACAGGCCGATGCGCGTGTCCTCCAGCATGTAGCGATGCCTGGCCAGCACGATGCGCTCGCGCCAGTCGCCGGAATCGGTCAGCGTGTCGTGCGCCTCGGCCTCGTACATCCATGCGCGCTTGGCGTAATGATCGGCGAGCGGAAAATGCGGCGGGCCGTAACCGAAGGCTTCGCGCAGCGCCATGCGCTCGGCGTCGAGCAGGTCAGTGACACGGCGGATCGCGGGTTGCGTGCCCTCCTTGTGGATGTCCCAGCGGTCGAAATGTTCGAGCGGGCCCGCGTTCATCACGATCAGCGGTGGATGGATGATCGGGCCCGCATTCATCAGCGCGCCGGAGAGAATGTCGCCGCAATCCTCGATCGCCCGGGGAAAGGCGCGGCCGATGACATCGAGCGCGTGCATCTTGTGCGTCAGCGGAAAGACGCCAGTGGGCAAGCGCACGCCACGCCCGGAAACGCGGACTTCGTAAGGGCCTTGTTTGCGCGCGAGCCACGGCAGCGTGCCTGTCTCGGCGAAGCTGACGTCTTGCGCGCGCCCCACTTCATGCGCGGCTTTTGCGAAGATATACGAGCCGAACGTGCCGGGCGGCAGATAGACGACCTGGCCGGGCTCGAGCAGGGGCGCGACGCGGCGCGCGAGATCTTCCTGCGCGAAGGCTGGCGTCGGGCAGAGGATGAGTTCGGCGCCGCGCAAGGCGGTCGCAAGGTCGCTCGTGATGCGTGCAATGCGCGCCGTGCGTCGCCCCTTGCCGTCGATCAGCGTGATCGTCGCGCCGGCGGCAATATGCGCGTCGACGTCGGCCTGGTCGCGCCGGACGAGCGACACCTCGTGGCCGGCGAGCGTAAAATCGGCCGCTGCCGCGAAGGACCCGTTGCCGCCGCCGAGAACCGCAATCTTCATGGTTGTTCTCCGCGAGGCGTCCGGGATTGACGCGACGATTATTTTTGACATGAAACATCCTGTCAACACAGGATGCCGGCCTCTCGGCCCTTATTTCCGGGGCGATGAGGGTGACACGCGGCAGGTGGCCGATGCGAAAGAGATGCGGACGTTCAAGGTTTGCGGCAAATCACTTGACGCCTTGCGGCGCCTCGCGCCATCTATGGAGCAACGCGCCCGGTGGCTAGCGGCGCTGCGAGCCAGAGCATGGACGACTTTTCAGAAGAGCGTCAGGACGACGTCAGTTCGGACATTCAGCTCGATCTGCGCACCTGGCTGAAGCTCCTGACCTGCACGACGCTGATCAGCGGCGAATTGCGGCGCCAATTGCGCGAGCAGTTCGACTTCACGCTGCCGCGCTTCGACATGCTGGCGCAGCTCGACCGCGAGCCCGGCGGCCTTGTGCTCACCGAATTGTCGAAACGGCTGATGGTCTCGCCCGGAAACGTCACGCCGATCATGAACCGGCTGCTCGAAGAGGGCTATATCACGCGCGCGACATCGAGCCTCGACCGGCGCGTGCAGATCGTGTGCCTTACGGCCGAAGGGCGCAAGAAATTCCGCCGCATGGCCAAGAAGCACGGCCAGTGGGTCAATTCCATGATGGGCGGCCTGGAGCTCGACGAGCGGCGCGCCTTGAGCGGTTTGCTCGACCGGCTGAAAGGCAATCTGCGCGACGGCGCCGCCGGCGGCGCGTAGGCGCTCGCGTCACAGGTCGTGCTTGCGCACATTGTCGACCATGCGCGAGAGCACGCGCGCGCAAAGCGCGATTTCGTCGCGCGCGATGCCTTCGGTCAGCCTGTCGTAGCGACGCGCGACCCTGGGCCATACCTTCTTGAGAAGAGAAGCGCCGTCCCTGGTGAGCGCGACTTCGCGGCGACGCTGGTCTTTCGCGCCGTTCTCCCGCGTCACCAAACCCGTCTCGAGCATCTGATCGATGGTGCGGCTCGCGCTCGACTGCTCGATGACGGCGAACACGGAGATTTCGTTGACGGTCAGCGTCTTGTAAATGTGCAGCGCCGACAGCGTGCGAAAGGCGGCGTTGTTGAGGCCCATCGTCGCCAGGAATCTGTTCTGGTCCGCGCTGATGCGGTTGGACAGGCGGTTCACCAGATAGGGGATGTACGCGCGCAGTTCCTCGGGCGTCGCGGGCGGCTCGCTTTCGGTCGCGTTGACGCCTCGCCTTCCGCGTGTCGCCGTCATGCAAAGGACTCGATCGTTCTGATCGCGCCGTCGAGCTGCGCGCCGGAGGCGTCGCGGATCGCCGCCTCGCGCAGGCGCCGCGCCCAATCTGCCGCGTCGTCGCGATCTTCGAGCCTGCGGATCGTCGAGATCACACGGTCGTATTTCGACAGGCCGCGCGCGTGCGTGTCGGAATAGCCCTTGATGAGACGGCGGCAGTTCAACACTTCCACGCCGAGGTCGTAGTTGCGCGCGACGGCCGCGATGGCGTCTTCGATCCAGGCGTCGCGGTGAGCGACCTCGGTCGCATGACGTTGCGATCCGCGACGACGCCTCTTCAGGCCGGCGATCGCATAGAGCGTCGCAAATCCGAACACCGAATAGGTCTTGATGCGGCGTCCCTTGTTCACGCGCGCATCGATCCATTCGCGCAGGCCCGAACGCGCGTCGATCCAGTCGGCCCAGCGCGCGGGCAGCATGCCGATGAGTTCCTCCGCGCGCGGATGGAAATATTCGGTCGTCTGGAGAACCTGGCCGTCCGCGAGGCCGATCTCGCGCTCGACGCGTGCGCGCCGCGCGGGCCGCGTCTTGAGATCGGCGACGCGGATGACGTCGTCATAGGCCATGGCGTTGGCCAGATACTTTGCCGCCGTCGTCGTGAAACGGAAGTCATGCGCCGCGCCGCCGGCGCTCTCGTCCGCCTTCTGCAGGCGCGCGAGCAGATCGAGATATTCGTGCGCGTAGGCTGCGTCCTGGAAATCGGCGACCTTGGCGGCGCCGAGCCACGCCATTGCGCGCGACGGGCCTGAGATGTCGCGGTCGATACGCTCGGTCAGTGGCGCCGCGAGGGGCGGCGGCGTCGGCGCGGTTTCCTCCTCGATCTCGTCGCGCGCAGGCGTGGGCTGCGCGGCGCGCGCGAAGGCGGCGTCGAAGGCCGCGAGGCTCGAGTTGCGGCCCTTGCCTTCTTCGCGCAGCAGCGCGCGAAACGTCTCGACGTCGAAGGGCAGGGCGGCGGATGCAGCCAGCGCGCCGAACATGGCGGCGGAAATCATGCTGCCGTGACGCGCCGCGAGCGCATTCATGTCGAAGACGATCTCGCGTTTGGCGACGACGCCGATCGCCTGCGCGACAGCGCTCGAATCCGCGATCGCCTCGCCCGGCGCGATCTTCTCGACCACGGCGAAGGCGCGATGATCGGAGGCGATCAGCGTCGTCTTGTCGGGCGTCACGAGGCCGCGCAGGATGGAGCGGCCCGCCTCCATGAATTCTGCGGCCATCACCACGTCGACGTCGCCCGGCGTCGGCATGAGCGAGAGGATCGGGTTCAAGCCGTCCTGCGGCGGCATGCATTCGATGTAATAGAGCGTCGCGCCCGTGCGCTGCGCGACGCCGGGCACGGAGGTCGATTGCGCGACCCATCCCTGACCTTCGGCGAGGCGGACGATCCAGTCGGTGAGCACGCCGCCGCCCTGACCGCCCATGGCGAGAATGGCGACGGAGATCGGGCGCTCCGTCGCGGGACCCACCGGCTCGAGGGGCAGGCGAATTGTTTCGTCCTTCATGCGACGGCTCCCGCTCCTTCGCGGCGCGCCTGCAGCCAGCGAATGAATGTTTGCGTCATGCGCGCGCGCCATTTGTCGAAAGCATTGGGATTGTGCACGACATCGGCGCGGAAGAAGGACGGGCAGAGCACGGCCGCGTCCGCCACTTCGCCGCAATTGCCGCAGCCGACGCAGGTCTGGTCGATGGCGGCGACGGGATCGTCGCGCAGGGGATCGTCGAGTTTCTTCACCGACAGCGAGGGGCAGCCCGAGAGCCGCATGCAGGCATGATCGCCGGTGCAGACATCCTCGTCGACGCCGAAACGCTCCTTGACGATGCGCGCGCCCGCGCGAACCGCCCCGTCGATCTGTGGGCGTACGCGACGCTGCTTGTTGAGCATGCATTCGGACGAGGCGACGATGATCTTCGGGCCTTCCTCCTTCGTGGTCAGCGCTTCCTTCAGCGTGTCGCGCAGGCGGCCGACGTCGTAGGTGCGGTCCAGCTGGCGCACCCATTTCGCGCCGATGCCCTTCACGGCTTTCACGATCGAATTGTTGGTCGTGCGACGCGGATTGTTCGCGCGCGAAGAAGGGATGTCCTGACCGCCGGTGGCGGAGGTGTAGAAATTGTCGATGATGAGAAAGACGCCGTCGTGCTTGTTGAAGACGGCGTTGCCGATGCCGCTGGTCAAGCCGTTGTGCCAGAAGCCGCCGTCGCCCATCACGGCGATGGAGCGCTTGGCCCCCTTGACATTGAAGGCGGACGCCGACGCCGGTCCGAGGCCGAAGCCCATCGTCGTCGCGCCGATGTTGAAGGGCGGCAGGATCGAGAAGAGATGGCAACCGATGTCGGCGGAGACATGGTGGAGGCCGAGCTCCTGCTCGACCAGCTTCATCGCCGCGAAGACCGGCCTTTCCGGGCAACCCGTGCAGAGCCCGGGCGGACGCTCCGGCACGACCTGCTTGAGTTTCTTCACTTCCTCCAGCGCGAAGACCGGCGTGGGGTCCGGCGCGGGCGGGCGATTGCCGAGCAGGCGCGGATCGCTCTCTTCGATGAACGTGCGCAGGCCATTGAGCAACACTTGCGACGTGTAGTCGCCGGTCATCGGCAGAATATCCTTGCCGCGCACGCGCGCCGAGATCGTGCGACGACGCAGGGCGGTGTTGACGGCCTGCTCGATATATTCGGGCTGGCCTTCCTCCACGACGATGACGTGTTCCTTGTCGCGGCAGAAGGCCTCGACCTCGTCCTCGATCACGGGATAGGTCACGTTCATCACGTAGAGCGGGACCTGCGTTCGTCCGTAGGCGTCGCTCAATCCCAGATATTGCAGGGCGCGGATGACGTTGTTGTACATGCCGCCCTGCAGGATGATTCCGACTTTCGCACCGTCCGGGCCCATCGTCTCGTTGAGGCGATGCCGCTTGACGAAATCGATCGCGGCAGGAAAGCGCTTGGCGATTTTTTCGCGCTCGTGCTCGTAGGCGGCAGGCGGCAGCACGATGCGGCCGAGATCGCGCACCGGATTTTCGAGCGCGTCCTTGATCGTGTAGGACGGGCGCACGTTGTCCTTCGTCCTGAAGGCGCCGTGCATGTGGCAGGCGCGCACGCGCACTTCCAGCATGACCGGCGTGTTCGAGGCTTCCGAAAGCTCGAAGCCCTTTTCGATCATGTTGACGATGCATTCGTGATCGGGACGCGGATCGAGCAGCCAGATCTGCGATTTCATGGCGAAGGCGTGCGTGCGCTCCTGCATGATGGAGGAGCCTTCGCCATAATCCTCGCCGACGATGATCATCGCGCCGCCAGTGACGCCGCCGGACGCCAGATTGGCGAGCGCGTCGGACGCGACATTCGTGCCGACCGTGGATTTCCAGGCGACTGCGCCGCGCAGCGGATACATGACCGAAGCCGAAAGCATGGCGGCGGCGGCCGCCTCGTTCGCGGAACTCTGGAAGACGACGCCCAATTCATCGAGCACGTCCTTGGCGTCGCCGAGCACGTCGATGAGATGGGAGATTGGGGAGCCGGGATAGCCGCCGACATAGGAGACGCCGGACTGCAGCAGCGCCTTGGTGATGGCGAGAATGCCTTCGCCGCGGAAGACGTCGCCGTCGCCAAGTCTGAGGTCCTCGACCTCGCGCGCGAATGAACGTTCAGCCATGCTCGTCCCCGATATATGGAAATCCATATATCTCGCCATACGGCGGCTGGTCAACGGGACAGGCCGGCGGCTTGTTGACGTAATATAATCTTAGAACTAAGATAATCATAACCGAGGAAACAGCGGCCAGAGGACGGGCCATGTGGCGACCCCCGCAACGCATCCAGTTCGAGCCGAAGCCCGGCCGCATTCCGAGCGCGGCGGAAGCCGCGGCCTCTCGCCTGTTCTCGCCCGTCAAGGTCGGCGCGCTCGAGCTCGAGCAACGCACCTGGGTGCCGGCCATGGTTCCGTGGCGGGCTTCCGACGACGGCTATGTGACGGACGATGTCGTCGACTGGTACTGCCGCTTTGCGCGCGGGCGGCCAGGCGCGATCGTCATCGAGGCGACGGGCATACGCGACGTGCCGAGCGGCCCGCTGCTGCGCATCGGCCATGATCGTTTCGTGCCGGGATTGCAGCGGCTGACCGAAGCCGTGCGCGCGGCGAGCGGCGGGCATACGAGGCTGCTGATCCAGATCATCGACTTCCTGGCGATCCGTCGCCGGCCGGAGCGCAACCGTTATTTCCAGCAGTTCCTGCGCGTGACGGACGCGCATCGCGCCGCGCTCGGCGCGCCGTCGATGTCGGAAGCAGATGTGCGCGAGAAACTCGCCATGCTGTCGGACGAGAAGCTCGAGGCCATTCTCGGGCCGCGCGAAATGGAGGCGCTGCGCTTCGGTCATCGCGAGCGCGTGACGGATATGGAATTCGAGCATATCCGCGACCTGCCGAAATTCCTGCCCGATCTCTTCGCATCCGCCGCCCTGCGCGCCAAGACGGCCGGTTTCGATGGCGTCGAGCTGCACTATGCGCACGCCTATACGATGGCGTCGTTTCTCTCGCGCACGAACACGCGCGACGACGGCTATGGCGGCTCGCTCGAAGGGCGCGCGCGTCTGCCGCTCGAAGTGATCGCGGCGGCGCGACGCGCGGTCGGCGCCGACTATACGCTCGGCTGCCGCTTTCTCGCGGAGGAATGCATCGAGGGCGGCAGCACGGCCGAGGATGCCGCCTATTTCGGCGTCGCCTTCGCGCGCGCCGGCCTCGATTTCCTCTCGACCTCGCGCGGCGGCAAGTTCGACGACGCCAAGCAGCCGGGCGTCGGCGCGTCCGCCTATCCCTATACGGGGCCGAGCGGCTACGAATGCATGCCGCAATATATTTCGGACGAGAAGGGCCCCTTCGGCCGCAATGTCGCCGCGACGGCCGCGATCCGTCGCGCGGTGCGCGAGGCGGGGTTCGATACGCCCGTGGTCTGCACGGGCGGCGTGCATAATTTCGACATGGCCGAGAAGATGCTCGCGGACGGCGTCTGCGACATCGTCGGCTCGGCGCGCCAATCGCTCGCCGATCCCGACTGGATGCTGAAACTTTCGCGCGGCGCCGGCGCATCCGTGCGGCTCTGCGAATTCACCAATTATTGCGAGGGCCTCGACCAGAAGCACAAGGCGGTCACCTGCCAGCTCTGGGACAAGATCGACCTGAAAGCGCCCGGCGTGCGGCTGACGCCCGACGGCAAGCGGCGCCTCGTGCCGCCGGACTGGACGCCGGCGTGATGGCGCGCATCGCCAGACGCGCGACACGCGTGGAACTGGTCGCCGACAGCGATATGGAGACGCGCGGGCAGGAAGCGCTCGGTTCGCGCGCGCGTCACGGCGACCTGCGGCTGTGGCTGCGCATCCTCACCATCCACAAGCTCGTCAACAACGAGGTTCGCCGTCGCCTGCGCGAACAATTCGGCATGAGCCTGTCGCGTTTCGATCTGCTGGCGCAACTCGACGGCCGGCCCGAGGGCATGCGCATGGGCGAGCTGTCGAAGCGTTTGATGGTGACGACGGGCAATATCACCGGCCTCGTCGACGAGCTCGTCGCCGAGCAACTCGTCGAACGCCTGGAGGATCCGACCAACCGCCGCGCGAGCCTGGCCGCCATGACCGCCAGGGGCCGAAAGGCGTTCGGCGCCGCGGCGAAGGCGAACGAGACATGGATCGAAGAATTGTTCGCCGGGCTGACAGCAACCGAAAAGACCGCGATGTTCGACATGTTCGGGCGCCAGAAGGCCGATATCGCCGCGCGTCTGCAGAATGTCGAGACAGGCGGGCAGGAAAAAGTACCGAGAGGGTCGACCGGGCGAGGTCGAAGGTGAGGAATTTCAAAGGCGCTGACCGCGCCTATCAGGCATTCGCGAGGCGAGTCCGTATTCGAGAATAATTGAGCGGATGGGGCGGCCGCATGACGCCGGCCGCCTCATCGAGTTGTGATTTCTGACGATTATTGATTTTTATCAGTCGATATTTCATATTCGGCGCCGACACGGGAGCCGTCCATGCCTCGCATCGGCAATAACGCGCGTAGCGCACTGATCGTCATCGGAATTCTCGCCGGCGCGGGCGCCGCCGCCGCGGTCGTGGCGCACGGCCAGGGGCCGACGACCGAAGCCAACCGGGTCGCGGCTGCTGGCCGACCGGTGCTGACGGCGGTCGTGCATTTCGCGCCGGAACAGCCGGACCGCACCTTCATGGCGACGATCAAGCCGCGGGTGGAGGCCGACCAGGGCTTTCGTGTTTCCGGCAAGGTCGCGGCGCGGCTGGTCGAGGCGGGCCGGGTCGTGAAGACCGGCGAGGCGCTGGCGCGGCTCGACGACGCCGACCTCAAATTGCAGAAGGAACAGGCGGAAGCCGAGCTTGCGGCCTCGCGCGTCGTCATGGAGCAGGCGACCGCCGACGAGAAGCGCGGCGGCGACCTGCACGCCAAGGGCTGGACGGCGCGCGCCGTCTACGACCGTCAGCGCGCCGCAGCGGAAGAAGCGCGCGGCCGCAATCGTCGCGCGCAGCGCGCGGTCGAACTCGCCGCCAATGCGCTGGACTATGCGACGCTGCGCGCAGACGCCGACGGCGTGGTGACGGCGACGCTGATCGAACCCGGTCAGGTGGTCGCCGCCGGCCAGCCCGCGATCCGCGTCGCGCGCAAGGGCGAGAAGGAAGCAGCCGTCGCGCTGCCCGAATCCTTCGTTTCTCGCGCACGCGAGGGCGTCGCCACGTTGGCGCTGTGGTCGGACCCGCAGCATTCCTATCGCGCGACGCTGCGCGAATTGAGCCCGATGGCCGACACGCGCGACGCGCACCTTCGCGGCGCGCTTCGCGCTGCCCGACGCCGACGAGCGGGTGGCGCTCGGCATGAGCGCCACCCTGACCATCGCCGCGCCGGCCTCGGGCAAGGTCGCGCGCGTGCCGTCCGCCGCGCTGTTCGATCAGGGAAGGGGCCCATCGCTCTGGACGGTGGGCGCGGATGGCGCGACCGCGCTCAGGCCGGTCGTCGTGTTGCGCTACGAGGGCGCCGATGCGCTTGTCGTGTCGGGCGTCGCGGAGGGCGAGCGCATCGTCACGCTCGGCGTGCAGAAGCTCAGCCCGGGCGAGAAGGTTCGCCCGATCTCGCAGCTCGCGTTCTGAGGCCGACCGTGCGCCGCTTCAATCTCTCGGAATGGGCCGTGCGCCATCAGGCGCTCACGCTCTTTCTCATCATCGCCACGCTCGTCGCCGGCGCCTTCTCCTACGGCAACCTCGGCCGCGCCGAGGATCCGAGCTTCACCATCAAGCTCGCCAATGTCACGGCTGTCTGGCCGGGGGCGAGCGCGCGCGAGATGCAGGACCAGGTCGCCGATCGCATCGAGAAGAAGCTGCAGGAGCTTCCCTATTTCGATCGCGTGCAGACCTACACCAAGCCGTCGTTCACGGCGATGCAGGTGATCTTCAAGGACACGACGCCGCCCGCGCAGGTGCCGTGGCTGTTCTATCTCCTGCGCAGGAAGCTCAACGACATTCGCGCCGATCTGCCGGCCAATCTGATCGGGCCAGACGTCAACGACGAATTCGGCGACGTCGATTCCGTGCAATACATGATTACGGGCGATGGCGCCGACTATGCGCAACTCAAGACCGTCGCCGAAAGCCTGCGCCAGCGCCTGTTGAAGGCGCCCGATGTCGTCAAGGTCAATCTCTACGGCGCGCAGGACCAGCGCATCTTCGTCGAATTCAGCCAGGCCAAGCTCGCCAATCTCGGCGTGACGCCGCAGGCGATCTTCGATTCTCTCGCGCGCCAGAATGCGGTGGCGGCGTCCGGCGTGTTCGAGACGCAGGCCAATCGCATTCCCGTGCGCGTTTCCGGCGCCCTGTCGGGCGCCGCCGCCGTGGCCGAAACGCCGGTCGAGGCGAACGGTCGCGTGTTCCGCCTCGGCGATGTCGCGGATGTCTCGGCCGGCTTCAAGGACCCGCCGGAGTTTCTCGTGCGCTACGGCGGCAGGCCGGCGCTCGCCATCGGCGTCGTCATGGCCAAGGGCGGCAATATTCTCACGCTCGGCGAAACGCTGAAGGGCGTGATGGACGAGGCGCGCGCCGCGACGCCCGTGGGCATCGAGTTCACGCAGATCGCCGACCAGCCGAAGGTCGTCGAACATGCGGTCGGCGAGTTCACGCGCTCTTTCGTCGAGGCGCTCGCCATCGTGCTGCTGGTCAGCTTCCTGTCGCTCGGCCTGCGCACGGGAATCGTCGTCGCGCTCTCCGTGCCGCTCGTTCTCTCCATGGTGTTCGTGGTCATGAACGTCATGGGGCTCGATTTGCAGCGCATCACGCTCGGCGCGCTCATCATCGCGCTCGGCCTTCTGGTGGACGACGCCATCATCGCCGTCGAGATGATGGTGGTGAAGATGGAGCAGGGCGTCGACCGCATGAAGGCCGCGACCTTCGCCTGGGATTCGACCGCCTTTCCGATGCTCACCGGCACGCTGGTGACGGCCGCGGCCTTCCTGCCCGTGGGCTTTGCGCCCTCGACCTCGGGCGAATATGCGGGCGGCATCTTCTGGGTCGTGTCGATCGCTCTTGTGGCGTCATGGTTCGTGGCGGTGGTCTTCACGCCCTATCTCGGCGTGAAGCTGCTGCCGAACCTCGCGGGCAAGCAATCGCACGATGAAGAGGAAATCTATCACACGCGCGCCTATGGCGCGTTGCGCCGCCTGATCTCGTGGTCGGTCGACAACCGCATCGCGGTCGTCGCCATCACCTTCGGCCTGATGGCGATTGCGGCCGCCGGCTATTCGCGCGTGCCGAAGCAGTTCTTCCCGATTTCGGATCGGACGGAGATATTCTTCCAGATGCGCATGCCCGAAGGCACGGCGATCGGCGTCACGACGAAGACGGCGCAGAAGGCGGAAGCCATGTTGTCGGGCGATCCCGACGTCGTGCATTTCTCGACCTATATCGGCCAGGGTTCGCCGCGCTTCTGGCTCGGCCTCAATCCGCAATTGCCCAACGAATCCTTCGCCGAAATCGTGACGGTGACGAAGGACGTGCCGGCGCGCGAGCGCGTGAAGGCGCGGCTCGACAAGGCGATCGCGGAGGGCGCGCTGTCGGAAGCGCGCGTGCGCGTCGACCGGTTCAACTACGGTCCGCCGGTCGGCTTCCCCGTGCAATTTCGCGTCATGGGCGCCGACCCGAAGGAAGTGCGCGACATCGCCTATCGCGTGCGCGAGATCATGCGCGCCGATCCCGCCGTGCGCGACCCGCATCTCGACTGGAACGAGCGCACGCCCTCGGTGCGGCTCGTGCTCGATCAGGATCGCGCGCGCGCGCTCGGGCTGACGCCGCAGGATCTCGCCAATTCGATGCAGATGCTGATTTCCGGCGCGACGGTGACGACCGTGCGCGACGGCGTCGAGAAGGTCGATGTCGTGGCGCGCGCGGTGAAATCGGAACGCGCCGATCTCGCTCATATCGGCGATCTCACCGTCACCACGCGCAGCGGCGCCTCCGTGCCGGTCGCGCAGGTGGCGAAGATCGTCTACGAGCACGAGGACGCGATCCTGTGGCGGCGCAGCCGCGACACGTCGATCACCGTTCGCTCGGACGTGATCGACGGCGTGCAGCCGCCCGATGTCTCCGCGCGCATCTGGCCGCAGCTTGCCGGCGTGATGGCGCAATTGCCGCCGGGCTATCGCATCGAACGCGGCGGCGCGGTCGAGGAATTGGCGAAGGCCAATGCGGCGATCGCCACCGTCGTGCCCGTGATGATTTTCGTCATGCTGGCGATCGTGATGTTCCAGTTGCAGAACTTCACGCGGCTGGCGCTGGTCATGGTCAGCGCGCCGCTCGGAATCATCGGCTCGTCGCTTGCGCTCAACCTGTCCGGCGCGCCCTTCGGCTTCGTCGCGCTGCTCGGCCTGATCGCGCTCGCCGGCATGGACATGCGCAATTCGATCATCCTGGTCGATCAGGTGCGGCAGGACCTCGAGCGCGGCATGTCCTATCGCGACGCCATCGTCGAATCGGCGGTGCGCCGCGCGAGGCCCGTCGTGCTCACCGCGCTCGCCGCCATCCTCGCCATGATCCCGCTGTCGCGCTCGACCTTCTGGGGACCGATGGCGGTGGTCATCATGGGCGGCCTGTTCGTCGCCACCTTCCTCACGCTGCTGTTCCTTCCCGCGCTCTATGCGCTATGGTTCCGCAAGTCGCTCGGCGTTTCGGCGCCGCGGCCGAAAGGGGAGACCGAGGCGGCTGCGGCCGGCTTTGTGGGAGCGCCAGCGGAATGATGCAGGCGGAAATCGTCGCGCCGCGCGACACGGAGCAACGGACGCGGATCGTCGAGACGGCGGAGAAGCTCTACCGCGAGATCGGCTTCCAGAAGACGACTGTCGCCGACATCGCGCGCGAATTGCGGATGTCGCCGGCCAATGTCTATCGCTTCTTCGGCTCCAAGGCCGAGATCAACGGCGCGGTGGCGAGCCATATCCTGCGTTCGATCATCGACGCCTCGACGACGATCGTCGACGGGCCGGGGTCGGCCAGCGAGCGCCTGCGTTCGCTGATATCGAACAATCAGCAGATGAACGCCGAGCGCTTCGTCGGCGAGCGCAAGCTGCACGAGATGGTGGAGATCGCGCTCAACGAGGATTGGCCGATCGTCACGGAATATGTGCAGGCGATGCGGATGCTGATGGCGCGCATCGTCGCCGACGGCGTGGCGAGCGGCGAGTTCGCGGCCATCGACCCGGCGCAGGGCGCAGCGCTCGTGCAGGCCTCCACCATCTGCTACTGCCATCCGCGCCTGATGGTGGAATGCCAGGACAAGCCCGTGCCGACCTGCGACGAAATGATCGACTTCTGCCTGCGCGCGCTGGCCGGGCCGCGCCGGGCGTGATAGGCAGGGCGGCATGAAGCGTTGGTTTTTCGCCTGCTTTCTGTCCGCCGTCGCCGCGCTCTGCGTGGCGCAGGCGCGCGCCGCCGAACTCGTGATGTTCGAGCGGGCGGGCTGCGTCTGGTGCGAGCGCTGGAACGCCGAAGTCGGCGGCGTCTACGACAAGACGGACGAAGGCCGGAAAGTCGCGTTGCGCCGCGTCGATCTCGCCAAGGGCGCGCCGCCGGATCTGTCGGCAGTGGGGGCGGTCGTGTTCACGCCCACGTTCGTCCTCGTCGACAAGGGCAAGGAGATCGGCCGCATCGAGGGCTATATCGATGAGGCTTTCTTCTACGCCTATCTCAACGGACTGATCGCAAAATTCGAGGCGGCGGCGACGCATTGAACCGGTCGCCGCGCCGCATCGCGCGCCGTCAGCGCGCGCGCCGGATGAGAAAGCGGTAGACGCCGCCGTCGGCGCCGGCCTCGACGAGTTCGTCGCCGGTCGACTTGCAGAAGGCCGGGAAATCCTCGAGCGAACCGGGATCGGTGGCCAGCACCTCCAGCACGGCGCCGGGGGGCATGTCCTTCAGCGTCTTCTTGGCGCGCAGAATGGGCAGCGGGCAGTTCAAACCCTTTACGTCCAACGTCTTGTCGGTCACTTCGAGAAAACTCCGTCATTGTCGCGCTGTAGCCGCGCGCCATTCGGCGCCCGGCGGTCTGCGATTGCGGAGTTCCGTATCATGTTTTATGCCGCGCGGGCGTGTTCGTCTCTTCCGGGCGGCCAGCGGCCTCCTGCCCGGGGACTTGCGGCCTCCTGACGGGCGAATGGGCGTCGGATAGGGCCGGGCGGGCGAAATGGAGCGGGGGAAGCCTCGCCACGTATGAAACGAAAGAGGGCAGTCGATGAGCGTTACGCAGCAACATGTTCTGGCGGCGATCGCGGACCTTCCGGGTCCGGACGCCTCGAAGACGCTCGGCCAGTCTGGCGCGCTCGGCGGCGTGAGCGTGCGCGACGGCAAGGTGTTCGTTTCGATCAATGTCGAGGCCGGCCGCGTGCAGGCGCTGGAGCCGATGCGCGGGCGGGTGGAGGCGGTCATCAGGAAGCTGCCGGGCGTGGCGGCCGCCTATGTCACGCTGACCAGCGAGGCCGAGCAGGGCTCGGGGCAGCGCGCCCAGCCCGTGCGCAGCTCGGGCCACGCCAAGCCGCAGGCGTCCGGCGGCGCGGCGCGCATCGGCAAGATCGTCGCCGTCGCCTCGGGCAAGGGCGGCGTCGGCAAGTCGACGACGGCCTGCAACATCGCGCTCGGCTTCAAGGGGCAGGGGCTGAAGGTCGGCGTGCTCGACGCCGACGTCTACGGCCCGTCGATGCCGCGCCTGTTCGGCATCCGGGGCAAGCCGCAGATGGCCGCCGACGGGGTGAAGCTCGCGCCGCTGTCGAACTACGGCGTCAAGGTGATGTCGATCGGCTTCCTGGTCGAGGACGAGGCGCCGATCGTGTGGCGCGGGCCGATGGTGATGTCGGCGATCAAGCAATTGCTGGAGGACGTCGACTGGGGCGATCTCGACGTGCTGGTGGTGGACATGCCGCCTGGCACGGGCGACGCGCAATTGACGCTCGCCCAGAGCGTGCCGCTGGCCGGCGCGATCATCGTCTCGACGCCGCAGGACCTCGCGCTGATCGACGCGCGGCGCGGCATCGCCATGTTCCAGCAGGTGCATGTGCCGATCATCGGCGTGGTGGAGAACATGAGCTACTTCCTGTGCCCGCACTGCGGCCAGCGTTCCGACGTGTTCGCGCATGGCGGGGCGCGGCACGAGGCGGAGCGTCTCGGCGTGCCGTTCCTGGGCGAGGCGCCGCTGCACATGTCGATCCGCGAGACGTCGGACGCCGGCGCGCCGGTGGTCGCCACCGCGCCCGACAGCCCGCAGGCCAGGGCCTATGTCGAGATCGCGCAGAAGGCGTGGGAGAACCTGACGGCCGGCGCCGGCGCACAGGCCCGCGCCGCGCATCGTCGTCAATTGAGGCGGCGATCGGCGCGGCTTCGGTTCAATCGGAGTTGAAAACGGGACGCGCCGTTCGAGCGCGTCCCGTTTTTACGGCGGCGCATGACGCGCTCCATCTTGATGTTCTCGTCGCATATCCCTGTCGCAAAAGTCTGCAACTCTTGCGGGATATGCTCTAGCGGCGCGCAGTCCTGGCCCTGGTCTTGCCGTCGGCCCTGCTCTTGCCCTGGTCCTCGACGGACTCGCAGAAGGCCTTGCGCAGCGCATCGAGAATGGCGCGCACGTTCTCGTCGGCGAGCGAATAATAGATCGTCTTGCCGTCGCGACGGGTGGCGACGAGCCGGTCGAGCCGCAGGCGGGCGAGTTGCTGCGAAACGGTCGACTGGCGCTCGCCGAGCAGGCCTTCCAGCTCGCCGACCGAGCATTCGCCCTCCGACAGGGCGCAGAGCAGAAGGAGGCGCGACTCGTGCGACAGCGCCTTGAGGAAATCGCTCGCTTCGCGCGCCTTCTCGACCATCACGGCGAAATCCGCCGAGGACTCGCCTTTCGGCGGCAACGGTTTCGTCAAGGCGCCCGTCGCAATTGATGCCATCGTCTCTTCGGTCCTGATCGCTCTTGCGGCGCGAGCGGCGTTCGCCAGTCGAATCGGCGCCGCGTTTTCGGGAGGGATATCGCCCCAAACTGCGACACAGGTATATGGAAGTCATGATATTCGCAATTGAGCAGGCGAGAGCTGCTCGAGGCGTCGACACGCCGCATCTCGCATCTGTGCGCGACCATCTCGAAGTGGTTGACACTTCAACGCCCTGTGTCGAATATCCGCCCAAATCCAGAAGGGAGAGGGTGGAAATGCGTAAGTTCACTTTGGGCGTCTGCGTTGCGGCTTTGCTGACGGCCGGCGCAGCCAGCGCCCAGGAAACCGTCAAATTAGGCTATATCGACCCGCTGTCGGGCGGCGGCGCCTCGGTCGGCGAGATCGGCCTCAAGCACTTCCAGTGGCTGGCTGAGCAGATCAACGCGCAGGGCGGCCTCACCGGCAAGAAGCTCGAGATCCTGCCGCTCGACAACAAGACCAATCCGCAGGAAGCGGTGGTGCAGGCGCAGAAGGCGATCGACGCCGGCGCGCGCTTCATCACGCAGGGCAACGGTTCGTCGGTGGCCGCCGCGCTCTCCGATTTCGTGACGAAATACAACGAGCGCAATCCCGGCAAGGAAGTGCTCTATTTCAACTATGCCGCGGTCGACGATTCCCTGACCAACGAGAAGTGCTCGTTCTGGCATTTCCGCTGGGACGCCTCATCCAGCATCAAGATGGCGGCGATCACGAACTATCTGAAGTCGCAAGCCAATGTGAAGAAGGTCTACCTGATCAACCAGGACTATTCCTTCGGCCAGGGCCTGCGCAAACTCGCGGTCGACATGCTGAAGCAGAAGCGGCCGGACGTGCAGATCGTCGGCGACGAACTGCATCCGCTGCTGAAGATCACCGACTTTGCGCCCTATATCGCGAAGATCAAGGCCTCGGGCGCCGACAGCGTCATCACCGGCAACTGGGGCCAGGACATCGCGCTCTTGCTGAAGGCGGCTGCCGACGCCGGCCTGCAGGCGAATTGGTACACCTACTACGCCGGCGGCGCGGGCGGGCCGACGGCGATCAAGCAGACCGGCCTGCAGCACAAGGTGTTCGACATCGTCGAGGGCAACCCGAACACCGCGATCGAGGCCGCGCAGAAGACGGAAGAGGAATTCCGCGGCAAGTTCGGCGTGACGCTGTGGTATCCGCGCGCGGTCAACGAAATGCGCATGTTCGCCAAGGCGGTGAAGGAAGCCAATTCCGTCGATCCGAAGGCCGTGGCGCTGAAGCTCGAAGGCATGACGGCGGACGTGTTCGACGGCGGCCAGGGCACGATGCGCAAGGACGACCACCAGTTCTTCCAGGACATGTACATCCGCTCCTTCGGTCCGCTCGATCCCGGCGCCAAGTTCGACGAGGAAAAGACGGGCTGGGGCTGGAAGCAGCACGCCAAGATCGCCGCGGCGGACACGAACGTGCCCACCACCTGCAAGATGGAGCGGCCGTAAGGCGTTCTCCCCCTCTCCCCGCAAGCGGGGAGAGGGTCAAGCCCGCCACATGGCTGCTTCTGAATGCTCCAGCTCATCACATTCTCGACGCTGAACGGCGTGCTCTACGGCATGCTGCTGTTCATGATGGCGAGCGGCCTGACCCTCATCTTCTCGATGATGGGCGTGCTGAATTTCGCGCATGCGTCCTTCTACATGATCGGCGCCTATTTCGGCTTCGAGATTTCGCGGCGCATCGGCTTCTGGCCGGGCTTCATCGTCGCGCCGCTGCTCGTCGGCGTCGTCGGCGCGCTGATCGAGCGCTACGGCCTCAGGCGCGTGCACAAGTTCGGCCATGTCGCCGAACTGCTCTTCACATTCGGGCTGGCCTTCGTCATCGAAGAAGTCGTCAACATGGTCTGGGGCAAGCTGCCCGTCGACTATCGCGTGCCGCCCTCGCTCGACTTCGTCGCGTTCCGGCTGTTCGACACGACCTATCCCGCCTATCGCATGTTCATGCTGGCGACGGCGATCGCGATGTTCGCCTTCCTCATCCTCGTCCTGAAGCGCACGCGCGTCGGCCTCATCATCCAGGCGGCGCTGACCCATCCCAACATGGTGGCGATGCTCGGGCACGACGTGCCGACCGTGTTCATGGCGGTGTTCGGCGTCGGCGCGGCGCTCGCCGGGCTTGCCGGCGTGATCGCGGGACCGGCGCTCGTCACGCAACCGTCGATGGCCGGGCTGCTTGGACCAATCCTGTTCGTGGTCATCGTCGTCGGCGGGCTCGGCTCGCTCGGCGGCGCCTTCGTCGCCTCGCTGCTGATCGGGCTCGTGCAGACCTTCGCGGTGGCGATCAACGGATCGCTCGCCGATCTCATCGGGCCCATCGCGACGACGATCTTCGGCGAACTCGGCGGCGTCACGCTCGCCCAGATCGCGCCGATCCTGCCTTATCTCATGCTCGTGCTCGTGCTGGTCTTCAAGCCGACGGGCCTGTTCGGGAATCGCGAGACGTGAGCGAGACGACACGCACCTTCCTCGCCTTCGCGCTTTTCGCTGTCGGCCTCGCGGTGGCGCCGCTGGTCTTTTCGTCCGGTCTCGCCATCACCATGATGAGCCTGATGGGCGTGATGATCATCTTCGCGCTCTCCTACAACATGCTGCTCGGCCAGACGGGGCTCCTGTCCTTCGGCCATGCGGTCTATTACGGGCTCGGCGGCTTCTGCGCCGCGCACGCCATGAATTACGTCGCGCGCAACAAGTTCGGCGTGCCGCTGCCTGCGATCCCGCTGGTCGGCGCGGCGGCGGGCCTGTTCTTCGGCGCCCTGTTCGGCGCGGTCTCGACGCGGCGCGCGGGCACGGTCTTCTCGATGATCTCGCTGGGCCTCGGCGAACTCGTCGCGGCGCTCGCCGGCATCCAGCGCTCGTTCTTCGGCGGCGAGGACGGCATCGCCACCAATCGCGTGAAGCTCTCGCCGTTCCTGGGCTACAAGTTCGGGCCGCAGATCCAGGTCTATTATCTCATCGCGTTCTGGTGCTTCATCTGCGTCGTCTTGATGTACGCGCTGACCCGCACGCCGTTCGGCCGCATGTCCAACGCCGTGCGCGACAATCCGGAGCGCGCCGAATTCGTCGGCTATTCGACGCAGCGCGTGCGCTTCCAGGCCTTCGTGCTGTCGGCCATGTTCGCGGGCGTCGCCGGCGCGCTGGCCGCGATCAACTTCGAGCTCATGAACAGCCAGGCGATCGGCGCGGGGACGTCGGGGCAGGTGCTGCTCATGACCTTCGTCGGCGGCATCGGCCATTTCTTCGGCCCGATCGTCGGGGCGATGCTCATCACCTTCCTGCAGATATCGCTGTCCGACATCACCAAGGCATGGATGCTCTATTTCGGCCTGCTGTTCATTCTCGTCGTGATGTTCGCGCCCGGCGGCATCGCCGGCTGGCTGTCGCTGCACCAGCCGCTGCTGCGCGGGGGCCGCATCTTTAAGCTCGTTCCGTCCTATGCGATGGCCTCCGTCCCGCTCGTCGCGCTCGTGCTCGGCATGATCTCGCTGATCGAGATGGCGCATCACATGCTGGTGGAAGCGGCAAGCGACGGCTCGAAGATGCATCTGTTCAAGATGGTCATCGACGGCGCATCGCCCGTTTCGTGGCTTGTCGCATTCGCGCTATTCCTCGGAGGCGCATTCGGATTGAAGCTCGTCTGGCCTCGTATCGACGACGCCTGGGCGGCGGCGCAGGCTGAGGGGAAGAAGGCATGAGCGCCGCTCTTACCCTCAAGGACGTGCGCAAGAATTTCGGGCCGACCGCGATCATCCGCGGCCTCGATCTCGAGATTCTTGCCGGCGAGCGCCATGCGATCATCGGCCCGAACGGCGCCGGCAAGTCGACCATGTTCCACCTCATCAGCGGGCGCATCGGCGTGACGTCGGGCTCCATCCAGCTCAAGGGGCAGGAGATCACCGGGCTCGCGCCCTACGAGATCAACCGCCGCGGCCTGTCGCGCTCGTTCCAGGTCACGAACATCTTCCCGAAGCTGAGCGTGTTCGAGAACATCCGCTGCGGCGTGCTGTGGTCGCTCGGCTACAAATATTCGTTCTGGCGCTTCGTCGACCGCCTGCGCGACGCCAACTCTCGCGCGGAAGAAGTGCTCGAATTGATCGGCCTGTCCACGCGGCGCGAAACGCCGGCCGGCATCCTCACCTATGCCGAGCAGCGCGCGCTCGAGATCGGCATCACCATCGCCGGCGGCGCCGATGTCATCATGCTCGACGAACCGACGGCCGGCATGAGCAATACGGAGACCGAGCAGGCGGTGGCGCTCATTCGCAAGGTTTCGGAGGGGCGCACGCTGGTCATGGTCGAGCACGACATGAGCGTGGTGTTCGGTCTTGCCGACCGCATTTCCGTGCTCGTCTACGGGCAGATCATCGCCACGGGCGCGCCCGCGGAAATCCGCGCCAACAAGGCGGTGCGCGAGGCCTATCTCGGCGAGGAGGCGCACTGATGGCCGCGCTGCTCGAAGTCTCCGGCCTCAACGCCTATTACGGCAAGAGCCACATCCTGCAGGGCGTCGACTTCCATGTGGAGGAGGGCGAGATCGTCTCGCTGCTCGGCCGCAACGGCGTGGGACGCTCGACCACGATCAAGGCGATCATGGGCGACGTGCCGCCGCAGGGCTCGATCCGTTTCAAGGGACGCGAGATCGCCGGCCTCAAGCCGCACCAGATCGCGCGGCTCGGCCTCGGCTACGTGCCCGAAAACCGCGACATCTTTCCGAGCCTGACCGTGCGGCAGAATCTGCTGCTCGGCCAGAAATCCGCGCGCCAGACCGGGCGCTGGGCGATGAGCGACATGTTCGCCGTGTTTCCCCGGCTGGAGGAGCGCGCCGACACGCCGGCGGGCGTTCTCTCGGGCGGCGAGCAGCAGATGCTGACCATGTGCCGCACGCTGATGGGCGATCCAGATCTCGTGATGATCGACGAACCGACCGAAGGCCTCGCGCCGATGATGGTCGAACTCGTCGCCAAGCTGCTCGGCGAGATCGCGGAGCGCGGCATTTCGATCCTGCTGGTCGAGCAGAAGCTGACCATCGCGCTGAAGATCAGCCGGCGCCTCTACGTGATGGGGCACGGCCACATCGTCTTCGAGGGCACGCCGGCGGAGTTTGCGGCGAATACGCGCGTGCGCGAGGAATGGCTGGAGGTTTAGACCCGCTTCTCCCCTCCCCTTGCGGGGCGGGCGGGGGAGGGGGTCGGGAAACCTGATGGCGTTTGCGCGTTGCAGTGCGCCGGCAAGTCTCGCCAGATTCCGCGACCCCCCACCCTAACCCTCCCCCACAAGGGGGGAGGGAACTAGTTTCGAGCCGCCCCCTCACCCCGCCAGCGCGACATCCGCGGTCAGCACCGATTCCGCGGCGCCGGTGATCGTCGCTTCAAGCCCATCCGCGCCGACCACGATATTCTCCGCAAAGAAGCGGGCGACGGCGATGCGGCCGGCCTGCGCGGGATCAGCGTCGCCCGCCGCGCGCGCGCGGTGCGCAGCAAGCGCCATCGCGCCGAGCGTCGCGCCGCCGCGCACGAGGCCGAACAGCCGCAGATAGGGCGTCGCGCCGGCAAGCGCGTCCTGCACGGCGGAGCCGAGCTTGCCGAGCAGCCAGTCGGTCGCGCGCTCGAACGCGTCGAGCGCATCGCCAAGCCGCTGCGCGGTCGCGCCGAAGGACGGGTCGTTGGTCGCGCGCAATTGCTCGACGATCGCGCGCATGTCGGCGATCTCCGCCTTCATCACGCCGCCGCCATTCGTCGGCAGCTTGCGGGTGACGAGATCGATCGCCTGGATGCCGTTGGTGCCCTCGTAGATCGAGATGATGCGCGAGTCGCGCATGAATTGCGCGGCGCCAGTCTCCTCGATGAAGCCCATGCCGCCGTGCACCTGCACGCCGAGCGAAGAAACTTCGTTGCCGATGTCGCCGGAATAGGCCTTGGCGATCGGCGTCAGCAGGCCGGCGCGCTCGGCCGCCGCCTTTCGCGCAACGGGGTCTGTCGCACGGCGCGAACGATCGATCACCCCGGCCGTCAGGTAGCAGACGGCGCGTGCGCTGAGCGTCAGCGCTTTCATCGTCATCAACATGCGCTTGACGTCGGGATGCGCGATGATCGGCGAGAGGCCCGTCTTGGCGTCGGCGGCGCGGCCCTGCTTGCGCTCGAGAGCATAGGCGAGCGCATGCTGATACGAGGCCTCGCCGATGGCGACGCCCTGCAGGCCGGTGGCGAGGCGCGCGTCGTTCATCATCGTGAACATGCAGGCGAGCCCCTTGTTCTCCTCGCCGACGAGATAGCCTGTGGCGCCGCCCTCGTCGCCGTAGACCATGATGCAGGTGGGCGAGCCGTGGATGCCGAGCTTGTGCTCGATACCGGCGCAGCGCACGTCATTGCGCGCGCCGAGCGAGCCGTCGGCGTTGAGCAGAAACTTCGGCACGACGAACAGCGAGATGCCCTTGGTGCCCGCCGGCGCATCGGGCAGGCGCGCGAGCACGAGATGGACGATGTTCTCGGCCATGTCGTGTTCGCCGTAGGTGATGAATATCTTCTGGCCGAAGATCTTGTACGTTCCGTCCGCCTGCCGCTCGGCGCGTGTGCGCAGCGGGTTGAGATCGGAGCCGGCGCCGGGTTCGGTGAGATTCATGGTCGCCGGCCAGACGCCAGACACCATCTTGTCGAGATAGGTGTGCTTGATCGCGTCGGAGGCGTGCGCCTCCAGCGCGTCGATCGCGCCGAATGTCAGCACCGGCCCGAGCATGAAGGCCATGTTGGCGGCGCTCCACATGTCCATGCAGCCGGCGAGCAGCACCTGCGGCAGGCCCATGCCGCCGTGATCGGGCGAACCGGTGACGCTCTGCCAGCCGCCCTCCACGAATTGCCTGTAGGCGTCGATCCAGCCCGGCGGCGTGGTGACGACGCCGTCCTTCCACTTGGCGCCGACCTGATCGCCGACGCGATGCAGCGGCCCCAGCACGTTCTCGGCAAATTTCGCCGCCTCGTTTAGCGTCGCCTCGGCCATGCCGTCGGCGAGATCGGCGTAGGTTCCGTCCGCAATGCCATCCTGCAGCCCGGCCGCCGCATTCATCATGAAGACCATTTCGGAAACCGGCGCGCGATAGGCCATTGAATTCTCCCTTCGAAAATCAATTTTCGTCTTCATATTCCGCGATGCGGACGAAGGCCAGCCGGCACAGGTCTCATGCGCGCCAATTCATCTTGAAACGTTCGTGCGAAAGCGCGATGCTGCGCCCGCGTCATGCAAGATTGTTCGACATTCTGCATGGCGGAATGAGTGCGGAGCCCGGTCAACGGGCCCGTGGAGGAGACGTCGCCGCCCGCAAGCGCCCCCGATGCGCGCGTGGCGGCCCTTGCGAGGTCACGATGGCGGCTGCCTATTCGACCATTCTGTACGAGACGCCGGCCGACGGCGTCGCGCGCGTCGTGATGAACCGGCCCGAGGCGCGCAATGCGCAGAACCTCGACATGACCTACGAACTGAACGACGCCTTCGACCGCGCGGTCGCCGACGAGGATGTGAAGGTCATCGTGCTCGCCGGCGCCGATCCGCATTTCTCGGCCGGCCACGATCTGCGCGATTCCGGCGAAAAGAAACTGGGACGCGACTTTCCTGTCATCTCGACCTGGGGCGCGTTCGAGGCGACGGGCGCGGAAGGCCGCTATGCGCGCGAGCAGGAAATCTACCTGCAGAACACGCGGCGCTGGCGCAACCTGTCGAAGCCGACAATCGCGCAGGTGCAGGGCAAGTGCCTCGCCGGCGGGTTGATGCTCGCATGGGCCTGCGATCTCATCGTCGCGAGCGAGGATGCGACCTTCTGCGATCCCGTGGTCGCCATGGGCGTGTGCGGCGTCGAATGGTTCGTGCATCCCTGGGAGCTCGGGCCGCGCAAGGCCAAGGAGCTTCTGTGGACGGGCGATAGCTGGACGGCGCAGGAAGCGCGCTCCTTCGGCATGGTCAATCATGTCGTCGCGCGAGATCAACTCGCCGGCTTCACGCTGGAGCTTGCCGGCAAGATCGCGGCCAAGCCGACCTTCGCGGTGAAGACCGTGAAGGAAGCGATCAATCGCACGCTCGACATCCAGGGGCAGAACAGCGCGATCGAACAGGCGTTCGGCCTGCATCACCTCTGTCACGCCCACAACATGATGAAGTTCGGCGTGATCGTCGACCCCTCGGGCCTGCATCCGTCGGTGCGTTCGCGCATCGATCCCACATTGTCGAAGAAGAGCTGAGCAATGGACCTCAATTATTCCGACGAGCAGAGGCTGCTCGGCGAAAGCGCCAACAATCTTCTGGCCGCGCGCGCGCAAAAGCCTGGCGCGAGCGATCTCTGGAAGGAAATGGCCGACATGGGCTGGCTCGCGTTGCCGCTGCCTGAAGTCGGATGGCGGTCTGGGCCAGGGCATGGTCGACGTCGCCATCGTGACCGAAGCGATGGGGCGCCATCGCGCGCGCTCGAATTATGTCGCGGGCGTCGTGCTCGCCGGCGGACCTGTCGCGACGCTCGGTTCGGACGCGCAGCGCGCGGCGCTGCTGCCCGGGCTGGCGGACGGCTCGCTGCGGCTCGCGCTCGCCCATGCGGAAGAGGGCGCGCGGCATAATCTCGCGCACGTCGGCGCGACGGCGAAGAAGAGCGGCGCGGGATGGACGCTCGACGGTCGCAAGATCGCGGTTCTCGGCGGCGATGTCGCGGATCGTTTCGTCGTTTCCGCGCGCATCTCCGGCGGAACGCGCGATCCGGCGGGCATCGGCCTCTTCGTCGTCGCGCGCGATGCGAAAGGCGTGACGGTCGATGGCCATGCGACGGTCGACGGCGCGGGCGCCGCGCGCGTGACGCTCGCGGGCGCCGAAGTCGGCGCCGACGCGCTGCTGTCGGACAATGCATTCGCCGAGATAGAGCGCGCCCACGACCGTGCGACGGCGGCCTTCTGTTCCGAACTCGTCGGGCTCATGGAGGCGGCGACCGCCGCGACCATCGAATACACAAAAATCCGCGTTCAGTTCGGCAAACCGCTCGCGGTCAACCAGACGCTGCGGCACCGCATGGCGGACATGTCGATCGCTTGCGAGGAGGCGCGCTCCATGGCGCTGCGCGCCGCGCTGCACGCGGACGATGCGGACGCGGCTGCGCGCGGGCGCGCCGTCTCCGGCGCATGGACGAAAGTGTCGCGCGCCGCGCGCTTCGTCGCGGAACAGTCGATCCAGCTGCACGGCGGCATGGGCGTCACCAACGAACTCGAGATCGGCGGCTATCTCAAGCGCGTCGTCGCGCTCGACGCCATCCTCGGCGGTCCCGATCATCATCTGCGCCGTCATGCGGCGCTCACAGCCAATCTTGCGGCCTGAGGCGAAATCATGGACCTGACCTTCACTCCGCAAGAACGCGCATTCCAGCAGGAGGTGCGCGCCTTTCTCGCCGAAAAGCTGACGCCAGACCTCCGGCGCGCGCATCATCTGACGCCGAGCGTCTTTTCCGATCCGCCGGTCGGCAATCGCTGGCAGAAAATCCTCTACGAGCAGGGCTGGGCGGCGGCGCTCTGGCCCAAGGAATATGGCGGCACGGGCTGGAGCCTTGCGCAACGCTACATCTGGGAAATCGAATCCGCAGCCGCGGGCGCGCCCTCCGTCACGCCGATGGGCCTGCGCATGGTCGGTCCCGTCATCATGCGCTTCGGCACGCAGGCGCAAAAAGATTTCTATCTGCCGCGCATTCTCAAGGCGGAAGACTATTGGTGCCAGGGCTATTCGGAGCCGGGTTCGGGCTCCGACCTCGCTTCGCTGAAGACGCGCGCGGTGCGCGACGGCGATCACTACATCATCAACGGCTCGAAGATCTGGACGACGCACGCTCACCACGCGAACCGGATGTTCGCGCTGGTGCGCACGTCGGACGAGCCGAAGAAGCAGGACGGCATCAGCTTCATCCTGATCGACATGAAGACGCCGGGCATTTCCGTGCGCCCGATCCTCACCATCGGCGGCGACCACGAGACGAACCAGGTGTTCTTCGACGATGTGCGCGTGCCGGTCGAGAACCGCGTCGGCGCGGAGGGGCAGGGCTGGTCCTACGGCAAGTACCTGCTCGAATTCGAGCGCGGCGGCGCCATGTCGTCCGGCCGCCTGCGCGCGATCCTGCGCGACATCGAGAGGCTGGCGACGATCTATCGCGACGGCGACCAGCCGCTTGCTGCCGATCCCTCGTTCGCGTTGCGCCGCTCGCAGGCGGAGATCGAGATCGACGCGCTGGAGATGACGGAATTGCGGATCATGTCGAGCCTGCAGTCCGGCCAGAATCCGGGTTCGGTCTCTTCCTCGCTCGCAAAGCTCCGCAATTCCGAGATCAAGCAGGCGCTGACCGCGCTCGCCGTCGACACGCTCGGGCAGGACGCGCTCTACTGGGAGGGGCATCGCCCGCTCTACGAGATGAACGCGGAGCCGAACATTCCTGAAGACGCGCTGACCGCGCTGCCGGAATATCTCAACAGCCGCGCCTACACGATCTTCGGCGGCACGTCCGAGGTGCAGCGCGATATCATCGCCAAGGTGGTGATCGGGATGTGAGTCTTTATGTTCGTCATTGCGAGGAGCTCCGGCGAAACCGCGACGCGGTTTCACCGGTAGCGACGAAGCAATCCATCCATGCGGATGAGCCCGGTGGAAGGATTGCTTCGCTTTCAGACGAAGTCGGCAACAGCCGACTTCTGTCGGGCTCGCAATGACGACGCGTCCGTTCAGAGGAAGCAGGAATCATGTACACCGAAGACTTCATCCCCGTCGTTCTCGGCGACATCGCGCGCAAGAACGCCGCGCTGCGCGGCGACGCGGTCGCGGTTCATTTCGAGGGACGCGAAACGACGTTCGCGGCGTTCGATCGCCACACCAATCAGGTCGCGAACGGCCTCGCCGCAATGGGCGTCGAGCCGCAGACGCATATCGCCTATCTCGGCAAGAACAGCGATTTCTATTTCGAACTGTTCTACGGCGCGGCCAAGGCGCGCGTCATTCTGGCGCCGGTCAACTGGCGCCTCGCGCCGCCCGAGATCGCCTATATCGTCAACGATTGCCAGGCGCAGGTCCTGTTCGTCGGGCCGGAACTCGTCGACGCCGTGAAAGGCTTCGCGCACGAGTTCAAGAGCGTGCGCGTCATCATCGCGACCGAGGGCGCAACGCCGGACTATCAGGATTATTCCGCGTGGCGCGACGCTCAGAGCGACGCCGCTCCCGAACGACAGGCGCGCGAGGACGACGTGGCGATCCAGCTCTATACGTCCGGCACGACCGGGCATCCCAAGGGCGCGATGCTCACCAATCACAATCTGCTCGGCATGCGCGAGCGCGATCCCGCTGATATGCGCGATTGGAACAGGGCTTCGCCTGACGACGTGTGGCTCGTGTCGATGCCGGTGTTCCACATCGGCGGCTCCGGCGTGCTGGTCTGGGCGTCGTACAATGGCGGCAAGATCGTCATCACGCGCGAATTCAACCCGATGTCGATCCTCGACGATTTCGTGCAGCATCGTGTCTCGAAGCTCTTCCTCGTGCCGGCGGCGCTGCAATTCATCGTGCGCCTGCCGCAGGCGCGAAAAGTCGATTACTCGCGCCTCAAGTTCATGATGTACGGCGCCTCGCCCATTCCGCTCGATCTGCTGCGCGAGTGCATGGACGTGTTCAAATGCGGCTTCGTGCAGATGTACGGCATGACGGAGACGACGGGCACGATCGTCGCGCTGGAGCCGGAAGATCACACGCCCGAGGGATCGCCACGCATGCGCTCCGCCGGCAAGCCGCTCCCGGGCGTGGAGATCGCCATTCTCGACGCAGAAGGGAAGCCGCTGCCGACAGGCGAAGTCGGCGAGATCGCGACGCGGTCCACGGCGAACATGAAGGGCTACTGGAACCTGCCGGAAGCCTCGAAGCGCACGATGACGCGAGGACGGCTGGCTGCGCACCGGCGACGCGGGTTACCTGGATGCGGACGGCTACGTCTATGTGCACGACCGCGTGAAGGACATGATCATTTCCGGCGCGGAAAACATCTATCCGGCCGAGGTCGAGAGCGCGATCTTCGGCCATCCCGCTATCGCGGAAGTCGCCGTGATCGGCGTGCCGGACGACAAGTGGGGCGAGGCGGTGAAGGCGGTCGTGGTGCTGAAGGAGGGCGCCGAAACATCGCCCGACGAGATCATCGCCTTCGCGCGTACGCGCATCGCCGGCTTCAAGGCGCCGCGCACCGTCGATTTCATCGAGGCGTTGCCGCGCAATCCCTCAGGCAAGATCCTGAAGCGCGAATTGCGCGAGCCCTACTGGGCCGGCAAGGACCGTCGCGTGAACTGAGCGCGTAGCATTTACGCAACACCCGCCTTCATGGGTACGGCGCAGCGCGACCGCGCGCGCCGCGTTGAAAACGTTTCATCATTTCCATCTTCTTCGCAATGCAGCAACCGTTTGCGTTGCAGCGCGTTACGAAAGCGGGGCGCTCTGGCGCGATTCCGCGCGAGCCCCTATCTTCGTGAATCAACGAAGCAAGGCGATGGAGGATAAATGACTGCCGCAGCGACTATTGCGCCGCCCTCCGGGCTTCTCATGGCGCTCGAGATGCGCGCCATCCACGAGTTCGGCGCCTTCGTCGGCGCTCTGCCATTGCTGAGATTCGCGCCGCGCGGCGACGGTCATCCGGTGCTCGTGCTGCCGGGCCTGCTTGCGAGCGACCGCTCCACCGTTCCGCTGCGCCGCTTTCTGAAAGGCCGCGGCTATGAGGTGCATGGCTGGCGGCAGGGAAATAATTTCGGCCTGCGCAACGGGGTCGAGGAGCGCATGCTCGCGCAGGTGAAGGAACTCGCCGACCGTCATGGCCGCAAGGTCAGCCTCGTCGGCTGGAGCCTCGGCGGCCTCTACGCGCGTCAGCTCGCCAAGGTTCTGCCCGACGAAGTGCGCAGCGTCATCTCGCTCGGCAGCCCGTTCTCCGGCAGCCCGCGCGCGACCAACGCCTGGCGCGTTTACGAATTCGTCTCGGGCCACCGCGCCGAGGAGGATGAAGAGCATCTGAGCGGCCATCTCGCCGAGCCGCCGCCGGCGCCTTCGACGGCGATCTTCAGCCGCACCGACGGCGTGTGCGCGTGGCAGGTGTGTCGCGAGCCGACCGAGACGGAGCGCGCCGAGAATATCGAGGTGCAGGGCGCGAGCCATTGCGGGCTCGGCCACCATCCGGCCGTCGTCTACGCGATTGCCGACCGGCTCGCGCAGCCGGAAGGCCAATGGACGAAATTCGATCGAAAGGGCTGGCGCGCGCTCGTTTATCCCGATCCCAATCGTGTAAGCTGACGCAATCGACTGACGCGGCGGAGGGGAGGCCCCATGTCAGACAAGGCGAGCACGACAAGGCCGGAAAAGAAAGTCGAGCGGCCCAAGGGGCCGCAAGACGCTAAAACCGAGCGGCCCAAAGGGCCGCTCGACGCGTTTCGCGATCTGGTCGGGCAGTGGGAGCGCGGCGTCAACGAATTCGCCAACGAGGCGATGGCCAACGAGCAGTTCTCGCGCCTCATGCACGGCGTCACCTCGACGGCCGCCGGCGCGCGCGCCGGGCTCGGCGAGGCGATGGAGCGCTATCTCGCGACGCTGAACCTGCCGAGCCGCGCGGATATCACCGGTATCGGCGAGCGATTGCAGGCGATCGAGGCGCAACTCAACCGGTTGACCGAGATCGTCGCGCAGATGGCCTCCGTCGAAATCGCGCCGCCGGCGACGGCGCCGAAACCGAAGCGTACGCGCAAGCCGCCGGGCCGCAGCGCGCCCGCGCACAAGGGCGAGGGAGGCCGGTCGTGAGCGTGGCCGAGCCGAATGTCGTCGAGCGCCTGCGACACGAGGTCGATCGCGCGATCCAGCGCGGCGTGAAGGGCATGGGCTATCTGACGTCCGGCGCGCCGGAGGTCGGGCAAACGCGCAAGGACGTGCTGGCGACGCGCGGCACGATGCGCCTCTATCATTATCATCCGCTGGTCGACGAGGTTTATCGCGTACCGATCCTCATCGTCATGGCGACGACCAATCGCGGCTATATTCTCGATCTCGCGCCGGGCAACAGCTTCGTCGAATTCCTGCTGAAGGCCGGCTACGACGTCTTCATGCTCGACTGGGCGGCGCCCGCGCCGGCGGAGAAGAACCTGCGCATCGAGGACTACGTTCTCGACTTCATTCCCGATTGCATGCGCCGCGTGCGCAAGGAAACGGGCGAGAAGGACGTGACGGTCGTCGGCTATTGCTTCGGCGGCGTCCTGTCGGTGCTTTACACGGCGCTGGCCGGCAAGGGCGGGCCGCGCAATCTCGTCTGCTTTACGACGCCCGTCGATTTCAAGCAGCTCAAGCTGTTCCAGAACTGGTCGAACGAGCGCTACTTCGATGTCGACCGTCTGGTCGACACCTACGGCAACGTGCCGCCGGAAATGATCTATGCGTCGTTTGAAATGCTGCGGCCGGCGTCCCGCGCGGCGGCGCAGGTGACGTTGTGGGACAATATCTGGAACGACGAATTCGTCCGCGCCTATCGCCAGCTCGATCGCTGGGGCAACGACACGCTGCCGCTCGCCGGCGAATATTTCCGGCAGACGACGAAGGAGCTGATGTGGGGCAACAAGCTCTTCAAGGGCGAACTCGCCATCGGCGGCAAGCGTGTGGACCTGGGCGCGATCAAGACGCCGATCTTCCATGCCGTGGCCGAGCATGACCACATCATTCCCTATGACGCCGCCAAGCCGCTGATCGCCGGCGTCGGATCGACCGACAAGACGGAGATCATGCTGAAGGGCGGACATGTGAGCCTGGTGGCCGGCGCAAACGCCGCCAGGCGGCTGTGGCCGAAACTCGACGAATGGCTGGGAGAGCGCTCGACATGACGAACGCCAGAAGCGCCACGAAGAAGAGCGCGACAAAAGCGCCGGCGAAGAAGACCGTCGCGAAAAAGGCGCCGGCGAAGGCGGCAAGCAATGCGGCGCGAGGCGGTGTCGAGATCAGGCCGCTCGCGGCGAGCGACGAGAAGGCGCTGCTCGCCTTCGCGCGCGGCCTGCCGCCGCACGATCTTCTCTTCCTGCCGCGCGACATCAGCCAGCCCAAGGTGCTCAAAGCCTGGATCCGCGAGAGCGAAGGCGGCGGCATGACGAGCCTCGTCGCCGTGCGCGGCGCGGAGATCGTCGGTTGCGGCGCCATCGCCAGCGACCCGCTCTCCTGGTCGCCGCATGTCGGGGAATTGCGCGTGCTGATCGGCCCGCAGGCGCGCGGCGCGGGCGTCGGCCGCGCGCTGACGCAGCGGCTGTTCGCGCTGGCGCTGGAAGGCGGGCTGCAGAGGATCGTCGCGCAGATGACGGTCGACCAGACGGCGGCGATCTCGGTTTTCGAGGGCCTCGGCTTTCGCGCCGAGGCGCTGTTGCGCGGGCAGGTGCGGGACCGCAAGGGCGTGCGCCACGACATCGTGATTCTTGGCCACGAGGTCGCCGACGTGCTCGCGCGACTCGAAGCCTTCGGCGTGGTGGACGCGACGTCGCGCTGATATTCAGAAGAAAATCAGGCATCTATGTCGATCACGAAAATGTGATCGCCGTCGCCCGATTTATGTTGCACTGCACACAATAGTTTAGTACAGAACATTCGCCCCGTGCTGCTCAATGGCGGGGCTTGAACCCATAGCTCATTGAGGATGGAGATCAGACATGACCGCCACGAAGAAGACCGTTCGCAAGCCCAAGGTCCTTCAGGCCAAGACCGTGAAGGCCGAAGCCCAGGTCGGCGAGGCCGCGAACAAGACCATCGAGACCGCTCGTGAATATGCGCATCGCGCGGCTGAAGTCGTGCTCGAGCGCGCCACGTCGCTCCACGCCGGCGCCGAGAAGGCGACCGATGCGATCGAAACCGCCGCCGTCGACTCCGTCGAGAGCCTCGCCAAGGTTTCGCGCGAAATCCAGAACGCCATTTTCGACGACGCCAAGGCCGCCATCGCCGCCTTCGAGAAGGCCGTCGCCGCCAAGACCGTCGGCGAAGCCTTCCGTATCCAGGCCGACTATTATCGCGCGCAGTTCGACGTGAACGTGTCGCGCGCCAAGACGGTCGGCGCGCTCGTCGCGCAGGCCGCGCAGGACGGCGCCAAGACCATCACCAAGACCGCGCAGGACAATCTGGCCGGCCTCGGCCTGAAATTCGGCAAGGCCGCGTAAGCGTAGCGCCAAGCCCGCGTAAGCGTAGAGTTCAGTTTGCGAAGGCCTGCGGTTTCCGCGGGCCTTTTGCTTTTGGATCGCGAGCCTATCGCAGCGATGCCTCCCTCCCCGCTTGCGGGGAGGGAGGCGGCGGCGATCCAGCAGCTATCCCCCCGCCCAAACGTCCAGAACGTAGCGATTGTTCGTGCCCATCTCGTTGATCCAGGCGTCGCCGGCTTCCGGCGTCGCATCCTTGCGCGCGCAATAGATTTCGACCAGCGCGCGCTTCACGTCCGGCTCCATCCTGCCGCCATCGCCGCAGATGTAGACGATGGCGCCGGCCTCGATCAGCGCCCAGACGCGATCCTGCTGGCGGCGCACGAGATCCTGCACATAGGTTTTGGGCTGACCGTCCACGCGCGAAAAGGCGGTATGGAGCTCGACGATCCCATCCGCCGCGTAGCCCTTCAGTTCCTCGGCATAGAGGAAATCCTGATCGGGATGACGACAGCCGAAGAACAGCATGGCCGGTCCTAGCTGCGCGCCCGCCTTCTTCTGCGCGGCGCGCTCCTGGCAGAAGGCGCGAAACGGCGCAAGCCCCGTGCCCGGGCCGATCATGATGAGCGGAACCTTCGTGTCCTCCGGCAGACGGAAGCCGGCCTTGGTTTCGCGCACGGCGGCGAAGATCGTCTCGTCGGCCTTGCGTCCGGCCAGGTAATTCGAGCAGACGCCCTTGTACGTCCCGCGCCCGGAACGCGCCGGCGCCTCGACGACGCCGACCGTGACAGAGCAGCGCTGCGCTGCGGTCTTCGGCGACGACGAGATCGAGTAGTAGCGCGGCTGCAGCAGCGGCGTCATTTCGAGATAGGCGGCGAGCGGCAATTCGCAGGCCGGAAATTCCTCGAGCAGATCGTAGACCGACTTGCGCTTGGCCAGCACCTCGGCGCGATAGGCGGCGGCGGCCTCCTCGTGCTCGCCGGAGAGCGCCTCGAGCTTCGGCCGCGTCACCGGGCAGCGCGTATGTTCCGCCATTGTCTGGATCTGCTTGCGCGTCGCGACCTGCTGCAGTTCGACGTAGTCGGAGAGCAGCTTGCCGACCGACACGGGCTCGTCGAGCGGCAGCAGCGCACGGCGGCCCTCGGCGCCGCGCAGGCGGATGACGTCGTCGGGCGAATGGCCGAGCCTTCGCGCGATCGCCGCCACCAGGGCCACGTCATTGCGCGGCACGACTGCGAGATGGTCGCCGGCGCGATAGGTCGCGCCTTCCGGCAGCGCGATCTCGATGTGGCGCGTCGAGCGGTCGGGCGCGGCGAGCAACTCGCGATTTTCCAGCACGCGCGCCTGCCGGGCGCCGGCGGAATTGACGGCGGCGTTGCCGCCCTGCGTGGAGGCGGGCTCGATAGCGTAGAGCGGCTGCGTGCGCGTCTCGCGATCGAGCGAGGCCTGCAGGCCGAAGGCCTCAGCCGCTTTTGGACGCAGCGCGGCGAACCAGTCCTCGTATTGTCCGTCGAGATCGTCGCGCGCGTCGCCTTCGCCGCGCGGCGCTATGCGCAGGCCGCTGAGCGCGGCGATGCGCTCGTCGATCATGCGCGGCACGCTCTGGTAGGTGGCGTTCCACTCGCGATTGCCGCAGCCGAACACGGTGTAGCGCACGCCCGCGAATGCGTCGGGCGCGGCCTCGTTCTGCAGCCAGTTCACGAACTTGGTCGCATTGTCCGGCGGCGCGCCATTGTAGGAGGAGCAGAAGATGACGAGGCCCGTGTCCTTCGGCGGCGCGCCGACGTTCAGATCGAGCGGGCCGAGTTGCGTGGCGAAGCCGTTGATCTCGGCGGTCTCGGCGAGACGATGCGCGAATTCCTCTGACGTGCCGAGATTGGAGCCGTAGAGCACGGTGAGCGGCGTGTTGTGCGTCGGACGCTTCGTCGGCGCAGCAGGCTCCACACGCGGCGTCGCTGTCGTTGCGGCCGTCGCGACGGCGGGCGTGTTGGCGCGGTCGCGCGCCTCGCGCGGCTTGACCTTGATCTTGAAGCCGTCGGGCTTGATGGTCAGCGTTTCCTTCAGCTTCATCTGGTAGCGCTGATGGTCGATCAGCTTGTAGCGCTGCAGGATCATGCCGAGCGCAAGAGCGGCCTCGTGCATGGCGAAGCCGCGGCCGATGCAGGCGCGCTGGCCGTTGCCGAAAGGCTTCCACGCCCATGCGGGCCGCGCGGATTCGGCGGCCGGACTGAAATTCTCGGGATCGAAAATGTCGGCGCGCGGGCCCCAGACTTCGGGGTCGCGATGCAGCGCGCCGACGAGAATGTTGACGGTAATGCCCTTGCGCAGCTTGTAGCCGCAGATGGTTTCCTCGTTGTAGGGATAGAGCGTGAAGGCCGGCGCCGGCGGCCAGAGGCGCAGGCACTCCTTCATGATCTGGTTGATGTAGGCGAGCTGCGTCACCTGCTGGTAGGTCGGGCGGATCGAGGGATCGGGCCCGAAGACGCGGTCGACCTCGTCATAGGCCTTCTGCAGCACGTCGGGATTCTTGAGCAGCGCGTAGAGCGTGTAGGAGAGCAGGCCGCTCGTCGTCTCGTGTCCGGCGATGAGGAACGTGTTGATCTGGTAGCGGATGTTGACGTCGTCGAGTTGCGCGCCCGTGGCGCGGTCGACGCCGGTCATCATGGCGTTCAGCAGGTCCTTCTTGGCCTCGGAATCGCCCATCTGCTCGCGACGCGCGCGCACGAGATCGTCGACCATCCTGTTCATGAAGGCGACGTCTTCCTGCAGCGTGTTCAGGCGCCCGCGCATCATCATGCTCTCGAGCGGCAGGCCGCGCTGCATCATGATGGTTTCGAGCGAGCGCACGAGCGCCTCGACGAAGGGGTTGTAGTCGCGCCGGTAGAAGGAGTTGAAACGATAGTCGAAGCCGCAGAGACCGATCGTGTCGAGGGTCAGCGCCGTCATGTCGTGCACGACGTCGATGTCCTCGTCCGCGTTGAGGCGCGCCCATTTCAGGCAAAGCTGCTCGGCGATGTCGACCATGGCCGGGTGGTAGGACTGCATCGCCCGCCCGCCGAAGGGCGCCAGCAGAATATTGTGCGCCTTGGTCCAGTTGGGCTCGCTGGTCTTGGCCGTGAACAGGCCGTCGCCGCCGATCGCGCGCACGCGCGCCAGCGGACCGCGCACCGCCTTGTCGAAGCGCTTCTCGTCGCACAGCTCCTTCACGAATTTCGCGCCGGAAACGAAGATCAGCGGCGAGCCCATGACGTTGAGCTCGAAAATCGGCCCGAGTTCTCTGGCGAATCCGAGCAGGCTTTCGACGGGCGCATTCGGATCGAGCGACAGCGCGTGACCGACGATCGGCTTGGCCGGCGGTTGCGGAATCCTGAGAGCTTCGGCGTTCGCCATCGTGTTTCCTCTTGAAGCGGGCCGCGCTTGCGGCCTCTTGTGATGCAGGCCGACTGCGCGACCCTTGCTGTGAAAACTAGCATCGCGGCGGCGAAAGACCACCGCGTGCGCTCGTCGGTTCAGGTCTCTTCGATCGCAAAGACGATGCCGGCGTTCTTCTGCAGGCGCTCGGCCAGCGGCAGGCCAAGCGCCGCGCCGGGCGTCCAGACGCCGCCGGCGATCCTGTCGTCGCCCGCGAGCGCGAGCGCCGTTTCGGCAATCATCTTCGAGGTCGATCCGTAGCCGGGATCGCGGTCGCCCTTGACGCTCGCCGCGAGCTTTGTCCCGTCCGCGCCGACGCCGAGAAAGACGAGATCGTAGAAGCCCTTCTCGCGCTCTTCGCGGCTCGGGCCCTCGCCGGGCTTGGGGCCCTTGTCGCCCTCCATGCCGGAGCCCTGCTGCGCCATCGCCCTGGCGATGTTTTCGCCCTTCTCGCCGGGACCGGTCATCGCCATCTCGTCGTAGACGAAGTCCCGGCCGAACGAGAAGCCGGTCAGCATGTTGGTGCGATGCACGTTGCGCGTGTTGATCGCCGCCATGACGAAAGGCGCCATCCACGAACGCAAGTCCTCGTCATATTCCGGCTTCATGCCGCTCGGCTGCTTCGGGCCCTGAAAGCCGGGCGTGAGCGCGAACGGGTCCTTCAGCAGCGCGATGACGTTCGGGTCCTTTGCGGCTGCCGCCAGCGTCGCCTTGAGGCTCGCCGCCGTGCCGCCGGAAAACGTGCCGCGCATTTTCCGCACGCGCCCCTTCACGCGCGCGAAAGGCTTGCCGAAGCGTTTCTTCGCTTCCGCCTGCAGGTAGAGCACGCCGAGGTCGAAGGGGATGGAATTGAAGCCGCAGGAAAAGACGATGCGCGCGCCGCTTTTCTTCGCGCAGCCGCGTCGTGCGCGTCGATCATCGCGCGCATCCAGGCCGGTTCGCCGCACAGATCGGCATAGTCCGTTCCCGCTTCCGCGCAGGCCGCCACCATGTCCGAACCGTAGAGCTGATAGGGGCCGACCGTGGTCAGGACCACGCGCGTGCGGCTGGCAAGCTCGCGCAGGCTCTGCGGGCGCGCGGCGTCGGCGGCGATCAGCGGAATGTCGGACGGCGCGCCGATCTCGTCGCGCACGGCGGCGAGCTTGGCCGTATCGCGGCCGGCCATCGCCCAGCGGGTCGGTTCGCCCTTGCGTCCCGCCAGATATTCCGCGACGAGCCGCCCCGTGAAGCCGCTTGCGCCATAGACGACCATGTCGAACTCGCGCGACGCTTTCATTCCATTCTCCCGAAGTCTTCTTCGACATGTTGCCACAGTTTTTGCCCCTCGCTAATCTCGGTCCTGACGACGCAGCCTGAGCCAGAGAAGCCGGCGCGGACGGCGGGGAGGAATTCGATGGGCGCGCCTGCATGGTTCAGGTAGGAGCCGGCGATCGGGACGACGAGGCGCGGCTGCGGCCGCCGTCGCTGTTCCTCGCCCTGTCGGAAGTGCGCGCCTGGCAGGAGTTCGGCGCTTCCATGGCCTTTGCGCCGCTGCTGATGGCCGCGCCGCGCGGCGACGGGCATACCGTTCTGGTTCTGCCGGGCTTCATGGCGAGCGACGCCTCGACGCGATTGCTGCGCGCTTACCTGCGCATGCAGGGCTACAACGCGGTCGGCTGGGAGCTCGGCCGCAACACCGGCGGCTTCTACCGGATGCGCGAAACGCTGCGCGCGCGGCTTGCGAAGCTGCACGAGGGCGCGGGGCACAAGATCGCGCTCGTCGGCTGGAGCCTCGGCGGCGTGTTCGCACGCGATCTCGCGCTGGCCATGCCCGACGTCGTGCGCAGCGTCATCACGCTCGGCAGTCCTTTCGCCAGCGACATATCCGCCACCAATGCGCGCCGCCTCTATGAAGAAGTGACGGGCGAAAAGCCCACCGACGCGCGGCCGCACGACCTGCGCTCGCTCGGCGGCGATCTCGGCCTGCCGACGAGTTCGATCTATTCGCGTTACGACGGCGTCGTGCACTGGAAGACGTCGCTGACGCGCGAGAACGACCACACGGAGAACATCGAGATCGCCTTCGCCAGCCATCTGGGGCTCGGCGGGCATCCGGCGGCGCTCTGGGCGATCGCGGACCGGCTCGCGCAGCCGGAGGGCGAGTTCGCGCCCTTCGGCCGCAGCGGACCGTTCGCGCTCGCCTATCTGCGCCGCGAACCGACATGATTTCCGGGAGGCCGGCAACAGAATCGCTCCCGACGCGGAGCGGCCAATTCAGGGAGAGCGCAGGATGAGCGCAGGCGTGAAACTGTCGTCGGTCGACGGATCCTTCCTCTATCTCGAGACGCCGGAGACGCCGATGCATGTCGGCTCCATGGCGATCTTCAAACTGCCCGACAATTACAAGGGCGACTTCTTCGAGGAGTTCAAGGCGCAGATCCAGTCGCGGCTGCATCTCGCCCCGGTGCTGCGCTGGAAGCTCGAACGCACGCCGCTCGACATCGACAATCCGAGCTGGGTCGAGGACGAGCAATTCGACATCGACCGTCACATCTTTCGCGCGTCGCTTGCCGCGCCGCATGATCGCGCGACGCTCGAGCGGATCGTCGGCTGGATGCACGCCAAGCTGCTCAACCGCGCGCGCCCGTTGTGGGAGTTCTACGTCTTCGAGGGCATGGCCAACAACGAAGTCGGCCTCTACTCGAAGATGCATCACGCGCTGATCGACGGCGGCGCCGGCGCCGCGCTGACGGAAATCGTCTACGGCGACGGCCATGTCGCGCAGATGGAAGCCAAGAAGGCCGATGCGAAGAAAAGCGACGCGCTCGGCGAGCTCTTCAACAGCTATGCGAGCCTGTGGGCGCAGCCGCTCGGCCTCACCGCGCAGGGCAAGCTGCCGGATATTCTCACCGGCAAGCGGAAGGACATCGGCTCGATCCTGATGGACGGTTTTGCGCGGCAATTGCGCCAGCCGATCGAATTCATCAAGGGCCTGCCCGAAATGGCCAAGGCGCTGTCGGCCGTCGCCTCCAAGCTGAACGAGAGCGGCGTGCAGGGCCTCAAGGATGCGGTTGCGCCCTCGACGCCGCTGAACAGGACCGTGTCTTCGGAACGCAGCTTTGCGGCCGTGTCCGTCTCCATGTCGCGCTGCAAGGCGGTGGCCGCGGCCGCGGGCGGCAAGCTGAACGACGTCGTGCTGGCGCTCTCCAGCGGCATGCTGCGGCGGCATCTGGAAAGGACCAAGGCGCTGCCCGAGCGCTCCCTGCGCGCCGCGGTGCCCATCTCCTTGCGCGAAGCCGGCAACAGCGAGGCGAACAACCAGGTTTTCGGCATGATCTGCTCGCTCGCCAGCGACGTCGCGGACCCGAAGGAGCGGCTGCTCAAGATCATCGAGGAATTCGAAGAAGTCGAAGGGCATGGCCGACCCCTTCAAGCCGATCGTGCCGAAACTGACGCAATTCTCGGCGATCGGCGCGCCGATCTTCATCCAGATATTGTCGCTGCTCTATTCGCGCACCAATCTCGCCGACGTCATGCCGACGCCTGCGAACGTGACGATCTCCAACGTGCCGGGGTCGCGCAAGCCGCTCTACGTCGCCGGCGCGGAATTGCAGCACATCTTCCCGGTGTCGATCGCCGCGCACGGCCTTGCGCTCAACATCACCGTGCAGGGCTATCGCGACCAGCTCGACTTCGGCCTGATCGCCGGCGCCAATGTGCTGCCGGAACTGCGCAGCCTCGCCAACATGCTGCCGGAGGAGCTCGAAGCGCTCGAGGCCGCCTTCGGCCTTGCGGCGGCGCCGGCAAACGAGGTCACGCCGCTGAAGGCGGCGGCGAAGGCCAAGGGACCCAAGGCCATCAAGGCGCCGCAAAAGGCGCCCGCGCCAAGACGCAAGGCGACGGCCAAGCGTGCGGCGGCGGCCGGCGGCGCCTGACGCGGGGCGGCAGCGCCGGCATTTGTGATCCGGCGCATTTGCGCGCCGGCGCGCGCCCGCTAGAAAGGCAGCGGCGTCCGGCCGGCGGGGGAGCATGCACGACACGAACACGCCTATCGGCGAGGCCACGGCGGCGGCCGAAGGGATGGCGCCGCCTGGCGTCGCGCCCGATCTCGCGCCCCTCGGCCGCGCGCCGCTGCCGCGTCTATACCTTCGCCTGGCGGTCACCGGCCATCGCCATGCGGCGCGCTTGAACGAGGGCGCGGCGCGGCGCGGGCTCGCCCGCGCCTTCGACGCCTGCGCGGATGTCCTCAGGACGGAACGCGAGCACGCGGCGGACCTCAATTCGAGCGACGGCGCCGAACTGGTTCTCCTTTCGGCGCTTGCCGAAGGCGCGGACCAGATCGCGGTCGACGTTTTCACTGCGCGGCAAGGCGCGGACGGGGCGCGGCCGCGCACCGAAGTCGTCATTCCCTTCGACGTCGAAGGCTACGCATCGACGATGGACGATGCCGCGGCGGGCGCGCGGATGCGCGAGATGGCGAAGGCCGCCAGCGCCTGCATGGTCATGGCCGACGGCTCGCCGGACGCCGGCAAGCCCGACGACCCGCACGAAGCGCATTGGCGCGATCATCGCTATGCGATGGTCGGCGATATCCTCGTCCGCCAGGCCGATGTGCTGATCGCGGTGTGGGACGGGGTTCCCTCCACCGCCATGGGGGGCGCGGCCTGGGTCATCGCGAACGCGTTGCGCGAGGGCGTTCCCGTGCTTTGGGTTGATGCGCAGGACGGACATGTCCGCCTGCTGACGCCGCGCAGTCCGCATGGCGAACTGCTCGGCGCAGTGGCGCGTCCCGGTGGATCGCTCGATCTCGATTTCGAGCGAGGCCGTCGCCGGACTTCGCGAGCGCCTCGCGCCGCTCTTGGCGCCTGCCTTCGACAGCGACGATGTGGAGGAACACGATTTCGACGCCTATGCGCGGTCGCGTCGCTCCTATCGCAGTTTCTTCGGCAACGGCCGCGCGAGGAAGCCGAAATTGAGGACCTGGGCGACGGCCTACAGCCGGCTGCTGTGGTTCACGGGCTCCTATGTCGAGCATGAGACGACGGCGGGCGAGGCCGCCCATCCCGCCAGGACGATTGCGCATCGCGCGTGGCCGGCGAGCAAATGGCCGGGCTGGCGCATCGATTGCGCCCAAACGCCGATGCCGGCGCGCAGCGAATATCTGAAGGACTGGTGCAGCGACCGGCTGCGCGAGAGCATCGCGCTTCCCTGGATCACGTTCGATACGATGGCGACGCGGCTCGGGCATATCTATCGCTCCTCCTATGTCATCACCTTCCTCTTCGCCGCGCTGGCCGTGCTCGTCGCGCTGAGCGGACAGTTCGCTCCCGTCGAATATGAAACGTATCTGAGCCTGATGGAGCTGGGCGCGCTGTTCGTCGCGGGCAGTTCGTTCCTGTTGAGCCGGTTTTTCAGGGTGCACGATCGCTGGGTCATCGCGCGCGACATAGAAGGCCGCTTTCGCGCGGCGTGGAATCTCGCGCAGCTCGGTCTCGGCGGTCGCCGTGCGCTGAAGCGCGCGGCCGCGCCCTGGCCGACCTGGGCCGTGCAGGCATGGGCGGGCGGCGTCGGCCTCCCGAGCGTCGAGACGACACGCGAGCGTCTGGCGGGCCTCGCGGCATATCTGCGCAAGACGGCGGTGGCCGACCAGATCGCATATCACCGCAGCAACGCCGGACGGCTCCACATGCTGCACCACACGCTGGAGTGGGCCGGCAAGATCGCGTTCTTCGCGGCCTTCTGCGTCTGCATCGCGGCCTTTGCGCACCATCGCTATCATTTTGGCCCGGACCTCGGGTCCAAATGGAACCTTTTCATCGGAGCGGGAATGCCGGCCGTCGCCGCCGCGCTCGCGGGCCTGCGCTATCAGGGCGACTTCCTGCGGTTTGCGACACGCTCGGCGCGCACGGCGCACGATCTCGGCGCGGTGGAGGCGGAACTGACCAAGTTCATCGTGCGCATGCAAGACGGCGCCGCTGCCGACAAGGAGAAGCGCGACGGCTTCGCCGAATTGCGCGACATCGTCCTCAGTCTCGAAGCGGTCCTGATCGCCGACCTGCAGGACTGGCGCTATGTCTATGCGGCGCGGCCCAACCCGGAGCCCTGAGAGTCAGATAGCCGCGGCGGCGATTTCCGCCAACTTGCGGACGGTGTTGCGGTCCTTCTCCTGATCGTCCGACGACAGGGCGTCGAAGTCGCAGATCGCCGGATGAATCAGTCGATCGTTGTCGCGCCTTTCGCCGTGACGCCAACCGCGCTCGATGCGATCGGCCATCCAGCGGCGATGTTCGACGCGCGCGAGGCGGTCGAGCGTCGCGGGGTCGGCGACCGCGCGCCTGACCGCATTCCTGTCTGCGAGGGCGACGCCTTCGCTCGCAAACAGGATGGCGACGTGATCGGCCGAAGCTCGGTTCGCCTCGCGCAGGTTTTCCGGCAGCTCGTCCCAGGCGGCGACGCTCTGCGCGGAGCCTGGCGCGACATCAGCGGAATTGTCGAGATAGGCGGCATGCAGCGCGATGGCCATTTCGTCGCCCTTGCGGTCGAGAACGCGCGCGACGCTTTCGGCGCGGATCGGGCCGGAGAAAGGCGTGATGCGGCTATGATCGCGGCCCTTCACCGATGTCTCGGACAGGGCGGAAAGAAGATGGTCCTCCTTCGTTTGCCGCACCAGGATTGGCGTTGTCGCCGTGCCCAGCGCATTGGCGGGGCGTCGCAGGGCGAGCGCGGCGGAAATGGCGTCGGCGCCGTCGAGCAGCACGACCGCCAGATGCGGAGCGCCGTGCGCGGCGACGCAGGCTTCCGCCGCCGCGTCGTCCGGCAGCGCGTGAACGCCGGCGTCGAGAATGTCGAACGCGGCAACGAGGTCGAGATCGGGATGCGCGGCGCGCCAGCGCGCGAACGCGGCCTTTTCGTCGTCGCGCAACGACAGCGTGACGACGGGGCGCTTGGTGGGATGGTCCTGCAGCGCGACGACGAGTTGCGCGAGCGCCTGCTCCCATCGGCCCTGCAATCCGACCACGAAGGCGTGGCTCGCGCCGTCCCGATCTTTCTTGAGGAACACGGGCGCATAGCGCGCGAGTTCGATGCGCAGGCCGTCGCGGTCGGGGCAGAGGCGGCGGTAGCGCACATGCCGGCGGCCGCTCATGCCGTCGAGAGCGGCGTCGAGTTCGTTGGCGAGGTCCTCGCGGTCGATGCGCACGGCGAGCGCGACAGGCGCGTGATCGCGCTCGCCCTTGTCGATGGCGCGCAGCGCCAGCATGGCGACGTTGATGTTGTCGAGATCGTCCGCGGTGGCGATGAACACGCCCCTGGCCATGCCGGGGTTGAGGCCGGCGAAGGTCGAGGGGGATTTCGGATCGGCCTCGACGACGGTGAGGCCCAGTCCCTCCAGCGCCTCGCGCCGCGAATTGTCGAATGCGGCCGCGACCGCCGCGACCTGGCGCCGGTCGGCGACGAGCGCCTTGATCGCGGCGTCGCTCATCTGCTGGTCGCCGACGAGGATGACGTGATCGCGCGCGCGCGGCAGCAGGGCGAGCCGCAGCGGACGGGTGACGCCGCCGATGAGGATGTGGAATGTCGCCGACACCGCCACGAGCGGCAGCAGCAGGCGCGCGATCTGCAATTGCCAGTTCGCCGAGCCCTCGAAATTCGTCGGGAAGTGCAGGGTGATGAGTTGTAGCGTGCGGAACAGATTGCTCACATGATCCCACGCCGATTTCGGCGCGAACGTCTCGTGGAAGCCCCAATAGCCGAGGAGAACGGCGGCGCCGCCGCCGACGAGTTGCAGCACGGCGCGGTATTTGCCGACGAAGGCAGAGAGGGCGATGCCGAAACGGGACAAGAAATAAAGCAAGCGAATCTCGCGTGATTTCGTCGCGCGCCGCGCGCCCCCACGCGCAACTATACTTGCATTCGAGGTCTAACGCGACGTCACGGCCATTTCGCGCCGGCCGCGAATTCCGTCGCTGCGCCGGCAGGATTGTCGATCAGCATGAAGAGATCGAAATAACGGATGACCGGCTGGGCGCCCGTGCGTTTCTCGACCGCCGCGCGCCAGGCGGCGTCGTGCCCGCGTTCGGCCGCCTCGCGCGAGGGCCATACGTAGAAGGCGCCGCCCATGTCGTTCGTCGCCGGCGACGTAATATTTGCGCACGAGTTCGGCATTGCCCCGCCATTTCGGCACGGTGACGCGGGCGTCGTCGAGGATCTGCTCGCGCGTCATGCCGGGCTTGTGACGAAACTCCACGAATTCGACGATCATCGGGGCCTCATGTTTTCGCGCTTGTCCCGGCTGTCATTCCCGCGCAAGCGGGAATCCAGTCCGCGTCTTTCGGCGCGCGCTCTGGATTCCCGATCGCTTCGCCGGGCGAAGCGTCGGGAATGACGCTCTCGCAGCGCGCAATGAGCCGCTCTCACGCCTTGGCCTTGGCGCCGCCGAGATAGGCGGCGGCGATCGCCTCGTCGGCCCAGAGCTGATCGGGCGGACCGCCGAGCACGAGACGGCCCGTCTCCAGCACATGGCCGTAGTCGGCGACCTTCAGCGCCATGCGCGCGTTCTGCTCGACCAGCAGCACGGTCGCGCCGCGCTTGCGAATTTCCTCGATGATGCGGAAGACCGCCTGCACGATGACGGGCGCGAGGCCGAGCGAGGGTTCGTCCAGAAGCAGCAGGCGCGGTTTCGCCATCAGGCCGCGCGCGACCGCGACCATCTGCTGCTGGCCGCCCGACAGCGTCCAGCCGAGCGCATCGGCGAACGGCCTGATGTCGGGGAAGAGGTCGAACATGTCGTCGGCCTCCTTGCGGATCTTCGCCGTCGAACTCGCGGCGGCTGGATGCGCCGAGCATGATGTTTTCGCGCACGCTCAAGCCCGGAAATACGCGTCTTCCTTCAGGCACGTGCGCGATGCCCTTGCGCACGATGGCTTCCGGTCCGAGGCCTGCGATGGAATGACCGTCGAAGACGATCTCGCCGTTGGACGGCGTGGCCAGGCCGGAGATGGCGCGCAATGTCGTCGACTTGCCCGCGCCGTTGGAGCCGAGCAGGGTGACGACCCTGCCTTCCTCGACGGTGAGCGAGATGCCGCGCAGCGCGACGATTTCGCCGTAGCGCACGGACAGGTCGGTGATCTCGAGCAGCGCCATCATTCGGCTCCGAGATAGGCCGACACGACGTCGGGATGGCGCAGGACCGCCATCGACTCGCCGTCCGCGATGCGCCGGCCGAAGTTGAGCACGGTGATGTGGCTCGCCGCATTGCTGACGAGCGTCATGTCGTGATCGATGATGAGAATGGTGAGGCCGTAGGAGGCTATGCGTTCGAGCAGATTGTGCAGGCTCTGCTTCTCCGTCGAATTGAGGCCGGCGGCGGGTTCGTCGAGCAGGAGCAGCGTCGGGTTGGCGGCCAGCGCGCGCGCAATCTCGATCAGGCGCTGGTGGCCGTAGCTGAAGGCGGTGACGGGCTCGCCCGCGCGCGAGCCGAGGCCGACGAAATCGAGCGCCGCTATCGCGCGCTCCTCCAGCGCCGCGCGGCTTGCGCCCTCCGCCAGCCTGTTGCCGGGCCGCTCCGCGCCGATCACGACGTTTTCGAGCGCGCTCATCGAGCGGAACAGCCGGATGTTCTGGAAGGTGCGGCCGAGGCCTGCTTCCGTGCGCTTGTGCGCCGGCAGTCTGGTGATGTCGCGGCCGTCGAGAGAGACGCGGCCCGAAGTTGCGGAATAAAGACCGGACAGCACGTTCAGCGTCGTCGTCTTGCCCGAGCCGTTCGGTCCGATCAGCGCGTGAACCTTGCCGCGCGCGACCGCTATGTCGACTTCGTCGACCGCTTTGAGGCCGCCGAAATGTTTCGACAGCTTTTCCGTCTCCAGCACGTTGGCGCCGCCGGAATCGTCGGGCGCGAGTTTCAGCGGCGCGGACGGCGCGGGCGCGGGTCTCGCGCGCTCGAAGAATTTTGCGATGAAGCCCCAGATGCCATCCGGCATGAAGGCGACGATGAGAATGACGGCGAGGCCGTAGATGGCGAGATAGAGGCCCGGAACGCTCTTGAGGAAGCGCAGCCATTCGGGGATGAGGATGAGCAGGCCCGTGCCGATGACCGAACCGATCGGAGAGGCCGAGCCGCCGAGCAGCGACATCGTCAGGAAGACGACCGATTCCGCGAAGGAGAACTGGTCCGGGCTCACATAGGAGAAGCCGCCCGCAAACAGCCCGCCGCCGAGACCGCCGAGCAGGGCGCACAGGGCGAAGGCCGTGACCTTGGTGCGATAGACGTCGATGCCGGCGACGCCTGCGGCGAGTTCGTTGTCGCGCACCGCGCGCATGGCGCGGCCGAGGCGCGTATCGGCGAGACGCCAGACGAGATAGCCGACGAAGGCGAGGGCGCCGACGCAGAAGGCGAGATAGGCCTGCTGGCTCTCGAACAATTGCGGGCGCGGGATGTTGCGCACGCCGTCCGGTCCATGCGTGATGGAAATCTGGTTGACCATGAAGAGCGTGAGGATCTGCTGGAAGGAGATCGTCACCATGGCGAGATAATGGCCGCCGAGCCGCAGCGTCGAGGCGCCGAGCAGCGCGCCGGCGGCGAGCGACACGACCATGCCGATGGCCAGGCATATCCAGAAGGGCATGTGCGCGTCGGTGGTGCCGAGGCCGACCGCATAGGCGCCGACGCCGAAGAAGGCCGCCTGCGCGAGATTGATCTGGCCGCACAGGCCGAGCACGACGGACAGGCCGAACACGGCGACCGCATAGGTCGCCGCCTGCATGAGAATGTTCAGCACATAGCCGTCGAATTTCATGGTGGCGGCGAGGAAGACCGCGACCGCGGCCAGCGCGACATAGGCGAGGAGGCCGAGCATCGCGCCGCCGGATGCCGTCGGATTTTGGGATTGCGCGCTCATGCCTTCTCCGCCACGCGCTCGCCGAAAATGCCCTGCGGGCGGAAGACGAGGAAAGCCACGAGCACGAAGAAGGCGAAGCCGTCCTTGTACGGCACGGACACGTAGGCTGCGCCAAAAGTCTCGATGATGCCGAGGGCGAGGCCGCCGATGATGGCGCCGGCGACGTCGCCGAAGCCGCCGATGATGGTGGCGGCGAAGGCCTTCAGCGCGATCGTGCCGCCCATCTGGATCGACACGAACAGGATGGGCGCGACCAGAATGCCGGCGAGACCGCCGAGCAGCGCCGAATAGACGAAGGTGATCATGATCATGCTCGACACGCTGATGCCGAGCAGCGAGGCCATTTCCTTGTCCTGGCTGGTCGCCTGCAATTTCTTGCCGAGCAGCGTGTGCTCGAAGAACCAGTAGTTGAACAGAACGAGCGCGAGCGTCACGCCGATGATGAGCAGATACTGGCTGTCGAGGAAGACGCCGCCGAGCTGGATGCCCGGCGTGTCGAACCAGCCTTGCAGGACCTGCGGCTGCGGGCCGTAGAGCGCGAGCGTGGAATTGGCGAGCAGGATCGAGGCGCCGATGGTGGAGATGATGACCGGCAGATAGGTGCGGTGGCGCAGGGGATAGTAGACGCCGAGATTGAAGATCGCGCCGAGGACGGCCATGCCGCCGAGCGCGATGAGGAAGGACAGCCAGTAGGGCCAGCCGAGATCGACGGCGAAGACGACCATGAGGAAGGCCGCCACCATGGAGAATTCGCCCTGGGCGAAATTGACGACGTTCGTCGCGCGAAAGATCAGCACGAAGCCGAGCGCGACGAGCGCGTAGACCGCGCCTATGCCGACGCCCTGGAAGAGGAGCTGGAGGACGAAATCCATGAACGCGCCTATCTGACGGCTGTCGCAGGCCTGAACGCATATTCCGCGTCATGCCCGCGCGTGTCGCGGGCATCCACGCCGTGCCGAGCAGCGATCGCTTGAGAATGTTCCCGAATCTGCGCCGGGCGTTTTCTGACACGGGTCGGCGTGGATGGCCGGGACAAGCCCGGCCATGACGGTTCGAATGACAATGTCGCTGGCGTCGTCGTCAGCACATCAATCCTTGAACTCGATGTGCTTGTCGAAGACGATCGTCCCCTTCTCGTTGCGCACGATGTTGTAGCCGTGCAGGCCGTCGCCGTACTGGTCGAAGTTGTATTCGCCCTCGGCGCCCTTGTAGCCCTTGGTGGCGAGGATCGCTTCGCGCACCTTGCCCGGGTCGGCCGTACCGGCCTTGTTGATCGCCGCGCACAGCACGCCGATCGCGTCATAGGTCCAGGAGCCGTAATTGTCGGCGATGACGCCGCCTGACGCCGCCTTGTAGAGCTTGGCGAATTCCTTGGCCTCGGGACAGGAATCCTCCGCGTAGTCCGCGACGCCATAGGTGCCGTGGAGCGCGGGGCCCGCGAGCTTGACGGCGCCGGCGACGGTGATCGAGGGCGAGCCGACCCAGGGGATGGTCACGCCGAGCTGACGCAACTGGCGGGCGAAGATCGCGAGATCGTTGTCGAAGGTGAAGTAGGAGCCGATGACGTCGGCGCCCGACTGCTTGATGGCGAGCACGACCGGCGTGAAGTCCTGGCTCTGGTTGGGATAGCCCTGGTCGATGGCGACCGAGCCGCCGATCTTGGCGAGCGATTCCGTCAGCGCCTTGGCGCCGTTGGTGCCGAAGGCGTCGGTCGAATGCACGACGGCCCATTTCTTCTTGCCGAGCGTCTCCACGCCATAGGCGCCGATCACGCGGCCGGAATAGGTGTCGTTGGGACGGAAGCGGAAGAGCCAGGGGTTGCCGAGCTTGGTGAGCGTCGGGTCCGTGCCGCCGAAGCACACGGGCTTGCCGGTCTTGAGAATGTCCGGCGCCATAGCGTGGTTCTGCGTCGAGCGGATCGAACCGAGAAAGGCGACGATGTCGGGCTGCGCGGCGAGCTTGGAAAAGGCGAGCACGGCGCCGGGGTTCGTGGTCTGGTCGTCCTCGGTGACGAGCTCGACCTGCTTGCCGAGAACGCCGCCGGCCTTGTTGACGCGCTCCATCGCCAGCTTGGCGCCGGTCAGGGCGTATTTTCCGGAATCGGCGGCGGGGCCGGTCACCGGCAGCACCATGCCGATCTTGATCGTCGCGCCCTGCGCGCGCGCCGAGCGCAGAAGGGCCGGCATGGCGATGCCGGCGGCAAGCCCGGCGGAAATCTGGCGCCGTGTAAAAGTCATGTGCATCCTCCCGGATGGCCTCTGCGGGCCGTGCCGGGATTAGACGATGCGGCTCGGCGGCTGTCTAGCTGAAATTCTAGCTAGTCCAGCGCCGTCGTCTTGCAGCGCCTCGCCGTAGCGATGCGAACGGCGCCGACTTTTGTCGGTCCTGGCGCGACGCGCCTTGTTGCGCACCCTCCAGCGCCTATAGATGATAGGGTTCAACGAACAAGATCGCCTGACGGCGACGGGTGGAAGCGCAAACGAGGAGGTCGCGATGGGCGATCAGGCCGGCCGCGAGGCAGCCGCATTCGGCGGCATTTTCGGACAGGACGCGATGGAGGCCGCGCATCGCGCGCTCGAGCGCATGATGGCCGACATCGCCGGGCCGGTGCTGGGCGAGGACGCCGTGGCCGCGCAATCCGGCCTCGTGCGCGAAGTCTCGCGGCTGATGGCCGGCCAGTCCGAACTCAAGCCGGAGGCGGGCGACAAGCGCTTCAACGATCCCATGTGGAAGGACAATCCGCTGTTCCAGACATGGATGCAGGGCTATCTGCTGTGGCAGAAGTCCATCGACGCCTTCGCCACCGCCATGGGCATGGACGAGCTGGCGATCAAGCGCAATCGCTTCTTCGCCAATCTCGTCACCGATGCGCTCGCGCCGACCAACACGATGCTCGGCAATCCCGCGGCGCTGAAGCGTTTCGTCGAGACCGGCGGGCAGAGCACGCTCGACGGGTTGCAGAACTTCCTCAAGGACATGGTCGACAATGGCGGCATGCCGGCGCAGGTCGACAAGTCCGCGTTCAAGGTCGGCGGCAACCTCGCGACGACCAAGGGCGCGGTCGTGTTCCGCAACGAGATGATCGAACTCATCCAGTACACGCCCACGACGCAGGAAGTCTACGAGACGCCCGTCCTGTTCGTGCCCTCGATGATCAACAAGTTCTACGTGCTCGATCTCGCGCCCGGCCGCAGCATGTTCGAATATGCGCTGTCGCAGGGCATCCAGGTCTTCGCGATAAGCTGGAAGAACCCGAGTTCGGCCGAAAGCGGCTGGAGTATCGACAATTACCTCGAGCAGATTCTCAACGCCTGCGCTGCGACCCGCGAGATCTCGGGATCGTCGCAGGTTCACCTGGCGGCGGTGTGCGCGGCGGGCATGCTGATTTCGAGCGTCGCGGGCTTTCTCGCCACGCGCGGCGACAAGCAGGTTCGCTCGCTGACGACGATCGTCACCGGCCTCGACAATTCGGTCGAGGACACCAAGCTCTCGATCTTCACCGCGCCCGACATGGTCGAGGTGATCGCAGGCATTTCGCAGGCGCAGGGCGTGCTCGACGGGCGCAATCTTTCGAGCGCCTTCACCTGGATGCGGCCCAACGATCTCGTGTGGAACTACTGGGTCAACAATTACCTGATGGGCAATCCGCCGCCGGCCTTCGACATCCTCTACTGGAACAGCGACGCCACGCGCATGCCCGCGCGCACGCATCGCGAATTCCTCGATCAGGGGCTCGTCAACGCCTTCACCAAGCCGGGCGCGGTGCAGGTGTTCGGCACGCCGATCGACATGGCGCAGGTCAAGTGCGACGCCTATGTGATGGGCGGCCTGACCGATCACATCTGCCCGTGGAAGAATTCCTACTCAGGCGCGAAGCTCTACGGCGGCAAGACGGAATTCGTGCTCGTCGGCTCCGGCCATGTGCAGAGCATGGTCAATCCGCCCGGCAATCCGAAGTCGGCCTATTTCGTCAACACGAAACTGCCCGGCGTCGCCGACGAATGGCTGAAGACGGCTGAGAAGAAGCCGGGCAGCTACTGGGAGCATTGGGCGCCGTGGATTTCAGGCGCGCTCCGGCGCGAAGCGGCCCGCCAGGGCGCCCGGCAGCGCCCTGTTCCCGCCGATCGGCGAGGCGCCGGGGCAATATGTGATGGAGCCGTAGCCGACGCCTGAGACTGTCATGCCCGCGAAAGCGGGCATCCAGCCTCGCAACGTTCGTCGCTTGTTCTGAACCCCCGCTTTCGCGGGGATGACACGCGCACTACCCTCGCTCCGCCGCGAGCCTGTCCTCGATCATTTCGCGCAACGTGCGCCGCAGAATCTTGCCTGCCGGCGAGATCGGGAATTCAGACAGGATTTCGAGCCGCTCCGGCAATTTGAACTTGGCGATCTTCTGGTCGAGCAGGAACGCCTTCAACTGCTCGAAATCGAGCGCGGCGCCCGGCTTCAGCGTGACGAAGGCGCAGGCTTTTTCGCCGAAGACGGGATCGGGCATGGCGACGAGCGCCACGCCATGCACGGCGGGATGCCGCAGGATGAGGTTCTCCACCTCGTCGGTGCTGATCTTCTCGCCGCCGCGATTGATGAGATCGTTCTTGCGGCCTTCGGTGACGATGTAGCGCCCGTCCTTCCGCACGATATCGCCCATGCGGTAGAAGCCGTCAGACGTGAACGCCTTCGCGTTGGTTTCGGGCGCATTGTAATAGCCGCGAATGGTGTAGGGGCCGCGCACGATCAATTCGCCCGCCTCGCCGTCGGGCAGTTCATTTCCTTCCGTGTCGATCACCTTGATCTCGTCGTCGTCGCACATCGGCGCGCCGGAGGAATGCAGGACGCGTTCGTCGGGATCGTCGAGCCGCGTGAAGTTGAGCAGGCCTTCGGCCGTGCCGTAGACTTCCTGAAACTTGCAACGGAACGTCTTGCGCAGCCGGTCGCGCAATTCCGGCGAGAGGCGCGCGCCGCCGTTCTGCACGAGTTTCAGCGACGACGTGTCGTAGTTTCCAATATTCGGATCGTTCAGCCAGTTGACGGCGAGCGGCACGGCGGCCGGAATGGCCGTGACCTTCTCGCGTTCGACGAGAGAGAAAACGGTCGTCGCGTCCGACTTCGACGCAACGACGACCCGACCGCCCATGACGAGCGCGCCGAGCGCGCCGGGAGAACCCAGATTGTAATTATGCGCCAGCGGCAGGCTGACGAGCATCACGGTCGTTTCATCGAGACCGGCGATCTCTGCGCTCCGCGTGAAATTGTAGACATAGTCGTTGTGCGTGCGCGGGATGAGCTTCGGCAGCGCGGTCGTGCCGCCGGAGAGCAGCATGAGAGCGACATCGTTCGCATCGAGAATGATGCGCGCGACAGCTTCATCGCCCGCCGCGTCCGCCGCCGTTGCGCGCAAGGCTGGCAGCGATATCTGCGTCGGCAGCGCGTCGCCCTCGACGAAAACATGTTCGAGCGAGGGCGCGGCCGCGCGCACGGCCTCCGCCATCGGACGAAAATCGAAGGCGCCGACCTGCTGGGGAATGAACAGGGCCTTCGCGCCGCCGAAGCGTGCAAAATGCGTGAGTTCCGTCTCGCGATGCGGCGGCAGCGCCATGATCGGAATGACGCCGATCCGCAGCAGTCCGAGAAAGACAGGAAAGAAGGCCGCGGCATTGGGCATCTGGAAGACGACGCGGTCGCCATGCCGCAGGCCGAGCGAATGGAAATGCGCGGCGAGATGCGCAGCGGCTGCGTTCAGTTCGCCAAGCGTCATGCGCGCGGCGCCGTCGACGATGGCGACACGATCGGGCGCTTTCGTCGCGAGATCGGCGATCACCGAAGGGATCGGGCGATCCCGCCAATAGCCCTTGGCGCGATAGGCCCGCGCGAAGTCCTGCGGCCAGGGAACGCAACCCTGCAGCATGGCGATCCTCCCGAAGTCGCGTCTCCGCGCGCGATCCGGCGAAAATATTATATGCAATTTCATTGAATGCAAGTGCGATGGCGTTGCAGGCGGTCGCAGCCCGTGTTAGCCCCGGTGGGTCGCCTGCGCGATCAGCGCGCGACAAAATGGACGCTTCATGCGATTTCAGCGATGTCGGCGCGGCCAGATTGCCCGCCTGTTGCGGCGGCGGTGAAATAATGTATGATAATGCATAAAAATACTACCCGCGGCCGGGAGGAAGCGATGCGGATCAAGATCGTCGGTGCGGGTCCCGCGGGCCTGCAATTCGCCGCGCTGATGAAGCGTCACGATCCGCGCCACGACATCACGATCTACGAGCGCTCGCCGCGCGACGCCACCTGGGGTTTCGGGGTGGTCTTCTCGGATCGCGCGCTGGAATTCCTGCGCGCCGACGATCCTGACCTGGTCGATTATCTCGGGCCGCACATGGAGCGTTGGCCTGAGATCACCATCGTCCACAACGACACGCGCATTCCGGTCGCCGGCAACGGCTTCACCTCCATCGGCCGGCTCGAACTGCTGACGCTGCTCTACGCCTATGTCGAGAAGCTCGGCGTCAAAATCGAATTCGAGACCGAGAAGAATTCCTTTCAAGAACTCGGCGAGGCCGACCTCATCGTCGCCGCCAACGGCGCCTTCTCGTGGATACGGCAGGAGAACGAGCAGAAGTTCGGCACGAGCGTCGACTGGCGGCCGAACCGCTTCATCTGGTACGGCGCGACCAAGCCGTTCAACTCTCTCACGCTGACCTTCCGTGAGACCGATCTCGGCGTGTTCTGCGCACATCACTATCGCTATGCGCCCGACCGCAGCACCTTCCTCGTCGAGCTCGAGGAAGCGACATGGAAGCGCGGCGGCTTCGAGACGATGAGCCCGGAAGACACGATCGCCCTGTGCGAGCGCGTCTTCGCCAAAGACCTCGAGGGCCATCGCATCATCTCCAACAATTCCTACTGGCGGCAGTTCCCGGCGATCTGGAACGAACGCTGGAGCTTCGACAATGTCGTGCTGATCGGCGACGCGCTGCGCACGGCGCATTTCTCCATCGGCTCGGGCACGCGGCTGGCGATGGAGGATGCGATCGCGCTGTTCCAGGCGTTCAGGCAGACGGGAAACAACGTGCCGGCGGCGCTCGCGCTCTACCGGGAGATCAGGCTCAAGCCCATGAAGGCGATCTGGGACGCAGCCAATGTCAGCCTGCGCTGGTACGAGCGGATGGACGAACTCGTGAAGCTCGATCCGATCGACTTCGCCTATTCCTACATGACGCGCACCGGCCGCGTGGATCATGCGGAGGTCAGGCGGCGCGACCCTGCGCTCGCGGACGCCTGGGAAAAGCTGCACGCCGGCGAGGCGCGGAGCTAGAGCTTCAGGTCCGCCGCGTTTTCGTAGATGCGCGTCAGCATGGCGAGCAATTGGTCGATCTCCTGCTCGCTGAAGCCGCGCAACGCGATGCGTTCGTTGCGCAGGGCGTAGGGAATCAACTCCTTGGTCAGCTTGCGGCCTTCCGCCGTCAGTTTCACCACCACGGCGCGCGCGTCCGCCTCGCTGCGGCGGCGCCGCAGCAGGCCGCGCTTTTCCATCGCCGTCAGCAGGCGCGACAGCGTCGACTGCTCGATCGACGTGTCGACCATGAGGTCGCCGGCCTTGCGCTCGCCGCCGTCCCAGAGCGCGGCGAGCACGCGCCACATGGGCACGGACAGGTCGTAGCGCGCGAGCTCCTCGCCGAAGGCGGTGGCGAGGCGCACGCCCGTGCGGTTGACGTGATAGGGAAGAAAGCGCGCGAGATCGAACATGGGATGCAATCGATTGATGCGCTCCCTGTCTAGCCGATGACGCGCAGGCGCGCGAGGCCGCCCGTCAGTCTTCCCTGAACCCGTATTCCGGCGTTCCCTGCGTCGCGCCGTAATATTTGTAGGGCAGGAACTTGCCGCTCATCGTGATCTTCACGCGGTCGCCCCTGGGATTGGGCAGGCGCTCCATGGCGAAGTCGAAATCGATCGCCGACATGATGCCGTCGCCGAATTCCTCCTCGATCAGCGCCTTCCACGCCGGGCCGTTGATCATGACGAGTTCGAAGAAGCGATAGATCAGCGGGTCGGTCGGCGGCATCGGCGTCCCGCGCATCGGAACCTCGTTGAGCATGCGCTCCTCGGCCTCGCTCAGGCCGAACAGGTCGGCAGCCTTCTTCGCCAGCGGCCTGACCAGCTTCATCTGGCCGAGCAGGGCGCCGACGACGAGCACGTCGGACATGCCGCCGATCTCGCCGCAGATGTATTTCCAGGACCATCCTCGTTCGCGCTTGATGTCGAGGAGCTTCTCCGTCAGGTCTTCGCGCTTCATGTTCACCTCCCGCAGGCCGGATGATGCGGGGGCAAGCAAGGCGCGTTCCACAGGCGGCGCGGGCGTCTTCGCGCAAAAAAAGGCGCGCTGTTTGCGCGCCGTCCTCCAAAAGAAAGGGCGCGCTGTTCGCGCGCCCTCAGGGCATTCTCGATCGGCTGAGCCGAGGAAGCGATTTACGCCTTCGGCGTCAGGGCCGACTTGGCGGCTTCGCCGAGTTCCTTGGCCTGCTCCTGCAGGGCGGCCATCTGGGCCTTCAGGTACTCGGTCTGCAGCGACAGGGCTTCCTGCGGGTCCTTCGCCTTGACGAGGGCTTCGGCGTGATCGAACGCGGCCTTGGCGTTGGTCTGGGCGATGGTCATGACCTTGGCGTTCAGGTCCTTGACGGCCGCCGGAATGGCGATCGGGGCCTTCTCGGCCTGCTCGGCGGCCTTCTGGGCGGCGCCGACGAAGGCGTCGAACGCCTTGCGGGCCTGGTCAACGCCCTTGACGGCGAAGTCGCGGAGTTCGGCGGGGATTTCGAATTTCGGCAGGGTGGTCATCGGGGATCTCCTCAAGTCTCCTCGGCGCGGCCCATGGGCGGCGCCGCGTCCGGGAACAATCTGCTTATATCCTCATCATTGTCGCATTGCAACAAAAATTGTGCGATGCACAAAACAATTCGGATCGCCCTGTCTAACGGCGCATTCTGGCGCGAACGGGGCGGCGGGCACAAAAAAGCCCGCGAGCGCGCGCCGCGGGCTTTCAGATCGAGCCGGCGCCGCCCTCAGGCGGCCAGGCGCAGGGCCTTGACCGCGTTCTGCTTGAGGATGAGGTCGTGGATCTCCGGCTTGAAGCCGGCGTCCGCGAACTGCTTGATCCAGCGGTCGGGCTGGATCAGCGGGAAGTCCGAGCCGAACAGCATCTTGTGGCGCAACTGGCCGTTGGCGTACTGCACGATCTGCGGCGGGAAGTATTTCGGCATCCAGCCGGAGAGGTCGATGTAGACATTCTCCTTGTGCAGCGCCATCGACAGCGCCTCGTCCGTCCAGGGCCAGGACGGGTGGGCGAGAATGATGGTCATGTCGGGGAAGTCGACCGCGACGTCGTCGATGTGGATCGGCTGCGAATATTTGAGGCGCAGGCCGCCGCCGCCCGGCAGGCCCGTGCCTATGCCGGAATGGCCGGTGTGGAAGATCGCCGGCAGCTTGTACTCGGCAATGACCTCGTAGAGTTTGTAGGCCATCTTGTCGTTGGGATAGAAGCCCTGGCAGGTCGGGTGGAACTTGAAGCCCTTGACCGCGCCGGACTCGATCAGCTCGCGCGCCTCGCGCACGCCCATCATGCCCTTGTGCGGGTCGATGGAGGCGAAGGCGATCATCATGTCGGAATTGGCGGCGGCGGCCTCGGCGATCTCGTCGTTGGGAATGCGGCGATTGCCGATCTGGAACTCGCTGTCGACCGTGAACATCACGAGACCAATCTTCTTCTCGCGATAGTACTTGATCGTCTCGGCGATGGTCGGGCGCGGCGGCGCCTTGAAATACTTGTTCGCGGCGTCCTCGAACGGCTGCCAGTAGGGGTCCGGCGCCTGGCGGCAGGACACTTCGGCATGGGTGTGGACGTCGATGGCGATGAGGTCGTCGATCTTCATGGGATGGCCTCCGGTTCTGAGGTTCAAGTGTAGCGTAAGCAGTATGCCTCGGGCGCCTCTGCCTCCCCTTCATGGGGAGGTCGCATCGCGGAGCGATGCGGGTGGGGCCCGAACGACCGGCCTGTCAATTCCGGGATATTCGGGCAGCGGCTCGAGCCCCACCCGTCGCGCTTCGCGCGCCACCCTCCCCATAAAAGGGAGGGAGGGCAGCGCCATGCGTCGCCCTCAGCCCCGCGCCTTCTCCCATTGCGCGATCGTCTTGCCGGATGTCGCCAGCTCGACCAGCAGCTTGGACGGCTCCCAGTGCATCGGGCCGAAGCGCTCCTTGTACTTGAGCATGCCGTCGAGCACCTTCTTCAGGCCGATCGTCTCGCCGTAGTGCATCGGGCCGCCGCGATAGCGCGGGAAGCCGTAGCCCGAGGTCCAGACGACGTCGATGTCGGCGGCGCGCATCACGACGCCTTCCTCGAGAATCTTGAAGCCCTCGTTGATGAGCGGATAGAGGCAGCGTTCGACGATCTCGTCTTCGCCATGCGCGACCTGCTTGATCTGCAGTTCGCCGGCGCGCTTGCGAAGAATCTCGATCGCTTCCGGATCGTCGTAGCGCTTGCGGTCGCCCTTCTCGTATTTGTAGAAGCCCTTGCCGGACTTCTGGCCGTAGCGGCCGTGTTCGCCGAGCGCGACTTCCGCCTGATAATAGGTCGGGTCGATCGGGTACTGGTCGGCGTTGGCCTTGTGCACGTTGATGCCGATGTCGACGCCGGCCATGTCGTAGACGGCGAGCAGGCCCATGGCCATGCCCCACTTCTCCATGGCGGTGTCGACCTCGCGCGGCGCGGCGCCTTCCAGCGCCATGAGCTCGGCCTCGCGGCCGTAGGGCTCCATCATGCGATTGCCGACGAAGCCGTAGCAGATCTTCACCAGCACCGGCGTCTTCTTGAGCGGCTTGGCGAGTTCGACCGAGGTGCGGATCGTCTCCGCGCTCGACTGCGGCGTGCGCACGATTTCCAGCAGCGGCATGACATTGGCCGGCGAGAAGAAGTGCAGGCCGATGACGTCCTGCGGGCGCTTGGTCGCCGCGCCGATCTTCTCGACGTCGAGCGTCGAGGTATTGGTCGCCAGCACGCAACCGGGCTTGGCCACCTTGTCGAGCTCGGCGAAGATCTTCTTCTTGAGATCCATGTTCTCGAACACGGCCTCGATGATGACGTCGGCCTCGCCGAGGTCGGCGTAGTTCACCGTGCCCTTGATGAGGCTCATGCGCTTGGCCTTGTCCTCAGGGCTCAGGCGACCGCGCTTGACCATCGATTCATACGTGCCTTCGAGCACGCTCAAGCCCCGCTTCAACGCCTCCTCGCTCGTGTCGAGCACGGTGACGGGAATGCCGGCGTTGGCGAAGCAGATGGCGATGCCGCCGCCCATCGTGCCGGCGCCGACGATGCCGGCCTTCTCGATCTTGCGCGGCTTGGCGTCGGCCGGGATGTCCGTGACCTTGCGGGTCGCGCGCTCGGCGAAGAAGACGTGGATCGCGCCCTTGCTCTCGGGCGTCAGCTTGGACTCGTTGCCGAGCTTTTCCTCGACCAGAAGGCCCTCGTTCAGCGGCTTTTCCATCGCGGTGCGGATCGAGGTCACCGCCGTCTGCGCGGCGATGCGGTTCGGATACATCTTCTTCGCGGTCGCCTCGGCGGCGGCGAAGATTTCGGGCGTCGCCGTTTCCGGCTTCACCTTCATCTCGCTCGTGCGGCGCGGGCCTTTGCCGGCGGCGACCAGTTCCTTGGCGTATTCGATGGCCGCCGCCGTCACGTCGCCGTCGGCGATGCGGTCGATCGCGCCATATTCGAGCGCGGTCCTGGCGTCGACCATCTTGGTCGAGACGATCATTTCGAGCGCCTTCTCGGCGCCGATCAGGCGGGGCAGGCGCTGCGTGCCGCCGGCGCCCGGGATGATGCCGAGATTGACTTCGGGGAAGCCGATGCGCGTGCGGGCGTTGGCGATGCGGTAGTGGCAGGCCAGCGTGATCTCGTAACCGCCGCCGAGCGACGTGCCGAACAGCGCGGCGACCACGGGCACGTTCTGGCCTTCCAGACGCGCGAAGAGATGGCGGTATTCCTCCTCCTTCGGCGGGCCGGAGAACTCGCCGATGTCGGCGCCGGAGAAGAAGGTCGAGCCCTTGCAGGCGAGCACGATGGCCTTGACGCCGGAGAGCTTGGCCACCTCGTCCAGCGCCTGCTCGAGGCCCGAACGCACGGCGGCGGTGATCGTGTTGACCGGCGGCGCGTCGACGGTGACGACCGCCACGCCATCCTGCAGCTTCACGTCGTAGATCTTGTTCGACATCGATGCCTCCCTGCCGTCTCCACGACGGCGTGTCCTTGCGGCCGGGCTGCCGGCCTTCGGGAGGGCTCCATAGCATATTTTGTTATGTTGTATAACTAATTTTTTGGAAGACCTTTCCCCGGGCTCTCATGCTGAGGAGCAGGCGAAGCCTGCGTCTCGAAGCATGGGGTTCCGGCCATCCTTCGAGACGCCGCCTGCGGCGGCTCCTCAGGATGAGGATTTCGTGCATTACGGAAACAGCCCCCGCACCTCCTTCGCGCGCCGCACCGTCTGGACGCCGATCGCCAGCGCCGCCTTGCGGTTGGAAATATTATCCTTGCGGGCGCGTTCGCGGACCCTGTTCCAGGAGCGGTCGAGCGCGGCGTAGAGACGCTCCATCACCTCCTCCTCCGTCCAGAAGAATTGCTGGAGGCCCTGCACCCATTCGAAATAGGAGACGATGACGCCGCCGGCGTTGCAGAGAATGTCGGGCACGACGAAAATCTCGTCGCGGCGCTCGGCCAGAACCGCGTCGGCCTCCGGCGTCGTCGGCCCGTTGGCGCCTTCCGCGAGGATGCGGCAGCGCAGGCGCTTCGCGTTTTGCGCGTCGATCACGCGCTCGAGCGCGGCCGGCACGAGCAGGTCGCAGGGTTGTTCGAGAAGCTCGCCCGCATCGATCGACAATTCGTTCGAGAAGCCGCGCAGGATGCGTTTTTCGCGCGCATGCCGTTCGAGGGCCGCCACATCGAGGCCGGCCGGATTGTAATAGGCCGCCGTATGGTCGCTGACGCCGACGATCCTGACGTCGCGCTGGGCGAGCGCCTGCGCGGCGACCGAGCCGACGTTGCCGAAGCCCTGGATGATGGCGGTCGCGCCCTGCGGCCGCACGCCGACCTCTTCCATGGCGCGGGCGGCCAGATGCGCGACGCCGCGCCCTGTCGCCTCGCGCCGGCCGACCGTGCCGCCGGTCTCGACCGGCTTGCCGGTGACGATCTCGGTCACCGTCTTGCCCTGGTACATGGAATAGGTGTCCATGAACCAGGCCATGACCTGTTCGTTCGTGCCCATGTCCGGCGCCATGACGTCGGTGTGCGGGCCGATGAAGGGGATCATCTCCTGCATGTAGCGGCGCGACAGGGCCTCGAGTTCGCGCCGCGACAGCGCGTTCGGATCGACCGTGACGCCGCCTTTCGCGCCGCCGTAGGGCAGGCCGACCAGCGCGCATTTCCAGCTCATCCAGATGGCGAGCGCGGCGACCTCGCCGACATCGACGGAGGGCGCGAAACGCACGCCGCCCTTCGTCGGCCCGAGCGTGAGGTGATGCTGCACGCGATAGCCCTGGAAGACGGTGGCGCGGCCGTCGTCCAGACGCACGGGGCATGAGACGATCAGCGTGCGCTTGGGCATGAACAGGCGCAGGCGCGCGTCCTCGGGAATCTCCAGATGCGCGGCGACATCCTGGAACTGCGCCAGCGCCATGTCGAAGACCGGACCGGTATAGGCGGACGATTGCTGCATCGGCGGCTCCTCCACGAAACGCAAACGGCCTTGAACCGTCCGGGCCTTCCTGCAACTAGGCGACTTTCGCAGTGTGGCAATGTTCGCAGCCGATAGCCGGCAAAGTCCAATCGTGCTTGTCTATGGGGATCGATAAGCGCCTCTTATCGCAGCGCGCGCGAAACTTCCGCGGAGGCTCAATAGCTCTTCGGCAAATCCAGCACTTTCTCCGCGATGAACGAGAGGATGAGTTGCTCGGTCACCGGCGCGAGCCGTGTCAGCGAGACTTCGCGGAACAGGCGCTCGACGTGGTATTCCTTGGCGTAGCCGAAGCCGCCGTGCGTCATGATCGCCTGCCAGGCCGCATCGTGGCCGGCGCGCGCGCCGAGAAATTTCGTGGCGTTGGCCTCCGCGCCGCAGTTCTGGCCGGTGTCGTAGAGTTCCGCCGCTCGCATCGCCATCAGCCAGGCCGATTCCAGATAGGTCCATTTTTCCGCCAGCGGATGCTGGATGCCCTGGTTCATGCCGATGGGCCGGTCGAAAACGACGCGCTCCCGCGCGTATTTGGCGGCGCGGGCAAGCGCGTCGCGGCCGATGCCGATCGCCTCGGAGCCGATGAGGATGCGCTCGGGATTGAGCGAATGCAGGATGTAGCCGAAGCCCTTGCCTTCCTCGCCGATGCGGTCCTCGTCCGGCACGAACAGGCCGTCGATGAAGATGGCGTTGGAGTTCGACCGCTTTGCGGCCCATCTTCGGGATGCGGCGCACCTCGATCTTCGACCTGTCGAGGTCGGTGTAGAAAATGGTGATGCCGTCGGTCGGCTTGCGGCAATCCTCGTATTTCGTCGTGCGCGCGAGCAGCATGATCTTGTTGGCGACCTGGCCGGTCGAGGTCCAGACCTTCTGGCCGCGCACGAGATAGCCGCCGGCGACCTTTTCCGCGAAAGTCTTGATGCGCGTCGTGTCGAGGCCGGCGTCGGGCTCCGTAAAACCGAAAGCGACCTGATCCTCGCCCGACACGAGGCGCGGCACCCAGCGGCGCTTCTGCTCGTCCGTGCCCTTCACGACGATGGGATGCGGGCCGAACAGGTTGATGTGCACGGACGAGGCCGCCGCCATGCCGCCGCCGTGGCTGGCGACCTCGTGCATCATGATCGCGGCTTCGGTGACGCCCAGCCCCGAGCCGCCGTATTCCTCCGGCATGGTGATGCCGAGCCAGCCGCCGTCCGCCATGGCCTTGTGGAACTCGAAGGGAAACCTCCCGTCCTCGTCGCGCTCGAGCCAGTAGTCGTCGCCGAATTTCGTGACGACGGCGCGCACGCCGTCGCGGATCGCCTGCCGCTCTTCTTGCGTCGGCAGGGCTCTTGTCTGGCTCATCGCGCTCTTCCGTTCGTTTCGTCCCTTGCGCGGGATTGTCGGACATTTTCGCGGCCCCGCACAACCGCCGATGGCGCCCGGAATTGAGAAATTGACAATTGATAAGGCAGGCCGGGGAGGGCGGGTGAAATTGTCGCGCCACGGCCGCATCGGCGCGCGCCGGCCAGCAAGGATCGTCAGGATGCGTTACGGGCGCTATTTCGAGGCTGCGATCGGCCAGTTGCGCAACGAGCGGCGGTACCGGGTTTTCGCCAATCTTGAGCGCGATACGATCGGATCTGCCGCGCGCGACGTGGCGGGCGGACGACGGGTCGCAGCGCGACGTGACGATCTGGTGCTCCAACGATTATCTCGGCATGGGCCGCCACCCGGACGTGGTCGAGGCGATGCGTTCGACGGCGCAGAAGCTCGGCGCGGGCGCCGGCGGCACGCGCAACATTTCCGGCACCAACGCGCCGCTGGTCGAGCTGGAGGCGGAACTCGCCGACCTGCACGGCAAGGAGGCGGCGCTGGTCTTCACGTCGGGCTGGATTTCCAACCTGGCGGGCATCTCGACCATCGCCGACCTGATGCCGAACTGCGTCATCCTGTCGGACGCGCTCAACCACAATTCGATGATCGAGGGCGTGAAGCGCTCGAGCGCCGAGCGGAAAATCTGGCGCCACAACGACGTCGCGCATCTGGAAGAGCTGCTGGCGGCCGAGCCCTACGAGCGGCCGAAGCTGATCCTGTTCGAGAGCCTGTATTCGATGGACGGCGACATCGCGCCGATCGCGGCGATCGCCGATCTCGCCGAGAAGTACAATGCGATGACCTATATCGACGAGGTGCATGCGGTGGGCATGTACGGGCCGCGCGGCGCGGGCGTGTGCGAGCGCGATGGGGTGATGGCCCGCATCGACGTGATCGAGGGCACGCTGGCCAAGGGGTTCGGCACGCTCGGCGGCTATATCGCGGGGGATGCTGCGGTGATCGACGCGGTGCGCAGCTATGCGCCGTCGTTCATCTTCACCACGGCGCTGCCGCCGGCGGTTGCGGCTGCGGCCTGCGCGGCGGTGCGGGCGCTCAAGGGGCGGCCGGACCTGCGTGAAAGGCACCAGCGCCAGGCGTGGCTGACCAAGCATGCGCTGGAGGCTGCGGGCCTGCCGGTTCTGGAGAACCCCTCGCATATCGTGCCGGTGATGGTGCGCGACGCGGAGAAGTGCAAGGCGGCGAGCGACCTTTTGATGGAGCGCCACGGCATCTACATCCAGCCGATCAACTATCCGACGGTGCCGCGCGGCGAGGAGCGTCTGCGCATCACGCCGACGCCGCTGCACTCGGACGCGCTGGTCGCCGAACTCGTCGAAGCCCTCGTCGATGTCTGGAAGACCCTCGACCTGCCTTTCGTCCAGCCGAAGGTCGAGGCCAAGCTGGAAGCCCAGCCGGAGGCCGAGACCGACGACGCGCGCTGCGCCTATCCGGAATTCAGGAAGGCGGCGGAATAGGGAAAATTTGTCCGGGTTGTTCCCCGAGTCCTTGTGCTACAAGGAGAAATGGGCCTCGTGGTTGGCAATCTGACGCAGGATGACTGGAAGATCATCGGGCAGTCGGCCTTGTTCGGCCGGCTGGACCCTGCCGTCGCGCATTCGCTGATCGGCGAGGGCGCGATCCTGATCGCGTCGCGCGGCGAGACCGTCTGCCGGCAGGACGAACCGGCCGCGTTCTATTACATCGTGCTGTCGGGGCTCATCAAACTCTACCGCCGCGCCGCCGACGGTTCGATCGCGATCATTTCCATTCATGGGCCGGCGCATAGTTTCATGGAAGCGGAGGCGCTGACCGGCGCGCATTATTCGACGACGGCGGAAGCCGTGGTGGACGCGCGCATCGCCCGGATCGACGCCGGCGAACTGCGGCGCCGCATCGGCGCGGATTCCAGGCTGGCGCTGGCGTTGCTGGGATCGGCGTCGGTGCATCTGCGCGTGCTGCTGGAGCAGATCGAGAAGCTGAAGACAATGACCGCGACGGCGCGGCTCGCCGACTTCATCCTGTCGCTGGTCGGGCCGCAGGGCGGCAAGGCGGAAATCTCCTTGCCCTACGAAAAGCGGCTCGTCGCCGGCCATCTCGGCATGACGCCCGAGAGCTTCTCCCGCACGCTCGGCCAATTGCGCAAACTCGGCGTGCGTGTGTCGCGCGACAGGGTGACGATCGATGATGTCGCGCGGTTGCGCGACTATTGCGAGGGCGAGGGCGCCGGATAGGTCTGGAGCGCGTCACGTTTTCACGGAAGCGCATGACGCGCTCCATCTTGTTGTTTTCGTCGCATATCCTTGTCGCAAAAGTCTGCAACTTTTGCGGGACATGCTTTAGCTGTCGAGGCCGACGAATTCGCGCAGCCGCGCGACATCGGCGACCGTCACGATCTCGCGATTGGTCGTGACGCCGACTTTCGACAGCGCCGCCAGCGCGCGCGAAAAACTTTCGGGCGTCATGCCGAGACGCGCTGCGATCAGGACCTTTTCGTAGGGCAGGGCGATGCGGCCGTTTTCGCCGCTCGCCGCCAGAAGCTGCAGGAAGAATTCGCCGACGCGGCGGGGCGCGTCGAGCAGCTTGAGCGCGCCGATCTGTTCGGTGAGCTCGGCGGCGCGGCGTCCGATCGAGGCGAGCATGGCGGCGGCGAGATCGGATTCGTGCTCGAGGCATTGCACGAAGATCGCGTGCTCGATGCGCAGGAGACGGCCCTGGCTGGCGGCTTCCGCGATCACGGGATAACGGCCGCCCAGAAACATCACGGGTTCCGCGAAGCTTTCGCCGCGCGTCAGCACGGTGACGACGGCTTCGTCGCCGCCGGGGGTGAGTCGGTAGAGTTTCACCCAGCCTTCGAGCACGACATAGAAGGCGTCGGCAGGGTCGCCCTGCGTGAAAACGATCTGGCCGCGCTCGACGGTCGTCACGCGCGCCTTCTCGGTCAGGCGCTGCATGGGCGTTTCGCCGATATGACGGAACAGTGCGCACATGCGCAGCGCCGCCCAGTCGGCTTCGTTCGCCTTGCTCGAAATCGCCATGTTCCGCTGTCGTCGTTCTACCGGGATCTTGCGCACGCGCGCGAGTGCGCTACACGGGTAACTGCCGCAAATGCTTGACGTTCGTCAAGGCGTCCTTCTGCCTCGCGCGCCTAGCTGGCGTCATGCCAAATTCGAAAGCCCAACCCGCCAATCCGCTCGGCGTCGCATTGATGGACGACGATCACGCCGAGCTCGAGGCGCTGATCGGCAGCGCGGCCGTCGCCGCGGACGAGGATCTGGCCGCGCTGCACGCGAATATCGTGGAGGGGCTGGAGGCGCATTTCGCGCGCGAGGAAGAGCTGATGCGCGAGCGTGGCTTTCCGGGCCTGCATTGTCACAATGCGCAGCACAAGCTGCTGGTCGAGCAGGCCCGCGGCGGCAGGGCCATGGCGCCGGCGGCGCTGCGGCGCCATATCGGCGTGTATGTCGCCCAGCTCGTGGAATCTCATGTGCTGACGATGGACTACATGACGGCGGCCTTCCTGCGCGGCGAGTTCGGGCCGCAGCATTTCGAGGGATTGCGCCTGCCGATCGAGCCGAGCCGGCCATGAGCGACTGGGCGGCACTCGCGCGCGCCCTGCATGTGGCGGCCATTGTCCACTGGATCGGCGGCCTGATGTTCGTGACCTTCGTCGTCCTGCCGGGCCTCGGCGACCTGCCGCCCGAGCAGCGCGCGGCGGGCTTCGCCGCCGTGGAGCGGCGCTTTGCCGGACAGGCGCGCATTTCGGTGGCGCTCGCCGGCGCGACCGGCTTCTACCTGATGTACGCCTTCGGTCTCTGGGGGTCGCTCGGCGATCCGCACATGTGGCGCCTGGCCGCCATGCTCGCGCTGTGGACGATCTTCGTCTTCATGCTGTTCATAGCGGAGCCGCTTTTCCTGCATGCGCAGTTCGACCGCCGCGCGGCGCGCGATCCGGTCGGAACTCACGCTTTGCTCCTGCGTATGCACCGCATTCTCACCGCGGTCGCGCTTGTCGTCATCGTCGGCACGGTCGCCGGGGCGCACGGCTTCGACTTTTGAGCAGGCTTCCCCGCGGTCGGCGATCATGCCAATGTCCCGCGATGATCGTGCGGGGGTAGGTATGCACGTCCACGGCCTGGACATATCCGATTGCTTCGACTGCCCGATGCTCGCCGGCCTCACGGATGAGCAGAAACGCGAGCGAATCCGCACCGATCCGCTCATCGCGCGGTGTCTGGCGAACAGGAAGGCCGTCGCCGCGAGGCCCCGTCCGGCCAAGCGCAAGCGCATCGCGCGCGCGCCGGAATTGTGCCAGCTCGAAGCCGAGTGATCCGCGCGCGACGTCCGTTCTTACCGAAGATCAAGACCGAACTTAAATCCCGTCATTACATACGCAGCCTGCGACAACACGCGCATGTCGGAACGGCGAATGCGACCACGTTTGTTGTGGACGGCCGAAGATCGCCGTGAGATGCGACGCCATGCGATGTGATCGCAGGCCGCAAGCGGATCGAAAATCATGGCGACGATGAATCAGGCGCGTCGGTGGAATGGCCCGGCGCTTTTCAGCTACGGCTTCCGCCCCTTCTTCCTGTTTGCCGCGATCCAGGCGGCGCTTGCGATCGCGGTCTGGACGCTGTGGCTCGACGGCGCCAGCGGCCTGCCGAGCGGTTTCGCGCCCGTCGCATGGCACGCGCACGAATTGCTGTTCGGCTATGCGAGCGCGGTCGTCGCGGGCTTCCTGCTGACGGCTGTGCCCAACTGGACGGGCCGTCTGCCGGTGGTCGGCCTGCCGCTCGTCGGTCTCTTCGCTCTGTGGCTCGTCGGGCGCGCGGCCATGGCGGCGAGCGCGCTGCTGCATCCGCTGGCGCTCGCGCTGCTGACGCTCGCCTTTCCGGTGGCCCTGTGCGCGCTCATCGCGCGCGAGGTGCTGGCCGGGCGCAACGTCAGGAACATCAAGGTGGTCGCGGTTCTGGGCGTCCTGTGCCTGGCGCAGCTCTTCTTTCATGTCGAGGTCTGGCGCTCGGGCGTCTCGACGTTCAGCGAGCGGCTGGCGATCGCGGGCTATCTGCTGCTGGTGATGATCGTTGGCGGGCGCATCGTGCCGAGCTTCACCACCAACTGGATCCGGCGCGAGAATCCCGGCCGGGTTCCCGTCCCGTTCGACCGCTTCGACAAGGCGGCGATGATCGTCGGCGGCGCAGCCTTGCTCGCCTGGGTCGCGATGCCGGCGACGCCACGCGCGGGGCCCGTTTTCGGCGCACTGTTCGTCGTCGCCGGCGCGCTGCATTTCGCGCGGCTCGTGCGCTGGGCGCCCGATCGCGTGTGGGGGGAAAAGCTGGTCGCCGTCCTGCACGTCGCCTACGCCTTCATCCCGCTCGGCTTCGCGCTGGCGGCGGCGAGCGCTTTCACCGGCGGTCGCGCATTCGACCTGGCGGCGATCCACTGCTGGGCGATCGGCGGCATCGGCCTGATGACGCTCGCCGTGATGACGCGCGCGACGCGCGGCCATACCGGCAACGCCCTCGTCGCGCCGCCGAGCACGAGCCTGCTCTACGCGCTGCTGGCGGCGGCGGCCATCGCGCGAATCGCGGCGGTCTTTTTGCAGGACAGCACGGCCGCCCTGACTATCGCCGGCCTGTGCTGGACCCTTGCTTTCGCGGGGTTTGCGATTCTCTACGGCCCGATGTGCGTGGGCCGTCGTTCATAGCTTTTGTTGCAGCGCGATTGATGGAGATCAAGGTCGACTTTGACTCGTGTCGGCATGGTCTGCGCGTTTTCGGAATCGCCGTGACCGGCTAGTTCCGGAAGCCGCCCATATGGGGCGCAACGATTGCGAAGCGGACGATGGTCCGTAGGGAAGCGATGAGCGCGACGCTGACACGCCGCGGCCTGTTCAAGGCCTTCCGGCCGGCAGGCGAAGCAGGCGAGACGATCGAGCGCGTGGCGCAGATCGGGCCGGCCTGCGTGGAGCCGCGCGGCGTCACATGCCGGCGGTGCGGCGAATCCTGCGATATCGGCGCGATCAAGTTCCGGCTGATGCGCGGCGGCGCGCAGCCCCTTCTCGACATTTCCACATGCACGGGCTGCGGCGATTGCGCGCCGGTCTGTCCAGTGAGCGCGATCGCGCTCGTGGGCAGGGACATGGCGCTCGTCGCCGAGGGCCTGGCGTCGGAGGCAAGGGCATGAGCGGCGAATACAACATCTGCAGCCTGGTGGTGCATCTCGCGCCCGCGCGCGCCGACGAGGCCGTGCGCGCGGTGAGCGCGCTGCCCGGCGTCGAAATCCATGCGCGCACCGCCGATTCGCGGCTGGTGGTGACGGCCGTCGATCAGCCGGAGACGCGCGCTTTCGACCAGATCGCCGAAATCAACCGCACGCCGGGCGTGGTCGCGGCCTCGCTCGTCTATCACGTCTTCGAGGGCGACGAATCCAGCGCGCGCGCCACGCCAGCAACATTGCAGAATTGACGGAGGGCCAGACCCATGTCCGCTGACACCAAGACCCAAATGTTCGTGCAGACGCGGCGCGATGCGCTCAAGACCTCGGCCATCGCGGCCGCGGCCGGGGCGGCCGGCATTTCCGCGCCCGTCGACGCCACCGCGCAGACGGGCGCCGACGGCATTCGCTGGGACAAGGGCGTCTGCCGCTTCTGCGGCACCGGCTGCGGCGTCATCGTCGGCACGAAGAACGGCCGCGTCGTCGCCACGCAGGGCGACCCGGACGCGCCGGTCAATCGCGGCCTCAACTGCATCAAGGGCTATTTCCTGTCCAAGATCATGTATGGCCAGGATCGTCTCACACAGCCGCTGTTGCGCAAGAAAAACGGCAAGTACGACAAGAACGGCGATTTCACGCCCGTTTCCTGGGACGAGGCGTTCCAGATCATGGCCGAGAAGTTCAAGGCGGCGCTGAAGGCCTCCGGCCCGACCGCGATCGGCATGTTCGGCTCGGGCCAGTGGACGATCTGGGAAGGCTATGCGGCCGCCAAGCTGTTCAAGGGCGGCTTCCGCTCCAACAATCTCGATCCCAACGCCCGCCATTGCATGGCCTCGGCGGTCGCCGGCTTCATGCGCACCTTCGGCATCGACGAGCCGATGGGCTGCTACGACGATGTGGAAGCCGCCGACGCCTTCGTGCTCTGGGGCTCCAACATGGCGGAGATGCATCCGATCCTGTGGTCGCGCCTGACCGACCGCCGCCTCACGCATCCCGGCTGCGAAGTGCACATCCTGTCGACCTTCGAGCACCGCTCGTACGAACTGGCCGACAATCCGCTGATCTTCACGCCGCAGTCGGATCTGGCGATCCTCAACTACATCCAGAACTACATCGTCAATTCCGGCGCGGTGAACCAGGACTTCGTGAAGAAGCACTGCGAATTCGCGCAGACGGTCGAGGACATCGGCTTCGGCCTGCGTCCGACCAACGCGCTCGAGGTCAAGGCGGTCAACGCCTCGCACAAGACCGGCAAGGACGGCGCGCAGGACCCGGCGGCGTTCAAGGACAAGATCAGCTTCGAGGACTACAAGAAGCTGCTCGAGCCCTACACGCTCGACTATGCGGCGAAAATGTCCGGCGTGCCGAAGGAGAAATCTCGAGCGGCTCGCCAAGCTCTACGCCGATCCGAAGAAGAAGATCGTCTCCTACTGGACGATGGGCTTCAACCAGCATGCGCGCGGCACGTGGGTCAACAACATGATCTACAACGTGCACCTGCTGACCGGCAAAATCTCCGAGCCCGGCAACGGCCCGTTCTCGCTGACCGGCCAGCCGTCCGCCTGCGGCACGGCGCGCGAGGTCGGCACGTTCTCGCATCGCCTGCCCGCCGACATGGTGGTCGGCAATCCCAAGCATCGCGAAATGACGGAAGGCATCTGGAAACTGCCGGCCGGCACGCTGAACGACAAGATCGGCTTCCATGCCGTCGTGCAGCACCGCATGTTGAAGGACGGCAAGCTGAACGCCTATTGGGTGCAATGCACGAACAACATGCAGACCGCGCCCAACATGAACGAGGAAGGCTATCCGGGCTATCGCAACCCGGCGAACTTCATCGTCGTGTCCGATCCCTATCCGACGGTGACCGCGACTTCGGCCGACCTCATCCTGCCCACCGCCATGTGGATGGAGAAGGAAGGCGCCTACGGCAACGCCGAGCGGCGCACGCAGTTCTGGCGCCAGCAGGTGAAGGCGCCGGGCGAGGCGCGTTCCGACCTCTGGCAGACCGTCGAGTTCTCGAAATACTTCAAGGTCGAGGAAGTCTGGCCGGAAGAGCTGATCGCCAAGAAGCCCGAATATCGCGGCAAGACGCTGTATGACGTTCTCTTCGCCAACGGCGTCGTCAACAAGTTCGGCAAGGACAATATCCAGAAGGGCTTCGACAATTCGGAAGCCGAGGCCCTCGGCTTCTACGTGCAGAAGGGCCTGTTCGAGGAATATGCCGCCTTCGGACGCGGCCACGGCCACGATCTCGCGGACTTCGAGGTCTATCACAAGGCGCGCGGCCTGCGCTGGCCGGTCGTCGACAACAAGGAGACGCTGTGGCGCTTCCGCGAGGGCTATGACCCTTACGTGAAGGCGGGCGAGGGCGTGTCCTTCTACGGCAAGCCCGACAAGAAGGCGCGCATCATCTTCTGCCCCTACGAGCCGGCCGCCGAAAGCCCCGACAAGGACTTCGACCTCTGGCTGTCGACGGGCCGCGTGCTCGAGCACTGGCATTCCGGCTCGATGACGCGCCGTGTGCCGGAACTGCATCGCTCCGTGCCGGCGGCCATGCTGTTCATGCATCCCGACGACGCGGCCGAGCGCAAGATCCTGCGCGGCCAGACCGTGAAGGTCGAGACGCGCCGCGGCGAAGTGACGACGCGCGTGGAGACGAAGGGACGCAACAAGCCGCCGCGCGGCCTGGTGTTCTTCCCGTTCTTCGACGAGGGCCAGCTCGTCAACAAGCTGACGCTGGACGCGACCTGCCCGATCTCGAAGGAGACCGACTTCAAGAAATGCGCCTGCCGCGTGACGCCGGCGTGATCCTGAACGAGAGAGCCTGATACGCCCATGAACGCGCCGACGAAAAACGCGCCAGCCAATCCAGGGCGCCGCAAGGCGTTCGGGGATCTGGCGCGCTTCGGCGGCGGCGCCGCCGCCGCGGCGCTGGCGCTGGGCGCGTTCGAGCGGCAGTCGCAGGCGCGGCCCGCGCAGACGCTGCGTCCGCCGGGCGCGCTCGAGGAGCGCGAGTTCCTTTCAGCCTGCGTGCGCTGCGGACTGTGCGTGCGCGACTGCCCCTACAAGACGCTGCGGCTGAGCGACTGGGGCGATGGGCCCGCGCCCGGCACGCCCTATTACGTCGCGCGCGATATTCCCTGCGAGATGTGCGACAACATTCCCTGCGTGAAGGCCTGCCCGACCGGCGCGCTCGATCATGCGCTCGTCGACATCGCCAAGGCGAAGATGGGCGTGGCGGTCATCACCAGCCGCGAAACCTGCCTCAACCTGCAGGGGCTGCGCTGCGACGTCTGCTATCGCGTGTGTCCGGCGATCGACAAGGCGATCACGCTCGAATTGTCGCACAATGCCCGCACCGCCAAGCACGCGCTCTTCGAGCCGGTCGTGCATGCCGAATATTGCACGGGCTGCGGCAAGTGCGAGAAGTCCTGCGTCCTCACCGAGGCGGCGATCAAGGTGCTGCCGGTCGAGCTCGCCGCTTTGAAGCAGGACGCGCACTACAAGCGCGGCTGGATCGAAAAGCAGAAGGCCGGCGGCGCGCTGGTAGACGCCCCCGTGAAACTGCCGACGCGCACGCCGACCGGCGAACCCGTTCCGGGGCTGAAGCCATGAGCGCGCGCTCTCCCTATGCGGAAGCCTACGAGATCAAGGGCGTCTGGGCCTCGCGCCGCTATTTTTTCGCGCGACGCTTCGCGCAGGCGATGTTCCTGCTCGGTGTTTCTGACCGGACCGTGGTTCGGGCTCTGGATCGCCAAGGGCAATCTCGCCTCCTCGCGCACGCTCGACATCCTGCCGCTGACCGATCCCTTCGTCCTGCTGCAATCGCTGTTTGCGCGGCACTGGCCGGAGGCGACCGCGCTGATCGGCGCGGCGATCGTGCTGGCCGCCTATCTCGCGCTCGGCGGGCGCAGCCTATTGCGCGTGGGTGTGCCCGATCAATCCGATCACCGATCTCGCGGCCGCGATCCGGCGGCGTCTCGGCATCAAGCAGACGGCGAAGCTGCGTCCGGAATTCCGCAACTACCTCGCCGTCGGCGTGCTGATCCTGTCCTTCGTGTCGGGAACGGTGGCGTGGGAACTGGTCAATCCCATCACGGCGCTGCATCGCGCGCTGGTGTTCGGTCTGCCTTTCGCCGCGACGGGCGCGCTCGCGATCTTCGTCTTCGACCTGTTCGTCGCCAAGGACGGCTGGTGCGGCCATCTCTGCCCGGTCGGCGCCTTCTACGGCGCGCTCGGCAAGGCGACGCTGCTGCGCGTGTCGGCGGGCGGTCGCGACGCCTGCGACGATTGCATGGATTGTTTCGCGGTCTGTCCGGAGCCGCATGTCATTTCGCCGGCGCTGCGCGGCGGCAGGACCGGCGCGAGCCCGATCATCGCCAGCGGCGATTGCACCTTGTGCGGCGCCTGCGTCGATGTCTGCCCGCGCAAGGTCTTTCATCTCGCGCATCGTTTCGATCATTCGGTCGCGCCGGTTGCGGCGCAGGCCGCCTCCACCATTCACGAATCCTCGCTTGCGAAGGGGTAAGCCGATGGCAAAGACAATGAACATCCTCGCCGCCCTGGCGCTCTTGTCGGCGACAGCCGCGCTGGGCACGTCAGTCCTCGCGCAGGACAAGGGCGTGAAGGCCTTGCGCGAGGCGCCGGTCAACCAGTCCGACCTCGCGCCCGACCTGTACAAGCAGTCGACGCCGGCCGACGGTTTCGGCCGCGCCTATCGCCAGCAGCCGCCGCTGATCCCGCACAAGATCGACGGCTACCAGATCAGCACGGACAACAACGCCTGCATGACCTGCCACGACTGGCCGGGCAACACGCGCGTGCACGCGCCGAAGATCTCCGAGACCCACTACGTGGACCGGCAGGGCGCGCGGCTCGATAAGGTCGCGGGCACTCGATATTTCTGCACGCAATGTCACGTACCGCAGGCCGACGCCAAGCCGCTTGTCGGCAACAGTTTCGAGAACGCCACGCAGGTGAAGTGACGGGAGGCCGATATGCACGACCCGAAACCGATCGCCGGCGACATGCCCGACGACAAGCCCGAGAACAAGCGACTTGGCGGCGCGATCGGGCGCTTTCTCGCGTGGTTCTTCTCCTACCGCTCGCCGTGGATGTGGGGCGCGATTGCGATCGCCGCCTTCGTCATCGGCATTCTCTTTTGGGGCGGTTTCAACTGGGCGATGGAAGCGACCAACCAGGAAGCCTTCTGCGTCTCGTGCCATGAGATGAAGGACAACGTCTTCGTCGAGTACCGCAAGACCGTGCATTATTCGAACCGCACCGGCGTGCGCGCGAGCTGCCCGGATTGCCATGTGCCCAAGGAATGGGGCCACAAGGTCGTCCGCAAGATCCAGGCGTCGAACGAGCTGCTGCACAAGGCGCTCGGCACGATCGACACGACCGAGAAGTTCAACGCGCATCGCCTGGAGATGTCGAAGAGCGTGTGGCGCGCGATGAAGACGACGGATTCGCGCGAATGCCGCAACTGCCACAAGTTCGACTTCATGGACCTGTCCGTGCAGGAGCCGCGCTCGTCCAAGATGCACGAAACCGCGCTCAACGCCGGCAAGACCTGCATCGATTGCCATCAGGGCATCGCGCACAAGCTGCCGCCGCGCGCGGTCGAATCGTACCAGGACATGCTGGCCAATATCGACAAGGTCGGGCCGGTGCAGAAGCTGATCGACTTTCTGCAGGGCGCCGACGTCGAGAAGGCGAAGGCCGCCCGCTGAAGCGCAGGCGCATGGAACAAAAAAAGGGCGGCCGCGCGAGCGAGCCGCCCTTTTTCATCGCCCGGAGGCGCCCTTCAGCGCCGCCAAAAGAAAACGGGCCGGCCAAGGGCCAGCCCGTCGATGCAGAAAAGCGCTGTCGGCTTACTTCGAGCCGTCGGCCTTGTACTGCTTGAGGAACGCGGTGATATCCGCGATGTCGGTATCGGACGGCAGGCCGGCGAACACCATCTTGGTGCCGGGGATCACGCCCTTCGGGTCCTTGATGTACTTGGCGAAGGTCGCCTCGTCCCACGTGATGCCGGAATTCTTGTTGGCGTCCGTATAGGAATAACCCTCGTAGGTGCCGGACTTGCGGCCGAACAGGCCGTTGAGGGGCGGGCCGACGCGCGAGGCGGCGCCGGGGCCGATCGCATGGCAGGTCGAGCACTTCTTGAAAACTTTCGCGCCGTTCTCGAGATCGGCTGCGAGAGCCGGTCCGGCGAAAAGCGAAGCGATGGCGGCGGCAATAATCAGGCGCATAAACCCCTCCTTGTCATGTGTGCAAGCTGCTCAATGCGCCCGCAGGCCGCATTGACGGTAATCAATCGCAAATCAGACTTCCACGCTTTCGCCTTGCGCCGTCAAGCCCCAAAGGCGCGCGCCGGGGACGTTGCGCACGGCGCGCGCCGCGGCGGGCGGGTCGAGGCAATACAGTCCGGTCGAGAGCGCGTCGGCGGTTGCGGCCGAAGCATGTGCGATCGCGAGCCAGCGCCAATCGGGGGCGGAGCGGCCGGTCGCGGGATCGAAAATATGGTGGTCGCCCTTGTCGCCGAGCGGCGTCGCGGCGCCGGACGACGTCGCGAGGGCGCAATCGGCGAGCCGCACCTGCGCGCCGTCGGGCAGGGCGATTCGCCAGGCGTCGCCGTCGCTGCGTCCGTCGAGCGCGCGCGTCTCGCCGAGATCGACGAGCAGATTGCGGAAGCCGGCTTCGCGCAGCAGCGCGCAGGCGCGGTCGGTGATGTAGCCCTGTGCGATCCCGTTGAGCGTGAGGCTGGCGCCGGCGGGCAGTTCGACCGCTTCCGGCGCGATTCGCACGCGAGAGAGGCCGACGAGGGACCGCGCCGCCGCGACGTCGCGCTCGCTCGGGCGCGGACGCGATCTGTCGGCTGCATACCAGTCGACATGGAAGCGCCATAGCGGCTGCACGGTCGGATCGAACTTGCCCGTGCGTGGCCGCATGCGCCTGTCGCGACAGTTCCAGAACCTGCACGAGATCGGGGGAGGGCGCGACGATGCGTCCGGCGGAATTCAGGCGCGACAATTCCGAATCGCCGCGCTGCAGGCTGAAGATCGCCTCGAGCCGCTCGACCTCGGAGAGAATGCGCGCGACGGCCGCCTCCGCGACGGCGGCGTCGACATCGGCAAAGAGAATCGAGACGTCGGCGCCGAGCGCCGCGCCACGCCATTCGCGCGGCGTCGCGCGGGCCTGCGGCGCAAGGGTCGTTGCGGCCGCGGCGGCAAGAATGCGCAGAACGCGCCGACGGGTCGGTTCAGCCGGCATTGGCGCCTCCCTTGGCGATCTGGTCGCGCGCGGCCTGGCGGGCGGCGCGCGCCTTCAGCCCCATGCAGACGGTCGGATCGTGATAGAGCGACTGGCAATTGAGGCAGTAGATGCACTCGTTCGGGCTGATCGCGCCGTTCGGGTAGATGGCGCCGACCGGACAATGCACGGCGCATTGCCGGCACTCGCGGCCGCATTGCGGGCGGCGCTTCAGCCATTCGAACATGCGCATGCGCGCGGGGATGGCGAGCGCGGCGCCGAGCGGGCACAGATAGCGGCAATAGAAGCGCCGCACGAACAGGCCCGCGGCCAGCAGGGCGAGGGCGAAGACGACGAAGGGCCAGGCGCGCTGGAAATGCAGGGCGACGACGGTCTTGAAGGGCTCCGCCTCCGCCGCGACGAAGGCCGTCTTCATGTCGTTGAGCGAGAGGGCGAAGATCGCGAGGAAGATGAGATATTTCACGATCCACAGCCGCTCGTGCAGCGCCCAGGGGACCTCGAACTGGCGGATGCGCAGGCGGCGGGCGGCCTCGTTCAGCAATTCCTGCAAGGCGCCGAACGGGCAGAGCCAGCCGCAGAACACGCCGCGCCCCCAGAACAGCATGGCCACGGCGACGAAGCCCCAGAGCAGGAAGATCAGGGGATCGAGCAGGAAGAAGGACCACTGGAAATTCGTGCGCAGGGCGGTCGCGAAGGTGACGACATGCACGACCGACAATTGCGCGCGCGCGAACAGGCCGATGAAGCCGAGCGTGGCCGCCATGAAGACGATGCGCGTCGCCTTGTAGAGTTTCGGGCGGGCGGCGAGCTGGTCCTGGAACAGGAGAATCAGCACGAGCGCGCCGAGCATGACGAGCAGGGCCGCGACCTCGTACCGGCGCTCGAACCAGGCGCGCTCCCACAGGGCCTCTTCGCCGGGGGCCGACGCCGCTTCCGCCTGCGGGCGCGCGACATAGTCGGCGGGAACGACATAGGGAATGTCGAAGGCCTGCGCCGTTTCGGCGCCCTCGGCCGTCTTGCGCACGGCCAGAACCTGCAGGCGCCAGGGCTTGGTCGCGTCGAAGCCCGTGGCGTGCGGCACGACGAAGATCGCGCGCTCGCGCAGTTCCGGCGCATATTCGGCTTCCACCTTGTCGAAGGCGCGGTGCATGTCCTTCGTCAGGCGGATGGTGCGCGCCTCCTGCACGACGGCCAGTCGCTCGAACACGCCGCTCTCGCGCCAGTTCGCGCCCTTGATGGACAGGAGGCCGTTGGCGCCGATCATCAGGAGATCGTCTTCGGGGCCGGCTGTCGAGACGATCTGCTCGTAATGCTTGCGTCCGATCAGATTGACGCCGATGCCGGCCGGCGTCGCGAGCGCGACGAAGACGTCGAGCAGCGGCCGGTCGGTCTTCGCGTCGCCGCCGACGGCCAGATCGGCGGCCATGATCTTGCGCTCGACGATCGCGCCCGAGGAGAGGAGCGTGCGCCAATCGGCCTCCTCGAACCTGTCGCGCAGGATGCGGCTGGAGCTGCCCAGCCGCCCTGATATGCGCGCGGCCTTGCGCGCGGCGCGAATCACCGAATCGCGCAGCACGTTGCTGGAGATCGTGGCGCCGGCGATGCGGTCGACCGTCTTCCTGCCGTCTGTCGTCGCGACGCGCGCCAGCGTCCTGATGTCGAGCCCGGATTGCCCGGCGACGAGTTCCTCGAGCTGCTCCGGCCGCAAGCCGATGACGAGAAGGGGTTCGGTCTGGCGCATGAGCCGCGCGGCGCCGACGACGAGCGCGGGATCGAGCGTCGCCCAGATGTCGATGGGCTGGCCGGAATAGCCCACGGACTTGATGAGATCCCAGGTGGAGAAGGCGACGCCGACATAGGCGCCGTCGCGCCAGGCCTCGATCACGGCGCCGTCGTCGCTCTTGTGTTCGCGCAATTCGACGCCGGGCCCGAATGTCTCGCGCGCATAGGCGCGCAAGTCCGCGGGCGCCGCGCGCGCGCCGCCCGCGAACAGGACGACGAACAAGGCGACACACGCGCAAAGCGCAAACGCGCCAGCGCGCAAAAAGCGGACGGCGGACATGATCGCTCCTTCCCGCCCATAAGTCTTTCGTCACGAGCCGCCTCGCCTTGACAATCGTCAATGCGGCGGCCGACCATGACTATCCAATGTCAAGGCGATGGTTACCCGATGCGGGTACGGACCGACACCACCGAGAGGAGGGTGTGACATGACTGACACGAAAAGACGAATGGGGCGGCTCGGTCTGATCGGAGCGGCGGCATTGCTGGCTGCGACGGCGATCATTCCGCTCGCGAATGCCCAGCAGGCGCAGGCTCCGGCCGCGGCGCCGGCTGCGAAGGGCGACCACGGCGACAAGAGCGGCATTCCGCCCTACGTGCCGAATCTCAACACGATGAGCGGCGAGAAGATGGAGCAGCCCGGCCAGAAGCCTGGCGATCCCAAGCTGTCGGCCGATGAATTCGCTTCCGCGAACAAGATTTATTTCGAGCGTTGCGCTGGCTGCCACGGCGTGCTGCGCAAGGGCGCGACCGGCAAGGCGCTGACGACCGACGTCACCAAGGCCAAGGGCTACGAATATCTGCGCGACTTCATCACCTACGGCTCGCCCGCCGGCATGCCGAACTGGGGCACCTCGGGCGAACTGTCGAAGGAGCAGGTCGACGTGATGGCCCGTTATCTCCTCAACGAGCCGGCGACCCCGCCGGAATTCGGCATGAAGGAGATGAAGGAGACCTGGAAGGTTTCCGTTCCGGTCGATCAGCGGCCGAAGAAGAAGATGAACGACATCGACCTCGACAACGTCTTCTCGGTGACGCTGCGCGACACCGGCGAAGTGGCGCTGATCGACGGCGCGTCGAAGAAGATCATCACGCGCATCAAGACCGGCTACGCCGTGCACATCTCGCGCATCTCCGCGTCCGGCCGCTATCTCTACGTGATCGGTCGCGACGGCAAGGTCGACCTCATCGACTTGTGGATGCCGACGCCGAACGTGGTCGCGACCGTGAAGATCGGCGCCGAAGCGCGCTCGGTCGATACGTCGAAGTTCAAGGGCTTCGAGGACAAGCTGGCGATCGCCGGCGCCTACTGGCCGCCGCAGTACGTGATCATGGACGGCCCGACGCTCGAGCCGATCAAGATCGTGTCGACCCGCGGCATGACCTACGACACGATGGAATATCATCCCGAGCCGCGCGTGGCGGGCATCTTCGCCTCGCACTATGCGCCGGAATGGTACCTCAACATCAAGGAACGCGGCGTCATCGACGCGGTCGATTATTCCGACGTCACGCAGCTCAAGGTTCGGTCGATCCCGTCCGAGCGCTTCCTGCATGACGGCGGCTTCGACAAGTCGGGCCGCTACCTGCTGGTGGCCGCGAATGCGCGCAACAAGGTCGGCATCATCGACACCAAGACCGGCCGTCTGGTGAAGGTGGTCGAGTCCGGCGGCAAGACGCCGCATCCGGGCCGCGGCGCCAACATCATCCATCCGAAGTACGGCCCGGTGTGGGTGACCTCGCATCTCGGCGACGAGATGGTCTCCTTCATCGGCACCGACCCGGACAAGCATCCGCAGAACGCCTGGAAGGTCGTGCAGAAGGTGGAAGGCCAGGGAGGCGGCTCGCTGTTCGTGAAGTCGCATCCGAAGTCGGCCAACCTGTACATCGACACGCCGCTCAATCCTGAAGCCGACACGTCCTCGAGCGTCGCGGTGTTCAAGATCGCGGATCTCGCCAAGGACAAGCCGAAGTATACGGTTCTGCCGATCGGCGAATGGTCGGGCATCACCCAGGGCCAGCGCCGCGTCGTCCAGCCTGAATACAACAAGGACGGCTCGGAAATCTGGTTCTCCGTGTGGAACGGCAAGACCCAGGAATCGGCGGTCGTCGTCGTCGACGACAAGACGCTGAAACTGAAGTCGGTGATCAAGGACTCGGCGCTCATCACGCCCACCGGCAAGTTCAACGTCTACAACACCCGCAAGGACATCTACTGACGACAAGCGGGCGGCGGGGTTCGCCCCGCCGCCTCTCTCCTCCCGGACCTCGACCCATGACCGGCATCGTTCACCTCATCGGCGCAGGCCCCGGAGCCCCGGACCTCCTGACGCTGCGCGCGCTGCGCGCCATCGAGGCGGCCGACGTGGTCGTCTACGACAGGCTCGTCTGTCCCGAAATTCTCGATTTCGCGCCCTCGCGCGCGCCGCGCGTCGACGTCGGCAAATCGTCCGGCGATCATCCGGTGCCGCAGCAGCGCATCAACGAACTCCTCGTCGCGTCTCGCGCAGCGCTATGACCATGTCGTGCGGCTGAAGGGCGGCGACCCGCTGGTGTTCGGTCGCGGCGGCGAAGAGGCCGCCCATCTGGCGGCCGCCGGCGTTCCCTTCGACATCACCCCCGGCGTGACCGCCGCGCAGGGCGCGGCCGCCGCGCTCGGCCTGCCGCTGACACTGCGCGGAACCGCGACGAGCCTGCGCTACGTGACCGGCCATCGCCAGAACAATGGCGCGCTCGATCTCGACTGGGCGAGCCTGAGCGATCCGACGGCGACGCTCGCCATCTACATGGGCCTGGCCAACATGCCCGAGATTTCGGCGGCGTTGATCGCGCAGGGGCGCGATCCCGCGACGCCCGCCGTGGCGATCAGCCAGGCGACGACGCCGCAGCAGACATGCGTGTTCGGCGCTCTCGCCGACATTGCCGCGATCGCCGCGAGCGCGCGCCTCGCCGCGCCGGTTCTCTTCATTGTCGGCGAAGCTGTCGATTGCATTCCTCCGCGCATCGGCGCCGCGGTCGGCGCGGAGCTGTTCGATGACGCGCCCGCTTGAAATCGCGTTCGCCTTCGCGCTCGCTCTTGCTGCGGGCTGCGCGCAGGCGGCGGATCGCGCGGGCGAATTGACTGCGCTGGTGCGCGAGGATTGCGGGTCCTGCCACGGCATGACACTGAAGGGCGGGCTCGGAGCGCCGCTGTTGCCGAGCGATCTCGAAGGCAAGGACGCCGCGTCTCTTGCGGCCATCATTCTCGACGGCGTGCCCGGCACGCCCATGCCGCCGTGGCGGGGACTGCTCAGCGAAGCCGATGCGCGCTGGATCGCCGAACGACTGAAACAGGGACTGCCGCAATGAACCGCCGTTCGTTCCTCACCGCCGGCATCGCCGCCGGCATTGCGAGCCCCGCCCTTGCGGCGAGCGAGCAGCAGGCCTGCGCGCCGACGCGCGGCACGGGCGACCTCGGCCTCATCATCGAGCGCGCGAGCGGTTCGATTCTCATCGTGGACGTCAGCGCGCGCAAGGTCGTGTCGCGCATCGAGGGCCTGGGCGATCTCTCGCACGCCACCGCCGTCTTCGGGCCGAGCGAACGCTACGCCTATGTGTTCGGGCGCGACGGCGGGCTGACCAAGGTCGACATGCTGGGATGCCGGATCGAGGCGCGCGTCATCCAGGCGGGCAACGCCATCGGCGGCGCGATCTCCGACGACGGCGCGCTGATCGTGGCGTCCAACTATACGCCGGGCGGCATCAAGGTCTTCGACGCCAACGACCTGACCGAACTCGCATCCGTCCCTGCGATCGGCGCGAGCGGCAAGCAGTCCAAGACCGTCGGCCTCGTCGACCTGCCCGGCCGCCGTTTCGCCTATGCGCTCTACGACGCCAACGAAATCTGGATCGCCGATTTTTCGGCCGGCATGACGCCCGTGCTGACCAAGTTCACGGATGTCGGCAAGCTGCCCTATGACGCCAACGTGACGAGCGATGCGCGCCACTATCTCGCGGGCCTGTTCGGCGAGGACGGCTTTCGCGCATATCGATCTGTGGGCGGAGACGCCGAAGGTCGAGCGCGTGTCGTCGGGCTACAACGCCGGCCGCGAAAAGCTGCCGATCTACAAGATGCCGCATCTCGAAGGATGGGGGCAGAGCGGCGGCAGCCTCGTCCTGCCGGCGGCAGGCCAGCACGAGGCGCTGATCCTCGATCTCGACACGATGAAGGAGCAGGGCCGCATCGCGCTGCACAGCCAGCCGGTGTTCTGCGTAGCGCGGCCGGACGGGCGCGAGGTGTGGATCAATTTCGCGCATCCCGCCAACGACACGGTGCAGGTTCTCGACATACCCACGCGAAAAATCGTGCACACGTTCAAGCCGGGTCCCGCCGTGCTGCATCTCGAGTTCACGCCGCGCGGACATGAAGTGTGGATTTCCGTGCGCGACGCCGACCGCATCGACATCTACGACGTGCGCACCCGCCAGAAGAAAGCGGAGATCGCATCGCTCAAGCCATCGGGCATCTTCTTCACCGCGCGCGCGCATCGACTCGGGTCCTGACATGCTGCTCGACGAACACGACAGGCGGCTGATCGACGGCTGGCAACGCGATTTCCCGATCGTGTCCGCGCCATTCGCGGCGATTGGCGCAACGCTTGGCCTGTCGGAAAGCGACGTGCTGGGTCGGCTCGCGCGCCTGCAGCAATCCGGCGCCCTGTCGCGCGTCGGCGCGGTCGTGCGCCCGAACACGGTCGGCGCGTCCACGCTCGCCGCGATCTCCGTGCCTGCCGAACGGCTGGAATCGGCGGCCGAGGCCGTCGTCGCCGAGCCCGGCGTCAATCACGCCTACGAGCGCGAGCACGCCTACAACATCTGGTTCGTCGTCACGGCGCCGGATGCGGAGGAAGTCGCAGCCGCGATCGCGCGGATCGAACAGCGCGTCGGCGCGCCTGTCCTCGTGCTGCCGATGCTGCGCGACTTTCACATCGACCTCGGCTTCAGCCTGTTCGGCGGCGCCGCCGTCAAGCGGACGGCCGCCGCTGGCGGGGCTGCGAAGGTCGACGCGCAGGATCGGCGCCTGCTCGGCGCGATGGAGGACGGGCTCGATCTCGTCGCCCGGCCGTTCCAGCGCGTCGCGGGCCGGCTCGGCTGGAGCGAAAGCGATGTGCTCGCTCGCCTTGCGGCGCTCGTCGCGTCCGGCGTCGTCTCGCGTTTCGGCCTGGTGCTGCGGCATCGCCACTTCGGCTATGGCGCGAACGCGATGGTTGTGTGGGACGCGCCGGACGACAGGCTGCAAGAGATCGCGCAGGGCTTCGCCGCGCGCGATTTCGTCACGCTCTGCTACGAGCGGCCGCGCCGCGAAGGCTGGCGCTACAATCTCTTCACGATGATCCATGGGCGCGAGCGCGAGGCGGCGCTGGCGCATGTCGAGGAACTCGTGGCGTCGGCGGCCGATATCCGCGACCATGCGGTCCTGTTCTCGCGTCGTTGCTTCCGGCAGCGCGGCGCGCGATTGTCGGCGGCGTGAGGTCGCGATGATCGACGAAACCGACCGGCGCATCGTCAACGCCCTGCAGGAGGGCTTTCCGCTCGTCCCGCGCCCCTTCGCGGCCAAGGCGGCCGAGCTCGGCGTGAGCGAAGGTGAGCTGATCGCGCGCGTCGCGCGCCTGCGCGAAGACGGGACGGTGACGCGCTTCGGCCCGTTCCTGAACGCCGAGAATATCGGCGGCGGCTTCTGCCTCTGCGCCATGGCCGTGCCCGCGGACAAATGGGAGGCGACCGTCGCCTTCGTCAACGCCCAGCGCGAGGTCGCGCACAATTACCGGCGCGAGCACGCGCTCAACATGTGGTTCGTGCTGGCGGTGGAGGATCGCGCGGACATCGAGGCGGCCGCCCGCCGCATCGAGGCCTCGACCGGCCTCGACGTTCTCCTCTTTCCGAAGGAACGCGAATATTTCCTCGACATGAGGGTGCAGGCGTGAGCGGACAGGAACGATCCCTCGACGCGCTCGATCGCGCCATTCTCGAGGCGACGCAGGCCGGCCTGCCGCTGGTCGCCGCGCCCTATGCCGAGATCGCCGCGCGCGTCGGCGCGCCCGAGAGCGAGGTTCTCGCGCGACTCGAGACCATGCTGGCGCGCGGGGTGATACGCCGCATCGGCCTTGCGCCCAATCACTACAAGCTCGGGCTTGTCTGCAACGGCATGAGCGTGTGGGACGTCGACGATGCGAGCGTCGACGCGCTCGGGCAGCAGGTCGGCGCGTTCGACTTCGTCACGCATTGCTATCGCCGCCCGCGCAACCTGCCGGCCTGGCCGTACAATCTGTTCGCCATGGTTCACGGCCGCACGCGCGAGGAGGTGCTCGAAAAACGCGCACGCATCGCGCAATTGCTTGATTCCGCTTGCCGGGCGTCCGACATATTGTTCTCGACCGAAATCCTCAAGAAGACCGGGCTGCGCCTTGCACGCCGCGCCGGCGCGGAGGCTTCATGTTCCGACTGACGCAATTCCTGCGCGAGTTGCGCGATCCGACGCCCGTCGGTCCGCATCGCGACTTGCCTGGCCCCGTGGTCATCTGGAACCTCGTGCGGCGCTGCAACCTCAAGTGCAAGCACTGCTACTCGATTTCGGCCGACGTCGATTTTCCCGGCGAGCTTTCGACCGACGAAGTGTTCCGCGTGATGGACGACATCAAGGCGGCGCGTTCGCCGGTGCTCATCCTGTCCGGCGGGGAGCCTCTGCTGCGTCCGGATATTTTCGATATTTCCAAGCGCGCGGTCGATCTCGGCTTCTACACGGCGCTGTCGTCCAACGGCACGCTGATCGACGCCGACATGGCGGGGCGTATCGCCGATATCGGTTATGACTATGTCGGCGTCAGCCTCGATGGCATCGGCGCGACGCACGACAAGTTCCGCGGACGCGAGGGCGCCTTCGTCGCCGCGCTCGCCGGCCTGAAGGAATGCGGACGACGCGGCGTGAAGACGGGCCTGCGTTTCACCATGACGCAGGACAACAACCATCACCTTCCCGATTTGCTCGAACTCGCGCGCGCCGAAGGCATCGACAAGTTCTACCTGTCGCATCTCGTCTATGCCGGGCGCGGCAACAAGAATTGCGGCGACGACGCGACGTGGAACATCACGCGCGACGCCATGACCATGCTGTTCGACCACGCCTGGGCGTGCGTCGAACGCGGCGAAGACCGGGAATTCGTCACCGGCAACAACGACGCCGACGCGGTGTTTCTCTACCTCTGGGCGCGTGAGAAATTCCCGGACAAGGTCGAGCATCTGCGCGCGAAGCTGGCGCAGTGGGGCGGCAACGCCTCGGGCGTGAACGTCGCGAACATCGACAATGTCGGCGACGTCCATCCCGACACGATGTGGTGGCACTATACGATCGGCAACGTGCGCAAGCGGCCCTTCGGCGACATCTGGGCGGATACGTCCGATCCGATCATGGCGGGGCTGAAGGCGCGGCCGCGCAAGATTTCGGGACGCTGCGGCGCCTGCGCCTATTTCGACGTCTGTGGCGGCAATACGCGCGTGCGCGCTCTGCGCATGACGGGCGATGCTTTCGCCGAAGATCCGGCGTGCTATCTCAGCGACGCCGAGATCGGCGTGGCGAGCGCGCCGCGCGTCGAGACGAAGCCCTATCGGGGACGCAAGCATGAAGCCCTGGCTGTCTAGCCTTTTTGCGTTGACGCTGCTCGCGGCGATCGCGCCGGCGCATGCGGAACCCGACGCGGGCGCGCTCTACCAGGCGAAATGCGCGGCGTGCCACGGCGGCGACAGGCTCGGCGCCATCGGACCGGCGCTGCTGCCCGACAATCTCGGGCGCCTCGGCGTCGCGGGCGCGGAAAAGGTGATCCGCAGCGGGCGCGAGGCGACTCAGATGCCGGCCTTCGGCGGCGAGCTCGATGACGCCTCCATCAAGGCGCTCGCGGCGCTCGTCTATACCAAGCCCGCGACGACGCCGGTATGGGGCGAGAAGGAGATCGCGGCGAGCCGCGTGCTGACGCCGGCGCCCGCCGTCGACAAGCCGGTGTTCGCCGCCGATCCGCTCAATCTCTTCGTCGTCGTCGAAAGCGGCGATCATCATGTCAGCATTCTCGACGGCGACACGTTCACGCCTATGCATCGCTTCGCCAGCCGCTTCGCGCTGCATGGCGGACCGAAATTCACGCATGACGGGCGCTACGTGTTCTTCGGTTCGCGCGACGGCTGGGTGACCAAGTTCGACCTGTGGACGCTGACGGTCGTCGCGGAAGTCCGCGCCGGCGTGAACACGCGCAACATCGCGCTGTCGAAAGACGCCAAGCATCTCGCCGTGGCGAATTATCTGCCCAACACGCTGGTGATCCTGAGCGCGGCCGATCTCTCGGTCGAAAAGATTTTCGATGTCATGGACCGCAAGGGGCAGGCCTCGCGCGTATCGGCGGTCTATCAGGCGCCGCAGCGCGACAGTTTCATCGCGGCGCTGAAGGATGTGCCGGAAATCTGGGAAATCGCCACCAATCCCAGCGCGCCGCCGGTCTATACGGGTCTCGTGCACAGCTACGAGAAGGGCATGGTCGAGGCGCTGGCCTCGTCGCAAGGCTTGTTCGCGCTGCGGCGAATCGCGGCGAGCGAACCGCTCGACGATTTCTTCTTCGATCCCGACTATCGCAACCTCATCGGCGCGAGCCGCAACGGCGACCACGCCGTCGTCGTCAACCTCAACACGGGCCGCGAGATCGCCAATATTCCGATGCCGGGCATGCCGCATCTTGGCTCGGGCGTCTCGTGGATGCGCGACGGACACAGGCTGGTCGCCACGCCGCATCTGAAGGAAGGCAAGATCAGCGTGATCGACACCGCCGACTGGAAGACGATCGCCACCATAGACACGCAGGGGCCGGGCTTCTTCCTGCGCAGCCACGAGAACTCGCCGTTCATCTGGGCGGATTCCTTCATGTCGCCCAAGAACAAGGACAAGGTGCAGATCATCGACAAGACGACGCTGCAGATCGCGCGCGTGATGCAGCCCGCGCCCGGCAAGACGACGGGCCATGTGGAATTCGACCGGTCCGGCCGCCATGCGCTGCTGAGCGTATGGGAAATGGACGGCGCGATCATCGTCTACGACGCGGCGACTTTCCAGGAGATCAAGCGTCTGCCGATGTCCAAGCCCGCCGGCAAGTACAACGTCTACAACAAGATCACCTTCTCGGAAGGCACGAGCCACTAGGGCCGGACATTTGTCCTTGCCGCGAGAACGCGCGCCTCATGCGGCGCGTCTTCTTGCGGCGCCCCTCAGGCGGTGCGCCGTTCGAGCCGTGCGCGAAGACCGGCGATGTCCTTGATATGGACGCGCGCGCCGTCGATCTCGACGCCGAAGGCGCGCAACCGCGCGAAGGCGCGCGATAGCGTTTCCTGCGCGATGCCGAGCGTATTGGCGATCACGCGCTTGTCGAAGGGCAGGGTGAAGTCGGCGGCGCCGGAATCCTTTTCGGCGAGACCGAGAAGAAAGTCGGCGACGCGCTCGTCGCCGCTCTGCAATTTCAGTTGCTCGATCTGCCGCACCATGTGGTGCAGATGCTGCGCGGTGGCCGCGATCATGGCGAAGCCGATTTCCGGCCGCGCGCAGATTTCCTCGCGCAACGCCTCCGCCTCGATGCGGGCCAGCGTGACTTCGGTCGCGGCCATGGCGGTGGCGGGATATTGCCCGTCGACCATGGCGACGGCCTCCGCGAAGGTCTCGCCGCGCGCAAATGTCGTCAGCAGCGCCTGGCGCCCGTCGGGACGCGCGCGGATGAGCTTGACCCATCCTTCGACGACGATGAAGAAAGCGCGCGCCGCGGCGCCCTGCGTGAAGATCAGCGCGCCGGCAGGCCGTTTCTCAATACGCGAGCGCGCCGCGATCCGCTCGAGAATCGGATCGGGCAGGCTCGAAAACAGGTTGACGGAGCGAAGCGCCGTCATCACGGAAGCGTCGCTCGCCATACCGCGCCTCCCAATCGGACTGGTTGGCCCGAAAGTTCACTGCGCGGCGCTATTATGCCTTGAGCATTGTCAAGCGCGGCTGTTCGCCGTTTACCTGCCGGTGAAGGCCGGCGCGCGCTTCTCGACGAAATGCGCGACGCCTTCCTTGAAGTCTTCCGACGCGAAGGACTTCTTCATCTCGGTGTCCGCATCGGCCCAGGCCTCGGCGAGCGACTGGAAATGCGTGCGCCAGACCTGGCGCTTGATGACGCCGATGGAGCGCGGCGAAGCCGTCGCCGTCATGTCGTGCGCAATCTGAAGAACGTGCGCGAGGAAGCCCTCGAAGGGCAGCTTGCGCACGAGTCCCATGCGCTCGGCCTCGGCCGCATCGATCGTGCGCGCGGAACAGAGAAGGTCGAGCGCGTTCATCGTGCCGATGAGGCGCGGCAGCATCCAGGATATGCCGTGTTCGGCGATGAGGCCGCGCTTGGCGAAGGCAGTGGTGAGCTTGGCGCCGTCGGCCATGTAGCGGAAGTCGCCGAAGACGGCGAAGCACAGGCCGATGCCGGCGATCGGGCCGTTGATCGCCATGAAGATCGGCTTGTCGATCGCCAGCATGTAGGAGAATTTCTGCTTGAAATTATCGGCGCCGCCGCTGGAGCCCGCCGCATCGGGATTGCGGTCGCCGGGCGTCGCCTGGATGCCGGTGAGAATGTTCATGTCGGCGCCGGCGCAGAAGCCGCGGCCCGCGCCGGTCACGACGATGGCGCGCACGTTCGCGTCGTCGGCGGCCGCCTCCATCGCCGCGCGAATATCCTTCTCCATCTGCCCGGTCCAGGCGTTGAGCCGGTCCGGACGGTTGAGGGTGATGATCGCGACGTGCTTGTCGACCGAATATTCGATGTCCTGATACATGCGTTTCCTCTTTGGTGTTTCTGTCATTGCGAGGAGCGAAGCGACGCGGCAATCCATCCCCGCATCTGAAGCGTGTTCCGGTGGATGGATTGCTTCGCTTCGCTCGCAATGACGGCGTTATGCTCGTTCAAAATCCCGACGACGCCTGGTCCTGTCCCATGTTCGTTCCCTCGCGCATGCGGCGCGCGTTGCTGACGAGCGCGCCGCGCCGGTCGGCCTCGGGCGGCAGCGCGGTCGCCATGCGCAGCACGCTCGCATAATTCGGTTGCACCTCCATGCGGCCGTAGAGCGGCCCGCGCGCGAGAATGGCGTGCAGCTTCGGCAGCTTGTAGCAGGGCACGAAGAACAGCAGGTGATGCTCGAGGTGGTAGTTGACGAAATAGGGCGCGACGAACAGACGCTCGACCCAGCCCGCCAGCGTCGTGCGCGTGTTGCGCAGGGGATCGTCGTGATCGGGCACGACGGCGTGCTCGGCGATGTTGCGGATGCGGGTGACCACCATGTACCAGGTGAGCATCGGCACAAGCCACAGCAGCGGATAGGCCCACCAGACGCCGGCTGCCGCGAGAGCCGCCCAGAGAATGCCGTTCACGAGAAACTGCCGGCCGAGCTTTTCACGGAGGAAGGCGAGGCGCTGCTTCAGCGGCCACGAGGGGTCGCCGAGAGCGTTGAGCAATTGCGCCTTGCGCTGCGCGAAGCCTGTCTGGCCGAAGAGATCGCGCAGGAACTTGCGGCGATAGCTCGCGCGCGTGATCGGAAAGGGCGCAGAGAGCACGAGATCGGGATCGTCCGCCTGCTGCGTGCGCTTGTGATGGTTCATGTGATAGCGACGATAGGCGCGCGTCTCGGCGAAGACCGGATAGGCGCACAGCCATTGCGACAGCCAGAGATTGACCGTCGGATTGCTCGCCAGACAGCCGTGCGCGCCGTCGTGCATGAGGATGGCGAGTCCGAGCTGGCGCGAGCCGATGACCATGACCGCGAGAACGAATGTCAGCGGATTGGGAAGCCAGGCGACGAGGGCGATCGACGCCAGGATCAGCGTCCAGGCGTGGGCGATCATGAACAGGCCGCGCGCGGTCGAGCGCGTGCGCAGATCGGCGAGCTGTTCCGTCGAGAGAAACTCGGCGGCGGGAAGGCGCGGGGCGAAGGCCATGACCGAATGTAGCGCCACGCGCCGCCCGCGCAACGTTGCGCTGCGGCATGGGGCGGATGCGCCGGCAAAGCGTGGCGCGCCGGGACCGCCGGCCTCCGGCCAGGCAAATGCGGTTCGGGAGAGGGCCGGCCGGAGGCCGGCGGTCCCGTGCTTCAGATCTCCATATCCAGCAGGCGCGAGCTCAGCGATTTGCCATGCGCGTCGAGCGCGAGCGAGCGGGTGACGCCGCCGCCGAGCGCATTTTGCAGAACGAAATTGAGCGCGCCGAGCGATGGGATTTCGTAGCGCACGACCTCGCCATGCACAATTCCGGCGAAATGGTTTTTCACGCGATCGGCAGTGACCTTGTCGCGCAACAGCGAATAGTCGGCCTCGTCGAAAGCGATCAGCGAGATGACCGACGTGTTTCCCTTGTCGCCGGTGCGGGAATGGGCGATGTCGCGCAGCTTCCTCATGGCGTCTTCACTCTCATGGCGCTTGCACGAAGGTCACGGTCGGCCGCACTTTTTCGCGCGCGACATAAGCGGAGGCGATGGCGATGATCGGCTTCACGCCCTTCCATGCGCCGCCGCCGCCGGCAGGCCCGTTGGTGTAGAGGCTCTCGACTTCCTCGCCGACCAGTTGCGCCGCCTCGCGGCTGTCCGTGCGCGCCGCGACACGCAGGCGAGCCTCGTAGGGTTCCGCGTTGGTCCGCGGCGTCGCCGCGCCGTGCAGGCTGTCGACGCCAATGATGTCGATGCGCAATTCGCGCAAGGCGACGCCGACGATGGATAGCCGCTCGCGCACGATTTCGCCGGCAAGGCGTGCGCGAGACATTGCGCCGGGGCCGGCATAGGACATCTGGCCTTCGCCGACGAAGCCGTCGCGATAGCCGACCGAACATTTGAGCGTGGGCGGCGCGCGATGGCCCGTGGCGCCGGTCGCCTTCACGCGATCCGTGTCGATCTCCGCGACGCGCACGGATGAAAAATCTGCGGTCACGTCCGGCTGCATATAGGCGGCGGGATCGCCGATCTCGTAGAGCAATTGTTCCTTGCAGGTCGCGGTCGTCACGGCGCCGCCGGAGCCGGCGAGCTTGGTGATCTCGATCTCGCCGCGCTCGTCGACGACGCCGATGGGAAAGCCGAGGCGCGCGAGACCGGCGATATCCTTCACGCCGGGATCGGCGAAATATCCGCCGGTGATCTGGCCCGCGCATTCCAGCAGGTGTCCCGCCATCACGCCGCGGCCGAGCATGGCCCAGTCGTCGTCGCGCCAGCCGAATTCATGCATCAGCGGCCCGAGAAAAAGCGCGGGATCGGAGACGCGGCCGGTGACGACGATGGTCGCGCCGGCGCCGAGCGCATCGGCGATCGCGCGCGCGCCGAGATAGGCGTTGGCGGAAACGAGAGTCTCGCGCATGTCCGACGCGCGCAGCCCGGTCTCGACGATGGCGGCGTCTTCGCTCAGCAGGACGTCGAGCACGTCGTCGCCGGTCACGGCCGCGACGCGCTGGTCGGCGAAGCCGAGCTCGCGGCAAAGCGCTGCGACACGGCGCGCGGCGGCGAGCGGATTGGCCGCGCCCATGTTGGTGACGATCCTGACGCCTTGGCGTCCGCAGAACGGCAGCACCGCGCGAAAACGGCGTTCGAGCAGCGGATCGTAACCGGCGTCCGGATTGTCGAGTTTCGCCAATTGCGCGATCGCGATGGTGCGCTCGGCCAGGCATTCGAACACGAGATAGTCGAGCGCCCCGTCGCGCGCGAGATCGACCGCCGGCTCGATGCGGTCGCCGGAAAAGCCGGAGCCTGCGCCCAGTCGGATGGTTTTCACGGCGCCTCCCGTTCCTCTTTCGCTGCAAGGCTAGGGCAGGGACGCGGCGCCGGCAATTGCGCGCGTCATCGGCTTCACGCTAGCCTCACGGCATTTCCAGACGACGAGGTCCATCATGAGCAAGAAATCCGACAGCGAACTCTTCAAGCAGGGCCTTGCCGTGCGCAGCGAGGTGCTCGGCGCCGAATACGTGAAGAAGTCGATCGACAACGCCGACGAGTTCATGATGGCGTTCCAGAACATCACCACCGAAATGTGCTGGGGTTACGCCTGGACGCGGCCGGGACTGGACCGACGCACGCGCTCGATCGTCAATCTCGCCATGCTGACGGCGCTCAGCAAGCCGAACGAACTGAAGCTGCATGTGAAGGGCGCGCTCGCCAACGGGCTCACGGTGGAGGAGATCAAGGAAATCCTCTTGCATGCGACCGTCTATTGCGGCATTCCGGCGGGGCTCGAGGCCTTCAAGGCCGCGCACGAGGTTCTGAAGGCCGAGGGCGCGTTGCCGGGCAAATAGAATGGTCCTTCATCGCAGTCCTCTGAAAAGGCTGTGACATCTGGCCACATGCCTAATCTTTTAGATTGATTCTAAAAAACGCCTGCATAGGATGCCGCGCGAACGCGGACCCCGGTCCGCGCCGTGCAATCTGACAGGAGGCGCATTTGCAGCTCAAGGGTTCCAAGACCGAACAGCATTTGAAGGACGCATTCGCGGGCGAGTCGCAGGCCAACCGCCGCTATCTGTATTTCGCCAACAAGGCCGATGTCGAAGGCTATCCGGACGTCGCCACGCTGTTCCGCTCGACCGCGGAAGGCGAGACCGGCCACGCGCACGGCCATCTGGAATATCTCGAGAAGTGCGGCGACCCGGCCACGGGCATGCCCTTCGGCGAGACCAAGGCCAATCTCGCCACTGCGGTCGCCGGGGAGACGCACGAATATACCGACATGTATCCGGGCATGGCCAAGGACGCGCGCGCGGAAGGCTTCGACGAGATCGCCGACTGGTTCGAGACGCTGGCCAAGGCCGAGCGCTCGCACGCCAACCGCTACCAGAAGGCGCTGAACGAAATGGCGTGACGCCGTTTCGGGCGTATTCGCTACACTTCATCCTGAGGAGCGCGGCGCGAGCCGCGCGTCTCGAAGGATGGCCGCATCCCCATGCTTCGAGACGCGGGCATCCAAGTCGGGCTTGCCCGACTTGGAAATTCCATATCGATCTCGAGCAAGCTCGAGATTGATGCCCGCCCCTCAGCATGAGGGGTGTTTCCCCAAAAGGACACTCCCGTGGCCGGTCCCCGCGAAGGCAATCTCGAGGCGCCGACGCGCCATCCGCTCGATTGGCGCAATCCCGACTTCTACGACGAAGGCAAGCTGTTCCACGAGATGGAGCGCGTCTTCGACATCTGCCACGGTTGCCGGCGCTGCGTCAGCCTGTGCCAGTCCTTTCCCGTGCTGTTCGATCTCGTCGACGAATCCGAGACGATGGAAGTCGATGGCGTGGCCAAGGCCGACTACTGGAAAGTGGTCGACCAGTGCTACCTCTGCGACCTCTGCTACATGACCAAATGTCCCTACGTGCCGCCGCACGAGTGGAACCTCGACTTCCCGCACCTGATGCTGCGCGCCAAGGCCGTGCGCCATAGGAAGGAGGGCGCGAATCTCCGCGACCGCACGCTGACCTCGACGGACATGATGGGCGGGCTGATCGCCAATCCGGTCGTCGCGCCCATCGTCAACGCCGCGAACAGAAGCGAAAAGTTGCGCGAGGCGCTCGACCGCGCCGTCGGCGTCCATCCCAAGGCGTGGACGCCCGAATACACGACGAAAAAGCTGCGTAGCCGGCTGAGCGCGCTGCCCGCCGACACGAAGGGCGAACCGGCGGGCCGCACGAACGGCAAGGTCGCGCTCTTCGCCACCTGCTACATCAACGCCAACGAGCCAGCGCCGGGCGAAGACCTCGTCGCGGTGTTCGCGCACAACGGCATTCCCGTCACTATTGCGCAACGCGAAAAATGCTGCGGCATGCCGAAGCTCGAACTCGGCGACCTCGAAGCCGTGAAGCGCGCCCGCGACGAGAATATTCCGGTGCTGGCGAAGCTCGTCGACGAGGGTTGGGACCTGACCGCGCTCGTGCCCTCCTGCGTGCTGATGTTCAAGCAGGAGCTGCCGTTGATGTTCCCCGACGATGCGGAGGTGCAGAAAGTGCGCGCGGCCTTCTTCGATCCCTTCGAATATCTCGCCCTGCGCCACAAGGACGGCAAGCTGAAGACCGATTTCAGGAACGGCCTCGGCAAGGTCGCCTATCACGCCGCCTGCCACCAGCGCGTGCAGAACATCGGCCCGAAGACCAAAGAAATCCTGTCGCTGATCCCCGACACGACGATCGAGGTCATCGAGCGCTGCTCGGGCCATGACGGCACCTATGCCGTCAAGACCGAATTCCACGATCTCGCGATGAAAATCGTCAAGCCGGTGGTCGCGCGCGTCGAGGCGGCCGGGGCCGATCACCTCAGTTCGGACTGCGCGATGGCCGGCCATCACATCGCCCATGCGCGCGCCAAGGGCTACGCGCCCGAACATCCCATCACGCTTCTGCGCAAAGCCTACGGAGTATGACCATGCTGCGGCATGAAGACCTGTTCAGCCTCGAGCAATACGCCCGCGAGCGGCCGGCCTTTCGCGCGAAAGTCATGGCGCACAAGAAGATGCGCCGCGTCGAGCTCGGGCGGCACGCCTCGCTGCATTTCGAGGACGCGCTGACCATGAAATACCAGGTGCAGGAAATGCTGCGGCTGGAACGCATCTTCGAGCCGGAGCTGATCCAGGAGGAGCTCGACGTCTACAATCCGCTGATCCCCGACGGACTCAACTGGAAGGCGACCTTCATGGTCGAATATCCTGACGTCGAGGAGCGCAAGCGCCAGCTCGCCCGCCTCATCGGCGTCGAGACGGCGGTCTGGGCGCAGGTCGCCGATTTCGCGCGGGTCCGCCCGATCGCCAACGAGGACCTCGAGCGCGAGACGGAGTCCAAGACCTCGGCCGTGCATTTCCTGCGCTTCGAGCTGACGCCGGACATGGCGGCGGCGGCCAAGGCGGGCGCGGCGATCCGCATGGGCGTCGACCACCCCAACTATCAGGCCGAGCTGACGCTCGCGCCGGCCGTGCGGGACTCGCTCGCCGCCGATCTGGCCTGAGCCCGCCTTTGTCCTCTCCTCCCGCCGCGCTATAGATCGCCTGGCGCGGCGCGGACCTGTCCGCCGAAACACGAGGAAGCGAGATGGAGGCGTTGCGGACGTTGCTCTCGGAGAACGCCGCCGTGGCGCAGGCGCTCGGCGGCCTGTTCATCGGCGTGTTCTTCGGCCTGGTCATCCAGCGCACGAATTTCTGCGCGATGGGCGGCATTTCCGACATGCTGACCTTCGGCGATACGCGGCGTTTCCGCGCCTGGGTTCTGGCGAGCGCCTCAGCGCTCATCGGCGCGCAATTGCTGGCCGCGGCGGGCGCGGTCGATCTGACGAAGTCCATGTACATGTCCGCGACCTTCGACTGGCTCGGCGCGATCGTCGGCGGGTTGATGTTCGGCTTCGGCATGTGCTTTGCCGGCGGCTGCGCCAGCCGCAATCTGGTGCGCGCCGGCGCCGGCGACCTGCGCGCGCTGTTCATCGTCATCCTCATGGGCATCGCCGCCTATGCGGCGATCGGCGGCCTCGTCGGCCCGCTGCGCGCGGACCTCTCCAACGCCACGGCGCTGAAACTCGACGCCTACGGCCTGCCGGACCAGGGCCTTTCGACGCTCATCGCGAAATTCGGCAAGATCGCGCCCGCGACCGCCGCGACGATCGCTGTCGGCGTCGTGTCGATCGCGCTGCTCGCCTATTGCTTCGCCAGCGCGGAGTTTCGTTCCTCGCGCGTCCACATCGCGTCAGGCGTGCTCGTCGGCCTCGCCTGCGCCGCCGGCTGGGCGGTGACGGGCCTCTCCATCGACGAGATGGCGGCCACGGCGACGCAGCCGGTGTCGCTGACCTTCGTGCGTCCCTCGGGCGACGCGCTCGAATGGATCCAGCGCTTCACCGCGCAGCGCATGCCGGGCTTCGGCGTCGCCTCGGTGTTCGGCGTGCTCATCGGCGCCTTTCTCGGCGCCATTACGTCCGGCCGGTTCCGGCTCGCCACCTTCAACGACACGTCGGACACGCTGCGCAGCATGTTCGGCGCCGTGCTGATGGGCGTTGGCGGCGTGGTGGCGCTCGGCTGCACGCTGGGGCAGGCGATCACCGGCGTCTCGACGCTCGCCATCGGCTCGCTCATCGCCTTCGCCGCGATCGTCGTCGGCGGCGTCGCGGGCATGAAGACGCTCGAGCGGATGGCGTAACCGCCAACCCTCTTCATCCTGAGGAGCGCTGCGCAGCAGCGCGTTTCGAAGGATGGCGACACCAGCAATCCCGCCGCCGCCATGCTTCGAGACGCAGGCGCAAGCGCCTGCTCCTCAGCATGAGGATTCGTTATGGCGCGCGCTTACCGGAACTGCACGCCGCCGTCGACGTCGATCACGGCGCCGCTGACATAGGCGATGCGATCGGAAGCGAGCATCGCGGTCAGCGCCCCGATCTCCTCGGGCTCCGCCGGCCGCCCGAACGGCAGGCCCGACAGGAACTCTTCCCAGCGGCTGTCGTCGCCGTCGCGCTGGCGCGCGCGCGCCTTCGACAATTCGACGATGCGGTCGGTGCGCGTCGAAGCGGGATTGATGCCGACGACGCGCACGCCGCTCTCCGGCGTCTTGCCGCCGATCGCCCTGGTGAAGGCGATGAGCGCGGCATTGCCGGCCGCGCCGCAGACGTAATCCCAGCGCGGCGATACGCCGGCGAGCCCGATGATGTTGACGATCGCGCCGGAGCGGCGCTGCATCATGGCGGGCAGGTAGAGTTGCGTCAGGTGGATGTAGCCGAACACCTTGAGGCTCCAGGCGTCCTGCCATTGCTCCATCGTGAGGCCGAGGATATTGCCGCCGGGTATCGCGCCGGCGTTGTTGACGAGAATGTCGGGCGCGGGAACGCTGGCCGCGAGCCTCGCGCGGTCTTGCGCTTTCGAGAGGTCGGCGGCGAAGACCTGCGCCTGCGCGCCGACCTGCTTCTGCGCCTCGGCGAGACGGCCGGCGTCGCGCGAGACCAGCGTCACCGTGCATCCTTCGGCGACGAGCGCCTTGGCGCAGGCGAGGCCGATGCCCTTCGATGCGCCCGTGACGACCGCATGTCTGCCCTGCAATCCCAGATCCATGTTGTTTCCTCCCGAGGCCTTGCGTCCATTGTTGCAGGGCGCCACGATTTTTCAATTCGCTGTGCTCAGGGAGAAACGCAATGGTCCTCATCGAATTCGCCATGGCGCCGCGCGGCGTCGGCAAGAGCCTCAGCGCGCATGTCGCGCGCATCCTCGACGTGATCGACCGCTCCGGGCTCGCCTATCAGCTCACGCCGATGGGAACGATCATCGAGGGCGAATGGGACGAGGCGATGGGCGTCGTCAACGCCTGCTTCAAGGCGCTGGAGAAGGATTGCCCGCGCATCGGCCTGACGCTCAAGGCCGACTGGAAGCCCGGCAAGGAATTGCGGCTGAAGAGCAAGGTCGAAAACGTGGAAAAGGAAATCGGGCGGAAGTTGAGGACGTGAGGGCGTAACATGTGTCATTCCCGACTCGCGAAGCGCGATCGGGAATCCAGAAGCAGTGCGAGGGCCAAGTCTGGATCCCCGCTTTCGCGGGGATGACAATCGCGCAGCCCTAAACCTTCAGGTCGCCGAACGCCCGCGTCACCTGGCTGTCGTCCTGCGCGCCGAGGCCCGCGGCCGAGGCCTGCTTGAACCGTTCATGCGCAGCTTGCGCGAGCGGCGTGTCGGCGCCGCATTCGGCGCCGGTCTCCAGCACGATGCCGAGGTCCTTGACGAAAATATCGACCGCGCTCGTCACGCGCGGATTGTCTTCGAGCATGCGCGGGCCGCGGTCGCGCAGCATCCAGCTCGACGCCGCCGAGCCTGAGACGATGTCGAGAATCTGGCTGACGTCCACGCCCAGTCTGCGCGCCAGCGCCATGGCCTCGCCCGCCGCCGCCAGATGCACGCCGCACAAAAGCTGGTTGATCGCCTTGGCCGTGGAGCCAGCGCCTGGCTGGTCCCCGACGCGCGCCACTTTCGACCCCATCGCCTCCAGCGCATTTTTCGCGCGCGCAAAATCGTCGTCGGCGGCGCCGACCATGATGGTGAGCGCGCCGCCTGTCGCGCCGACGACGCCGCCCGAGACGGGCGCATCGACGAAGCCGTAGCCGGCCGCTTTCACGCGTTCGGCGAGCGCCTGCGTCTTGGCCGGCGGGCAGGTCGCCATGACCGTCACGACCGCGCCCGGCGCCAGCCGCGCGATGGCGTTGGAATCGAACAGGACGGATTCGGCCTGGCTCGCGTTGACGACCATGAGGATGGCGATATCGGCGCCGGCGAGCGCATCGCCGACGCTGTCGGCCGCCTTGCCGCCCGCTAGCGCGAGTTCTTGCGTGGCGGCGGCGCGCAGGTCGAACCCGGTGACCGCGAAACCCTTGGCCGCGAGAACCTTGGCCATGGGCAGGCCCATGGAGCCGAGCCCGACGAAACCGATGCGCGTCATGCGACCTCCCGTTTTGGCGGCGATAATGAGCGGCGTGCGCCCTGCGGGCAAATGGAAAAGGCGCGCGGCGCAGGCGTCATGGCCGTCTTGCACGCGGGCTGCTGGCGCGAACGCCGCGCTCCGTTCTAGTCTGGCGTTCGAGGAAACAAGCCGGGAGCAGGCGGGCATGAAGGATTTCGCGGGCAGGATCGCCGTGGTCACGGGCGGCGGCACGGGCATGGGGCGCGAGCTGGTGCGCCAGCTCGTCGCCGAGGGTTGTCATGTCGCCATGTGCGATGTCGCGGCCGACACGATGGCGGAGACGCAGGCGCTGTGCGCAGCCGATGGCCTGCCGCAGGGGCTTCGCGTGACGGCGCATATAGCCGACGTCTCGGACGAAGCGCAGATGCAGCGCTTTCGCGACGAGGTCGCAGCACAGCACCAGACCGAATGTGTGCACCTTCTGTTCAACAATGCGGGCGTCGGCGGCGGCGGCAGCCTGTTCACCAATTCGCGCGAGCAATGGGAGCGCACGTTCAACATCTGCTGGGGCGGCGTCTATCTCGGCGTGCTGACCTTCCTGCCGATGCTGACGAAGGCGGACGAGGCGCATATCGTCAACACCTCGTCGGTCAACGGCTTCTGGGCGACGATCGGGCCGGAGACGTCGCATACCGCCTATAGCGCGGCGAAATTCGCGGTGAAGGGTTTCTCCGAGGCCCTGATGACCGACCTGCGGCTCAATGCGCCGCACATCAAGTGCTCCGTCGTCATGCCCGGCCATATCGGCACGTCCATCGTCTTCAATTCGCGGCGCGTGCACGGCGGCGGAGAGGATGTCGCGCCGAGCGAGACGGAGCTCAAGATGATCCGCGCGCGGCTGGCGCGCGCCGGCGTCAATGTCGCGGCGATGGACGACGCGCAGGTCGCGGCCGCCGCCGCGGCCGTCGCTGCGGCTTTCCGCGACCTTGCGCCGACGACGGCGGCGCAGGCGGCCAAGATCATTCTCGACGGCGTGCGCGCGGAGCGCTGGCGCATTCTCGTCGGCGCCGACGCCGAGGAACTCGACCGGCGCGTGCGCGCGGACCCGGAACAGGCCTACACGAGGGAATTCTACGAGAAGTTCCACGCCGACGTCGGCTGGCGGGTCGGCTGACGCATCACGCGAGCGCGGGCAGGAGGTCTGAAAGCGTCCGGACGATCATGTCCGGGCGCACGTCGCCATCCGGCGGCAGGCCGCGCCCGTGCAGGTCGGCCCAGACCGCGAATATGCCGAGGCGCTGCGGCGCGGCGACTTCCCATTCGATGTTATCGCCGACCATCCACGTCTCGGACGCCGCGACGCCGAGCTTCGTCATCGCGCCCAGATAGGCCGCCGGCTCCGGCTTGCCGACGCCGGCCTCCTCCTCGATCTGCACGTGATCGAAACGGTGGGCGAGGTCGAAACGCTCGATCTTGGCGCGCTGCGGCGCGCTCGCGCCATTGGTGATGAGCGCCAGCCTGAACCCGCGCCGCCGCAATTCCTCGAGCACGTGGAAGGCGTCGGGCAGAATGCTGATCGCATCGTCGAGATAGGCGGTGAAGCGGTCGGCGATCGCTTCCGCGGTCGCGCCATCGAGCGGATCGTGTCCGGCGGCGGCGAGCGTGGCGCAGGCCTCCGCGACGATCTTGCGGCGCGCGGCGGGCATGGTCATGCGCCATTGCCGGTGAAGCTGCGGGTCCGCCCAGAAGGCGCGCGAACGGGCGCGGATCGCCTCCACCACGGCGTCGACGCGCGCCGCCTCGACAAGCGCGCCGACGACTTCGCGCCAGGCCATGTCCGGCCGCGCGAAGCCCGGCAGGATGGTGTCGTCGAGATCGAACAGGATGGCGCGCGGCTTTGTCCGTTCCGGCTTGGACATGGCGCCAAACTATCGATAATGGCCGGCGAGGCAAGACGCCGTCATAATCGCCGCAAGGGAGCAGGCCATGACGTTCAAGGTGACGAGCAACAGTTTCAAGGACGGCGATTATCTGGGAGCCGACCATATTCTCAGCCAGGATTTCGGCTTCGGCTGCGCGGGCGGCAACAAGAGCCCGCATCTTTCCTGGTCCGGCGCGCCCGCCGGGACGAAGAGTTTCGCGATCACCTGCTACGACCCCGACGCGCCGACGGGCTCGGGCTTCTGGCATTGGCTGGTCGTCAATATTCCAGCCGACGTGACCGAACTCGCGCTCGACGCCGGCAATCCCAAGGCGGCGAAACTGCCGGCCGGCGCCCTGCAGACGCGCACGGATTTCGGCGCGCCGGGCTATGGCGGACCTTGCCCGCCGCAGGGCGACCATCCGCATCGCTATCTCTTCACCGTCTTTGCGGTGGGCGCCGAAAGCCTGCCGGTCGGCGCCGACACGTCGGCTGCCGTCGTCGGCTTCAACCTGCATTTCGCCACGCTGGCGAAAGCCTCGATCATGGGCTTGTTCAAGCGTTAACGATAAGCGGCGCGCCACGGTGAATATTCCGTTGCGCGCCCGCCGCATTTTCATTCGCATCTCTCGTTCGCCGCCCGGAGGCCGAGGAACCGCCTTTGAAATTCGTGTCCTAGTCGTTGTGGCCGAAACGGCGCACGATTCTGACAACCATTTGAAGAAAAGTACTTTTTTCTCCCGAATTCTTGCATCGGCTTAATCCTGACGTAACCGCGCGCTGCCAACTTTGCGTCACGGTCAAATGGGCAATGGGCAGGCGAGATGGGGCGCGGGGCCGACAAGCAGGGGGCGAAGGCCTCGGCAAATTCATTCGAAGGCATGTCCGAAGCGACGCGCGCGCGCATACGCGCAGAACAGCTCAACGCGATAGCGCGATTTACGCCGGCGATATTCGTCGTCAACACCTGGAACGTTCTCGTTCTCGTGGCGGCGCTTTACGGCTCCGACAAGGAGGGCGCCGCGCTCGTGTGGGCCTTCGTGGTGTGTTCCGCCTCGGCCTTCCTCTATCTCTGGGGCGCCGGCGTGCGCGAGCGTCCGCGGATGCTCGCGGTCTCGCGCGTCGCCGGGCGCAACATCATTGTCGCGGCGGCCGCCATCGGCGCTCTCTGGTGCGTTGCGCCGCTGATGTTCATCGATCATGTCGCTGGCGGCGCGATTTTCGTCATCGTGTGCATGTGCTGCGGCATGATGTGCGCGGGCGCCTTCGTGCTCGCGTCGACGCCGGAAGCGGTTTTCGCCTTCGTCGCGCCGATGCTCGTCGGCTCGCTGATCGCCATCGAGCGCAGCGATCTCGTCGGCCAGTATCATATTTCGCTGCTGTTTGTCGTCTATGCCTGCGTGCTGGTGCTCGCTTCGCTGAGCTATTGCCGGCAGATGGCGAGCCGGCTGCTCAAACAGCTCGAGGCGGAAGACGCCGCGCGTCTCGACGGGCTGACGCGCCTGCCGAATGCGCTCGCCTACGGCGAATTCCTGGATCGCGCGCTCGCGCGTTGCTCCGAATACCGCGAGCAGGCCGCCGTCCTCTATCTCGATCTCGACGGTTTCAAGCCGGTCAACGACCGCTACGGCCATGCGGCCGGCGATGAAATTCTCGTGCAGGTCGCGCAGCGCCTGGAAGAGACCGTGCGCAAGACCGATTTCGTCGCGCGTCTCGGCGGCGACGAATTCGCGGTCGCGCTTACGGATGTAGGCGGGCCCGTGCAGGTCATGGCCTTTGTCGAGCGCCTGTCGCGCGCCTTCGCGGCGCCCTTCAGCGCGGCGGGGCTTCCGCAGGAAATCGGGGTCTCCGTCGGCATCGCGCTTGCGCCGTCCGACGGGCTCGAGGCAAGCGCGCTGGTCGCGAAGGCCGACAATGCGCTCTACCAGGCCAAGAGCGCCGGCGGCGGCGTGAGCCGGTTCTTCGACGAGAAACACGCGCAGGCCGTGCAGGAGCGCCGTGACCTCGAAGCCGACCTGCGCGCGGCGATCGAGCACAACGAACTCGAAGTCGCGTTGCAGCCCATCGTGCAAATCGCGACCGGCCGCATCATCGGCTGCGAGGCGCTCGCGCGCTGGCGCCATCCGACGCGCGGGCCGATCTCGCCGGACGAATTCATTCCGATGGCCGAGCGCACGGGCCTCATCCACGAACTCGGCATGTGGATCGTGCGGGACGCCTGCCGTCTCGCCGCGCTGATGCCGCCGGATGCGCCGATCTCCGTCAATGTCTCGGTCGCGCAGTTGCGCAACGCCGCGATGACGGCCGAGATGCTCGCGACCATCGCCGAATTCGGCCTCACGCCGGATCGCATCGAGATCGAGATCACGGAATCGCTGCTGATCACGCGCGACGATCCGGCGATCGACACGGCGCGCGAATTGTCGAAAGCGGGCTTTCCGATCGCGCTCGACGACTTCGGCACGGGCTATGCCTCGCTCAATTATCTGCGCAAGCTGCCGCTGAACCGCGTGAAGATCGACAAGGAATTCACGCGCGACAGCGTGGATCATGCCGATTGCGCGGCCATCGTCGTCTCCGTGGTGCAACTCGCGCGCACGCTCGGCCTCGAGGTGACGGCCGAAGGGGTCGAGACGGAAGAGCAACTCGCCTTCCTCAAGTCGATCGGCTGCGGCGCCGCGCAGGGCTACCTGATCTCGCGTCCGGTTTCCGAAAAGGATTTGCCGGCCCTGTTCATGCGCGAGGCCGCCAAGGGACTTGCCGCCTGACGGTTCGTTCCGCTTGACCACGGCCGCCGCGCCTCTACGATTTCCGCGATCGACATTGCGGAGGCGGGATGCGGGCGGCCCTGGGCAGACTGGCGAGCGCAGCGCTCACGAGCGACGGCCTGCGCGATGCGCGCCGCGCGATCTTCGCGCTGCGTCGCAAGGCCGCCGGCCGGCGGCCGATGGTCCGCTGATTTTCATCAGGCCGACGATCCTTACAGCGCGCTCGCCGCGCAGCGTCTCGCTGCTTTTGCGAGCCGCTATGATGTCGATCTCGCCTGCCATCTCGTTCCCCCGCCCGACGGCGCGGCCGCGCCACAGCCAGAGCGCCTCGCCGCTTATGCGCGGCGCGACGCCGCGCGGCTTGCGCGACGGCTGGGCCTTGCGTTTCCGGACGGCGCGACCGCCCCTGCGCCGGGCTCGCCGCGCGATGCGCAAGGCGCGCTCGCTCAGGCGCTCGCCGATGGCCGTTTCGCCGACGTTGCGCCGACAGTTTCACAGGCGTTGTGGAGCGGGACGGTTCTCTCGCGATCGCTGGGACGCGCATCGGCTGAATCGACCGCGCAGGCGCTGGCCGAGGGCGAGGCGCTGCGTCGGCGGCTCGGGCACTATCTCGGCGCCATGTTCCATTTCGAGGGCGAATGGTACTGGGGCCTCGATCGTCTCCATCATCTCGAAGCGAGGCTTGCGGCGGCAGGTCTCGACCGACGCGCCGGCGAACCGCCGCTCGCGCCCGCACAGATCGAAAGCGCTGTCGCGCACGATGCGGGGCGCGGGCGAACCATCGACTTCTGGTTCTCGTTCAGGTCGCCCTATTCCTACATTGCGTTTCCGCGCGTCGCGCGGCTTGCGCGCGCGAGCGGCGCGCGCCTGCGCCTGCGCTACATCCTGCCGATGGTGATGCGCGGCCTGCCGGTGCCGCAGGTCAAACGGCTGTACATTGTGCGCGACTGCAAGCGCGAGGCCGATCTCGCCGGCATTCCCTTCGGTCGCATCGTCGATCCCGTCGGCAAGGGCGTCGAGCGCGCGCTGGCCGTAGCTGCACGCAGCCGTGGCGCAGGGCAAGGGCGAAGCCTTCGCGGAAGCGGCGCTGGCGGCGGCCTTCGCGCATGGCGTCGACCTCGCTTCCGACGCTGGGCTCCTGCAGGCCGCGCAGCAGGCCGGGCTGAATGCCGGCGATGTCGCAGCCGCATTGGCGGATGAGAGCTGGCGACCGGTCGCCGAAGCAAATCGCGCAGCGCTGTTCGAGGCTGGTCTTTGGGGCGCTCCGACCTTCCGCGTCGACGGCGGGCCGGCGCATTGGGGGCAGGATCGCATCTGGGCGCTGGAAGAGGATTTGCGCGCGCAAGCGCCAGCGGAGCGGCAGGCATGAGCGCGATCGCCTTCGATCTTCCCAGCGATGTCGCGAGCGTGCGCGACGGCGTGCTGCGCTTCGTGGACAAGGAAGTCGCGCCGCGCCTCGAGCGCCATCATGCGCTGCTCGCCGATGCGCGAAAACTCTACGACGCGCGCGGCGCCTATGCGCCCGAGGTCCGCGCGCTCATACGCGACGTGCGCACGGCCTCCGCGCAGGCTGGTTTCTACGGCATGTGCGCGCCGCTCTCCATCGGCGGCGGCGGGCTCGGGCATCTCGCCTATTATGTCGCATGGGAGGCGATCTACCGCCGCCTTGGCGGCCATGCCGTGCTCACGCCCTGGGTGATCGCGCATTGGGCGTTCGGGCCGAGCCCGGTGCTGACGCAGATGACCGAGGAAGCGCGCAGGCGCTGTCTGGCCGACATGATGGCGGGGCGCACGTCCATGTGTTTTGGCCTGTCGGAGCCGGGCGCGGGATCTGACGCGACGATGATTCGCACGCGCGCCGTGCGCGACGGCGAGGGCTGGAAGATTACGGGGCGCAAGCTCTGGACCACCAATGCGCCGACCGCGGAATGGTGCATCGTCTTCGCCGTCACCGACGCCGGGAAAGCTGCGCGGAAAGCGGGCGGCATAAGCGCCTTCATCGATTCCGACCGACGCGCCGGGCTTCTGTGTCGAATCCGTGGTCAAGCTGTTCGGCCATCCCGGCGGGCACGAAGGCGCGCTCGCGCTGGAGGACGTGCGTGTCGAACCCTGGCAATTGGTGGGCGCGCTCGACGACGGCTTCAAGGTCGCGCTCTACGGCGTGTCGCTCGGCCGCGTCTACAATTCCGCGCGGGCCGTGGGGCAGGGGCGCTGGGCGCTGGAGCTGGCGCTCGACTACGCCAAGCAGCGCGAGGCGTTCGGTGCGAAAATCGCTGATTACCAGGGCGTGTCGTTCCCGCTGGCGGAGTCCGCGAGCGAGTTGCACGCGGCTCATCTCATGGGGCTGAACGCCGCGCTGCTGCTGGACCGCGGCGAACGCGCGGTGAAGGAATTGTCGATGGCGAAGTCCTACGCGGTGCAGGCCGGTTTTCGCGCCGTCGACCGCGCGATGCAGACGCATGGCGGCATGGGGCTGACCAACGAGGTCGGGCTCGTGCACGCCTGGCAGGACCTGCGCATCGTCAACATCGCGGACGGCACGAACGAAATTCTGGCGAAGACGATCGCGCAGCGGCTGCTGGCGGGCGACGTGGATTTGTAGCGATCGCGCGACTGTCATCCCGGACGGCCGAAGGCCGATCCGGGACCCAGCGTTTGTGATGAAGGCTTCTGGGTCCCGGCGCCGACTTCCCGACGGCGACTTCTGCCGGGGCCGCGATGACACGCTGGCGATGTTCTCAGGAAGCGCGCCTGGCCTGTCCGCAGCTCTCGATGATGGCTGCAATCCGCGCCCGCTCCAGCGATCGTCCATGTGCAATGCAGACGAGGCGGCCCATGCCGTCCTGCGGCGCCCGGGCGTCCGTGATCGCGACGCGGCGGCCGACGATCTGCAGCAATTTCCACGCGCCGTCGGCGTCGCGCAGGAAGCCCTTGGCGCGCACGAGACCCGTCGCTTCATCCGCAAGCGTGGCGGCGAGGCGCATTACATCGACTGCGTTCGCCACTTCGAAAGACTGCGATTGCGGCTGCGCGCCGCCGTGCGTTGTCGTCGGCCCGTCCGCGACGAAGGCGCTCGATGCATGGACGCCGAAGGCGATATCGGGCGGCAGCGCGCCGAATTCCGCCTCGACGACTTTGGCGCGCGGCGCCGTCTCCGCGAGCCAGGCGCGCAAGTCGGCGCGCATCGCCTCCGGCACGAGATCGGCCTTGTTGAGGACGACGAGGTCGGCCTGCGAAAGCTGACGCAGGATCGTGTCGGCGAGATATTTGTCGCGCGCCAGTCTTCGCGCGCTCTCCGCGTCGATCACAACCAGGGTCGCCTCGTGCGCGAGGCCGGCGACGAGAGACAGGGATTGCGCGACGGCGCCGGGCAGGGCGACGCCGCTCGTCTCGATCAGGATGCAGTCGATATCCCGACGCGCTGCGAGCGCGAGAAGACCCGAGGTGAGATCATCGCCGAAGGAGCAGCAGATGCAGCCGCCGGCCAGCGTCAGCACGTCGCCGGACGCCTGTTCGATCAGGTCCTGATCGATCGGCAAGGCGCCGAATTCGTTGACGGCGACGGCGATGCGCCGGCCGTTCGCGTGGCGCAGGAGGTGGTTGACCAGCGTCGTCTTGCCGGCGCCGAGATAGCCGGAAATCAGCGTGACCGGCTTCGGCTCGCCATGCGCCAGCGTCAAATCTTCGACGCCTCGAACACGCGCCCGCCCTGCACCGTGCCCCACACGCGCACGTCTTTCAGTTTTTCCGGCGCGATTTCGGTCGGATCGTCCTCCAGCACGGCGAAATCGGCGCGCTTGCCGGTCTCGATCGAGCCGATCTCGCCGTCGAGCTTCAGCGTCCACGCGGGCCCGAGCGTGATCGCGCGCAGCGCTTCGTACACGCCGATCTTTTCCGTGTCGCCGAGCGTGCGGCCGCTCGCGGTCACGCGATTGACCGCGCACCAGGCGGTGAACAGCGGCGCGAGCGGCGTCACCGGGGCGTCGGAATGGATGGCGAGCGGCACGCCGGCGTCGAGCGCGGCGCGGCAGGCGTTCATGCGTTCGGCGCGCTCGGGGCCGACCGTCAGGCGATAATGTTCGTCGCCCCAATAATAATGATGGTTGGGGAAGAGATTGACGCTCATGCCGAGTTTCGCCATGCGCGCGAATTGCGCGCGGTCGGCGAGTTGGCAATGCTGCAGCGTGAAGCGATGGTCGGGCGCGGGATGTTTGCGCAGCGCGGCTTCCATCGTGTCGAGCACGAGTTCGGTCGCCTCGTCGCCGTTGGTGTGGCAATGCACGAGCACGCCCGTCCGCAGCGCGGCTTCCAGCGCTTCGGCGAGACGCTGCGGCGGCACGTACCACAGGCCGGGGCCCGCGCCATTGTAATAGCCGGGCCAGCGCAGGCGCGCGGAAAAACCCTGGATCGAGCCGTCGACGACGATCTTCACGAGACCGAGCCGCAGGCGATCCGTTGATTTCTCCGCGAGCGCGGCGGCGGCCTCGACGGTGGCGCGGGCGTCGTCGCCGAGATAGCGGCGCAACGGCACGATGCGCGCGGGATAGGCGTTGTCGCCGGTCACGCGCAGCATCATTTCCACGGCGTCCGCGGGCAAGGGATTGGCGAGGTCGGTCGCCGTCGTCACGCCCTTGCGCACGCACAGCCGCGCGAAATCGCGGAAGCCGCGCTCGTCGCCCGACAGCATGGCGCGGTCGAGGCCGACATGGGCTGCGACCGTCATCTGCGCTTCCGGGCCTTTCATCTCGCCGGTGGGAAGGCCGTCGCGTCCCAAGGGCACGCCGGGGTGATTGACGCCGGGGCGCAGCAGGCCGGCCATTTCCAGCGCCTTGGTGTTGACGTTGAGAATGTGGAAGCTCGCATGCATCACGCCGATCGGGCGGTCCTTCGAGATGCGGTCGAGGTCCTCGCGCGTCATGCGCTTGTTGTCGAAATAGATGGGGTCGAGGCCCCAGCCGGTGAGCGGCGCCGATGCGTCGGCAAGCGTCTTTTCCTGTTCCGCGAGTCGCGCGATCACCGCGTCCAGCGACCGCAGCCCGGTCCAGGTCTTGCCGTCCGGCGCGACGCGATCGAACCAGCCGCAATAGACGTAGCGCCACACCGCGCCCTCGAAAGCATGACTGTGGCCTTCGACGAAGCCGGGCATCAGCACGAGGTTTGCGAACCTGTCGTCGATGCGATGGTCGCCCCAGCCCTTCAGCTCGTCCAGCGTTCCCGCGCCGAGAATGCGGCCGTCGCGCACGGCGACATGGCTTGCGGTCGGCCGCGACGGGTTCATGGTGATGATCTTGCGCGCCGGATAGATGGTGGTCGTCATGTCGCCCCGCTGTTTGCCCCGATTATGGGCGAGCCGCGCGCGCGCGCCAATCCTGCATTGCAGCGTCGCCTTCATGCGATTGCGGCGGCTGCGCGGAGCGGCGACAATATGGCGACCAAACTTCGGGGCGGGGGAATACGGGTGACGGAAGAAGAAATACTGGCGATCTTTTCGCGCACGAGGCAGCCAATGCTGGAGACGCTGGGTGGGCGCGTCGTCGCCTACGACAAGGGGCTGGAGCGCGTGACGATGCAATGGACGGCCGAGACGCGGCATTGCCATTCGGTCGAGGGCCATCCGAGGGGCGGCATCGTGCAGGGCGGCATCGTGACCGGCTGGATCGATTCGGCGATGGCGCACGCCTGCGTCGCGAAATCGGCCTTCACGGTCACCGCGCCGAGCCTCGAGATCAAGGTGAGCTTTCTGTCCGCGGCAAGCCCCGGCCTCTACCGCTCCTATGGCTGGGTCGTGAAATGGGGGCGCAGCGTCGCCTTTCTCGAAGGCGAATTGCGGGACGAGGAGGGCGCGTTGATCGCGCGCGCGAGTTCTACGGCCGCGCTACGGCATCTGAAGAAGGGGTAAGGGATCGCGAGCCTTGCGTCATCTGCCCTGGATTCCCGATCGCCTGCCGCGCAGGCGTCGGGAATGACAACCTGATACTTTCGCCTCCTCGCCCCCGAACGTCATTCCCGCGAAAGCGGGAATCCGGAGCCGCCGCACGGATTTGCTGGGCGCCCGTCTCGATCTCATGATGCGGAATCGTCGCTCTCGTAACGAAAATCGCAATGGCTCGCGCCCTGCATGATGGTCTGCGTGCGCGTGAGCTTGATCCTCGGGTCGTAGCCCTCGCAGAACGAGCCGTCGCGCTGGCAGGACAGCAGCGGGCCGATCTCGGCCAACCCCATGTCGCGGTACATTTCGGCGTAGCGGCAGCGCGTCACGTCGAAGGCGAAGACCTCTGGGCCCTTTTCGCGCAGCGCGACCTCGAGCGCGCCGCCGCGCGTCCACAGCGGCTGGATGGCCTCGAAACCGGCGAGGCCCGGCGCGCCGCCCTGGGCCTTCGGCCATCGCCTCGCCCTGCGCAATCGCCGAACGCCGCACGCTCTCGCCGATCACGCGCCGGGCCTCCGCGACGCCGTGCAGCTCTTTCACGGTTTCGTAGACGTGAGACAGAATTTCCGCCTCTACGCGGCGGCGTTCGAGCATCGGCGCGAGATCGTCGGTCATGGCAGGCTCCTCCGGCGGCGAGCCTCCCATGCCGATATGCCGTGCGACAAGCGTATCGGCCTGACCTTACGCGTCGACCTCGAACAGGAACTGCCCGGTCGTCACGTCGGCCACGCCGACCATGGAGCGCGGGCTCTCGCGCTTCTTGATCCGCGCCGACGAAATCGCGTCGCGCACGTCGCGGAAGGCGCCGAAGCGCGCGCCGTTCACCCGCACCTCGTAAGGACGCAGCGCGCGGCCATTGTCAGTGTGTTGCGCCTGACCCATTTGATCCTCCTAGCGCCCCCGCGCCCGTCGGATAATGGCGAGATAGGTCGCGCAGGATCGCGCGCAAGGCCTATGCGCTTGCGCACAGACAAGGTTCAGCCATGCTGTCGGCGCAGGCGACAGGAACTGGAAATTCGAGGCGTTGCAAGGGCGTAAGCCGCGAGCGACGCGCCCGCGATTTGATGATTCGCTGGAGGCTTGGCTCCGCGCTTCCGAGGCAATAAAAGGAGCGCCTGACATGTCAGCAAGGAAGGTTTGAGACCCGTGCCCGCTTATCGCTCACGCACCACCACCCACGGCCGCAACATGGCCGGCGCGCGCGGCCTGTGGCGCGCCACCGGCATGAAGGACAGCGATTTCGGCAAGCCGATCATCGCGGTGGTCAATTCCTTCACGCAATTCGTGCCGGGCCACGTGCACCTCAAGGATCTCGGCCAGATGGTGGCGCGCGAGATCGAGGCCGCCGGCGGCATCGCCAAGGAATTCAACACGATCGCGGTCGACGACGGCATCGCCATGGGCCATGACGGCATGCTGTATTCGCTGCCGTCGCGCGAAATCATCGCCGACAGCGTGGAATATATGGTCAACGCCCATTGCGCCGACGCGATGGTGTGCATTTCCAATTGCGACAAGATCACGCCCGGCATGCTGATGGCCGCGATGCGCCTCAACATTCCCGCGGTGTTCGTGTCCGGCGGCCCGATGGAGGCCGGCAAGGTCAATCTGCAGGGCAAGGCGCACAAGATCGACCTGATCGACGCCATGGTGGCGGCGGCCGACGACAAGGTGTCCGAAGCCGACGTGCAGACGATCGAGCGTTCGGCCTGCCCGACCTGCGGCTCGTGCTCGGGCATGTTCACCGCCAATTCGATGAATTGCCTGACCGAGGCGCTCGGCCTGTCGCTGCCCGGCAACGGCACGATCGTGGCGACGCACGCCGACCGCAAGCGCCTGTTCGTGGAAGCCGGCCATCTGATCGTCGATCTCGCGCGCCGCTACTACGAGCAGGACGACGCGCGCGTATTGCCGCGCGAAATCGCCAGCTTCAAGGCGTTCGAGAACGCCATGACGCTCGACATCGCCATGGGCGGCTCGACCAACACCGTGCTGCATCTGCTGGCCGCCGCCAACGAGGGCGAGCTCGATTTCACCATGACCGACATCGACCGGCTGTCGCGCCGCGTGCCGTGCCTGTGCAAGGTCGCGCCGTCGGTCGCCGACGTGCATGTGGAAGACGTGCATCACGCCGGCGGCATCTACGGCATCCTGGGCGAGCTCGATCGCGCCGGCCTGCTCAACCGCGACACGCACAGCGTTCATGCGGAATCGCTTTCCGCCGCGCTCGACAAATGGGACGTCAAGCGCTCGAACAGCGAGAGCGTGAAGACCTTCTTCAAGGCCGCGCCCGGCGGCGTGCCGACGCAGGTCGCCTTCAGCCAGAGCGAGCGCTTCGACGAACTCGATCTCGACCGCCAAAAGGGCGTGATCCGCGACAAGGCGCACGCCTTCTCGCAGGACGGCGGCCTCGCCGTGCTGTTCGGCAATATCGCGGAAGACGGCTGCATCGTGAAGACCGCGGGCGTCGACGAGAGCATCCTGAAATTCACCGGCCCCGCGCGCGTGTACGAGAGCCAGGACGCGGCGGTGAAGGGCATTCTCGGCAACGAGGTGAAGGCGGGCGACGTCGTCTGCATCCGCTACGAGGGTCCGCGCGGCGGGCCGGGGATGCAGGAAATGCTCTATCCCACCAGCTACCTGAAGTCGCGCGGCCTCGGCAAAGCCTGCGCGCTCGTCACCGACGGGCGTTTCTCCGGCGGCACGTCGGGCCTGTCGATCGGCCATTGCTCGCCGGAAGCGGCGGAAGGCGGTCTGATCGGCCTGGTCGAGACGGGCGACAGGATCGAGATCGACATTCCCAATCGCACGATCAATCTGGCCGTTTCCACCGATATCCTGGCCGCGCGCCGCAAGGCGCAGGAAGCCAAGGGCTGGAAGCCGGCCGAAAAACGCACGCGAAAAATCACGACGGCGTTGAAGGCCTATGCCGCGCTGACCACCAGCGCCGCGAAGGGCGCCGTGCGCAAGGTGGATTAGCCTTTCCACGACAAGCGGCCCTCGGGGTCGAGTTGTCGGGGCCGAGGACCCCGAGGTGTCGACAATGCGGGAAAAGCTGTGTCTCGACGCCATCGTGATCGGCGCGGGACCGGGCGGTCTTGCAGCCGCGCAGCAGTTGAAGGCGAACGGGATCGAGCCCCTCGTCATCGAGAAGGCCGATCGTGTCGGCGCTGTCTGGCGGCGCCATTACGACCGTCTCCATCTGCATACGCCGCGCGTGCACTCGGCGCTGCCCGGCATGAAAATGCCGCGCGCCTTCGGCCGCTATCCAGCGCGCGACGATGTCGTCGCGTATCTCGAATCCTACGCTCGCGCCTTCGGGATAGCGCCGAAATTCGAGACGGAAGCGCGCGCCATCCGCCGCGACGGAAGTGACTGGCTGGTCGAGACGAGCGCTGGCGACATGTCGGCGCCGGTCGTCGTCGTGGCGACCGGCTGGGCGGATTTTCCACACAGGCCGCGCTGGCCCGGCATGGAGGAATTCGCGGGCGAAATCTTGCATTCGAACGCCTACGTTTCGGGCGCGCGGTTCAAGGACAAGCGGGTTCTCGTCATCGGATTCGGCAATTCCGGGGCAGAGATCGCGCTCGATCTCTGCGAGCGAGGCGCCGGCGCGACGATCAGCCAGCGCTCGCCCGTGCGCATCCTGCCGCGCGATCTTTTCGGCATTCCTGTCCTGTCCTTCGCGATCGCGCAGGCCGCGCTGCCGCCGCGCATCGCCGATCTCATCAACGAGCCGGCGTTGCGTTTGATCGTCGGTTCGATTCCGTCGCTGGGCCTGCAACGCTCGCGGAAGGGAGCGCTCCAGATGATCGCCGAGGATGGCCGCGTGCCGGTGCTCGACGTCGGCACGGTCGCAAGAATACGCGCCGGCGCGATCGCCGTCCGTGGCGGCGTCGAACGCTTCGCGCGCGACGGCGTCGTGTTTGCCGATGGGCGCGCCGAGCGCTTCGATGTGATCGTGCTCGCGACGGGGTTCCGTCCCGACCTGCGCGCGCTCCTGCCGGATACGCCCCAAGTTCTGGATGCCGCGGGGCGACCGAAAGTCAGTGATGGGCCGTCCGCGCAGCCCGGCCTCTATTTCATCGGGACGACGCTTGTCGCGACCGGACAGTTGCGGCAGATCGCGATCGGCGCGCAGGCGATCGCGCGCGACGCGCGTCGCTTGCGCGCGTCGCTGGCTGTCAGCGCGCCCGCGCCCTAGCGACGATCGCCTTGCAGTTCACGGCCTTCGGCAATCCGCCATATTGATGCGCGCCGCGCGAGGCGAGGCGCGAGGCGCAGAAGGCGTCGGCGACGAAGCCCGGCGCATGACGCACGAGCAGGCTCGCCTGCAGGCCGGTCGCCAGACGATCCACGAGATTTCTCGCGCGCAGCTCGAAGTCTTCCGTATTGCGCATGTCCTCGCGCAGGTCGGCGACATGGGCGTCGAGCGTGGAATTGCCGCCCTTCGCCGTCTCGACTTCCGCCAGGAAGGCGTCGAGCGTCTCCGGCGACTTGCACCATCGCGCGCAGCACGTCGAGGCATTGCACGTTGCCCGAGCCTTCCCAGATGGCGTTGACCGGGCTCTCGCGGAAGTGGCGCGGCATCGGCCCGTCCTCCATCACGCCGGAGCCGCCGATGCATTCCATCGCTTCGGCCGCGACGCCCGGGGTGCGCTTGCAGATCCAGTACTTGCCGATGGCCGAGCCGATGCGGATGAGATTGGCTTCGTTCTCGTCGGCGCGGTCGTCGAGCGCGCGCGCGATGCGCATGGTCAGCGTCAGCGCCGCCTCGGTCTCGAGCGCGAGATCGGCCAGCACGTTGGTCATGATCGGCTGGTCGATCAGCAGACGCCCGAAGGCCGCGCGCTGCCTGCAATGGTCGATCGCCTGGACGAGGGCGGCGCGCATGATCGACGAGGAGCCGATCATGCAGTCGAAGCGCGTCATCGCCACCATTTCGATGATGGTCGGCACGCCGCGTCCTTCGGCGCCGACCATCCAGCCGATCGCGCCGCGCAGCTCCGTCTCGCTCGAGGCGTTGGAGGCGTTGCCCATCTTCTTCTTCAGGCGCAGCACCTGCAGCGGGTTCTTCGTTCCATCCGTCTTCCAGCGCGGCACGAGGAAGCACGACAGGCCGCCCGGCGCCTGCGCCAATACGAGGAAGGCGTCGCACATGGGCGCCGAGACGAAATATTTGTGGCCGACCAGTTCGTATTCGCCGCCCGGGCCGCCGGGCCCGATCGGAATGGCGCGCGTCGTATTGGCGCGCACGTCCGAGCCGCCCTGCTTCTCGGTCATCGCCATGCCGATGGTGACGCCATCCTTCTCGTCGGCCGGCACGTTGCGCGGGTCGTAGTCGCGGGCGAAAATCTTCGGCAGCCATTCCTTGGCGAGGTCGGGCTGCTGGGCGAGCGCGGGCGCGCAGGCGAAGGTCATGCTGATCGGGCAGCCGTGGCCGGGCTCGACCTGCGAGTGCATGTAGAAGCGCGCGGCGCGCGCGACATGCGCGCCCTTGCGCGGGTCGGTCCAGGGCGAGGAATGCAGGCCCTCCTCGATCGCGGTCTTCATGAGCTGGTGATAGGAGGGATGAAAGCGCACGAGATCGGCGCGCCGGCCGTAGCGGTCGTGCGTGTCGAATTCCGGCAGGTGGCGGTTGGCCTGCACGCCGAGATCGAGATATTCGGCGGCGCCGATACGCGCGCCGAAATCGGCGATGTCGTTTTCCGCCCATTGCGCGCCCTCGCGCACGACCGCCTCGGCCAGCGGTCGGTCGGAGGTATAGAGATTGTAGTCGGTGAGTTCGTGCGGCTGGTTGAGCACTTCGTGCGTGACCGCGCCGAAGCGGTCGGTGTGCGAGGCGGCCTGATGCGCGGCGGTTTCCATGGCGGTCTCCCGATGTGTGAAGCGGCTGGCTTCCGGATTTTGTTCCCGTCATCATACTCCAGCGCGCGGGCGTGGGTGTTCGGATTGGCGGGGGCATGGCGAAACGGACGGAAGAGGCGCAGAAACCGCGGCGCAGGCCGGTGCAGTCGCGCTCGCGGGAGACCGCCCGCGCCATCCGCGACGCCTTTGTTCGGCTTTTGGCGGAAAAGCCCTACGCGCAGGTGACGATCCGCGAGATCGTGCTGGTCGCGGGCGTCGGGCTCGGCAGTTTCTACGAATATTTCGACAGCAAGGACGCGCTGGCGCGGGCCTGTGTCCATCTGCGGACGAAGGAACTGCTTGCGCGCTCTTGGCGCGCCGGCGCGCGGAACTCGGGCGCTACACGCTCGCCGAGGGGATCGCGGCGGCGGTCGGATCGCAGGCCGCGATCTATGCCGCGGCGCCCGACGAATGGGCGCAGCACTTCCTGCTGGAGCGCCAGAAGAGCGACCTGAAATATTACCTCGCGGCCTACGAGGATTTCGTGGCCGAATGGCGCGCGCTGGTCGAAGGCGCAACCGACTGGCCGCAGGATCGCTCGGCGGACGAGGCCGCGCGGCTGGCGTTCACGCTGGTCTATGGCGGTTTCGCGCATGGCCTGATGCGCGGCCGGCCTCCGCTCGACGCGCTGCGGCGCGATCTCACGCGCGCTGCGCTCGCCTGCCTTGCGGCTCGCTAATAAGCGCCGGCTCGGCTAAGGAGAGCCGATGTCCGATGAATTTTCCGCCCTTCAACCGGCCGACGCCGCGCCGGAATCCTGCCCGCATTGCGGCAAGCCCGCGCCGCTCTGCGTCTGCGAGGCCGTCGGCGCGGTCGAGAACAAGGTGGCGGTGCTCATCCTCCAGCATCCGCAGGAGCAGGACCGGCTGCTCGGCACGGCGCGGCTGGCGGCGCGCCAGCTTTCCAACGCCACGTTCAAGATCGGCCTGTCCTGGGCGAGCCTCGCCAAGGCGCTCGGCCGCCCGGCCGACGCGAGCCAATGGGCCGTGCTGCATCTCGGCTCGGCGAAACCTTCCGACCTGCCGCCCGGCCGCGAGGTCGTCGCGCTCGACAAGAAGGGCGCGGTCCTGCCCGACCAGGACGCGGCGCTGAAGGGCATAAGGGGCATCGTCGTCTTCGACGGCACATGGGCGCAGGCGAAGACCTTGTGGTGGCGCAACGCCTGGGTGCTGAAGGCGCAGCGGCTGGCGCTCGCGCCGAAGCGCCGCTCGCTCTATGGCGACCTGCGCCGCGAACCGCGCCGCGAGAGCCTGTCGACGATCGAGGCGATCGGCCTCGCCTTGAGCGCGATCGAGGGCAAGCCTGAAATCGACGCGGGATTGCGCGAGGGCTTTGCGACGATGCTGGCGAAATATCGCGCGGCGGCGGAGGCGGGCGATATCACGCCGCAGGCGCCGAAGGCGGGCGGGGACCGGCGGCGGAAATGGCGGGGGAAGAAGTAGGACTGTCATTCCCGACGCTCGCAGGGCGAGCGATCGGGAATCCAGGGGCAAATACGCGGCGCTCGCGAGCCGGCTCTGGATTCCCGCTTTCGCGGGCATGACATGCGTGGTTGCGTCAGTGCGCTGCGCAATGACGGCTACATTTCCAGCACGCAATAGACATCGCCGGAATTGGCTTCGTGCGGCAGGTTGCGCGATATGCGCCGCCATGTCTGCCGCCGAAATCCATGCGCCGAGCGACAGCGCGTGGCTCTCGCCGAGCGAAAGATCGAAGCGATAGTTTCCGAGCTGCGCAAGCCGTTCGAGGCAGCGATAGGCCACGTCGCGCTGGATGGTGGTGAATTCGAAGGAGAGCGCCGGCAGCGGGCGCGAGAGGCCCGCGAGCACATCGGCCTCGAATCCCTCGACGTCGATCTTGGCGAAGGCGGGAACGCCATGCGCCGATATCAGCGCGTCGAGCGTCGTCATGCGAGCCTCGACCGTCGCGTCCCAGTTCTGGCCTTCCCAGCCGCGCGCGCCGTCGGCGGCGGCGACGAAATCGTCTGAAGCCGTGGTCACGGTCGGGTTGGCGGAGTTGACGCGTAGCGACACGTTTCCCATGCGCGCGCCGCAGGCGGCCGAGACCAGCGCAACGTCGGGATCGTCGCCATAGATTGCGTCAAGCGCGCGAAAACAGAGCGGCTGCGGTTCGAGCGCGACGACGCGCGCGCCGAGGCTGCGGAAGGCGCCGATGCGGTCGCCGATATGCGCGCCGATGTCGAAGGCGAGATCGCCCGGCTTGACGAAGCGCGCGTAGAGCGCGGCCATGCGTTTTTCATGCGCGGGATCGCCGTAGTAGACGGCGAGCGAGCGCCGCAGCGTCGCAAAGGCGGGATCGGCGGCAAGCGCGGCGATGCGGTCGGAACGGGTCATGGCGCCGCCAGCCGGTCCTGCTTGCGCAAGTCCGGAAACAACCGCATCCACAGAAGCGCGACGACGATCGTGCCGAGGCCGCCGATGACGCCGGCCGGAACGGCGCCGAACAGGCCCGCGACCATGCCGGATTCGAATTCGCCGAGCTGGTTCGACGTGCCGATGAACAGGGAATTCACCGCGCTCACGCGCCCGCGCATGTCGTCGGGCGTGCCGAGCTGCACCAGCGACTGGCGGATGACGACGCTGACATTGTCGGCTGCGCCCGTCACGGCCAGCGCGGCGAGCGAGAGGATCATGTCGCGCGAGAGCGCGAAGACGAGGGTCGCGAGGCCGAAGGCGACGACGGATGCGAACATGGTGCGCCCGACATTCGCTCCGACGATGCGGCTGACGAAGAAGGACATGGCGAGCGCGCCGACGGCCGGCGCCGAGCGCAACAGGCCGAGGCCGAACGAGCCCGTCTGCAGGATGTCGTGCGCGTAGATCGGCAGCAGCGCGGTGACGCCGCCGAGCAGCACGGCGAAGAGATCGAGCGAGATCGCGCCGAGAATCACCGGGCGACGCCAGATGAAGGCGAGGCCCGAAAAAACCGAGGCGAGCGTCACCGGCTCCTTCGATGGCGGCTTGCGCTCCATCGGCACGGCGAGAATGACGAGGCAGGTCGCGCCCGACATGGCCGCGGCCAATCCGAGCGGCGCGCTGGCGCCGAAGACGTAGAGCAGGCCGCCGAGCGCAGGCCCGATGATCGTCGCCGTCTGCATGGCGGAGGAGGAAAAGGCCACCGCGCGCGGCAGGTCGCCTTCGCCGACGATGCCCGGCAGCAGCGCCGACATGCTGGGATGCTCGAAGGCGCGCGCCGCGCCGAGCAGCGCGACGGCGACGAAGATCGCCGGCGCGCTCAGCCAGTCGCTCGCCGCGCCGAGCGCCAGCAGCGCGAGCGTGAGCACGTTTACGATCTCGCAGGCCGCGACGATGCGGCGGCGGTCGAGGCGGTCGGCGAGCGGGCCGACGACGAAGGTCAGCGCGACCATCGGCAGGAATTGCGCGAGGCCGACGAGGCCGAGATTGTAGGCCGAGCCCGTGCGCGCATAGACGAGCCAGCCGATCGCCACGCCCGCCATCTGGAAGGACAGCGAGGTGAAGACGCGCGCGATCAGGAACAAGCCGAAGGCGCGGCGCTCGCGTTTTGTCCGGGGCGGCTCGCTCAATGGGTCGTCCTAGGCGGCGGTCGCGCGCAAAGCGGCGTCCAGAAGCGCGCGGTCGGCGCCGCGCGGGCCGAGGATGGAAATGCCGATCGGCGCGCCGTCCATCCTGCCGGCGGGCAGGACGAGTTGCGGCAATCCGGCGAGGCCGGCGGGGCAAAGGAAAGCCATGGCCGCGTCGCGATAGGCCTCGAATTCCGCCGTGGTGGAATCGAGACGCGGCGCGGGTCCGTGCAGCACGGGCGCGATCATCAGCCCGTCGTCGCCGTAGAGTTTTTCGAGATGCGCCGAGAAGCTCTCGCGCGTGGCGCGCGAAACGGCGACCTGCTCGTCGGTGACGCCGCGTGCGAAAGCCACGCGCGGCGCGATCGCGGGGCCGAGGATCGGCTTGCGGCTCGCCAGCCAGGGGCCATGCACGACGTTGATCTCGTGCGATTGCAGGTAGCGGAAGGCGTCGTAGGCTTGTTCGACCGGGCGGTCGTAGACATCGACCGGCGTCGCCTTGCCGAGGCGCGCCTGCAGCCTTTCCGCCATCGGCAGGAGCGCCGCGCGCGCCGCCTCGGGCAGGCGGGCGAAGAGGTCGCGCGCGATCATCACGCGGTTGGCTCTGACCTGCGCTTTCGGCAGCAGGACATCGCCGACGGCGGCGAGCGTCGCGGCGTCGCGGGCGAAGAAGCCGCAGGTGTCGAAGGAGGGCGCGAGCGGCATGCAGCTCCCAAGCGAAATCGCGCCGTGCGTCGGGCGCAGGCCGAACAGGCCGCAGAAGCTCGCCGGTCCCCGCACCGAGCCGCCGGTGTCGGAGCCGAGCGCAAAATCGCAAAGCCCTGCCGCGACCGCGCTCGCCGAGCCCGAGGACGAGCCGCCGGGCACGCGGTCGGGAGCGGCCGGGTTGAGCGGCGTGCCGAAATGCGCGTTCGTGCCGTAGAGCGACCAGGCGAGCTCTTCCGTATGCGTCTTGCCGACGAACAGCGCGCCGGCCGCCAGCAGCGCCGCGACAGGCGGGGCATGGTCGCGCGCGACCGGGCTCTCGGCCAGCTTCACCGGATTGCCGCAGCCCGTGCGGTAGCCCGCGACGTCGAAAATGTCCTTCACGCCGAAGCTCAGGCTTTGCAGCGGCCCGTGCGCCGTTCCGTCAACCGCGACGGGAGGATAGGGCATGAAGGCGCGGGCGGGATCGGCGGCGAGAAGCATCAGGCGTTTCCGGGGTTGATTGCTATCCCCGCACACTAGCAACCGTCGGCCACGCTGTGCAGCCGTCCCGCGCGCCGGGGCGCCATGCGCGCGCCCTGCCGTGCGCTGCGTCGCAGTGTCGCCCTGCGGAAAGGCGGCCCGAAATTTGACTTGAAGCAAAACGTCCAGGCGCCCGGACCGCTCTATGAATGGCTGTCGCCCCCTTCGTGACGCGGTCGCGCGCCCCCGAGCGCGCTGCGGCCAGGGAATTCGGAATGTCGTTGGCCGAGGCCATGCTGTCGCGCAGTTGCGCCGGGCGCAGCCTGCCCCGCTGCGGCGTATGTTCGAACCTGTTCCCGACGCTGACGGAGGAGGAGCGCGCGACGCTCGACCGCCTGCGCAAGCATTCGACATTCGCGGCCAAGGATCTGGTGTTCGGGCAGGGCGATGCGGCGGCGCGCGTGTTCAGCCTGTCGCAGGGCGTGGTGCGCATCTACAAGCTGCTGCCGGACGGCCGCCGGCAGGTGGTGGGGTTCGCGCTGGCCGGCGATTTTCTCGGGCTGACGCTGCAGGACAACCATGCGCTGACGGCGGAGGCGATCGAGCCGACGGTCGCCTGCTCCTTCCCGCGCGCCGCGTTCCGTCGGCTGGTCGACGGCAATCTCGTGGCGCTGCGCCGCATGAATGTCATCGTCAGCCAGGAATTGTCGGCGGCGCACGACCGCATGATGCTGCTTGGCCGCTATACCGCGGAAGAGAAGATGGCGGCCTTCCTGGTGTCGTGGCGCGAACGCGCGCGCAGCCGCGCGTCGAAGGTCGTGGCGCTGCCGATGAGCCGGCGCGACATAGCCGACTATCTCGGGCTGACCATCGAGACGGTCAGCCGCACCTTCACCAGGCTCGAGCGCTCCGGCGTGATCGAGATCGTGACGGGCGGCGTGCGCATTGCCGACGAGGCGCGGGCGACGCAACTCGCCGCCGCGTCGCCGGTCGAGGTCTGAAGGCGTTTCAGGCCGCGGTCTTGGCTTCCGCCCTGTTGCGCGCCATCTTCGGCGCGCCGACGCGCAGGCGCCGGTCGGAGAGCGAGAGCGTTCCGCCGAAAGCCATGAACAGCCCGCCGATCCAGATCAGCAGCACGAACGGCTTCCAGTAGGCGCGCACGGTCGTCGTCTTGTCGGCGTTGATGTCGCCGAGCGCGACGTAGAGCTGGCCGAGGCCGCGCGTCATCAGCGCCGCTTCCGACGTGTTCATGCTGCGCGTGGCGAAGGCGCGCTTGGAGGGCTCCAGCACGCCGATCGACTTGCCGCCGCTCGACACGGCGAAGGTCGCGACATCGGCCGTATAGTTCGGTCCCTTGCGCGGGCTCAGGCCCTCGTATTTCAGCTCGTAGCCGCCGATCGGGATCGTGTCGCCGGGCTTGTAGGCGCCGATGGTCTCGACGCCCCAGGCGGTCTCGCAGACGATGCCGATGAGCGTGAGGCCGAGGCCGGCGTGCGCGAACATCGTGCCCCATGTCGAGCGCGGCAGTCCTCGCGCGCGATTGAGGGCTGTCGGCGAAAGGGACGCGGAACAGGCCGGAGCGCTCGATCAGTTCTGCGACGGAGCCGGCGATGACGTAGAAGCCGAGGCCGATGGCGGCGAGCGCGACGGCCGGCTTGCCCTGCAGCGCGAAAGCGACGAGCACGCCGATCGCGCCGGCGACGAAGGCGAACATCAGGCGCTGCGACGCGCCGGCGATGTCGCCGCGCTTCCATGCGAGCAGCGGGCCGAACGGCATGGCGATGAGGATCGGCACGAACAGCGGCGCGAAGGTGAGATTGAAGAAGGGCGCGCCGACGGAAATCTTCGCGCCGGTCACCGCCTCCAGCGCCAGCGGATAGAGCGTGCCGACGAAGACGGTGGCGCAGGCGGTCGAGAGCAGCAGGTTGTTCAGCACCAGCGAGCCTTCGCGCGAGATCGGCGCGAACAGCCCGCCTTGCCTGAGCGTCGGCGCGCGCCAGGCGTAGAGCGCCAGCGCGCCGCCGATCAGCAGCAGCAGGATGACGAGAATGAACACGCCGCGCGCGGGATCGCTGGCGAAGGCGTGCACCGAGGTCAGCACGCCCGAGCGCACGATGAACGTGCCGATGAGCGAGAGCGAGAAGGTGAGGATGGCGAGAAGGATCGTCCAGACCTTCAAGGCCTCGCGCTTCTCCATGACCAGCGCCGAATGCAGCAGCGCGGAACCCGCGAGCCAGGGCATGAAGGAAGCGTTCTCGACCGGGTCCCAGAACCACCAGCCGCCCCAGCCCAGCGTGTAATAGGCCCAGTAGGAGCCCATGGCGATGCCGAGGGTGAGGAATATCCAGGCGAGCAGCACCCACGGACGCACCCAGCGCGCCCAGGCGGCGTCGATGCGTCCCTCGATCAGCGCGGCGACCGCGAAGGAGAAGGAGATCGAAAAGCCGACATAGCCGACGTAGAGCAGCGGCGGATGAATGGCGAGGCCGGGGTCCTGCAGGATCGGATTGAGGTCGCGTCCCTGCGCGGGCACGGGATCGAGACGCAGGAAGGGGTTCGAGGTGATGAGGATGAAGAGATAGAAGAAGGCGGCGATCCAGGACTGCACCGCGAGCACGGTCGCCTTGAGGCTCGTCGGCACATTGGCGCCGAAGGCCGCGACCAGCGCGCCGAACAGCGCGAGGATCATCACCCACAGGAGCATCGAGCCTTCGTGATTGCCCCACAGGCTGGTGAACTTGTAGATCGCCGGCATCAGCGCATGGGAATTCTCGAACACGGCGGCGACGGAAAAGTCCGAGGCGCCGTAGGCTGCCGCCAGCGCGCCGAAGGACACGCACATCAGCGCGAATTGCGCATAGGCGCCCTTGGTCCCGACATCCATCAGCGCGGCGTCGTGCGTGCGCGCGCCGACCAGCGGCACGATCGACTGCACCAGCGACACCGCCAGCGCGAGGATGAGGGCGTAATGGCCGATTTCCGGGATCATGCCGTCTATTGTCCTCTCGAATGCCGTTTCATGCGCTCAACGTGGCGCGGCCGGAGCCGCCTTCAAGGCGTCCTCGAACCGCGCGAGTTTCGACGAACTCTCGGCGAAGGTCTTGCGCGCTTCCGACGCGGCCGCCTCCGCCTTCGCCGTCTCGCCGAGAACCCGATAGGCCGTCACCAGCCGGGCCCAGCCGTCGGGGTCGTCGCCGTTCTGCTGCAGCTTGTCGGCGAGGCGCGCGACCATGGAACGGATGAATTCGTTGCGCTGCCCCTGGTCCATCTTCGCGGCGGCTTCGACATCGCTCGCGCTCGGGCCCGCTGCGCCGGACTCTTTCGAAGCGTCCTTGGGAGCATCCTGCGCGTCCATTTCGGCGAGCGCGCGGCGGACCGGCGCGGTCCAGGGCGCGTCTGGCGGAGCGGCGGCGAGCATGTCCGTCCACATGCGGCGCGCATCCTCGCGCCGTCCGTCCTGGAAGGCGCCGAGCGCCAGATAATAGCGGGCGGGCACCGAACCCGCGTCGAGCTCCAGCGACTTGTCGAAGGCCTTGCGCGCGTCCGCCGTCACCTCGCCCTGCGCCTGTCCGACCAGCGCCTCGCCGAGCCCGGAGGCGCGCAAGCCGCTGTCGCCCAGCAGCTCTGTCGCCTTGCGCCAGGCGGCGATGGCCTCGTCGAAGCGGCCGAGCCGCATGTAGACGGGCGCCAGAACCTCGTAGCTGCGGCCGTCCTGGGGATTGTCGCGGATATGGGCCTCGACGCGGCCGATCATGTCTTCCAGCGACATGCCGGCGGGCGCCTTGGGCTGCGCCTGCGCCACCGGTTTCGGCTGCGCTTCCCACGGGGCGCCGAGGCGATAGTAGAAAGCGGCGGCGATGGCCGGCACGGCGAGAATGATGAAGGCGACGGCCGCCGTGCGCCGGCCGCGCGCGACGGCGGGCGCCTCGGTCGCGCCGGGCTTCTCGCGTTCGGCGGCCTTCAGCAGGCGGCGCGAGACTTCTATGCGCGCAGCATCCGCTTCCGGGGCCGCAAGGCGGCCGGCCGCCAGATCGCGGTCGATCTCGGCGAGCTGGTCCCTGTAGACGGCGACATCGTCGCCGCGCCGCTCGTCGCGGGCGCGGGCGAGGAAGGGCAGGGCGACGTAAGCGAGCGTCGCGAGCGTCATGCCCAGGAGGATCAGCCAGAAAATCATTGCGTCTCTTAGCCACTCGCGGGGGCGAGGGGCAAATTTGGCGGTCGCGCGCGGGGCGGGCGGTCCGCAGTGTTCAAGACGGGAAGCGCGGCGTCGGCCTTGACCTCCCTCAAAGTGTCGGGCCTCAGCCCTTGGCCAGCGCCTTCTCGATCTCGCGGCGCACGACGCTGTCGAGATTTTCCGGGGTCACGGGGCCGACGAGCTTGTAGGCGATCGCGCCGTCGCGGCCGACGATGAAGGTTTCCGGCACGCCGTAGACGCCCCATTCGATGCCGGCGCGGCCCGAGGCGTCGACGCCGACCGCCGCGAACGGATTGCCGTAGCGCTTGAGGAAGGCCAGCGCCTTGTCCGGCTGGTCCTTGTAGTTCACGCCGACGACGCGGATGCGCGTGTCGGTCGCCAGCTTCATGAACAGCGGCGCCTCGTCGTGGCAGGGCACGCACCAGGAGGCCCAGACGTTGACCACCGTGACCGCGCCCTTGAAGGCGGCGGGATCGAGGCCCGGCACGGCGCCGTTCGCGCCGGCGAGCTTGTCGAGCGCCGGCAGGGCGACGTCGGGCGCGGGCCGGCCGATCAGCGCGGAAGGCAGTTTCGAGGGGTCGCCCGAGCCCAGCCCGCGCCAGAACAGAAGCGCGAGCGCGGCGAATACGGCAAGCGGCGCGAGCGCCAGCCAGATGCGGGGGCGCTGCGCCGGCGGTTCGTTGTGGTCCTGAATTGTCATCATGCCTCGCGGGACTGGCGGCGCTTGCTCCGATAGCAATGTGGCCGCTGCATGTCACGCGCGGGCGCCGCGCGAAAATGTCACGCGGTCGCGGCGCGCGCCGCGCGCACGGCGGCGGCGGCATGGCGGACCATGAGATTGCGCACGAAGGTCATGGCGGGGTCCGCCGCGTCCCGGCGGCGCCAGACGAGCGACATGGAAATGTCGGCGCCCCTGGGCCGGCCCGGAACGGGGGCGGCGGCGAAATCGCGCATGAGGCCGGGGGCGAGCAGGCGTGGGAGGGTAGCAAGCCGGTCCGTGCCGCGCAGGAAGGCCGCGACGCCGGAAAAGCTGGCGACCGATACGGCAAAATCGCGGGACATGCCGGCCTTTTCCATCGCCGTGTCGAACACGAGGCGCGTGCGGTCGGGATAGACGACCGTGACGTGGCGGGCGGCGAGATAGTCCGCGCGCGACGCGGGCGCGGCGCGGCAAGCCGGATCGAAGAAGCAGACATATTCGTCGCGGAAGAGATTGCGCTGGAGAATGTCGGCGCCGTCGGGCGGAAAAGGGGTGATCAGCAGGTCGCAGAGATTGTCGCGCAAGATGTCGGCCGAGGGCGCGTCCGAAGGGATGACGCGCAACGTCAGCCGCTTCACCTGCGATTCCAGCGCGCGCGAAAAACCCGGCAGCAGCAGGTCGCGCTGCAAATCGTTGGCGGCGATGACGAGCGACATGTCCGCCGTCGTGGGATCGAAACGGGCGCCGCGCGAAAAATCCTGCATGTTCGCCAGAAGGTCGCGCGCGCGCGCCGCCAGCGATTGAGCGTGCGCGGTGGCGACGATGCCGCGGCCTGATTTGACGAACAGCGGATCGCGCACGATGGCGCGCAGCTTCTGCAGGGCGTGGGAGACCGCCGATTGCGTGACGCCGAGTTCGTCGGCGGCCGCCGTGACCGAGCCCGTGTCGAGAACGGCGAGAAACAGCCGCAGGGCGTGGCCGTCGAGATCGTAATGATCGAAATCGCTCATGGATATTATGATAACACATGCATTTATCTTGTTAAATGATTTCCCCATGTTGGCGCCGTTCCGCCCGGCGAACCCGACGGAATCCTGCGCCAGCCGCAAGGCAGGCGCAGGCCGAGAAGGGCGCGATGTACGGGCGCGAGGGAACAAGGAGGGCGCAATGGCGCAGACACGCAAAATCGAAGGCACGACGATCTTCGAAGGTGGGCAGGCGGCCAAAGGCTACCAGCTCAACAAGATGTGCTTTTCGTTCAACGATCCGGAAAACCGCAAGGCGTTCGTGGCCGACCAGGCCGCCTACATGGACAAGTACAAGCTGACCGCCGAGCAGCGCGCCGCGCTCGCCTCGGGCAGCGTTCTCAAGATGATCGAGGCCGGCGGCAACGCCTATTACCTCGCCAAGCTCGCCGGCATCCTCGGCCTCAACGTCCAGGACATCGGCGCGCAGCAGACGGGCATGACCGTCGAAGCCTTCAAGCAGAAACTTCTCGACCAGGCGAGGCAGTGATGGCCAGGATCATCGGAACTCTCAACACGTCGCACATTCCCGCGATCGGCGGCGCCATCGCCAAGGGCCTGCAGAACGAGCCCTACTGGAAGCCGTTCTTCGACTCGTGGCCGCCGGTGCGCGAGTGGCTGGCGCGCGAAAAGCCCGACGTCATCGTGTTCTTCTACAACGACCACGGGCTCAACTTCTTCCTCGACAAGATGCCGACCTTCGCGGTGGGCGCCTGCGCGGAATATGTCAGCGAGGACGAGGGCTGGGGCATCCCGACCATTCCGTCCGTCAAGGGCGACCAGAAGCTGTCGTGGCAGATCATCAACGGCATCGTCGAAGACGGCTTCGATCCGGTGATGTGCCAGGAAATGGCGATCGACCACGCCATCACCAACCCGATGCTGCTGATGTATCCGGACGCGAAATGGCCCGTGCCGATCGTGCCGATCGCGATCAACTCGATCCAGCATCCGCTGCCCGGCCCCAAGCGCTGCTTCGATCTCGGCCGCGCCGTCGGCAAGGCGATCGAGGCCTTCCCGGGCGACCAGAAGGTGCTGCTGATCGGTTCGGGCGGCCTGTCGCACCAGCTCGACGGCGAGCGGGCGGGATACATCAACAAGGCGTTCGACCAGGAATGCCTCGAGGCGATGGTGACCGGGGCCGAGCCGCTGACGAAATATTCGGCGCTCGACGTGGTCGAGAAGGCGGGCGCGCAGGGCGTCGAGCTGATGTGCTGGATCGCCGCGCGCGCGGCGATGCAGGGCGACGTGAAGGAGCTGCACCGCACCTATCACATCCCGATCTCGAACACCGCGTCCGCCGTGCAACTGCTGTCGCACACGCGCGCCGCCGAGACCGCGAAGGCCGCGTAAGGCATCTGGCGCAGCTCTGCCGCTGCGCCGAACTGGGCAGGCGCCGCCGCGGACAATCGCGGCGGCGTTTCTTGCGGGGCGCCCAGAATCCCTCCCCGCCAGCGGGGAGGTTTGCCCTCGGCTAACCGGCGCCAGCGCCTTCGTACCTTTTCCGAAACTCCCGCGGCGTCATGCCGGTGCGGCGCTTGAAGAAACGCCAGAAATAGGCGGGGTCCTCGAAGCCGAGTTCGTAAGCCAGCGACGACACCGGCCCCGCGACATGGATGAGCCGCCGTCGCGCCTCCAGCGTCAGGCGATCCTGCACGACCTCCAGCGCCGACTTGCCCGCCGCCGCGCGACAAACGCGGTTGAGGCGGCTTTCGCTCATGCCCAGCGCCTCGGCGTAGCGCGGCGCGGACCAGTGGTCGGCGAGATGCGTCTCCACGAGCGCGCGAAACCGATGGAAGGCGGCGATGTCGCGGGCGGCGCCGCTGCGCGCGCGCGGCGTCCGCGTTCAGGCGCAGCACGATGGTCAGCGCGGCGCTGGTCAGCCATTGCAGCACGTCGCCCGTCGCCGCGCCGCCTTCGTGAAATTCGAGCGCGATCTGCTCGAACAGGGCGGCGAGGCGCTGCGCCTTGTCGGGCGCGGCGGAAAGATCGATCAGCACGGCGGCGTCGAGAAGCGCGGCGGGATGGGCGGCGGAGCCGCCGGGCGCGCGGGCGAGCGTCGAATTCCTCGATGGTCAGCACATAGCCCTTCGTGCCTTCCGCGAAGCGAAAGGCATGCGTCACGCCCGACGGCAGCGCGATGGCGCAAGGCGCCTGCGCCTGATGCTGCCGGCGCTCCAGCGTGACTTCGGCCGCGCCCTGGGACAAGAGCAGGACCTGGAACAGGCCGTGGTGGCGATGTTCGGAAATCTCCCAGCGGTAGCCTTCGCTGCGGCTCCTGATATCCTCGACATGGATGAATTCCGGCGCGACCGCGCCTGCCTCGCCATAGAGGGAAAATACAGGAATTTCAGATCGGACGTTCTGTCGCAGGCGCGCTGATATCGGCTGTTTTGTTGCTGCGGCGTTCAAGCGAGAGGACTCCCGATCCGACAAGTTGACCGAAAAATACAGAAAATGGCGGCGGTCGTCCATTTTGCCGGCGGCCTCATGCCGGCATGGTCATGACATCAGTCAAACGTCGGGCCGGCGCTGCGTCGGCCCGGCGACCGGATCGGGGAGGAAAGCATGAAAACACAGGTCTGCATCATCGGCGGCGGCCCCTCGGGCCTGCTTCTGTCGCAGCTTCTGCAATTGCAGGGCATCGACAACGTCCTGCTCGAGAAGCACAGCCGCGAGCATGTGCTCAGCCGCATCCGCGCCGGCGTGCTCGAACACGGCTTCGCCGACCTGATGCGCGAGGCCCAGTGCGGCGAGCGCATGGACCGCGAGGGCGAAATCCACAAGGGCTTCTTCGTCGCGCATGACGGCAAGCTCGATCATGTCGACCTGTTCAAATATTCCGGCGGCAATTCCGTCGTCGTCTACGGCCAGACCGAACTGACGCGCGACCTCTACGACGCGCGCGAAAAGATGAAGGGCCAAGTCATCCACAATGTGGAAGACGTGACGCTCAACGATCTCAAGAGCGACGCGCCTTACGTCACCTATCGCGACGGCGACAAGATCGTTCGCATCGACTGCGACTACGTGATCGGCGCCGACGGTTTCCACGGCGTCAGCCGCAAGGCGATCCCGAAGGACGTGCTGCGCGAATACGAGCGCGTCTATCCCTTCGGCTGGCTCGGCGTGCTGTCGCGCACCAAGCCGGTTTCGCCGGAACTGATCTACGCCAGGCACGAGCGCGGATTCGCGCTGTGCTCGCTGCGCTCGCAGACGCTCAGCCGCTATTACATCCAGGTGCCGCTGACCGACACGGTCGAGGACTGGTCGGACGAGGCCTTCTGGGAGGAGCTGAAGCGCCGCCTGCCGGCGGAGGTTTCGGCCAAGCTGATTACCGGGCCGTCGATCGAGAAGAGCATTGCGCCGCTGCGCTCGTTCGTCGCCGAGCCGATGCGCTACGGCTCTTTGTTCCTGGCCGGCGACGCCGCGCATATCGTGCCGCCGACCGGCGCGCGCGGGCTGAACAGCGCGGCCTCGGATATCTACTATCTCTACCACGCCATGGTCGACCATTATAAGAAGGGCGACGACAAGGGGCTGGAGAACTATTCGCAGAAGGCGCTGGCGCGCGTGTGGAAGGCGCAGCGCTTCTCCTGGTGGATGACCATGATGCTGCACCGCTTCCCCAGCAACATCGCCTACGACGACAAGTTGCAGGACACCGATCTCGCCTATCTCTTCTCGTCGGAGAAGGCGCTGGGCTCGCTCGCGGAAAACTACGTCGGCCTGCCGTTCTGACGGCGCAACGCAAACGGATCGCGAGCCTTCGGGCTCGCGGTGCGGCGTCGGTCGTCATGCCCGCGCAAGCGGGAATCCAGAGGGCGGCTGCCGAGATTGGCGCCGGATTCCCGATCAGGCCCTTGGCCTGTCGGGAATGACATACTACACGAGCGGCAGCTCCAGCTTCATCTGGTCTTTCGCCACGATCGCCTTGCCGTCGTAATTCTTGCGCACGCCGTCCAGCCACATGTCGTCGGTGATCGTCGGGTCGTCGCCGGGCACGAGATGGCTCAAGCACAAGCAGTTTCGGCTTGGCGATGGCGGCGACGCGGCCGATGTCCTGCGTCTTGGTGTGGCTGGCGAGCAGATGTTCCTTCAGCGTCTGCGCGAAGGGGATGCAGCCGGCGAGCTTGTCGACGCCGGGTTCGTACAGGCTCTCGTGCACGAGCACGTCCGCGCCCTTGGCGAAAGCCGCCAGCTTCTCGCTATAGGCGGTGTCGCCGGAGAAGACGAAGGTTCCGACCTTGGTCTCGAACTTATACGCAAAATTGTCGACGATAGGCGGATGCGGCACGCGGATCGCGGACACTTTCACGCCGGGCAGTTCGAGGATCACGCCTTCCTCGATGTCTGTGGGCAGAAGCAGCTTGCGCGGATCGGGCTTGCCCTCGTCGGCGATGCGCGTCTCGACGTCGAACTTGTTCAGTTTCCAGAATAGATCGGTCATCTCGACGAGGCCCTTCGGGCCGAACGAGCGCACGGGCGCGTTCAGCCCGGCCGACCATGCGGCGTCGACGATATTGCCGTAGTCGAGATTGTGATCTGAATGGTGGTGGCTGATGAACATGTAGCGCAGGTCGGGCAGCTTCACGCCGGCCGTGACCAGACCACGCGCCGTTCCGTAGCCGCAGTCGATCAGGAATGGGACGCCGTCGAGCACGAGCAGGTTCGCGGGATTGGCGCGGACGCCGCCGACGCGCGGGCCGCCCTTCGTGCCGATGAAGACGAGCCTGTTGGCGCTGGCAGGCGCCTGGGCCAAGCGCTCCGCGCGGCGCGGCGGTCGCGCCGAGCGAAGCGAGCAGCGATAGTCCGAACGCGCGGCGATCGAGCATGGCGTTTCTCCCAGATTGCGCATCGTCGGCGCGATGCGCTGTCGTTCGGCGGCGGGCGCGTCGAGGCGTCCGCGGCGCTTCGTGCAGACTAAGCGGGTTTGTCGTCCGCGAACAATCAGAACTGCTTCTCGATCCGGTCCAGCGTGCGCATCGCCGGCAGGCACTGGGCAAACGAGGAATTCGGCTCGCGGCCTTCCTTGATGGCGGCGAAGAATTCGCGGTCGATCAGTTCGATGCCGTTGTTGGAGACGGCGACGCCGGACAGGTCGATCTTGTTTTCCTTGCCGTCGTAGAGATCGTCGTAGCGCGCGATATAAGTGCCGTTGTCGCAGATGTAGCGGAAGTAGGTGCCGAGCGGGCCGTCGTTGTTGAAGGACAGCGACAGCGTGCAGATCGCGCCGGACGCCGCCTTCAGGCCGATCGCCATGTCCATGGCGATGCCGAGGTTGGGATGATGCGGCCCCTCGATGCCGAAGGCCTGCACCGCCTCGCCGCCCGTCTGGTACTGGAAGAGGTCGACCGTGTGGCAGGCGTGATGCCACAAGAGATGATCGGTCCAGGAGCGCGCCTGTCCCGTGGCGTTGGTGTTGGTGCGGCGGAAGAAATAGGTCTGCACGTCCATCTGCTGGATCTTCAGCTCGCCCTTCTTGATGCGATTGTGAATCCACTGATGGCTCGGGTTGAAGCGGCGCACATGGCCGGCCATGCCGACGACGCCGGTCTCCTTCTGCACGCGCACCAGCGCCTCGGAATCGGCGAGGCTGTCGGCCATCGGGATTTCGATCAGCACGTGCTTGCCGGCTTTCATGCACGCAATGCCTTGGGCTGCATGCACTTGCGTCGGCGTCGACAGGATGACGGCGTCGACGTCGGAGCGGGCGAGGCTCTCGTTGAGGTCGCGCGTCCAGTGCTTGACGCCGCGCTCCTTGGCGAAGCCCTCGAGGTCGCCGGTGCGGCCGCCGACGATGGAGGTCACCTCGACGCCGTCGATGTTCCTGATCGCGTCGAGATGCTTGATGCCGAATGCGCCGCTTGCGCCCGCCACACAGACTTTCATGGTTGCGTCCCTTCCTGGTGGCCTGTTTCCTAGGCGCGCGGGGCGCGCCGGTCGAGTTCGATTTGCCGCCTGCCTATTCGTTTTCGACATAGCAGCCGGGACCCTGGCAGGGTCGCGCGTCGTCGAAAGAATTTTATATTGAAACATGCGAATATTCTTATATAAGAGGCTCAACACACGCCGCACGGCGCAAAGAGGATGCGATGATGATCGACAACTGGCCCGAAACCACCAAGAAGCTCTCCGCCGACCTCAAGAACCTGCGCGGCGGCGCGCCGGAGGTCATGAAGGCTTTTGCGGCCATCGCGCAGTCGGCGCTGGCCCCCAAGGCGCTGGACACCAAGACCAAGGAACTGATCGCGCTCGGCATATCGGTTGCGGTGCGCTGTGACGATTGCATCGCCTTCCACGTCAAGGCGGCCGTCCAGCAGGGCGCGACGCGCGAAGAGATCATGGAGACCTTGGGCATGGCGATCTACATGGGCGCTGGTCCGTCCGCCATGTACGCCAGCCACGCGCTCGACGCCTACACGCAGTTCTCGGCGCCGGCGGCGGAATAGAAAGCGGGCCGATGTTCTTTTCCAGACTCTTCGGCCGTACGCACGCGCCGGCCCCTTCCCACGTCATCGGTTTCGACGACCTGCGCAAGGAACTCGACGCCGGCGCCGTCGAACTGATCGACGTGCGCGAGCAGAGCGAGTATCGCAGCGGCCATGTGCCGGGCTCGCGCAACCTGCCGCTCTCACGCTTCGACCCCGCGCATCTGCCGCGCGACCGCAAGGTCGTGCTGATCTGTCTGTCCGGCGCGCGGTCGGGCGGCGCGTTGCGGCGCCTGCGGCAGGCGGGCTTCGAGAACGCCCTGCATTTCCAGGGCGGCGTGTCCATGTGGCGGACGCTGGGCGGCCCCCTCGTCGCCTGAGGGACGCGGGTTGACTACGCTTCCTTGGAATTTGTCGGCATTCTCGCGCGGCAAACCCTCGAGACTTTATCGCAAGGCTTCTGGATCCCCGATCGCGCTTCTGCGCGTCGGGGATGACAGTCGTCAATCGTCGAACGCTCCCCTGTCGACGCCATTTCCGACGAGTATCTCGCGTTTTCCGGCATGGTTGGCCTGTCCGACGAGGCCTTCCTTCTCCATGCGCTCGACGAGGGAGGCGGCCTTGTTGTAGCCGACGGAGAGGCGGCGCTGGATGTAGGAGACCGAGCACTTGCGGTCGCGCAGCACGATGGCGACGGCGCGGTCGTAGAGATCGGCGGATTCGTCGCCGCCGAAATCGCCGGAAGCGGTCGCGCTGTCGCCGTCCTCGTCGTCGTCTTCGTCGGCCGTGATCGCGTCGAGATAGGCGGGCGCGCCTTGGGACTTCAGGTGGGCGACGACCTTCTCCACCTCGTTGTCGGAGACGAACGGCCCATGCACGCGCGAAATGCGGCCGCCGCCGGCCATGTAGAGCATGTCGCCCTGGCCGAGCAGCTGTTCGGCGCCCTGCTCGCCGAGGATGGTGCGGCTGTCGATCTTGGACGTCACCTGGAAGGAGATGCGGGTCGGGAAGTTCGCCTTGATCGTGCCGGTGATGACGTCGACGGAGGGACGCTGGGTCGCCATGATGAGATGGATGCCGGCGGCGCGCGCCATCTGGGCGAGGCGCTGGATGGCGCCCTCGATGTCCTTGCCGGCGACCATCATCAGGTCGGCCATCTCGTCGACGACGACGACGATGTAGGGCAGGGGCTCGAGCGACATGTCCTCCTGCTCGTAGACGGCCTCGCCGGTCGAGCGGTCGAAGCCGGTCTGCACGGTGCGGGTGATCGTCTCGTTCTTCTGGGCGGCCTCGGCGAGGCGGGCGTTGAAGCCGTCGATGTTGCGCACGCCGAGCTTGGACATTTTCTTGTAGCGGTCCTCCATCTCGCGCACCGCCCACTTCAAGGCGACGACGGCCTTCTTGGGATCGGTGACGACGGGGGTGAGGAGGTGGGGAATGCCGTCGTAGACGGACAGTTCCAGCATCTTGGGGTCGACCATGATGAGGCGGCACTGCTCGGGCTTGAGGCGATAGAGCAGGGAGAGGATCATGGTGTTGATGGCGACCGACTTGCCGGAGCCGGTGGTGCCGGCGACCAGCAGGTGGGGCATGCGGGCGAGGTCGACGATGACGGGCTCGCCGCCGATGGTCTTGCCGAGCGCGATGGCGAGGCGGTGCTTGGAGCCCTCGAAGTCGGCGGAGGCGAGCAGTTCGCGCAGATAGACGGTCTCGCGGTCCTGGTTGGGCAGTTCGATGCCGATGGCGTTGCGGCCCTGCACGACGGCGACGCGGGCGGAGACCGCGCTCATCGAGCGGGCGATGTCGTCGGCGAGCCCGATCACCCGGCTCGACTTGACGCCCGGCGCCGGCTCCAGCTCGTACAGGGTCACGACCGGACCCGGCCGCACGTTGACGATCTCACCCTTCACACCGAAATCGTCCAGGACGCCTTCGAGTTCGCGCGCATTCTCGTCGAGGATTTCCGGCGCCAGATTGGCGAAGTCGCTCTCCTCGTGCTCGCGCAGGAGGTCGAGGGCGGGCGTTTCGTAGAGATCAGCCGGCTGGGACTTCGCGCGAATGACCTTACCGTCATCGCGAGGAGCGAAGCGACGCGGCGATCCATCCCCGACTGACGCCCGCTGGCTGGATTGCTTCGTCGCTTTGGCAGAAATCGCTTCCGCGATTTCGCCCGCGCTCCTCGCAATGACGGCTGCTGGCATTGCGCTTGACGTACTGTCGACCGAGGTATGCTGCGTCTGCGCTTTCACGCGCACTCGTCTCTTTTCTTCCCGTACCGGCGCCTTTGGAATCTCGCGCAAACGCGATGCGCGAAAATCCTCGTCATTGTCGTCGTCGTCGCTTTCCGCGCCGGCGACGAGCAGGGCGGCGAGCCGCTGCAATTCGTTGCGCGGGGCGGGTATTTCGCGCGGGTGGATGCGCGGCATGGGAGGGGCCCGGCGCAATTCGGGCGCGTCGAATTCCTCGATCACGACGCGTTGGGCCGCATCGCCGAGGAAGAATTCGGTGCGCGCCATTTCCGGCGAGCGCGGGATGAGGATTTCGACCAGCGGACGCGGCGACTCGTTCGCATCGACCGCGGGCGCGGGCGCCTGCTCGATCGCGGGCGCGAGCGCGCCGGTCGTCATGGCTTCATGCGCCTGCGCCGTGGGCTGCGAGATGCCCCTCGGCCGGCAGGATGGCGACGATCTCGGCCGGCGTTTCGGCGGCAGTCTCCATCGGCGCCGAAGGCTTGCGGTCGGGCGTGCGGGTGAAGCGCACCCAGCCGGGCTTGCGGCTCTGGCGCTCGATGCGCGCGGCTGCGTCGACCTCCTCCTGCGCGCGGCGCTCGGCCTCGAGCTTGCGCAATTCCTCCTTGCGGCGGACAAGCTCGGCTTCGGAGGAACGTGCGAAGCGCACGTCGCCGGTGGCGGTTTTCGCGGTGAGGCCCGGACGTTGTGGCGCGGCGCCGGCCTTGCCGAGAAGTTTCGCGGCCCTGGCGGAGGCCCTGTCGGCGGCATCCATCGCCGCCTGCAGCGGCGCGCCCATGGAGGAAAGAGACGTCTGCGGCTCGAAAGTCTGCGGGATGGAGATCGGGGGAGCGGCCGGCGCCGGCATGACGGGAGGCGTCGACGCCAGGTGGACCGGCGGCGCGGTCGGCGCAGGCGGGCGGCCGTCCGCCCCGACTTCCCGGATCATCACGGGATTGACATTGCGGCGCGCGCTTTGCCGTTTGGCCTGCTTCCCGCCGCTCTCGTCCTTGAGGGCGTCGAGCATTTTGGCGATCCAGGCGTCGAATGTCATGAGAAGGTTCCGGAGGGACGCAATACGGCCGTTAGGGTTAACCCGTCGCGGTTAAGGCGTGGTTATTTCGCGGCGATTTCGGAGGCCGAGATTCGTCCACAGGCGCCTTTGACCGGCCGGCGGCGGGCGCCTACCACTTGCCTCCCCTGAATTCTGAGTCGGACTGCAATGAAATCGATCAGCCAGCGCATCGCCGAGGAACTGAAGGTCGCCACGACGCAGGTGGCCGCGGCCGTCGAGCTTCTGGACGGCGGCGCGACCGTTCCGTTCATCGCGCGCTACCGCAAGGAGGCGACCGGCGCGCTCGACGACACGCAATTGCGCACGCTGGAGGAGCGGCTGCGCTACCTGCGCGAACTGGAAGAACGCCGCGCGGCGATCCTCGACAGCGTGAAGGCGCAGGGCAAGCTCGACGCCGCGCTGGAAGCGCAGATCAACGCCGCCGACTCGAAGGCGCGGCTCGAGGACATTTATCTCCCCTACAAGCCCAAGCGGCGCACCAAGGCGCAGATCGCGCGCGAAAATGGGCTTGAGCCGCTGGCCGAGGCGTTGCTGGCGCATCCCGAGCGCGATCCGAAGGAGCAGGCGGCGGCTTACCTGAAGCCCGAGGCCGTCGAGACGCCCGAAGCCGCGCTCGAAGGCGCGCGCGCCATTCTGGTCGAGCGCTTTGCGGAAGACGCGGAACTGATCGGGAGGTTGCGCGAAGACTTCTGGAAGCGCGGCGCGCTGACGACGAAAGTGCGCGAGGGCAAGGAGCAGGCCGGCGCGAAATTCGCCGATTATTTCGATTTCTCCGAACCGCTGACCAAGCTGCCATCGCACCGCATTCTCGCTGTCATGCGCGGCGAGCGCGAAGAGGTCTTGGACCTGCGCATGGTCGCAGATCCCACAGCCGATCCGGCTTTGCGCACGCCGGGTCCGTATGAGCTCGCCATCGCCGCGCGCGTCGGCGTTTCGGATCGCGGCAGGCCGGGCGACAAATGGCTCTCCGATTGCGTGCGCTGGGCGTGGCGCACCAAGATCGAGATGCAATTGGCCGTCGATCTCAGGCTGCGGCTGTGGACGCATGCGGAAGACGAGGCCGTGCGCGTGTTCGGCGCCAATCTGCGCGACCTGCTGCTCGCCGCGCCCGCCGGCGCGCGCGCGACCATGGGGCTCGATCCCGGCTTTCGCACCGGCGTGAAGGTCGCGGTGGTGGACGCCACCGGCAAGGTGGTGGCGACGACTGCGATCTTTCCGCACGAGCCGCAGCGGCGCTGGGACGAGAGCATCGCGGCGCTGTCGGCGCTCTGCGCGCGGCACAAGGTCGATCTCATCGCCATCGGCAATGGCACGGCCTCGCGCGAGACGGACCGGCTCGCCGCCGATCTGCTGAAGCGCAATCCCGAGATCAAGGCGACCAAGGTCGTCGTGTCGGAGGCCGGCGCGTCGGTCTATTCGGCGTCGGCCTATGCCGCGGCGGAACTGCCGGAACTCGACGTGACGCTGCGCGGCGCGGTGTCGATCGCGCGCCGCCTGCAGGACCCGCTCGCCGAACTCGTCAAGGTCGAGCCCAAGGCGATCGGCGTCGGCCAGTACCAGCACGATGTCGCCGAGCACAAGCTCAATCGCTCGCTCGACGCGGTGGTGGAAGATTGCGTCAATGCGGTCGGCGTCGACGTGAACACGGCCTCGGCCAAACTTCTCGCGCGCGTCTCAGGGGTTGGTGAGAGCCTTGCGGAATCGATCGTCAGCTATCGCAACGATGCGGGCTCGTTCCGCAATCGCGCCGCGTTGAAGAAAGTGCCGCGGCTCGGCGCGCGCGCCTTTGAACTGTCGGCGGGCTTCCTGCGCATATCCGGCGGCGATGATCCGCTCGACCGTTCGGGCGTGCATCCCGAAGCCTATCCGGTCGTGCGCCGCATCGCGCAGAGAGCGGGCGCTGACGTATCGGCGCTGATCGGCAACGCCAAGATTCTGTCGTCGCTGAAGCCTGCTGATTTCACCGATGCGACATTCGGCCTGCCGACCGTGATCGACATTTTCAAGGAGCTGGAAAAGCCCGGCCGCGATCCGCGCCCCGCCTTCACGCGCCGCCGACTTCAAGGAAGGCGTCGAGACGATCTCCGATCTGAAGCCGGGCATGATCCTGGAAGGCGTGGTGACCAATGTCGCGGCCTTCGGCGCCTTCGTCGACATCGGCGTGCATCAGGACGGGCTGGTGCATGTCTCGGCGATGAGCCGCAATTTCGTGAAGGACCCGCGTGAAATCGCCAAGCCCGGCGACATCGTGAAGGTGAAGGTTCTGGACGTCGACGTGCCGCGCAAGCGCATCGGATTGACGATGCGGCTCGACGATACGGCCGAAGCGCGCAAGCCCGGCCCGCGGCAGGGCGACCAGATGACACGGGGCCAGGAGCGTTTTTCACGCACGCCCGAACGGCCGTCGGACGCCGGCGGCGCGCTGGCCGCGGCGCTGGCCAAGGCGCAGTCGCGGCGGGGGTGAGCTGGGACCGCGAGCCGGGCGAAGTCGGCTGCTGCTGACTTCGCAGACCAAAACGCAAACCGAAAACACTCGGTTTGCGTCTCGCAACTGAGACCGCGCGGCTCGGGCCGGCCGGAGGCCGGCGGTCCCGGCTGCTCGCGCCTCTGCAGGATCGCGTTATGCTGAGCGTCGGAGGAACGCTGATGACGAGTGTCGAGCAAAAACGCGCCGCCTTTCGCGCGCTGCACGCGCAAGGATGTTTCATCCTGCCCAATCCCTGGGATGCGGGCAGCGCGCGCATGTTGCAGAGCCTTGGATTCCAGGCGCTGGCCTCGACCAGCGCCGGCTTCGCCTGGACGACGGGACAGCCCGACTACCGTGTAAGCCGCGCCGCCGTGATCGGCCATCTGGCGCTGATGTGCAGCGCCGTCGATCTGCCCGTGAACGCCGATTTCGAATCCGGCTTCGCGGCCACGCCCGAGGGCGTGGCGGAGAGCGTGCGGCTGGCGATCGAGGCGGGCGTAGCGGGACTGTCGATCGAGGATCGCGACCTCGAGCGCGGCGGCCTGTACGACACGCAAGCCGCCATCGAGCGCCTGCGGGCGGCGCGCGACGCGATCGCGGCGAGCGGGGCCGACGTCATGCTGGTCGCCCGCACCGAGTTGCTGCTGAGCGAGCCGGACGAGATTTCGCGCGCCATCGACAGTCTCGTCGCTTTCGCGCAAGCGGGCGCCGACTGTCTCTATGCGCCGGGCGTCCGCAAGCGCGCCGACATTGCGGCCATGGCGCGCGCCGTCGCGCCGAAGCCGCTGAACGTGCTGGCGATCGATCCATCTATGACACTCGCGGAGCTCCGCGATCTCGGCGTGCGCCGCATCAGCGTCGGCGGATCGCTGGCGCGCGTCGGGTGGGCTGCGACCGTGGCCGCCGCGAAGGAGATCAGGGACGGTTCGTTCGCGGCGCTCGCGAAGGGCATGCCGTCGAAGGAGCTCAACGGCGTCTTTGCGGGCTTTCCGGCATAGGCCCGATGCGACGGGACGGCTTGTGCCGCCAGGGCGGGCTTCACTAAGCTGCGCGACCAAAAGGGAGAGGCATCGTGAACGAACACGCCGCCATCAAGACGAAATACGATTTCGCGCCGGTGCGCGCCGCCATGCAGCGCTATGTCGACGGCGAGATTCTGGCCGGCGTGTCCTGGGCGCTGCTCGAGGGTCGCGATATCGTCGACATGCAGGCGGTGGGCTTTTCCGACCGCGAGGCGCAAACGCCGCTGCGCTTCGACCACATCTTTCGCGCCTTCTCGAATACGAAGCTGGTGACGTCCTGCGCGATCATGCTGCTGGTCGAGGACGGCAAGCTGCGGCTCGACGACGCGATCGAGACCTACATGCCGCAACTCGGCGCCCGCCGCGTGCTGAAGGCGGGCGCGACCGACATCGAGGACACGGAGCCTGCGCGGCGTTCGATCAGCGTGCGCCATCTGCTCTCGCATCAGGCGGGGCTGAGCTACGGAATCTTCGATCCCGGCACGCCGATCTTCCAGGCCTACAACGCGCGCGCGGTGCTCAATCCCGCAACGCCGCTCGCCGACATGATCGACCAGCTCGAACATCTGCCGCTCGTCTTCCATCCCGGCGAAAGCTGGGAATATTCGGTCGCGACCGACGTGCTCGGCCGGCTCGTCGAAGTCGTGTCGGGTCAAAAATTCGACGCCTTCATCAAGACGCGCATCTTCGATCCGCTCGGCATGGTGGACACCGCCTTCTGCGCGCCGCCCGAGAAACACGACCGGCTCGTCGCCTACTACAAGGGCGCGGACCTGCTCGATCCGACGAAACCCGGCCTGACGCGGCTCGAGAACGCGCCTTATCCCGGCGCCTATCTCGGGCCCATGCCGCGCCTGTCGGGCGGCGGCGGGCTGGTGACGACCATGCCGGACATGATCGCGCTGGTGCGCGCGCTGCTGCCGGGCGGGCCGCAATTGCTGAAACCCGCGACCATCGCGGAGATGATGCGCAACCAGCTCACGGACGGCCAGTGGATACGGTTCGCCATGCTGGGTCCGATGCCGGGCAAGGCCTATGGGCTCGGCGGCGCCGTCACGGTCGAGGCCGGGCCGCTCGATCCGCCCGCCGCGCAAGGCGAATTCCAGTGGGGCGGGGTCGCCGGCACGCACTGGTTCATCAACCCGCGAGAAAATCTCGCGGGCGTGGTGATGGCGCAGCGCTACATGGCCTTCTGGAACCCGTTCTTCTTCGATTTCAAGCGACAGGCCTATGCGGCGATGAAGCGTTAGAAGCTGCGTTAACGGAGGTCAGCCGCGTCAACCTTCCATTCGCCCTGCGACGCCGCCGCGCTTGCATCATCCGCGCTCTTGCCGTCCTCTCGCGCAGCCGGGACCGCCGGCCTCCGGTCGGCTCTCTCAAGAATTGCCGGCCGGAGGCCGGCGGTCCAGTCGCGACATTCATTCGAGGAATTGCCATGGCCGCCAATGTCGACCCGCGCGCCGGAAAGCTCGCCGACCCCCATGATCTGACCGACATTTCCCGTCTGGTCACCGCCTATTTCACTGGCAAGCCCGATCCGGCCGAGAGCGGCCAGCGCGTGGCGTTCGGCACATCGGGCCATCGCGGCTCGGCGCTCGACAACGCCTTCAACGAGAATCACATCCTGGCGATTTCGCAGGCGATCTGCGATTACCGTCGCGCGAAGGGCGTCGACGGGCCGCTGTTCGTCGGCGCCGATACGCATGCGCTGTCTGCGCCGGCGCTGGCGAGCGCGCTGGAAGTGTTCGCGGCCAATGACGTGACGGTGACGATCGACGCGAAGAACGGCTACACGCCGACGCCCGTCGTCTCGCACGCCATCCTTTCCTACAACCGCGGCCGTACGGACCATCTTGCCGACGGCGTCGTCATCACGCCCTCGCACAATCCGCCGCAGGACGGCGGCTTCAAGTACAATCCGCCGAACGGCGGACCGGCCGACGGCGACGTGACGGGCGCGATCGAGAAGGCGGCCAACGCCATGCTCGCGGCGGGCATGGCCGGCGTGAAGCGCGTGACGCTTTCGCGCGCGCTCGCCTCGGACCTGGTGAAGCGGCGCGACTACATCACGCCTTACGTCGACGATCTCGCTTCCGTGCTCGACATGGAGGCGATCCGTTCGTCCGGCGTGAAGATCGGCATCGATCCGCTCGGCGGCGCGGCCGTGCACTACTGGGCGCCGATCATCGAGAAATACAGGATCGACGCGACGATCGTGAACGATCTGGTGGATGCGACTTTCCGCTTCACGCCGCAGGACTGGGACGGCAAGATCCGCATGGATTGTTCCTCGCCCTACGCCATGGCGAAGCTGATCGACCTGAAATCGAAATTCGACGTCGCCTTCGCCAATGACACGGACGCCGACCGGCACGGCATCGTCACGCGCTCCAGCGGGCTGATGAACCCGAACCATTATCTGGCGACGGCGATCGACTATCTGTTCCGCCATCGGCCGGAGTGGAGCGCGCAGGCCGCGATCGGCAAGACGATGGTTTCTTCCTCGGTCATCGACCGCGTGGCGGCGCGGCTCAATCGCAAGCTCGTGGAGGTTCCGGTCGGCTTCAAATGGTTCGTCGATGGGCTGATCGGCGGCGAATTCGGGTTCGTCGGCGAGGAAAGCGCCGGCGCGTCCTTCGTCAAGCGCGACGGCTCGGTATGGACGACCGACAAGGACGGCGTGATCCTCGGACTGCTCGCTGCCGAGATCGCGGCGCGCACGGGCAAGGACCCCGGCGAGAATTACGCCGCCATCACGCGCGAAACCGGCGCGCCTTTCTACGCGCGCGTCGATGCGCCGGCGAATGCCGCGCAGAAGAACGTATTGAAGAAACTTTCGCCCGAGCAGTTCGGCGCGACGGCGCTGGCCGGCGAAAAGATCATGGCGAAGCTCACCAAGGCGCCGGGCAACGGCGCGGATTTCGGCGGCCTGAAGGTCGTGTCGGAAAGCGGCTGGTTCGCCGCGCGCCCCTCCGGCACAGAGGACGTCTACAAGATCTACGCCGAGAGTTTTCGCTCGGCCGAGCATCTTGCGGAGATACAGACCGACGCGCGCGAAGCGCTGGCGAAAGTGTTTGCGACGAGCGGCGCGGCCTGAGCCGCGCCGCGATCCGTCAATCCACCGTCACGGCGCGGATCGGCTTCCAGGCCACGCCGTCGAACTGCTGGATGATGAGTTTCTTCAGCGGCGCGTAATCCTTCGGATTGGTGTTGTAGGTCACGCCGTCCATCAGCGCGGGCGCGGTGATGTTCTTCATGTTGACAGCCTTCGCCAGAATGTTCTCGGGCGTCAGCTCGTCGCCGCAATCCTTCAGGAGCTTTTCCAGCACGACGGCCCAGGAAAAGGCGCTGAAGCCGATTTCGTTCACCGGGTCTTCCTTCGGCAGGTATTTCTGCATGAAGGTCTTGTAGGCGACGACGCCGGGATCGTTCTGGTTGGCCGGGTCGCCGGAACGCTTCGTGCCGCTGGCGGTGATGATGCCCTTGGAATTGTCGAGGCCGGCGGCCAGCAGCACGGGCTGGCTGACGGAATTGGACACGACCAGCGTCATCGGCTTCCAGTTGATCTCGGTCAGCTTCTTCAGCACTTGCGCGGTGGTCTTGCCGAGGCTCGCATCGTAGAGAACGTCGGCTCCGCTCGCCTTCAACGCGAGGATCTGCGAGTTGACGGTCGGGTCTATCGCCTCGAAGGTCGCTTCCTTCACGATCATGGTCGCGGCCTTCGCGCCCAGCTTGTCCTTGAAGCCCTTGACGTAGTCGCGCCCGAAATCGTCGTTCTGCATGAGAATCGCGACCTTGGCGTCGGGCTTGGTCTCCATCAGCCATTGCGCGTAGACGGCGCCTTCCGTCGAATAGGTCTGCAGGATCGGCGTCGTCCACGGGAAGTGCTCGGGATCGTTGAACTTGGACGCGCCCGTCGACAGCATGAGCTGCGGGACCTTCTTGGCGTTGAGATATTTCTGCACGGCGGATTGCGCCGCCGTGCCCGACGAGCCGAACAGCATGAACACGCCGTCGTTCTCGACCATCTTGCGCGTCTGCTCGACGGTCTTGGGCGGCGAGAAAGCGTCGTCGGCGGAAATGAACGTGATCTTGCGGCCGTTGATGCCGCCCTTCTCGTTCACCATGTCGAAATAGGCCTGATGCACGCGGCCCATGATGCCGTAGATCGAGACCGGTCCGGAATGCGGCATGGTCTGGCCGATCTTGATCTCGGTGTCGGACACGCCCTGCGGCCCGTATTTCTTCTGCGCGACGGCAGGCGCCGCAAAGGCCAGGACGCCGCCGAGCGCCAGAGCCGTGATCGAAACCCTCATTGTCGTCTCCTTGTGTATTCGGGTGCTTCCCTCTCCCGCGGAGCGGGAGAGGGTGGCCTCGCGAAGCGAGGTCGGGTGAGGGCGCCGCGATTGCTGTTTCCGATGGCCGCGGCGCCCTCATCCGCCACGCCTTCGGCGCGACACCTTCTCCCGCTCCGCGGGAGAAGGAGAACGCCTCACACGATCCTGCTCTTCTTGTCGCCCCAGTAGCGGTCGCGCAGCAGGCGCTTGTAGAGCTTGCCCGTCGGCAGGCGCGGCAGTTCCTCGGCGAAGTCGATGGAGCGAGGAACCTTCTGGCGCGAGAGATGCTGGCCGCAGAACTCGATCAGCTCCTTCTCGAATTCCGGACCGATCTCGACTCCCGGCATCGGCTGCACGACTGCCTTCACCTCTTCGCCGAGATCGACGTTCGGCACGCCGAAGACAGCGGCGTCGGCGACCTTGGGATGGGTGATGAGCAGATTCTCGCATTCCTGCGGGTAGATGTTCACGCCGCCCGAAATGATCATGAAGGTCGCGCGATCGGTGAGGTAGAGAAAACCGTCGTCATCGACATAGCCGACGTCGCCGACCGTGCTCATCGAGCCGTCGGGCGAGCGCGTCTCCTTGGTCTTCTCGGGATCGTTGAAATATTCGAAGGGCGAACCCGACTTGAACCACAGCGTGCCCGACACGCCGTTGGGCACGGGCTTCATCTCGTCGTCCAGCACGTGCAGGTCGCCCATGATGAGCTTGCCGACCGTGCCGCGGTGGCTGAGCCATTGCGGCGTGTCGCAGGCGGTGAAGCCCATGCCTTCGGTGGCGCCGTAATATTCGTGAATGATCGGCCCCCACCATTCGATCATCTGCTCCTTCACCTGCACGGGGCAGGGGGCGGCGGCGTGAACGGCGATCTCGAGCGAGGACGTGTCGTATTTCCTGCGCACGTCGTCGGGCAGTTTCAACATGCGCGAGAACATGGTCGGCACGAGCTGCGTGTGCGTGACCTTGTACTTCTGCACGAGCTCCAGATAGTGCTCGGGATCGAAGCGCTCCATCACGATCACCTTCGCGCCCTTGGAAATCGCGAGATTGACCGCGGCCTGCGGCGCCGAGTGATAGAGCGGCGCCGGCGAGAGGTAGATCATGTCCTCGCGATAGCGCCAGAGCTTGTCGAGAAAGTCGAAGAGCGGCAGGCGCTGCGTCGGCGGCTGCTCGGGCAGGGGACGCAATATGCCTTTCGGCCGCCCTGTCGTGCCGGAGGAATAGAGCATGGCGGTGCCGAGATATTCGTCCGCTATCGGCGTCGAGGGAAAGCCTTTGGTCGCCTCGTCTAGATTGAGAATTCGGTCGCCGTCGCCGGGACCGTCGACGACCAGCGTCAGCTCGACCTTGGGGCAGGTCTTGAGCGCTTCCAGCGCCACATCGCGCTTGGCCTGCGACGTGATGAGAACCTTCGCCTCGCAATTGTTGACGATATAGGCGAGCTCCTCCGGCGTCAGGAACGAGTTGACGCAGGTGAAATAATAGCCGGAGCGCTCGCCGACGCCGCAGCATTCGACATAGCGGGCGTTGTTCTCCATGAAGACAGCGTAATGGTCGAGCCGCTTCAACCCGTGCGCGCGCAGCAGATGCGCCAGCCGGTTCTCGCGTGCCTCCAGTTCGCGATAGGTGATGGTTTCGCCCGAAGACGCCATGATGATGGCCGGCTGGTCGGCCTTCGACGTGGCGTAAACTCCTGGATACATGCTCCCCTCCTGCTTTTTCGTTGGAGTCAGTCTAGGCGGGAACGGGCCGGAGCGAAAGTCGTCGGACAATCCCGTATGGTGAAAATCGGACGGGCGCGCGTCGCCTGTTGATGCGGCGTTCGGCGGCTTTGACTTGGAGGCCGCAAGCGCCTAGGCAGGCGTCGCAATTTCGTCACAAGTCAGAGGACGGCGATGCTCGGCTGGTTCCAGAAGCTGATGCCCCGCGAAGACAATTTCTTCGACATGTACACCCGCCACGTGGCGACGGTGATGGCGGGCGCGGTCGAATTGCGCCGCCTCTTGCACGGCGAGGGCGATTTTTCCGCCCATGCCGCCGAGATCAACCGTCAGGAGAACGTCGCCGACGAGATCATGCGGGAAATGCTGCTGGCGGTGCGGCGCACTTTCATTACGCCGTTCGACCGGTCCGACATCGCCGGCCTCGGCACGGCGATCGACGACGCCATCGACCAGATGAAGCGCACCGCCAAGAAGATGGACCTGTTCGACATGCGGGCCTTCGAGCCCAAGATGGTCGAAATGGGCGACGTCATCGTCGAAGCCTCGGAACTCGTCGGCCGCATGGTGTCCATGCTGCCGGAGATGCGCGCCAACAATTCGCGCATTTCCGCGCTCAACGTGCAATTGGCCAAGCTCGAGGAGAAGGCCGACGAATTGCACGACCAGGGCGTGAAGGCGCTCTATCATGCGCATCGCACGTCCGACGCGATGAGCTATGTCGTCGGCAGCGAAATCTACGATCATCTGGAGAAAGTGGTGGACCGGCTGGAAGACGTCGCCAACCGCATCGTCGACATCGTGATCGAGCATATGTGAGCCGGCCGCCTTGACCGCCACGCTCTCCGTCCTCGTCTTTCTCATCGTCGTCGCGCTGGTCTTCGACCTGCTGAACGGCCTGCACGACGCCGCCAATTCCATCGCCACCATCGTTTCCACGCGCGTCCTGCGGCCGCAATTCGCGGTCGCCTGGGCGGCATTCTTCAACTTCATCGCCTTCGCCTTCTTCGGCCTGCATGTCGCGCAGACCGTCGGCACCGGCATCGTCGCGCCGGCCATCGTCGACGATCACCTGATCTTCGGCGCCCTGATGGGGGCGATAAGCTGGAACCTCATCACCTGGTGGGGCGGCATTCCCTCCAGTTCCTCGCACGCGCTGATCGGCGGGCTGGTGGGCGCAGGCGTCGCCAAGGGCGGCCTCGGCGCCATCGTCTGGGCAGGGTTGACCAAGACAGCGCTGGCCATCGTCGGCTCGCCGCTCGTCGGCTTCATCCTTGCGCTGTTCCTCGTGCTCGCCGTGTCCTGGATCTTCGTGAAGGCGTCGCCGGCAGCGGTCGACCGTTACTTCCGCAGCCTGCAATTCGTCTCCGCCTCGCTCTATTCGCTGGGCCACGGCGGCAATGACGCGCAGAAGACGATGGGCATCATCGCCGTGCTTCTGTTCACGCACGGCCAGACCGGGGCCGAATTCCACGTGCCGCTGTGGGTCGTGCTCGCCTGCCAGGCGGCGATGGGCGTCGGTACGTTGTTCGGCGGCTGGCGCATCGTGCACACAATGGGCTCGCGCATCACGCGGCTGCAGCCGGTGCAGGGTTTTTGCGCCGAAACCGGCGGCGCGCTGACCCTGTTCGGGGCGACTGCGCTCGGCATTCCCGTCTCCACCACGCATACGATCACCGGCGCAATCATCGGCGTGGGCGCGGCGCGGCGCGTGTCCGCCGTGCGCTGGAGCGTGGCGCAGAATATCGTCGTCGCATGGGTCGTCACCCTGCCGGCGGCGGCGCTGATCGGCGCCTTCTTCTACTGGATCGCCACGCTGGTGTTTTGAGCGACGCTGTCATTCCCGACGCTGCGAAGCAGCGATCGGGAATCCAGAGGCGAGGCCCCGAATATTGCGCACCGGCTCTGGATTCCCGCTTTCGCGGGAATGACAATCCTATTTCGCGTGTCGAAATCGATATCCCGCATGACCGCCATGCGGGAAGGGCCTTTCGCATCCCGAATTTTAGGGTATTGTGCCTGCCGATTTAAGCGGACGATTAAATCGCGATCCGCAGGGAGGCTACAGGAATGCAACTCGACAATACGATTTCGGCCGTCGTCACCGGCGGCGCATCGGGGCTCGGCGCGGCGACGGCGCGCATGCTCGCCGCCCAGGGCGTGAAGGTCGCCATCTTCGACCTCAACGAGGAACTGGGCGAAAAGCTCGCGAAGGAAATCGGCGGCGTGTTCTGCAAGGTCAACGTCGGCTCGACCGAGGACGTGGACGCGGGCTTCGCCAAGGCGCGCGCGGCCAACGGGCAGGAGCGCATTCTGGTGAATTGCGCGGGCGTCGGCGGCGGCGCGGCCAAGACGGCCTCCATGGACCGCGAGACCAAGAAGCCGAAGGAATACCCGCTCGACAATTTCGAGCGCATCATCAACATCAATCTCGTCGGCACGTTCCGCTGCATCACCAAGTCGGCCGCCGGCATGCTCAACCTGCCGGTGCTGCCGGATGGCGATCGCGGCGCCATCGTCAACACGGCCTCTGTCGCGGCCGAAGACGGCCAGATCGGCCAGGTCGCCTATACCGCGTCCAAGGCCGGCGTCGTCGGCATCACGCTCGTCGTGGCGCGCGACCTGTCCGACAGCAATATCCGCTGCAACACCATCCTGCCGGGCATCTTCGACACGCCGCTGCTGGCGCGCGCGCCGGAGAACGTGAAGGCGGGGCTCGCCGCCATGGTGCCGCATCCCAAGCGCCTTGGCCGCGCCGAAGAATACGCGCAGCTCGCGCACACCATGATCACCTGCGGCTATTTCAACGGCGAGGACGTGCGCCTCGACGGCGCGATCCGCATGGCGCCGCGGTAATCTGCAAAGCCCTCATGCTGAGGAGGCCCGAAGGGCCGTCTCGAAGCACGAGGGCGCCACTGACACATGCTTCGAGACGCGATGCTGCGCATCGCTCCTCGGCATGAGGGACCGGGGCTTTGGAACAACACGGAAGGAAACGCCAATGAACGAAGCATGGATCATCGACGCATGCCGCACGCCGCGCGGCATCGGCAAGGCCGGCAAGGGCGCGCTGTGGGACGTTCATCCCCAGCAGCTCGGCGCGGCCGTGCTGAAGGCGCTCGCCGAGCGCAACAAGATCGACACGAAGGAAGTCGGCGACATCATCTGGGGCACGTCCTCTCAGGTCGGTCCGCAGGGCGGCGATCTCGGCCGCATGTCGGCGCTCGACGCCGGCTATGACGTGCGCTCGTCCGGCGTCACCATCGACCGCTTCTGCGGCTCGGGCATCAGCGCGGTGAATTTCGCGGCCGCCTGCATCATGTCGGGCATGGAAGACCTCGTCATCGGCGGCGGCACGGAAATGATGTCGATGGGCGGGCGTCGCGGCGACGGCCCGATGATCATGGACAACGGCAATATGCGCCTGCGCCTGCATCATCCGCAAACGCACCAGGGCGTGTGCGCCGACGCCATCGCCACGCTCGAAGGAATCTCGCGCGAAGCGCTGGATGAAGTGGGCTACGTCTCGCAGCAGCGCGCAGACGTCGCGATCAAGGAAGGCCGGTTCAAGAAGTCGATCGTGCCCGTCTACAAGGAAGACGGCGCGCTCGCGCTCGACCACGACGAATATCCGCGTCCGCAGACGACGCGCGAGGGCCTCGCCGCGCTGAAGGCGGCCTTCCCCGCGCTCGCCAATGCGCCGCTCGACGACAAGGGCACGACCTATCTGTCGCTGATCATGCAGGCCTATCCGGACCTCAAGATCGAGTACAAGCATCATGCCGGCAATTCGTCGGGCGTGGTCGACGGTTCGGGCGCGGTGCTGCTGGCTTCGGCCGAACTACGCCAAGGCCCACGGCATGAAGCCGCGCGCGAAAATCCGCGCGATGGCGAACATGGGCGACAGCCCGGAGCTGATGCTGAACGCGCCGGTTCCCGCCGCCAAGAAGGTGCTGGAAAAGGCCGGTCTCAAGAAGGAGGACATCGACCTCTGGGAGATCAACGAGGCCTTCGCCGTCGTGTCGGAGAAGTTCCAGCGCGACCTCGATCTCGACCGCGACAAGGTCAACGTCAACGGCGGTTCGATCGCGCTCGGCCATCCGATCGGCGCGACCGGCGCGATCCTGATCGGCACCGTGCTCGATGAACTCGAGCGCCGCGGCAAGCAGTTCGGCCTCGTGACGATGTGTGCGGCCGGCGGCATGGCGCCGGCTGTCATCATCGAGCGGATGTGATCTGAATGCTTCCCTTCTCCCGCAAGGCGGGAGAAGGTGTCGCGCGTAGCGCGACGGATGAGGGCGTCTCCGCGCCCGAATGCTTGTCGCAATCGCGCCGCCCTCACCCGACCCCTGCTGCGCAGGGGCCACCCTCTCCCGCTCCGCGGGAGAGGGAGACAAGGCCCGCTATTTCACCTCGATCGCCGAAACGCTGATGAGCCGGTGGAAGAAGCGGATGACTTCCGCGTAATTGTCGACGCCGATGCGCTCGTTGGTGCCGTGGAAGCGGGCGAGATCCTCCGGTTTCGCGCGCACCGGCACGAATCGGTAGACGTTGGGCGTCAGCTCGCTCATTTGTCGCGAATCCGTGCCGGCGATGACGAGGCCCGGCGCGACGATCGCCTCCGGCATGATCTCGCGGACCGTGCGCTCGATCAGCCTGTAGGCGTCGCTGTCTGACGGCGAAACGGGCGAGGGATCGCGGCTGACGCCGATCGTCGCGGTCTTCAACAGGGGATTGCCGACGACATAGCGCACGTGTTGCATCACGCTTTCGGCGGTGTCGCCTGGCGCGATGCGGAAGTTGACGAGCGCTGCCGCCTTGGCCGGCAGCACGTTGGACTTTTCGCCGGCGTTGAAGACCGTGAGCGCCGTCGACGTGCGCATCATCGCCGACGAGGATGGCAAGCGCGACATCGACGCGCGCACCAGCGGCTCGGTGATCCAGAGATTTGACAACATGAAACGGTTGAACCCGTTCATTTCGGGCGCGAGCGCTTCCATCGACTGGCGCGCGACGCCCTGCAGCCGCGCGGGCATCTGGTTGGTCTCGAGCTTGTAGATCGCTTCCGCGACTTCGCCGATCCGGCTGCGCGTGGGCGGCATGGAGGAATGGCCGGGCGCGCCCTCGGCCGAGATCAACACGGTCGTTGAGCCCTTTTCCGCCAGGCCGATCAGCGCCACGGGCTTCTCGACGCCCGGTATCGCGCCGGATAGCACGATCATGCCTTCGTCGATGACGAATTCGAGCTTCACGCCGCGCTGGTCGAGCAGCTTGGCGATAGCCGTCGCGCCGCGCGGGCCGCCGACTTCCTCGTCATGGCCGGATGCGATGTAGATCGTGCGCCTGGGCTGCGCGCCGGAGGCGGCGAGCTTCTCGATCGCCTCGAGCACGGCCAGCAGATTGCTCTTGTCGTCCCAGGCGCCGCGGCCCCAGACGAAGCCGTCGGCGATGTCGCCGCTGAACGGCTCGTGCAGCCAGTCCTTCTCGGTGCCGGGCGCGATCGGCACGACGTCCTGATGCGCCATCAGCATGATCGGCTTCAGCGCGGCGTCGGAGCCCTGCCACGTGTAGAGCAGGCTGAACTGGCCGATTTTCTCGCGCTTCATTGCGCGATGCGCGGCGGGAAACGTCTTTTCGAGATAGTCGTGCAGCGCGAGAAACTCGTCGCCCGATGCATCGGGCTTGCCGTCGTAGGAAATCGTCTTGAAGCGCACGGCGCCGGCGAGGCGTCTGGCGGCTGCGTCGGCATCGAGATCGAGCTTTGGCGCTGGGGCGACCGCGACCCGCTGCCTGTTTTCGCCGAAGGCCCGCCACGCCATGATCGCGGTGAGCGCGCCGATCAAGAGCGCGAGGACGCCGAGCGTTCTGAAAATCCACTTCATCGGCTGTGTCCTTCGATCAGTTCATCATCTGAAGCGCGCGCGCAAAGAAATCCGGGCCGCCGAAATTGCCCGACTTCAGCGCGAGCTGCATCGCGCCGTGCGCGCCGCCGACCGTGCGCAGAACCGGAACCCCGGCGGCGATTTCCGGCCCGACGAGAAAAGCAGGAATTCCCAGCCGGTCGACGGCGGCGCCGGATGTCTCGCCGCCCGCCACCACCAGCCGCTTCACGCCGCGCGCAACGAGTTCGGCCGCGATGCGCGAGGTCGCCTGTTCGATGGCGTGGCCGGCGGCGTCGCGGCCGTATTTCTCCTGCACGCGCGCGACGGCGTCCGGCGCGGCGCTGGCGGCGATGGCGAGCGGGCCGCGCGCGATGCGCTCGCCGGCCCACGCCAGCGCGCGCAGGATTTCCGCATCGCCATGCATCAGCGCGTCGGTGTCGAGGCGCAGGACCGGCAGGGATTTTTCGGCGATGGCGAGCTGTTCCAGCGTCGCGCGGGAGCACGAGCCCGCGACGATGGCGGCAAGGCCGCCGACGGGCTCGAGCTTCGGCGCGTCTCTGGCGCCCGCAGGCGCCAGCGCGCGCGCCAGGCCGAGACCGAGGCCAGACGCGCCCGTCGAGACCGGCGATCGCAGCGCCGCGCGGCCCAATGTTTCGAGATCGGATTCGAACACGGCGTCGGCGATGGCAGCGCCGAAATCCTTCTTGTTCATCTCGTCAAGCGCTGCGCCGACCGCACCCGGCCCGTGCGAAACCGTCGCGAGATCCAGCAGGCCGACCGGCGCCTTCGACTGCTTGCCGAGAACGCGCACGAGATTGGCGTCACGCATGGGATTGAGCGGATGATCCTTGAGCGGGCTTTCGCTCAGCAATTCGCCGTTGACGAAGAGATGGCCGAGATAGACGGAGCGGCCGGTTTCGGGAAAAGCGGGCGTGACGATGACCGCGCCCGCTTGCGCATCGGCGCGAAACGCTTCCGTCACCGGGCCGATATTGCCGGCGTCGGTGGAATTGAAGGTCGAGCAAATCTTGTACATGACGTGCCGCGCGCCGCGCGCGGTCAACCATGCGCGCGCTTTTCGGGCTGCCGCCACGGCCTCGGCCGCTGCGACCGAGCGGATCTTCAGCGCGACGACGACGGCGTCGACATCGGGCAACGGCAGCGCATCGGGCGGCGCGCCGATGGTCTGCACCGTGCGCAGGCCATTCCTGGTGAAGGTGTTGGCGAGATCGGAGGCGCCTGTGTAATCGTCCGCCACCGCGCCGAGGAGAATGGCCATCGCTCAGCTCCGCGCGAATTTCTTGAACCAGCCGAGCCCGTCCGTCGTGCGCCCGCGCGGGTTGTATTCGCAGCCGACGTAGCCGTCGTAGCCGAGCCGGTCGAGTTCATCGAACAGGAAGGGATAGTTCAGCTCCTCGCCGTCGGGCTCGTTGCGCGAGGGCACGCTGGCGATCTGCACGTGGCCTGTGATCGGCATGAGGCGGCGCAGCGCCATGGTCACGTCGCCGTGCATGATCTGGCGGTGGTAGATGTCGAATTGCAGCTTCACGTTGGCCATGCCGACTGTCGGCGATGATTTTTTCCGCGAGTCCGAAATCGTCGAGAAAGTAGCCGGGCATATTGCGGCCGTTGATCGGCTCGATGAGGAGGTCGAGGCCGGCGTCGCCGAGTTTTCGCGCGGCGAGTTCGAGCGCGCCCTGATAGGTGACGAGCGCCCTGGAGTTCGGAAGAGGACGCGAGGCCGGCCATCATGTGCAGGCGCTTCACGCCGGTCGCCGCCGCATATTCCAGCGCGCGGTCGACGCTCGCCCTCAATTCCTCGCCACGGCCGCTGAGCGCCGCGAGGCCGCGCTCGCCGGCGGCGAAATCGCCCGGCGGCAGGTTGAACAGCGCCTGGGTCAGATTGTTGCGCTTCAGCCGCTCGGCGATGTCGGCCGGAGAGTGGTCATAGGGAAAGAGATATTCGACCGCCGCAAAACCCGCCTCCGCCGCCGCGTCGAAGCGGTCCAGAAACGCATGTTCCGTGAACATCATCGAAAGATTGGCGGCGAATTTCGGCATTGGTCCTCCCCGCCGCCCCGGCCGTCACGCCATGCACGGCGCAACGACGCCCGGCGGCCCGTTCGGCGCATTATGGAGGAGGATGCGGATTTCAGTCGAGTTCGGGGGAAAGATGGTAGCGGAGGAGGGACTCGAACCCCCGACACAAGGATTATGATTCCTCTGCTCTAGCCGGCTGAGCTACTCCGCCACGCGACGGCGCGCCTGTGGGCTGTCGCTGTCGAGCGCGGCGATATAGGCCGTGCCCCGGACAGGTGTCAAGGTTGCCCCTGCGCCTCGATCCTGCGGGCGAAGGCCTCGCCGTCGATCAGCCCCAATTCGTAGGCCTCGCGCAGGCCGGCGGCGTCGGTGACGGAGAATTTGTTGACCAGCACCGGGCGGGAGGGGCGGACCACGGTGCGCAGGGCGGTCGATTCGAGCGGCTTGGCGGAGCGGGTCGAAAGCACCAGCGTGCGGCCTCCCCCGGCCTCGACCGCGCCGAGGCGAATCAGCGGCGGATTGTCGACCAGACCGCCATCGAGCGCTGCGCGGCCGTTGACCCGGCCGATGGGCATGAAGGGCGGCACGGAAGCGGTCGCCATCAGCGCGTCGGCCAGTTCCCCCGGCGTCCGGGCGGCGTGGGTCGAGAGCCAGTCGGGCTCGAGACCGAGATAGAGCCCGGCCCGCGAATGCGCCGCCCCCGTGATCGCCTTCTCGATCTGGTAGGCGCCGATGGAGGCGAGCGCCGCCAGCGCGCCCGGCATCCATGCGGGCGGATGGGCGACCTGGATGAGCATTTCCGGCGCGCGACGGAGGGCGGCGAGTTCGGTCTCGCCGAAAATCTCCTCGATCAGCGTTCGATACATGCCGCCGACGAGGAAGGGCGAGCGGCCGCGCGCGAGAAGCGACCAGTCGAGGCCGCGCTCCGTCTCGTCGCAGGCGCGGAAGACGCGCTCGCGCACCCGCTTGCCGGCGCCGATGAGCGAAAAGCAGGCCTGGAATGCGCCGGCCGAAACGCCGACGACGAAGCGCGGGGATTGCGGGCGCAAGGCGGTGAAGGCGTCCCAGAAGCCGCCCTGCCAGTAGCAGCGATTCCCGCCGCCGGCGAAGGCCACGGCGGCAAAATCGCCTTGCTGTGGGGCGGCGGCGCTGTCGATTGTCGCGGTGTGCATCGCCGATGCCTACCGCGCTGCGAAAAGCATGTCGAGATTGCGCGCGACGGGGCTTGGCGCGCGGCGTCCAGTCGCTATTGTGTCGCCCCGACGCCGGCCAGCGGTCTGATATTGGGCCGGGCCAAGAAATCACGGGAGCGAAGCATGCGCGACTATCTGAAGTTCTACATCGACGGCAAATGGGTGGATCCGGTCGCGCCGAAGACGCTCGACGTCATCAATCCCGGCGACCGAAGGCGTCGCCGGCCGCATTTCGCTCGGCGGCGCGGAGGATGTCGACCGGGCCGTGAAGGCGGCGCGCAAGGCGTTCGAGACATGGTCGCTGACCAGCCGCGAGGAGCGCATGGACCTGTTCATGCGCATCATGGCCGAGCTGAAGAAGCGCCATGAGGACATGGCCAAGGCGATCACCGAGGAAATGGGCGCCCCCGTCTGGCTCGCCCAGCGCGCGCAGGCGGCCATGGGCGCGGCGCATTTCGGCACGGCGCTCAACGTGCTCAAGGACTATAAATTCGAGGAGCCGCAGCGCGGCACGACGCTGATCGTGAAAGAGCCGATCGGCGTCTGCGGCTTCATCACGCCCTGGAACTGGCCGCTGAACCAGATCGCCTGCAAGGTGGCGCCGGCTCTTGCGGTCGGCTGCACGATGGTGCTGAAGCCGTCTGAAGTCGCGCCCTTCTCGGCGCAGATTTTCGCCGAGGTGATGGACGCCGCCGGCGTGCCGGCCGGCGTGTTCAACATGGTCAACGGCGACGGGCCGGGCGTGGGCGCGGCGATCTCCTCGCATCCGGGCGTCGACATGGTGTCGTTCACCGGCTCGACCCGCGCCGGCATCGAAGTCGCGCGCAATGCTGCGCCGACGATCAAGCGCGTGCATCAGGAACTCGGCGGCAAGAGCCCGAACATCATTCTGGAAGACGCCGACATGAAGACGGCGATCACCGGCGGCGTGCGTTCGGTGATGACCAATTCCGGCCAGTCCTGCAACGCGCCGACGCGCATGCTGGCGCCGAAGTCGAAGATGGCTGAGGTCGTCGCGATCGCCAAGGCGGAAGCCGAGGCGACGACGGTCGGCGACCCCTCGGGCAACGCCAAGATGGGCCCGGTCGTGTCCGAGGTGCAGTGGAACAAGATCCAGGGCCTCATCAAGAAGGGGATCGACGAAGGCGCGACGCTGGTCGCCGGCGGTCCGGGCCGGCCCGAGGGCCTGGAGAAGGGCTATTACGTCAAGCCGACGATCTTCGCCGACGTGACGCCGGACATGACGATCGCCAGGGAAGAAATCTTCGGGCCGGTCCTGTCGATCATGCCCTACGACACGGTCGACCAGGCGGTGCAGATCGGCAACGATACCGAGTACGGTCTTGCGGCCTACGTGTCGGGCGGCGATTTCGACAAGGTGCGCGCGATCGCCTCGCGTCTGCGCGCCGGCCAGGTTTCGCTCAACGGCGCGGGCCCCGACATGATGGCGCCCTTCGGCGGCTACAAGCAGTCCGGCAACGGTCGCGAATGGGGCGACCATGCCTTCGCCGAATTCCTCGAGACCAAGGCGATCATCGGCATGCCGAAGCTGGAAGCCGCCGAATAAGGCCTTGCATCGACGTCTGGCCGACGTCAGGACCCGATGAAGTCCTGCGCGTCGGCCAGCGATGGAAAGTGACGCGGACCCAGACGTGTTTCGACCGTAACCGTTCCGTCGCTATTGGCGACGAAGGGCCGATCGCCGATGTAGCCGCGCCTGCGGCTTTCGGTTTGAGATTGTTGCACTGCTTCGCGACGTTGCGACGAACGCGCGAGCGCGGCGATGAAGAACGAGTCGAGCGCGCCGAAGCCGTGTCGCAGCGCATCGAGAAGAACCAATGCGGCGCTCGTCGTCACGAGCGCGAACGCCACGACAAGGCCGGCGACAAGCGCGCCGGTGTCGCGAGGCGCGCCTACCGCGAGACGAGAGACGGCCAGCGCGATCAGAATTACCCAGCCGGCGGCGCCCGTCACGATGCCCGCGCGCCGCGCGCCCGATGCAGGCCTCGCTCCTTCAGTCTTCATTTGCGGATGTCGTCCTTGGAGACGTAGTTGAATTCCTGAACGAGAATCTCCTTGACCAGTTCTGGCGGCACGCGCTCGACCACGCGCGCACGCAGCGTTTCGATGATTCTGCCGAGATCGGCCCGTTGCAATTTACGAAAGTCAGCTTTCTCTTCCGCGTAGAGCAGGCGGAAAGCCTCGTCGAGAATGATGCCGTCCGGTGAAACCGCTGCCGCCTTCAGCGCTGCCGCCTCGCCGGTATAGGCGAACTGCGCGACCACATAACCCTGTACGCGGCCGTCGGCGAGAATTGGCACATTGATGATGCGCGTCTTGCGTTGCTCCAGCGCCTGCGTCGCCTTGTCTTCGGCGAACGCGCGCGCGATGCGCTTTCCAATAGGCGACGCCATAATTGGCGGACAGGCTCACGATCGATACCCAGATCGTCAACAGCAGGGGCTTGATCAAACGCGCGGCGCCCGGCGCAAGGAATAGGCGGAATAGGTGCGATCGGAGTCTTCGTCGGCTATCGCCTTCATGATGATGGCTGAGACCTGGCGCGCTGCGTTGATGTGGCAGCGGAGCGCTTTCTGATTTCTGATGATCGCGTCCTTCAAATCGCGCAATGCCGCCATCAATTCGGGATCGCGTTGCGGATGAACGAATGCGGGCGAGCGCCTCGACAGATCGAGCAGGCACAAGTCCTTTCGATGGCGAAATTCGCCGTGGCCGACAGAGCCGCCCTTCGCGAGCGCTGCGGTTTCCTCCTCGATCGTCGCCTGAGTTCTCTGTATCGCGCGCACGAGGCCATCCAGCGGCGGCTCCGCTCCCGCAGGCGCGTGAAGTTCGTGACTTGAAAGATCAGCCATGGGGATATTCCGACGGAGCGCGCGCCGACCCGGCCGCGAGGCTTTCTGGCGGCTGTTGAAACACGCGCGGGGCAATTGAATTGGCGAGATGTTGCGCCAACATGGACTTCCAGATCGACGCCGCGACGCCCTTGCTCGCCGCCAATCCGCCCTGATCCGGAAGCATTGCCTCCAGTGTCTTCTGGAGGAGAACAGAGCCCAATCCGCGATATGCGGCGCCCGCGGAGTTTTCCGCAGACGATTGCTGCCGGGCCTGTTGATTTCCCGCAACCGCGTCATTCGGAGACAATTCCTGCAAAGCGCGACTGCTCGCGCCGACAAGAACTCCGAATTCACCGGCATTGGGCGCGGACAGAGGCGACGGCCGAGTGCGTGCGCCTTGCGTGCGCGCCCAATCGGCCGCTGCGGCGCCGTCCGCAGCGATCTTGTTCAATAGCGCCGCCACTCGATCCCTCCAACGGCGTCAGGTTAGCGCGGCGAAGCTTGCGTGGGACTGGCGGGACGCACGCCGGGTCCCAGTCGGATTTCCTCGAGCTCGATACGTCGCCCTCTGCCTTCGAGCATTGTATCGACGCGTTCGAGAGCGCGAGCGGCAGCGCGCGCGCGACGTTCCGCATCAAGGCGCTTCGCGTTTTCCACGTCGATCTTGCGTCGAATTTCGCCGCGCTCGCATGCGATAGCCGCGAGGCGCCGGTTGGACATCTGCTGCAACGCGAGGCCGAACATGCTCGGCGCGGACGCGGTCGCCAATAGCTCCATTTCCCTCCGCGCAAGCCGGGCGTCTTCGTTCGAAAGGCGCGCAAGCCGCGTATCTCGAGCCCGTTTCACAATCTCGAAGAGCCCGACCAGGCGGAGCAATCGCGCTCGACGTTGCCGCATGACTTAGAGCCGCTCCAGCCAGTTCCTGAAAAAAGCCAGGAACTCGATCGAAATATCCGCCCACAGAAGGTGCAAGAGCGCGAGGCCGCCGACCAGGACGAATGGGGTCGAAACGAAATACAGCGCGACCTGCGGCGTGATCTTGTTGATCAGCGCGAAGGCGAAATTGGATATGACCCCGAAAGCGATAAACGGAGACGCAAGCCGAAACGCGACCGAAAGCCCCAGGGAGAGGGTTTCGCCTATTCTGGCGACAATGAATTGCGACCCGACCGGAACTCCCATGGGCATCGCAACATAGGAGTTGAAGACCGCCCGGACGATTTCCCAATGCAAGTCGACGACAAACAGCAGGGTCGCCGTTGCAAAGGCGACGATCGATGCAAATTCTGGAAGAGTTTCGGAGTCGTCCACGCGAGGAGCAAACGAAGAGCTTGCCCCAATCGCCATGGACGCCGCAGTGAGCATCATTTCAAGGCAGCCGAAGATCATGCGCGCCATCACGCCGATAGCCGCTCCAATCAGGCATTCGCCCACGATGAGAGATGCGAGAGGAAAGGCCCGGAGATCGATTATGCCGGGCTTGATCTCTCCAATCACCGATGGAGCAAGGGCGACGGTCAGGCCGATTGCGATCAACAATCGTAGTCGCATCAAGATGCGCGAACTCGAGAAGCCCGGCGCGAAAGACAAGCAAACGCCGATGCGACAGAATATGGCAAACCCGGCCGCAAGCGAATTGTTGTCGATGTGGATCAAGAGATGGAGCCAAGCGTCTTGATGTCCACTCCGCGCGCAATTTCGAGCGTCGAGAGAACCGGGACGTTCGGGAGCAGGCGTTCGATCATCATGCGTACGTAAGAACGCGCCTCCGACGTCGTGACGACCGCGAGCGGCTGGCCACGGTCGAGATGCGGCTTGAGAGCCGCGCTCGCCTCGGCCTGGAATTGCTCGACAAGTTTCTGGTCTATGTCGAACTCGATCACATCCCCCTTCGCGTCACGTTTGAGAGTTTGGCGGATCGTCTGATCCCATCGTGTTCCCGTCCGAACAATATTCAAGGCGCCGTCGACGACGATTTCGTCGCAGATCTGCGGGGAAATGCGAATGCGCACGTGCTCGGCGATTTGCTCGACACGGCGGGAATGAGAGATAATTTCGGCGACGGCCTCGAGAATGAGACTTAGGCTCCGAATCGACACGCGCTCCGCGAGCAGAAGCTTGAACACGCTTTGAAGTCCGGAATACGAGATCTGCGACGGGCAAATCTCGTCGAGCAATTTCTTGTATTCCGGGTCAAGCTGTTCGAAGAGCGCGCGCATGTCTTTATAAGAGAACAATTGGGACAAGTTGCTTCGCAAGAGTTCGCCGAGGTGCGTGAGAATCACGGCAATATTGTCGACGGGGTCGAATCCGGCGCGGCGCGCGTCTGCGACGAACGACGGAGAAATCCAGATGGCGTTCATTCCGAAGGCGGGCTCGCGCGTAAACTCGCCAATCAAGTCGGGCTTCGGCCCGTCGCCGTAGATAACGAGGCTGTCGCCGACGGGAATTTCCACGGACGCCACAACCGCGCCGTGGATCCGTACCTGATATGAGCGTGGCGGCGTGTCGATCGCATTCGTCAATTTGATGTCCGGAATGACAAATCCATAACGCTGCGCGAATTTTCGGCGCATCTTCGCCACGCGGTGAGACATTTCGTCGAAGGTCGGCATGACGCGTGTCGCCAGGTGCTGACCCACGCAGAGTTCGATTTCCGGCGCACGAAGGTATTCCTTCACGGTGTCGCGTGTCGCTTCGGTCGCCTTCCGCTCCGCTTCGAGAGCCGTTTCCCGCTCCGCTGCCGAAAGTCTGGCAAGATGTCTCGGGATGGCGACCCCAACGGACGTCAATGTGGCGCCGAGAAGAGCGAAGGGTACGAATGGAAGGCCCGGTATGAGCGCCAAGACGCCCATCAGGCCGCCGGCGAAGAAAAGCGCCCGCGGATGGCGCGTCAATTGTCCGACGACCGCCTGGTCCGCCGATCCTCGAGTGCCGCCTTTCGAAACAAGGAGACCCGCCGCGAGGGATACGATGAGAGCAGGGATCTGCGATACGAGCCCATCGCCGACAGATAGTTTGGTGAAGATGTTTACCGCGTCGGCGGGAGTCATGCCGTGACGGGTGATCCCGATAAGAATGCCGCCGAAGATATTGACCGCCAGAATGATGAGCCCGGCAACGGCGTCGCCTCGGACGAATTTGGACGCGCCGTCCATCGAACCGAAGAACGCGCTCTCTTCCTCGAGCTCCTTCCGGCGGGTCTGGGCTTCCTTGTCGTCGATCAGTCCCGCGGACAAATCAGCATCGATGGCCATTTGCTTGCCGGGGATGGCATCGAGAGTGAAACGCGCGCCGACCTCGGCTATGCGGGTCGCGCCCTTGGTGATGACGAGAAAATTCACGGTAATGAGAATTACGAACACCACGAGACCGATGACGAAGTCGCCGCTCATTACCAGGCGCGCGAAACCGCCGATGACATAGCCGGCAGCCGAAATGCCTTCGGAACCGTGCGAGAGGATCAGTCGCGTCGTCGCGATATTCAGCGACAGGCGCAGCATCGTCGCGACCAGCAGGATGGTCGGAAAGGCGGAGAATTCGAGCGGCTTCTCGATCCAAAGCGCAACCATCAGAATCAAGACGGAAATCGCTATCGACAGAGCCAGTCCGATGTCGATCAGGACCGGCGGCGTGGGTAGAAAGAAAATCGAAAGAATGAGGACGATGCCCGACGCGAATACGACGTCGAAGGAGCTCGTATGGTCCTTCGACGATGGCGCATTGGGCATGCGCGTAGAATTGATCATCGTCGTCTCGGCTTCAGCTCGATGGGGCGGTCTGGCGTTTCAGCGCCTCGGTTACATCTCTGAACGCGTCGATGCTCGGAGGGTCGTCTCCCGATTGGGCCAAATTTGCGTAGAGCAGAGGAACGATCGCAACAGCCGTGTCGAGATCAGCGTCCACACCCGCGACGTATCCTCCCATCGCGCGGAGGTCCCGGGATTCCTCGTATCTTGCGATCATGGCGCGAAACCTGTTGGCCAGCGTCAGGCGTTCGGATGGCAGGGCGATATGAGCGAGCCTGGAGATCGAGGCTGGAATGTTGACCGCGGGGTATCGTCCCTGCATCGCGACGGCGCGGTCGAGAACGATATGGCCATCGAGAATTCCACGAACCGCGTCGGCGATTGGATCGTTGTGGTCGTCGCCGTCGACAAGCACGGAGAACACGGCCGTAATATCGCCGGCGCGCTCCGGTCCAGGGCCTGCGCGTTCGAGAAGGCGTGGCAGATCGGTGAAGACGCTTGGAGGAAAGCCCCGCGAAACCGGCGGCTCGCCGGCCGCGATCGCGACTTCTCGACATGCGAGGGCAAATCGCGTCACCGAGTCCAGGATAACGAGCACCGACCGGCCAAGATCCCGGAAATATTCAGCGACGGCCATGGTCGTTTGAGCGGCCAAGCGGCGCTGCAGTGCGCTTTCGTCACCTGTGGCGACTACAACGATCAAACCCGATCTGCCGAAAGCGCCGAACTGGTCGATGAACTCCCGCACCTCCCTGCCGCGTTCACCGATCAAACCGACGACAGTGAGGTCAAAGCGGTCAGACTTCGCAAACATGCTCAACAATGTGGATTTTCCGACGCCGGATCCGGCGAATACGCCCATGCGTTGACCGATGCAGAGAGGAGCGAACAAATCGATCACTCTTACGCCGGTAGAAAGCCCGGAAGACACAAGGCGACGAGCGAGCGCTGCGGGAGGCCCTCCCCGCACGGCGATCGACTTGCGGCCGCTCGGCAGATGTCCGAGATCGTCTATCGGCTCGCCGAAAGCGTTGATGACGCGACCGATCCAGTTCGTGGTCGGCGCTATGCTCGGAGGACCACGACGGTACATGCGGGCGCCCAGCAGCAGCGTGGCGCCAAACGGCGCGACCAGGGCCTCGTTCTTGTCGATTTGCACGACTTCGGCGCGCAAGCGCGCATCTGAATTATTGAAGAGGATATCGCCGACGTTGGCGTCGATCCCCGCGACCCGCGCGTAACCCGCGCCAACCTCTCTAACTGTCCCACCGAATGAAAGGGCGTCTCGACGCGGTTCAAAATCCTCGACTAGGCGCGCCAGGCGCGACAGCGGACTATTCGGGGGAGACGGAACGCTCACGTTTGCGCGCCGAGCGTTCGTATCGCGTCCTGCTGAGCGGTGTCAGTCATGTTCATGCAAGCGGATATATGATCGAAGGTACGCTGGATTTCGATCATCTTCGTTAGTTCGGTGAGGGGAGCGACGTTGCTTTGTTCGAGAAACCCCTGCATCAGGCCGCTTCGCGACGACGCCGCTACGGGCGTCGCTTCGCGATCGGACAGGATCGAGGAATTGTCGTGCCGGGAGAGCCGAGCGTCGGCATCGAGCGTGAACAATCCGAGGGCTCCGACGGCCTTTCCCCGTTGACTTATGGCGCCATCAGCCGCGATCGATAGTTCGCCTGCCGAGGCGTCGACAGACAATGGCGCGCCGCCCGCATCGAGAAGCGGATAGCCGTTGATCGAGCGTATCGCCCCACCCGAGTTCGATTTGGAGACGTCCGTCTCGCGTATAGGCGGGACCAGCGGGCGTCATGATCGAAAGCCAAACGTCTCCACGGATCGCCACATCCAGAGGGTTTCCGGTTTTATGCGGCGCGCCGCGCGTCAAGGAAATATAATCTGCTCCGGCGTGCGGGAAGGCGACGTTGCCGCCGCCTGTCGTCGATACGACCGAGTTAAACTTGAGTCCCTCGCCGAGGAAGCCGGTCGTGTTCGCGTTCGCGAGATTGAAGGCGAGCGACTCCATCCGCCTTGTGAGGGCTAATTGGGCGGCCGCGTCGACATAAAGCGCCGTAGTCAGGTACGTCCTCCTCTGAAACGTTTCCACGCTGTACGCAAGACAACGTCTGGATTGCTTGCGTGAGCCTTGTCAGACTGCATTCAGCCCCGCGCAAGTTTCGGCGCTTCATGTCTGGTCGCAACCAGTCACGGAGCGTGCTGCCTTGAATTTCGCGATCGGCCTCGTCGTCGCCCTCGGGTCCATCCTGGGAGGTTTTGCGGCGCTCGGGGGCCATTTGATCGTCATATGGCAACCGTGGGAGTTCGTGATCATTGGCGGGTCTGCGCTCGGCACGTTCATCATCGCCAACACGATGAAGGTTATTCGGGACACCGGGGCAGCCGTCGTCGAAGCGATTCTGGATCGGCAGCCAAAACCTCGAGACTATCTCGATGTTCTCGGCGTCCTTGCAGGTCTCATGCGGGAATTGAGAGGCAGATCTCGTGCGGAAGCCGAAAAACACGTCGACAATCCATCCGAGTTCGCAGATTTTCCTCGCATTCCCGAAGATCCTCGCGAACAAGGATCTGACCGCCTTCATCTGCGACTATTGCCGCCTCATCATCATCGGAAATGCCAGAACACATGAGATAGAGGCGCTCATGGACGAGGAGCTTCATACGATTTCGAGAGACAAGCTCAAGCCATATCAGGCGCTGACGGCGGTATCGGAGGCTTTGCCAGCGCTTGGCATCGTTGCCGCGGTGCTCGGCGTGATCAAGGCCATGGGCGCTCTCGATCAGTCTCCGGAAATGCTGGGCGGATTGATCGGAGCGGCGCTGGTCGGCACCTTCGCCGGAATCTTCATCTCGTACGGAATCGTGACGCCTCTCGGCGCCAAGATCAAGAGCACGAGGGAGAGGCAGGCGCGTGTCTACGTCATCGTAAAGCAGTCCCTGCTTGCGTTCATGAATGGGGCGTTGCCCCAGATTGCCGTCGAACATGGGCGGAAGACGATTCCATCAAATGAGCGTCCATCCATCGACGATGTGGAAAGCGAAATGGCGTCCGGAGGCGCCCGCCCGGCGGAGGCGGCGTGACAAGTTCGACAATGCCGTCCGCCGACGCCGATCATGTCCGGACCCGCTCTTGGGCCCCGGATCCGTTGCGCCCATCGGGACCCGATGAAAGTACGGACGCATTGTTGCGAAGCCTCGAGAAAGCCCTCATCGGCACGCTGACGGACAGGCTTGGAATAGCCGCATCGTTCCAATCGGATGCAGAAGACGGCGATGCGTTCGATGTGACGTCAGCGGTTGATGGATTTGTCGCCCCGGTGACTTGCCGGATAGGCGCACAAGCGGGAATGTGGCTCGTCCGACAGATGTACGGCGCTGATGAATCGACATCCAGCGGTCGCGAGAGAGAGTTGAACGGCCCGATTGCGCGCCGAATTGTGAATGAAGTTCTCTCGCTGTTTGTCGAGACATTTCGTGAGGCAGCGTCGATTGGTTCGCCGCAACACGCGACGTCTGCCGAGGCATCCTCCGACGATATGGCGTCGGGCGCGAGCGAGACGGAAACAATCATCGTGAACCCGGCTGCAATAGGGGTTGAGTATGTGATCTCGCGGCAGGACATGGCGCGTGTCCTGTCGAAGCGCCGCGCCCAGACGCTGCGACGGCCGGATAGGAGTGTCGAGGCGCTGAGAGCGTTTGAAGATCGAATCGAGACGGCTCTCGTGCGCCTGGACGCGACACTGGACGAGCGCGAAGTCTCGCTTGGCGAAATCAGGCGCTGGCAGATCGGGGACCTGTTACGGCTGAAATCGTCGCCGACTTCTGTCGTGGACCTGAACATCGACGGCAGGCCATTGTTTCGGTGCGAGCTGGCGCGAGACGACGGACATTTTGCATTGCGCTTGCTTGAAGAGCGCACAGGGGTCGAAGAGGGCGATAGCTGATGTCACGAGTGCAAGCCGACGTGGAGCCGACGAGCGCGGTCTGTGGCGAGACAAATTCGGCATCTACCGAACGCATCAGCGTCGTGGACGCGATTCCGTTGAAAATCAGTGTCGTCCTGGGAAGCGCGGTGATGTCGGTGCGAGAGGTGGCGAATCTTCGGCCGGGAGCGCTGCTTACACTGGATCGCAAGCTCGGGCAGCCGGTCGATATCATCGTGAACGATCGACTGGTTTGCCGCGGGCAAATCGCCGTCACGGAGGACGCGCCTCCGCAATTTGTCGTCAGGATTGTCGAACTGGCAAGCGGATCTATCCCGGATCGCCCCCGTCAATGAATCACGGCGAAAGAAGAAGAGGGGGCGATCGCAGAAAGTTGACAGGCCCCCAACGGGCTGCGGCTTTGCTGATTGTCCTCGGCAAGGAGACGACGCCAAAGCTGCTGCAGCACCTGGACCGACATGAGGTTCAGCAGATTGCGGGCGCCGCCGCTACGCTCGGCATCGTCGATCGCACGTCGTTGGACGACATGATCGATGAATTCGCCGACGATTTCGCGGAGGGCCCGGAGATCGTCGGCACCCTGTCGGAAGCCCAGCAGCTTGTTTCAGGCTCCCTGGCGCCGCAGGAGGTCGCCCAGCTCGTCGAAGGCGAGAGTGAGGATGCGCTGGCCGATGTATGGGCTCGGCTTGACGCCCTTGCGGGCGATGACGTCGCCGTCCTGCTCGCAAGGGAGCCATCGTTCATATCCGCAATAATACTCAACAAGTTCGAACCAGAGCGCGCGGCCGGGATTCTCGACAAGATCGAGGCGGCTCAGCGGCCAAGAATTGTGGCGCATATGTTGATGAACCGTCCCGTTTCGGAAGCCGCAATGAGCCTTGTCGAAACGGCCATTCGCGGCGTATTGGGCGAGCACGAGGGAGCAGCGGACGGAAAAGGGGCTCCGGCGCGCGTCGCGGATGTCGTCAATCGGCTCGATGGAAATGCGATCGATGACGTGATTTCATATCTGTCCGCTGTTGCGCCGGATAAGGCGGCGGAGATGCGCGCTCTCGTCTTCAAGTTCGAACAACTGACCGAGCTTGCGCCGCAAGACCGAACCAAGGTTTTTGACGGCCTGCCGACAGAGCGCGTCATACTGGCGTTGAAAGAAGCCCCCGAGGATATTGTCGAGGCGGCCCTGTCCAGTCTGGGAGCGCGTGCGCGCCGCCTGGTCGAGTCGGAATTGTCGAGCAACGGCAATGCGCCTCTCAGAGAAGTGCAGGCGGCCCGACGCATGATTGTTCAGGCGGCGCTGCGGCTATCGGCTGCCGGCGCGATCAGTCTGCCCCAGCCGAACCCCGCTGAGTAGCGAAGAAGCCTATGTCGGAGGCGCCGGAGCCCGAAAGCCGAGATCAGGAGCCCAGCGAGAAGAAAGTGACGGACGCCGTCGAACGCGGGGAGACGCCGGTTGTCCACGACCTCAGGCTTCTCGGCTCCGTCGTCGGGGCATACGTCGCTCTCAGGCTTATCGGCCAGACGCGCTTGCATGAGCAGATAGGGATGCTCGGCGCGATGCTGGATCGCTCGTGGGATATCCGGCTGGGGACAGGGTCCGACGCAATCAGGCTCCTCTATGACATCTGCTTGACGGTCTGCGCTCCGTTGTCGGCGCTCATCTTGTCTTCCCTGGCCATATCGGTCGCCATCGGATCAGCGTCGCGACGCCCCCGGGTCATATTGAAGCGGTTGAAAGTCGACTTTTCACGGCTCGATCTTGTGAAAGGCCTGACGCGCATATTCGGACGCGAGGCGCTTGTATCGTTCGGCAAGACGCTCGCGAAGAATCTGGTCGCATTCATCGGCGTTTGGGTGGTCGCCCGCGATATCTGGCGTCAGATCGCATATGGCGTCGATCGCCAGCCTGCCGCGGTTGCGGAATTTATTGTCGGGGCGCTGCAGCGAATTGTTCTTGCCATAGCATTGGTCGTGGCCTGCTTTGCGCTGCTCGAACTGGTCACATCGCGTATCGCCTGGAGACGACGTCTAAGAATGACCCGACAGGAGGTGAAAGACGAATTGAAACAGTCCGAGGGAGATCCGCTGGTCAAGATGCGAATGCGCTCGATCGCTCTGGACCGGGCGCGCAAGCGGATGCTGAACGAGGTGAGTTCGGCGACCATGGTCATCGCGAACCCGACACATTTTGCGGTCGCGCTGCGCTACCTGCGCGAAGAGGGCGGAGCGCCGATGGTTGTTGCAAAAGGACAAGAACTGATCGCCTTGAAGATTTCGAGCCGAAGCCGAGCAACGCGAGATACCGGTCGTCGAGCAGCCAGAGCTGGCGCGAGCGATATACAGGAGCGTCGAAGTTGGCCAGTATATTCCCCCCGAGTTCTACAAGGCGGTTGCGGAGATCGTGAACTTTCTCTCCACACGCCGAATGAGCCCAGGGCGCTCAATGGAGCAAGCCTCGAACAAGCCTGCCTGACTATTTCCGGAGCTGGGCCATGGGGGGATTGTCGTGGGAGACCTGGGGATCGGCGAACTCGCTCAGCAGCATGCTCGATGGCTGATGGCGCGGCAAAATGCGATCGCCAACAACATCGCCAATGCGTCGACGCCAGGTTATCGCGCGACCGACGTCAGGCCGTTCAGCGGTTTCGTTGAGCGGGCCGACCTTGCTTTGAGCGCCACTAGCGCAGGCCACCTTCAGACCGTTGATCGCGGCTCGAGGTCCGCCGGAATTGTCAGCGCAAAAGCTACCGATGTGTCTCATTCAGGAAATACCGTCTCTCTCAATCGCCAGATGATGACGGCTAACGAAGTGCGCCAGGCGTATGCGCTCAACACGAGTATCGTCAGGTCGTTTCATCGATTTCTTCTGTCTGCGGCGAAGTGAAATGCTCGATCCAATCCAGATGTCGTTGCGGCTAGCGGGATCCGCTCTCGATGCGCAGAGCATCCGAATGCGTGTGATTTCGGAGAATATTGCGAACGCACATGCGACGGCGAGTTCGCCGGACGAAGATCCATACAGGCGTAAGACAGTGACTTTCGGCTCGGAAATGGCTCGCCAGGATCGCGTTGCCTATCTTGCGATCAAGAAGATCGGAACGGACGAAGCGCCTTTCAGGGTGGTTCGCGACCCGGGAAACCCGGCGGCCAATAGCAAGGGTGAAGTGAAGATGCCGAATGTCGATCCCATTCTGGAATTGGCGGATATGCGCGAGGCGAACCATGGGTACCAGGCCAACCTGCAAGTGATCCGACAGGCGCGCGAGCTCTTTTCACTAACGCTCGATATTCTGAAGACGTGAGGAAGCCATGATTCCGGTCGCAATCGGGTTGAGCGTGGTCGATGGCCTCGCTCGCACAGTCGAGAAATTTCGAACCACGGGAATTGGAAGCGAGAAACCGGCTGTCGAATCTGAATTCGGCAAGGTCTTGTCCGAGATTGCATCGTCTGCGTCGCACTCCGTGGCGGCGGCTGAACGAACGAGCGTCGCCGCATTGAACGGGAAAGCGTCGGCCAGGGAAGTCGTGGAGAGCCTCATGGCCGCCGAACAGAATTTGCAGGTTGCGCTGGCGGTGAGAGACAAGGCCGTTGCCGCGTTGCAAGAAATCAGCCGAATGACGATTTGAGGTGTCGAAATGCGGGCGCTGACCATTGCAGCCACGGGAATGAGCGCGCAGCAGCTCAATGTCGAGGTAATCGCGAACAATATCGCAAATATAAACACGACCGGGTTCAAACGCGCTCGCGCGGAATTTACCGACCTCCTGTACCAGGCGGAGCGGCTTCAGGGCGTGTCGAACCGAGGACGAGACGCGACGGTGCCGGAAGGGGCGCAAATTGGCCTGGGGGTCAGGACCGCTGCTGTGAGAAATCTCAATATACAGGGCGCTCTCACCAACACAGGCAACAAACTGGATTTCGCTATCAACGGGCGCGGCTGGTTTCAAATTCAAGGCGGCGACGGCCAAACAATATACACGCGGGACGGCTCGTTCAGCACCAATGCGCAGGGCCAGATCGTGACCTCCGACGGCTACGCCGTGATCCCCGCGATACAGGTCCCGCAAAACGCGACATCCATCAGCGTCAGCCAGTCCGGGCTCGTCTCGGCCTCGATCGCCGGACAAACATCGCCGCAGCAAATCGGTCAATTGACGATCGCGAATTTCACGAACGAGGCCGGGCTCGAGCCGCTCGGCAGCAATCTCTTTCGAGAGACCGCGGCGTCCGGCCCGGCGGTGAACGGGGCGCCGGCCGATCCAGGGTTTGGGGTCATCAATCAGGGCTATCTGGAGAATTCGAATGTCGACCCGGTCAAAGAGATAACAGATCTCATCTCTGCGCAGCGCGCATATGAAATGAACTCGAAGATCATTCAGGCCGTGGATGACATGGCCGGCACTATTTCCAAGAACCTGAGATAGACCGTGCGGCTTTGGCTTCCATTCCTGGTCGTATGCGGGGCGTATGCGTGTCGGCGACGGCCGGAGCGGAGGAGATCGTACTTCCGACCCCTGTAGCGACGATATACCCGGGCGAAATCATTCGAGACGGCATGCTGTATGATGTGGCGGTCGATATTCGCGACGGCCGCAATGCCGTGCGCACCCGCGGCGAATTGATCGGTCGCGTCGCCAAACGGACATTGTTCATCGGCAAGCCGATTGGCGTCTCGGCGATAGATGAACCGCAGACGATCAGCAATGGCAGTCCTGTTCAGATCGTATATGAGCAGCCCGGCATTTCCATCAGCGCAACGGGGCTTGCGTTGCAGTCCGCGCGTGCGGGAGATCCCATCCGGGTGAGGAACGTCGAAACCGGGCTCGTGGTGACCGGCGTCGTTTCCGTGACTGGAATTGTCATGGTGGGTCGCTGATGCGGCGAGCGGCGGTCGTGATACTCGCGTGCTTGATGGCGTTCGGGGCAAACGCCAAGGTCCGGATCAAGGACATCACGACGGTTCATGGCCTCAGGGAAAACCAGGTTGTCGGCTACGGCCTCGTAGTCGGCTTGCAGGGCACCGGGGACACCCTGAGGAATTCCGTGTTCACCGAACAATCATTGCAATCGATGCTCGACCGCATGGGTATCGCCGTGAAGACCGGCGCGATGCGAACGCGCAATGTCGCCGCGGTGATCGTTTCAAGCGACATAAAGCCGCTTTCAGCGCCAGGCGCGCGCGTCGACGTGACGATATCGTCGCTGGGCGATGCGACGTCGCTCGTCGGGGGAACGCTGATAATGACGCCGCTGATGGGGCCGGATGGCGTCATTCGCGCTTCCGCGCAGGGGCCGGTTACCGTGTCGGGGTTCACGGAGGCGGGAAAATCCGAATCGCTTACTCAAGGCGTTCCAACTGCTGGACGCATCCCGAACGGCGGCGTCGTCGAGCGCGAAATACCGAGCACGTTCGGCGATGACGGACGCATCGTGATCGAATTGCGAAATGAGGATTTCAAGACCGCGGCGCGGATTACGGATACGATCAATGAATTTTCGAAGCGTCGATATTCTATTCGGATAGCGGAAGAGCGAGACAATCGGTCGATTGAAATAGTAAGGCCCGCGAAAGCCTCCAAGACGCGTCTGATTGGCGAGATCGGAGAGCTGCTTGTAGATCCCGACACCCCGGCTCGAAATCGTCATCGACGCCAAGTCCGGAACGGTCGTCGTAGGAGCTGATGTGCAAATATCGACCGTCGCCGTGACACACGGCGCTTTGTCTGTCCGCATTACCGAGACCGCCAACGTTTCTCAACCCGCCCCGATGTCTCAAGGGCGGACTGTCGTTGCGAGCGATACGTCGGTGTCGGCCAGTCAGGAAGGCGGTCAGCTTTCGGTCATTTCGGGCGCCAGTCTCAAGTCTCTCATTCGGGGACTCAATCAGATTGGCCTGAAGCCGGCGGGAATAATCTCAATTCTGCAGGCGATCAAGACGGCCGGCGCCTTGCAGGCGGATATCATCGTTCAGTGAGTACAGGTCCAGGCAAGGTCGCTTCCGCACCCTTTCCGTGTGGAAGGAGAGCGCTGCTTGTCGTCGGGCTCAAATCGTATCCTGGCCGGTCTTGGTCGAGCGGCGTTGCTGTGCGCGACCTGGCAGTATTTCAGCCCCGACGTGGCCCTTTCGCAAACAATTGTTTCCCCGCCGGCTGTTGTGCGAGCCGACGTTCCGGGCGTCAAGCGCGCGCGACAGCCATGGAAGGCGACGGGCGTCGTTCGTCGACAAGCATCGGCGCGCAAAGGCGGAGATTCCGGCGGCGTTGCGACGACAAGGAGGAAGGCGACACGAGCGGCGCAAGTCGCGCCCGGCGCGAGAAAGGCTTCTGTCGAGGGGAACACGTTGCAGCGTGGAGCGGAGCCGACGGAGGATTCTGATGGCAAGGAAGCGGCCCCACCGGATACGGGCCAGAAGGAGCAAAATGGCTCGCGCGTGTGCACGAGCCGTTCCGAGCTTGAAAACATCGCCAGAACCTATTGTTCGAACAATATTCCAAATGCAATCGAGGCGCGCGTGGCGTGGGAGAGCAAGAGGTTGAAGGAACTTGAGATCGAGGTGTCGAAGAAGTCCGAAGCGCTCGCCGCTCTAGGGCAGGAGGCGCGAAGCTGGGTGGAGAGGCGTGAAAAACTGTGGATGTCGGGACGCGACAGCCTCGTCGAGATCTACGCCAAGATGAGACCCGAGATGGCGGCGCAGCAGCTTGCAGCGATGAGTGAAGAAAGCGCAGCGAGCATCATCACAAAGCTAAATCCAAGAGCGGCGAGCGCGATCCTCAACGAGATGACTCCGGAGAAGGCTGCCCGGTTGGCCGACGGCGTCTTGAGAGGGCTCAAGGAGAAGTCGGGACAGGAGAAGAGCGGATCGTGATCAAGCGTCTCCAATGCCTATTCGGGATAGCGCTCGCCGGGTGCGCCGTCCACCCGCGCGATGTGGGGCGAGCTCCTGCCATGACAGCAATCGGGACAGGCCTGAACGCCGAGGCGAACCTCGAGCAAATAGCCGATGCCCGCGCCACCTATTCTGGACCTCAGAGGTTCCTGTGGGATGAACGTGGCGGCGATCTGTTCCGGGACGCCCGCGCTGCCCGGATTGGCGATCTGATTACCGTCGTCATATCGATAAATGACAGCGCCATTCTGGGGAATTCCACCGACAGATCCAGCGAGTCGTTGTTCAAGAGTCAGTTCGATGGGTCCGTCGCGTTGCCCATCCTTGCGGGGAAAGCGAGCGGCGCGGCAAATGCGGGAAGCACGTCGACATCGAAGGGACAGGGCAATATCGGGCGGTCCGAAAAGATACAATTGTCTGTTGCCGCCATTGTCACCGATCTCTTGCCTAACGGAAATCTGCTCATCAGCGGATCGCAGGAAGTGCGGGTGAACAACGAATTGCGCGAACTCAAGGTTTCCGGAATCGTTCGTCCGCGCGACGTAAGCCGCGACAATTTGATCACTTACGACAAGGTCGCGGAAGCGCGCATTTCCTATGGCGGAAGAGGTCGCCTAAGCGAGGTGCAGCAGCCAAGCCTCTTGCATCAAGTCATCGATATCATTCGGCCATTTTGACAGGCGCGGCTGTGACTCCAGGGAAATACGGACTCAACCTCTTGCTATGGTCAGCAGTCGCAATCGGGTTTGGCGCGGGTTCTGCCTCGTGGGAGGGGACGTCGCGGAGCGATGGCCTTGCGCTCGACACGAAGCAGCCACAAGAGAAGGAGCGATCAACCGGACAGCCGACGAAAACGCTGCGTGAGGTTCGTCCGATCGTGACAAATCTCGCTGAACCGGCCGGCGCGTGGGTTCGCGTCGAACTAGCATTGGTCATGTCTGGACCGCCAAGTGCGAAGCCGGACGAATTTTTCGCTGAATTTGTATCCGACTCGACCGATTTCCTCAGAACTGTCGCCGCACGGGAAATACAGGGAGCCGCCGGCCTGCGGCGATTGCGGGAAGACCTTCTCGATCGAGCTCGATTTCAGAATCGGCCTCGCGGTGGAGGCGGTTCTGATACAGACACTGGTCGTGCAATGACACGACGTCTTTCACTCGTGCTCCCAATCCTGACTTTGATCTACGTTGCGGGAAGCGCGGCCGCGCAAGCGTCCAGTATCGTCGATGCAATTCCCGCCGCTTCGGCGTCCGGACGAATCGTTCAGGTTGTCGCGCTCCTGTCGGTTCTTTCGGTTGCCCCGAGTTTGTTGGTGATGATGACGAGCTTCACACGTTTCGTCGTCGCCCTGTCTTTTCTCAGATCAGGAATAGGCCTGCAGAGCACGCCGGGGAACATGGTGCTCGTGAGCTTGGCGCTCTTTCTTACGCTCTTTGTCATGTCGTCGACTTTCGAGAAGGCATGGAATGATGGCGTGCAACCGCTCGTCGAAGAAAAGATCAGCGAGAAAGACGCTATTGCCCGGATCGTCGAACCGTTCCGCGAATTCATGACTGCGAATGTGAGGGAGGCCGACCTCAGGCGACTGAAGGAGCCTGAGGCGAGAGGCGCCTGGCGAACAGGTGGTCGCTCCCCCGAGCCTTACCGTACTCATTCCGGCGTTCATGATGTCCGAATTGCGACGGGGGTTTGAAATCGGGTTTCTCATCGCGCTGCCGTTCCTCGTAATCGATCTCATCGTCGCGACCATAACGATGTCCATGGGCATGATGATGTTGCCTCCGTCGGTCATCGGGCTGCCGATAAAGGTGTTATTTTTTGTCCTGATCGATGGATGGGCATTGCTGATCGGCGGGTTGGTCCGATCTTACGTTTAGGCATGCCGTTCAGCGATTAGGAAAGGCGCAACTTCTGCTCGCTAATTGTGATGCGCCGACAGGTTGGAGCGATTCGACAAGAGCGCGCCAAATGCATGAAGCAGCACTGTCCAGCCGATTACTACGGCATGTCCCCAATCGTCAGCACCTATCCGAAGGGACGCCAGCATGTCTAGCATTCTCACGAATTCTTCCGCCTTGACCGCGCTTCAGAGCCTCGCGGCGACGCAGAAGAGCCTGCAAACGACGCAGAGCCAGATTTCCACGGGACTCAAAGTATCGTCGTCGGCGGACAACGCCTCGTATTGGTCGATTGCTTCCACGATGAAGTCGGACAACGGGGCTTTGGGAGCGGTCAAGACATCGCTTTCGCAGAGCGCCGCGATGCTGAGCTTTACCAATTCGGCGGTCAACAACGTCATCTCGGTCATGAACCAGATCAAGAGCGATTTGGTCGCGGCGAAGCAACCGGGCGCCGATCTCGCCAAAATCGGGACGGATATCACGCAAGCGACAAAGCAATTGACGTCAATCGTCAATTCCTCGACTTTTTCGGGCGTCAACCTCTTCGATGGCTCGAAATCGTCGTTGGATCTCGTATCCTCCTTCGACCGAGATGCGACGGGAGCAACCTCCGTCGGCAAGATTACAGTCGCGACGACCGCACTGACCGGAACAGGCGCCGGCGCAACGGCGGGCTCCGGCATTCTCGAAGGAGGGACGGGGACGGCGACCGGCTCTGGCACGGACTTCACGGCTCTCTCCGTGTCGTCGTCGACTACGAGCGCCACGCTCGACACCTACATTGCCGACGCTGACAAGACGTTGGGCGCGCTTCAGGACTATGCAGCGAAGATTGGCGCGACGCAGACCCGTGTCGCCTTGCAGCAGACATTCGTTTCGGCCATGTCTGACGCATTGACGAACGGCGTCAGCGCTCTTGTGGATGCGGACATGAACGAGGCGTCGACTCGGCTGCAAGCCTTGCAGACGCAGCAGCAATTGGGCGTCCAGTCGCTGGCCATCGCGAACCAGAATTCGCAGATGATCCTGAAGCTGTTCGGCTGATGGCCGACAAGGCAACTCCCACGCAAGCCAGGCGATCGAAGGTGGATCGTCGTGCGTGGGAGCTGCCATGGCGTTGCTTGTCGAAGCCCAGAAACTGCTGAGGTCGATCGCGGGACTTGGACCGCGTCGGCTTTGGCAGCTCGCCGCGGTAGGGGCAGCGACCCTTGCCGCTGTCGGGGTCGCCAGTTTCCTCGCGAGCAGGCCGACGTTCGAGGTCCTGTATTCCGGTCTGGATCCGCAGGATCTCGCGCGGGTAACAAGCCTGCTGCGCGAAACCAGCGTGCCGTTCGATATCAGCGCGGACGGCGGCACGCTGTTGGTCGAATATGGTCACGCCTCGCGCGCGCGGATGCTGTTGGCCGACAAAGGCTTGCCGCGAAGCGCAAGCGCCGGGTACGAATTATTCGAGAAGCTCGGCTCCCTCGGCCTCACGTCCTTCATGCAGGAGCTGACGCGCATTCGTGCGCTGGAAGGCGAACTCGCGCGCAGCATTCAATCGATGCAGGGCGTCCGGGCTGCGCGTGTGCATATCGCCCCACAGGAGGAGAGCGGATTCCGGCGCTCGAAGCAGGCAGCAAGCGCCTCCGTAATAGTGCGGCTCTCGTCGGCGGCGGAACGGAGTCTGGCGCAAGCGATCAGGCGGCTCGTTGCCGCCGCCACGCCGGGATTGACCATAGACGCGGTCACCGTCTTGAACTCTGACGGTTCGATCCTTGCCGCGGGCGGGGAAAGCGACGCGGCGGGGCCACTTCATGCGCTCGGCATTGAGAAAAACCTGTCCGACGCGATCCAGGACAACATACGGCAGACGCTCGCGCCGATAGTGGGCGCAAGGAATCTGAATGTCAGCGTGGCTCTACGTGTAAACACGGACAAGCGTCAGGTGAACGAGACCGTATATAACCCGGACTCTCGGGTTGAGCGATCGGTGCGGGTTATCAAGGAGAATCAATCGGCGCAGAATTCCAACGGGCAAATGCCGACGTCGGTGGAGAGGAACATACCGAATGACAAGACGAAGGCGGATGGCAAGGTCTCGAACGAGGAAAACAACAAGAAGGAAGAGCTGACAAATTACGAAATATCGTCGAAGTCGGTGCAAACAGTCGGTGGGAGCTATACAATCGAACGATTGAGCGTCGCCGTCCTGATAAACAGGGCGGCCCTCGTCGCCAAGCTCGGCGAAAAGGCGGAAGGCCTTCTCGACAAGCGAATGTCTGAACTGACCGAGCTTGCTTCGACCGCGGCTGGCTTCACAAGAGACCGCGGCGACGCCATCAAGGTCGCGGCGATTGATTTTTCTGAAGGCGTTTCCGAATTGGCGCCGGTTGGCGAGCCGTCGCTGGGGTCGATTGCAGCGCGACAGCTCGGCTCGATATTCAATGCGCTCGCGATCGTCGTCGTTGGGGTCACCGCGGGATTCGTCGCTTTGCGTACGGTTGAACGTATCTCGAGACCCGATGAACGGTCGCAGAACCAGTTTGTGTCGCAAAATCTGGCCGAGCTCCCCGGTCCCGAAGGCGACGCGCGCCCCACCGCCGACGATAGGGGCCTTGTGGAAAATGGTTCAAGCCAACGGAAGCGAGCTCAAAAGAGATTGGAGGCGCTGGTCGACGCTGACGCGGAACAAGCGGCCCAGGTGATCAAGGGGTGGCTGAGGGCGGAGGCGTAACGTCAGCATGAATGCGCTCGTCAAACATCTTCAAGACATTGGCCGGGCTGATCCACGTAGAGTCGCCGCCTCGCACCTGGGCGATGACGTTGTCGGCGAGCGCATAAAATCCGAACAGGCGGCTTACGAAAGAGGAGCTGCGGAAGCGTTGATGCGCGCCGGCGCGGTTATTGAGCAGGCGCTCGTAGCCGCTGACCAAAGCATTGCGGGCATACAGGCGCAATGGACAGTAGAGTGCCAGGAAAGAATATGTCGAGAAGCTGCAGAAGGCCGTTCGCTCATCGAGGAGCGGTTGTCGGAAGAGTTGCTAAGAGCGATTTCACCGTTCGTAGAAGCGCGACAAATAGAACGGATCCGAGAGTCGTTCCTGAAGCATCTACGGGAAGTTCTGCCAACGAAGCGTGAAACGCCGATCAAGATCGCCGGCCCTGCCGACGAAAGAAAGATTATGGTCGATTGCCTCGGAGAGATGGGAATAGTCGCGATGTACCATGATCACGATGCACGCGTGATAGAGGCTGAAATAGGACCGCACATCATTCGGGCGGATTTCACAAGCTGGAGTCGACGTTGGCTCGGGGAGTTTGGAGATGGCCTCGATGTCGGACGCTGAGCAACCTCATGAAATCGTTATCGTGCGACGCCGCGGCGGCGACGACCATGACGATCATCATGGCGGAGTATGGAAGGTCGCTTTCGCGGATTTCATGACGGCCATGATGGCGTTCTTCCTCGTTCTTTGGATCGTAAACTCGACGACCAAGCAGACCCGCAGTTCGCTTGCGCGGTATTTCAATCCGATACGCCTGTCTGACACCACCCCCGCACGCAAAGGTCTCAACGATCCGCGCGAGGTTGATTTCGATGCATCTGCTGACGGACGCGCCCGAATTGAACGAGACGCCGGCATCGCTTCGGCAGGCGAGCCGGCCGCCGCGCTCAATCCCCCCGCGCCGTCATCATCTGACGAAAAGCGTCGGGATGCGGCCGGCCTGGGCGCGCCGGCGGCGCAAAGGGGCGCCGGAACGTCGCGCGGCCCGTTCGAGGATACATTTGCGGTGGGCAAGGGCGAGCCGAAGGATGTGGGCAATAGGTCGGGCAGAATGGGCGACCGGCGGTCGGCTCGGTCTTGATCAAGCGAGCCAAATCTTGAAGGCGGTCAAGGCAAGGCTTCGCGCCGACGCGGCATCGGATATGGATGGCTCGCTCGATGTCCAGGAGGTTGCCGAAGGCACACTGATCAGTCTTACCGATAAAGCTGATTTGGGAACGTTCGGGATCGGTTCGTCAGAGCCAGAGCAACGCCAATTGCGAGCTCTGGCCGCGATCGCAGACGCGCTGAAGGAACGTCAAGGGACGATCGTCGTTCGAGGGCACACGGACGCCAGGCAATATCGTCGGGGTGACGGGTTCGAGAACTGGCGTCTTTCGTTTGCGAGAGCGCAAAGCGCGTTGTTCGGCCTTGTAAGAGCCGGGCTCGACGAACGACGCATCGAGCGGATCGAAGGCTACGCCGACCACAAGCTCAAGAACGCAACAGCGCCGCAGGCGGCAGAGAACAGGCGTATCGAGATACTCTTGCGGCGGCATCCGGAATGAATTCCCGTTTCCGAGCGACGATCGTGGGAGTTGCGTTTTTCGTGACGATATTCGACGTCGCACAAGGCGACGTCCTTCCCATCGCGTTGCTACGACGCGCTCAGGACATCCAGGACGAAAGCGCGATCGGAATTGCGGGCGCCCCAGGACGACGTGACGAAATTGACAAGCGCCTGGAAGCCTCTCTCCACGCGTCGCCCCAAGGTTGGGCGGATCGGCGCATTTTGGCGGGGCTTGCATCGTTCCTGCTGACCGGGGGCAATCCCGCACTTGCGCAAAGAGCGATCTCACTCGCGCCTCGCGAGGGCGCGGATATGTCGCTGGTGGAACAAGCGCTGGCATATGCGAGTGGCGAATTGCCGCGAGCGGGAAAACAGCTCGAGACGACAAATCTGCGAATGACGTCGCCGGAAGTCGCGGGAGCCTTGGCGCTTGTTCAGGCAAGGCTGATGATGGAGCATGACCGCAGGATCGCCAGCGAGAAATTGTTGGCCGCACGAATTCTCGCGCCGGGAGGGTTGATTGAAGAGGCGGCCTTGCGGCGCGAGTTGTTCATTCTGGACAACGAGACGGATCCCAACGCCATTCGGCGGATCGTCGGCCGCTACTTTTCACGGTTCGGCCGCTCGGCCCATGTGGAGAATTTTGTCGAACGACTCGAGACGCTGACCGAACAAGGGTGGATATCGCGGTCGCCCGAGTGGCGAAGCAAGGCATCCGGCATCCTCGAAGAAACGCCTGTCGCAATACGAAGGCGGCTTGCATTACGCTTGGCGCGCGCTTCCTTGATGAAAGGAGATCGGAACGCCGCCCGACAAGCTCTCGATATCGCCTGCGCAGATTCGATTGCAAACGCAGATCTGGAAGAACGCTGCGCTCTCTATCGACGTATCGACGAAATTACGGAAGGGGCGCCTGCGGACGATAAGAAAACACTGTGGCAATCGTCTCCGACGTCCGGCGACGAGGAGCAATTGCTATTGCAATGCGCAAAGTTCGTTCGGGCTCAGCTCGAGAAGGCGCGAGAGGAAGACTCGAGCAATGTCGCGCATCCTGAAACCGAGCCGATGAAGCGTGTCAAAGAATCGATGGCGGCGGCGGATCGACTGATAGCGGGCTTCCGCTAGATGCGTGTGGCGCCGTGGAAGGATGGCGTGCGAGCGCCCATGCGATCGAGGAATGCGGCCAAAGGCGCCGGTTCGACGGGCGCGGCCGAAGACGCTGGCGAATTGTCTACCGAAACCCCGTTCCTGAATGTTTGCGCGCGTGAGCGCCCGCGTACGGAAGCTAGCAATGGTCGGCAGGGAATCGTCGGCGATACCGGCGAAATCGCGGCTTCGCGACGAGAAGACCAGCATGGCGCCAGCCGGATCCAATCTCATATTGAACCAAATTTACTGGAACTCCGCGAAAGTCTATTCGGGTCGGAAATGCCGAACGCGGACAGATCTTTCGCTTGTTCTCCTTCGGAAGATCGAACGCAAGCGTCGCCCGGTTCGACCCCCGCGCACGTGCCGTCAGGCATGGCGCGTGTGGTGTCGACGACCGCTAGCAGACGTCCGTCCGGCGAAAGCGCGCATGCGGCGCCCACACGGTCTGACGGTATCGCAATGTCCAAGATGTCGTGGAGCGCCGGATCTGCGCGGCTCGCTGCGCAAGACGGAGCCGCGTCAGGGAACGCGTGGCAGGCGAGCAGGCTCACGGCGACGTTCGCGGATAGTCGGAACGAAACCCCAACAAGCGATCGGTCTATTGGGCCATATGTCGTCGGTGGCGTTGGCATGGACCGGGGTGAGGACAGAGCGCTTGCGCCGATAGAGGGAAGGCATGGCGCCGTTGTTTGGGAACAAGTGGAATCCGTTTCCATGGACGAGCATCCGACCACCAGTGACATGGGTGAGGTTGGCCTCCGTTCGCCGCCGACCGATATTCCGAGTTACGAGCGAACGAGCAGGCTCCCGGCGAATCGTCTCACTGTCGTCGTGCATTCGGAAGAAAGTGGCGACGTCGAAGTGCAGATAACAATCCGGGGTGACGATGCTCGTATCGGGATCGTCGCTTCGGCGGACGTTGCGCGCTCCATCGAACGTAATCAGTCGCTCTTGGAGGGCAGCATTCACTCGTCGACCGGACTCAATGCGGCGGTCTCGGTGACAGCCGGTGACGGCCTGGAAGGGTTCGGTTCGTTGATGCGTGACGGCGGTGGCGACAGGCCACCGCTTCCCTCGAACTTTTCAGAGAACGCGCCTGAGCGCGAGCGCGCGCCGAACCAATCTGGTTCGGGCAACAAACGCGACCAATCCTCGGCGCCATCGACTGCAAGGAAGGCCGACGCCAGTTCATTCGTCCGTGGTTCTCGTATCCTATAGTAAATATCGCATCCGGCGTGAATATCTATTTATAATAAAAGCAAATTGATGTTTATCAATGTGACGTTACGTCATAGTATTACCTAACGTAATAGTAGTAAAGATATCGTTATTAACGATTTGTTAACCATTCTGTACGAAATATTATTCACGCGATATGTCGCGCGTCTCGATTGACGGGGCGAGTCGAGAGGTTGGCGATGATCATCTTCGTAGAAGCGAGAGAGCAGGTAGTGTCCGCGTTTCAAGCGCAATTTGGGCGCGAAGGAATTGTTCTCGTCGGATTCGCGCCAAGTGAATTTGAAACGTGGCTGGCCGGCGCGACAAAAGCCGAGTTGTCGGGCGTCGAATGCTACCTGATCGGCGATACCGTCGAGAGAGCGCGGCTGGTGCGCGTGGTGCGCAGCCGCTGCCGCGCGCCGACTGTCGCGCTGAGCGACCACAGCACGCTTGAAAAGACGCTTGATCTGTTCGCATGCGGTGTCGACGACGTAGTCCGCAAGCCCGTGCACGTTCGGGAGATACTCGCGAGGATAAGGGCGATCCACCGGCGTTCCGAGGCGCGCGCTGAATCGGCTATTGCGGGACAAATTCGCGTCTTCTTCGATGGAAGAGATCCGGAAATCGGCGGCGACAGCTTTCCGCTTCCGCGCCGCGAGCGTCGTATCCTTGAGTTTCTCGCGTCACATCGCGGTCGACGCGTGACCAAAGCGCAAATCTTTCACTCGATCTACGGCCTCTTCGACGATGATGTGGAGGAGAGCGTCATCGAAAGTCATGTGAGCAAGCTGCGCAAGAAGCTGCGGGATCGCATCGGCTACGATCCAATCGATTCGAAACGTTTCCTCGGCTACTGCCTGGTTGAAAGTGGGTCGACGATCGCCAGCGAACGCCTGGAGCAGCCGGTCAGAAGTCCGTCGACGCGTGCGGGCGGATTCGAGACTTCGGGTCTTGTCTGCATCTGAGCAGCGCAGAAAGCTGGAGAGCGAAATGTCGATATTTGGAGCAATGCGTACAAGCGTTTCGGGCATGAACGCGCAATCGACGCGGCTGTCCACGCTTTCCGATAACATAGCGAATGCCGACACGATCGGATACAAGCAGGCCTCCGCTCAATTCAAGACGATGCTCATCACCGAAGGGCTCATGCAATATGGCTCGGGCGCAATCGATACCCGAGTGCGATACGGCATCAGCCAGCAAGGCGCGCTCGTTGGCACTTCGAGCGCGACGGACCTGGCAATTCAGGGCGGTGGGTTCTTCGTCGTTACGGACTCCAGCGGCAAGCCGCATTTGACGCGCGAAGGGTCGTTCCAGCTCGACCCCAACGGCAACCTGGTCAATGCCGGGGGATTTCGCCTGATGGGCGTGTCCGCGCGATCGAGCGATGCCGTGGGTTTTTCGGGCCTGTCGGAACTGAAGGTGAATTCAACCGGGCTCATGGCGTCGCCAACGACGAAGGGCATCTTTTCGGCGAATCTTCCAGCGGGCGCCGATGCGATTGCGGCCGCGGACCTGCCTTCCGGAAATTCCGCGGGAGCAAAATGGACATCCAAGTCATCGCTCGTCGTGTACGACAATCTCGGCGCCAAATCGACGCTGGACGTATATCTGACCAAGACCGGCCCCAATGCGTGGGAGGCCGCGATCTTCGACCAGGCCGCGGCCGGCCCTGATGGATTCCCGTATTCATCGGGCCCCTTGGCTACAACGGCGCTTCAGTTCGACGGGACGCGCGGGACACTCATGACGCCGACTGGCGGCCAGTTCGACATTCCTGTGCCCAATGGCCAGACCCTGAAACTCGATATCAGTGCGATGACGCAACTCGGAGCTGCATATTCCGTGAACAACGCAACGGTCGACGGAAATGCGCCGGCTCCCTTCAGTCGTATCTCAATCGATACGGACGGCGCAGTATATGCAGTTTATCAGAACGGAGCGAAGGCAAAGCAGGGCGAAATTCGATTGGCGACGGTTCCAAGCCCGGACAACATGCTGCCGTTGTCGGGAAACGTCTATGACGTGACATCTCGTTCCGGCGATGTCGTGGTCGGCTCGGCAGGCGTTGGAGCCTTTGGATCTCTGGTTTCCTCCGCGCTCGAGAGCTCCACGGTCGACATCGCGTCCGAACTCACCAACATGATCGAGACGCAACGGGCCTATTCGGCCGACTCCAAGGCGTTTCAGGTTGCGACGGACATGGCTGATGTTCTCGTCAATCTGAAGGTGTAGGGCATATCGAAGCCCCAGGAGACGCGATCATGAGCCTTCAGGCTGCGTTCCGTTCGGCCCAATCTGCGCTGGCCATCAACGCGCGCCAAACATCAATCGTCTCGCGAAATATATCCGAGGCCGACGCTTCGGGATATTCCCGACGGATCGCTCTCGTCGAACCTGGACAGCAAAGCCAATCCTCCACGGCGCGGATCATACGGGCGACGGATACGTCGCTGCAAAGCGCGGCCCTGGATGCGCAATCGATCGTTCAGCGCAACGAAGCGATATCGAAGTCGCTGGAGGCGTTGCAGCAGATCGTCGGCGATCCCGCCGACGAAACGTCCCCGGCGGCGCACCTTGCAAAACTGAAGAGCGACTTGCTGGCGGCAGCATCGTCTCCGCAGGACCGGGCCACCCTCGCAGCCGCAGTCAATTCCGCAAAGTCTTTGGCCAATGATCTGGCCGATGCGGCAACGACTGTTCAAAAGGCGAGGGCGCAGACGGACCTCGACATGGCGGCATCGGTTGCGACCATCAATTCCCTCCTCAAGAATTTCGAGACGATAAATACCACGATCGTTTCCGGGCAATTGCGCGGCGACGACGTCGCCGACGCGCTCGACCGTCGCGACGCGATCCTGTCGGACCTCTCGAAGGAAATCGCCATTTCCACGGCGCCCGGCCCAAACGGGGACATGGCGATCTACACGGATTCCGGCGTAGCGCTGTTTCAGAGAACGGCGCGAACCGTTTCGATGGAACCCACCGAGACCTATTCGGCGTCGGTGACCGGGCAGTCGGTGTATGTAGACGGGGTCGCCGTCACAGGTTCCTCGGCTCGGATGCCTCTTCGCGCCGGCGCTCTCGCCGGACTCTCGCAATTTCGAGACGATCTTTCCGTCGCCTTCCAGTCTCAACTCGACGAGCTGGCGAGCGGTCTGATCTCGGCTTTTTCACAGGCGCCTCAGACGTCATCATCGTCGGTGACCCGGACCGGAATGATCACCTGGTCAGGTGGCCCCATGCTGCCTGCATCCGGCATGGCAGGCGTCGCGGCCAGCGTTCGTGTCGATCCAGCGGTCGAGCAGGATCCGACGCTCTTGAGAGATGGCGGCATCGGGGGATCTCCCGACTATCTATACAATGCCAGCGGCGCCGCCTCGTTCTCCTCGCGACTGTACGAGTTGGTCGATGCGCTCGGCGCGCCGCGGGACTTAAACGCAATCCACTTGCCCAAGCGGTTGAGCGTAGGCGACATCGCCCTGCAGTCGCAAGCGTGGCTCGAAGGAGTTCGGCAACAAGCCGACGACGAGTTGACGAATTCGAATGCGGTCCTGACTCAGGCGAGCGCTGCGCTGTCGGATGCGATCGGCGTCAACGTCGATGACCAGATGTCAAGAATGCTCGATCTCGAAAATTCGTACCAGGCGGCAGCCAAGATGATGGCGACGGTCGATAGCATGTACGCGGCGCTATTCAGCGCCATCAGAGGCGGCTGAGCGCCATGATCACGTCTCTCTCGCAAACAAACCTGGTGACCCGCGCGTCGATCGCCCGCCTCCAAGCGGAGCTCGCACGTGCGCAACAGGAACTCGCGAGCGGGCGTCATTCCGATATCGGACGCAGCTACGGCGCGCGCTCGGTCGCCGTGTCGTCGATTTCGCGGAAACATTGCGGATCTTCAGGCGATCACGGACGGAAACAAGATCGCGTCCGCTCGCTTGTCCGCGTCCGGAAATGCGCTCGAATCCATCATGAGCGTCGCGCGGTCTGTTCAACAGCAACTTCTGAATGTCGGGTCCGGCGTTGCCGACGGCAGGGCAATAGGCGAGGCGGGTTTGGCGGCGCTGAACCAGACGATTTCAATCTGCAATACGACGTTCGACGGCGTATATCTGTTCGCCGGGCTCAACGATGGAGCCAAGCCTCTGAACGAATTTCTTCCCGGCGCGGCGAACGGTCCTTCCGAGCAATTGAGACAAGCGTTCCAGAGTCAATTCGGCAGATTGCCGGGAGATCAAGGGAATGCCGCGATCGCCGTTTCCGACATGAAATCGTTCTTGGATACGACCTTCAGCCAAATGTTTTCATCGGATCAATGGAAGAATATCTGGTCCAGTGCGTCCGATGTCGGCGTCGGAGTTTCGAATTTCGCAAACTGAATCGCTCCGGTACCCGGCTATCGGCAATTCCAGCGCCTTGCGCGATCTGGTCCAGTCCTTGACGATGATCGCGGGCCTGGGGCTCGAGACGCTGAATGCAGACACTCGGCAGCTTGCCATCGACCGGGCCGCCGCGACTCTCGGGAATGCGCTCGCCGAATTTTCGGCTGTCGTCGGTCAGGTTGGAATCAGTCAAAATGCAGCCGAAGCTGCAAACCAGCGCCTATCGTCACAACATGTTCAGCTTGCCGCGCGCCTGGACGAACTGGAGTCCATTGACCCTGCGGAGGTCGCGATCCGTATTTCCAGTTTGAGCGAACAGTTGCAGGCCAGCTACCAGGTAACGACGAAGCTGGCGCATCTCAGTCTCGTCAACTTTATCTGAGCCCGAAGATGTACCAACGATTTTACTCGGAAGCGTCAGCGGACGATCAGGTACGGGCGAGGCGCGCGGAATATGCCGCTCTCGATGTCGTTATCTCCAAGTTGAGAGTGGCCCGCGACGCAGGTGGATGCGGCATGTCTCTCACTGATGCGCTCGATGCGCTCGAGGCATTGTGGTCGGTTCTTCTCAGCGACGTGTCCAGTTCCGACAATGCGCTTCCCATAGGTCTTCGAAGAGATATCGTTTCCATCGGCCGCTGGATGTTCTCGCGGTCGGAAGCCCTCAGAAGCCGTAAGGAGCGCGATCTCGACGCCCTGATCGACGTGAACACATCAATTCGCGATGGCCTGAGAGCGGAACCATGAAAATTTCTCTGCGGGCAGGCGAAAAAATCTACATGAACGGGGCCGTGTTCAGCGTGGATCGCCGCGTATCTCTACAGCTTCTGAACGACGTGACATTCCTGCTCGAAGGCCATGTGATGCAGGCGCGGGATGCGACGACGCCCTTGCGGCAAGTCTATTTCTCGATCCAGACGATGATCATGGATCCCGCGGCGGCCGGGGAAATCGTTTTGTCGGTGTGGCGCATGCTTGGCGCACTAGTCTGTGCCGAGAAGGAGTCCGCGTCACGTGCGCGTCTTGAAAGCGTCAATAACCTCTTGCGCTCCGATCGCTGGTTTGAGGCATTGCGAGAGGTTCGTGAAATGTATCGCGCGGAAGAAGCGGCCACTCTGTCGGGCGCGCGCACAAACAGGGAAGGCGTCATGGCATGCAGATGAATTCGTTACCGGCAGCTTCAATAGCCAACTCCGCTCAGCGTACGAACGCGACAACCGGGGCGACAAGTCTCGGCTATGGAGACTTTCTCCATCTGCTGATGGCGCAAATGCAGCACCAGGATCCGACCAATCCGACGGACTCGACACAATGGGTCTCTCAGTTGGCCACATTTTCGAGCGTCGAGCAGGCGGTTCAGGCAAACGCCAAACTCGACCAGATATTGCAGAATACCGCCCTGGCAAATGCAGAGGCGCTTATTGGCCGATCGGTTTCGTCGTCCGATGGTTCCGTGTCGGGCGTGGTCGTCGCGGTTTCCATCGGAAAGGACGGTCTTGTTGCAGCGCTGGACAACGGCGCCGAGCTACCGATCACGTCCGACGTGACCATTTCGAAGTGAACGAGATCGATGCGCTCGACCTGATGCGCATGGCGTTGGCGACCGTCATCCTCTGTTCGGCGCCTGCTGTCGGGTCCGCGCTTGTCATCGGAGTCGTCGTGGCGCTCTTTCAGGCGTTGACACAAATTCAGGAAGCGACGCTGACGTTCGTGCCGAAAATCATCGCCGTATTCGTTGCGATGATGATCGGCGCGTCCTTCATGGGAGCGCAGGTATACACCTTTAGCGAGCAGGTCTACGGCCGGATTGCGGCCCCTCCGAAATGAGAAATCCAGATGTGCGCGAAGCGAGCGTTCGACGCTGAACGTGGAATGACCGTCGCTGGAATCGGGTTGGCCGCGCTCGCCACGGGATTTGCTTATGTAGCGATCGAGCGGAACGATGGAGTTCCGAAGATTAGCGGCGCCGAGCATCTTGCAATCTTCGCCATGCCGTCGAATCAGCCGGAAGAACGAACTGCTGCGGCTGCCGTCGTCGTGCCTGGCGCGTCGCCCGCGCCGCAACCGCCCGCGCCGATCGACTATCTTCCGACCGCGACCATCAGAGACAATTTCGCAAACCAGTTTCGGATACGCAGAGTTTTCAAGGATCGTGCGGTGGTCGATGGACCTGCAGGGTCTCTGGAATTGCGCGCGGGCGACTTCGTGAGGGGTTTCGGTCGATTGCGAGAAATTCGAATGATGCGTGGGCGGTGGACTGCGGTGATCGTTCCCGAGAATCCGCCCGATCACAACTCGAGATGAGCGCGACGAACCTGCTCGTTGCCGACCAGGTCGTTCATCGCGGCCGAGAACTTGATCAGGCCGTGCTCTATGACATACGCCCGGTCGGCGACGGCCGCGGCGAATTCGATGTTTTGTTCAGAAATCAAGACAGAGACGCCAGAGCGCTTCAACTCGTGAACCATACCGATCATTTGCTCGACAATGATCGGCGCAATTCCTTCGGAGGGCTCGTCGAGAAGGATAGCAAGCGGATTGCCCATCAATGCGCGCGCGACCGTCAGCATTTGCTGCTCGCCTCCCGACATGCGACCTGCCGGCCTGTTGCGGGCTTCCGCCAGATTCGGGAAAAGCTCGAACAGACGATCCGGCGTCCAGCTTCGACCTCCGCCGTCATTCGCCGCATTTCTTGGCGGCCGTCGTCCGACCTCGAGATTTTCCAGCACGGTCAGATCGGAAAAAATGCGCCGGTCCTCGGGAACAAAACCGAGACCGAGTCGCGCAACCTCGTGCGGCCTGAGGCCGACAAGCTCCTTGCCTTTGAATTGAACCGAGCCGGAGCGCCTGGACACCAGGCCCATGATTGTCTCAATCGTGGTCGTCTTGCCGGCCCCGTTGCGGCCCATCAGAGCCACGACTTCCCCGGCTGACAGTTCCAGATCGATGGAGAACAGGATCTGAGCGGCGCCATAATACGCGTCGAGCCCGCGGACGCTCAGAAGCGCTGAGCTCATTTGAGGTTTCCGTATGAAAGCGCGCCGGAACCGAAATAGGCCCTGCGAGCGAGCGGGTCGTTGCGAACTTCATCCGGCGAGCCCTGCGCGATGAGCCTGCCGCGAGCCAGCACCATCAATCGATCCGAAAAGCCGAATACGGCGTCCATCGAATGCTCGGTGAACAGTACGCCGATCGATTGGCGACGCGCGAGCTCCCTGGTGAGGCTCATCATTGCGATACGCTCCTTCGGCGCCATGCCGGCAGTCGGCTCGTCCATCAACAGCAACTTGGGCTTGTTTGCGAGCGCGATCGCAAGTTCGACGCGTTTGATATCTCCATACGCCAGGTCGCCGCAGGGGCGATCCGCTTGTTCCGACATCCCGACCTGGGCGAGAAGATCTCTGGCGCTCTTGCTTGGATAGCGATCGACAGGTCGCCAGAATCGAAAAACGTCGCGGCTATGAGAGAGCGTCGCAAGCTGAACGTTCTCGAGAACGCTCATCGAGGAAAACGTTGCCGCGACCTGGAAGGTTCGCCCGACACCCATCCGCCAGATTTCGTGAGGCGGCCGACGGACAAGGTCGCTGCCCTCGAAGACGATGCGGCCCGCATCCGGGCGCAACTGGCCGTTGATCATATTGAAGCATGTCGACTTTCCCGCGCCATTGGGGCCGATGATCGCAAGCATCTCGCCCGCTTCGAGCGAGAAGCTGATATCGGCGACGGCATGTACGCCACCGAAGCTCTTCGATAGTCCATGCACTGCGAGCAGGGTCATTGGCGCATCGTCCACGACCGAAGGGTCCCGACAATGCCGGCGGGAAACAGCATGACCAGAACGAGGATGAAAAGACCAAGCACGGCCCGCCAGTACTCGATGTGACGCGCAATCTGATCCTGAAGGAACAGGTAGACGGCGCCCCCGACCAATGGCCCGGATATCGTGTCGACGCCTCCGAGAAGGACCATAACCAGTCCATCTATCGATCGACCGACGCCAAGGGTTTCGGGAGAGATGCTGCCTTTCGAGAAGGCGAACAGTCCGCCGGCCAGGCCCGCGAGAGTACCGGCTATCGTGAAGGCCAGCCATTAAATCTTGCGCACGTCGAGGCCGATGGATTCGCTGCGGAGGACGGAGTCGCGCGCTGCGCGCAAGGCGTAACCGAAGGGCGCGCGCACGATGCGCCAGAGAACGAGCGTCGCGACGCCGCACAACAACAGCGCGAGACAATAATATGCCGACTTCGACGCGAACCATGCGGACGGCCAGACGCCGACAATTCCATTGCTGCCGCCAGTCAGCGCATCCCATTGGTAGACGACCGACCAGACGATCTGACTGAAGGCCAGCGTAAGCATCGCCAGATAGACGCCTGACAGCCTGACGCAGAACCAGCCGAAAACCAGCGCCCCGAGCAGGCCGCCGATGGGCGAAGCGAGAAGCGCCGCCCACATCGGCCAGCCGAGCGCCTTGATCGACAGAGCGGCAGCATACGCGCCCAGTCCGAAATAGGCTGCGTGGCCAAAGGAATTCATCCCGCCGGGACCCATCAGAAAATGCAACGAAGCGGCAAATAGAATGGCGACGAACACATCGATGCCGAAGACCATGACGTAAGATCTGCTGTCGACGATCAACGGCGCAGCGAACAGACACAACGCCAACGCCGCCACGATCCAGATCGTATTGCGCGGAGCCGAGGCGAGCGATGAGCCGCTCTTTTCTTCGGGCCTGATGGAAACATCCGGCCTGCCGAACAGCCCCCAGGGCCGCAGGATCAGCACGATCGCCATGACCGCAAATTCCGCGACGAGGGTGAACTTCGGAAATGCGATGGCGAACCCGAATGGCGTCTGCCATTCGCCGAGGGCGATACACAGGGCCTTCACCTCGGCTATCAACAGGGCGGCGACGAATGCTCCGGGTATGGATCCCATGCCGCCCACGACAACGACGACGAAAGCGTCGCCGATCGCAGTCATGTCCATCGAAAGGCTTGCAGGCTCGCGCGGCAATTGAAGGGCGCCGCCCAGTCCGGCCAGGCTGGCCCCGAGCGCGAAGACGCTCGTGAAGAGGATTGTCTGGTTGACGCCAAGGGCGGCAACCATCTCGCGGTCCTGCGTGGCCGCGCGCACCAGAATTCCCCAGCGCGTTCTCGTCAGGAGAAGGTGCAAAGCCAGTAGCACGATGGGGCCGGACGCGATCAGCGCCAGATCGTACTGCGGGATGCGCCGGTCCAGGATGGATATCGCTCCGGACAGTCCTGGCGCCCGCGGCCCCAGCAGATCCTCCGCGCCCCAGAGCGCGAGAGCGACGTCCTTGATGACCAACGTGAGCGCGAATGTAGCGAGAAGCTGGAAAAGTTCGGGGGCGCGGTAGATACGCCGCATGATCGCAAGTTCAATCAGCATGCCGACAACGCCGATGGCCGCGGCGCTTGCGATGATGGCGAGCCAGAACCCGGATATGCCCTGCAGTCGGGAAGTCAGCGACCACGCTACATAGGCGCCGAGCATATACAGGGAGCCGTGCGCGAAGTTTACGATCCGGGTGACGCCAAAGATCAGGGACAGGCCCGCGGCGAGCAGGAACAGCGTCGACGCGGCCGCCAGCCCGTTCAATGCCTGAACGAACAGAGCGGACAGGCTCATGTCGACGCTATCCTATTCGATGCGAACAAAGCCGGGCTCAATCGGCGGGGCGCATCTTCTTCACTTCGTCGTCGCTCGGCTGATACGCGGCGCCGTCACGATAGACGAAATCGACCATCACGCCCTTTCCGTCGCGCACCGCTGTCTTGCCGACATAAGCGCCCATCGTCGACTGATGATCGATGGCGCGGAATGTGGCCTTGCCGATCGGCGACTCGAATTCGAGACCGGAAAACGCCTGGATCAATTTGTCAGTGTCGACGCTGCCCGACTTGGCGATGGCGGCGGCGATGGCCTTGATCGTCGAGTAGCCGACGACTGATCCGAGGCGCGGGTAGTCGTTGAACTTCTTCGTGTAGGCGTCGAGGAACGCCTTGTGCTCGGGAGTCGGGATCGCGTACCAGGGGTAGCCTGTCACGATCCAGCCCGTCGGCGCCTCGTCCTTGAGCGGGTCGAGATATTCCGGCTCGCCGGTCAACAGGCTGACGACCGCAGTGGACTGGAACAGTCCGCGCAAAGACCCTTCGCGAACGAACTTGGCGAGGTCCGCGCCAAACAGCACGTTGAATATCGCGTCCGGCTTCGCGTCGGCGAGAGCCTGCGTCACGGGGCCGGCGTCGATCTTGCCGAGTGGCGTCGGCTGCTCGTTGACGAATTCCACGTCGGGCTGCGCGGCCTTCAGCAAGGCCTTGAACGTTGCGACGGCGGATTGGCCGTATTCATAGTTCGGATATACGAACGCCCAGCGCTTCTTTCCGAGTTTGGCCGCCTCCGGCACGAGCATGGCGGATTGCATGTAGGTCGATGGACGCAGCCGGAACGTGTAGCGATTTCCGCCCTGCCAGACGATCTTGTCGGTCAGAGGTTCGGAGGCAAGGTAGACGACCTTGCGCTGTTTCGCGAAATCCCCCAGCGCGACGCCGATGTTGGAGAGAAACCCGCCGGCGAGCAGGTCCACTTTCTCCGCCGACACGAGTTCTTCCGCCATGCGCACGGCGTCGCCGGGATTGGCGTTGTCGTCGCGCGTGATCACCTCGATCTTGCGGCCGCCCACGCCGCCGGCAGCGTTGACCTGCTCCACCGCCAGCTCCATGCCGCGACGATAAGGCTCGAGAAATGCGGCCTGGGCCTTGTAGCTATTGATCTCGCCGATGCGGATTGAAGTCTGTGCCGAGACGCTCGAAATCGTGGATAGCAAGCCGGCGACAACGACGGTACCGAGCAGCTTGGCCTTCATTCCTGCCTCCTGTTTTCGCGCGCCGCAGCCTGGGTTTCGCGGTTCACGATTCTGCACTGCCGCCGAAGGCCGGGTGGTCGCCGAAGGCCGCAGCCTGAAATAGCATCTGTGTGTCAGGCGCCACGGCGCCCGCGTTGCTTGCTTGACAGACCGTGAGCGACAAGTCGAGTATTTGCATACTAATGGTTTTGGGTCGCCTGTAAATCGCGATCCGATCCACGAAAGGAAGCGCGATGACAGCGCTCGCCGATGGAAAAGTGCGGTGCGACGCCTGCCCCGTCATGTGCATCATCAAGCCCTCCATGTCTGGCGCGTGCGATCGATACGCCAACCATGAAGGCGTCCTGGTTCGGACCGATCCGCATGTTCTGCTCGAGCGGGCGATCGAAGGGGGAGGCCGCGTCAAGAAATTTCTGGCGTCGGATGCGGATTGGGATGGAGAGATCCTCGACAGCGGCGGGACGTTCGTAACCGCGGTCGGCGCGGGAACGACCTATCCAGACTACAAGCCGGCGCCCTTCATCGTCTCGTCGTCCGTGGAGGGGGTAGACGTCGTCACGGTCGTCACCGAGGGCATCTATTCGTATTGCGGGCTGAAGGTGAAGATCGACACCGACCGTCATCTTGGCGCCGAATGCAGCGTCGTTCGCGCCGAGGGCGAGCCGGTCGGGCACGTCACCACGGGCGAATATGGTTCGCAGATGCTCTCGCTCGGCGGGGTCAACCACCTGACGCACGGCGGCAAGAACGAGGGGCGCGTCACCTGCGACACGCTCTTGGCCCTGGCCAACGGGCGCGCGGTGGAATTGACGATCGACGGCGGCGCTTCTGTTGTCGTGCAAGCGGGCGCTGCGCCGATCGTCAACGGCGTCGCCGAAAAGCGGATGCGCGTGGGCTGCGGATCCGCGACCATCGGAATGTTTGCCAGACAATGGTTCGGCAAGGTCGATGAAGTTGTCGTCGTCGACGATCACATCACCGGCGTATTGTCGGAACATCAGGCCGGAAAGCTGCTCGGCGTCGAGCCGACCGGCATTCGGCTGAGAGGCCGAAAGTCTACGCCTGGACGGTATTTTCACGTCGCCGAGCCCGGCGTCGGATGGGGCGGCGCCGATATCTCCGACCCGCTTGAAATCGTTCTTGGTTTCGACGGGAAGAAGGGCGCCCGGCCCGGCCTGCGCATGCTGATGGTTTCGACGACCGGCGAGCAATATGCGTATTATGAACTGGACGACGACCTCCGGCCCGTGATGCGGGATCTGCCGAAGGATTTGTATGAATCCGTCGCGCGCATCGAGGAAAACTGCGAGCCGGCGCTATGCACGGTCCTGTTCATGGCCGGCGCGGGCGGCTCGCTTCGCGCAGGGGTCACCGAGAACCCGGTCCGCCTGACGCAATCGGTGCGTTCGACGCTGACACGCGTGACCGCGGGAGGGGCCCCGGTCTACGTGTGGCCGGGCGGCGGAATCACATTCATGGTCGATGTCACGCTGCTGCCGGCCAATTCCTTCGGCTATGTTCCAACGCCGGCCATCGTCGCGCCGATCGAGTTCACCATGTCGTTGCAGGACTACGCTGCGCTTGGCGGCCACGTCGACCAGGTTCGTCCGGTCGGCGATGTGTTGCGCGAGAATGGCAAGGTTCGCGAGGCGTTCGATCCTGAACTGCCGTGGCCATTGCGGCCGGGCGCGAGGCTTGCATGAAGCGGCGCGCGCAAGCGGCAGTGTTGGGCGATGGCCGCCTGCATCTCAACGACGGCCCGATCGACCTGATTATTTTCGTAGATGACTCCGAGCGTTTCAAGGAAGTCGCGTTCAACGCGGCGGCGGCTCGTTTCGCCACGATCCTCGACGAGTTGTGCGAGGAGCTCCCCTATCTGAGGTCGCCGTCGGGCGACGGACGCCCGCTTCCCCGTGGTGTTGTCGCGCGGCGCATGGAAGCGGCGACACGTCCGCTGGGCGCTGCGCGATTTATCACGCCCATGGCGGCGGTCGCCGGCGCGGTGGCGGATGAAATTCTTGCGGCCATGTTGTCGGCAGCGCCGTTACGACGGGCTTACGTCAACAATGGCGGAGATATCGCCTTGCATGTGTCGGACGATGCGGTGTTGAAGGTCGGACTGGTCAGCGATCCCGACGCCCCCTGCATTTTCGGCGTGGCCGCGCTGGACGCATCGTGCGGCGTCGGCGGCGTGGCGACGAGCGGTTGGCGAGGGCGCAGCTTCTCGCTGGGTATCGCCGACGCGGTCACGGCGCTGGCGGCCAATGCCGCATGCGCCGACGCCGCAGCGACGCTTGTCGCCAATGCGGTCGACCTGCCGGGTCACGCGAGCATTGTTCGCACGCCGGCAAACCATATCGATCCGCAGACGGATCTCGAAGGGCGTCTTGTGACGAGAGACGTCGGGGATTTGTCTGCAAGCGACATCGTGCGCGCCCTCGACCGCGGCGAGGAAGAGGCGCGCCGGCTGATCCGCGCCGGTTCTATGCGCGCAGCCTCCTTGCGTCTGGGCGCGACGACCCGCGTCGTCGGAACGCTAATGCGTTCGGAGGCGCCTTTTCTTGACAGCCAACAGCCAATGAACGGGAAACGCGAGGAGGGAGCGCAATGGCGCCTGACATCCGCAAGCTCGTGACGATCGTCGAGGAAACCCGGTCCGAGATGGGGCGATCCGTCGATCCGCCGACCCGACGCGCGGCGGCCATCGCCGTCATCGCCAATCCTGCGGCGGGCCGCTATGTCGAAGACCTGTCGGACCTCATGGACATAGGCGAAGCGCTCGGAGCGTTGCTCACGGAGCGCGCGGTCGCCGCGCTCGGCATTGAGGGCGCGGCGGTCGAGAGCTACGGCAAGGCGGCCGCGGTCGGCGAGAATGGCGAACTCGAACATGCCGCCGCGATCTTGCATCCCAAATTGGGCGCGCCCGTCCGCAAGGCGCTTGGAAAGGGGGCGGCGCTCATTCCTTCCTCCAAGAAGCGGGGCGGTCCCGGCGTCGCGTTCGACATTCCACTGGGGCACAAGGATGCGGCATTCGTGCGCAGCCATTTCGACGGCATGGAGGTGCGCATCGTCGATGCGCCGCGCGCCGACGAGATCGTGGTCGCGATCGCGGTCACCAATTCCGGACGTCCCCTTCCGCGCGTCGGCGGTCTGAAAAAGGACGAGATCAAGGGCGAGGACGGCTTGCGGTGAGCCGTTGCCTCATTGCTTTGCGTGAGCCTTGATCGCGGCCAGCAGGCGGTCCGGCGTCGCGGGCGCGCGTTCGACCACGACGCCGGTCGCGTGGCGGATCGCGTTGAATATCGCAGGCGCCGTTGGAATGAGCGCCTGCTCGCCAATCCCCTTCGCGCCGAAGGGACCGATGGAGTTCGGCGTTTCGATCAGGATCGTCTCGATGACCGGCGCATCGCCGATGGTCGGGATGAGATAGTCGTGCAGATTCTCGCCGCGCCCGGGGTGAAACTCCTCCATCAAGGCGAGCCCGAGGCCCTGCAGCACGCCGCCCTCGATCTGTCCTTCGATGAGCGTGGGGTTGATGGCGCGGCCCACATCGTGAGCCGCGACAACCTTGCGCACCTTGACGAGGCCCAGCCGCATATCGACGTCGACTTCCGCCATGTGCGCGCCGAACCCGTATACAGCGTATGGCGATCCTTGCCCGTTCTCGTCGAGAGGCGTTGTCGGCGGGTCGAAAGTTTCTTCCGCAACGGCGACATATCCCCAAGAGTCGACGGGCATGGCCGACAAGTCGAAGTCTGTGGCTCTGGCCGTTGTCGACGATCGAAAGTCGGCCCGCTTCAAGGCGGATTTGCGAGTGGTCGGAAACGTTGGCGAGGCGCAGGATTTGCGCGCGCAACGATTTCGCCGCCGCTTCCGCGGCGCGCCCTGTCACGAAAGTCTGGCGTGATGCGGAGGTCTTGCCGCAATCCGGGGTCAAATCCGTATCGGGCGAAACAAGGTCGAATTGCTCGACGCCGACGCCGAGCGCCGTTGCGGCGATCTGCGTGATGACGGTGTTGGATCCTTGCCCGATGTCGACGGCGCCTTGATGCAGGGCGATACGTCCGTCTCGCTTCAGGCCGATCCGAATGGTCGACGGGTTCGGCAGGGATGTATTGCCGCATCCGTACCACATGCCGGCGACGCCGACGCCGCGACGCAGGGGGCCTGCGGCGTTTGCGTTGAAATCGTCGGCGTCGCGTCGCGCGGCCCGCCAGCAGCGCCGCAGCGCCTCGAGACATTCCCGGAAGGCGATACCGTCGCCAAGCATCTGTCCCGTGGCTGTCGGCGTGCGGCCGTCCAAGGCGTTGCGTATGCGGAATTCGAGTGGATCGATTGCGAGGCGGTCGGCGAGTTGGTCGAGCAATTGTTCCTGCGCCACCGCCATCTGTGGAACGCCAAACCCCCTGAATGCGCCCGATGGCGCGCAATGCGTATGGATCGCGCGCGCCCGGGCGCGATAGTCGGGTATGAAATATGGACCGGAGGCGTGCACTGGCACACGATTGGCGACCGTCGGCCCCCAGCTTGCGTAGGCGCCGGTATTGAAATCCGCCTCGAAATCCATGCTCGCCAACTTGCCGTCGCGCGTCGCGGAAATGCGCGACCTGATCCGCGATGGATGGCGCTTGGTGGTGGTCGCAATGGACTCCGGCCGCGAGTAGATCATCGCGACCGGCTTGTTCAGAAGCCAGGCGGCTAGAGCAATGTATGGTTGGACGGACAGGTCGAGCTTGGAGCCGAAACCGCCGCCGACCGCGGTCGGAACGATCCTGACATCCTCGTTGGCGATGCCGAGGATCGCCGCGACATCGTCACGGTCCATGTAGGGCGACTGCGTGCAGGCGACGACTTCGATCCTGCTTCCGACCCGGCGCGCATAACCGGCTTCCGGCTCGATATAGGCATGTTCGACGAACCCTGTCTCGAACACGCCCTCGACGAATTGGTCGTCTCGTGTGTCGAGTGAGTCGACGTTTCCCTTTTGCACCTTACCCTGAACCAGAATGTTGTTGTGACGTGCGCGGTGAAGCAGCGGCGCGCTCGGCGACAGCGCTTCATCAACCGTGAGCGCGGACGGCAGACGTTCCCACGAGACCGGAAATTCGGCGAGGTCGAGTTGTTCGACAATGTCGCGCGCGCCGACAACCGCGGCGACGGCTTCGCCCTTGAAGCGTGTCTCTTCGACAGCAAACACAGGCTGGTCGGCGAATGCCGGGATGACGCCGTGGAGATTGCGACCCGGCACGTCGCTCGCAGTCAGGATACGTGCGACGCCACGGGACTGCGCATAGGCGTTCAAATCTCCAAATGAGAAGCGGGCCCGGTGATGAGGCGAGCGAACGGCGCGTGCGAACAAGGCGTCGGGTGGAATGGAGTCGGCCCCGAAGCGGTCGTAGCCCATGATTTTCGCGCGCCCGTCGAGGCGGGCGAGGCGCTCTCCGACATGTCCCGCGACGTCGGACGCCACTGGTTCTACGCCGCTCGCCGCGAGATGCACGGCGTCGAAAATCTTCCGATAACCCGTGCAGCGGCACAGAACGCCGCCGAGCGCGGCTTCGATCTGGGCATCGTTCGGTTGTCGGCGTCGCGTCGAGCAACGCCGCGGCCGACACGATCATGCCCGGCGTGCATGCTCCGCATTGCGCGGCTCCCGCCCCGTGAAACGCCTCGATGAGGCGGGCGCCGGTCCGGCTCGCCTTTGCGATGCCCTCGATCGTCACGACCGAGGAGCCTTCGACCTGTCCGACAGCGATGAGGCAAGCGCAGACGCTTTCGCCGTCGATCAGGACCGTGCAGGCGCCGCAATCGCCGGCCTCGCAGCCGATCTTCGTGCCGATCAGTCCGAGATCGTTGCGCAGGATCGAAGACAGGCGCTCGAGACCCGACGCGACGATTGTTCGCTCTTCGCCATTGACGACAAGCCGGAGCTGTTGCGCGGGCCTATCCATCGGTCAGCCGCACAAGTTGGGCAAGCGCCCGCCGAACGAGTTCGGACGCCGCCTCGACCCTGTAGACGGCGGTCGCCCGCGCATCATCGATCGGAGACAGTATCGAGAAATCCGTGGCCGATACGTGGTCGACAATCGCAGCATTGGCGGGAAGTCCCACGAGGCGCCGCTCGAGGCCATGCAATCGTTGCGCGACAGCGGACGCCGATCCGATCGCTATGCGGGACCTTTTCGATCGTTCCGTCCGGACCAACGGCGAGCATGGCTGCGACCATCACGATGGATATGACGAGATGGGCGCGCGCGCCCAACTTGAGAAACATGGATCGTGATGCGCCGCTCTCGGCTGAAAACACGAGCGCCGTCATGAGCTCATCGGGCGCACGCGCAGTACGACGATTGCCGATCAGGAAATCCTGCAAAGGCAAAGAGCGCAGGCCCCGTGGCGAGAGCAGTTCGACGCGAGCGTCGAGCGCGAGCAACGGGGGCGCGCCGTCCGCCGCTGGCGAGGCGTTGCACAGATTGCCGCCGATCGTCCCGCGGTTCTGGATCTGCACGGCCCCGATTTCGCGCGCGGCCTGGCGCAGCATGTCGCAGCATGGCGGCAAGTCCGCGCGCGCGATCTCGCTCCATGTCGTCGCTGCGCCTATCCGTATGGATTGTCCGTCGTGGCCGATGCCGCGAAGCTCTTTCAGCCGGGATATGTCGACCAGTCGTTTCGGCGGCGGGCGATCGACCAGCGCTGGAAATATGTCGGTGCCGCCAGCAAGGATCGTCGCGCCTTCGAGGCCAAGCAGCGCGAGCGCTTCTTCGGTCGATTGCGGTCGATGGAACATGCCAACCCGCTTTCCGCATGAAGGTCCGGCTGCGGCCTCGACCGTTCGTGCACAAATAGTCAGATGCGTCCTTTGCCTTGTCAAGGAGCGACCTGAGGTAGATGGTGAGCGAAGATCGAGCGGGATCGCGACAGGAAGATGGGCGATACGGCAGTCACAGCTAAAGCGTCAGAGGCCGCGACCGAAGGTTCGTCGTCGCAGGCCTACGATCTCGATCAGCAGATCGGTTTCCTGCTGAGGCAGGCGCAGCAGAGGCATACTGCGATTTTCGCGCGCATGATGCTGGAGGAGGTGACGCCCACGCAATGGGCGACCTTGGCGAAACTTCATGAGATCGGCGGCTGTTCGCAAAATCTGCTCGGGCGTCACGTCGCGATGGATGCGGCGACGATCAAGGGCGTCGTGGATCGCCTGCTCGCGCGCGGCATGATCGTGACCAGCGCTGATCCCTCCGACAGCCGGCGGTTGACGATCGACCTGTCCGAGCGCGGCAGGGAGTTCGTCGAACGCGCCCTTCCCATCGCGCTGGCTATCACCGAGGAGACGGTTGCGCCGCTCGATCAGCAGGAGCGCGCGACGCTGCTCGCCCTCATCGCAAAGATCAGATAGCGCATCATCCCGCGACGATTTCGGGAATGCGCGTCGCCGGCGGCGTGTTGCGACTCCTGCCGCTGCGCGCCAACCCGTCGATGATGACCATGCCGACGCCGGGCAGATCGCCGAGGCGCACGCTTTCGAGCAGCGAGCCTGCCGGCGAGTGTTGCGCCTTGTCCATCAGAACAAAATCGGCGGAGCGCCCGATTTCGATAAGGCCGCAATCGAGATCGCGCATGCGCGCGGTATTGCCGGTTGCAAAGCAGAAGGCGATTTCCGCCGGCACGTCGCCGAGCGAGGACAGCATCGAGACCATGCGCAATATGCCGAGCGGCTGTACGCCTGAACCCGCGGGTCCGTCAGTGCCGAGGATGACACGCGACAATTCGTTCATTTCGCGCGCGGTGCGCAGCGTGAAGAGGGCGGAACGCTCGTTGCCGTTGTGGACGAGTTCCAGCCCGCGCTTGCAGCCCTCGCAGATGCAGCGGATCTGGTCGTCGGGCAGGGCGGTATGGCCGCCGTTGATATGACCGACGATGTCGGCGTCGCATTCGAGAACGATATCCTTGTCGATGAGGCCGGAGCCCGGAATGGAGGGGCCGCCGGTGTGAATGGTCGACTGGATGCCGTGCTTGCGCGCCCATTCCACCATCTTGCGGCCGGTCGGCCCGTCCTTGACGCCGCCGAGGCCGATCTCGCCGAGCAGTTTCACGCCGGCCGACGCCAGTTCGGCGAAATCGCTCTCGACCATGCCCTGTTCGATCACGGGCGCGCCGGCGTGCAGCTTCACGCCGCCCGGGCGAAAATTCGTGTAGGCGCGCTGCGCGGCGATGGCCATCGCCTTCAGCCCGACGATGTCGCGCGCGCGGCCGGGCGTATGCACCTCGCCGGCCGAAATCATCGTCGTCACGCCGCCGTGCATGGAGGAATTGATCCAGTTGAGCTGGCTCTGGCGCGGCGTCCAGTCGCCGGCGACGGGATGCACATGGCTGTCGATCAGGCCCGGCGCGAGCGTCGCGCCGTTGGCGTCGACGATCGTGCGCGCGCCTTCCGTATCGAGGTCCTTCAGGCGGCCGACGGCGGCGATCCTGCCGTCGATGGCGACGAGCGCGTCGCCGTCGAGAATGGGGCGTTCGAGCGCGCCCGACAGAATGAGGCCGATGTTGCGGATGACGAGCTTGCCGGTTGTCTCGTTCGTCGCTTCCTGCGCCATCGCCCCTCTCCTCGCTTGCCGATCGCGTCAGCATACGTGCGGTGGAAGCGCGCGCAAACGATCACGCGCCGGATGTTCGTTTCAGAGGTATGTGGCGCAGGAGAGCCAGTCCCACGTTCCAGAACACGCAGATGCCCAGCGCCAGCGCGAGCGCGAGGGGCGCGCCGAGCGGCAGGACCGTCAGGTACATGGCCGCCACCGCCGCGCCGAAACCCGCCAGACCGGGCAGGGCGTGGGCGATCACGGCGCTCGCGCCCAGCCCGCCGATGCGCGGTTGCAGGATGACCGCGAGCGAGAACATCACGATCGGCACGAGAGCCGCCACGCCCGCCGCCGCCGCTCCGAGAAACCGGCCCGCCACCACGGTAAGCCCGACCAGCGCCATGACGAGCGCGGCCCGAAAAGGAATGTCCCACCAGCGCGTCTGGGGCGGCTGTCCCGGCGCCGCCGCCCGGCAAGCGCGCGTTGCGAGATATGCAGGAATAAACACCAGGATATTCAGGAGGCCCGCGGTCGCGAACGTCCAGCGGGTTTCGACGATGACGACCGCCGCCACGAGCCACAGGCCGAACGACACGCCGAGCGCGATCGGCAGGGGCCGCGAACGGGCGAGCAGCGCATAGAGCGCGCCGAAGCCGAAGGTCGCGGCATTGGTGGCCAGGCTGACGAGCGCCGCGCGGTGCACGAAATCCGCGCCGTGTTCGGCGGCGAGGAAGATGTACGATGGGCCGGCCGAGATCGGCAGGGTCGCCACCATGGCGCCGATGAACGGACCGACGCGCTCGACCACCTTCGACGCCGCGACCACGATGATCGCGGTCGTCGTCATCTTGGCGGCGAGCATTATCCAGAAGGAATCCAGCATGGCGGACAGGTCTTGTATGGCCCGACCTGCCTAACCGGTCCCGTGTTCGGCGGCCACAGCGCAGCGGCATGGCTCCCATGAGCGGCGATCCAAATTGCGCCGGCCCCATCCATTCTCCGCGCGGCGGCCCTTCGTCGCCTCGACGGCGCCCTCGGCGCCGTGGCATGGATTTCGGCGTATCGGGAGGATCGCATGAGCGCAGCGGCGGGAATCGTCATCGTTGGAGCCGGACACGGCGGCGTGCAGGCGGCGGCCTCGCTGCGCGAGGAGGGATATGCCGGGCCGATCACGCTCGTGTCGGACGACGCGCATGCGCCCTACCAGCGCCCGCCGCTGTCCAAGGCGTTCATCAAGGGCGAGGCGACGGCCGAGTCGCTGATCCTGCGCGGTCCCGCCTATTATCCGGAAAAGCAGATCGACCTCAGGCTCGGCGAACGGGTCAGCGAGATTGATCGCGCCGCCCGGATCGTCCGGCTCGGCTCGGGCGGGTCTCTCGCCTATGAGCATCTCATCCTGGCCACCGGCGCCCTGCCGCGCCCCGCGAGTTTCGCGGGCGTCGAACTCGAGGGCGTGCTGGCGCTGCGCGACATGGACGACGCCGCGCGCCTCAAGGCGAAACTCGAGGTCGCGACGCATGTCGTGGTCATCGGCGCGGGTTTCATCGGCCTGGAATTCGCCGCCACGGCGGCCATCAAGGGCAAGGACGTGCAGGTCGTGGAAGTCGCGCCGCGCGTCATGGGACGCGCCGTCTCCCCGATCATTTCGGATTTCTACGCCGGCGCGCACCGCGACTTTGGCGTGAAGCTGCATCTGGGCGCAGGCGTCACGTCGATCGAGGGCGAAAGCGGGCGCGCGACGGCGGTGCATCTCAGCGACGGCCGGCGCCTGCCGGCCGACCTCGTGCTCGTCGGCATCGGCATTCTCGCCGACGAACGCCTTGCGGCGGCGGCGGGTCTGGCCGTCGACAACGGTATCGTCGTCGACGAGGCGATGACGACGTCCGACCCGCATATTTCGGCGATCGGCGATTGCTGCGCCCATCCCAACGTCTACGCCGGCGGCCGCTTCCGGCTGGAATCCGTGCAGAACGCGACCGACCAGGCGCGCGTGACGGCGCGCAAGCTGACGGGCAAGGAAGCGCGCTACGACGCGCTGCCGTGGTTCTGGAGCGACCAGGGCGACCTGAAATTGCAGATCGCCGGGCTCAACCTCGGTTGCGACCGGTTCGTCACGCGCGGCGACACGGCGAGCCGCAGCTTTTCCGTCTTCGGCTTTTGCGCCGGGCGGCTGCGGGTGGTGGAATCGGTCAACCGCGCCGCCGATCACATGATCGCGCGCCGGCTGATCGCCTCCGGCGTTGCGCTGAGTCCGGAGGAAGCGGGCGACGCCGCTTTCGATCTGAAGGGGCGGGCGATGGCCAAGCCTGGCGGCTAAGCCTCGAAACTGCTTGCATTTTAGGCGACGCCGCAGGCGCGGCTTCACGGGATGTTAAGCGCCGGCGCCTAATTTCTGCTCCGAAAGCGCGTCGGAGCACCGCGAATGGTCAAGAACGGCACGAACGGGCGCAGGTTGGGTCAGAGAACCCCGACCCAGACGCGCGCGCGCGTGTACGATTCCGGCGGACGCTCGGTCGAGGTGACGATCAAGGATCTGTCGCCCAACGGCGCCCGCCTGTCCGTCGCCGCCGAGGCCGCCGTTCCCCGCCAGTTCCTCATCCGCTTCGGCGAATACGAGGCGCGCGGCGAAGTGGTGTGGCGCAAGGGCGCCGACATGGGCATCCGCTTCGTCACGCCGGACGAAAACGAAGGCCGCGTCCGCGGGCGCGCGCCGGAAGTGGTCCGAAAGCCGACGATCGAGGAATTGCGCACCGCCACGCGCCCGCGTCGCGGCATGATGCGCTTCCTGCTCGGCTGAACCGCAAGAGTTTACCGCGACGAAATCCGCATCAGCTTGCCGAGCGACGAGCCGACCGAGCCGAGCGAATCGCGCATGGTTTCGCCAAGCCCGCCGATGCGCTTCACGACGTCCGCGCCGGTCGGCACGAAATTGGACACCCTGAAGCCGTTGCCGGACTCGACGCGACGGTCGGCGGGGAGATCGGCGTAGCGTGGGCCGAATTCAGCCGGCGCGGCCTTGGTCGGCGTCGCCAGGGCGAAGGTGGTCGGACGGACGGGCGGACGGGGCGCGGCGGCGAGCTTCGCCTTGGCGACCGTCGGTCCCTTGTCCTGCGCGACCGGGATCGGCGTCGGCTCGAACGTCGGCGACGTCTCGACCGCCCAGGCCTTGCCGGGCTTGAAATTGCGGATGCTGTCGTCGGCCGCCCGCTCGCGCGGATAGAAGACGATCTCGCGCTTCTCGACCGGGCCGGCGTCGAGCCGCGCGGCGTGCTTGGGCTCGAGCCCGCCGGCGGACTTGCCGGCGATCCAGGCGGCAGGCAGCCCCAGGCCAATCGCGACCGCGAGCGCGGCGACGACGGTCCCCCGCCGCGCGGATGGCGGAGATGCGGCATTGTTCAGCGCATGAGTCATCGTGTCGGCCCCGTATTCGAGACGCCAAGGAATCGCCGGATTGGGCCGATTTGAAGGCGACAATCGGGAATTTGCGGCGCTGTGGCTTTCTTGCGCGGATCGGCAATGCCGGCCGGCGGTTTCGGCGCGCGAAAACATTCCCGCGCCTTGCGGCCGGGTCATGCGCAATCGAGGGCCGGGACTGATGTCGCCGGTATGTTAGTTTTGTGTGCCGGCGACATCAGTCCCGACGCGGCGACTTTTGGGCCTTGCCTCCGCTCGGATCGTCTTCCGCTTGCTTTGGCGGACTTGCGCCCGCTACTCGTCTGAAAAGACGTCGTGCGACCTATCGCGTCCCGGTCGTTGTGCCGGGCGGGCAGAGTAGGGAAGCCCGCGCTCGAAGAGGCTTGCTGTCCCGCGAAGGCCCTCCCGGGACGCGCGGCCCGGTCAGCCGCGCGGCGCGGGCGCCGCTCCCCGTCCACACATCAAGACCGCTCCGGATGCATCCTCGGCGGAAAGGGATGGGGGCAGTATGCAGAAAATAGGAAAATAGTCAAGGTCGATGCTCCCCTCTCCCGCAAGGCGGGAGAGGGTGGCCCGGCGAAGCGGGGTCGGGTGAGGGTGTTGCGATTTCCGGAAAGATTCGCGTATCGGCTTCTCCCTCATCCTCGGACCGAAGTCGGCAACAGCCGACTTCGTGTCGTCACGCCGCGCGTGACACCTTCTCCCGTTCCACGGGAGAAGGGGCGCCCGCGACCTACGATAGACGGGACACTTCCCCTCTCCCGCCACGCGGGAGAAGGGGACGCGGGAGCCGCGCCAAATCGACGAAGCAAGGCGAAAAAAGAAAGGCGGCCGATGACCCGGACCGCCTTCGTGTCGACGCCCCCAGATCCCGGTCATGGGTCGGTCGCCGACCAAATCCTTCTAGCATTCGGCGCGTCCCCGCGAAAGACGTCGGGGCGGCGGCAAAGGCGCGCCGCGATCGTTCCGCGTGGATGGCCGGAACAAGTCCGGCCATGACGGCCCTAGCGTCTCGGTGTATCCCTCACGCCTTCGCGCGGTCGGGATAGGACGCCGCCATGCCGTCGCGCACGTCCTGCTGCACGCCGTATTGCGGGAAGGGGTAGCGGAAGCCGTTTTTCGCCAGCGCCTCCATGCCGGCGACGGCCTTGGCGAGCATGTCGGGCGGCAGCGCCATGAGCATTTCGTCGTCGAGCACGCCGCCGTAGCGGCGCTCGGCGAAGCAGGGGATGGACAGCGAGGGCTCGCGTTTCGTCAGCGCGCGGCCCCAAGAGTCGGCGCAGGCGCTCTCGCCGACGACGCTCCAGTCGAACCGCTTGTAGCCTGCCCATTGCAGTCCGTTGATGAAATACATCATCGCGCCGGGCGTGGCGTAGAAGAGCGCGATGTCGGGATTTTCGACCCGGCCCGCCGCGAGCGGCGAGACGACCAGCGCTTCGTACTTGCCGTCCGGCACGCAATGCATGGCGGCCTGATGCGCGGTGGCGTCGTCGAGCGTGGAAAACCAGACGCCGGTCATGTGCTTGCCGGATTTCCACTCGTCGGTTTTGGCGCGGCCGAGCCCCACGACCGCGCGGCATTGCGCGCCGACGAGATCGTCGGCGGTGATTCCCACCGTCCAGCCGAGGCGGGACGCCTGCGCCACGACCTGGTCGAGCGTGTGCACGGCCTTGGGCCGGCGGATGCGCGCGATCGCCTCCATGTCGGCTTTGGTTTCGTAGAGCTTCATGCAGAAGGGGATGGAGCGCACCTTCAGCAGGCGCTCGAGATCGGATGCGGCGCGGACGAGATCGACGGACATGTTTGCCTCCCTTTCGGCCATCATGCCCGCAACCGGGCAGGTCGGCGAAAGGGCGGCGTCTCGCATTCACGGGCGGGAAACATATATGTCCCACAGTAACAAAGACGCCGGGGGGCCGGCGCACGGATTGGATGGATGCTGGCCGTCGACCGGAAGATGACATCGCCCACGCTCGTCGATCGCTTTCGCGCGGCCATGCGCCGGACCGCGGCCGGCGTCGCCGTGGTGACGACGCATGGGCCGGCCGGGCGCGGCGGCATCACCGTTTCCAGCTTCTGCTCGCTGTCGCTCGAGCCGCCCTCCGTGCTGGTGTGCATCCGCAGGGATTCGACGACGCTCAGGCGCATCGTCGAGAACAGGGTTTTCGCCGCCAATGTCCTGGCCGAGGACCAGAGCGAACTCGCCGCCGCCTTCGCTTCGCCCGCGACGCCGCACGAGCGGCGTTTTTCGCTGGGCGCATGGGGCGAGGGCCCCGGCGGGCCGACGCTGGAGGGCGCGGTCGCGCATTTCGACTGCAAGCTCGCCCATGTCCACGACTACGGCTCGCACACGATCGTCATCGGCGAAGTCATCGACGCCGCCTCGCACGACGCCCGCCCGCTGATCTACGCGGAGCAGGGGTTCCACAAGCTGCCGTAAGCGGCGGTCAGCCGCGCATCCACGCCGCGATCTCCACCCATTCCCGCGCCAGCGTGCGCGCGCCCATGAACAGCGACAGGTGGCCGCAATCGGCCAGGCTTTTCGCGCGCGCCGGCGCCGGCGTGCCGACGAGGTCGAGCGCGCCGAAGACCTGCGGCGGCGGCGCGACGGCGTCCTTTTCCCCCGCCAGCGCGAAGATCGGCGCCGTCACCCGCGACAGCGGCGTCGGCCGGCCGAACACGGGGAAGTCCCCGCCCGCCAGCCGGTTGTCGCGGAACAGCCAGTTGAGCGCGTCGGCATAGTAGCGGCCGGGCAGGTCGACGGTGCGCGCATCCCAGGCCGCGAAACGGGCGATGAGCCCCGCCGTCCCGGGCCCCTCGACCTGGAGGATGCCGCCCGCCTCGGTCTCGGCGTTGCCGACGGCGCGGAACATGCCGAGCGTGGCGCTGCCGGAGACGAGGCCGCCGCCCGCCGCGATCAGGTCCTCGACCGTCTGCGGCGCGACCTGGCGGGCCGAATCGGCGATCTGCGAGGGAAACGACGTGTCGACCGGCGAGCCGGCGACGACCAGCTTTGCGACTTTTCCGGGGAAAGCGGCGGCATAGGCGAGCGACAGCCAGCCGCCCTGGCAGAGGCCGACCAGAATGGGCGGGCCGGGCGCAAGATCGACCGCCGCGTTGAGGTCGGCGACGAAAGCGTCGATCGACAGGCCGCGCGTGGCCGAGGTCGCCGATTTCCATTCGGTGAGCAGGACAGGGCCGAAGCCCTCGGCGGCGAGGCGCTCGATCAGGCTGTGGCCGGGCGCGAGATCGGCCAGCCCCGCGTCGTGGACCGCATAGGGCGCGACGACGATGACCGGCGCCGCGCCCTCGGCCACGAAGGCGCGCAGTCGCATGGTGGTGAAATCGGCGACGATTTCGTTCGGGCTCGCCCAGTCGATGCGCGCGGGCGCCGCCGCGCCGCCCATCAGGCCGAGCCCGACGCGAAACGGCCAGAGCCACAGGTCCATCGGGTCGGGGGCAGGTTCCATGCGGGCCTCGCCCCGATCAAACTCCCGTCGGAGGGCGGTAGCAAGGCGCGCGAATGTCGCGGCGGGGGCGCGGCGCGCCACAGTTCAACCCTTAACTGTCCTTAACTATTCACCGCCCGCGGATTGCGATAAGTCTGCGCGGCGTGCTCGGCGGCGCTTCGCGCGATTTTGCGGGTTTGGCGGAAAAGTCTTTGTCGTTTTCAGGTTTCTCCCATAGAGCCCGCGCATTGCGTCTGGCGGCTGGCCTGTCGGCCGGCCTCGTCGCGTCCGGCTGCCTCGACTGGAACAAGCCGTCCTTCGCCATTCCCGACCCGCCGAAATATCGCGCCGCCGCCGAAAAGCCGGCCGATCCCGTGCCCGACCGCTGGGCCGACACGTTCGGCTCGCGCGAACTCTCCGCGCTGGTCGACCGCGCGCTCGCCGACAATCTCGACATAGCCGCGGCGGTCGCGCGCATCGACCAGGCCGACGCGCAGGCCAAGATTTCGGGCGCGCCGCTGTTTCCGCACGTGACGATGAACGATTCGACGCAGCGGTCGCGTTCGCCGGGCACGGCGGCGACGCAATTGCCGCCCAAGCAGGACGACGGCGAGCGGCGCTTCACCGGCTCCTACCGCTCGCTCAACATCCTCGGGCTGAACGCGAGCTACGAGCTCGATTTCTGGGGCAAGAACCAGGACGCCGCCAGCGCCGCGCGCCTGGCGGCGGAAGCGAGCCGCTACGACCGGTCGGTGGTGCAGATCGCCACGCTCGCCTCGCTGGCCAATTCCTATTTCGCCGTGCTCGGCGCGCAGGACCGCCTGCGCATCGCGCGCGACAACGTGCGCACCGCGAGCGAGGTGCTGCAGGCGATCAAGGCGCGCGTCGCCGTCGGCACGGCGTCGGAGCTCGATCTCGCGCAGCAGGAGAGCGTGCTCGCGACGCAGCGGGCGAATATTCCGACGCTGGAACAGACGGTGGCGCAGACCCGCAATCTGATCGCCGTGCTGGTCGGCCAGGCGCCGGAACTGATCGACATCAAGGGCGGCAGCCTCACCAGCCTGCGCGCGCCGCGCGTGCAGCCGGGCCTGCCGTCGCAATTGCTGTTGCGCCGGCCCGACATCGCGGAAGCGGAGGCGAAGGTGGCCTCGGCCGATCTTTCCGTCGCGTCGGCGCGCGCGGCCTTCTTTCCCTCGATCACGCTGACCGGCTCCTACGGCGTGCAGGCGCAGCTTCTGAAATTCCTGCTGCGCCCCGAGGCGGTCGCGTGGAGCTATGCCGCGCAGCTCATGCAGCCGATCACCGACGGCCGCAACCTGCAGGGTCAGCTCGACCTGCAGCGCGGCAAATATGCGGAACTGCTGCAGCTCTACCACAAGCAGATCCTCACCGCTTTCTCCGATGTCGAGAACGCGCTGATCGCGGTGCAGAAGAACAGCGAGCGCGAGCGCCTGCAGCAGGCGGCGGCCGCCGCCTCCCGCCGCGCCTACAATGCGGCGATCAAGCGCCTGCAGGAGGGCACGATCGACATCGTCACGCTGTCGACGACGCAGACGACGCTGTTCCAGAATCTCGACCTCGTGGCGCAGACGCGCACCGCGCGCTTCCAGGCGCTGGTGTCGCTCTATCAGGCGCTCGGCGGCGGCTGGTCCGAACCGCAGCGCGAGCTCGCGCGCCTGGCCGAGCAGGCGGCGTTCAGCGATCCCAAGGGCTTTATCCCGTGAAGAAATTCTCGCTTCTCGTCGCGCTGATCGCCGTGCTCGCCTATGCCGGCTGGCGCATGGGCTACGTGAAGCTGCCGTTCATGAAGACCGCCGAGCAGCAGGAAGGCGCAAGCCAGGGCGGCGGGAGTGGCGGCGGCAGCGGCGGCGGACGCGGCGGCTTCGACGGGCCGGTGGTCATCACCGGCTTCGACCTGCGCAACGCCGACGTGCCGGTCACGCTGGACGCCATCGGCACGGCGCAGGCGCTCAACACCGTGACCGTGCGCTCGCAGGTCGACGGCAAGCTGATCGAGGTGAATTTCAAGGAAGGCCAGGACGTGAAGGCGGGCGACGTTCTCGCGCGCATCGATCCGACCACCTATCAGGCGCAATACGATCAGGCGGTGGCGAAGAAGGCGCAGGACGAGGCGCTGCTCGCCAACGCCCGGATCGATCTCGATCGCTACACCAGGCTCGCGCAGGGCAATTTCGGGCCGAAGCAGCAGGCCGACACGCAGCGCGCGCTGGTCGCGCAATATGAAGCGCAGGTGAAGCAGGATCAGGCGACGATCGACAATACCAAGGCGATCCTCGGCTATACGACGATCCGTTCGCCGCTCGACGGACGCACCGGCATACGCCTCGTCGATCCCGGCAATCTCGTGCAGGCCAATGGCGCGAACGGCATCGTCGTCATCACGCAGATCAAGCCGATCGCCGTGGTCTTCACGCTGGCGCAGCAGAACCTTCGCTCCGTCACGACGGCGCTGGCGCGCGCGCCGCTCGATGCGCAGGCCTTCGATTCCGGCATGACGGCGGCGGTGGCGCGCGGACAGGTGACGGTGGTCGACAACCAGGTCGATCCGACGACGGGCACGGTGAAGATCAAGGCCGTGTTCGACAATGCCGACCTCGCGCTGTGGCCCGGCCAGTTCGTCAACATCCGGCTGACGACGGACGTGCTCAAGAACGCCGTCGTCGCGCCCACCGCCGCCGTGCAGCGCGGGCCCAACGGCGCCTTCGTCTATGTGGCGAAGGACGACGGAACGGTCGAGCAGACCAATGTCGTGGTCGGCCAGCAGAACGAGCGCGTCGCGGTGATCCAGTCGGGCCTCGCGCCGCCGGCCAAGGTGGCGACCTCGGGCTTCGCGCGGCTGCGCAACGGCGCCAAGGTGCGCGTGATCGACACGCCGCCGGCCGCCGCCGCCGAAGCGCGCAGCGACGCGCCGGCGCCGGCCGCGCCCGCTGCAAGCGAAGCGCCGCGCGGCGAGGGTCAACGCGGCGCGGGAGAACGCGGCGATGGTCGTGGACGCCGGCGCGGGCAGGGCGGCGGCGCGCCCGGCGGGCAGTGAGGAATTTGGAGCGCGCGGCAATGTTTCTCACTTGCCGCGAACTGGATGCGGGCGTTCTCCCTCCCCTTTATGGGGAGGGTGGCGAGCGAAGCGAGCCGGGTGGGGCCCGCAGAGGACGTGCATGAAGCTGGTGGAGCGCGCGCGCGAACTGCGCAAGCTGATGACGCCACAGGAAACTCGTCTGTGGCTGCGGCTGCGCGCGTTGCGGCCGCAAGGTCTGCATTTTCGTCGGCAAGCGCCGTTCAAGGGTTTCATTCTCGACTTCGTCTGTTTCGAGCGGCGGTTGATTGTCGAAATCGATGGCGCTCAGCATGCGGACGGTCCGCAGCGACATCATGATATCCGCAGAGACGCGGCGCTTGCTGCGGCGGGATTTTCTACGCTGCGTTTCTGGAACTCCGATCTGAACGCGGACATCGACTCCGTCGTCGACACCGTATTCGCACGCGCTTTTGCGCGGCCGGCTCTCCGAGGTTCGAGCGCCGGCTCGGACCCCACCCCCGCCGCTTCGCGGCGGACCCTCCCCATGAAGGGGAGGGAGGACGCGACGCCATGAACGTCTCCGCCCCCTTCATCGCGCGACCCGTCGCAACGTCGCTGCTCGGCATCGCCGTTCTGCTCGCGGGCCTGCTCGGCTATTCGCGCCTGCCGGTGTCGCCGCTGCCGCAAGTCGATTTCCCGACCATCCAGGTGACGACGCAATTGCCGGGCGCCAATCCCGATATCGTCGCCTCGCTGGTGACGGCCTCGCTCGAGCGGCAATTCGGCCAGATACCGGCGTTGCAGACGATGTCGTCGCAATCCTCGTTCGGCCTGTCGCAGATCACGCTGCAATTCGATCTCGACCGCGACATCGACGCCGCCGCGCAGGACGTGCAGTCCGCGATCAACGCCTCCGCCTCGACGCTGCCGCGCAACCTTCCCTATCCGCCGGTCTATTCCAAGGTGAATCCGGCCGACGCGCCGGTGATGATTTTGGCGCTGACCTCGAAGACGGCGTCGCTGCGCGCGATGAGCGATATTGCCGATACGCTGATCGGGCCGCGCCTCAGCGAGATTTCCGGCGTCGGCCATGTGTCGATCGAAGGCGGCATCAAGCCGGCGATCCGCATCCAGGCCGATCTCGGCCGCCTCGGCGCCAACCGGCTGGGCCTCGAAGACCTGCGCCTCGCCATCGTCGGCGCGAACGTGGCCGGCGCGAAAGGCTCGCTCGACGGCGCGCGGCAGAGCTACACGATCGACGCCAACGACCAGATCCTTTCGGCGGACGCCTACAAGAAGGTGGTCGTCGCCTATCGCAACGATGCGCCGATCATGCTCGGCGACATCGCGCGCGTCGTCGAGGGGCTCGAGAATTCGCGCACCGGCGGCTGGTATCAGGGCGAGCCGGCGGTCATCATCGACGTGCAGCGCCAGCCCGGCGCCAATATCATCGCCACCGTCGATCTCCTGAAGAAGGAGCTGCCGCGCCTGGCGCGCGCGCTGCCGGCGGGCGTGGAGCTGAAGGCGGTGCACGACCGCACGGACGCGATCCGCGCCTCCATCGCCGACGTGCAGTTCACGCTCGTTCTGGCGACGGCGCTGGTCGTGCTCGTGGTGCTGCTCTTCCTGCGCACGCTGCGCGCGACGCTGATCGCCGCCGTGGCGCTGCCGCTGTCGATCGTGGCGACCTTCGGCGTCATGTATCTGTGCGGCTTCAGCCTCGACAATCTCTCCCTGATGGCGCTGACCATCGGCACGGGGTTCATCGTCGACGACGCGATCGTGATGATCGAGAATATCGTGCGCAACATGGAAAGCGGCATGAAGCCGCTGCGCGCTGCGTTCGCCGGCGCGCGCGAGATCGGCTTCACCGTCATCTCGCTCACCGTGTCGCTGATCGCGGTGTTCATTCCGCTGCTGTTCATGACCGGCCTCGTCGGCCGCATGTTCCGCGAATTCGCGCTGACGCTGTCGATCGCCGTCGTCGTCTCGGCCGTCGTCTCGCTGACGCTGACGCCGATGATGTGCGGCCGCCTGCTGAAGCCGAAGCGCGACGACGGCGAGGCGAGCCATGAGGCGGCGGAGGCGACCGGCTGGATGCTGTCCTTCTACGAGCGCACGCTGCGCTGGGCGGTCGACCGCGAATTCCTGATGCTGGCGATCACCGCCGGCACGCTGGCGCTGACCATCTGGCTCTACGTCATCGCGCCCAAGGGCTTCCTGCCGCTGCAGGACAACAGCCTGCTCGACGTCGTCGTCGAGGCCGCGCCCGACGCTTCCTTCGCGCAGATGACGCGCATTCAGGCGCAGACGGCCGAGATATTCCGCCGCGACCCGGATGTGCGCGGCGTCGTCAGCGTGCTCGGCGTCGGCACGCTCAATGCGACGCCGAACGTCGGGCGTCTGGCGGTGACCCTGACGCCGCGCGACGGCCGCAAGGCGAGCGCGGGCGAAATCGCCGGACGGTTGCGCGCGCACGCCAACGAGATCGGCGCCAATCTCTATGTGAAGCCCGTGCAGGACATCCAGATCGGCACGCGCTCGAGCCGTTCGCAATACCAGTACACGCTGACCGGCGCGGACGCCGGCGAAGTCTCGGACTGGACGCGCAAGATCGCCGAGCGGCTGCGCAATTCGCCGATCCTGCGCAATCTCGCGGAAGAGACGCAGGAGGGCGGCCTGCGCACGATGATCCACATCGACCGCGACGCCGCCGGCCGCCTCGGCGTCAGCGCGCAGAACATCGACGATGCGCTCAACAACGCCTTCGGCCAGCGGCAGGTGTCGACCATCTACGCGCAATCGAACCAGTATCGCGTCATCCTCGAGGCCGATCCGGTCTACCAGCAGGACCCGGGCGCGCTGCAGAAACTCTACGTGTCGGGCTCGGCCGGCGGCGTGCAGACGCCGCTCGCCGCCGTCGCGCGTTTCGAGGCGACGGAGGCGCCGCTCGCGGTGGCGCATCAGGACCAGTTTCCCGCCGCCACGCTCAGCTTCGACATAGCGCAAGGCGCCGCGCTCGGCGACGCGGTCGAGGCGATCAAGAAGGCCGAGACGGATCTCGGCATGCCCGGCTCGATCACCGGCGCCTTTTCCGGCGACGCGGCGGAATTCTCCAAGTCGCTGGCGAGCGAGCCGTGGCTATTGCTGGCCGCCGTCGTCACCATCTATCTCGTGCTCGGCATGCTCTACGAGAGCTACGCGCATCCCTTCACCATTCTCACCACGCTGCCGTCGGCCGGCGTCGGCGCGCTGCTGGCGCTGATGGTGACGGGCAACGATCTTTCCGTCGTCGCGCTCATCGGCATCGTGCTTGCTCATGGGCATCGTGAAGAAGAATGCGATCATGATGATCGATTTCGCGCTGGAGGCGGAACGGCACGAGGGCTTGAGCGCGCGCGACGCCATCCTGCGCGCCTGTCACCTGCGTTTCCGCCCGATCATGATGACGACGCTCGCCGCGCTGTTCGGCGCGGTGCCGCTCGCCTTTGCGACCGGCGTCGGCAGCGAATTGCGCATTCCGCTCGGCGTCACGATCATCGGCGGCCTGCTGCTCAGCCAGTTGCTGACGCTCTACACGACGCCGGTCGTCTATCTCGCGGTCGAGCGGTTGCGCGTGCGGCTCGGCGGGCGGTCGGTCGCCGAGCAGATCGACTACGAGCGGGAGTTGCGGGAGGGCGAGGCGTGAACTTCTCCGCGCCCTTCATCCGGCGCCCGGTCGCGACCACGCTGCTTGCGGTCGGCCTGTTTCTCGCCGGCCTCGTCGCCTATTTCTTCCTGCCCGTTTCCAGCCTGCCGTCGATCGACTTTCCGACCATTCGCATCGTCGCGTCGCGGCCGGGCGCCGATCCCGCGACCATGGCGGCGAGCGTCGCCGCGCCGCTCGAACGGCGGCTGTCGGAAATCGCGGGGATCACCGAGCTGACGTCGGTGAGCGCGCTCGGCGCGACTGTCGTGACGGCGCAATTCGATCTCAACCGGCCGATCGACAAGGCCGCGCAGGATGTGCAATCGGCGATCAATGCGGCGGCGACCGACCTGCCGTCCGACCTGCCGGCGACGCCGCAGTTCCGCAAGGCCAATCCCGCGGCCATGCCGGTGCTGATCCTCGCGCTGACATCCGAGAGCCTGCCGGCGAGCGCGCTCTATGACGCCGCCGACACGGTGATCGCGCAGAAATTGAGCCAGGTGGAAGGCGTCGCCGAAGTGCAGGTGAACGGCGCCGAGCAGCCGGCGATCCGCATTCAGGTCGATCCCTCGCGCCTCGCCTCGATGGGCGTCGGCCTCGACACGATCGCCAACGCCGTCTCCGCCGCCGATGCGCACGGGCCGGTCGGCTCCTGGGAAGGCCCGCAGCGCAGCGGCAGTTTCGCGACCGACGACCAGCTTTCCGATGCGCAGGACTATCGCAAGATCGTCATCCGCACGCCCAACGGTCCGGCGCGGCTCGCCGACATCGCCACCATCGACCGCTCGGTGCGCAACACGCGCTCGGCCGGCTGGTTCAACAAGAAGCCGGCCGTGCTGCTGTTCATCACCAAGCAGCCCGACGCCAATGTGATCGACACGGTCGATCGCGTGAAGGCGCTGCTGCCGGAGGTCAAGCGCTGGATACCGGCGGGCATCGACATTTCCACGCTGAGCGACCGCACGACGACGATCCGCGCGAGCATTCGCGAAATCCAGTTCACGCTGATGATCTCGATCGCGCTGGTCATGGCGGTCGTGCTGGTCTTCGTGCGGCGCGCGGCGCCGACGATCGCGGCGGGCGTGACCGTGCCGCTGTCGCTCGCCGGCACGTTCGCCTGCATGTATGCGGCGAAATTCTCGATCGACAATATTTCGCTGATGGCGGTGATCGTGGCGGTCGGCTTCGTCGTCGACGACGCCATCGTCATGATCGAGAACGTCTACCGCAACCTGGAAATGGGCAAGCGGCCCGTCGCCGCCGCGCTCGACGGCGCGCGGCAGATCGGCTTCACGGTCGTGTCGATCAGCCTGTCGCTCGCGGCCGCCTTCATTCCCCTCATCTTCCTGCCGGGCATTCCCGGCAAGCTGTTCCGCGAGTTCTCGCTCACCATGGTGTTCGCCATCGCGGTTTCGACCTTCGTGTCGCTGACGGTGACGCCGATGATCTGCGCGCGCTACATGAAGCGCGCCGGTCACGACCGCGAGACGCGTTTCGACAGGATCGTGGAAGGCGCGCTGTCGCGCATCGCGGCGAGCTACGGGCGCGGATTGAAGGTCGCGATCGGCCATCCCTGGGCGTCGCTTCTCGTCATCGCGGGCGTGGTCGCGCTCACCGTGCAGCTCTACCGCATCGTGCCGAAGGGCTATATTCCGCAGGACGACACCGGGCTGATCTTCAGCTTCACGGAGGGCTCGCCCGACGTGTCCTTTGCGGCGATGTCGAACTATCAGCAGCGCGCGGCCGACATCATCGCCGCCGATCCCGACGTGCAGAATGTCGCGTCCTTCATCGGCGGCACGCGCTCCTTCAACCAGGGCCGCGTGTTCATCGCCCTGAAGCCGGAGGGCGTGCGCTCGGGCACGTCACGCGACGTCATCAATCGCCTGCGCGCGAAGCTCGCGCGCGCGCCTGGTATCACCGTCTTCATGTTCCCCGTGCAGGACGTGCGCGCGGGCGGGCGCGAGAGCAAGTCGCAATATCAGTTCACGTTGTGGGATCCCTCGCTCGAGGAACTCTCCGAGTGGACGCCGAAGGTCGTGGCGCGGCTGCGCGAACTGCCGGAACTCGCCGATGTGACGACGGACCGCGAGCAGGGCGGCTTGCGCGCCAATGTCGTGATCGACCGGCAGGCGGCGGCGCGCTACGGCGTGCGCATCCAGGACGTCGACACGGCGCTCAACACGGCCTTCGGCCAGCGGCAGACGGCGATCATCTACACGCAGCGCAACCAGTATCGCGTGATCGTGGAAAGCACGACGGCGCGCCAGCGCGATCCGACCGATCTCTCCGGGCTCTTCGTCTCCGCTTCCGCAACGGTGCAGCCGACGCCCTCGACATCGAATTTTGCGACGCCCGCGCGCTACCAGGTGCCGCTGTCGGCCGTGGCGCGGGTCGAGCGTTCGGCCATGGCGCTGCAGGTCAATCATCAGGGCTCGTTCCCGGCCATCACCATCAGCTTCAACCTCGCCCCCGCGATGACGCTGGAGGCCGCGACGCGCGCCATCGACAAAGCGGTGGCGGAGATGAACCCGCCCGACGGCCTGCGCACGGAATTCGCCGGCGAGGCGCGCGACTTCCGCTCGTCCTCGGGCGGGCAGGGGCGGCTGATCATCATCGCGCTGCTCGCCGTCTATCTCATTCTCGGCATTCTCTACGAGAGCCTCATCCATCCCGTGACGATCCTCTCGACCCTGCCGTCGGCGGGGCTCGGCGCGTTGCTCGCGCTGATGCTGTTCGGATCGGAGCTGACGATCATCGCCTTCATCGGCATCATTCTGCTCATCGGCATCGTCAAGAAGAACGGCATCATGCTCGTCGACTTCGCGGTGCAGGCGCAGCGCGAGCGCGGGTTGAGCGCGGCGGAGGCCGCCTACGAGGCGGCGCTGGAACGCTTCCGCCCGATCATGATGACGACGCTCGCCGCGCTGTTCGGCGCGCTGCCGTTGGCGATCGCCACGGGCGCCGGCGCGGAGCTGCGCCGGCCGCTCGGCATCACCATCGTCGGCGGCCTCGTGCTGTCGCAGATCCTCACGCTCTACACGACGCCGGTGATCTATCTGCTGATGGACAAGTTTTCGCGCAAGCGGCGCGATGAGGAAGAGGAACTCGCGGCGGCGGAGTAGGGGCGGGCGCAAGCTCCGGACGTTTTTCCCTTCTCCCCGTTTTACGGAGAGAAGGCAGCCGAAGGCCGGATGAGGGGCCAGTCCGATACATGAATACCAGTCGTTTGCCCCCTCGCCCCAGCCCTCTCCGCGCAGGCGGGGAGAGGGAGGCGATTGCTCACTTCCCCCGGAAATCCGGCAGCCTGCGTTCCGCAGTCGCCTTCACGCCTTCCTTGAAATCGTCGGTGCGGCGCTGCCAGTCCTGTTCGACAAGTTCGCGTTCGGTGGCGCGCTCGACGCCTTCGGCGAGGCCACGGCGCAGCGTCTCGCGGATCGAGAGAATGGCGAGCGGCGCGGATTGCGCGATCTCGGCGGCGAGAGCCTTTGCGGCGCTCAACACTTCCGCCTCGGGCACGAGCATGTCGGCCAGCCCGATCCTGTACGCTTCTTCGCCGGAGATGCGCCGGCCGGTGTAGAACAGCAATGCCGCCTGCTGCTGGCCGACGATGCGCGGCAGCGTGTGCGTGAGGCCGAAGCCCGGATGCATGCCGAGGCGCGCGAAATTGGCGGAGAAGCGCGCTTCGGCGCAGGTGATGCGGAAATCCGCCATCACGGCGAGGCCGAGGCCGCCGCCGATGGCCGCGCCATGCACGGCGGCGACGATCGGCTTCTCGATCTTGAAGAGGCGGGTCGCCTCCTTGTAGAGATGCTTGCCGCCTTCGGCGACCGTGCCGGTGTCGGCGCGATTGGCGAAATCGGCGCCGGCGCAAAATGATTTGCCTTCCGAGGCGAGCACGCTCGCGCGAATGTCGGGATCGCGGTCGCCAGCCTCGAAGGCGGCGGCGAGTTCGCGGATCAGGTCATTGTCGAAGAAGTTGAACGGCGGCCGGCGGATCGTGACGATCTGCACGTGGCCCTGCGTTTCGACGGTGAGGTCCTTGTAGGCGGTCATGGGCGGTTCCTTGCTGGAGCCTTCGGGACCGTCATTGCGAGCGAAGCGAAGCAATCCATCCACGACTGAGGCCAGTGGATGGATTGCTTCGTCGCTGTGCTCCTCGCAATGACGGGATGGATCAAAAACTTCACCGCAACCCCAGCCCCCTTGCGATCATGCCGCGCAAGATCTCGCGCGTGCCGCCGCGCAGCGAGAAGGAGGGCGCGTGCAGGATCGTGTGGGCGAGCACGGCGATGTAGGGATTGTCCGACCTGCCGTCGGGCTCGGCGTCGACGATGAGGCGCAGCACTTCGACCATTTCCTGCTCGAGACTGGTGCCGAGCTCCTTGACGATGGCCGCATGGACCGCCGGGTCCTCGCCGCGCTGGAGCATTCCGGCGATCGAGCGCGACATGCGCCGCAGCGTCATGAGATGCGCGATGATGCGGCCGAGCGCGATTTTCGCGCGATCGTCGACCTGATCGCCGAGCATGGCGAAGCCTTCGATCAGCAGGGTGAAGGTCGAGAGGAAACGGTCGGGGCCCGAGCGCTCGTAGGCGAGTTCGCCCGTCACCTGTTTCCAGCCGTCGCCCTGATTGCCGAGCAGGGCGCTCGTCGGCAGGAACATGTCCTCGAACACGACTTCGTTGAAATGGTGTTCGTGCGAGAGATCGTAGATCGGGCTGACCTTGATGCCCGGCGTCTTCATGTCGACGATGAACTGGCTGACGCCGCCGTGGCGATCTGAAGAACTCGCGTCGCCCTTCGCCTCCGTGCGGCAGAACAGGATCATGTAGTCGGCGACATGCGCGCCCGAGGTCCAGACCTTCGTGCCGTTGACCCTGAAGCCGCCATCGACGGCGGTGGCGCGCGTGCGCGTCGCGGCAAGGTCGGACCCTGAATCCGGCTCGCTCATGCCGATGCAGAAGAACAGTTCGCCGCGCGCGATCTTCGGCACGAAGAATTGCCGCTGCTCTTCCGTGCCATAGCGCAGGATGGAGGGGGCGGACTGACGGTCAGCGATCCAATGGGCGCCCACGGGCGCGCCCGCGGCCAGCATTTCCTCCAGCACGACATAGCGCTCGAGCGCCGAGCGCTCATGGCCGCCGTATTTCTTCGGCCAGGTCATGCCGATCCAGCCCTGCTCGGCCATTTTCTTCGAGAAGGCCGGATTGCGCCCGCCCCACGAAGACGCGCGCTGGCGCGGCGTCATATGCGCGAGCTCGACGTCGAGAAAGGCGCGCACTTCGGCGCGCAGCTTTTCAGTCGCTTGCGTGTTGGGCGGCGGCGGCGCGAAAGTCAGTTGCGTCATGTCTCAATCCTCACGCCGTCACGATGTCGGACCAGAGTTTCTTCGGGCCGGCCTTGGCTGCGGCGCGGCCGATGATGAGAGCCCAGTCGCTTTCCTTGCCGAATTCGTCGCGCCAGGACCACAGGCGCTTGGTCAGATAGTGCAGCATGTGTTCGCGCGTGAAACCGATGGCGCCATGCGTCTGGTGCGCGATGCCGGCGCCGATGCTCGCGGCCTCGCCGCAGCGCGCTTTCGCGGCCGCGATCGGCAAGAGGCTCATGCCGTTGGCGGCGGCCTCGGCCGCCATGTCGGCCGCGGCGTTGGCGGCGGCGGAATGGGCGGCGAGCATGGCGAGATTGTGCTGGATCGCCTGGAACTTGCCGATGGGCTTGCCGAACTGCACGCGCTCGTTGGCATATTGCAGCGTGATCTCCAGCGTGCGCGAGAGCGCGCCGGCGATCTGGTTCGCGCGCATGGCGGCGCCGAAGGCGCGCAGCGTGTCGAGATTCACGTTATTGCCGGCGGGCGCGACATCGCCGCTGCCCAGATCGCAGGCGAAGGTCACGTCGTCGCGCGGCTCCATCGCGAGATTGCGGCCGTGCGTGAGCGTGCAGAGTTTCGGATCGACGCGGATCACCATGCTTTGCCCGCCGGCCTCCGCAAGCACGAGGATCGCCGCCGCGTTACGCGCGAAGGGCACGCGCTTGGCGACGCCTTCGAGGCGCCAGCCGGCGCCGGATTTCTTCAACGTGAGCGGAGGGCCGTTGCTTGCCGGCGCGATCGTCAGCGGTCCCTCGGGCAGAGCGAGGGCGGAGCCTGCGAGCCAGCCGGCGAGCATGGTTTCGGCGAGCGGCGCGGGGGCGGCGCGGCTCGCGGAAATGCGCAGCGCGGCCAGCGCGTCCTCGATCGCGAGCGCTGAGCCGCCGGCGCTTTCCGGCAGCAGCGCGCCGGCAAGCCCCGCGTCGCTGATTTCCTGCCACAGCGCGTTCTGGAATTCGCCGTTCTCGGCGGCCTCGAGCACGGATTTGCCGCAAGCATCGCCGAACAGCTTTTCGGCCATGTCGCGGATGAGGTCGGTCGTCTCGCTCATTTTCTTACCTCTCGGCGCCGCCTTCGCCCTTCGAGACGCAATGCTTCGCATTGCTCCTCAGGGTGAAGGCTCGATGGACGCCCCTCCAACAACAATCTTCATGGTGAGGAGGCGGCGAAGCCGCCGTCTCGAACCATGGCCGCGCGAGCAGATATTTCATCACGCCTTCTTCCCACCGGGCTGACCGCTGCGCTGGCGCGCCCAGTCCTCGTCGGACCAGTTCAGCATTTGCGACACGCCGGCGCGCGAGCCGGCGAGCCAGCGCTTGCCGCCGTCGATCACGATCGTCTCGCCGGTAATGTAGCCCGCCAGATCGGACACGAGGAAGGCGCAGAGGTCGGCGAGTTCGCCATGTTCGCCGTCGCGGCGCAATGGCACGCCGGGGTCGATCTCGCCGGCGCCGCCCGTCGGCGTCAGGCGCGCGCTCGCTCCCGCCGTCGGGAAATTGCCGGGCGCGACGGCGACGAGACGGATGCCGTGCGGGCCCCATTCGACCGCCAGCGATTTGGTCATCGCGTCGATGCCCGCCTTCGCCATCGCGTTCGGCAGGGTGAAGGCCGCGCCGTGCAGCGCCGAAAGCGTGAGAATGGAAAGGACGACGCCCGGCTGCTTCTGCTCGATCCAGCGTCTGCCGGCGGCGACCGTGCAATAGGCGGTTCCGTGCAGACAGGTGTTCAGCACGGCGTCGATCGCGCGGGGCGACAGCTTGTGCGATTGCGCGAGAAAATTGCCGGCGGCGTTGTTGACGAGAATGTCGAATTTTTTCTGCGCGACATGGTCGATCATCGCGTCGACGGCATCTGCGTCGCGAATATCGCATTGCTCGATCTCGACGAAGCGGCCGAATTGTTGCGCGAATTCCTGCGCCGTATCCTGCAGGACCTCGCGGCGGCGGCCGCAGATGACGAGGTCCGCGCCCAATTGCATGAGACGCGCGCCGATCGCCTTGCCGAGGCCCGTGCCGCCGCCCGTGACGAGCGCGCGCTTGCCCTTCAGCAGATCCGCTTCGAAACCTCCGGCCATCGTTTCGTCCCGCGCGCGGATTTGCTGTTGGCGTCCACGCTATTTCGTATCATAATTTTGTAGGGCGATTTTCGGACAAGTCACGCGCCGACGCAAGTGCGCAGCACAACGACAGGAGAGGAACAGCCATGAATGAAATGACGAAATCAGCGGGCTTCGGCTTCAATCCGACCGACGAACTCAACGATCTCCGCATGTCGGAGAAGGCCAAGCCGCTTTACGACCATGTGCGCAAGTTCCTCAAGGAAACCGTCGCGCCGATGCAGGTCGAATACATGGCGCTCGGCAAGGGCAAGACGGATCGCTGGAGTTTTGCGCCGGGCCAGCTCGAATGCCTGCAGAAGGCCAAGGACAAGGCCAAGGCGGAAGGCCTGTGGAACTTCTTCCTGCCGGACGCCGAAACCGGCGAGGGCCTCAGCAATCTCGACTACGCCTTCATCGCCGCCGAACTCGGCAAATATCCGCTGGGCTCGGAAGCGATGAACTGCTCGGCGCCCGACACCGGCAATATGGAAGTGCTGGAGCGCGTCGGCACGAAGGAGCAGAAGGACAAGTGGCTGAAGCCGCTGCTCAACGGCGAGATTCGTTCCGCCTATGTCATGACCGAGCCGAACGTCGCCTCGTCCGACGCCAAGAACATTTCGACGACCGCCAAGCTCGACGGCGACGAATGGGTCATCAACGGCGAGAAATATTACATTTCCGGTCTCGGCGATCCGCGCTGCAAGATCATGATCGTGATGGTGAAGACCAATCCCGACGCGCCGCCCTCCAAGCAGCAGTCGCAGATCCTCGTGCCGGTCGGCACGCCCGGCGTCGAGGTGATCGGGCCGATGCACGTGTTCGGCCACGATCACGCGCCGCGCGGGCACATGCACATGCGCTTCAACAACGCGCGCGTGCCGAAATCCAACATCCTGCTGGGCGAAGGCCGCGGTTTCGAGATCTCGCAGCTACGCCTCGGCCCCGGCCGCATCCATCACTGCATGCGCACGATCGGCAAGGCCGAAAAGGCGCTCGACCTGATGGTGGAGCGCGGGCTTTCGCGCGAGGCCTTCGGCAAGAAGCTCGTGCACCTCGGCGGCAATTTGCAGATCATCGCGCAGGCGCGCTGCGAGATCGAGGCGATGCGCCTGATGGTGCTGAAGGCGGCCAGGGCGATGGACGTGCTCGGCAACAAGGAAGCGCGCGTGTGGGTGTCGATGGTGAAGGCCATGGTGCCGGAGCGCACCTGCCGCATCATCGACCAGGCGATCCAGATGCATGGCGCGACCGGCATTTCCAACTGGACGCCGCTCGCTGAAATGTACGCGGACGTGCGCCATCTGCGCTTCGCCGACGGTCCGGACGAGGTGCACTGGATGGTTGTGGGGCGGAATGAAGTGACGAACCGGTAGGGGTTGTCGCTCCCTTCTCCCGCGTAGCGGGAGAAGGTGTCATGCCGTAGGCATGACGGATGAGGGCCGCGCCGCTTCATAATCGTTTGTGAAGTTCGCGGCGCCCTCACCCGACCCGGCTTTGCCGGGCCACCCTCTCCCGTTTCACGGGAGAGGGAAGAGCCTTGCCTCACCCTTTCGGGAACGCGCCGGCGATCGCGATTTCCGCGACAGGCTTGCGGGCGTTCGGCTGCTCCACGCCCTGCAGTTTTTCCGGCAGGCTCGCCTTGTCGCCGCGCTTGCCGAGCGCGATCGCCATTTCGATGTGGCAATCGTCGGGCACGTGCAATTCGTCGCGCGCGTGGTCGAAATCGACGCCGATCATGCCGTGCGCCGGCCAGCCTACGGCCGAAGCCTCGAGCGCGAGATAGGCCCAGGCGGCGCCGGCGTCGAGCGAATGCGAGCGCGAGGCGACGTGCGATCCGTCGGCGGCGGCCCGCGTCTTGCGCGACACCAGGAACACGATGGCGGCCGCGTTCTTCACCCACAGGCGATTGCCTTCGACAAGCAGCGCGTGGAACTTGTCGAAATCGGGCGTGCCGCGTTTCGCGTAGAGAAAGACCCACGGCTGCAGATTGCTCGCGGACGGCGCCCAGCGCGCCGCCTCGAAAATGCGCATGAGAACGGAATCGGGAATGGTCTCGCCGGTGAACGCGCGCGGCGACCATCGTTCGAGAAATTGCGGCGAGACGGCGTGGTCCGCCTTGCGGGGATTGTGCGAGGTCATGTGGGGGTTGCTCTCCTCTGCCGCTCCTGCCAGCGGCGACGCGCGTCGGGGGCCGACGCTGTCGGGTTGAGGGGCGGATCAGAGGAAAGCGCGCATTACTCCCGCTGACGCCCTCGCCCCGCGCCGGGAGAGAGAGCTATCGCCCCTTCGTCGGAATCTGATTGAAGGACACGTCCTTGTCCACCCTGATGTCGCCGGGCAGGCCGAGCACGCGCTCGGCGATGATGTTGCGCAGGATTTCGTCCGTGCCGCCTTCGATGCGGGTGGCTGGCGAGCGCAGCAGCATGGCCATGAACAGGCCGGCTTCGTCGACGCCCGGCTGCGCGCGCAGGACGCCCATCGGGCCTTCGAGCTCGAGCGCGAATTGCGCAATGTCCTGCATGGTCGCGCCGGCGACGAGCTTGCCGATGGAATTCTCCGGCCCCGGACGCTCGCCGCGCGAGAGCGCGGAGATGGCGCGATAGCCGGTGTATTTGAGGCCGTTCGCTTTCGTCGCCCACAGCGCCAGCTTTGCGCGCACGGCGCGATTGTCGATCGCCGCGCCCTCGCCCAAGGGCAGGCGCGCGCACAGATCGAACAATTCGGGGAAGCCCGTCGGCATGCCGGAGCCGATCGACAGGCGCTCGTTCATCAGCGTGGTGAGCGACACGTTCCAGCCGTCGCCGATCTTGCCCAGGCGCTGGTGATCGGGAATGCGGACGTCGTGAAAAAAGACCTCGTTGAATTCCGACTGGCCGTTCGCCTGTTTGATCGGGCGGATTTCGACGCCGGGGCTCTTCATGTTCAGGAAGAACATGGTGAGGCCCTTGTGCTTGGGCACATTCGGATCGGTGCGCGCGATGAGCAGGCCCCAGTCCGAATGATGCGCGCCGGAAGTCCAGATCTTCTGGCCGTTGACGACCCATTCGTCGCCTTGCTGTTCCGCGCGCGTGCGAAGCCCCGCGAGGTCGGAGCCGCCGGCGGGCTCGGAGAAAAGCTGGCACCAGATTTCCTCGCCCGACGCCAGCGGCGGCAGGCGCTTCTTCCTGTGATCTTCATTGGCGAAGGCCATGACGGTCGGGCCGCACATGCCGTGGCCGATGATGAAGAGGCCCGACAGCTTGCCGAAGACGCCTTCCTCCTGCCCCCAGATGACGCGCTCGATCGGGCTCGCGCCGCGCCCGCCGTACTCCTTCGGCCAGTGCAGACAGGCCCAGCCGGCGTCGGCCTTCTTCTTCTGCCATGCCCTCGAGGCGGCGATGATGTCGCCGGATTTCAGCACGACGCGGCCGAAGGGCGAGGCGCGCAGATCGGCCTCGTATTCGCGCGGCGCGTTGGCCTGAATCCACGCGCGGGCCTCGGCGCGGAAGGCTGCTTCGGATGGCGTGTCGTCGAAGTTCATGAAAGACCCGGATGTCATCCCCGACGCGCGCAGCGCGATCGGGGATCCAGAACGATGATTGTCGGTGTGGCTCTGGATCCCCGCTTCTGGTCGAAGTCGGCAACAGCCGACTTCGTACCGGCGGGGATGACAGACCTCTCACCGCCCCTTGGTCGGGATCTGGTTGAACGGCGCATCCTTGTCGACGCGGATGTCTCCCGGCAGTCCCAGCACGCGCTCGGCGATGATGTTGCGCATCACCTCGTCCGTGCCGCCGGCGATACGCATGCCGATGGCGCCGTAGAGCATCTGGTAGAGTTTGCCGGCAGGGCTTGCGTCGTCGCGCGCGACCGCGCCCATCTGGCCCTGCAGCTCCAGCGCGTACATGGCGATGTCCTGCATCATCGGCGCGGCCACCAGCTTGCCGATGGAGTTCTCCGGCCCCGGCCGCTCGCCGCGCGACAGCGAGGAGATGGCGCGATAGGCCGTGTATTTCAGGCCGTTGGCGCGCGCCGCCCATGTCGCGAGATTTTCCCGCACGGCCTTGTCGTCGATGGCCGGCGTGCCGTCGGCCATCTTCACGCTCGATGCGAAGTCGAAGAATTCCGGCACGCCGGTGGCGAGCCGCGCGCCGATCGAGAAGCGCTCGTTCATCAGCGTGGTCAGCGACACGTTCCAGCCGTCGTTGACCTTGCCGAGACGCTGCGCGTCCGGGATGCGCACGTTGGTGAAATAGACTTCGTTGAAGCCCGAATGGCCGCTCGCCTGCTTGATCGGCCGCACCTCGACGCCGGGGCTCTTCATGTCCAGGAAGAACATGGTGAGGCCCTTGTGCTTGGGCAGGGTCGGGTCGGTGCGCGTGATGAGAATGCCGTAATCGCAGAAATGCGCGCCGGTCGTCCAGATCTTCTGGCCGTTGATGATCCAGTCGTCGCCGTCCTTCTCGGCCTTGGTGCGGAGCCCTGCGAGGTCCGAGCCGCCGGCCGGCTCCGAGAAGAGCTGGCACCAGACTTCCTCGCCCGAGGCCAGCGGCGGCAGGTAGCGGCGCTTCTGCTCTTCGGTGGCGTAGGCCATGACGGTCGGGCCGCACATGCCCTGGCCGATGGCGAAGGGGCCGGACAGCGCGCCGTACTTGCCTTCTTCCTGATCCCATATCACGCGCTGGATCGGCGTGGCGCTGCGGCCGCCGTATTCCTTCGGCCAGGTGAGGCAGGCAAAGCCGCCCTCGGCCTTCTTCTTCTGCCAGGCCTTGGCGGCGCGCAGCAGCGCCGCCGTGCGCTGGTCGCGGTCCTTGATCTCTTCCGCGCTCGCGAGATCGCGCATGAGATCGTCGGGCCGGTTGGCCTCGATCCACTTGCGCGCGAGGGCGCGGAATTCGGCTTCCTGCGGGGTGTCGTCGAAGTTCATGTGAACCTCCCGGTTCTGAAATCTTGTTCGCTGGTTCGCATTCTTTCCGCGTCATGCCCGGCCTTGTGCCGGGCATCCACGCCGATCCGCTTCACGAACCTCGGGCGTGGATGGCCGGGACAAGCCCGGCCATGACGGCGCGCGTGTCTTTACGCCGCCGCGTTGCGCTTGCGCATCTCGTCGATCAGCCGGTTCTCCCACATGGTGAGCGAGCCGAGCGTCAGCGCCAGCAGGTTCGAGCGGCGGTAGTAGAGGTGGCAGTCGAACTCCCAGGTGAAGCCCATGCCGCCGTGCACCTGGTTGTTGTTCTTGGCGCAGAGTTGATAGGCCTGCGTCGCGCTGACGCGCGCATTGGCCGCTGCCTCGGCGAGTTCGCCCGCATCGGTCGAAAGCGCCCAGGCGCCGTAATAGGCGTTGGAGCGCGCGAGCGTGGCCGCCACATACATGTCGGCGAGAATGTGCTTGACCGCCTGGAACGAACCGATGGGGCGGCCGAAGGCGATGCGGTCGAGCGCATAGTCGCGGCCCATTTCGAGCGCGCGGTCGGCGCCGCCGATCTGCTCGAAGGCGACGAGCACCGCGGCGCGGTCGAGAACCTTGTCGACGAGGCTCCAGGCGTCGGCGCCTGCGCCGAGCGGGTCGGCCGGAGCATTGTCGAAGACGATGCGCGCGTGGTTGCGCGTGGGATCGACGGTCTCGACATTTTCTCTGCTGACGCCCGCGCCCTCGAGGTCGACGATGAACAGGCCCTCGCGCGCGACGACGATGGCGAAGTCGGCGACGCCGCCATCCGCCACCAGCGTCTTCGTGCCGGAAATCTTGCCGCCGACGGCGGCCGTCATGATCGAGCGCGGCGTGGGATCGCCGACGCCTTCGACCAGCGCGAGCGCGCCGATGGCCTCGCCGGACGCGATCTTCGGCAGCCAGGCCTTCTTCTGCGCGTCCGTGCCCGCCAGCATCAGCAGTTCGGCGGCGAGATAGACGGTCGAGGAATAGGGCACGGGCGCGAGCGCGCGGCCGAGTTCCTCGGCGACGACGCAGAGTTCGAGGCGGCCGGCGCCGGCGCCGCCGAATTCCTCGGGAATCGCCACGCCGATGAGGCCGAGGTCGGCCAGGCCCTTCCACAGCGCGCGGTCATACGTGTCCTTGCCCTCGAGGATCGCGCGCACATGCTTGGGCGTGCAGTTCTCGGAGAGAAAGCGCCGCGCCTCGTCGCGCAACTGCTTCTGCTCGTCGGAGAAATCGAAATTCATGCCTGACCTCCCGTATTCCCTGCGCGCTTGAGTTCGAATCTTTCCGTCATTGCGAGGAGCTCCGGTGAAATCGCCGTGGCGATTTCACCTGTAGCGACGCGGCAATCCATCCCTGCATCTGAATCAAGATCCGGGGATGGATTGCTTCGCTTCCCTCGCAATGACGGCTTGGACGTTGCGACGCGACCGCATTTTTCAAAAGCAAACCCCATTGCAGGAAGTTAGTCAATCGACTAATTAATTGTTTCGCTCTGCGAGAGCGGGAGGAACAAGCATGGCGGCCAACGCCGAAGCCCTGCAGATGCGGGCGCCGAGCACCAAGGACCGGCTGATCGCGGCCGCGCGCGAGATCATGACCGAGCGCAACGCCGTGGAATTCTCGCTGCAGGACGTGGCGGCGCGCTCCGGCCTCAACTCGGCGCTGGTCAAATATCATTTCGGCAACAAGGACGGATTGCTGCTCGCCATTCTCGAGCGCGACGCCGAGACCTCGCTGAAACAGGTGGAAAAGCTGCTCGCGCGCGAAATGCCGGCGACGCAGAAGCTGAGCCTGCACATGGCCGGCATCATCGAGACCTATTTCCGCAAGCCCTACATGAATCGCCTGGTGCACATGATGATCCATGAGCGCGGCGACGAGGCAGCGCAGCAGGTGTCGCGCTTCTTCGTCGAGCCGCTCGCGCGGTTCCAGCGCCAGATTCTGGAAGAGGGCGTGAAGAGCGGCGAGTTCAAGGAGGTCGATCCCGGCTTCTTCTATCACGCGGTCGGCAGCGCCTGCGACGCGCTGTTTCGCTGGCATCCGGAATCGCGCCGCATCTGGGGCGTGGCGACGATCAACGACGCGCAGCGGCGCCGCTATGCGGATTTCGTCGTCGATCTCGTGCTGAACGGATTGGTGAAGCGGCGATGAAGCCTCTTCCGTCATGGCCGGGCTTGTCCCGGCCATCCACGCGGTCCGATTGCAGCGCTCTTCACTCGCTTTCACGCGCCCGCGCAGCGGCGCGGCGTGGATGCCCGGGACAAGCCCGGGCATGACGTGAACAACAAGACACAGCACAGAGGAAACCCCGATGTTCCACCCCTATCACCACGCCAAGGCAAATCCCGACAAGGTCGCCATCGTCATGGCCGGCTCCGGCGAGACGACGACCTACGCCCAACTGGACGAGCGCTCGAACCAGGGCGCGCATCTGTTTCGTTCGCTCGGCCTGAAGCGCGGCGATTCGATCGCGCTGTTCCTCGAAAATCATCCGCGCTATTTCGAGATCTGCTGGGCGGCGCAGCGCGCGGGCCTCTACTACACCTGCATTTCCTCGGCGCTGACGGCGAGCGAGGTCGAGTACATCGTGCGCGATTGCGGCGCGAAGCTGTTCATCACGTCGCGCGGCAAGTCCGGCGAAGCGGAAAAGATCGCGCCTCTCATTGCCGATCTCAAGCTGTTCTCCGTCGACAGCGCATGGGGGCCGTATGCGAGCTTCGAGGAGGCGCGCGCCAAGATGCCGTCGACGCCGATCGCCGACGAAGCGCCGGGCGTCGATATGCTCTATTCCTCCGGCACGACCGGCAGGCCGAAAGGCGTGCGCGTGGACTTGAAGGACGAGCCGATCGACGCGATCAATTCGCTGGTGCAGCTCGCAGCCGGCCTGTTCGGCTTCAACAAGGACACGGTCTACCTCTCGCCCGCGCCGCTCTATCACGCGGCGCCGCTGCGCTGGTGCATGACGACGATGCGGCTCGGCGGCACGGTCATCGTGATGGAGAAATTCGATCCCGAGCGCGCGCTGGAGCTGATCGAGAAATACAAGGTCACGGCCTCGCAATGGGTGCCGACGCATTTCGTGCGCATGCTGAAACTGCCCGAGGACGTGCGCGGGAAATACGACATTTCGACGCTGAACTGCGCCGTGCATGCGGCCGCGCCCTGCCCGGTGCAGACCAAGCACGCGATGATCGAATGGTGGGGGCCGGTGCTGAAGGAATATTACGCCGGCAGCGAGGGCAACGGCTTCTGCTACATCTCGTCCGAGGAATGGCTGAAGAAGCCGGGCTCGGTCGGCACGGCGAAGATCGGCGTCCTGAAGATCTGCGACGAGGATTCGAACGAGGTTGCAAGCGGCGTCGACGGCACGGTCTATTTCGCCGACGGCACGCCGTTCGAATATCACAACGATCCCGAGAAGACCGCGCAGTCGAAGAACAAGCACGGCTGGACGACGCTCGGCGACGTCGGCCATGTCGATGAGGACGGCTATCTCTTCCTCACCGACCGCAAGGCCTTCATGATCATTTCCGGCGGCGTGAACATCTATCCGCAGGAACTCGAGAATCTGCTGGTCACGCATCCCAAGGTGGCCGACGCCGCCGTGATCGGCGCGCCGGACGAGGAGATGGGCGAGAAGGTCGTGGCGGTCATCCAGCCGATGGACATGGCCGACGCCGGCGATGCGCTGCGCGACGAACTGATGGCGTTTGCGCGCGAAAATATCTCACATGTGAAGGCGCCGAAGCGCATCGACTTCATGGAAGAATTGCCGCGCCACCAGACCGGCAAGCTCTACAAGCGCATCATTCGCGACGCTTACTGGGGGAAGAAGTCGACGATCGTTTGAGAAGCCGTCGTGGCCGGACTTGTCCCGGCCATCCACGCCGACGGGCCCGGAAGAGTCGGGCATCCAGTTCTCGCCGCAAGAATGCGGGATGAAAGTGGCGTGGATGCCCGGCTCTCGGCCGGGGATGACAAGCCGTAAGGTTGCCGTAACCTACGACGCGATCGTCACGCCGCCGTCGGCGACCACGATCTGCCCGGTCATGAAGGTCGCGGCCTTCGACGCGAGAAAGGCGACGATGCCGCCGATCTCGTCCGGTTCGCCGATGCGGCGCAGCGGGCTCGTGCGCGTGCGCTTCTCGAGGAATGCGGGGTTCTCCCACAGCGCCTTGGCGAAATCTGTCTTCACCAGACCCGGCGCGATGCAATTGGCGCGCACGTTCTTCGGGCCCCATTCGACGGCGAGATTGCGGGCGAGCGCGAAGTCGGCCGCTTTGGAAATTCCGTAGATTCCGAGCACGTCCGTGCCACGGATGCCGCCGATCGAGGAGACGATGACGATCGAGCCGCCGCCCTGTTTCGCCATGACGGGCGCAACGAGGTTGGAGAGCCAGATGTTGCTCTTGACGTTGGCGCCCATCACCTTGTCGAAGGCTTCATCCGGCAGTTCGGCGAGCGGGCCGTAGACCGGATTGACGGCGGCGTTGCAGACCAGCGTGTCGACGCGGCCCCACCTGTCGAGCGTTCCCTTCACCAGCGCCTCGACATCGCCTTTGCGCGAAATGTTGCAGGGAATGACGATGGCCTCGCCGCCCTTGTCGCGAATGCCTTTCGCGACTTCCTCGCAGGCGTCCGCCTTGCGCGAGGACACGACGATTTTGGCGCCCATCTGCGCCATGATTTCCGCGGCCGCTCTGCCGATGCCGCGGGAGGAGCCTGTGACGATGGCGACCTGGCCGGAGAGATCGAAAGGGTGGGTCATGGCGTCTCCAGGGTCGTCATCCCCGCGAAGGTACGAAGTCGGTATCACCAAGTCGGCTGTTGCCGACTTCGACCAGATACGGGGATCCAGACCAGGCGATTTCGATGTGGCTCTGGATCCCGGATCGCCTGCTGGCGCAGGCGTCCGGGATGACAGCGGGGATCACGCCGCGATCAGGCCGCCCATGGCGGAGAGTTTCGCGAGGTGATGGTCGACGTCGCCGAACAGCGCGTCGATCGTCGTGCCGCGCTTGAAGTAGTGGCCGACGCGCAGCTCGTAGGTCATGCCGACGCCGCCGTGCAACTGGATCGACTGCTGGCCGACGAAGCGCAGGGACTTGCCGACCTGCGTCTTCGCCGCCGACATGGCGCGGGCGCGCTCGGCAGCGTCCGCTTCGTTCGCCATCATCGTCGCGTAGAAGGTGATGGAGCGGGCCTGTTCGAGGAAGACGAACATTTCGACCGCGCGGTGCTGCAGCGACTGGAACGAGCCGATGGTGACGCCGAACTGCTTGCGCGTCTTCAGATATTCGACCGTGTCGGCGTGCGCCACGCCCATGCCGCCGACCGCTTCGGCGCACAATGCGGCGATCGCCTCGTGCACGACGCGCTCGATGATCGGGTAAGCCTTGCCGGGTTCGCCCAGCACATGCGCGGCGTCGACCTTGACCTTCGAGAAGGAGATTTCGGCCGAGCGCGTCGCGTCCTGGTTCCAGTAGCCGCGGCGCGAGACGCCATTGGCGCGGGCGTCGACGAGGAAGAGGCCGATGCCGTTCTCGTCGCGTGCGCCGCCCGAGACGCGCGCCGAGACGATCAGCCAGTCGGCGGCGTCGCCGTTGAGCACCAGCGACTTCTCGCCGTCGATGACGTAGCCGTCGCCGTCCTTCGTCGCCTTGGTCGTGACGCTCGCGAGATTGTAGCGCGCGCCGCGCTCGTGATGGGCAAGCGCGAAGATCTTCTCGCCGCCGGCGATCTGCGGCACGAACTCGGCGCGTTGCGCCTCGCTCGCGGCATGGCGCAGAACGCCGCCCGAGAGCACGACGGTCGCCAGATACGGCTCGACCGCGAGCGCCCGCCCGAGCGATTCCATGACGATCATCGTTTCAACGGGGCCGCCGCCGAAACCGCCGTCGGCCTCGGCGAACGGCAGCGCGAGCAGGCCGAGTTCGGCGAACTGCGCCCACACTTCGCGCGAAAAACCGTGCTCGTTCTTGAGGTAGGCCTTGCGCTTGTCGAAATCGTACTTGTCGGCGACCAGGCGGTCGACGAAGTCCTTCAGCATGCGCTGTTCTTCGGAGAGATCGAAATCCATTTTGCTTTCTTCCTGACTGGCGCTCGTCATTGCGAGCGAAGCGAAGCAATCCATCCACGGGCCTAGACTAGGGGATGGATTGCTTCGTCGTTTCACTCCTCGCAATGACGGCTCGGTTCGTGACGCTCACAGGCCGAGAATGGCCTTGGCGATGATGTTCTTCTGAATCTCGTTCGAGCCGCCGTAGATCGACACCTTGCGGTAGTTGAAATAGGCGGGCGCGAGCGGGGAGGCCCATTCGGGTCCGGCCGGCGGCTCGTTCCAGCCGTCGTGAGTTTCTTGCCTGTATGGCGCGATGTAGGGGCCGGCGACTTCGAGCGCGAGTTCGGTGATCGCCTGCTGGATTTCCGAGCCCTTGATCTTGAGAATCGAGGAGGCCGGGTCCGGCTTGCCTTTTTCACGCGTCCGTTCCGCCGCCACCACGCGCAATTGCGTCATTTCCAGCGCCTTCAGCTCCACCTCGATCGAGGCGAGTTTTTCGCGGAAACGCTGGTTCTCGATCAGCGGCGTGTCGCCGTCGAGTTCCGCGCTTGCGAGTTGCTTGATGCGGCGGATGCGCTCCTTGGAGGCGCCGACGCGCGCGATGCCCACGCGCTCGTTGCCGAGCAGGAACTTCGCATAGTCCCAGCCCTTGTTCTCCTTGCCGACGATATTCTCGACCGGCACTTTCACGTCGTCGAAGAAGACCTCGTTCACCTCGTGGCCGCCCTCGATGGTGATGATCGGCTTGACGGTGATGCCCGGCGATTTCATGTCGATCAGCAGGAAGGAAATGCCCTCCTGCTTCTTGGCGGTGGGATCGGTGCGCACGAGCATGAAGATCATGTCGCCGTGCTGGCCGAGCGTGGTCCAGGTCTTCTGGCCGTTGACGATGTAGAAATCGCCTTCGCGCTTGGCGGTCGTGCGCAGGCCGGCGAGATCGGAGCCGGCGCCCGGCTCGGAAAATCCCTGGCTCCACCAGGTGTCGAGATTGGCGATCGCAGGCAGGTACTTCTTCTTCTGCTCCTCGGAGCCGAACGTGTAGATGACCGGGCCAACCATGCTGACGCCGAAGGGAAGGGTCTGCGGCGCGGGCGCAAGCATCGATTCCTCGAGGAAGATGTATTGCTGCACGGGCGTCCAGCCGGTGCCGCCGTATTCCACCGGCCAGTGCGGAACCGCCCAGCCCTTCTTGTTGAGGATGCGCGTCCAGCGGATCATGTCCTCCTTGCTGGCGTGCAGGCCCGCGACGAGCTTGTCGCGAATGTCCTTCGGCAGGTTCTCTTTGAAGAAGGTTCGCACCTCGTTGCGGAAGGCGATTTCTTCGGGGGTGAAACTGAGGTCCATGTGTCAGCCTCTTGGGGTTAATTCGGCCTTTGGGTTGGTCGGTTTTGCGCGCCGCGCCGCTTGGGCGCGGTCGCGCGTGGTTCAGCCGGCGCAGGTCGCTCGCAGTCGCGGGATCGGGCGTCGCGCGATGCTGCCGGTTCGACATGCGAAACGGCGTGGGCAGGGGCGCGGCGTTTCGGCGCGCCGAGCTCCGCAATTCTGCAAGACTGCGACAAGACCGCCCGCAAAGGGCCGGTTCAGCGCGAATGTCCGACAATTTTGCAACGCATTTCCTACTTTATCGTTTGACCGAGACGCTAGTTTGTGATCGATTTCAAGTCAACGAGAACGCGGCCGGGCCGCACGTCGATTTCGCAGGTGCGAACAATGTTTCGTTTTGCGAAACGGCGGATACGACAGGGAATGACGAAGGCGTCGCACGCCTCCCGCGTTCAGCGGGCGCGCGCTCAAGAACGCCGGGACGGAAACGCGGACCGAGGGTGGAATTACGCATGAATTCTGTTGCCAGGGCAGGGCGCCGCGCGCCGACTTGCGCGTCGCGCTTGCGTCGCGCGCAAGGGGCGCACCGCGCGAAATCGGGAGACCGTTCATGAGCAATGCGGCAGGCGGAGCGCCGCTGCTTGAAGTGCGCGATGTGGCTGTGCGGTTCGAGGGCATCGTCGCGCTCGACGGCGTGTCCTTCAAATTGCAGAAGGGGCAGGTGCTCGGGCTGATCGGTCCGAACGGCGCCGGCAAGACCACCATGTTCAACTGCCTGAGCCGGCTCTATACGCCGACCGAGGGCGACGTGCTGTTCGAGGGCGAAAGCATATTGCCGCGCCAGGCGCACGACATGGCGCAGATCGGCATCGGCCGCACGTTCCAGAACGTCGCGCTGTTCTCCCGCCTGACCGTGCGCGAGAACGTGCTGATCGGCGGTCATTCGCACACCAACAGCAATTTCTTCAACGACTCGCTGCGCCTCCCGGGCTCGCGCTCGGTCGAGCGGCAACTGGAGAAGACCGCGCTGGAGCTGATCGACTATCTGCATCTGGGCGACGTCGTCGACCGTCCGGTGGCGGGCCTGCCGTTCGGCACGCAGAAGCGCGTGGAGCTCGCGCGCGCGCTCGCCGCCTCGCCGAAGCTGCTGCTGCTGGACGAACCGGCCGGCGGCCTCAACCACGACGAGGTGCACGAACTGGGCCGCCTCGTGAAGCAGATCCGCGACGACCGCAACGTGACCGTGCTGCTCGTCGAGCATCACATGGGTCTCGTCATGTCGATCTCCGACAATGTCGTGGCGCTGAATTTCGGCAAGAAGATCGCGGAAGGCGCTCCCGACGTGGTGCGCAAGGACCCCGAACTGATCCGCGCCTATCTCGGCGGAGAAGCCGCATGACCAAGCTGCTCGAAGTCAAGGGGCTGACGGCCGCCTACGGTCAGGTGCGCGTGCTGCACGGGCTGGATTTCAGCCTGGACGAAGGCGGCGTGACGACGCTGCTCGGCGCCAATGGCGCGGGCAAGACGACAACGCTGCGCGCCATCTGCGGCATGGTGAAGTCGGGCGGGGAAATCCTGTTCGAGGGCAAGAACATTCTCGGGCGCTCGACCGAGGACGTCGCCCGTCTCGGCGTCGCCCACATTCCGGAAGGGCGCGGCACTTTCACGCGCATGACGGTGGAGGAGAACCTGCAGCTCGGCGCGATCACGCGCAAGGACAGGCAGAACGTCGCAAAAGACATCGACAAGATGTACGACCACTTCCCGCGGCTGAAGCAGCGGCGCATGCAGCAGGCGGGCACGCTGTCGGGCGGCGAACAGCAGATGCTGTCGATCGCGCGCGCGCTGATGCTGCGCCCGCGGCTGATGCTGCTGGACGAGCCGTCCTTCGGCCTGGCGCCGCTGCTGGTGCGCGAAATGTTCGATATCCTCACCGCGCTCAATCGCGAGGAGAAGGCGTCCATGCTCATCGTCGAGCAGAACGCCGCGCTCGCGCTCGGCATCGCGGACGAGGCCTATCTTCTCGAAACCGGTTCGATCGTCATGTCGGGCCCTGCGAAACAGATCGGGGCGGACGAGAACGTGCGTCGCTCCTACCTCGGCTACTGAGGAGGCCCGGTATGGAGCTTCTTACCCAACAGGTCCTGGCGGGCATCTCGACGGGCGCGATCTACGCCTGCATGGCGCTCGCCGTCGTGATGATCTACCAGGCGATCGACCATCTGAACTTCGCCCAGGGCGAAATGGCGATGTTCTCGACTTTCATCGCCTGGCAGTTGATCGAGAAGGGCGTGCCCTACTGGCTGGCCTTCATCATCACCGTCGTCGTCTCCTTCATCGGCGGCGTCGCCATCGAGCGCATCGTGTTCAAGCCGATCGAACATGCGCCCGTGCTCAGCCACGTGGTGATCTTCATCGCGCTCTATTCGGTCATCAATTCGATGGCCGGCTTCATCTGGGACTTCACGGTCAAGAGTTTCCCCTCGCCCTTCGGCTCCTCGCCGCTGTTCGGATCGACGCTGATCTCGTCGCACCAGGGCGGCATGGTGGCGGTGACGCTGGGGCTGCTGGTCCTGCTCTACCTCTTCTTCAGTTACACGAGCGTGGGCCTGGCCATGCGCGCGGCGGCCGCCAATCCCGCCTCGGCGCGGCTCGTCGGCATTCGCGTGTCCTGGATGACGGCGCTCGGCTGGGGCATGGCGGCGGCGATCGGCTCGATCGGCGGCATGCTGATCGCGCCGGTCGTGTTCCTCGAACCGAACATGATGATCTCGATCCTGCTCTACGGTTTCGCGGGCGCCGTTCTCGGCGGCCTGACGAGCCCCGGCGGCGCGGTGCTCGGCGGCTTCGCCGTCGGCGTGATCGAGAATCTCGCCGGCACCTACATCCCGGTCATCGGCGCCGAACTCAAGCTGCCGATCGCGCTCGTGGTGATCGTGGTGGTGCTCGTCTTCAAACCCGCGGGCCTGTTCGGCCGCGTCGTCGTCTCGCGAGTCTGACATGTCCGCATCCGCTCACGAAGAAACCGTCGTCCATCACGACATCGGCGAATCGCCCGAAGGCGAGAACCGTCCCATGGCGCGCCCCGCCGCCCCCGCCGCGAACGCGGGGGTCGGCACGCGCCGCATCATCTTCCTCGTCTTTCTGGCGATCGCGCTGGTCCTGCCGGCCTTCGTCAAGAATTTCGTGGTCTTCCAGTTCACGCAGACGATGGTCTACGCCATCGCCATCGTGGGCCTGAACCTCCTGACCGGCTTCAACGGCCAGTTCTCGCTCGGCCATTCCGCCTTCTACGCGGTCGGCGCCTATACGGCGGCGATCATGATGGAGCACATGGGCGTCAGCTACGTCTGGACGCTGCCGGTGGCGGGCATCATCTGCTTCGTGCTCGGCTTCCTGTTCGGCCTGCCGGCGCTCAGACTCGACGGCGTCTATCTCGCGCTCGCGACCTTCGCGCTCGCCGCCGCCACGCCGCAGATCCTGAAGCTGTCGCCGCTCGAGCACTGGACCGGCGGCGTGCAGGGCATCGTCATCACCAAGCCGGACGCGCCCTTCGGACTGCCATTGAACCAGGACCAGTGGCTCTACTACTTCACCCTGATCGTCGGCGTGATCCTCTACATCGCCGCCAAGAACCTGGTGACGAGCCGCACCGGCCGCGCGCTGATGGCGATCCGCGACAATCCGATCGCGGCGCGCTCGATGGGCGTGAACACCTCGCTCTACAAGGCGAGCGCGTTCGGCCTGTCGGCGCTCTACACCGGCATCGCCGGCGCGCTCGGCGCGATCATCGTGCAGTTCGTGGCGCCGGATTCGTTCACGCTGACGCTGTCGATCGGCTTCCTCGTCGGCCTCGTCGTCGGCGGCGTCGGCTGGCTGCCCGGCGCGCTGTTCGGCGGCGCCTTCCTGCTGTTCGTGCCGAACATTGCGGAAGGCGTGTCGAAGGGGCTTTCGGGCGCGGTCTACGGCCTGCTGCTGATCGCGATCATCTACGTCATGCCGTCGGGCCTCGCCGGCTTCATCCAGGCGGTGGTCGGCAAGCTGCGCGGCAAGTAAAGTGGACGGCGAGCCTTCAGGCTCGCATCGTCTGGACACGGGACTGCGAGCCTGACGGCTCGCGGTCCTTTTTTCTTCGAGGAGACGCCCATGTCGCGCAGCTATCGCATCGCCGTCATTCCGGGCGACGGCATCGGCAAGGAGACGACGCCCGAAGGCGTGCGCGTGCTCGAACGGGCGGCGAAGAAATTCGGGTTCGAGCTGAAGCAGGACTGGTTCGATTTCTCGAGCTACGACTATTTCGCGAAACACGGCCGCATGCTGCCGGAGGACTGGAAGGAGAAGATCGGCAAGCATGACGCCATCTTCTTCGGCGCGGTCGGCTGGCCGGAGAAGATCGCCGACCACGTCTCGCTGTGGGGCTCGCTGCTGCTGTTCCGGCGCGAGTTCGACCAGTACGTGAACCTGCGGCCCGTGAAACTCATGCCGGGCGTGCCGTGCCCGCTCGCCGGCCGCAAGCCCGGCGACATCGACTTCTATGTCGTGCGCGAAAACACCGAGGGCGAATATTCATCCATCGGCGGGCGCATGTTCGGCGGCACCGAGCGCGAATTCGTCGTGCAGGAAACGGTGATGACGCGCACCGGCGTCGACCGCATCCTCAAATTCGCCTTCGATCTCGCGCAGCGCCGGCCGAAGAAGCACCTGACGTCGGCCACCAAGTCGAACGGCATTTCCATCACCATGCCCTATTGGGACGAGCGCGTGGAAGAGATGGCGAAAGCCTATCCGGACGTGAAGTGGGACAAGTATCACATCGACATTCTGACCGCGCATTTCGTGCTGAACCCGGACAGGTTCGACGTGGTGGTGGCGTCAAATCTCTTCGGCGACATTCTCTCCGATCTGGGGCCGGCCTGCGCCGGCACGATCGGCATCGCGCCGTCGGCCAACATCAGCGGCGGCGCCTTCCCCTCGCTGTTCGAGCCGGTGCACGGCTCGGCGCCCGACATTGCGGGACAGGGGATCGCCAATCCGATCGGGCAGATCTGGTCGGGCGCGATGATGCTCGAACATCTCGGCGAGCGGGAAGCGGCGGCCGAAATCGTCAATGCGATCGAACGCTCGCTCGCCGAACGCACGCTGCGCACGCGCGATCTCGGCGGCAATGCCGATACGGTCGCCTGCGGCAAGGCGATCACGGAGGCGCTGGGATAGGTTTCTCGGCGCTCGCGCCGATGCCCGGGGCGCGTTCGCTGAAGCCGGTCTTTTCGGGCGTTCGGGGGCGTCATGACACAGCCGAATTTCATCAGCCGCATTCGCAACGCTCAATGGCCCGTCCAGGCCAACAACGACGGCAAGGATTATTTTATCTTCCAGATTCTCGACGATCAGGGGGGCGCCGCTGATGTTCTGTACCACGACATGGCGCTGCATGGCGCGCCGGACCTGATCGAAAAAGTCGCCAAGGCCTGGATCGAGAAGCGGAAGCTGAAAATCTGGCTGAGCGACACGCTCAACAAGAAGGTCGGCAAGGTCGAACTCGCCTGACAGCGAGGCCCCAAAGCATATCCCGCAAAAGTCGCAGGTTTTTGCGACAAGGGCATGCGACGAAAACGACAGGACAAAGCGCGTCACGCGCTTGCGTGGGAACGTGACGCGCTCACTCGCCCGGCGGAACGTCAAACTCGTCGTAATTGAGTTCGAGCGACCTGCGCGCCTTGATGTCGACATAGACGATCACGCCGCGTCCGGAATTCGACGAAGGCGAACGAGTGCCAGCCGTTCGCCTCGCCCATCTGCGCGTAGAGCTTGTTGAAGAAGCGGTCGTTGACGCCGACCAGCGGCTCGGCGGGCAGGGCGACGGTGAAGATCGGATAGATATTGGCGTTGCACAATTCGACCTTCTGGATGTCGACGCGGGCGCGCTCCATCACCTTGCGGGTCGGATGCGACCACGTCCCGAGATCGAGCGTGCGGCAGTCGCGCGCCTTTTCCGTGTAGAGCGCGGTCGCTTCGAGCGGCGCCGCGTCGAGCGCGCCGGCCGAGGTCAGCGCAAGAACGACGGCGGCGAGGCTGGCGGTCCTGAACATGTTCTGCGGCCTCCCTGCGCGACTATTGTTGAAGTCTGCCACATTTTTGCGCGCGGCGATCTGCTCTGGCGCAAACGCCCGCCGCCCTGCGCGGTGGGCGGAATATGGGCCATGCGCGGACGGCGTTTGCGCCGGTTCGCTGTGCGAGGCAATCTGCGCTTCGGAGCATTTGGGATCTGCGGGAGCGCATGAGCGAGAATCTTCACGTCGAAATCAAGGACGGCGTCGCCGAGGTGACGCTGAACCGGCCGCGCCAGCGCAATGCGCTGACCATTTCCATGTACGAGCGGCTGCTCGGCTTTTGCGAGAAGGCGGCGCGCGATTCCGCGCTGCGCGCCGTGCTGATCACGGGGGCGGGCGACAAGGCTTTCGCCGCCGGCACCGACATCGCCGAGTTCCATACGGTGAGGACGGCGGACGACGGGCTCGCCTACGAGGCGAAGATCGAGCGCGTGCTGTCCGCGCTGGAGACGCTCTCCGTGCCGACGATCGCCGCGATCTCGGGCGCCTGCACGGGCGGCGGCGCGGCGATCGCCGCCTGCTGCGACCTGCGCATCGCCACGCGCTCCATGAAGTTCGGATTTCCGATCGCGCGCACGCTCGGCAATTGCCTCTCGGTCGCCAATTACGCGCGTCTTTCCCATCTCATCGGGCCCGCGCGCGTGAAGGACCTGTTCTTCACCGCGCGGCTGATGGAAGCCGACGAGGCTTTGTCGGTGCGGCATCGTGAACGAGCTGGTCGACGATCACGCGACGCTGATGCGCCGCGCGCGCGAAATGACGGCGACGGTGGCGGGCCATGCGCCGCTGACGCTGCGCGCGACGAAGGAGGCCTTGCGCCGCATCGCCGCCGCGCAGACGCTGCCGCCCGACGACGATCTCGTCGGCCTGTGCTACGGCTCGCAGGATTTTCGCGAGGGCATCGACTCGTTTCTCGCCAAGCGTCCGCCGCAATGGAAGGGACGCTGAGGGATGCAGCGTCTCTTCGACGGGCTGAAAGTCATCGATTGCGCGAGCTTCATCGCCGCGCCGGCGGCGGCGACCGTGCTGTCGGATTTCGGCGCCGATGTCGTCAAGATCGAGCCGCCGACCGGCGACGCCTATCGCCAGACGGCCTCCGCGCCGGGGCAGCCGGCGACCGAGCACAATTTCCCGTGGATCGTGGACGCGCGCAACAAGCGCAGCCTCGCGGTCGATCTCGCGAGCGTCGAGGGCAAGGAAATATTGCGCCGGCTGGCGGCGGGCGCGGACGTGTTCATCACCAATTATCCCGCGCCGGTGCGCAAGAAGCTCGGCTTCGATTTCGCGACGCTCGAGGCGCTCAATCCGCGCCTGATCTACGCCTCGTTCACGGGCTACGGCGACAGGGGCGCGGAGGCGGACAAGCCGGGCTTCGACACGACGGCCTGGTGGGCGCGCTCGGGCATGATGGACGCCGTGCGCGCCGCCGGCAGCCCGCCCGCGCGCTCCACCGGCGGCATGGGCGACCACCCGTCTTCGCTCGCGGTGCTCTCGGGCATACTGATGGCGCTCTATCGGCGCGAGAAGACGGGGCAGGGCGGCGGAAGTCACGTCCTCGCTCATCGCCAACGGCGTATGGGCCAACGCCTTTCTGGTGCAGGCGGCGCTGTGCGGCGCCGTGTTTCCGGAACGAAAGCCGCGCGAACATGCGAGCAATGCGCTGGCGACCTTCTATCAATGCCGCGACGGGCAATGGCTGATCCTGTCGATCCACAACGAGGATCGACTGTGGCCGGAGCTGGTCGCCTGTCTCGAACGGCCGGAGCTTGCGGGCGATCCGCGCTTCGCGACCAAGCCGGACCGGCAGGCGAACGCGCGCGCGCTGATCGACGAAATGGACGCCGCCTTCGCGCAAGCGCGACCGCAGCGACTGGCGCGCGCGCCTCAATGCGCGCGGCATATTGTTCGAGATCGTGGCGCCGGTGACCGACGTGCCCGCCGACCGCCAAGCGCTCGAGAACGACATTCTCGTTCCCTTCGTCGACAGCGATCTGAAGACGGTGAATTCGCCGTTCTGGATCAGCGGCGAGACGAAGGTCGCGCCGCGCATGGCGCCGGCGCTCGGCCAGCACAGCGACGAGATCTTGCGCGAGATCGGATATGGCGCGGACGAGATCGCGCGCATGCGCGGCGCGAAGGCGATTGTCTAGCATGCTGCTGAAAAAGTCTCATTCTTGCGGCCATGCTTCGAGACGGCCGCTTTCGCGGCCTCCTCAGCATGAAGGTTTGTGTTTGCAAGACAAAACAGTAGCCCTCACCCTGAGGAGGCGCTGAAAGCGCCGTCTCGAAGGGCGAGGGCGGGCCGGATGTTTTTCAGCAGTCTGCTGGAGATCATTTCGGCTCGATCTTGCGGCCGTCCTTTTCCCGCGCCGGCGGGATGACGGGCGTGCGCGCCGAACTGTCGTGCGGCGGATCGGTCTTCATGTTGGGGTCGACGTTGGCGGGCGGCTGAATGACGCCCTTGCCCTTTTCCTGCACGTTGCCGCGCGCTTCGGGGGCTGCGTCCTTGACCTCGGGCGGGTTCATCTCGGCGGCCAAGGCCGGCTGGAGCGTCGCGGTCAGGGCGAGGGCGAGCAGGGCTCTGCGAACGGCGTAGCGCATGGACGGCTCCGATGATCCTGCATCGGAAACCGCCCCGCGCGCATCGGGTTCCCTGCCGCCTACTTGCCGGTCGTCACCATGATCTTGCCGAGATGGGCGGAGCTCTCCATCAGCGCATGGGCTTCGCGCGTCTGCTCCATCGGGAAGGTCGCGTGGACGAGCGGCTTGACCGCGCCGCTGTCGAGCAGCGGCCAGACCTTTTCGCGCAACGCCGCCGCGACCGCCGCCTTTTGCGCGAGCGTGCGCGGGCGCAGGGTCGAGCCGGTCAGCGTCAGGCGCTTGACCATGACGGGCGTGAAGTTGAGCTTCTCCACCATCGGCCCCTGCAGGAAGGCGATCTGCACGAGGCGGCCCTCGAGCGCGAGCAGCGACACGTTCTTGGCGATGTAGGGACCGCCGACCATGTCGAGGATGACGTCGACGCCGCGCTTGTCGGTGATCTTCAGGACCTCGGCGACGAAATCCTGCGTGCGATAGTCGATGGCGTGGTCGGCGCCGATGCTGCGGCAGAAATCGCATTTTTCCGCCGAACCGGCGGTGGCGATGACGGTCGCGCCGAACTGCTTGGCGAGCTGGATCGCGGTCGAGCCGATGCCGGACGAGCCGCCGTGCACGAGAAGGGTCTCGCCCTTCGTCAGCCGCCCTCGCGTGAAAACGTTGTCGTAGACGGTGAAATAGGTTTCCGGCGCGCCGGCGGCTTCCAGCATGGACAGGGCCTTGGGGCGCGGCAGGCAGAGCGCGGCGTCGGCCAGCGCATATTCGGCATAGCCGCCGGAGCCGACGAGCGCGCAGACTTCGTCGCCGACCTTCAGGCCCGTCACATCGGGGCCGAGCGCGACGATGCGGCCGGCGATCTCCAGGCCCGGGATCTGCGTTTCGCCGGGCGGCGGCGGATAGGAGCCGGCGCGCTGGATGCAGTCGGGGCGGTTGATGCCGAAGGCGGCGACCTCGACCAGGACCTTGCCTGGCTTGAGCGTGGGCACGTCGGCTTCCACGACCTTGACGACCTCCGGGCCGCCCGCGCCGTCGAAAATCACCTGGCGCATTCTGGTGGGCAGTGCGGGCATGGGTCGTCCTCCGTTGACGCCAAGGAATTAGGGGATAGCGCGCACGAGGGCAATGTGGCCGGGCGAGGCTGGCGGCTATAGTGGGGAGAGCCGAATCAACGCGCCCTTCAGAGCGCGGATGCTCATGCAGCGCTTGGCGTAGGACGCCCCGGGGGAGGCGTCGTCGCCGAGGACAGAGGGACGAGCGAAGACGCGATGACCATTGCCGCGACACAGGAACGGGGCGCGCCCCTCATGGCGCTGTTGGCGGGGCTTCTGCTGCTCGGCGCGAGCATCGCGCTTGCCGGCATGGGCGGCTGGGAAGCGGCGCTGGGCGCGGCGGCGGCCGCCGCGCTCGGGCTGGCGCTGGTCAATCCCGAAGGACGCTTCTTCGTCACGCTGGCGCGCGTCGGCTGGTTCGACGCGCTGGTCGTCGGCGTCTACGCGCTGCTCTGCAACCCGCAGGGCTTCCTGTGGCGGACGCCCGGCGCCTGGGTCGATCTCTTCGCCTTCACGTCGGTCGGCGCCTGCTGCGCGGCGGGTCTCTACATCGCCTCGCTGCTCATCATCATGGCCTATTCGGGCCGCAGGCCGCAGGCGGCGGCCAATGGCGCGCTCGCGCTCATTCCCTTCCTGTTCTGCGTGTTCATCGGGCTCGGCTCCGACCTGCCGGCGCAGGTCGGCCGCGCCGTCACGCTCGGGTTCCCGCTCGCCGCGCCGACGCAGGCCGCGATCGGCCGCGCCATCGGCCTGTTTCTCATCAACGAGGCGATCATCGCCGGCGCGGCCATCGCGCTCGGACGCCGGCTGCCGCGCGATCCGCGCCTGCACGGCGTGTTGTTCGCGGCGGCGGCCTATGCCTCCTTCTCGCCGCTGATCGCGACGTTCGGCTCGAGCGCGTTTCGCGCAATCGCTGCCGGTGGCCGCCATCGTGCCGCTGTCGGCGCTCACCGCGGCGCTGGCGCAGGCCGGCATCTGGGGCGAGACCTATCTCGTCACGCAGGCGATCGCCGATCTGCTGCACGGCTCGCCGCCGATCGAGCCGGCGGTGCGCAAGCCCTGGATCTCGGGCGCGAGCAAGGGCGCGGTCTACGGCTTCGTCTTCATGGGGCTGCTCACCTTCGTCGGCGCGCTCATCGACAACGAGCGCGTGTTCAACCTGTTCCTGGCGACCGGCATCATCGGCGCGGCCGTTCTCGGCGCGGCGTTTTTTCCGCTCGGGCGCACGATCATGGAGAGCACGGATTCGACGCCGCCCTTCGCCATGCGTCTGGTGCGCGAATTGCAGCGGCCGCAGAATTATCTGCGCGGGCTGGCGCTCGGCGCGGCCATCTGGCTGGCGGCCGAAGCCGGGGTATCGGGCTGGGACGGGTTCGGACGCTTCCTGTTCGGCGTCGTCGCCGGCGCCTTCGCCTTCGCGGGCGTCGATCTCCTGTCGGATATCGCGCCGATCCTGACGCGCCGGCGCCGCAGGCTGTCGAGCTGGCGCGTCTACCTGTTCGGCGCGCTGCTGGGCGGCTTCGTCGGCGGCGCCATCGCCTGGTATTTCGACGCCGCGCAGCTCGAGAGCGTCAACGCCAAGTTCTACAAGTATACGGCGACCTTCTATCCGCGATGGGGCCGGCCGATCGAGGCCTACAACATCTGGCCGCTCTTCTCGAAATGGGGCGTCACCAATCTGGGTCCCGTCGAAGGCGGCGTGAAGCTGTTCTACATCGAATCCGTGTCGGGCGTGATCCAGTGGATTTTCGCCGCGCCGCTGTTCTCCATCAACCTGTTCTTCCTCACCGCGCTGGTGAAGCGCGACCTCAAGCCGCTGCGCAAGTTGTTCAGCGAGGACGGCGTGCGCCAGCTCGTCGACAACGCCATCCTCGTGCTGCGCTGGGGCCTGTGGATGGCGCCGGTGATCTACACCTTCCTGAAATCGGTGCCCGAGCCCGCCTGGTACAATCAGGACGGTCTCGTGCGCACCGGCGTCGCCACGCTGATCGCCACGACGCAGCCGCAGCAGGCCTTCGTCGACTGGAGCCTCGCGGTCTTCACCGGCATTCTCGCCTACGACTGGCTGCGCGTGCTGATCTGGTTCGATCACATGGGCCTGCGCGTCGCGACGCTGGTCAACCTTTCGTTCGTCGGCGGCGACGCGCTCGACGAATCCTCCGCGCGCTTCCTCGGCAAGGCGCAGACGAGCCGCGCGATCCCGGAAGGCCTGCGCCGCTTCGGCACATGGATGCCGCTGCTGCTGCCCTTCTATATTCCCGCCGGCGCGGACTGGGACAAGGCGTGGACGGGCGCGGAGAAGCTGCGCATGGTCGCGCAGCCGACGCTCAATCTGCTGCTCGGCTATGCGCTGGTCGCCGCGGCGGCGGCGCTGTTTCTCGCCGCGCTGGTGCTGCGGCGGCTCGCGGTCAACGTGCGGCGCGCCGCGCCGGCCTTCGGCACGGGCGTCGGCGGCCTGCCGGATTCCAAGCCCTTCATCCTCACCAACGGCTACCTCACGAGCGAATGGTACGACGACGGGCAGGGCGTCAGCCGCGTCGAGCGCACCGCGCGCAACGGCCCGCAGATCGACATCACGCGCCAGCCCGACGATCCCGGCCAGCCGCGCGGCAAGTTCGTCTATTTCCGCGAGGGCGACGGCGCTCTCTGGTCGCTCGGCAACGCGCCGATAGCAGGCGGCGAGGCGACGAAGCTGCAGCGCCTGTCGCCGACGCGGCTGTTCATGTCGCGCGCGATGAACGGCCTGCGCGTGGAGGCGACCATCGAGGTGGTCGAGACGGAGGCGGTCGAGGTCACGCGCATCAAGATCGTCAATCTGGAAAACCGCTCGCGCCGCATCAAGGTCGCGACGCTGCGCGAATGGGTCGTCAACGAGCCCGGCACGGAGCGCCGCGACGCGGCCTACAATGCGCTGCATGTCGGCACGTGGTTCATGAAGGACCCGGCCGCCATCGTCGTGCAGAACCGGCTGCTCAAGACCTCGCACCAGCGCCAGTCGCAGCGGCGCATGTCGCACGAGGTCGCTTTTCACGCAGCAGGGCCGGGCGAAACGGGCGACGTGCGCCTTGTCGGCTACGAGGACATGAAGTCGCGCTTCTATGGCATGGGCACGTCGGCCGATCCCGACGCGCTGACCGGCCGCGCGCCGCTGCGCGCGGTCGGCGACGAAGGTTTGCTCTATTCCTTCGAGCCCTGCGGCAGCCTCGTCCACGAGGCGCGCATCGCGCCGGAGAGCGCGACCGAGATCGTCATCGTCGACGGCTGGGCGAAGAATTTCGCCGCCGCCGTCGACGCCATTGCGCGCCATCTCAACGCCAATGGCCCCTCGGCGCAGGAAATCGAGCGCGTCGAGACGCGGGTGCGCACGCTCCTGCCGGCGCCGGCGCTGCCGGGCGCTTCGGCCGAATTCGCCGCCGACGGCAAGTCGCTGACGGTGACGCCGGGACTGCCGCGTCCCTATGCGCACGTCATCTCCAATAATTTCGGCGCGGGCGCCGTGATGACGGCGGAAGGCGACATCTTCTCCTTCGCCATCAACGCGCGACAGAATTCGCTGACGCCCTTCCGCATGGGCGAGGGCCGCTTCGGCCCCTCGGGGCAGGCGATCTACGTGCGCGACATGGCGAGCGGCGACACGGATTGCGCGACGTTTGCGCCGCTGCGCCGCATGGACGGCAAGTACGAGGCCGAGTTCGGCCTCGGCTATGTCGTCTATCGCCGCACGCGCGACGATCTCGACCTCGAAATGACGGTGTTCGCGCCGCCCGGCCGCGCCTGCGAAGTGAAGATCCTGCGCATCGTCAACAAGACGGCGGGCGACCGCATGTTCAACGTGGCGCCCATCGCCGAGATCGTGCTCGACGAGACGATGGTGGAAAGCCAGGGCTCGATCGTGACGCGGACCGACGACAACGGCTGCGCGCTTTATTTCCGCAATCCGAAAAACCATTTCGCCAAGGGCTGGGCCTTCGCCTCGACCTCGCTCGCCGCCGAATTCGCCGAGACGTCGCGGCGGCGCGCGATCGGCGCCAACCAGCGCGGCTCGCGCATACCCTACATGGTCGAGCACAACCATCCCGACCTGAACACCGACCGCCGCCAGCGCACGGTCGCGGCCTTCTGCGGGCCGGTGGAAGTGAAGGCGGGCTGCGAGGCGAAGATCGTGTTTTCGCTCGGCCAGACGGGCGGGCTCACGGAGGCCGCGCATTTCGCGGAAGTGGCGCGCGGCCTCGGCTGGGCCGAGCGGATGCTGGCCGAGACGAAGCATTTCTGGACGGATGCGCTCGGCGTGCTGCGCATCGAGACGAACAAGCCGGAGTTCGACCGGCTGGTGAACGACTGGCTGCCCTACCAGCTTCTCGCCTCGCGGCTGTGGGGGCGCACGGGGCCGGCGCAGCGCTCGGGCGCGACCGGCTATCGCGACCAGTTGCAGGACGTGCTGCCGCTGACCCTGCTCGCGCCGGAGCTGACGCGCCGCCAGGCGCTGCTGCACGCCGCGCGCCAGTTCATCGAGGGCGACGCGGTGAAATGGTGGCACACGGCGCCCGGCGGCGGCACGGGGCTCGCCGATCGCACCATCGCGTCGGACCCGCACCTGTGGCTGCCCTTCGTGACGCTGCGCTATGTGGCTGCGACCGGCGACGACGCCGTGCTCGACGTCGAGACCGGCTTCATCGAGACGGCGGCGCTGCCCAAGGGCGTCGAGAGCAACGCCGACGTGCCGCTGCCCTCGCGCGAGAGCGCGAAACTGTTCGACCATTGCCGGCTGGCCATCGAATGGACGCTGGCGCGCTTCGGCCGCAACGGCCTGCCGCTGATGGGCGCCGGCGACTGGGACGACGGCATGAACCTCATCGGCCTCGAAGGGCGCGGCGAGAGCGTGTGGGTCGGCTTCTTCCTGCACGGCATATTGGTCGACTTTGCGAAGCTCTGCGAACGGCGCGGCAAGCGCGATCTGGCCGCGCGCTATCGCGACACGGCGGAAAAGCTGCGCGGCGCGCTCGACAAGTGCTGGCGCGGCGACCGCTACCTGCGCGCCTACGCCGACAGCGGCAAGGAAGTGACGCCGATGAGCGCGATGACCGCCTCGTGGCCGGTCATTTCGCGCGCTGTCGATTTCTCCAGAGGCGTGGAATGCGTCGAGAAGGCGCTGGCCCTGCTGGAACGGCCCGACCGCGTGCTGCTCGTCAACCCGCATTACGACGAGCAGTCCGATCCCTTCCCCGGCCGCTCCGCCGAATATCCGCCGGGCGTACGCGAGAACGGCGGGCAATATTCGCACGGCGTCTCGTGGTTCGTGGACGCGCTGGTCATGCTCGCCGAACAGGCGCAGGCCAAGGGCGACGCGAAGGAGGCGGCGCGGCTGTTTGCGCGCGCCTATCAGGTCTGGTTCGAGATTTCGCCGCTGTCGAAATACGCGACGCCGGAAGCCGCCGAGCGCTACGGCCTGCCGCCGCACCAGCAGGCCGCCGACGTCTACGAGGGGCCGGGCTACGAAGGGCGCGGCGGCTGGGCCTGGTACACCGGCTCGGCGGCGCGCATGATGATCGGCGCCTATGCGCTGCTCGGCCTGCAACTGGAGAAGGGCGAGTTCTCGCTGCGGCCGGACGCCTTCGACCCCAAGGGCGATCTGCAGCTCAAGCGCGTCGTCTATCGCGGCAAGGCCTATACGGCGGCAGGCGCGGAGGCGCCGGTCGCCTGACGGGCGCGCCGAAACTGTGCACATGTGGCGGGTCGTCGCGGCTCGCCGCGCTCGACAATTGTCAGGCCGTTCGTAAAATGAGCTGTCGGCCAGATAGTTCAGTTCATTTTCATGTTGCGCGTTTTTTGTGTGCTTGCGGCGTTTTTCGCGCCGAACCTTGCATGGGCGGGGGCCTTCATGCAGGCGCCCGAGCACGGCCAGGTGATCGCCGAACTGGCCTTCTCCGAGGCCAATGTCGCCTACGACGCCTTCGGCCGCGCCGGCGCCGTGCCTGCCTGGCGCAAGTTCGAACTCTCCACCTACGCCGAATACGGCCTGACCGAAGCCGTCACCCTGATCGGCGATCCCTCGTGGTTCACGTTTCGCGCCAAACCGCCGGGCGTCAGCCGCACGCGGCTCGGCGTGGCGGAGGCCGGCGCGCGCGTGAAGATCGTGGAATGGGGCGACAGCATCCTGTCCGCGCAGGCGACGGCGCGCTACGCCGCGGCGGGGCGCGGGGCCGCGGAATTTTCCGACATGCGCGACCGCGCGCAGGTCGACGTGCGGCTGCTGCTCGGCCGCAAGATGGAAGCGCTGGGCTTGGGCGGCTACGTCGACCTGCAGATCGGCTTCCGCTCCCGCGCCGTCTTCGGCCATCAATTGCGTTTCGACGCCACCTGGGCCGTGCGGCCGTTCGCGCGCACGACGCTGATGCTGCAATCCTTCACCGCCATCGCGCCCGGGCGGCTCGGCGACCGCTTCATGCTGTCGCAAAAGATGAAGGCGAGCGTGGTCTACGACCTGACCGACAGCCTGTCCGTCCAGGTCGGCGGACTCATGGCGTTGCGCGGGGTGAATTCGGCGGCCGAACGTGGCATCGTCAGCGCCCTATGGTGGAAGTTCTGACCGGCGAGAGCGCCGCGACCCTCGGCCTGATCCTCGCGGGCGGGCAGGGGCGGCGCCTGGGGGGCGTCGGACAAGGCGTTGCTGACGCTGGGCGGGCGGCCGCTCGCCGGCCACGCCGTCGCGCGGCTCGGCCCGCAATGCGGCGCGCTGGCCCTCAACGCCAATGGCGAGGCTGCGCGGTTCGCGCAATTCGGCCTGCCCGTGCTCGCCGACGAAATTTCCGACGCCGGCCCGCTCGCGGGCGTTCTCGCCGGCCTCCGTTTTTCGCGCGAGAAGGGGTTTCGATTCCTCTGCACGCTGTCCGTCGACGCGCCGTTCGCGCCCGCTGATCTCGTCGCGCGCCTCCATGCGGCGCGGCGCACGGCGGGCGCGGAGATCGCAGTCGCGGCGTCGGGCGGTCGGCGGCATCACGTGATCGCGCTCTGGCCGGTCGCGCTCGAGGCGGATTTGGCGCGCGCGCTCGAAGCGGGCGAGCGCAAGGTCGAGGCCTACGCCGCCCGCCATGCCGTCGTCGAGGCGGACTGGCCCGCGACGCCGCACGATCCCTTCTTCAACGTCAACAGGCCGGACGATCTCGCGCGCGCCGAGGCGATGGCGCGTTCAGGCTGAGGCGTTTTCGCGCACGATGGCGCGCCACCAGCCTTCGAGAGCAGCGCGCTCGGCCGCGACCTGCGCGTCGAGGCCGTCGGCGAAGGCGTTCCAGGCGTCGCGATAGCGCAGCGGCACGGCGATCAGCACCGCCTCGCCTTCGGCGACCGCCGCGCCGATCTCGGCGATCATGCCGGCGCCCTCGCTTTCCAGCCGGCCGAAGCGGTTGACGACGAGCAGGTCCGGCTTCTCGCCGCGCGCGCGCTCGATCATGCGGGCGGCGACGGCGATGGCCGCGGGATCGACGGCGCAGCCCGAGGATTCCGCGCCGAGGTCCTGCATGATGGCGAGGCGCTCGCCGGTCGTCAGGTCGCGCACCTGCAGGTCGCGCTCTTCTTCGCCCGGCTCCTGCACAAGGCCGGCGACCTTGGCGCCGCTCGCGCGAAGCGTCTCGACAAAGGCGCGCATGACGTCGTCGATTGGGTCGTCGCGATCGAAGACGATAGCCGCCAGACGGCTCGTCTCGACACTGTTCTTGGCTTCCGCATTGCCCATGGCCTCTGCTAGATACAGCATCATGAAGAAACGTGAAAGAACGGGCGCGATATGCGCGTGATCGGCCTTGCCGGATGGAGCGGGGCGGGCAAGACCACGCTGATCGAGAAACTCATTCCGGAATTGCGGCGGCGGGGCCTGTCGGTCTCGACGCTCAAGCACGCCCATCACGCCTTCGACATGGACCGGCCGGGCAAGGATTCGCACCGTCATCGCGAGGCCGGCGCCGCCCAGGTGCTGGTCGCCTCCGAGCAGCGGCTGGCGCTGCTCACCGAATTGCGGGACGCGCCGGCGCCGCGGCTCGGCGATTTGCTGGCGATGTTCGCGCCCGTCGATATCCTGCTGATCGAGGGGTTTCGCTCGGACGTGCATCCGAAGATCGAGATCCACCGCGCCGCCAACGGCAAGCCGCTGCGCTATCCCGACGACGCGCAAATCCTGGCGCTCGTCTCCGATCTCGCCGCCCCGCCCGCGCATTTGCCGCACGCCCATATCGACGACATAGCGGCGGCGGCCGATCTGGTGGTCGCCCATGCGCAGCCGCTGGAGGCGGTGCTCGCGCAGCTCGCCTCGACCTAGCGGCGCTTGTCCGTCCCGCGCAAATCCTGTTTGCTCGGGCGGCGTTCAAGCCGAAGGACATCCGCCTTGAAGATCTTCCGCTCGCTCCGTTTGTCGCGTTGCGCGCTCGCCTGCGCCGCCCTGTTTCACGCCGCGCCGGCCTGCGCCAACGATACGGTCGCCGCGCTGACCACGGGCGGTCTCGTCTTCGGCAAGACCGCCGACATCGAAATGCGGTCCGAGGATCTCTCGATTTCCGAAAAGGAAGTCGTGGTGCGCTACCGCTTCTTCAATCGCGCGGCTGCGGACCAGACGCTCACCATCGCCTTTCCCATGCCCGACGTCGATTTCAGCGACGCCAACAATATCGCCGTGCCGGACGAGGAGGCCGACAATTTCCTCGGCTTCAGCACGATGGTCGACGGCGCGCCGGTCAAGGCCGATGTCGAGCAGAAGGCGATGGTCGCCGACAAGGATGTGACGGCGCGCCTGAAGGCGCTCGCCATCCCGCTCATGCCGCGCGCGAAACGGACGCATCAGGCGCTCGACGCGCTGCCGAAGGACAGGCAGAAGCAGCTCGAGGACGAGAAGATCGTGCGCGCGGACGATTTCGACCAGGGCAAGGGCATGGAGCATCACGTCGCGCCGGAATGGACGCTGAAGCAGAATTATTTCTGGCGGCAGACGTTTCCCGCCGGCCGCGAGATCGCGATCGAGCATCGCTACAAGCCGAGCGTCGGCGGGACCGTGCAGACCTCTGTCAACGACAGGAATGCGGATGCGCAGACGAAGCGCGACTACCAGACGCGCTTCTGCGCGGACGCCGACTTCATCAAGAGCGTCCAGGCGATGACGCGCCGGAACAAGGGAACGCCGCCGCCGGAATGGCGGCTGTCCTACGTGCTGACCACCGGCGCCAATTGGGCGGGGCCGATCGGCGACTATCGCCTGACGGTGGACAAGGGCCGGCCCGATGCGCTGGTGAGCTTCTGCGAGACGGGCGTGAAGAAGATCGGGCCGACGAAATTCGAGGTGCGTCGCCAGAATTTCACGCCGACGCGCGACATCGATATCATGATCGTGCGTATCGGCGAGTGATCGGGGGGAGTCCATGAAATATGCGGTCGCCGCCGCGAGCGCTTTCGCGCTTGCCGGTCTTCTCGCTTCGCCCGCGCTCGCCGCGCAAAGGCCCGCGTCCTGCACGCTGGTGGTGAAGGGCAAGAGCTATATCGAGGGCGAGTGCCTGTTCGAGGCCGATCCCGACGGATCGTTCCGCATCTCGGCCAAGGATTATTTCGCCTATGTCAACGTCAACGCCGGCGGCAAGACAGCGGAAGCCTCGTGGAACGCCGATCCCAAGGCGACGCATGCGCACGCGACGCTGGGAACGCTGACCCGCAAGGGCGCGTGCTGGGAGAATGCGAACGCCAGGGTCTGCGCCCGCGCGCTGACCGGCGCCAAGGCGGCGGCGGCCACAGCCGCGCAGCCGAAGGGCGAAATGATCTACCCCGACTATCCCGGCGCCTCGCAGTCTTGCGTGATCGCGCGCGGCGGCAAGTGGAGCGAGGGCGCGCAGCTCGTGCTCGACACCTGCCCGGGCGACGGATCGTCCAACCGCTTCGTGCGCGGCGCCGACGCCATGCGGATCGACAAGGCCGACGGCATGTGCGTGGGCGTCGCGCGCGGCGGGCCGAAGCCGCTGGCCGCCATCCAGAAATGCGGCGAGACCGGAACGAAATGGTCGTCGACCTACAAGCCTGTCGACGCGGCGGCGGTGCGTTCGGGCGACAACGAATGCTGGACGATCCCGAAGCTCGCCGACGACAAGGCGGAATTCCCGTTCGAGATCGTCGTGGCGCCCTGCGACGCGAAGGCGGACAAGCAGCTCAAGTTCTTCTTCGAGAAGTCCTGAGCGCGGCGTCGATCAGCGCATTGCAATCGGCGAGCCCCGCATGGTCGCCGCCGCGATCCGGATGCAGCGCGCGCGCGGCGAGGCGGCGCAGGCGACGCAATTGCGCCACGTCGCGCGCCGCTGCGATGGCGGCCCGCAGGGCCTCGACTGTCGGAAGCGGCGGCGCGTCATTCGGAATGCGATGCAAAGGCGCTTGCGACGCATAGGCCAGGCGCGCGGCATGATGATCGGGCGCCGCGCGCGCTTCCGTCTCGACCGCGAGCGCACGCAAGCGTGGCGATGCCGGGAGAGGCCGCGCATCGCGCGTCGCGGCGTCGCGTTCGACGTTGGCGAGGATGGAAGCGAAGTCGGGCATGACGTCGCGCATCCTGCCCGCGCTTTCATAACAAAGCGTGGTTTCCCCTGCGTCAGCCGCGCGCGGCGCGCGGCCTCAACGCGACGACGGCCGCGAGCGCGACGACGAGCGCGGCGACGCCTGCCGTCGCGTAAGCGAAACGCGGGCCCTGCGCCGACCAGAGGAAACCGAAAGCGGAATTGCCGATGACCAGCGCGACGGCGCTGGCGATGTTGAACAGGCCGAAGGCCGTGCCGCGCAGGGTTTCGGGCGCGGTGTCGGCGACGAGCTTGGCGAACAGCCCCTGCGACAGCGCCATATGCGCGCCCCAGAGCGCGACGCCGCAGAAGAAGACGGGCAGCGACGGCGCATAGGCGAGAACCGCGTCCGCCGCGCAAAGCGCCGCCAGCGACGCCACGACCATCCTGCGCGTGGAAAACTTGTCGGAGCGCGCGCCGGCGGGATAGGCGCCCGCGCCGTAGACGACGCTCATGGCGACGAGCACGAGCGGCGCGTACGCCGGATCGAGGCCGAGCCCCGTGGCGCGCAGCACGAGGAAGGCTTCCGCGACGCGCGCGCCCGCAAGCGCCGCGCCGAGCGCGACGACGATCCAGAAGGCGCGCGGCATCTGTTTCGCCGCCGCGCGCGAGAGCGGGAATTCGGTCGCCTTCGGCGTCGCGCGGTCCGCCGGCACGAGGAAGGCGAGCGTGGCGACGGACAAGATCGCCGGTATGACGGCGAGCGCGAAGACGAGGCGGAAATTGTCGCCGCTCGCCAGCATCAGCGCGACGGCGGCGAGCGGGCCGATGACGCCGCCCACCGTGTCGAGCGCCTGACGCAGACCGAAGGCCGCGCCGCGTCGCTCGGGCGGGGTGAGATCGGCGATGAGCGCATCGCGCGGGGCGCCGCGAATGCCTTTGCCGAAGCGGTCGGCGATATGCGCGGCGACGACGAGGCCGACGCCGGTCGCGAGCGCGAACACGGGCTTGGTGACGGCGGCGAGCCCGTAGCCGATCAGCGTCGGCAGCTTGCGCCGGCCGAACCAGTCGGAGATCGCGCCGGAAAAAATCTTCACCGCGAGCGTGGTCGCTTCCGCAACGCCTTCGATGATGCCGAGCGTCGCCGCCGAAAGGCCGAGCACGCTCGTCAGATAGATCGGCAGAAGCGCGTGGATCGCCTCGGAGGAGACGTCCATGAACATGGAGGTGACGCCGAGCGCCCAGATCGCGCGCGACAGGCGGGGTTTTTCACCCTGCGCGGACAAGCGCCGCGCTCACAGCGTCCACATGCGCGCGACCGCGGCGGCGCGCAGCGCGGAAGCCGTGGTGACGGCGCCGCCCTGCGCGACGGCCGCCGCCTGCAGGGCCGCGGCGACGCGTGGACCCGCCTCGGGAGCGGCGAAGGCCGCGGCCGGATCGCTCGTCGACAGCGCCCTGGCGAAAGCGTCGCGCTCCTGCCGCGTGCCGCCGACGACCAGCGCGAGTTGAACGGCGAGCGCGGCGAGATCGTCCGGCGCGTCGTGCCGCGCGAGGCGATAGGAATTGACGAGGCGGTTGACGTTGCGCGGCGCGGGGCCGGCGAGCGCGGCGAGCGCGGCGAGCAGGCGCGTCTCGGGCTCGGCCAGCGGCAGGTCGAGCCGCGATTGCGCCTGCGGCGCGCGCTCGACGCGACGCGCCGACGTGCGTCCGGCGAGCTGCTCGACGAAAGCGCTCCAGCCCGGCGCCTCGAGCGAGCCGAGCGCGAACGGCGTCTGCACGACGCGCGCCAGAGCCACGCCCGCGCCTTCGACGCTCTCGAAATGCCGCGGATCGAACGCGGTGACCAGCGCGAAGGCCGGCCGTGCGAGCGCGGAGGCGACGCTTTGCAGGAGCGCGAGGCCATGGGCTGCGGGCAGGCGGTCGAGCGAGTCGATGGCGATGACGTAGCGCGAGGGCGTGGCGCCCGCGCCCTTGGCCTCGCCTTCGCCCGAGGCGATGGAATCCAGCGCGGCGAAATAGGCGCGCGCTTCCCCCGTGTGGCCGGGCGTCGCGCGCATGAAGGCCGGCGCGACGATACCCGCGCCGCCGCCGCCCGCGCGCTTCTCGGCTTCGCTGGCGCGTTCGGCGAGCGCGTCGGCTTCGCGCGACAGCGCGTCGACGCGCTGCGCGTGATGGGCGATCTGATGATCGAGGTCGGCCTTGCGCGCCGCGATGTCGAGGTCGAGCAGCTTGGCGCCGCGCCACAGCGGCTGGGAAAAGCGCCAGGCGCGCCACAGCAGCAAGGCGAAACAGGCAAAGCCCGCGAGGTCGGCGAACCGGCTCGCGCTCGCCAGCAGGCCGATATGGCCAGTGATCCAGTTCGCCACGCCTTTCAGACCGTCGCCGCCGGCCTGCAGCGGGGCGAGCCAGGAGCGGTCCACCGCCATGACGTTGAGGAGCCAGGCGAAGAAAAAGAAGACGAGACCGAAGACGATGAGCTTCTTCTGGCCCTTGTAGGCCCAGAGCGCGCGCAGCGAGGCGAGCAGGCGGTCGCCCGCGCCGCCCGTTTCCGACATCGCCTGCACGAGGCCCTTGAAGTCGGCGGTCGCGTCGGCGCCGGCGAAGCCGAAGGCGCGCAGCGCCGGCTCGTACTTGCCGCGATTGCCGCGCGCATAGGCGTCGATCTGCGATCCCGGCGTTTCGTACAGCACGGTTTCGGTCAGGCGCGCGCGGCGCGTGGCGGCTTCGTCGCGCGCGGCGCGCTCGCCCGCCAGGCGCCGGCGCGCTTCGTCGACGTGATCCGCCAGGCTTCGCGCGGTCTGGCGCGGGTCGGCTGCGGCATGGGCGGCTTCCTCGGCCGCGCGCTGCGCGACATGCGGATATTCGCGCGAGAGGCGCGCGTGCAGGCGTTCGGCGATGGCGGCTTCCGGCGCGTCGCCGAGGTCGGGCGCCTCCAGCCGCAGCGCGACGATGCGCGGCAGGAAGGGGCCCGAAGGCGCGGCGAGCGCGGCGGTGGACAGCAGGCTCGCGCCTTCCACCATGTCCATGAGCGCATGGGTCTTGCCGGAGCCGGGGCCGCCGAGCAGCGCGATGGACAGCGGGCCCTGCGCGCCGCGATGGGCGATGAGTTCCGAGAGGCGTGCGAGGGGCGCGGCGCGGCCGAGCGCATCCGGGCCGCCGGCGGCGTCGGAGGTGAAGACGGGGCGCGGCGCGTCCGGCGCAGGCGCGGCGGCCGGCGTCGGGCTTGCAGCGGGCTGGGCCTGTCGCTGCGCGGGCGCGGGCGCGGGCGTTGCGGCAGGCTGGAGGGAGACCGGCGGCGCGGCGGCCGTGCGCGGCAGGCTGGACTGCGGGCCGCCCGGCTGGGAATTTCGCGGCGGCGGATAGACGGGGCCGTCGGTGAAGGTCGGGGGAATACGCTCTTTCGGTTCGCCGGTCGGATCGCCGCCCACGTCCGTCTCCTTCGCAATCTCACGAATCTTTCAAAATCATCGCATGAATAGCATATGCGTCGATTTGAAGACCGTTCCATCGTCAACGCGAAAACGCTTTCCTCGCGCGCGCGCGCCGTCTAAAAGCAGCGCCAATCCCCTCTCCCCGTTGCGAGACAGTCGAGCCCATGGCGCGCCAGTTCATCTATCACATGCAGGGTCTGACCAAGACCTATCCCGCCGGCAAGAAGGTGCTGGACAATATCCACCTGTCCTTCTACCCGGACGCCAAGATCGGCGTGCTCGGCGTCAACGGCTCCGGCAAGTCGACGCTGCTGCGCATCATGGCCGGCATCGACACCGAGTTCCAGGGCGACGGCTGGGTGGCCGAAGGCGCGCGCGTCGGCTACCTGCCGCAGGAGCCGCAGCTCGATCCCGATCTCTCGGTGCGCCAGAACGTCATGCTGGGCGTCGCGGAAAAGCAGGCGATCCTCGACCGCTACAACGAGATCGCGGCGAATTATTCGGACGAGACCGCCGACGAGATGACCAACCTGCAGGACGAGATCGAGGCCAAGGGCCTGTGGGATCTCGACAGCCAGGTCGACCAGGCGATGGACGCGCTGGGCTGCCCGCCCGACGACGCCGACGTGACCAATCTCTCGGGCGGCGAACGCCGCCGCGTCGCGCTCTGCCGCCTGCTGCTCGAACAGCCCGAACTGCTGCTGCTCGACGAGCCGACCAACCATCTCGACGCCGAGACGGTGAACTGGCTGGAAGGCCATCTGCGCAATTATCCCGGCGCCATCCTGATCGTCACCCACGACCGCTACTTCCTGGACAATGTGACGGGCTGGATTCTCGAACTCGATCGCGGCCGCGGCATTCCCTACGAGGGCAATTACACGAGCTGGCTGCAGCAGAAGCAGAAGCGCCTCGCGCAGGAGGCGAGCGAGGACAAGGCCCGCCAGCGCGCGCTGGAGGCCGAAAGCGAGTGGATCGCCGCTTCGCCCAAGGCGCGGCAGGCCAAGAGCAAGGCGCGTATCCAGCGCTACGAGGATCTCGTCGCCAAGCAGAACGACAAGGCGCCGACGACTGCGCAGATCATCATTCCCGTGGCCGAGCGCCTGGGCCAGAACGTCATCGACTTCAACGGCCTGTCCAAGGCCTTCGGCGACAAGCTGCTGATCGAGGACCTGTCGTTCAAGCTGCCGCCCGGCGGCATCGTCGGCGTGATCGGGCCGAACGGCGCGGGCAAGACGACGCTGTTCCGCATGATCACCGGCGCCGAAAAGCCCGACGCCGGCTCGATCGCCATCGGCGAGAGCGTGCAGCTCGGCTACGTCGACCAGAGCCGCGATGCGCTCGCCGACAACAAGACCGTGTGGGAGGAAATCTCCGGCGGCAACGACGTGATCTATCTCGGCAAGCGCGAGATCAATTCAGTCGCGGCTATTGCTCGGCCTTCAACTTCAAGGGCGCCGACCAGCAGAAGAAGGTCGGCCAGCTCTCGGGCGGCGAGCGCAATCGCGTGCATCTCGCCAAGATGCTGAAGAGCGGCGCGAACGTCCTGCTGCTCGACGAACCGACCAACGACCTCGACGTCGAAACGCTGCGCGCGCTTGGAAGAGGCGCTGACCGACTTCGCGGGCTGCGCCGTCATTATCTCGCACGATCGCTTCTTCCTCGACCGCATCGCCACGCACATGCTCGCCTTCGAGGGCGACAGCCATGTGGAATGGTTCGAGGGCAATTTCGCGGATTACGAGGAAGACAAGAAGCGGCGGCTCGGGATCGACAGCGTCATTCCCCACCGGCTGAAGTACAAGAAGTTTTCGCGGTGAGGCCGCAAGCCGTCGCGTGACATTGTGAATGGATCGCCGCGTCGCTACGCTTCGTACGACGACGCGCGTTGCGCGTCCTTCATGACCATCGACGAGGAGAACATGCGCGCGATCCGTTGCCACGCCTATACCGGCCCGAACGACCTTCGCCTCGAGGAAGTTCCCGATCCCGTTCCCGGTCCCGGCCAGGTCCTGATCGCGGTCGAGGCCTGCGGCCTCGGCTTCGTCGACGGGCTGCACGTGCAGGGCAAGTATCAGGTGAAGATCCCGCTGCCGTTCACGCCGGGCAGCGAGGCCGCCGGCCGTGTGATCGCGCTGGGCGAGGGCGCGCCGGCCGAATTGATGGGCAAGCGCGTCGCGGGCTTCGTCATGGGCGGCGGCTTGGCCGAAAAGGCGCTGATGATGGCGTCGGCCTGCGCTGTCGTGCCGGAAACCTTCGATCCGACGGCGGCGGCCGCCGCGCTCATCAACTACGGCACGGCGATCTTCGGCTTCGAGGATTGCGGGGCGCTCGAGGCCGGCGAGACCGTGCTGGTGCTCGGCGCGTCCGGCGGCGTCGGCATGGCGGCGATCGATGTCGCGCGCGGCATGGGCGCATATGTCATCGCGGCCGCCTCGTCCGACGACAAGCGCAAGGCGGCGATTGCGCGCGGCGCCCATAAGGCCATCGACTATACGCAGGAAGACTGGCGCAAGGCGCTGGCCGACGCGCTGGGGACAAAAGGCCTCGACGTCGTCTACGATCCCGTCAGCGGCGCATGGTCGGAAGCCGCCTTCCGCTCGCTCGCGCCCGGCGGGCGGCATCTCGTCATCGGATTCGCCTCGGGCGAGATCGCCAAACTGCCGCTCAATCTGGCGCTCTTGAAGCGCGCCTCGCTGGTCGGCGTCGATTGGGGCGGCCATGTGCGCGCGCACAAGGACGAGGGGCCGCGCCTGACGCGCCGGCTGATGGAACTGGCGGCGCAGGGCAAGATCACGCCGCGCGCCGACAGCGTGCATGGGCTGGCCGAAGCGCCTCAGGTCATCGCCGCCATGCTGGCGCGCAAGATGATCGGCAAGCCGGTGATCCGGCCGCAGGCGTAACTGGTCATGCGCCATTCATCTCGGACATGGCCCTATGCGCGGCCCGGCAGCCGCCGATCGGGAGATGCAATATGAAGAAGCTCGTTCTCGCCGCCACCGCGCTCGCGTTCCTCGCAGGCGCGCCCGCTTTCGCCCAGACCGCGGCGCCCGCCGCCCAAGCGCCTGCCGCGACGCCCATGAAACCCGCCAAGGCCGCGCCGAAGGCCGAAAAGCCGCGCAGCGCCGCTTCGCTCGAATGTTCGAAGCAGGCAGACGGCAAGGGATTGCACGGCAAGGACCGCAAGAAGTTCCGCAGCGAGTGCATGAAGGCCGCCAAGGCCGGCGACAAGAAGATGTAACCGACGGGCCGGAAGTCGTTTTCTGCACGCGGCAGGCTCGCTGGCCGGCCTGCGAACCTGAGGGGTCGCAGGCCACTTGAAATCATTGCGCGGATACGTATAAAGATATCTTTATATCTTTCAGTCGTAGCCGAGCCATGGTCCAGAGCTTTCCGGTCCCACCCACGCAAGTCTCTCTCGACGCCGCCCTGACCGCCCTGGCGGCGGCCGGCGAGGAGACGCGGCTGCGCATCCTCGCGCTGATCGCGCAGACCGAACTCGCGGTGTCCGAACTGGTCGCCATTCTCGGCCAGTCGCAGCCGCGCGTGTCGCGCCATCTCAAGCTGCTGGTGGAGGCCGGGCTCGCCCAGCGCCATCGCGAAGGCGCCTGGGCGTTCTTTCTCGCCGCCCAGAGCGGGCCGGGCGCGGAAATCGTGCGCGAGATCGCGGCCCGCCTCGATCCGAACGATCCGGCGCTCGCCGCCGACCGCGAACGGCTCGCCGAAATCCGCAAGGCGCGCGCCGAACATGCCGCGCGCTATTTCGCGACCCACGCCAAGACCTGGGACCAGCTCCGCAAGCTGCATGCGCCCGAGGCCGACGTGGAGCGCGCCGTGCGCGACATCGTCGGAGATCGGCAGATCCAGCAATTGCTGGATTGCGGCACCGGCACCGGCCGGATGCTCGAACTTCTGAGCCCGCTCGCCGACCGCGCCATCGGCGTCGATCTGTCGCCGGCGATGCTTTCCGTCGCGCGCGCCAATCTCGACCGCGCCGGCGTGCGCAACGCGCAATTGCGCCAGGGCGACATCTATGCGCTGCCGGTGGAGCGCAATTCCTGCGATCTCGCCATCCTGCACCAGGTCCTGCACTATCTCGACGATCCCGCGCGCGCGTTGCGCGAGGCCGCGCGCACGCTCAAGCCCGCAGGCCGGCTGATCGTCGTCGATTTCGCGCCGCACGCGGAAGAATATCTGCGCGAGCAGCACGCCCATCGCCGCCTCGGTTTCTCGCACGAGGAGATCGCGGGCCTTCTTTCCGATGCGGGTCTCGACGTGATCGACCGCCGCGATCTCGCGCCGGCGCGCGATGCGAGCGGCAAGCTCACCGTTTCCATCTGGCTGGCGCAGGACCGCCGGCTTCTCGCCGACAAGGCGCCGCAAGGCGCGACGGAGTTCGCCTGACATGCTCGAAAAGCTGGACGACCAAACGCGCACGAGTCGCGGACCGCACAAGCAGGTCGGCGTCTCCTTCGAATTCTTTCCGCCGAAGACCGCGGACATGGAGACGCAATTGTGGGAGGCGATCGAGCGCCTCGCGCCGCTCTCGCCCGATTTCGTCTCCGTCACCTACGGCGCGGGCGGCTCCACGCGCGAACGCACGCACGCGACCGTCGCGCGCATCGTGCGCGAGACGCGGATCAAGCCGGCCGCGCACCTGACCTGCGTCGCCGCGACGCGCGAAGAAATCGACGATGTCGTGCGCGCCTATCATGCGGCCGGCGTGCGCCATGTCGTGGCGCTGCGCGGCGATCCCTCGGGCGGCGTCGGCACGGCCTATGAAGCCCATCCCGGCGGCTATGCGACCTCGACCGATCTCGTGCGCGCCGTCAGGCGCATCGGCGATTTCGACGTGTCGGTGTCCGCCTATCCGGAAATGCATCCGGAAAGCGCGTCCTTCGCTCAGGACATCGACGCGCTGAAGGCCAAGATCGACGCTGGCGCGACGCGCGCCATCACGCAATTCTTCTTCGAGAACGACATCTATTTCCGTTATCTCGATCGCGTGCGGAAAGCCGGTATCGACATTCCGATTCTCCCCGGCCTCGTCGCCGTGCAGAACTTCAAGCAGACGGCGGGCTTTGCGAAAAAGACCGGCGCCAGCGTGCCGCAATGGCTGGCCGACCGTTTCGAGGGTCTCGAGAACGATCCCGCCACGCGCCGCCTGATCGCGGCCGCCGTCGCCGCCGAACAGGCGCTCGACCTGATGGATCGCGGCGTCGAGAATTTTCACTTCTACACGATGAACCGCGCCGATCTCGTCTATGCGACGTGCCATCTGCTCGGCGTGCGCGCGAAGGTGGGGGCGTGACATCGTCTGCGCATCTGCCTCCCCGCGACACGAAATCGGCTGTTGCCGACTTCGGTCGGATACGGGGAGGTCGCAATGCGCGGCATTGCGGGTGGGGTCTGCCGGGCGCCGTCTTGCATCAAGCCCCACCCGTCACGCTTGGCGTGACACCCTCCCCGCAAGCGGGGAGGGAGGGCGCGGAGAGATTTGCGCCAGACGACAAAGGTAAAACGCGCCGCGTGCGCTGTGGAATGGACAGATGACGAAACTAACCGACCTCGCCCGCGAACGCATTCTCGTTCTCGACGGCGCCATGGGCACGATGATCCAGCAGTTGAAGCTGGAGGAAGCCGATTTCCGGGGCGAGCGTTTCGCCGACTGGTCGCACGACCTGCGCGGCAACAACGATCTGCTGATCCTGACGAAGCCCGACGCGATCCGCGACATTCACCTCGCCTATTTTCGCGCCGGCGCGGACATCTGCGCGACGAACACGTTCTCGTCGACGACGATCGCGCAGGCCGATTACGCGCTCGAATCCGTCGCGCGCGAGTTGAACAGCGAAGGCGCGCGTCTCGCCTGCGAGGCGGCGCGGCTGGCGGAACAGGAAGACGGCCGCCCGCGCTTCGTCGCCGGCGCGATGGGCCCGACGAATCGCACGGCCTCGATCTCGCCGGACGTCGCCAATCCCGGCTTCCGCGCCGTGTCGTTCGACGAGCTGCGCGAAGCCTACAAGGAAGCCGCGCTCGGCCTGATCGAGGGCGGCGCCGACATCCTGCTGGTCGAGACGATCTTCGACACGCTCAACGCCAAGGCGGCGATCTACGCCATCGAGGAAGCCTTCGCGGAAACCGGCAAGCGCCTGCCGGCGATGATCTCCGGCACGATCACCGATCTTTCCGGCCGCACGTTGAGCGGCCAGACGCCGCAGGCCTTCTGGAATTCGATCGCGCATGCGCGGCCGTTCTCCGTCGGCCTCAATTGCGCGCTCGGCGCGCGCGAAATGCGCGCGCATCTCGCCGAGATCTCGCGCGTCGCCGACACGCTGGTCTGCGCCTATCCGAACGCCGGCCTGCCCAACGAATTCGGCCTGTACGACGAGAGCCCGGAATACATGGCTTCGCTCATCCGGGAATTCGCGGAAAGCGGTCTCGTCAATGTCGTCGGCGGCTGCTGCGGCACGACGCCCGATCATATCGCGGCGATCGCCAAAGCGGTGGAAGGCCTGACGCCGCGCGCGGTCCCAGATATCGCGCCGCGCCTGCGCCTTTCCGGCCTCGAGCCCTTCGAGCTTTCGCCGGACATTCGCTTCGTCAATGTCGGCGAGCGCACGAACGTCACGGGCTCGGCCAAGTTCCGCAAGCTGATCACGGCGGGCGACTATGCCGCCGCGCTCGACGTGGCGCGCGATCAGGTGGTCAACGGCGCGCAGATCATCGACGTCAACATGGACGAGGGCCTGCTCGATTCGCAGAAGGCGATGGTCGATTTCCTCAACCTTGTCGCCGCCGAGCCGGACATCGCGCGCGTGCCCGTCATGGTGGACTCCTCGAAATTCGAGGTGATCGAGGCGGGCCTCAAGTGCCTGCAGGGCAAGGCGGTGGTCAATTCCATCTCGATGAAGGAAGGCGTCGACGCTTTCAAGGCGCAGGCGGAAATCGTCAAGCGCCACGGCGCTTCCGTCGTCGTCATGGCTTTCGACGAGCAGGGCCAGGCCGACACGAAGGAGCGCAAGGTCGAAATCTGTACGCGCGCGTACAGGATATTGACCGAGGAGGTCGGCCTGCCGCCGCAGGACATCATCTTCGATCCCAACATTTTCGCGGTCGCGACCGGCATCGAGGAGCACGACAATTACGGCGTCGACTTCATCGAGGCGACGCGCGAAATCCGCGCCAACATGCCGCTCGTGCATATTTCCGGCGGCGTATCCAACCTGTCCTTCTCGTTCCGCGGCAACGAGCCGGTGCGCGAGGCCATGCATTCCGTGTTCCTGTATCACGCGATCGCCGCGGGCATGGACATGGGCATCGTCAACGCCGGCCAGCTCGCGGTCTACGAGAAGATCGATCCGGAGCTGCGCGAGGCCTGCGAGGACGTGGTGCTCAACCGCCGCAAGGACGGCACGGAGCGGCTGCTGGCGGTGGCGGAGAAATTCCGCAACGTGAAGGGCCAGGCGCAGGTCAAGGACGAAAGCTGGCGCCAGGCCTCCGTCGAGAAGCGGCTCGAACATGCGCTGGTCAACGGCGTCACCGACTATATCGAGGCCGATGTGGAGGAGGCGCGGCTCGCCGCCAGGCGTCCGCTCGACGTGATCGAAGGGCCGCTGATGGCCGGCATGAATGTCGTCGGCGATCTGTTCGGCGCGGGCAAGATGTTCCTGCCGCAGGTGGTGAAATCGGCGCGCGTGATGAAGCAGGCGGTCGCCTGGCTCATGCCCTTCATGGAGGACGAGAAGGATGCGCGCGCGAGCGCCGGGAAAATCCTGATGGCGACCGTCAAGGGCGACGTGCACGATATAGGCAAGAACATCGTCGGCGTCGTGCTCGCCTGCAACAATTTCGAGATCATCGATCTCGGCGTCATGGTGCCCGCGCAGAAGATCATCGAGACCGCGAAGGCCGAGAAGGTCGACATCGTCGGCCTGTCCGGGCTCATCACGCCCTCGCTCGACGAAATGTGCTTCGTGGCGAGCGAACTCGAGCGCGAGGGCTTCGACGTTCCGCTGCTGATCGGCGGCGCGACGACCAGCCGCGTGCATACGGCGGTGAAGATCCATCCGAACTATTCTCGCGGGCAGGCTGTCTATGTCACCGATGCGAGCCGCGCGGTCGGCGTCGCGCAGGCCTTGATCTCGAAGGAGGCGCGCGCGCCCTACATCGAACAGGTGCGCGCGGAATATCTGCGCACGGCGGAAGCGCATCGCCGTTCGGAGGCCGAGAAGCTGCGCACGCCGCTGGCGAAGGCGCGCGCCAATGCGATGAAGACGGATTGGGTGGATTACACGCCGCCCAAGCCGACGTTCACCGGCGTGCGCGCGATCTCGTCGTACGATCTCGCCGAGATCGCGGGCTATATCGACTGGACGCCGTTCTTCCAGACCTGGGAGCTGAGGGGGCGCTATCCCGCGATCCTCGACGACGAAAAGCAGGGCGAGGCGGCGCGCAGCCTGTTCGCCGATGCGCAGGACATGGTGAAGCGCATCGTGGAGGAGCGCTGGTTCAACCCGCGCGCCGTCGTCGGCTTCTGGCCGGCGAACGCCGATGGCGACGACATCGCGCTCTATTCCGGCGAGTCGCGCGTGGAGAAGATCGCGACGCTGCATACGCTGCGCCAGCAGCTCTCGCGCCGTGACGGACGTCCGCATCTGGCGCTTGCCGATTTCGTCGCGCCGGTTTCGAGCGGCAAGGCCGATTATATCGGCGGCTTCGTGGTGACGGCGGGCATCGAGGAAGAAAAGATCGCCGAACGTTTCTCACGCGCCAACGACGATTATCGCTCGATCATGGTGAAGGCCCTGGCCGATCGTTTCGCCGAAGCCTTCGCCGAGCGCATGCACGAGCGCGTGCGCAAGGAGTTCTGGGCCTATGCGGCGGACGAAAATCTTTCGCCCGACGATCTGCTCGGAGAAAGCTATCGCGGCATTCGCCCCGCGCCCGGCTATCCCGCGCAGCCCGATCACACGGAGAAAGCGACGCTGTTCGACCTGTTGCAGGCCGAGCGCCGCACCGGCGTGAAGCTGACGGAGAGCTACGCCATGTGGCCGGGCTCGTCCGTGTGCGGGCTCTATTTCTCGCACCCGCAGGCGCATTATTTCGGCGTCGCCAAGGTCGAGCGCGACCAGGTCGAGGATTATTCGGCGCGCAAGGGAATGGCGATCGCGGAAGTCGAGCGGTGGCTCGCGCCGGTGCTCAACTACGACCCGGCGGCGTTTGCGAAGGCGGCGGCGGAGTAAGTTTCCGCACTGTCATCCCGGACGGCCGAAGGCCGATCCGGGATCTAGCCAGGCTGATCCGGCGGTGGTTCCCGGCTCTTCGCTTCGCTTCGGCCGGGATGACATTACGGGCGCCTTGCGAGGCGGCAACCGCGCGGCCAGTCTAGTCCCTCGCCGTCAGCCCCAGCATCTTGCCGATCAGCCTGTCCAGCACGCGATCGGGCAGAAGGCGGGGCAAGATCCATTTCTGGAACTTGTTCGCCACGACGGGAATGCGCGTCGGCGGCTTCGGCGCCAACAGCGCGCGCAGGACGGAGGCGGCGATACGTTCCGGCGGGAAGCCCGCGCGGCCGTCGCGCAGCGCGCCTTTCATCAGCCGCGCGAGCGGGGCGGCGTAATCCGTCTTCTCGAAGGCCGCGTAGCCGGTCGCTTCCGCCTTGTCCCAGATCGGCGTTGCGACAGAGCCCGGCTCGATGACGACGACATCGATGCCGTAGATCATCAGCTCGCGGCGAAGCGAATCCGAGATCGCCTCGAGCGCGTGCTTCGATGCGGCGTAGGGCCCGACGAAGGGCGCGGCGATGCGGCCGGCGATGGACGACATATTGACGATGCGGCCGGGCTCGCCCTTGCGCGCGCGATCCGCGCCGAGCAGCGGCGCGAAGGCCTGGACGACGGCGACCTGCGCGACGACGTTGATTTCGAGCTGGCGCCGCACATCCGCGATCGGCACATGCAGAAGCGGACCGGCGACGGCGACGCCGGCATTGTTGACGAGGCCGGCGAGCGTCGTCGTTCCCAGCCGTTGGCCGACATCGCGAGCGGCGTCGGCGACGCCTTGCTCGTCGGTGACATCGAAGACGAGCGGCGTCACTTCGTCGCCGATTTCCTCGATCAGCCTTTCGGCGTCGTCCATGCGGCGCACGCCGGCGAAGACGTGGAAGCCCTCGCGCGCCAGCAATTGCGCGATGGCGTAGCCGATGCCGGTCGAGGCGCCTGTGACGACGACGGAACGTTTCATCGGATTCTCCGTGGGAAGTCGCGACCGAATGTGCAGACAAAGCGCGCCCGATGGCAAGCGCGGGGCAGGATTGCGCCGCCCGCCGTTGACGGCTCGCGCGCTTGCGTCATGCTGGCGGCCAGGCGCGGCAGGCTCCGGTTCGACACGCGCGGAATATGGGAGAAGGCCATGGGCGCGCAATTCTGGCCGGTGACGGAGAATTTCGCGGCGGAGGTCGGCGACGTCGATTTGTCGAAGCCGCTTTCGTCCGACGATCTGGCGGCGATCCGCGCCGCCTTCGACCGCTATGCCGTTCTGGTCTTTCCGGATCAGGCGTTGTCGGCCGGACAGCATCTCGATTTCGCCCGTCATTTCGGACCGCTCGAAACGTCCATCGCGACGCACCGCAAGGACGCGAGGCTCCGCGTTGTCGCCGAACTCGCTGATGTCTCCAACCTCGACGAGAACAACCAGCTCTGGGGCGAGAAATCGCGCCAGCGCATGTTCCAGCTCGGCAACAGGCTCTGGCATTCGGATTCGACGTTCAAGCATACGCCGGCCTATGCATCGCTTCTCTATGCGCGCTCCATTCCGCCGGTCGGCGGCCACACGGAATTCGCCGACATGCGCGCGGCCTACGATGCGCTGCCGCAGGAGACGAAGCTGAGGATCGACAAGCTCGTCTGCGAACATTCCATCTTCAATTCGCGCGCGAAGCTCGGCTTCGCCAATTTCAGCGCGGAGGAGCGCGCAGCCATGCCGCCCGTGCCGCAGGTCATGGTGCGCACGATCCCGCAGACCGGCCGCAAGTGCCTCTATCTCGCCTCGCACGCCGGCCGCGTGATCGGCATGGACGATGCGCAGGGCAGGGCGCTGATCGAGGAACTGATGGCGCACGCCACGCAGCGCCAGTTCGTCTACACGCATCGCTGGCGCGTCAACGATCTCGTCATCTGGGACAACAGGCAGACGCTGCATCGCGGCACGGTCTTCGACGACCTGCGCTGGAAGCGCGACGTGCAGCGCGCGACGGTGGAAGACGTCGCCAATTCCTGCGAGCAGGCGGGGATGAAGGCGGATCTGCAAGCGGCGGGGTAGGGGCCCCTTTCTCGAGGCCCTCGTCCTGAGGAGCCCGCAACGATATCGGGCTTGCCCGATATCGGTATCCAATTTCCAAGTCGGGCAAGCCCGACCTGGATACGGCCGTCTCGAAGGACGGCCGGGGCGGAAATCAGGGTCATGCCATGCTTCGAGACGCGCGGCGTTACCGCGCTCCTCAGCATGAAGGTTGTTGTTGTGGCTGCTACGCGACTGCCGCCGCCCCGATCGTCGCGCGCACGCCCGCATCCGCCACGCCGTCGATGCGCTGCGGGCGCCAGCGGCGCTGGAAGGCCTCGACCACAATTTTCGTGCGCGCGTCGTAGAGGCCGGTTTCCTCGATGCCGTAGCCGAGCGCGCGAAGGTCGCGCTGAAGCGCCGACACGCTCGCGCCCGTCGCGCCGAAGCCGAGGATCAGGCCGTCCATGTCGGGCGCGGGCTCCCGCCATAGGCCGACGCCTTCGGCCGCCAGCCGCGCCCAGGGAAATTTCTCGCCGGGATCGACCTTGCGGCCGGGCGCAATGTCGGAATGGGCGAGCACGCGCTCCGGCGCGATGGCGCGGCGCGCTTCTATGTCGCGGCAGAGCGCGATCACGGCGGCGACCTGCACATCCGGAAAGGGCGGCAGCCCGCCGTCGTGGCCGGGATTGACGATCTCGACGCCGATGGACGCCGAATTCATGTCCGTCTCGTCGAACCACGAGGATCGCCCGGCGTGCCATGCGCGACGCTCCTCCGGCACGAGCTGGACGATGCGCCCGTCCTCGAACACGAAATAATGCGCGGACACTTCCGCTTTCGGATTGCAGAGCTGGGCGAGCGCGCCCTCGGCCGTCGGCATTCCCGTGTAGTGCAGCACGATGCAGTCGGGCGCGCGGCCGCGCCGGTCGCCGTGGTTCGGCGAGGCTTGCACGAAGGCGACGAGGGCTGAGTCCGCGCGAAACGAATCCATCGCCCATTATAGGGGCCTGGCGTTGGGACGCTGCAACCCGGCCCGCCGACACTGCGCAATCACAAAGATTAATGAAAGATTAAAAGCAAATAACTTGGCTATATAATATTCGTATCGTCATTTCTGAAAATTGATATGCGACATACTGAAGATGTTGCAGTGCAATATATGAGCAAATTCTCGTCACATTTGGCAGGCGATAAGCTCGCCATCCCCCACGAGAATTCACAGGAAAATCGAACGAATGAAGAAATTCGTCCCAACGATCTTGGCCGCGGCGCTCGCGGCGGCCCCGATTTCTGGCGTCCGCGCGGACGATACGGAAGGCCGCTTCTGGTTTCAGAACCAGGGCATGACGCGCGACCTCGCCGCGACTCCGGCCGGCTCCCCGGCGGCGGCGCCCCAGGGCGAACCGGCGCGCGGCCTCGTGAAGCGCGGCGCGGCGCTCGGCTACGAGGCGGGCGCGCGCGGTTCGGTGCGCGACATCATCGCGCGTCATGCGGCGGCCAATGGCGTGCCGTTCAAGCTCGCCGACGCGGTGGTGCGCATCGAGAGCCGCTACAACCCGCGCGTGTCGAACGGCGGCGCGCTCGGCCTCATGCAGATCAAGCCGGCGACCGCGCGCGGCGTCGGCTTCGCCGGCTCCGCTTCGGCGCTCTATCACGCCGAGACCAACGTGACCTTCGGCATGAAATATCTCGCGCAGGCCTATCGCATGTCCGGCGGCGATATCTGTGGAACGGTGATGCGTTATCAATCGGGCCACTATTCCCATCACATGAACGCCGCAAATCGCGCTTACTGCTCGAAGGCGCGCGCCATCATGGCGAGCAACTGAGAACGGCTTCAATCGTTCTTGGAATATCGAGGCAACCGGCGGCGAGTTCGAAAGGGCTCGCCGTTTGCCGTTTTGCAAATCGTTGCGCAAGTCGTTTTTGCAAACCTGCCTTGCGGCTCCGCATCTCGACCGCGCCGTACGCCTCGCTTATCCGGCGTGAAAACGGGAGGAGGCGCGGATGCGCAAGCCGGAAGACGAAACCGCAGGCGTCTTGCGCGAGGAGACGCATTACGACGGCCGCCGCATGTTGTGCTACGCGCAGCGGCCCGCCACGCTGCTCGCGATGTTCGACGGCCTCGTCGCGCGCTTCGGCGACAGGCCGGCCATCGTGGAGGAGACGTCGATCTCCTATCGCGATCTCGATCGGCTGACGCGCGTCATCGGCGCAAACCTGTCGGCGCTCGGCGTCGCGTCCGGCGATCGCGTCGCGCTCTATCTCGGCAATGCCTGGGAGTTCCTCGCCGTCCTGTTCGCCTGCGTGCGCATCGGCGCCATCGTCGTTCCCATCGGCACGCGCCAGCGGCATGCCGAACTCGAGTTCATGCTCAACGACAGCGGCGCCAAGGTTCTCGTGCACGAAGCCGATCTCGCCGAGTTCATTCCCGCGCCGGCCGAAATTCCGGGCGTTGCGCATCGCTTTTCCATTCGCGCGGCGGCGACGGGCGCGCAGTCCTTCGATGAATTGCTCGGAGAGGGCGCCGCCTGTCCCGTACACACGCCACACGAAGAAGACGTCGCGGTCATTCTCTACACCTCGGGCACCACGGGCCGTCCCAAGGGCGCGCAGCTCACGCATCTCGGCATCATTCATTCCGCGCTCGCGTTTTCACGCACGTTTGCTCTCGCCGAACAGGATCGCGGCTATGTCGCCGTGCCGCTGTCGCATGTCACGGGTCTCGTCGGCGTCGCGATGGCGACGATGATCGCGGGAGGCGCGGTCGTGCTGATGCGCCAGGCCTTCAAGGCGCCGGATTTCATCGCGCAGGCGGCGCGTGAAAAGATCACGTTCGCCATCGTCGTGCCGGCGATCTATTCGCTGTGCGCGATGAGCCCGGCGCTCGACGAACATGATCTGTCGGCCTGGCGCATCGGATCGTTCGGCGGCGCGCCCATGCCGGCGCCGACTATTCAAGCGCTGGCGAAGAAATTGCCGCGCCTCGATCTCGTCAACGCCTATGGCGCGACGGAGACGACATCGCCCGCAACCATCATGCCGGCGCCGCTGTGGCGCGAAAATGTCGACAGCGTCGGCCGCGTCGTGCATTGCGGCGTCATCCGCATCGTCGACGACGAAGGCCGCGATGTCGCGCCGGGCGCGCCGGGCGAAATCTGGATCGCCGGACCGATGGTTGTTCCCGGCTATCTCAACCGGCCGGACGCCAACGCCAGCGAATTCGTGGACGGCTTCTGGAAGTCGGGCGATATCGGCTCGCGCGACGCCAATGGTTTCGTGCGCGTGTTCGACCGCAAGAAGGACATGATCAATCGCGGCGGCTTCAAGATTTTCTCGGCCGAAGTGGAGAGCGTGATCGCAGGCATTCCCGGCGTTGTCGAATGCGCGATCGTCGGCAAGCCCGACGCGGTGCTGACCGAGCGCGTGTGCGCGATCGTGGTGGTGGAGGAGGGCGCCGCAGTCGACGCGGAGGATGTGCGCGCCTTTTGCGCGCAGCGGCTGTCTGACTACAAGACGCCGGAATTCGTCACGGTGCGGACCGACCCCCTGCCGCGCAACGCCAACGGCAAGATCCTGAAGCCGCTGCTGCGCAAAGAGGTGGGGTGAGGGGATCCCGGATCGCGCGCAGCGCGCGCGTCCGGGATGACGATCTCAGATCATATGGGGCGACTTACATGCGCTTCATGGCGCAGATCTTGTTGCCGTCGGGATCGCGCAGGTAGGCGAGATAGAGCTTCACCTTGCCGCCGTCGCGCACGCCCGGCGGGTCCTCGATCGCCGTGCCGCCGCTGGCGAGGCCCGCCTTGTGCCAGGCGTCGGCCTCGGACTGGTCGTTCACCGCAAAGCCGATCGTGCCGCCGTTGGCGTGGCTGGCGGCCTTGCCGTCGATCGGCTTGGTGACCATGAACACGCCGCCGTTGTGCAGATACATCAGCCGGCCCTTGGGATCGACGATCGCCGGCTTGCCGCCGATGGCGGCGAACAGGGCGTCGTAGAACTTTTTCGACCGCTCGATGTCGTTCGAGCCGATCATGACGTGACTGAACATTTGTCCTCCCGTTGTTGCGCACGGCGCCCGAAGCGCTGCGTGGCCACATGGTTCCATGAAGCACGCAAGCGCGCCACCGCTATCTGGCGCGGGGCGCGCCCGCGCGACACGCTGCTTGCAAATCAGCGTCCACGCGCCTATCCCCATGCCGCCAGTCGGCCGGATGGCCGCTGCCTTCGGGCAGAGGAAAGTCCGGGCTCCACGGAGATACGGCGCCGGATAACGTCCGGCGGGGGCGACCCCAGGGAAAGCGCCACAGAAAGCAAACCGCCTGAGCCTTCGGGCGCGGGCAAGGGTGAAAGGGTGCGGTAAGAGCGCACCGCGCGGGCGGCGACGTCCGCGGCATGGCAAGCCCCGCCGGGAGCAAGACCGAATAGGGGCGACGTGGTTCGCGCGGAAACGCGCGCGCCGGGCCCGTCTCCGGGCCGTCGCCCGGGTTGGTTGCTAGAGGCGGCCGGAAACGGCCGTCCCAGAGGAATGGCCATCACGCGGGTCGCGTTCGCGCGCCCGCCATACAGAACCCGGCTTACAGGCCGACTGGCGCCCAAACCTGTTATGCATGTGGCGATTTATGCATTGCCGCAAAGAGCGTTTCGCTGGCAGATAGGCGCGAGGGAATCCGCGCGCGTGCCGGCGATCATACAGACCGAGAGATTTGAATTCGCCAACATCCTGCGCGGACTGGCGGCGTTGTCGGTCGTCGTCTCGCATCTTGTCGTCGGCTATTGGCTCGATCCCGCCACCGTAACCTTTTTCACGGGCCTGCCGGCGGCGGCGGCCGAACCGCCCGCGATCGCGCGCCTCTTCGCCGCGCTGCCGATCAACTACGGCTCGTTCGGCGTCGGGCTGTTCTTCGTCATCAGCGGCTTCGTCATTCCCTATTCGCTGGTCGCCTACGACGTGAAGGCCTTCCTCGTCGGCCGATTTTTTCGCATCTACCCGACCTTCTGGTGCGGCATTCTGCTGTCGGTCGCGGCGGTGGCCGCGGGCGTCGCCCTGTTCGGCGCGAGCCTGCCGTTCCAGGCGAACCATCTCGTCTCGCACATGCTCGCCCCCTTGCGGCCGATCCTCGATTCCCGGCCGATCGACGGCGTGGTCTGGACGCTGGAGGTCGAGCTTTTCTTCTACCTGATCTGCGCTCTCCTGGCGCGGGACATTGCGGAAGGGCGGCGGCGGCTCGCGCTCGCGCCCTTCGTCATCTTCCTGTTGTGGATTCCCTGTCTCGTCGTCGCCGCCCGCGTCCAGCCGGGCTACGAGAAGCTCGCCGGCAGGTTCGAGTTTCTGGCGGCCTATCCGCCGATGATCATCCTGATGTTCGTCGGCGTCGCCTACAATCTGCATCGGCGCGGCAAACTCGGGGCGCGCGAGGCGACGCTGTGGATCGCCGGCTTCCTCGGGCTGTTCGTGGCGACATGGGCGACGGGCTTCATCGGACATGGCTGGCGTCCGCTGATGACCAGCGTCATCCACCTGCCGAGCTATCTGGCGGCGGTCGCCTGTTTCTTCGCCGCAGCCGCGCTGCGCCGGCATTTCCGCAGCGCGCGCGTCCTCGATTTTTTCGCCGACATTTCCTACTCGCTCTACGTCGTCCACCAGCTCGCCGGCTATGTGCTGTTGCGTCTGCTGGCGAGCCGCGGCGTCGAGGGCAATATCGCCACGATCTGCGTCGTCGGCCTCGTGATCGCGCTCGCCTGGGCGCTGCACAGGTTTGTCGAGGCGCCGACGCATCGCTACGGGCAGGCGCTGGCGCGCGGCATGGCGACGCGGGCGCGTTCGCTGGCGGCGAAGCCCTCTATTTCGTGAAGAGATCGCCGCCGCCCATGTCCTTCAGGCGCGAGCGCTGATCGAGGCACCAGCTTTCAGGCGTCTTCTTCTTCACCTCCGCGGCGCGGCGCTCGTATTCGCTCGCCAGCTTCTTCTGGAAGACGTCCTTGCCGAAGGCCTGTTCGCCGGTCTCGACGAAGGCCTGGACGTAGCGCTCGGCGAGCTCCGTGTTGACGTCCATGAGCAGCGGGCAGGACTCGCCGATCTGACGCATCAGGCTCGCCGAACGCGCCACGCCGTCGATGGTCGGGCCGGCGTCGGCCTTTTGCGCGCGTGCGGGCAGGGCCGCGAGCCAGAGCGCGGCGAAGGCCAGCAGGAAAATAGTCTTGTTCATCCCGGAGCAATCCCCCCACGGGCGGCGAGACATAAGTCCTAGGGCCGGTTCTCGCGGTCTCGCCGCCGTCGTCCGCGGGATCATCGCGCATGTCGGCGGAAGGCGCAAAACTGCCCATTTCCGGCGGGAATCAACGAACTCTTAACTTTAACGAAGCCTAATGCGGCGTCAGGAGCCGGAATCCCGTTTCGACTCACATTCTCGTTGACGCCCATAATATCCCATGCTATCCCAAATCATCCCGTCGAGTTCAGCGCAGCAGAGTTCCGACACCGTCCCCACGGCGGAGACGGCAAGGCTGTCGCGCGACAATTCGACCTCGAGAGGTTCGGGTGAGCGTAAGCGTGACGGAGCGGGAACTCTTTCTCGGCCATTTCACCAGCCGGATCGACGCCAAGGGGCGAGTCTCGATCCCGGCGCCCTTCCGGGCGGTGCTGGCGAAGGACGGGTTCGAGGGACTGTTCGTCCATCCCTCGCTGGATGCGCCGGCCGTGGATTGCGGCGGGAACGCGCTGGTGGCGGAACTGGACGCCATGCTGGAGGCCTATCCTCCCTATACGGAGGAGCGGGACATCCTCTCTCGGGCCCTGATGGGCATGAGCGAGCGTCTCAAGGTGGATCCGGAAGGCCGCGTGCAGTTGAGCGAGCAGTGCAAGGCGCAGGCCTCCATTGCCGGGGAAGTCAGCTTCGTCGGCATGGGGCACAAGTTTCAGATCTGGGAGCCGGGACGTTTTCGCGCGCAGCAGGAAGAGGCCAGAAACCGGGCGCGCGACTTACGGAAACTGACCGGAGCCAGAGGGGCGGCGGGCCACACGCCGCCCGGGCCTGGAGCACGGGAATGATGACGGGCCGCGGGGAGGCCATGCCCCCCGCAGGCGGACCGGCCCGCCACGTTCCCGTGCTTCTCCAGGAAGTTCTCGAGGGACTTCGCCCGCGCGACGGCGGGCTCTATGTCGACGGCACGTTCGGCGCCGGCGGTTATTCGCGCGCCATTCTCGCCACGCCCGGCGCGCGCGTGGTGGCTTTCGACCGCGACCCCTCGGCCATTCGCGACGGCGCGGACCTCGTCGCCGCCTCCGGCGGGCGCCTCACGCTGGTGCAGGCGCGCTTCGGCGATCTCGCGCAGGAGCTGCGCGCGCTCGGCATTCGTGAGGTGGATGGCGTCGCGCTCGACATCGGCGTGTCCTCCATGCAGTTCGACGAGGCGGCGCGCGGCTTTTCCTTCCGCTTCGACGGGCCGCTCGACATGCGCATGGAAAGCGCCGGCCGCAGCGCCGCCGACATCGTCAACGAGGAAGACGAAGAGCGGCTGGCCGACATCATCTATAACTACGGCGAGGATCGCGCCTCGCGCCGCATCGCGCGTTTCATCGTCAATGCGCGCAAGGCCGCGCCGATCACGACCACCGCCGCCCTCGCGGATGTCGTGCAGCGCGCCATTCCCGGCAAGCCCGGCGACATTCATCCGGCGACGCGCACGTTCCAGGCGCTGCGCATCGCCGTCAACGACGAACTCGGCGAACTCGTGCGCGCGCTGGCCGGCGCGGAAGAGATGCTCGCCGAAGGCGGCGCGCTCGCCGTCGTCTCCTTTCACTCGCTGGAAGACCGCATCGTGAAGCAATTCTTCGCGCAACGCTCGGGACGCGGCGAGGCGCGCTCGCGCCTGCTGCCGGGGCGAACCCGCGCCGCCCGCCTCCACATTCACGCTGCAGACGCGACAGGCGATCGCGCCCTCGGCGGCGGAAGTCGCCGGCAACGTGCGCGCGCGCTCGGCCAAGCTGCGCGTCGCGCTGCGCACGAACGCCGCCGCGCTCGGGCTCGACGCGCGGCTCGTCGCGCTCGCCGCGCTGCCGGAACGCCAGGCGGTCAAAGGGGGGAGGCGCAGATGATCCGCTTTCTCAACATCGTCGCGGCGGCGGCGCTGGTCGGCTCGGCGGTCTACGCCTATACGATCAAGTACCAGACGATCTATCGCGCCGACCAGATCGCCAAGCTCACGCGCCAGATCCAGCAGGAGCGCGACGGGCTCAACATGCAGCGCGCGGAATGGGCGCACCTGACGCGGCCTGACCGCATCGCGCCGCTCGCCGACAAATATCTCACCGATCTCGAGATGACCCGTCCGAACCAGATCGTCACCTTCGCGCAATTGCCCGACCGCGCCGCGCGCGGCGACGAGATCGGCAAGAAGCTCGAGGCGCTGGGCCTGGCGGAGCCGACGAACACGCCGAGCGCAAGCCGCTCGCCGGCGCCGGCGACGCCGACGACGACGCCCGGGGCGAGGAAGCGCTGACATGAGCGAGCAGCAGAACATGCCCGTCGAAACCGCGCCCGAGACGCAGGCCGCCGATCCCGCGCTCGACTTCGACTCCACGCCCGCGCCGCGCGCGCCGGAACTCTCGCGCGCCGAGCGACTGCGGCGGTGGGGCAAGACGCTCATCTCGACCAAGCTGGAAAAGAGCGACCGGCGCATCCGGCTCGTCGCCATCGGCTTCGGCCTGCTCTACTGCGTCATCGCCGGCAAGCTGATCTGGCTCGGCTTCAAGCCCAATCCGCAGAGCATGCGCGCCGCCGCCGCCGCCGCGTCCGCCGCCGCGCGGCCGGACATGCTCGACCGCAACGGCGAGGTTCTGGCGACCGACGTGCGCGTCATGTCGATCTTCGCCGAGCCGCGCCGCATCATCGACAAGGACGAAGCGACCGAGCTGCTCACCGCCGTGCTGCCCGACGTCGACGCGCGCGAATTGCGTGAAAAGCTCGGCTCGCGCAAGGGCTTCGTCTGGGTGAAGCGCGAGGTGAGCCCGAAGCAGCAGCAGGAAGTCTATCGCCTCGGCCTGCCGGGCGTCGGCTTCTGGCCCGAGAACAAGCGCGTCTATCCCAACGGCCCGCTCGCCGCGCATGTGCTCGGCTTCACCAATGTCGACAATCAGGGCATTGCCGGCATGGAGAAATACATCGACGGGCAGGGGCTCGCCGACCTGCACGGCGCGGGCTTCGATCTCTCGGCCGAGAACCTCAAGCCGATCAACCTGTCGCTCGACGCCAAGGCGACGTTCGCCCTTCGGGACGAACTCGCCAAGGGCATGGAGCATTTTCGCGCGAAAGCGGCGGCCGCCGCCATTCTCGACGTCAACACCGGCGAGGTCGTCGCGCTCGCCTCGCTGCCCGACTACGACCCGAACAATCCGGCCGACGCGCTCAAGCCCGACCACATCAACCGCATGAATGTCGGCGTGTTCGAGATGGGCTCGACCTTCAAGGCGCTGACCGTGGCGATGGCGCTCGACAACAACAAGGTCAACCTCAATTCGCAGATCGACGCGCGCAACGCGCTGCGCTACGGCCGCTTCAAGATTCACGATTATCACGCCAAGAACCGTTCGCTCACCGTGCCGGAGGTCTTCACCTATTCCTCCAACATCGGCACGGCGCGCATGGCGCTGATGGTGGGCGTGGAGGGCCACAAGAGCTTCCTGCGCAAGATGGGCCAGCTCGACCGGATGCGCACGGAACTGCCGGAATCGGCCGAGCCGATCGTGCCGAAGAACTGGGGCGAGCTGAACACCATGACCATCGCCTTCGGCCACGGTCTGGCTGTCGCGCCGCTGCAGGCGATGATGGCGGTCGGCGCGCTCGCCAACGGCGGCTATCTCATCAGGCCGACCTTCGTCAAACGCAGCGAGGAAGAGGCGAGGAAGGGCGCGCCGCAGGTGGTGAAGCCCGAGACGAGCGAAGCGCTGCGCTACGTCATGCGCCTCAACGCCGAAGTCGGCAGCGCCAGGAAGGTCGACATTCCCGGCTATTACGTCGGCGGCAAGACCGGCACGGCGGAAAAGGTCGTCAACGGCCGCTATTCCAAGACCAAGCTGTTCACCACCTTCATGGCGCTCGCCCCGGCCGACAAGCCGCGCTATCTCATCGCCACCGTGATGGACGAACCGCAGGCGGCGCCCGAGACGCACGGCTATGCGACGGCGGCCTATAACGCCGGCGTCGTGACCGGACGAATCCTGGAGCGCGCGGGTCCGATCCTCGGCCTCGAACCGCGCTTCAAGGCGCCGGAGACGCCGTTCCCGCTGCTTGCGCGCATGGGCTACAGCAAGGCGAACATGCCGGCGGCAAAGACCGCGGACAATCATTGATGCGGCTCGACGCGCTCATACCCGAGGCAGCAGAAGGTCCGCACGCAGCCCTGCACATCGAAGGGCTCGCGGCGGACAGCCGCAAGGCGCGGCCGAACGGCCTGTTCTTCGCGGTGCCCGGCACGCAGGCGGACGGCCTCGATTTCGCTGCGGCGGCGATCGGCAATGGCGCCGTCGCCGTCGTCGCCGCGCGGGCGCCGGCAAAGCCGCTCGCCAGACCCGTCATCGTCGTCGCCGACGTGCGGCTCGCGCTGTCGCGCGCGGCGGCGCGTTTCTTTCCGTTGCAGCCGCAGACCATCGCGGCGGTGACGGGCACGAGCGGCAAGACGTCGATCGCCGCCTTCCTGCGCCAGATCTGGCTTTTTTGCGGACGGCAGGCGGCGTCCATGGGCACCATCGGCATCGTCGCGCCGTCCGGCGCCGTCTACGGTTCGCTGACGACGCCGGATTCGATCACGCTGCACGAGACGCTGGAAAAGCTGGCGAAAGACGGCGTGACGCATCTGGCCATGGAAGCCTCCTCGCACGGGCTGGACCAGCGCCGCCTCGACGGCGTGCGGCTGGCGGCTGCGGGCTTCACCAATCTGTCGCGCGACCATCTCGACTATCACGCCACGCTCGAGGACTATCTCGCCGCCAAGCTGCGGCTGTTCGAGGCGCTGCTGCAGCCGGGCCAATCCGCGGTGATCGACGCGGACACGGATGTCGCGCCGCGCGTCATCGCGGCCTGCGAAGCGCGCGGGCTCGATGTGCGCACGATCGGCCGCAAGGGCCATGCGATCCGCCTGATCGAGCGCGCGGCGGAAGGTTTCGCGACGCGGCTGACGCTCGAATGCGAGGGCAAGGTTTCGCGCGTGCTGCTGCCGCTCGCCGGCGAATTCCAGACGTCGAACGCGCTCGTCGCCGCCGGTCTTGCGATCGCCTGCGGCGAGAGCCCGCGCAACGTGTTTTCCGCGCTGGAAAAGCTGGTCGGCGCGCCCGGCCGCATCGAGCGCGTCGGCGAGCGCAACGGCGGGGCGGCCTTCGTCGATTATGCGCACAAGCCCGGCGCGCTGGAGACGGCGATCTCGGCGCTGCGCCCGTTCGCGCAGGGCAGGATGATCGTCGTGTTCGGCTGCGGCGGCGACCGCGATCGCGGCAAGCGTCCGATCATGGGCGAGATTTCCGCGCGGCTGGCCGACATCACCATCGTCACCGACGACAATCCGCGCAGCGAGGAGCCGGCCAGCATTCGCGCCGCCATTCTCGAAGGCGCGCGCGCGCACGCGGGCGCAGACGTGCGCGAGATCGGCGACCGCGCGGCGGCGATCGCCGCGGGCGTCGGGCTGCTCAGCCCCGGCGATGTTCTGCTGGTCGCCGGCAAGGGCCATGAAACCGGCCAGATCATAGGGTCGAAGACAATTCCGTTTTCCGATCACGACGCTGTCCGCGCGGCGCTCGCAGGTGATGCATGACGAACGACGACGCCCTCTGGACCCCGCTTGCGCTCGTCGCGCCGCTCGGCGCGCGGGTGAGCGGCGCCCTGCCGGCGCGCGGCGTCACGGGCGTTTCCATCGATACGCGCACCTTGCAGGACGGCGACCTGTTCGTCGCGCTGAAGGGCGACAATTCCGACGGGCACGATCACGTGCGCAAGGCGTTCGAGGCGGGCGCGGCGGCGGCCGTGATCGACGAGGCGCATGCCGATGCGCTGGCCGGCGCGGGACCGCTCTACGTCGCCAAGGATACGCTCGTCGCGCTCGAGGGTCTCGGACGCGCGGCGCGCGCGCGCTCGAAGGCGCGCATCGTCGCCGTGACCGGTTCCGTCGGCAAGACGACAACGAAGGAATTGCTGCGTTGCGCGCTTGCAAGCGCGGGCGAGACGCATGCCTCGGCCGCATCCTACAACAACCACTGGGGCGTACCGCTGACGCTGGCGCGCATGCCCGCGAGCGCGCGCTTCGGCGTGTTCGAGATCGGCATGAACCATGCCGGCGAGATCACGCCGCTCGTCGCCATGGCGCGTCCGCATGTGGCGATCATCACGCGCATCGCGCCGGTGCATCTCGAGCATTTCGGCTCGATCGAAGCCATAGCCGACGCCAAGGCCGAGATTTTCTCGGGGCTTCAGCGCGGCGGCGTCGCCATTCTCAACCGCGACGACGCGCAATTCGAACGCCTGAGCACAGCGGCGAACGATGCCGGCGTGCGTTTCGTTCTGTCGTTCGGCGAGAATGAGGAAGCCGATGCGAGCCTCATGGCCTGCGACGTCGAAGGCGAGACGACGCGGGTGAAGGCGCGCGTGCTTGGGCAGGACCTCGACTACAGGATCGGCGCGCCGGGCAGGCATATAGCCATGAATTCGCTGGCCGTGCTGCTGGCGGCGCGCGCCGCCGGCCTCGATCTTGTCGTCGCCGCGCGCGCGCTGGCGCAGTTCGCGCCGCCGGCCGGGCGCGGCCAGCGCGAGACGCTGGAGACGGCCGACGGACCGTTCACGCTGATCGACGAAAGCTACAACGCCAATCCCGCCTCGATGCGCGCGGCGCTCGACCTGCTCGGCGCGGCAAAAGGCAAGCGCCGAATCGCGGTGCTCGGCGACATGCTCGAGCTTGGCCCGGACGGGCCGGCGCTGCACGCGACCATCGCCGAGGATATCGAACGAAACCAGGTGGATCTGGTGTTCACCGCCGGGCCATTGATGCGCGCGCTGTCGGAGGCTATTCCGGCCGAGCGGCGCGGCGCCCATGCGGCCAATGCGGCCGCTCTCGAACCTGTCGTTCTGGATGCGCTGGCCGCCGGCGACGTCGTCATGATCAAGGGCTCCAACGGGAGCCGCATGGGGCCGCTCGTGGCGGCGATGCGAAAGGCCTTCGCCTCGCCCGAACAAGCGCCCGCCTGAGGATAGTGCAATGCTGACCTGGCTCGCGGACTTCGCTCACGTCTTCGGTCCGCTCAACCTGTTCAAGTACATCACCTTCCGCGCCGGCGGCGCGGCGGCCACCGCGCTGTTCTTCGTCTTCTTCTTCGGGCCCGGCATCATCGCCGCGCTGCGCATCAAGCAGGGCAAGGGCCAGCCGATCCGCGAGGACGGGCCGCAGTCGCACCTTCTGACCAAGAAGGGCACGCCGACGATGGGCGGGCTGATGATCCTGTCGGGGCTGATCTTCGCCACGCTGCTGTGGGCGAACCTCAAGAATCCTTACGTGTGGATCGTTCTGCTCGTGATGACGGGCTTCGGCCTCATCGGCTTCTACGATGATTATCTGAAAGTCACGCGCCAGTCGCACAAGGGCTTTTCGGGACGGATGCGCCTGTCGTTCGAGGCGCTGATCGCGCTCATCGCCTGCATCGCCATGATGCGCGTCGGCGCGGCCAACGCCACCATGCTGGCGCTGCCCTTCGGCAAGGGCTTCGCCTTCAACCTCGGATATGGATTCCTGCTGTTCGGCCCCTTCGTCATCGTGGCGGCCGGCAATTCGGTGAACATGACCGACGGTCTCGACGGCCTCGCCATCGTTCCCGCGATGATCGCGGCCGGCGCCTTCGCGCTCATCGCCTATCTCGCCGGCAACGCCATCTTCTCAAATTACCTCGCCATCAATTTCGTGCCGGGCGCCGGCGAACTCACCGTGGTGTGCGGCGCGCTGATCGGCGCGGGGCTCGGCTTCCTCTGGTTCAACGCGCCGCCGGCGCAGATCTTCATGGGCGACACGGGCTCGCTCGCGCTCGGCGGCCTCATCGGCACTATCGCGGTCGCGGTGAAGCACGAGATCGTGCTGATGATCATCGGCGGCCTGTTCGTGCTGGAGACGCTGTCCGTCATCGTGCAGGTCGCCTCGTTCAAGCTCACCGGCAAGCGCGTTTTCCGCATGGCGCCGATCCACCATCATTTCGAACAGCTCGGCTGGTCGGAATCGCAGGTCGTCGTGCGCTTCTGGATCGTCGCCTTCGTGCTGGCGCTGATCGGCCTTTCGACGCTGAAGGTGCGCTGACATGATCGCCGCCACGACTTTCGCAGGCAAGACGGTCGCGCTGTTCGGCCTCGGCGGATCGGGGCTCGCGACCGCGCACGCGCTGAGGGCCGGCGGCGCCGATGTCGCCGTATGGGACGACAGCGAAGCCTCGCGCGAAAAGGCGCAAGCCGAAGGCTTTGCGCCCGTCGATCTGTCGAGCGCGGACTGGTCGCGCTTCGCTTCCTTCGTCCTTTCGCCCGGCGTGCCGCTCACCCATCCCGAACCGCACTGGACGGTGAAACAAGCGCAAGCGGCCGGCGTCGAGATCATCGGCGATATCGAAATCTTCTGCCGCGAGCGGCGCAAGCACGCGCCGAACGCGCTGTTCGTCGCGATCACCGGCACCAACGGCAAGTCGACGACGACGGCGCTGACCGCGCACCTGTTCAAGTCCCTCGGCAAGGACGTGCAGATGGGCGGCAATATCGGCACGCCCATTCTCGCGCTCGCGCCGCTCTCGAACGAGCGCGTGTATGTCATCGAGCTTTCCACTTTCCAGATCGACCTGACGCCGTCGCTCGATCCTTCCGTCGGCGTGTTGCTCAACCTCACGCCCGACCATATCGATCGACATGGCGCGATGGACCATTACGCCGCCATCAAGGAGCGGCTCGTCGCCGCCGCCGAACGCGCCGTGATCTCGGTCGACGATCATCATGTGCGCGAGATCGCCGAGCGGCGCTTCGCCGCGGGGCGCGAGACGATCGCGATTTCCGTCGCCCATCCCGCGATGGCCGACGGTCTCGTCGCGCAGGGGACGACGATCGAGCATCGTTCGGCGCGCGTCTCGACGCCGATCGCCGATCTCGCGGGCATCGCTTCGTTGCGTGGCGCGCACAATGCGCAGAACGCGCTCGCCGCCGTCGCCGCGCTCGGGCCGCTCGCCAACGACCATGCGCGCGTGCAGGCGGGATTGCGCAGCTTTCCGGGGCTCGCGCATCGCATGGAAGGCGTCGGCCAGCTCGGCCGCGTGCTGTTCGTCAACGACAGCAAGGCGACCAATGCCGACGCGGCCGAAAAGGCGCTGCTCTCGTTCCACGACATATTCTGGATCATCGGCGGCAAATCGAAGGAAGGCGGCATCGAGCCGCTGCGTCCGCTGTTTTCGCGCATCGCCAAGGCCTATCTGATCGGCGCGGCGGCGGAAGATTTCGCCCGCACGCTCGATGGCGCCGCGCCTTACGAAAAATGCGGGACGCTCGATGTCGCCACGCGCGCGGCGGCGCGCGACGCGGCGCAATCGAAGGCGCAGGAGCCGGTCGTGCTGCTGTCGCCGGCCTGCGCCTCCTACGATCAATTTGCCGAATTTCGAGAAGCGCGGCGACGCCTTTCGCGGCGTCGTCGCAGACATCCTCAAGGCTGGAGGCGCGTCATGATATCGCGGGCCGATCGCTCACCGCTTTCCGACTGGCTCTGGACCATCGACCGCTGGCTGCTCGGCGCGCTCGGCCTGCTCATGGTGTGCGGGCTGGTGTTCGGCATGGCCGGCTCGCCGCCGGTCGCCGAGCGCCTCAAGCTGCCGACCTTCTACTTCGTCAATCACCAGGCCATGTATCTCGCGCCCGCGATCGCGGTGATGATCGGCGCCTCGTTCCTCACGCCGCGCCAGGTGCGGCGCACGGCGCTCGTCATCTTCATCGGCGCGATGGCGCTGGTTTTCGCCGCGCTGCTGTTCGGCGCGGAAGTGAAGGGCGCGCGCCGCTGGATTTTCGGCGTGCAACCCTCCGAATTCGTCAAGCCGGCTTTCGCGGTGCTGGCCGGCTGGGCCTTTTCGGAAGGCGCGCGTCGGCGCGACGTGCCGGCGAATATTCTCGCCATTCTCATCCTGCCCGCGACCGTCGTGCCGCTCATCCTGCAGCCGGACTTCGGCCAGACCATGCTGATCTCGCTGGTGTGGGGCGCGCTGTTCTTCATGGCCGGCCTGCACTGGTTCTGGGTCGCCGGCATCGGCGGCGCGGGCGCCCTGTCCGTCGTCGCGGCCTACAAATTCGTGCCGCACGTGCGCGCGAGAATCCTGAAATTCCTCGAGCCGCAATCGGCGGGCGGCGTGACGGATACGTTCCAGGTCGACACGGCGCGTGATAGTTTCATCGCCGGCGGCTGGCTCGGCAAGGGGCCGGGCGAGGGCACGCTGAAGCGCATCCTGCCCGACAGCCACACCGACTTCATCTTCGCCGTCACCGGCGAGGAATTCGGCGTCATCGTCTGCATCCTGCTCGTCACGCTGTTCGCCTTCATCGTCGTGCGCGGCCTGACCAGCGCGGCGAAGAACGAAGACCCGTTCTGCCGTTTCGCCGCCGCGGGCCTGACCATGCTGTTCGGCATCCAGAGCTGCATCAACCTGGCGGTCAACCTGCACCTCATGCCGGCCAAGGGCATGACGCTGCCCTTCGTCAGCTACGGCGGCTCCTCGCTCATCTCGCTCGCGCTCGGCATGGGCTTCCTCATCGCGGTCACGCGCAAGCGTCCGCGCACGGAAGTGCTGATGGACGCGGCTCTCGACACGGCGCCGCAGCGCGCATGAGCGGTGAGACGATCCTGGTGGCCGCCGGCGGCACGGGCGGCCATCTCTTTCCCGCCGAAGCGCTGGCGCATGCGCTGATTGCACGCGGCTATGTCGTCGATCTCGCGACCGACACGCGCGCGGAGAAATACGGCCAGGCGTTTCCCGCGCGAAAAATCCATGCGATCCCTGCGGCGACGCCGACCGGCGGCGGGGCCGTTTCCAGGGCGATGGCCGTCGCCACGCTCGGCCGTGGCGTTCTTTCGTCGCTGTCGCTGCTGCGGCGGGTGAAGCCTGCGGTCGTCGTCGGTTTCGGCGGCTATCCGACCGTGCCGCCGCTCGTCGCCGCGAGCCTGCTGAAGATTCCGGCCGTGCTGCACGAGCAGAACGCGGTGATGGGACGGGCGAACAGATTTCTCGCGGGCCGTGTGCAGAAGATCGCCACCGGCTTTCCGCTTTCTCGCGCGGACGCCGCCATCGTTGCGAAAACCGTCGTGACCGGCAATCCGCTGCGGCCGGCGGTGCTGGAGGCGGCCAAGCTGCCCTATCCCTCGTTCGACAACGGCGCGCTCGACGTGCTCGTCACCGGCGGCTCGCAGGGCGCGAAAATCTTTTCCGACATCGTGCCGGCCGCGATCGAAGCGCTGTCGCCGAACGAGCGCGCCCGCATCAGGCTGGTGCAGCAGGCGCGCGGCGAGGATCGCGAGCGTGTGCTCGCCGTCTACAGCCGCATCGGCTTTTCGGCCGAGGTCGAGCCCTTCTTCAAGGACCTGCCGGCGCGCATCGGCGCGGCGCATCTCCTGATCGCGCGCTCCGGCGCGTCCACCGTGGCGGAGGTCGCCGGCATCGGCCGGCCGGCCATTCTCGTGCCGTTCCCGTTCGCGCTCGACGCCGACCAGGCGGCGAACGCCGCCGAACTCGCCCGCACCGGCGCGGTCGAGGTGATCGACCAGAAGGTCTTCACGGTTGAAAAACTGGCGGATTTGCTGCGCGCCGCGCTCGCCGACCCGCAAGGGTTGACGAAACGGGCGGAAGCCGCCAAGAGCGCTGGCATTCTCGACGCCGCCGAGCGGCTTGCCGACATCGTCGCCGGCCTCGTCCGATCCAAGGGTTGATCTCATGAAATTGCCGCGCGATCTCGGCCCCATTCATTTCGTCGGCATCGGCGGCATCGGCATGTCCGGCATCGCCGAGGTGCTCATCAACCTCGGCTACAAGGTGCAGGGCTCGGACGCTTCCGAGAACGCCAACGTCAAGCGTCTCGCCGACAAGGGCGCGAAAGTGTTCGTCGGCCATTCCGCGGGCAATCTCGGCGAAGCCGCGGTGGTGGTGGTTTCGACCGCGATCAAGCGCGACAATCCGGAACTGGCGGCGGCGCGCGAATTGCGCCTGCCGGTCGTGCGGCGCGCGGAAATGCTGGCGGAGCTGATGCGGCTGCGCCAATGCGTGGCGATCGCCGGCACGCACGGCAAGACGACGACGACTTCCATCGTCGCCACGCTGCTCGACGCCGGCGGGCTCGATCCGACCGTCATCAACGGCGGCATCATCAACGCCTACGGCACCAATGCGCGTCTCGGCGCCGGCGACTGGATGGTGGTGGAGGCCGACGAGAGCGACGGCACGTTCCTGAAGCTGCCGGCCGACGTCGCCATCGTCACGAACATCGACCCCGAGCATCTCGATCACTTCAAGACGTTCGATGCGATCAAGGAAGCCTTCCGGCAATTCGTGGAGAACCTGCCGTTCTACGGCTTCGCCGTCATGTGCCTCGACCATCCCGCCGTGCAGGAACTCGTCGGCAAGATCGAGGACCGGCGCGTCATCACCTATGGCGAGAATCCGCAGGCCGACGTGCGGCTGCTCGATGTCGATCTCACCGGCGGCGTGTCGCGCTTCAACGTGCTGATGCGCGACCGCAAGACCGGCGCGGCCGCCTATCTCGAAAATCTCGTGATGCCCATGCCCGGCCATCACAATGCGCTCAACGCCGTCGCCGCGATCGCGGTGGCGAGCGAACTCGGCCTGACGGCGGATCAGATCCGCAAGGCGCTGGCCTCCTTCGGCGGCGTGAAGCGGCGCTTCACCAAGACCGGCGAATGGAACGGCGTGTCGATCTTCGACGACTACGGCCATCATCCCGTCGAGATCGCGGCGGTGCTGCGCGCGGCGCGGGCTTCCACAAAGGGCCAGGTGATCGCCATCGTGCAGCCGCATCGCTATACGCGCCTGCAGAGCCTGTTCGACCAGTTCGCCACCTGCTTCAACGACGCCGACACGGTGATCGTCGCCGACGTCTATGCGGCGGGCGAACAGCCGATCGAGGGCATGGACAAGAACGGGCTCGTCGCCGCGATCACCGCGCACGGGCATCGCCAGGCGATCGCGCTGCCGAACCCGGACGCGCTGCCGGCGATGGTGAAGGAGATCGCGCGGCCGGGCGATTATGTCGTGTGCCTCGGCGCGGGAAACATCACGCAATGGGCCTACGCGCTGCCCGCGCAACTGGCGGGGTGAGCGGCGTGTTTGCCGACATCACGCCAGCACTGCGCGAAACGATGCCGGAGCTGCGCGGGCGTCTTTCCGCCAACGAGCAGCTCGCGCCCTTCACCTGGTTTCGCGTCGGCGGGCCGGCGCAGGCGCTGTTCCAGCCGGCCGACGAGGAAGACCTGTCCTACTTCCTGTCGCGGCTTGCGCCCGAGACGCCCGTGCTGGTCGTCGGCCTCGGCTCCAATCTCATCGTGCGCGACGGCGGCGTGCCGGGCGTCGTCATCCGGCTCGGCGGCAAGGCCTTTGCCGACATCGTGGTGGAAGAGGGCCATCGCCTGCGCGTCGGCGCGGCTGCGCCCGATCGCTTCGTCGCCAAGCGCGCGGCGGAGCTCGGCGTCGCGGGCCTGGAATTCCTGTCCGGCATTCCCGGCGCCATCGGCGGCGCGTTGCGCATGAACGCCGGCGCGCACGGCGGCGAGACGAAGGACGTGCTCATCGAAGCGCGCGGCGTCGAACGCAACGGCGAATACATCGAGATCAGCAATGCCGGCATGGGCTTTTACCTATCGCCATTCCAGCGCGCCGCGCGACGTGATTTTCACGCAAGCCGTGTTGCAGGGCAGGGCGGGCGACAGGTTCGAGATCCTGGCCGAAATGGATCGGATCACCGAAGCGCGCGAAAAATCGCAGCCGATCCGCGAGAAGACGGGCGGCTCGACCTTCAAGAATCCGCCCGGCGGCAAGGCCTGGCAGGAGGTCGACCGAGCGGGTTGCCGCGGGCTGATCGTCGGCGGCGCGCAGGTCAGCGAGATGCACTGCAATTTTCTCATCAATCGCGGCGACGCCACGGCGGCCGACATCGAGGCGCTCGGCGAAGAGGTGCGCCGGCGCGTGCGCGAGACGAGCGGCGTCGAACTGGAGTGGGAGATCAAGCGCGTGGGCGTGGCGGCCTGATGGAACGCGAGCCTTCAGGCTCGCTGGCCGGGGACGGCCTGCGCGGGAAGAGCGAGCCCGAAGGCTCGCGGTCCGGCGTTCCCGCCTTCCTCAACTCCTGGGCGCTCTCGGCGCTCATCGTCGCGCTCGCGGTCGCGCAGCAGGCGGCGGGCCATCTCAACGGCGACAATTCCTGGTTCATCCTGTTCGCCGAAAGAGTCGCGAACGGCGCGAAGGCCTATGTCGATATTTCCGATCCCAATCCGCCCGCGGGATTTCTCGTCTACATGCCGGCCGTCTTCATGGCGCGCGCTGCGGGATTGTCGGCGGAATTCTGGACGGTCGTCGAAACATTCGCGCTCGCGTTCCTTTCACTCGCGCTGAGCGGCGCGCTTCTTTCGCGCGCCGGCCTGCTTGCGCGCGCGGAGGCTGGGGTCGCGCGCAATGCGGCTCTCTGGGTCCTGCTGTTTGCCGTCGGCTTCGCCTTCGCGGAGCGCGAACATTTCGCGCTGATCGCCTTCCTGCCGTTCGCGGCCGCGATGTTTTCGCGCGCAGAGCAAGCGAATGCCGGCGCGCTTGCGTTGCGTGTCGCCGCCGGCCTCTGCGGCGGCGTCGCGCTCTGCTTCAAGCCCTATTACGCGCTGCCGCTCGGCGCTGTCGTGCTGTTCGCCTGCGCGCGTCGCCGCTCGATCGCGCCGCTGTTCGCGCTCGAGAATTTCGCGGCCGCCGCCATCGCCGTCGCCTACGGCCTCCTCGTCTGGCTGCGCTATCCCGACTATGTCTGGGGCGTGGCGAGCGTCGCGATGGAGGTCTACGCGCCCGCGCGCTACGGCCTCGGCGAAGTCATGGCCTCGACGCCTTTCGTCTTTTCCGCCGTGCTGTTGCTGGCGGTCGGCGCCGGCTTGCATTTTCTCGGCTACGAGCCGCGCGCCGCGCTGCTCGCCGTCGCCTCGGCGGGATTTTTCGCGACCTATGTCATCCAGGCGAAGAACTGGTTCAACCATGCCTGGCCCGGCGAGGCGCTCGGCGTTCTCGCGCTCGTCGCGCTGGCGCTCGGCAGGCTGCGCGCGAAGCCCGAGGAAGCCGCGCGTTTCGCGCGCATCGCCGTTCTGCCTGCGCTCGTCGTCGCGCCGTTTCTGTGCGCCGTGCAGCTCAACCTGCCGGGCGCGGAGGAATATCCGGGGCTGAGCGCGGCGGTTCGCGGAAACGCGCCGGCGCATCCGAAGATCGCCGCGCTCGCCCAGCAGCTCGACGTCGGCCATCCGCTGACGCGACGGCTGGGCGCGACCTGGATCGGCCGGCGCAACGCGCTGTGGGTCGACAATTGCGTGCGCCAGATTCTGTCGACAAGGAAGGTCGACGACGAATCTCGCGCGAGGCTGCTCGAATATGCCGCCGACGAGCGGCGCGAGTTCGCGGAAGACATGGCGAAGGGCCAGCCGGACATCCTGCTGATCGAGACGCCGCAATTGCGCGAATGGGCGGTCAAGAAGGCGGAATTCGCCGGCCTGCTGGACGGCTTCGCCAAGAAGGCGCAGGTGGGGGATATCGAGGTGTGGGCGCGAATCGGCGCCCGCTAAACACGCTTTCATCCTGAGGAGCCCGCGCAGCGGGCGTCTCGAAGGATGGGGGATGCGGCCATGCTTCGAGACGCCGCATCCAAGTCGGGCTCGCCCGACTTGGACATCATGCCGATATCGGGCAGGCCCGATATCGGTGCGGCTCCTCAGCATGAAGGCGGTGGAATTCGAAGGATCGAATCAATGAGCAAACACGTCGCGGTGCTGATGGGCGGGTGGGCGTCGGAGCGGCCGGTGTCGCTGCGCTCGGGCGAGGCTTGCGCCAAGGCGCTGGAAAGCGTCGGCTACCGCGTCACGAAGGTCGATGTCGGGCGCGACATAGCCGCGCAGCTCGCCGCGCTGAAGCCCGACGTCGCCTTCAACGCCCTGCACGGGCCGGGCGGCGAGGATGGCGTGATCCAGGGCGTGCTCGAGACGCTGCGCATCCCCTACACGCATTCCGGCGTGCTCGCCTCCGCGCTCGCCATGCAGAAGGACCTCGCCAAGACCATCATGGCGGCGGCCGGCGTGCCCGTGCCGTCGGGCAAGGTCGTCAGCCGCTTCGAGGCGGCCAAGGCCCATGTCCTGCCCGCGCCCTACGTGCTCAAGCCCGTGGCGGAGGGGTCGTCCTTCGGCGTGTTCATCATCAAGGAGGGGCGCTCGCACCCGCCGCAGGAGCTGACATCGCCCGACTGGACCTATGGCGACATGATGCTGGCGGAAAAGTTCGTGGACGGGCGGGAGCTGACCTGCGCGGTCATGCACGACCGGCCGCTGGGCGTCACGGAGATCAAACCTGTTTCCGAAGCGTTCTACGGCTACGACGCAAAGTACGCAAAAGGCGGGTCTATTCACGTCCTGCCCGCACAAATTAAAGAAAATATTTACCAAAGGATTCAAGAGTTGGCAGTTGTGGCGCACAGAGCGCTCGGCTGTCGCGGCGTGAGCCGGACGGACTTCAGGTACGACGACCGCCCCGGAGGTACGGGCGAGCTCGTCGTGCTGGAGGTCAACACCCAGCCGGGCATGACGGAAACGTCTCTTGTGCCGGAGTTGGCGGCCCATGCGGGCCTCTCGTTCGGCGAGCTGGTAAAATGGATGGTGGAAGACGCGTCCTGCGATCGCTGACGGAGCAGCTTGGCTCTCCGTTCGCCTTCGCGTTTGCGCGTCCGCAACTCGCCGCCGCAGGCCCCGTTTCCCCTCCGTCCCCGCGCGCTCGCGCGCGCCGCCCGCGCCGGCCCGTTCTCGCGCGCCTGCGCGCCGCGGCCGTGCATCCGCTGGCGACCGGCGTGCTCGTCTTCGGCTTCCTCGGCGGCGCCTTCGCCTATTCCGCGGTGCGCGGCGGCGCCTACGAGAATTTCATCCAGACCGTCGGCACGCCCGGCGATCTCGTCGCCCGCGCGCTCGGCATGGGCGTCGACACGGTCACCATTTCCGGCATCAGCGAGCTGACTGAAAAGGAGATCCTGGCCTATGCCGGCGTGAAGGCGCGCAATTCGCTGCCCTATCTCGACGCCGAGGGCATGCGCACGCGGCTGCGCTCGGTGCCGATGGTGCGCGACGCCGAAGTGCGCAAGCTCTATCCGAGCCGCCTCGCCATCACCGTCGTCGAGCGCCAGCCCTATGCGCTGTGGCAGAAGGACGGGCAGATTTCGATCGTCTCGGCCGACGGCGTGCCGATCGACACGCTGCACGACAACCGCTACGCCAGCCTGCCGCTGATCGTCGGCGACGGCGCCAACGAGCGGCTCGACCAGTATCGCAGGATCGTCGAGGCGGCCGGCGATCTCGGCGGCCGCATCAAGGCCGGCGCGCTCGTCTCGCGGCGCCGCTGGTCGCTGCACACCACCGACAATATCGAAGTCCGGCTGCCCGAACTCGAGCCCGAGGCCGCCGTGCAGCGGCTCGCGCGGCTGCAGCGCGACACCCGCATTCTCGACAAGGACATCGTCGCGCTCGACCTGCGCGTGCCCGGCCGCGTCGAGGTCCAGTTGAGCAACGAGGCGGCGAGCGCCCGCCTCGAGGCTCTCACCCGCAAGACCAAGGGGAAGGTCTGATGGGCGTGTCTGTGCATCTGCCGCGTTTGCGTCCGCTGTCCGCGCGCAAGAGCGCGATCCTGTCCGTGCTCGACGTCGGCACGACCAAGATCGTCTGCCTGATCGCGCGCCTCGATCCGATCGAGGCCGGCCAACCCTCGCGCGGCCGCACGCACGGCTGCCGCATTCTCGGCATCGGCCACCAGCGCTCGCGCGGCATGAAGGCCGGCCAGGTCGTGGACATGGAGGAGGCCGAGACGGCCATCCGCCTCGCTGTCGACGCGGCCGAGCGCATGGCCGGCGTGCAGGTCGACAGCGTCATCGTCTGCGCATCCGGCGGGCGCATTTCCTCGCAGCATTTCCAGGCGAAGGTGGCGGTCGGCGACCGTTCCGTCGGCGAGCCCGACATCCATCGCGTGCTGGAGGCGACTTGCGCGCGCAGCGCCCGCGACGGCCGCGCCGTGCTGCATTCGCTGCCGACCAGCTTCTCGGTCGACGGCGCGGAGAACATCCGCGACCCCAAGGGCATGATCGGCGACGAACTCGCAGCCCACCTGCATGTCGTCTCCACCGACGCGGCGGCGGTGCGCAATCTCGGCCTCGCGGTCGAGCGCTGCCACCTGACGGTCGAAGCCTTCGTCGCCTCGCCCTACGCCTCCGCGCTCGCCACGCTCGGCGACGACGAGGCGGAGATCGGCGCGACCGTGATCGACTTCGGCGGCGGCTCGACCTCGGTCGGCGTCTTTGCCGGCGGCGCGCTGATCCACATGGATTGCGTGGCGGTCGGCGGCAACCATGTCACGCTGGATGTGGCGCGCGGCCTCAACGTGCGCCTCAACGGCGCCGAACGCCTCAAGACCCTCTACGGCAGCGCGATCCTCGCGCCGACCGACGAGCGCGAGACCATCGCCATCGAGCATGTCGGCGACGACGCCGGCCAGACGACGCACCTGCCGCGCTCGCAGCTCGTGCGCATCATCCGGCCGCGCGTGGAAGAGATCGTCGAACTCGTGCGCGACCGGCTGCGCCAGCAGGGCCGGCCGCTGCACGCGGGCTCGCGCATCGTGCTGACGGGCGGCGCGAGCCAGCTCACCGGCCTGCCGGAGACGGTGCGCCGCATCGTCGGCGGCCAGGTGCGCATCGGGCGGCCCGTGGGCGTGCAGGGCCTGCCGGAATCCGGCAAGAGCCCGGCCTTCGCCGCGTCGGTCGGATTGCTGGTCTATCCGCAGGTGGCGGGGCAGGAACATTTCGAGCCGAGCCGCGAGCGTCTCGCGGCGGCGGTGGGGGCTGACGGCTATTTCGCCCGCGTCGGGCGGTGGCTGAAGGAAAGTTTTTGAGTGGAAGCCGGACGGGGAAGCGGCGGCGGACCCCGACCGGATCAGTGAAACCGGGGCGCGTGTGTGCGGTCCATTGGAAAAGAGGCTGAGGCGATGACGATCAATCTGAAGGGACCCGAGCTGCGCGAGCTCAAGCCCAGAATCATGGTGTGCGGCGTCGGCGGCGGCGGCTGCAACGCCGTCAACAACATGATCATGTCCGGATTGAGCGGCGTCGACTTCATCGTCGCCAATACCGACGCGCAGGCGCTCACCGCGTCCAAGGCCGACCGCATCATCCAGATGGGCCTGCAGGTGACCGAGGGCCTCGGCGCCGGCGCGCAGCCGGAAGTCGGCCGCGCCGCCGCCGAAGAGGCGATCGAGGAAATCCGCGATCACCTCGCCGGCGCGCACATGTGCTTCGTCACCGCCGGCATGGGCGGCGGCACCGGCACGGGGGCTGCCCCCGTCATCGCCCGCACGGCGCGCGATCTCGGCATCCTCACGGTGGGCGTCGTCACCAAGCCGTTCCAGTTCGAAGGCCAGCGCCGCATGCGCACGGCGGACGCCGGCATCGCCGAACTGATGAAGAGCGTCGACACGCTGATCGTCATCCCGAACCAGAACCTGTTCCGCATCGCCACGGAGCGCACGACCTTCGCCGACGCCTTCGCCATGGCCGACCAGGTGCTCTATTCCGGCGTCGCCTCGATCACCGACCTCATGGTCAAGCAGGGCCTCGTCAATCTCGACTTCGCCGACGTGCGCTCCGTCATGCGCGAGATGGGCAAGGCGATGATGGGCACGGGCGAGGCGTCGGGCGACCAGCGCGCGATCCACGCCGCGGAAGCGGCCATCGCCAATCCGCTGCTCGACGAAGTCGCGATGAAGGGCGCCAAGGGCCTGCTGATCTCGATCACCGGCGGCGCCGACATGACGCTGTACGAACTCGACGAAGCCGCCAGCCGCATCCGCCAGGAAGTGGACGAGGACGCCAACATCATTCTCGGCGCCACGCTCGACGAGTCGCTGGCCGGCGTCATCCGCGTGTCGGTCGTCGCCACCGGCCTCGACAAGCCCGCGATGTCCGCCGAGATCGAGGACGCGCAGGCCAAGATCGCCGAAGCCGCCGAACAGCTTCGCCAGCGGGCGCTGTCGCGCGCGATTTCCGCCCCTGTCGCAGCGACGCCTGTGCTCCAGCAGGAGCCGGAGCCGGTCGTGACGCAGGCCCAGCACGATCACGCCGCCGCCTACGCCGCCGCCCAGCAGGCCGCGATCGCCCATGCGCAGGCTATGGCCCACGCTCACGCTCAGGCCGCAGCGCAAGCTGCGCCCGAACAGGTCGAACAGGTGCATGTCGCCCCGGTCGCCCCGCCGCAGAGCTATTATCCGGCGCCGGCCGAACCGGCCCCGGTCGAGCAGCCCGTGCGCGCCGCCGGCCCCTACGTGCCGCCGGCCGCCGAGCAGCCGGTGCGCCAGCCGCGCATTCCGCAGATCGACGACATGCCGGCGCATGTGCAGCAGCAGTGGCACGAGGCGCGCGCCTCCGGCCAGGGCAACGCCGTCTCGGCCGTCGACCAGCGCCGCCGCACCCTGTTCGAGCGCCTGACCTCTTTCGCCTCGAGCCGCGAAGAGACCGCCCGCACGCAGGTCGAGCCGCAGATGGCCCGCCCGGCGCCGGTCGCCCAGCCGCAGGCCCGCCCGGCCCAGCCGGCCGCGAGCCACGCCGAATACGCCAAGCGCCCGGCGGCCCAGCCGGCGCGTCCGGCAGGCGCCGACTCCTATGGCCGCGTCGCCCCGGCCCGTCCGACGGAAGAAGAGCAACTGGAAATCCCGGCCTTCCTGCGCCGCCAGTCCTGCTGAAAGCTGGAGAGCGCCGGGCAGGCTCCGCCCGGCGCTCGCCTTGTCTAACTATATGATTTTCGAAATTTATTTCGACAGGACGCCTTTAACATTCGTTCATAATCCGTGATTTGGCGACGGCTGCCCGCACGGCTAATTTCCGGCCCGATCAATCAGCTTCCCGACTGTCCGGCGCGCGCGCCGGAAATGGGGGTTGAGCGCATGCCGAAGCGCGGCGTTCGAGCGCATTCGGCGAATGGGTAGCAACCCTGGCGGACAGGAAGCGGATGGCCCGTCTCGAAACTGCAAAACGCTCCGTGACCGCCCCGCGCCGCGCCCGCGTCTCCAACTCGGGCCGGGACCTGCAAACTACTCTTTCCTCCTCCGTCGCGCTCGAGGGCGTCGGCGTCCATTCCGGCAAGCCGGCGCGCGTCCTGCTGCACCCGGCGGAAGCCAATGCGGGCATCCTCCTGCTGCGCGGCGATCTGGCGGCCGAGCCGGTCGCCCCGGCGCTCTGGTCGCGCGTCGTTTCGACCGAACTCTGCACGACCGTTGGCCTTGGGGGCGGCGACACGGTCGCGACCGTCGAACACGCCATGGCGGCGCTGGCGGGCCTGGGCGTCGACAACGCCCTGATCGAGGTGGACGGGCCGGAAGTGCCGGTGCTCGACGGCTCCGCGGCGCCCTTCGTCGCGGCGATCGACGAGGCCGGCGTCGTCACGCAGACGGCCGAGCGCCGCGCCATCGAAATCCTCAAGACCGTGCGCGTCGAGCGCGGCGCCGCCTTCGCGGAACTTTCGCCTGCGGATTTCTGAGAAGTCCGCAACAGCGGACTTCTGATGAAGGCGACGGCCTGACGCTCGACGTCGAGATCGACTTCGACCATGCCGCCATCGGCCATCAGCGCAAGGCGCTGCGGCTCGATGCGGCCACGTTCCGCCGCGAGCTTGCCCGTGCGCGGACCTTCGGCTTCGTCGGCGATCTCGAGCGATTGTGGCGGGCGGGCTTTGCGCTCGGCGCGTCGCTGGAAAATTCGATCGCCATTTCCGGGGACGGCGTGCTCAATCCGGAGGGCCTGCGCTTCCGCGACGAATTCGTGCGCCACAAGATGCTCGACGCCGTCGGCGATCTCGCGCTCGCCGGCGCGCCGATCCGCGGCGTCTTCCGTTCGCGGTGCGGCGGCCACGCGCTCAACCACGCCGTGCTGCAGGCGCTGTTCTCGGACCGGAGCGCCTGGCGCTTTTCGCCGGCGCTCGCGCCGGCGCGCGGCGAGATGCGCCCGGACATCGGCGCGCGCATCGCCTTCGGCGTGCAGCCGGCGCTCGCGCCCGATCGCAGTTGAAGCGCCGGCGGCCCTGCTTTTTGCCGCGGCGCGCGGACCCGAGATCGCCACAATCGGGCCGCATGACACACGAGCGAGAAGTTGGCGTTGCGGGACGTTTTGCGCTATGACGCCCGTGACTTCGCGTCGCGCGCGCCGGACGGTTACGATTCGGCCGCGTCGACGCGCGTATAGATGCGCTGAAGTCGCGCTTGAATTTGCGTCAGCAGGGCGTCAGCCCGCCGGCGCCGGAGCATGGGGGAGGCCGGCGGCCCTCGCGTTCTGTCGAGTTTCGCCGCCGTGAGATGACATGATGCAGAGCCTGGTCCGTTCGATCCTGCACAAGACCGCCGGCGTGCGACGCGCCGCGCTGGTCGCGGCCGCGAGCCTGCCGCTGGCCGGTTGCTCGGCGCTGGACAGCGCCTCCAACCCCCTGAGCAGCTTCTTCGGCGGCGAGAAGTACAAGACCGAACTCCTGCCCGACGTGCCCGCCGACGGCATCTACGACCAGGGCCTCGCGCGCCTCGGCAAGAAGGATTTTTCCGGCGCCGCCAAGAAGTTCGGCGAACTGGAAAAGCAGTATCCGAATTCCGGCTGGTCGCAGAAGGGCCTGCTGATGCAGACCTATTCCGAATATACGGAAGGCAAGTACGACGAGGCGGTGGCGACCGCCAACCGCTACATCGGCCTCTATCCGAATTCGAAGGACGCGCCCTACGTCTACTATCTGGCGGGCATGTCCTACTACAACCAGATCCCCGACGCCGACCGCGACCAGGAGCGCGCGGAAAAGTCGGTCGTGATCTTCAACCAGCTCGTTCAGAAATATCCCAAGTCGGAATATGTGAACGACGCCAAGTTCAAGATCCAGGTCGCCAAGGACCAGCTCGCCGCGCGCGAGATGAAGATCGGCCGCTACTATCTCGAGCAGAGCAACTACACGGCGGGCATCAACCGCTTCCGCGAGGTGCTCGGCAAGTACCAGTCGACGCGCCATACGGAAGAGGCGCTGTTCCGCCTGACCGAGGCCTATCTGCGGCTGGGCGTCGCCAACGAGGCGCAGACCGCGGCCGCCGTGCTCGGCCACAATTATCCGGACTCGCAATGGTACAAGGACGCCTATGCGCGCCTGCGCGAGGGCGGTCTCGAGCCGCACGAGCAGAGCGATTCCTGGATCTCGAAAATGTTCCGGAAGACTGTCGGCTGATTTGTGAAGGGCGCGCCTGACCCATGCTGGTTCAGCTCGCCATTCGCGACATTGTCCTGATCGACCGGATCGATTTCGACCCCGATCGCGGGCTGACCGTGCTGACCGGCGAAACCGGCGCCGGCAAGTCCATCCTTCTCGACGCATTCACGCTGGCGCTCGGCGGGCGCGGCGACGGCGCGCTGGTGCGCGCGGGCCAGCCGCAGGGCCAGGTGACGGCGGTGTTCGACCTCGCCGCCGACCATCTCGCGCGGGAGATCGCGCAGGCTCAGGACATCGACGTCGACGGCGATCTCATCCTGCGGCGCGTGCAGATGGCCGACGGGCGCACGCGCGCCTTCGTCAACGACCAGGCGGTGAGCGCGCAGGCGCTCCGCGAGCATCGGGCGCGCCATCGTCGAAATTCACGGCCAGCACGACGAACGCGCGCTGACGGACGCAGCCACGCATCGCACGCTGCTCGACGCATTCGGCGGGCTGCGGGCCCAGGCCGACGCGGTGCGCGCCGCGCACAGGCGCATGCGCGACACGGAAGAGGCGCGCGCGACCGAGGAGGCGCGGCTGGCGAAGGCGCGCGCCGATGCGGACTACCTCGCCCACGCCCATGCCGAATTGTCCAGGCTCGCGCCCGAGGCGGGCGAGGAGGAAAAGCTCGCGCACGCCCGCCAGCGCATGATGCAGTCGGAAAAGGTCGCCGCCGACCTGCGCGAGGCCTACGAGGCCGTGGGCGGCGAGAACTCGCCCGTGTCCGCGCTGTCGATGGCGCTGCGCCGGCTGGAGCGCCGGCAGCCGCAGGCGCCCGAATTGATCGACCCGACGCTGGCCGCGCTTTCCGGCGCTCTCGACGGCGTGGAGGCCGCGCGCGCGACGCTGGAATCGGCGCTGGAAGAAGCCGCCTACGACCCGCGCGAGCTCGAACGCACGGAAGAGCGCCTGTTCGCGCTGCGCGCGGCGGCGCGCAAGTATCAGGCAAGCGTCGAGGACCTGCCGAAGGTCGCGGCGAAATTTTCCGCCGATCTCGAAGCGCTGGCGCAGGGCGAGAGCAATCTCGCGCGGCTCGCGCAGGAGGCCGACGCGGCGCGTGCGGAATTCGCGGGCAAGGCCGCCGCGCTCTCCAAGGCGCGCAGGGCGGCGGCGGGCAAGCTCGACAAGGCGGTGATGGGCGAACTCGCGCCGTTGAAGCTGGAGCGCGCGACGTTCACCACGCAGATCGAGAGCGATGCGGACAACGCGACCGCCGACGGCGTCGACCGCGTGGAGTTCTTCGTGCGGACCAATCCCGGCGCGCGGCCGGGGCCGCTGATGAAAGTGGCGTCGGGCGGCGAGCTCTCGCGCTTCATGCTGGCGCTGAAAGTCACGCTCGCCGACAAGGGCTCGGCGCCGACGCTGGTCTTCGACGAGATCGACACGGGCGTCGGCGGCGCGGTGGCCGACGCCATCGGCCAGCGCCTCGCGCGCCTCGCGTCTCGCGTGCAGGTTTTGGCCGTGACGCACGCGCCGCAGGTCGCCGCGCGCGCGGGAAAACATTTCCGCATCGCCAAGGATGCGCTCGACAAGGGCAAGCGCGTGGCGACGTCGGTCGCCGCTCTCGACGAGAGCGAGCGCCGCGAGGAAATCGCGCGCATGCTGTCGGGCGCCAGCATCACGGCGGAAGCGCGCGCGGCGGCGGCGAGGCTGCTCGAAGGGGCGGGGTAGGGCCGCGAGCCAGCCGTGCGTAGCTTCTCCTGCGAAGCGGGAGGAGGCGTCACGCGAAGCGTGACGGATGAGGGTGGCGCCGATGCGGCAAAGATTCCGGAAATCGCAGCGCCCTCACCCGACGCCTGCTGCGCGGGCGCCACCCTCTCCCGTTTCACGGGAGAGGGATGAGCCGACCGGCTTCTCGCCTCCCCCTGTCCGCGCTACATCTGACGCATGAAATTCAAGCCCCTCGACCAGCTCTCGCCGAAAGTGGCGCGCGCCGAACACACGCTGCTCGGCGCCGAGATCGCCGCGCACGACCGGCGCTACTATCAGGACGATGCGCCCACGATCTCCGACGCCGACTACGATGCGCTGCGCCGCCGCTACGAGGCGCTCGAAGCGGCCTTTCCCGAATTGCACGAAGCGGGCTCGCTGACCAAAAAGGTCGGCGCCGCGCCGTCGCAGAAATTCGCCAAGGCGAAGCACGCCGTGCCGATGCTGTCGCTCGGCAATGTGTTCTCCGACGAGGAGGCGCATGAATTCGTCGCGCGCGTGCGGCGCTTTCTCGGGACTGAAGGACGATGCGCCGCTCGCCTTCACGGCGGAGCCGAAGATCGACGGATTGTCGTGCTCGCTGCGTTACGAGCGCGGCGAACTCGTGCAGGCCGCGACGCGCGGCGACGGTTTCGAGGGCGAGGACGTGACCGCGAACGTGCGCACGATCGCCGAGGTTCCGCACAGGCTGAAAGGCGATGCGCCTGACGTGCTGGAAGCGCGCGGCGAGGTCTACATGAACCGCGCCGATTTCGCCGTCCTGAACGAGCGGCAGGCGGAAGCCGGAAAGATGATCTACGCCAACCCGCGCAATTCGGCGGCGGGTTCGCTGCGCCAGATCGACGCGAGCGTGACCGCGCAACGGCCGCTGCGCTTCTTCGCCTACGCCTGGGGCGAAGTCTCCGACATGCCGGCGAAGACGCAGAAGGGCATGCTCGATTTCCTGCATCATGCGGGCTTCGTCACCAACAGGCTGACGAAACTCTGCCATTCGGCCGAGGAAATGATCGCGCATTACCGTGCGATCGAGCAGCAGCGGTCTACGCTCGGCTACGACATCGACGGCGTCGTCTACAAGGTCGACGACCTCGCCTATCAGGAGCGGCTCGGCTTCGTCTCTCGCGCGCCGCGTTGGGCGGTTGCGCACAAATTCCCGGCCGAGCGCGCCACGACCGTTCTGCGCGCCATCGACATTCAGGTGGGCCGCACGGGCGCGCTCACGCCGGTGGCGCGGCTCGATCCGGTCACTGTCGGCGGCGTCGTCGTGCAGAACGCGACGCTGCACAACGAGGACGAGATCGCGCGCAAGGATATTCGCGTCGGCGATACCGTAGTGATCCAGCGCGCGGGCGACGTCATTCCGCAGGTCGTCGAAGTCGTGCTGGAGAAGCCGCGCGGACCGCATGCGTATAAATTTCCGCATGTCTGTCCGGCCTGCGGCTCGGCCGCGTTGCGCGAAAAGGACGAGAGCGGCGCGGAAGACGTGGTGCGCCGCTGCACCGGCGGACTGATCTGCCCCGCGCAGGCGGTGGAGCGGCTGAAGCATTTCTGTTCGCGCCTCGCCTTGGATATCGAGGGGCTGGGCGACAAGCAGATCGAGCTGTTTCACGAGAAGGGGCTGATCAAGCAGCCTGCCGATATCTTCACCTTGCAGAAGCGCAGCGACGCCGGCGAATTCGATCTGAGAGAGTGGGAAGGTTTCGGCGAGACGTCGGTGCGCAATCTCTTCGCCTCCATTGAATCGCGGCGCGAAATTCCGCTCAACCGCTTCATCTATGCGCTCGGCATTCGCCGCATCGGCGAGACGAACGCGCGCCGCCTCGCGCGGCATTTCGGAACCTTCGCAGCTCTCCGCGCCGTCGCGAGCAAGGCCGAAGAAGGCACGGATGCGCGTGAGGAAATCAACAATATCGACGGCGTCGGCGATGTCGTCGCGGAGGCGGTCGCGGATTTCTTTCTCGAGGAACACAACGAGCAAGCGCTCGACGCGCTGCTCGCCGAAGTCGCGCCGCAGCCGATGGAAGCGGTCGCCAACGACAGCCCCGTCGCCGGCAAGACGGTGGTTTTCACCGGCTCGCTCGAACGGCTGACGCGCGACGAGGCGAAGGCGCAGGCCGACCGTTTCGGCGCGAAAGTGTCGGGTTCGGTGTCGAAGAAGACCGATCTCGTCGTCGCGGGGCCCGGCGCGGGCTCTAAGCTGACGAAGGCGCAGGAATTCGGGATCGAGGTGATCTCGGAGGACGAGTGGTTCAGGCGGACGGGGCAGGGGTGAGGTCACCCTCTCCCGTGAAACGGGAGAGGGTGGCCTCGCGTAGCGAGGTCGGGTGAGGGCGCCGCGATTTGCGACGACTTTGACGTGTCGGCGCGGCCCTCATCCGTCATGCTCCGCATGACACCTTCTCCCGCTTTGCGGGAGAAGGGTTTACCCAATCTTCCTTGTCGCGCCCTTCAGCCACTTCCTCGCGCGCGCGGCGAAACCTTCGCCTTCCAGCTTCTCCCGCACCGCCTTGTGATAGGCGTTCAGCCACGCGATTTCCTCGCGCGTCATCAGCTTCGCGTCGATCAACGCCGTGTCGATGGGGGCGAAGGCGATGGTCTCGAAGCCATACATTTCCCGCTCCGCGCCCGCGATCTTGCGCGGCTCCACGACCACGAGATTCTCGATGCGGATGCCGTACGCGCCTTCGCGGTAATAGCCGGGCTCGTTCGACAAGATCATGCCCGGCTCCAGCGCCACGCCGCCGAGCTTTGAAATGCGCTGCGGCCCTTCGTGCACGCTCAGATATGCGCCGACGCCATGTCCGGTGCCGTGGTCGAAATCGGTTCCCGGCTTCCCACAGCGCGCGGCGCGCATAGGCGTCGATCTGCGCGCCGGTCGTTCCCTTCGGAAAGACAGCGGTCGCGATCGCGATGTGGCCCTTCAGCACGCGCGTATATCTGTCGCGCATGTCGCGCGTGGGCTTGCCGACGATCGTCGTGCGGGTGATGTCGGTCGTGCCGTCCACATATTGGGCGCCGGAATCGACGAGATAGATTCCCTTGCCGATCCGCGCGTCGCTCTCCTCGGTCACGCGATAGTGCGGCAGCGCGGCATGCGCGCCGAAGGCGGAGATCGTGCCGAAGGAAATCTCCTTCAGTTTGCCGGTCGCGCGGCGAAAGCTCTCCAGCGCCTGCGCGGCGCCGATCTCGGTCAGCTTGCCCTTCGGCGCTTCGCCCGCGAACCACGCCAGAAATTCCACCATGGCCGCGCCGTCGCGAATGTGCGCGGCGCGCGAGCCTTTCAGTTCGGCGGCGTTCTTGCGCGCCTTCATCAGCGCCGTCGGATCGGCGCCGACCTCGGCCGTCCCGCCCTTGTCGCGGTAGAGCGCGACGAGTTTTTCGGGCGCGGTGGCGGCGTCGAACAGCAGCTTCTTCTTTTCACGCGCCAGATTTTCGAGATCGGCGATCAGTGTGGCGGGCTCGCGCACGTCGGCCAGGTCTTCGAGCGCCGCGCGCACGCTGTTGGAGAGTTTCGCGCCTTCGACGTAGAGCGTCGCGCGTTTTTCGCGCGGGACGATCGCCCAGGACAGCGGCAGCGGCGTGTGCGCGACGTCGCCGCCGCGGATGTTGAAGGCCCAGGCGACCGCGTGCGGGTCCGACAGCACGAGGCCGTCGGCCTTGCCGAGCGTCTGCGCGACGCGCGCGAGCTTCTTCGCCGCGCTTTCGCCCGCGAGTTTTTCCGGATGCGGCACGACCGGCGCGCAGGGCGCGGGCGGACGGTCGCTCCAGATCGCGTCGATCGGATTGTCTTCGACCGCCACGAGGCGCGCGCCGGCTTCCTCGGCGCCCTTGCGCAGGGCCTCGACCGAGGCCGGCGTGTGCAGCCAGGGATCGTAGCCGATGGAGGCTCCCTTGCCGGCTTCGCGAGACAGCCAGCGCGACGGCGGATCGGAGACGAGATCGCAGATGGAAAACAGCTTGCCGTCGACCTGCTCGCGCGCCTGGATCGTGTAGCGGCCGTCGACGAAGAGCGCGGCCTTGTCGGCCAGCACGACCGCCGCCCCGGCCGAGCCCGAGAAGCCGGTCAGCCAGGCGAGGCGCTCGGCGCCCGGCGGCACATATTCGTTCTGGTGCTCGTCGGCGCGCGGCGCGATGAAGCCGTCGAGAGCGCGCCGCTTCAGCTCCGCGCGCAGGGCAGCGATGCGCGGGGCGGCGCGGGCGGGATCGGAGATCTCGGCAAAGGACTGGAAATGCGATTCGAACGGCGGCGTTTTCATGCGTCGAAGGGTAGAGAACGCCAGCCGGGACCGCCAGCCTCCGGCTGGGCCCGCCGGCCACTCGTGCGATCCGCCGGCCGGAGGTCGGGGGTCTCGGCTGTTTGCCCCGTGCAGGGCGCCGCCGCCAGCTAGCCAGCCATGCGTATTGTGCAGTGCAATATCAATGGTTAGAACACATTTGCATGCCTATATCCGCACCAACGGCGACAAGCCGAGATTCGGGCGGAACGTCAGGGGCTCTCTCTAACGAAGGAGCCAAACCATGGCGACGATGATCATTCCCTCCAGGGCCTATGGCGCCCGCGCCAAGCGCGCGCAGCCGCGCGGCCTGTGGACCCGCTTTCTCGACGCGCTGAAGGCTGCGCGTCAGCACGAGGCCGACGAACTGGTCGCCCGCTACGTGAACGGGCGCTGGTCCGACTCGGTCGAGCGCGAGATCAACGAGAAGCTGGTCCAGTCGGAGATGCACCGGCTGTTCTGAGCCGGCGCGCTCAATCCGGATCATGCATATGTGAAGTCGGATATATCCGACTTCAGAAAACCGGCCGGGCGGCCGATCCGCCCGACCTGAGCACGAGCGTCGCCCAACCGTCGAGATCGCCGCGCGCGACGAGGGCAAAGCCCTGCGCCGCATAGGCCGTCAGAACGCCCGCGACGTCGCGCGCGAGCAGGCCGGACAGGACGAGCTCGGCGTCATGCGCGGCGACGTCGGCGATCTGCGGCGCCATCAGCCGCAGCGGCTTCGCCAGAATATTCGCGAAAATCAGATCGTAGGGGCCGCCCTGGCGCAGGGCCGGGTGCATGGTTCCGCGCGCCGTGACGGGCCTTACCCACGGCGCCGCGCCGTTCAGCCGCGCATTGGCGGCGGCGGCTTCCGTCGAGACGGGATCGATGTCGCCGGCAGCGACCTGCTTGCGCCACAGGCGCGCCGCCGCGATGGCGAGCACGCCCGTGCCCGTGCCGATGTCGAGAATGCGGCTGGGGCGGCGGCGCTTGGAAATCGCGTCCAGCGCCTTCAGGCAGCCGAGCGTGGTGCCGTGATGGCCGGTGCCGAAGGCGAGCGCGGCCTCGATCTCCAGCCCGATATCGTTTTCGCGCGGCGCCTGGCGGTCGTGCGAGCCGTGCACGAGGAAGCGTCCGGCGCGCACGGGGGCGAGGCCCTCGAGCGAAGCCGCCACCCAATCCTGCTCGCTGACGCGGCCGAAGACGAGGCCGTCGGCCGCCGCATCGCCCGCCACGGCGCGGACGAGGTCGCGGATCATCTCCTCGTCGGGCTCGGGGCCGAAATAGACCTCAGCCACCCACTCGTCCGTCGTCCAGGTGTCGGTGGAGGGGTGTTTCTCGAAGGCGGCGGCCGCGGTTTCGGTCGGATCGAAGGTCTCGACGATCGCGTCGGCGACGAGACGCGCGGTGGCCTCGTCGGTCTCCAGCCGCATCACGAAAGCGGCGCCATTGGGGGGAAGTCCTTCCAGCATGGCGCGCGCTTAGCACGGCGGGCGCGGAAAGTCATGAGCGGGCGTGCTGGAGCGCGTGGGCCGAAAAAGTGGAAGCCGGTTTTCGCAAGACGCGCGCTCCACTTTGAAATAGATCAGCTTTTCCGCATTTGAGCGATTCCGCTCAAATGCAGGCTGATCTAAGCTCGCGCCATGATCCGAATCCTGCTCGCCGCATGTCTGGCGTTCGTCCCGGTCCGCGCCCGCGCCGACGACGCCGCGCCGCCCCTGCCGCCGCCGCCGATCGATCTGCCCGCCGAGATTCAGGCGGAACAGAAGAGCGTGCAAGCCTGGGGCCGCGCCAATCCGGATTGCGCGGAATGGAGCGACGCCTGCGTGGCCTGCACGAAGCAAGGCTGCTCGACGCCCGGCATCGCCTGCACGCCGAAGGAAACGACCTGCCGGCGGAAGTGAGTTGATGCTACGCCCCGAACTCGTGCGCGAGATAGACGCGGATGAATTCGGGAACGGCGAGCGCATCGAGGTCGCTCATCCCGCGCACGATGCGCAGGCCGGCGAGTTCCGGCTGCTTTTCGCGCGCCAGGAATTTTTCGACGCGCGCGACGATCTCGTCGGCGTCCGCCTGCAGCCGCACCGGCCGCATGCAGGCGACGCGCGGGCCGAGCCGCACGATGGTCCAGACGGGATCGACCGCGGCGCCGTCGATGTCGAGGCCCGTCTCCTCCTGCAATTCGCGCGCGACCGAGCCGGCGAGATCGACGCGCTCGCCCACGACATCGTCGAGATCGGGCGTGCCGGCGGGAAAATAGGACTTGCCGGCATTGGCCGTGTGCGCCGCCATCTCGCCGAGCAGGAAGGCGCCGTCGGCCGCGCGCAACGCCGCCATGGCGAAGCCGTTGAACACGCCGCCGCCGGGAAAGCCGAAGTCGCGCCAGGCCATGAAGGCGGAAAAGGCGGTCTCGAAATAATTCGCGCGCAATGCGCCGCCGTCGTCAGGCCGATGCTCGAGCGCGTGGCCGAGCAGCACGCGCCCGTCGAACAGCGCGGGCTTGGCGGCGACCATGCCCGCCCAATGCGCGGCGATCTCCGGCGCGCGCGTCTGCGCGAAATCCCAGTCGAAGGGCGCGACGCGGGCTTCGAGCCGCGCGACGCGAAAGATCTGCGCGGCCTCGCTCACAGCGCCAGCGTTCCTTCGCCGACGCGCACGGCGTGACCGCCGATGGTGGCGGCGACGAGCGCGCCGTCCCGCACGCTCATGCCGAGCGTGATGCGCGAGGGCCGGCCCATCTCGAAGCCCTGCTCGATGACCAGCGCGTGCTCGCCGTCCTCGGGCTTCTCGAAGGCGTGCGCGACGCCGGCGAATGCGGCGGCGGCCGCGCCGGTCGCGGGATCCTCGAGGCCGGGCATCAGCGCGCTGAACATGCGGGCATGGACCGCGCTTTCGGGATCGCAGGTCTCGCGCGTGTAAAGCCAGGCGCCGCGTCCGCCGGCGCTCGCGGCGGTCAGTTTCTGCGCGTCGGGTTTCGCGCGCGCGATTGCCGCGAGGCTGGAGATCGGCACGAAGCAGAAGGGCGTGCCGGCGGAATAGACGACGGGACGATGGCCGTCGAAGCCGATGTCCCTCTCATCGAGCGACAGCGCTTCCGCGAGCGCGCGCGCGTCCGCTTCGCCGATCTTCTCCGGCAGGCGCGGCAGATCGAAATAGGCGAAGGAGGCGCCGCGCCTTTCCAGCCGCACCGTGCAATTCACATCGCCGACCTGTTCTTCCAGCACGATTCCGAGGTCGCGTCCGCCTGCCAGTTCCGGCGCGCGGAGAGAGGCGAGCAGCACGGCCGTCCCGACGGTCGGATGGCCGGCGAAGGGAAGTTCCATCGCCGGCGTGAAGATGCGCAGGCGCGCCGTGTTCACGGGATTGCGCGCGGGCAGGACGAAGACCGTCTCCGACAGGTTGAACTCGCGCGCGATCGCCTGCATCCGCGCTTCGTCCAGCCCTTCGGCGTCGATGACGACGGCGAGCGGATTGCCGGCGAGCGGCTCCGTCGCAAAAACGTCGAGCGTGAAGAATCGGCGCGGCATTCTGCTATGATAGCGCAACAGGGCGGGGATCGGGCAGCAGGGGACGACGATATGCGGCGTGTTGCGCTTCTTGCATTCCTTTGCATTCTCGGCGCATCCGGCGCCTCCGCCTGCGACGCGCGCAAGGCGCGCTTTGCGGTGGGCAAGCGCTATTCGCCTTCTCTGGCCGAGGAGGCGCGCGCGAAAGCCGGCGCCGCGCTGGCGCGCCGGATGATCCGCGGGCGTTTCTACACGATGGAATACATGGGCCTGCGGCTCAACCTGCACACGGATGCTGCGGGCAGGGTGCTCAGCGCTTCCTGCGGCTGATTTCAGCCGAACAGCTTCTGCGCGAGATCGACCATGTCGTCGCCCGCGACATCGACCGCGATCTTCGGCTTGCTTTCGCCCTTGCCCGGGCCCTTCTCGTCGGGGCGCGCGACGAAGCCGGTCTGCAGGCCGCAGGCTTTCGCCGCGGCGAGATCGTCGGAATGGGCGGCGACCATCATGCAGTCTTCTGGCGCGAGATCGAAGGCGGCGCAGGCGGAAAGATAGACATCGGGCTTGGGCTTGTAGTCGCGCGAAAATTCCGCGCCGAGAACGGCGTCCCAGTGAAAATTGTTGCGGCGCGCGAGCGCCGCCATCAGCGACACATTGCCGTTGGAGACGGGCGCGACGAGCCCGTGCTTTCTCAGCATCGCAATGCCGCGTGAAGAGTCCGGCCAGGCGTCGAGCTTGTGCCAGGCGAGCACGAGGGCGCGTTTCGTATCGTCTGAAATATCGGACAGGCCGAATTGCCCGAGAATACGCTCGAGGTTGCGCGCATGCACGACGTCGAGCTTGGCGAAGGGCTGGCGGCCGGAGCGGATTTCCTCCATGCCGGCCTGATACTGTCCGCGCCAGGCGTCGGCGAAGGCGGTCCACACCATGTCGTGGCCGAGCGGGTGCAGGACTTGCCGCGCCTCGCGCGCGACGCCCTCGCGCCAGTCGACGACCGTGCCGAAAATATCGAAGAAAAACGCCTTTGGCTTGCCCATCCGATCCTCCCGCGACTTGAGCGGAAATATGCGCTAGATCGGCGTGGGCTATCAATGCGGGGGCGCAGGCGTGGCGCGGAAGGATGTCGTTTTCGATCTCGGCAACGTGCTGTTGCGCTGGGACCCGCGCCATCTCTACCGCAAGGTCTTTGCCGACGAAGCGCGCATGGAGGAATTCCTGTCCGGCGCCTGCTCCTTGGCGTGGATCCAATCGATCGACGGGCATCAGGATTTTGCCGCGCCGATTGCCATGCGCGTGAAAAAGTTTCCGGAATTTGCGGAAGAGCTGAGGTTGTTCGATACGCGCTGGCTGGAGACGCTGGACGGCGCGATCGAGGAAAATCTGGACCTCATGCGCGCGCTGAAGAGCCAGGGCCGGCCGGTCTACGGCCTGACCAATTATCCCGCGCAGAAATTCGAGGTGTCGCGGAAGCTGCACCCGTTTCTCGACGAGTTCGACGCGATCGTGGTGTCGGGGCGCGAGGGCGTGACGAAGCCAAGCGCGCGCATCTACGAAATCCTGTTCGAACGTTCGGGCCGCGCGCCGGAGGAGCTGGTGTTCGTGGACGATGTGGCGCGCAATATCGAGGCCGCCGAAAGGCTCGGGATGGCGGGCGTTCTGTATGCGCCTGACATGGATCTGGCGGCGGAGTTGCAGCGGGCGGGCGCATTGTAGGACGCCGACCCGTCCGTCATTGCGAGGAGCGCCTTCAGCGCGACGAAGCAATCCATCCACTGGAACTGCGCAAGGATGGATTGCCGCGTCGCCTTCGGCTCCTCGCAATGACGGACAATTACTCCACGATCCCCGTCGGCAATCCGTCCATGCTGACGGCGTTCTTCTCGCGCCAATAGTCCGCGACGCCCTGCGGCCCCTTGTTGTCGGCCCAATTGTCGAGCGCGCCGCGTTCGCGTTGGTAGCCGAAGGCCGGCACGCCGTAGCCGCAGGAGGTCTTCACGAGATCGACGGCGAGCCGCACGATCTGGCGTGTTCCGACGGGCCGATGGTTGTCGAATTGTGTCGCGAGCATGCGCGAAAAATCGGCGCTGTCGCGATGCAGGATTTCGCCGCGCCCGTAGAGGCGCAGGATGTTCGGCGGGCCGTCGAAGGCGCAGAACATGATGGTGAGGCGCCCGTCCGCCTTCAGATGCGCCGCCGTCTCGGCGCCGGAGCCCGTGAGGTCGAGCCAGCAGACCTCGTTGTCGCCGATGACGCGAAACTCGCGCGTCGAACGCGGCGAAATATTGATGCGCGCGCCTTGCGCGACAGTGGCGGCGAAGAAGATGTGCTGGCGCGCGATGAAGTCGCGCAAGGCGGGCGTGAGGCTCGGATATTCCTTGGCCACGTCGGGCTCCGTGTGCGGGCGATGCGTGGCGGGTAGAATAGGGCGCGACTGGCGTATCGAGAAGCGTCGCCGCGATCCGGCCGTCATTCCCGGCGCCTGCGCGGCAGGCGATCGGAACTCCAGAAAAAGTCGGAGCCGCGTTACCGCTAGACTGGATCCCCGCTTTCGCGGGGATGACAGGCGTGTCGCGCTACACCACCGCCGCCAGCCGGCATGCCTGGTCGATGGCGCGCTTGGCGTCGAGTTCGGCTGCCTCGTAGGCGCCGCCGACGATCGAGGCCTTGACGCCCTTGGCCTGAAGATCGTCGTAGAGCTTGCGCAGCGAGGTCTGGCCGGCGCAGACGATGATCGTGTCGACGTCGAACAGGCGCGGCTCGCCGTTGACGAGCGTGTGCAGGCCGGCGTCGTCGATCTTCACGTAGTCGACGCCCGCGACCATGTTCACGCCGCGCCGCTGCAGGGTGAGGCGGTGCGTCCAGCCGGTGGTGCGTCCCAGCGTCTTGCCGAGCGCGTCCGTCTTGCGCTGCATCAGCGTGATCTCGCGGCCTGATGTCTCGACATGCGGCTCGACGCCGGTGACGCCGCCGCGCGGATGGTTCTTGAAATCGATGCCCCATTCGCGCGCGAAGGTGTCGATGTCGAGCGCGGCCGAAACGCCGGCGTGGCTGACGAGTTCGGCGACGTCGAAGCCGATGCCGCCCGCGCCCATGATCGCGACGCGCTTGCCGATCGGCTTCCTGCCGAGGATCGCGTCCATGTAGCCGACGACCTTCGGATGATCGATGCCGGGAACGTCGGGCGTGCGCGGCTCGATGCCGGTCGCCACGATCACTTCGTCAAAGCCTTGCAGCGCATCGGCGTCGACGCGCGTGTTCAGGCGCAGGTCGACGCCGTGCAGGGCGATCTTGCGGCGGAAATAGCGGATCGTCTCGTCGAATTCCTCCTTGCCCGGAATTTTTCGCGCGAGGTTGAACTGGCCGCCGATGTCCGCATTCGCCTCGAACAACGTCACCTTGTGGCCGCGTTCGGCCGCCGTGATCGAGAAGGCGAGGCCCGCGGGGCCGGCGCCGACGACCGCTATTTTCTTCGGCGCGCTGGTCGGCAGGTAGTTCAACTCGGTTTCGTGGCAGGCGCGCGGGTTGACGAGGCAGCTCACGAGCTTGCCGTTGAACGTGTGGTCGAGGCAGGCCTGGTTGCAGGCGATGCAGGTGTTGATCTCGTCCTCGCGGCCCTCGAAGGATTTCTTCACGAGTTCGCTGTCCGCGAGCATCGGCCGCGCCATCGAGACGATGTCTCCATCCCCTCGCGCGAGAACGTCCTCGGCGACCTGCGGCATGTTGATGCGGTTCGACGTGATCATGGGCACGCCGAGTTCCTTGCGCAGGCGGCCCGTCACCTGCGTGAAGGCGGCGCGCGGCACCATGGTGGCGATGGTCGGCACGAGCGCCTCGTGCCAGCAGAAATGCGTGGAGACGACGTTGACGCCGGCCGCCACGATCGCCTTGCCGAGCGCGACGACTTCCTCCCAGGCGAGGCCGCCCTGCAGCATGTCCATCGCGGAAATGCGGAAGACGATGATGAAGTCGGGGCCGACGGCCGCCCGCACGCGGCGCACGATCTCCACGGGGAAGCGCATGCGGTTCTCGAAGGAGCCGCCCCATTCGTCGGTGCGGCGGTTGGTCTTTTCCACGAGGAAGGTCGAGATGAGATAGCCGGCCGAACCGATGATCTCGACGCCGTCGTAGCCCGCTTGCCTGGCCAGCTTGGCGCAATTGGCGAAGTCGCGGATCTGCTTCTCGATGCCCTCGGGCGAAAGCGCATTGGGCATGAAGGCGCCGATGCGCGATTTTATGGGCGACGGGCGCGACGCATTCGGATGTCCGGGCGAGCGGCCCCATGTGCAGGATCTGCATGCAGATCTTCACGTCCGGGTCGGCCGCGTGCACGGCGTCGGTGACGAGACGGTGCTCGGCCACTTCATGCGGCTCGGAGAGTTTCGAGCCGCGTCCGCCGCCCTCGAAATTCGGGGGGATGCCGCCGGTGATGATCATGCCGACGCCGTTCTTCGCGCGCTCGGCGAAGAAGGCCGCCTGCTTGGCGAAACCGTTCTCGGCTTCCTCCAGCCCCGTGTGCATCGAACCCATCAGCGCGCGGTTCTTCAGTTTCGTCACGCCGATGTCGAGCGGGCTGAACAGCAGGGGATAGCGGGAATGGGCGGACATGACTTCCTCCGTCGGGCGCTTCGGGCGTCCGGTTTTAATTAAGCGATTAATTTATGAGGGAGCGCAAAATGTCAACGGTCGTCATTGCGAGGAGGCGTTAGCCGACGCGGCAATCCATCCCCCTACGCGGCCAGCATTCGGGGGTGGATTGCGTCGTCACTACAGGTGAAACCGCGTCGCGGTTTCACCGGAGTTCCTCGCAATGACGGCTGAGAGGTCGCCGGCTCACACCCACCGCATCAGCAGCGGCACGATCAGCGAGGTCGCGAGGCCGTTCAGCCCCATCGCTATCCCCGCGAACGTGCCCGCGACCTCGTCGACGGTGAAGGCGCGCGCCGTGCCGATGCCGTGCGAGGCAAGCCCCACTGCAAATCCTCGCGCGGCGAAATCCTTGATGCGCAGCGCGTTCATCAGCGGCGTGACCATGACCGCGCCGAGGATGCCGGTGGTGATGACGAGCACGGCGGTCAGCGCGGGCGCGCCGCCGAGATTTTCCGACACCGCCATGGCGATGCCGGCCGTGACCGACTTCGGCGCGAGCGAGACCAGCACCTGACGCGGCGCGCCGAGGGCGGCGGCGATGGCCACCGCCGAAACGCAGGCGACGATCGCGCCGGCGAGGAGCGCGGCGGCCATCGGCAGGAGATTGGCCATGACCAGCGCGCGATGGCGCACGAGCGGCACGGCGATGGCGACGGTGGCGGGCCCCAGCAGGAAATGCACGAATTGCGCGCCCTCGAAATATTTCTCGTAGGGCGCGCCAGTCGCGACGAGCAGCGCGCCCATCAGCGCGATGGAAATGAGCACGGGATTGACGAGCGGATGGCGATTGGCGGCGCGCGAAACGAAGTCCGCGCAGAGCCAGACGATCAGCGTCAGCGTCAGCCAGAGCAGCGGCGAGGTCGAGAGATAGACCCAGATGGCGAAGGGATTGCTCATGCGCCGCCTCCTTTCGCCTGCGCCTTGCCGGCGAGCTTCTTCACGAGGAGGAAGACGTAGACGGTGACGAGCAGCGTCAGCACGGTCGAACCTATCAGGGCGACGGCGAGCGCGAAGCCATAGGCGCCGACGACGGGCAATTGCTGCACGACGCCGACGCCCGCGGGCACGAAGAGAAGACCGAGCGAGCCGAGCAGCGCGCCGGCGGTGCGGCCGAGTTCCGTGCTTTCGATCTGCGATGCGTCGGCGCCGGTGAAGCGCGCATGGATCAGGACGCCGGCGGCGAGCAGCGCGAGGCCTATGACGGGGCCGGGGACGGGAAGCGCAAGCGCGCGGGCGAGGATTTCGCCCGCGAGCTGGCAGGCGAGGAGGAGGGCGAGGGCGCGGATCATGGCGGGTATTGTGGGCGCGCGGCGCGTTGAGGCAAGGCGCAATGTTCGGACCGCTCTACCTCCCCTCAGGCGAAATCAGCACAGCCGGTTCTGCCGACATGGGGAGGCCGCATCGCGGAGCGATGCGGGTGGGCCAAGACGCGGCCGGGCAATCTCATGGGTAGATCCTCCCACCCCACCCGGCTCGCATTCGCTCGCCACCCTCCCCGTAAAGGGGAGGGAGGACGCGCCCGGCATCGCTGCTACCCCAGCGGCTCCATCCGCACCCGCAATCCGTCCTTCGGCTGCGGGATCGGCCAGAGCTTCCAGTCGGGAATGTAGCCCGGCGCGACGGTGACCTGCGCGCTCGAGAGCAGGCGATGGGCGAAGCACTTGGCCTGCATGTAGGCGAAGTTGAGCCCCAGGCACATGTGCGCGCCGCCGCCGAAGGGCACGAAGGCGAACTTGTGGCGGTTGCGCGAGGCTTCGTTGGAGAAGCGCACGGGATCGAACGTCTCGGGATCGACCCAGACATCAGGCATGTTGTGCGTGTAGACGGGGTTGACGCTGACGCGCGTGCCCGCCGGCAGCTTGAACCCGGCGAATTCCGTGTCGCGCATGGCGCAGCGCGGGATAGAGGGCACGGGCGGGATGAGGCGCAGGGATTCCTTGAAGGCCATTTCGGTCAGCGGCAGGTCGTCCAGCCGCTCGTAGGGCAGGGGCTCGCCGCTGGCGAGGCCGAGGCCGGCGATCTCCTCGCGCAGCTTCTGCTGCCAGTCCGGATGGCTGGCGAGGAACCAGACGAAGGAGGTGAGCGACGAGGTGAGCGTGTCGTGCGCGGCCATCATGAGGAAGCTCATGTGGTCGATGATTTCCTGGCGCGTCAGCAGCGAGCCGTCGTCGGTCGTCGCCTTGCAGAGATGGCTGAAGAGGTCCTGCGCGTCGCCCTTGCGGCGCGCGTCGATCTGGCCGCCGAAATAGTCGATCATGAATTGACGGCCCGCGACGCCCCTCGCCATCTGCGTGAAGGGCAGGGGCTTGCGGATGACGGAAACGGCGGCGGCGACCATGTCGACGAAGGCGCGCTTCACGTCCTCGACATTGGCGCCGATGTTCTCGCCCAGGAAAGACACGGCGGCGAGGTCGAGCGTGAGCTGCTTGACCGCGGGATAGAACAGCATGTCCGGCCCGCGCGCGCGCCAGCCTGCGAGGCCCTCGACAATGCCGCGGTCGAGGCTTGCGAGATAGGATTTCATCGGGCCGGTCTTGAAGGCGACCGACAGCGCCTTGCGATGCAGGCGATGCTCGTCGAAATCGAGCAGCATCAGGCCGCGCGGAAACAGCCGGTCGAGAATGAGGCCCCAGCCGTGCGCGGAGGAGAACGTTTTCGCCTGATCGAACAGAACGAATTCGTTGGCCTCGGGACCGAGCATCGTGACGTTGCGGCCGCCGAAGGCGCGATTGCGGAACACGGGGCCGTATTTCTCGGCCATGCGCTCGACCTCGCCCTTGGGGTCGGCGAGCAATTGCAGGGTGGAGCCGAGCACCGGCCAGCCCTCCGTGCCGGGAATATGCGCGAGCGCCTCGAGCGAGGGTTCGCGGATGAAGGGCGTCGGCTGCGGACGCGACTCGAGCGCGATCGACGACATGGCTCTCTCCGGCGTTTCCCGTAGTGGCGGCGTTGACGCCGATCGTTCTTGTCTGAACCAAGCTAGGGCGCGCGGCGCCGGCCCGCAAGCGCGGTCGGCTTCTCCAGCGTCACGCGCACGCAAAAGACCGGCGCACGCAAGGCGCGCCGGTCGCAAAAAGTCCCGTTGGCCGTTCAGCCGGCCATTTTCTCCCAGAGATGGCGGACCAGCATTCCCGCGCGCTTTTCGATCGCCTCGGCCGCGTTCAAGGCGAGGTCCTCGCGATAGCGGCCGGCGATGAGCTGCACGCCGATGGGGCGGCCTTTGTGCAGCGTCACCGGCACGACCGCGCCCGGCAGGCCCATGACGTTGATGGCGGAGATGAAGCGGATTTCGTTGTGGAAGAAGTCGAGCACGCGATCCTCGCTGATCGTGTCCTCGCGCGGGCTCGGCGTCGGCTGCACGGTGGTCGGCGCGAGCACGACCGGCCAGGTCTCGAAGAACATCTGCCAGGCGCGGATATGCGCGTTGCGCTGCGCGGTCGCGCGCATGAAGCCGGCCTGATCGAGAATGGTCGCGCCCTTGCGCATGCCCATCCACGCGGTCCTGAAATCGGCCGAGGTGACCGCGAGCATCCCGGCCTCCTGCATCACGACGACTTCCGTCGTGATGATGTCGGCCCAGGTGCGCCACACGCCGTCGATGTCGGGAACCTCGACTTCCTCGACGCGATAGCCCGATTTCTCCAGCGCGTCGGCGGCCTGTGTCAGCGCGCCGCGCACGGCGGGATCGACCTTCATGTCCGCGGGGATTTTCGCGAGCGCGACGCGGATCGGCGCCTTGGGCCTGGGGCCTTCCAGCGGCGCGGGCACCCACCAGGGGTCGCGGGGGTCGCGCATGCTCATGGCGGCGAGCGCGAGGCGCGCGTCGGCGACCGAGCGCGTCAGCGGCCCCTGCGCCGACATGAGATGGGCGAGCATCGGGCGCTCGGCCGGCGCGCTCTCGTTGTAGGCGGGAATGCGCCCTTGCGTCGGCTTGATGGTGACGACGCCGTTGCAATGGGCCGGCCAGCGCAGCGAGCCGCCGATGTCGTTGCCGTGGCCGATCGTGCCGATGCCGGCTGCGACCGCCGAACCCGCGCCGCCGGACGAGCCGCCGCAGGTGATGTCGTCGTCCCAGGGATTGAGGGTGAGGCCGTGCAGCGGATTGTCGGTGAAGGCGCGGAACGAGAATTCCGGCGTGTTGGTGAGGCCGATGACGATGGCGCCGGCCTTCTTCAGATTGCGCACCACGGGCGAGTCGGACGGCGCGACGAGGTTCATCAGCGCCGGCACGCCGTTGGGATTGGGACGGCCCTGATAGTCGACGTTTTCCTTGATGGTGATCGGCACGCCGTGCAGCGGCCCGAGATCGCCGCCCTTGGCGCGGGCGCGGTCGGCGGCGCGGGCGGCTTTGATCGCCTCGCCGGAGAGATCGACGACGACGGCGTTGAGCCTCGGGTTGACCGCGTTCATGCGCTCGACATGGGCCTTGACCGCCTCCTCGGCGGAGATCGCGCCGGCGCGGATGGCGGCGGCGGTCTGCACGGCGGTCCATTGCCAGATCGGCGCGCTGGGAATGCGCGCCTTCTTCGCCGCGGGCTTGCGCGCGGCCGTCTTGGCGGGCGCGGTCTTGGCGGCGGATTTCTTCTTGGCGGGCTTGGCGGCGGCTTTCTTCGCCCCGCTCTTCGGCGCCGCCTTCTTCGCTGCAGTCTTCTTCGACGAGGACTTCTTGGAAGACGCCTTCTTGGCGGATGCTTTCCCGGAGGCTGATTTTCTAGAGGCGGATTTCTTGGCCACGTGTTCGCTCCCTCAGCGCTTGTGCGCGAATGGTAGCTGCGTGGGGGAGGGGGTGTCGAGATGGGTGATTTCGGCGCGGATTGGGTTATATTGAGCCAAGCAGGAAGCCCGATGAAACCCTACATCGTCATCGTCCACAAAGACCCTGAAAGCGCCTACGGGATGACCTTTCCCGACGCGCCCGGCTGCTTTTCGGCGGCGGACGACATCAGCGATCTCTTCGCGATGGCCGAGGAGGCTCTGTCGCTCTGGGCGGAGGGCGAGATCGAGGACGGTCGGCTGATGCCCGCGCCGCGCGACCTCGAAGAATTGAAGCGCGATCCTGCCTGGACCGAGAATTTCGCCGATGCCGCCATGGTGATCGCGGTGCCGCCGCCGACGGTCGTCGTGCGTCACGCAGCCGAATAGTCAATCCTTCTCCCAGCCGGCCTGTTCGTAAATGTTGCGAACCGTCTTGAGCGGAATGTCCTTGCGCGGGTGCGGGACGGTCACGCGGCGTCCCGTGACGGAATGTTTGAACTGGTGGTGCGATCCCTTCACGCGCGCCAGCCGATAACCGTCCTGTTGAAGGCGGCGCATGAGGTCTCGGCTGTTGGTGAGCATGGCGCGCCTAGTGATTCGTTGCGTGCCGAGACTACTATCCGCAAAAAAAAATTCTGACGCAGCATAAAATGATTGCGGTTTTCCGCCGGGCTTGGACTGGCTACCCTCTCCGAGTTCCCTCACCCCCGCTGCACAAAACTCTCCAGCACCATCTTGCGGCCGGCCTTGTCGAAATCGACGGTCAGCTTGTTGCCGTCGACGGCGAAAATCGAGCCCGGCCCGAACTTGATGTGGAACACGCGGTCGCCGCGACCGAAGGACGAACTGGCGGAGGATTTGGCGACGAGTTCGCCTTCGATGGTCAGCGGGCCGCGCCGCGCGCTCTGGCTTTGCGCGCGACCTGCCGAGAATGGCGATTGCCGACTTTCGCCGAAGCCGCCGCCGCCTTTCGTTTCGTTCGCTGCGCGACTTTTCTCCGCTCGCGGCGCGCGCCTGGGCGCGCTTCCAGCCCGGCGTCGAATAGGTGGAGCCATAGGTGTCCATGTTCTCGAAACGCGAGAGCGCGTAGCCGCCATATTGCGAGGCATTGGGCGCCTCGATCACGTCGACGTGCTTCGTCGGCAGATCGTCGAGAAAGCGCGAGGGAATGGTGGATTGCCAGAGGCCGTGGATACGGCGGTTGGTGGCGAAGTACAGTTTCGCGCGGCGCTTGGCGCGGGTGATGCCGACATAGGCGAGGCGGCGTTCTTCCTCGAGGCCCGCGCGGCCCTGTTCGTCGAGCGAGCGCTGGTGCGGGAACAGGCCCTCTTCCCAGCCCGGCAGATAGACGGTCTCGAATTCGAGGCCCTTGGCCCCGTGCAGCGTCATGATCGAGACGCGCGCGCCCTCGGCCGCCTCGTCCTTTTCCATGACGAGCGAGATATGTTCGAGGAAGGCGGCGAGGTCCGGAAATTCCTCCATGGCGCGCACGAATTCCTTGAGGTTCTCGAGACGGCCGGCGGCTTCCGCCGTGCGGTCGGCGCGCCACATGTCGACATAGCCGGATTCTTCCAGAATCGTTTCGGCCAGTTCGTTGTGCGGCTTCTGGTCGATCAGCGAGGCCCAGCGCGAAAAATCCATCAGGAGATTGCGCAGCGAGGTGCGGGGCTTTGGCTTCAGCTCCTCCGTCTCGACCATCATCGCCGCAGCCCGCATCAGTGGCGCGCCGGCGGCGCGCGCGTGATCGTGCAGCAGTTGCAGCGTCGCGTCGCCCAGCCCGCGCTTGGGCGTGTTGACGATGCGCTCGAAGGCGAGGTCGTCGGCGGGCTGCGCGACGCAGCGCAGATAGGCGAGCGCGTCGCGGATTTCGGCGCGCTCGTAGAAGCGCGGGCCGCCGATCACGCGGTACGGCAGGCCCAGCGTGATGAAGCGCTCTTCAAACTCGCGCATCTGGAAGGAGGCGCGCACGAGAATGGCGATCTCGTCCAGCGCATGGCCCTTGCGCTGGAGCTGCTCGATGTCCTCGCCGATGGCGCGCGCTTCTTCTTCCGAATCCCAGACGCCGCAGACGCTCGGCTTCTCGCCGTCGTCGCCGTCGGTGAACAGCGTCTTGCCGAGCCGGTCCTTGTTGTGCGCGATCAGGCCGGAGGCGGCGGCCAGGATATGGCCGGTCGAGCGATAGTTGCGCTCGAGGCGGATGATCTTCGCGCCGGGGAAGTCCTGTTCGAAGCGCAGGATGTTGTCGACGTCGGCGCCGCGCCAGCCGTAGATCGACTGGTCGTCGTCGCCGACGCAGCAGACATTGTCCCGGCCCTGCGCGATCAGGCGCAGCCAGAGGTACTGGACGGTATTGGTGTCCTGATATTCGTCGACGAGGATATATTTGAACCGCTCCTGCCAGCTTCGCAGCACGTCGGGATTTTCGCGGAACAGGCGCAGGGTCTCGAGCAGCAGGTCGCCGAAATCGGCGGCGTTCAGCGTCTTCAGCCGGTCCTGATAGAGCGCGTAGAGCCTGGCGCCCTTGCCGTTGGCGAAACTCTCGGCCTCGCCGGCCGGAACCTTGTCGGGCGTCAGGCCGCGGTTCTTCCACGCGTCGATCTGCCAGGCGAGCGTGCGCGCCGGCCATCTCTTATCGTCGATGTTTTCCGCCTGGATCACCTGCTTCAGCAGCCGGATCTGGTCGTCCGTGTCGAGGATGGTGAAGTTCGATTTCAAGCCGACGAGTTCGGCGTGGCGGCGCAGGATCTTGGTGGAAATGGCGTGGAAGGTGCCGAGCCAGGGCATGCCCTCGGCCACCGGGCCGGCGAGCGCGGCGACGCGCTCCTTCATTTCTCGCGCGGCTTTGTTGGTGAAGGTGACGGCCAGAATCTCTGATGGCCGCGCCTTGCCGAGCGCGAGAATGTGGGCGATGCGCGTGGTGAGCACGCGCGTCTTGCCGGTGCCGGCGCCGGCCAGCACCAGGACCGCGCCGTCGATGGATTCGACGGCGGTCCGCTGCTCGGGATTCAGCGTCGTCAGCCAGGGCGCGGCGCGCGAGGCCAGCGCACGTTCGCGAATGCCGCCGGGGGCGGGCGCGTCGTCGAACGGCTCGTGGTCATGCGGCTGCGGCATATGCGGCAAAATCTGGCTTTCCTCGGGCGATTCGGGATGCCGCCAATGTGGGGCGCGAGAGCCGCAATGTCACGGGCGCCGGAGCCGGGATCGCCGGCTTCCGGCCGGCAAGCCGGACCGTCGCCTTTAGGGCCGGCTGGAAGCCGGCGGTCCCGGCTGGCCGCTTTGCATGGGCGCCGGACGCCGTGTATTGTGCCTGCGTGCCGGTCGCGGCCCCAATTTCGCCTCGGAACAAGGCTTTGAGAGCGCCCAGATGGCGGGCCCGGCCTTGGAGAGAGACAGTCAGCGCTGAAATGACGACCCAGAAAGAACCCGGCAATTCCTCGAGCGCCTTTTCGCCGCGTCGGCTGCTGCAATGGGCGGCGAGCCCCGCCGTGCTCGATTTCATCGGGCGCGACCGGGCGGACGCGGTCGCCTCCTTCGTCAACAACCATCTGATCCTGAAGCTGCGCCAGCGCCGCGCCTATGCGCAGTCGCAGGCGCAGGACGAGGCGGCGCAGGCCTATCTGAAGACGCATTTCTGCCGGCGCCCGTTCAATACGATGGAGACGACGCACACCGGCCTCGTCTTCGCCTGCTGCCCGGTCTACCTGCCGACGCCGATCGGCCGGCTCGACGAGAACCATCGCGACGTCTGGCACAGCGATATCGCCAACAAGATCCGCGACTCCATCATCGACGGCTCCTATTCTTACTGCGACCATGTCAATTGCCCGTTCATCGCCGGCCGCCAGCTCGAGCCGCGCGACAGCGACGAGGCGCGCGAATTCATCGAGCATCACCGCAAGGGCCGCGCCGTGCCGCCGCCGCCGCTGCAGGTGGTTCTGTCGCACGACAAGTCCTGCAATCTCGCCTGCCCATCCTGCCGGTCCGGCATCTACGTCGCCAACAAGGCGCGGCAGGCCAAGCTCGACGACCTCACGGAAAAATCCCTGCTGCCGATGCTGAAGGACGCGGGCGAAGTCATCATCACCGGCTCGGGCGACGCCTTCGGCTCCAACCACTTCCGCAATCTCATCAAGCGGCTGACGGCGAGCGACGACTACAAGGGGCTGCAGATCCACCTGCACACCAACGGCCAGTTGTTCGACGAGCGCGCCTGGCGCGACCTCAACCTGTCGGGCCATGTCGGCGCGGTGCAGATTTCGATCGACGCGGCGCAGGCCGATACCTACGCCAACGTGCGCCGGCCCGGCAATTTCGAGCGTCTCCTCAAGAATCTCGCCTTCCTCAAGCGCATGCGCGAGGAAGGCCAGATCCAGCACCTGATGTTCTCGATGGTGGTGCAGGACGCCAATTACCGGGAAATGCCGGCCTTCGTGAAAATGGGCCAGGATTTTGCCGCCGACAGCGTGATGTTCAACATGTACCGGCAGCGCGACGTCTTCAGCAAGAGCGAGTACGAGGACGCCTTCATCGGCGATCCGCACCATCCCGACCATGCGGATTTCCTCGAAATCCTGCACGCGCCGGAGCTCTACCTGCCGATCTCCAATCTCGGCAATCTCGCGGCCTATGCGCCCGCCGGCTGGCTGGACGCCGAAAAGCACGCGATCGGCCAGGCGGCGGAGTAAAGTTCAAGCTGGGCGGCTTCCCGTCATTGCGAGGAGGCAGTCTGCGAAGTCGGCCATAGCCGACTTCGCATGAAAGGCCGACCTGCGAAGTCGGCTATAGCCGACTTCGAATGAAAGGCCGACGCGGCGATCCATCCCCGTGTCTTGCCGGGCGCCCCGGGGATGGATTGCTTCGTCGCACAACACGAAGTCGGCTATAGCCGACTTCGCAAAGACGGCTCCTCGCAATGACGGCTCTCTGGAGAGGCGGCCCATGATGCCCACGCCCGACGCTATCGTGTCCTTCTGGATCGAGGCCGGCCCCGACCGCTGGTTCACGGCCGATGCCGATTTCGACGCGCTGCTGCGCTCCCGCTTCCTGCCCGCGCACGAGGACGCCGTGCGCGGCGATCTGCCGGACTGGGGCGCCTCGCCCGAAGGCGCGCTGGCGCTGATTCTCCTGACCGACCAGTTTCCGCGCAACATGTTCCGCGCGACGCCGCGCGCGTTTGCGACCGACGCGCTGGCGGTGCGCGTCGCGGAAAAGGCGGTGGCGCGCGCCTTCGACCGCGCCTACCGGCCGCCGCTGCGACGCTTCTTCTACCTGCCGTTCATGCACGCCGAGAACGTTGTCCTGCAGAAGCGCTGCGAAGCCCTTTGCGCGACCTCGGGCGATGCGGAGGGCCTGCAATTTGCGATCGTGCATCGCGAGATCATCGAGAGATTCGGGCGCTTTCCCCATCGCAATCCCATTCTCGGGCGCGCGATGACGGGCGAGGAACAGGCCTTCCTCGACGACGGCGGCTTTTCCGGCTGAGGCCGGGCCGCGGCTGGGGGAGCGACCATCGGACGCTTGCATCGCCCGTGCCCCCGCGTGCTAGCGTGATCCCAGCATTCCGAGTCGGAGACAAATATGACGGGCGCCGCAGGCGCGCCGACGGCGCCGCAATTCCGGGAACTCTTCGCCCCCAAGCTGCTTACGGTGCTGCGCGAAGGCTATACGCTCCAGCATCTGCAGCAGGATGCGCTGGCCGGCCTCACAGTGGCGGTCGTCGCCATCCCGCTCTCCATGGCCATCGCCATCGCCTCCGGCGCCAGTCCCGCGGCGGGGCTGACGACGGCGATCGTCGGCGGCTTTCTCATTTCCGCGCTCGGCGGCAGCCGCTTCCAGATCGGCGGGCCGGCGGGCGCCTTCATCGTGCTGGTCGCCAAGACCATCGAGACGCAGGGCTACGACGGGTTTCTGCTCGCCACGATCATGGCCGGCCTGATGCTGCTCGGCCTCGGCTATCTGAAGCTCGGCTCGCTCATCAAATACATCCCGCACAGCGTGCTCGTCGCGTTTACGGCCGGCATCGCCGTCATCATCATGGCGAGCCAGATGCGCGACGTGTTCGGCCTGTCGCTCGCGCGCGAGCCGGCCGCCTTCGTGCCGAAAGTCGAAGCCTTGTGGGCGGCGCGCGCGAGCTTCAATGTCGCCGCGCTCGGCATCGCGGTCGCCACGCTGTGCGCGATCCTGTCGCTGCAATTCTGGAATCCGCGCTTTCCCGGGCTTCTGGTCGCGGTGGCGGTCATATCGGTCGCGGCTTTCGCGCTGAACCTGCCGGTCGAGACGATCGGCGCGCGCTTCGGCGCGCTGCCGAGCGCGCCGCCGGCGCCGCATCTGCCGGCGCTGTCTTTGGCCAAGATCGTCGACGTCGCGCCGGCCGCCTTCGCCATGGCGCTGCTCGGCGGCATCGAATCGCTGCTGTCGGCGGCGGTCGCCGACGGCATGACAGGCCGGCGCCACCGCTCCAATTGCGAGCTGGTGGCGCAGGGCTACGCCAATATCGCCTCGGCCCTGTTCGGCGGCCTGTGCGCCACCGGCACGATCGCGCGCACCGCGACCAACGTGCGCGCCCATGCGCACGGGCCGGTCGCGGGCATGTTGCATGCGGTCTTCGTGCTCGTGTTCATGCTGGTCGCCGGCCCGCTCGTCGCCTATGTGCCGCTCGCCGCGCTCGCCGCCGTTCTCGTCATCGTCTCCTGGAACATGATCGAGAAGGAGGAGATCCGCGCGATCTTCCGGCGCGACCCCGCGGAGGCCGGCATATTCCTGGTCACCGTCGGGCTGACGGTGTTTCGCGACGTTTCGGAAGCGATCGCGGTGGGCGTGACGCTCGGCTCGCTGCTGTTCATGCATCGCATGGCGAGCGTGGTCGAGGCGACGACCCATACGCGACTGGTCGAGCCCGACGCGCCAGACGTCGTCGGCGGGGCGGATACGGCGCATGATTTCGACGCGCGCGGCATTGCGGTGCTGTCGCTGCGCGGGCCGTTGTTCTTCGGGGCGGCCGGCTTCGTTTCCTCCGTGCTCGACCGGATCGGCGAAAAGCCGCGCGGCTTCGTGCTCGATCTCGGCCGCGTGCCCTTCATCGACGAGACGGCGGCGCACGCCCTGATCGCCTTCTTCCGCAAGGCGCAGAAGCGCGGCGTGCGCGTGGCGATCGCCGGCGTGCAGAAGCCGGTGCTGCGCGCGCTGCTCCAGAACGGGCTCGACCGCCATGTCGTGACACTGGCGCCCGATGTCGAGATCGCGCGCCGGCGCCTTTCGACGGCGGCGGACAAGCTGCTGGCGGAAAGCGCCTGACGCGCGTCACGCGCGCGCGGCGCTGGTCATGCGCGCTGCGCGCTTGCCGCAGGTCGTGTGCGCTACGCGCGCGCTTGGCGCAGGTCGTGCGCGCTATGCGCGCGCTATGCCGCAAGTCGTGCAGCAGGCTGCGCAATTCCTGCGCCGGGCGGCGCGCGTCGCGCCGGAACGAATCGAGACGTTCGGCAAGCGCCGCGCCGAGGGACTGGCGCGCGGCGTCCGGTTCGCTCGTCATGCGGCGCACGATCGGCAGGAGGCGAATTTCCGCGCGCAGGCGGTCCGCCTCGTCCTCGTCCCAATCGGCGATGTCGGCCGGCCCCAGCATGTATCCCCCACCGCGTGACCCGCGAGAGCTACGCGCTCGCGCCGCGCATTCAAAATGCCGAAAGTCATATGCGCCAATCGGTCGCGCGCTTGTTTTCGGCGGACGAAAAGATAGCCTGACGCAAACCGACAACGGAAACGCGAAGCAAGGAGCGCGCCATGGCTATTTCACTCTACGACGTCAGTGTCGCCGGATTTCTGCAGACGCTGGCGGGCGTGGCGGGCTTTCTGGAAAAGGGACGCGCGCATTTCGCCGACAAGCCGGGCGCGCTCGAGGAGATCGTGCAGTCGCGCCTGTGGGAGGACATGTTTCCGTTCCGCTTCCAGGTCATATCGGTCGTGCATCATTCGCAGGGCGCGATCGAGGGCGTGAAGAAGGGGACGTTCTCGCCGCGCATGGATGGCCCGCACGACTATGCCGGCCTGCAGCAGCTCGTCGCCGACGCCCGCACGGCGCTGAAGGCGGTGACGCGCGAAGAAATCGAGGCGCTGGAAGGCAAGGACATGTTCTTTGAATTCCGCGACGTGAAGCTGCCGTTCACGGCCGAGAATTTCCTCATGTCCTTCTCGATCCCCAACCTGCAGTTCCACGCGACGACGGCCTACGACCTGTTGCGCATGAAGGGCGCGCCGATCGGCAAGCGCGACTTCACCGGGCCGATGCGGATCAAGAAGTAATCGACGCGCCCGGGTCCACGCGGTAAATTGCGCGAAAATCAAATCCGGGAGAGCCTGAGGTGACCGAACACAATCCCGCCGTCGCGCGGCTGACGCAGCGTCCGCCGCAGGCCGAAATCGACGCCGCCGTGGGCGCGCTCGCCGCGCGCTTCGGCAATCGTCTGGTCACCTCCATGGCCGTGCGCGAGCAGCACGGCCACAATCTCTCCTGGACGCCGAACCAGCCGCCGGATGCGGTGATTTTCGCGCAATCGACGGAAGACGTGTCGGACGCCGTGAAGATCTGCGCGGAGCGGGGCGTGCCGGTGATCGCGATGGGCACCAACACCTCGCTCGAAGGCCACACCAACGCGCCCTACGGCGGCGTATCGATCGACGTGTCGCAGATGAACCAGATCCTCGATGTGCACGCCGAGGATCTCGACGTCGTGCTGCAGCCCGGCGTGACGCGCAAGGCGCTCAACGACTATCTGCGCGACACCGGCCTGTTCTTCCCGATCGATCCCGGCGCGGACGCCTCCATCGGCGGCATGTGCGCGACGCGCGCCTCCGGCACGAACGCCGTGCGCTACGGGACGATGAAGGACAATGTGCTGGCGCTGACCGTGGTCATGCCGGACGGGCGCGTGGTCAAGACGGCGCGCCGCGCCAAGAAGTCCTCCGCCGGCTACGATCTCACGCGGCTTTTCGTCGGCTCCGAGGGCACGCTCGGCATCATCACCGAGATCACGCTGAAGCTCTACGGCATCCCCGAGGCGATTTCGGCGGCGACCTGCCAGTTTCCCTCGATCAAGGCGGCCTGCGACACGGTGATCGAGACGATCCAGTCGGGCCTGCCGATCGCGCGCATCGAGCTCGTCGATCCGCTCACCGTGCGCGCGTTCAACAATTATTCGAAGCTCGGACTCAACGAGGCGCCGATGCTGTTCCTCGAGTTCCACGGCACGGAAAAGGGCGTGGAGGAGCAGACCGCGCGCTTCAAGGAACTGGCGGAAGGCAACGGCGGCGGTCCCTTCAACTGGACGACCAAGCCGGAAGAGCGCACGAAGCTCTGGCAGGCCCGCCACGACGTCTACTGGGCGCACCAGACGCTGAAGCGCAAGCCGGAAATGTCGGGCTTCTCGACCGACGTCTGCGTGCCGATCTCGCGCCTTGCCGATTGCGTGACAGAAACGATCGAGGACGCCGCGCGCATCGGCATCGTCGCGCCGATCGTCGGCCATGTCGGAGACGGCAATTTCCACTCCGGCCCGCAATTCGATCCGGGCGACCCGGAGGACGTCGCCAAGGCCAAGACGTTCGTGGAGCGGCTGGTGCGCCGCGCGCTCGACATGGGCGGCACCTGCACGGGCGAGCACGGCGTCGGCCAGGCCAAGATCAAGTACATGCGCGAGGAGCATTCGCCGGAGACGCTGAACGTGATGCGCGCCATCAAGCGCGCGCTCGATCCGCAGAACATCATGAACCCGGGGAAAGTGCTGGACGCTTAGCGGGGAAGCCCTCCCCGCAGGGGAAGATACGCGCAAGCGGCGAGTTCCGCCTGCCCGACCGTCAGCGAGATATTCCCGGTCGCAGTGCGCGCTCGCCATCGCCCTGTTCCACGCTTTCGGCGCGGCCCCTGACGCCCGCGCCGCGCGAAAACCATGAAATGCGCTAGACTGGCCGCGGAATCGAAAGACGACGCTTGCGCGAAATCCTGACGATCATCGCCGCCTGCATCGTGGTCGCGCTCGCGGCCGCGCTCGCCGTGCCGCCTTTCATCGACTGGACCAGTCACGGCGCCGCGATCGCCGCGAAGCTCGGCGAAGGCTTTGGCGGGCGCGTCGCGCTCGAAGGCCCCGTGCACCTGCGCCTCTTGCCGGCGCCGCGCCTGACGGCGGGCGCGCTCGTCGCCGAACGCGCGGGGCTTGCCGTGCGCGCGAGGGAGACGACGCTCGAACTGTCGGCGCCGGCCTTGTTGCGCGGCGCGTTCGAGTTCACGGAAGTTGCGCTCGCGCAAGCCGATGTCACGCTCGATCCCGGCAAGCTCGAAGCGGCGGCGCCGGGCGCCCGCGTCGCGGTCGCGGGCTTTCGCCTCGCCGACGCGACGCTGCGCATCGCGGGCGCGCATCCGCTCACGCTCGCGCATCTCGACATGAGCGGGGCGGCCGATACGCTCGCCGGCCCGTTTCGCGGGCAAGGCCAGTGGCGCGACGGACGCGCGGTCGAGTTTTCCTTCTCCACCGGCCCCGTCGAACAAGGCAAGCTGCGCGGAAAGCTGGCGTTCGACGATCGCGCGCAAGCGCGTGGCGAAGCGAATGGCGAGCTCATGCTGATCGAGGGAGCGCCGAAATTTTCCGGCCAGGCGACTGTCGCTTCCGCGTTCGGCGGGGCGCCGGCGCGCGCGACGTTTGCGCTCGAGGCGAACGCCGGGATGCTGCATGCCGACAAGATCGAAGCGCGACTGGGCGACGACGACCATGCGCTGAACTTTTCCGGCGACGCCGATTTTTCACGCGCGAAGGGTCTCGATCTGCGCCTGGCCGCAGCAAGCCTCGATCTCGACAGGTTTCGTGCGGCTTACAACTGGCGTGAGATTTCGCAGGCCGCGCCGTCGATCGCGCTTCGCGCGCGACTTGCCGTGGACAGTTTGACGCTCGGCGGCGATGCGCTCGCCAATGTCGCGATCGCTCTCGACAGGCAGGCGGACGCTTCTCCACGGATCGCCGTCGACGCGGGCCTGCCCGGCCGCACGCGATTGAGTTACGACGGCGCGCTGGCGCCTGCGGCGCTCGATGGCGCGTTGGCGCCTGCGGCGCTCGATGGCGCGCTGAAGATCGAGACGCGCGACGCGGGCAGACTTGCCGCCTATGTCGCGCCCGCCGCGCCGCAGCTCGCGCGCTGGCTCGGCGCTGGCGCCTTTTCGCGCCTCGCCTGCGAAGGCCGCGTGCGCGCCGACGCGCAAGGCGTGACGCTGAACGCCGCCGCGCTCGACGTCGATCGCTCGCGGCTGTCCGGCGCCGTCGACTGGCGCGCGGCGACGGCGACCGGCCGCGGCAAACTCGATGCGCGTCTTCTCGCTTCCGTCATCGACATCGACACGCTGCCCGATGTTCGCGCGCTCGCTGCGCTCTCGTCGCAGGACGACCTGTCGCTTTCGCTCGACGCGCAGGCGCTGCGCGTCGAGCGCATCGGCGAAGCGCCGGCGGAGACGGGACGGCTGCGCCTCGCGCTGACGCGCGCCGACGGCGTGACGAACCTCGACAATCTGTCCATCGTCGGGCTCGGCGGCGCGAACCTGTCCGGCGCCGGGCGCATGACGGCGCAAGGCGGCGGCTTCGACTTCAAGCTCGACGCGGAGCGGCTGGCCGATCTCGCCGCGCTGCTGCGTCGCGTCGCGCCGGGGCCCGCGAGCGAGGCGTTCGCGGCGCGGGCCTTTGCGCTCTCGCCGGCGCGCATGACCTTCGGCGTGGCGATGGACGCTTCGGGCGCCTTCACGCAAATCAATCTCGACGGCGAGGCCGGCGGCGCGCGCTACAGCGCGCAGGCGCTGCCTTCCGGCGCGGGGCGGATGCAGGCGCGCGTCAGCGTGCAGGCGGCGGAAGCGGCGACATTGTTGCGGCAGGCGGGGATCGCCGTGCTGCCGCTCAAGGGGCTCGGCGGCGCGCGACTGGAGGCGCAGGGCGAGGGCGCGATCGGCGCGCCGTTGCGCACGCGCGCATCGCTCGATCTCGCGGGCCTCGCGCTGCGCTTCGACGGCGAGACGCTGCTCGCGCCCGACCGCGCGTCTGCGCAGGGAAAGCTCAGCGCCGACAGCGCCGATGTCTCGCGGCTCGCGCCGCTGTTCGCTTTCGGCGCGCCTGACGTGTCGGGCAAGACGCCGCTGCATGGCGCCGCCCACATGCGTTTCGACGCGCAGGGCCTGGCGCTCGAAAATATCGACGCCGAAATCGCGGGAACGCGCGCGACAGGCGTGCTGACGCGCAGCCTGGCGGGCGCGCTCGGCGGCGCGCTGAAGCTCGATCGTCTCTCGGCGCCCGATCTCGCCGCGCTCGTGCTCGGGCCGCCGCAGCCTGCGGCTGCGGGCGCGCTGTGGCCGACATTGAAATTCGCGGCGACACGCTTCGATCCGCCGACCGCCGATGTCGCGCTGGATATTGCGCATGTCGATCTCGGCGGCGGCGTCGCGGGCGACGACGCGCATATGCAGCTCGCGCTCGCGCCGGGCGCCGTCGCGGCGCGCGAATTGTCGATGCGGATCGGCGATGGACGCCTTGCCGGCGAGGTCGCGCTCAGGCGCGACGGCGGTGCGGTCATCGCAAGGGCGCGCCTGACCGCAGAAAACATGCCGGCGTCGAGCGGTCCCCTGTCGGCGCGTATCGGGGGAATTGTCGATCTTTCCGGCGCGGGCGGTTCGATGGCGGAGCTTGTCGCGTCGCTCGCGGGATCGGGGCGTCTCAAATTCTCGCAGGCGCGCATCGCGCGCGCGTCGCCGGCCGCGCTGCCGCGCGTCGTGGCGGAGGCCGACGCCGCCGAAAGCGCGCCCGATGCGCGCGCGATGATCGAGAGTCTCGCGCGCGCGCTCGACGGCGATGCGCAGGCGCCGCCGCCCTTCGAGAGCGATGCGACGATCGCGTCGGGACGCATCGCGCTCGCGCCGGTGGCGCTCCGTCTCGGCGGCGTCGATGCGCTGATGTCGGGCGTCTTCGACCTGCGCAACGATACGCTGGACCTGCGCGAAAACCTGAGCCTGCCCGCGCCGGCAGGCTGGGCGAGCGCGCCGCGCGTCGAACTCTTCTGGAGCGGCGCGCGCGTCGCGCCGACGCGCGCGGTGAATGCGGACGCGCTGGTCGCCGCGCTCGCAGAGCGGGCGATTGCGCGCGAGGGCGAGCGCAACGCGGCGCTCGAAGCCGACATTCACGAGCGCGCGTTCTTCAATCGCCGCCTGAAGATGGATCGTCGCGCCGACGAGGAGCGACGCGCGCTGGACGAGGCGAAGCGCCTCATGACGCCGCCGCCCGCGCGCCGGGAGTCGGCGCCTGCGCCTGCGCAGACCATGCAGCCGCCGAAGCCGCCGGCGCGCCCGCCTGCGGCCTTTGCGCCCGCGCTGCGCGGCGCCGCGCCCGATCCCTCGACGGCCGGGCGGTACTGAAGATCACAGCGGTTCGGCGACGAAGGCTCGCGGTCGGCGCGACGATCTCGTCCTGCGCCTCGATCAGCATGAGCTCGCGGCGGCCTTCCTCGTGCGTGCGCTTGAGGATGCCGTAGATGGCGGCGCCGGCGCGCTCGAGCGCGGCCTTCGGCGATTTGGTCGCGAGGCATTGCGCGAAGAACAGCGCGGCGATGGCGTCGCCCGCGCCGTTGAAATTTTCCGGCAGGCGCGGCGTCCGCATGCGAAAGACGCCTTCGAAGGACGAGACGAAGAGATCGACGCAATCGTCGGGCGTGTCGGCGAGATGGGCCGAGGTGACGAGCACGATGGTCGGACCGCGTTGGTGCACCGCGTCGATCGCCGCGCGAAAGCCGCTCATGCCGACGATGGGCCTGGCGGCGAGCCATTCGAGTTCGAAATGATTGGGCGTGACGACGTCGGCCAGCGCCAGCGCGGAAGTCGCGAAGAATTCCGGCACGCCGTGCTTGACGAAAACGCCGGGGCCGACGTCGCCGATCACCGGATCGCAGCAATAGAGCGCGGCGGGATTGTCCTTCTTCATGCGCTTGACGGCGCGCAGGATGGCCTCGCCCGTCTCGGGCGCGCCGACATAGCCGGAGATGCAGCCCGTCGCAGGCGCCGAGCACGCCGCGCTCGGCGATGCCCGCCACGCAATCGTCGATCATCTTCGCGTCGAACGTCCTGCCGCGAAACGAGCCATAGCCCGGATGATTGGAGAATTGCACGGTGTGAACGGGCCAGACTTCGACGCCCATGCGCTGCAGGGCGAAGACCGCGGCGGAATTGCCGACATGGCCATAGGCGACGTGCGACTGGATGGAGAGAATGTTCATTGCGCCCACAATGTCATTCCCGAGGATTGCGCCAGCAATCGATCGGGAATCCAGAAATCGGCGTGAGTATAGCAGATGCTCCGGATTCCCGCTTTCGCGGGAATGACGCCGGTCATCACTTCACCGCCGCCGCCTTCTTCGCGAAGCGGTCGTCGAAAGTGGCGGCAAGGTCGATCTTCGCGTCCTTCAATTCCGGCGTGAAACCGACGAGCATGTCGAGCGCGCTCTTTTGCGCGGCGGCGTCGATCAGGCCCGTCTGCGAATAGGAGGGGCGCGAGGCGGTGAAGGAAGCCATGTAGAGCTTCCTGTCGCCGAGCAGGTAATTCTCCGGCACGAGCGCGGCGACCTCGTCCGGCGTCGCCGTCTTCAGCCATTGCAGCGCCTTGTATTCGGCGTTGACGATGGCCTGCATCGTGTTCGGGTTGGCGTCGATGAACGCCTTCTTCGCATAGATGACGGCGGCCGGATTCTCGCCGCCGAATAATTCGCGCGTGCCGGCCTCAGTCCGCGTGTCGACGACGATCCTGATGTCGCCGGTCTGCTCCAGCATGGTGATGACGGGCTCGAGATGCGAGACGCCGTCCACCTGCTTGTTGCGCACGGCGGCCACGGCCGGCGCCGCGCCGCCGACGCCGATCCAGGAGGCGTCGTCGGGCGAAAGGCCGTTCTTGGCGAGAAAATACTTGGCGAGCATGTTGGTGGAAGAGCCCGGCGCGGTGACGCCGATCTTCAGGCCCTTGAGGTCGGCGGGCTTGTCGTATTTCACGTCCTTGCGCACGGCGATGACGATGGCGGGATAGCGGCCGAGGTCGATGGTCGCGCGAATGTCCTGCCCCTTGGCCTGCATGTGGATCGTGTGCTCGTAGGCGCCGGCGACGACATCGACCGAGCCGCCGATCAGCGCCTGCAGGCTTTTCGCGCCGCCGGCGAAGTCGATGATCTCGGCGTCCAGCCCCTGTTCCTTGAAGTAGCCCTTCTGCTCGGCGATGGTCAGCGGCAGATAGTAGAGCAGCGACTTGCCGCCGACGCCGATGACGATCTTCGGCTTCTCTATGCCCGCAACTTGCGCGAAGGCGGCAGTGGCGGACGAGGGCGAGCGCGGCGAAGAGCTCCGAGCAGCGTGCGCTTCTTCATGGGACGTTTCCTCAAGCTTGTTGATGCGGCTGCGGGCGCCAGACCAGCAGCCTGTTTTCGACCAGTGTCACCGCCCAGTCGATGGCGATGACGAAAATCGCGAGCACGATCATGCCGGCGAAGACGCCCGTCACGTCGAACACGCCTTCGGCCTCGTGGATGAGATAGCCGAGACCGGCGGCCGCCCCCAGATATTCGCCGACGACGGCGCCGACGAGCGCGAAGCCGACGGAAGCGTGCAGCGACGAGAAGACCCAGGTGAGCGCGGACGGCCAGTAGACGTGGCGCATGAGCTGGCGGTCGTTCATGCCGAGCATGCGCGCATTGGCCACGACCACCGGCGGCGTCTCGCGCACGCCCTGGTAGACGTTGAAGAAGACGATGAAGAAGACGAGCGTGACGCCGAGCGCCACCTTCGACCATATGCCGAGCCCGAACCACAGCATGAAGATGGGCGCCAGCACCACGCGCGGCAGGGAGTTGGCCGCCTTCAGGAAGGGATCGAAGATCGCGGCGAGGTTCGGCTTGCGCGCGAACCAGAAGCCGATGGCGCCGCCCGCCACCGAGCCGATGACGAAGGCGAGCGCCGTCTCGACCAGCGTGATCCACAGATGCTTCCACACGACGCCGGCGGCGAACATCTTCCAGACGCGCGCGAGCACGTCCGTCGGCGTGGAGAAGAAGAACTTCGGCATGAAGTAGACGCCGAAGAGCGGCACGCTGGAGCCGACGTGCCAGACGGCGATCAGCGCGACGGCGACGCCGACCTGCCAGGCGAGGAGAGCGGGGCGGGTCATGCGGCGCCTCCCGCCTGCGCCTGATAGGTCTTCAGCACCTCCTCGCGCAGATCGTTCCAGATCGCGCGCTGCAGCGCATGGAATCTCGGATCGAGCCTGATCTCGTTGATTTCTCGCGGGCGCGGCAGGTCTATGCGGTGATCGGCGACGATGCGCGCGGCCGGTCCCGCCGACATGACGACGACGCGATCGGCGAGCGCGATGGCCTCTTCGAGATCGTGCGTGACGAAGAGCACCGCCTTGCGGTCCGCCGACCAGAGGTCGAGCAGAAGATCGCCCATCAGCGCGCGCGTCTGCGCGTCGAGCGGGCCGAAGGGCTCGTCCATCAGCAGGATCTGCGGATCGCGGATCAGCATCTGCGCCAGCGCGACGCGCTTGCGCTGGCCGCCGGAGAGCTGATGCGGATAGCGGTCGCCGAAGGCGGCGAGCCCCACTTTCGCGAGCCAGGCCTGCGCGGCTTCGAGCGCCTCAGTACGCGCTACGCCCTTGGGCTCCAGCGCCACGGCGACATTGTCGCGCGCGGTCTTCCACGGCATGAGCGCGTCCTGCTGGAACAGGTAGCCGCAGACGGCCGTGACGCCTTCCACCAGGACGCCCCGCACGCGCGCCGCGCCGGCGGCGGGCTTGAGCAGGCCGGCGACGACGTTGAGCAAGGTGGACTTGCCGCAGCCGGTCGGGCCGACGATGGCGACGAATTCGCTCGCGCCGACCGCGAGATCGGCGCCCTCGACCGCGACATAGCGCGACGCCCCCGCGCCAAAGGCGACGCTGACGCGCTCGAGCCGGACGGCGGGTTCTGCTGGTGCGAGGGAGGGCGGCATGATCCGAACAAGGCGAAGGGGCCGCACGTTCGCCGATCGGGCGGCGGGGCGCAAGCCGGCGCGCATTGCGCCGGCGCGCGCGCCGTGGCTTGATCGAGGCGCTGAAGGGAATCGGGCGATGGCGGGCCTTGCGGACGCTCTGGACCGCCTCGTGGGGCGGATCGTGGAAGCCGGCAAGTGGCTGGCGGCCCCGGTCGTGTTGCTGCTCTCGGCGCAATGGCCGCTGCGCGACCTCGCGCAATGCTGCTCGCGCGAGGCGAACGATCTCGGGCAATGGCTGTTTGCGCTGTTCATCGCCATCGCGCTCACGGCGGCGAGCCGCGCGGGAACGCATCTGCGCGCGGATTCCCTTGCGGCCGGACTGTCGGCGCGGACACGGCGGCGCATCGCGGCTGGCGGCGCGCTGGTCGCGCTGCCCTGGGGTCTGTTCGTCATCGCCGTCTACGGCCGCGACGCATGGCGCTCCCTGATGGCTTTCGAGCGCTTTCCGGACACCAACAATCCCGGCTATTTCATCATCAAGCTCGCGGTCGTGCTGCTCGCCGCGCTGGTCGTGTGCCAGGCCTTCGTCGATTTTTCGCACGCTTTGTCACGAGATCGGCCGTCATGAGCGCCTGGTTCGGCGCGGCGCTTTTTCCGCTGATCATGGCGACGATGCTGGCGACGGGGCTGCCGGCGTTTCTCGTGCTGATCGGCGCCTCGGGCCTCGGCGCGCTGTTCATCGTGGCGAGCGGCGGCGAGGCGTCGCTCCTCAGCGCGCTCGGCCAGCGGTTGCAGGCGCTTCTGGAAGGCGACCTTCTGCAGGCGCTGCCGCTGTTCGTGACCATGGGCGTCGTCATGAACCGATTGCCGCTGTCGCGCGGCCTGTTTCGCACGGGCGTCGCGATCGGCGGCGGCGGCGCTGTGTCGCCGCGCCTTTCGGCGCTCGCGCTCGGCGCGCTGCTTGCGCCGATGAACGGCTCGGTCGGAGCGAGCGTCGCCATGCTGTCGCGCGGCGTTGCGCCGTTGCTTGCGCGCGCGGGCGTGGCGCCGGCCGAGAGCGTCGCGCTGGTGGCGGCGGCCAGCACGCTCGGCGTCGCCATACCGCCTTCGCTCGTCCTGCTGTTCCTGGGCGATGCGATGCTGAATGCGCACACCATCGCCGCACGCGCGACCGACGCCGCGCGCATCGTCAATACGCAGGATATTTTTCGCGCCGCGCTCGTTCCGGCTGTCGTCACGCTCGCGCTCTGGATGCTCGTCGCCTGCGTTGAAGCGCGAAAGGCGAAACGCCCCGAGGCCGCCTTGCCCCTGACCCTGCGCGAAGGGGCGACATCCGGCCTGGTCGTTCTCGCCGTATTCGTCCTGCTCGGCGGCGTGGCGAGCGGAATGTTCTACGCCGTGGAAGCCGCCGCGACCGGTTGCATCGCGCTGCTGGCGGCAGGCGTTTTCACGCGCGCGCTGACGCCGGCCGTCCTGAAGGAGATATTGCGCGACACGCTCGCCATTTCCGGCGCGCTGTTTGCGCTGCTGGTTGCGGCGACGACGTTCACGCTGGCGCTGCGGGTGCTGGGGACCGACAGGCTGGCGACCGATCTCTTCGCCCTGGCGCCGGGCGGCGCGGCGGGCGCGGTGGCCGCGCTTCTCGTCATCATGGCGATTTCCGCGCTCGTGCTCGACGCTTTCGAGATCGTCTTCGTCATCGTGCCGATCGTCATGCCCGGCGCGCTGATGCGCGCGCCCGACGCGGCCTGGGTGGCTGCGCTGACGGCCTTGACCCTGCAAGCGAGCTTTCTGGCGCCGCCGCTCGGCTATGCCGTGCTGATGACGCGCGCGGCCGGAGGCGCGACGGCGAGCGCCGGCGCCGTGGCGCGCGCGATCGCGCCCTATCTCGGCGCGCTGGTCGCGGTGATCGCGCTGACGCTGGCCTGGCCCGGGGCGACGCATCTGTTCGACGCCACGCCGGCCGCGCCCGCGCCGCCGGCGGAACGGTTCGAGCTTCCGCCGCCAGAGCCGCCGCCGGACTTTCGGCAATAGGCGTTCAGCCGCCATTCATGCGGCCAATTGCAGAGATTGCGCCGTGGCCGGATCGGATGTCTCATGGCCGCGGCCGACGGCGCAGCGCCGCCGGCCAACCAGCGCGCGCTTCGCCCGGGGCGCGCGGCGCAACCTGCCCGGGCGCCGAGGAATGCCATGATTGCTCGCAAATTGATTGCCGCCACCCTGTTCGCGGCGCTGACCAGCGGCGCGGCCTTCGCGCAGGCCCAGCAGCCGGCGACGAATCCGCTGAAACCGACCACGCCGCCGCCCGCCGCCGCCCCCGCCGGCAAGGCGGCCGAACCGGCCAAGCCCGCCGCCAAGGCCGCCGAGCCGGCCAAACCCGCCGCCAAGGCGACCGAGCCGGCAAAGCCGGCGGCAAAGGCCGCCGAACCGGCGAAGCCCGCCGGCGCGGCCGCCAAGGCGGCGGAGCCCGCCAAGCCTGCGGCCAAGGCCGCGGAGCCGGCCAAGCCGGCGGCCAAGACCGAAGCCGCCAAGCCGGCCGCTGCCGCGGGGAAGAAGATCGACCTCAACACGGCGACCGCCGAGGAACTCGATTCCCTGCCGCAGATCGGGCCGGCGCGCGCCAAGGCGATCGTGGAAGCCCGCGCCAAGGGCAAGTTCAAGAACTGGGACGATTTCGTGAAGCGCAGCGTCGTTCCGTCGAACGCCGAATCCGCGATCAAGGACCTCGTGAAGTTCTGATCCGATCCCCATATGATGGGCGCGGCCGGTCTGCCGCGCCCATTTTCTTTGCCGTCATCCGTTTCTTGGGGGAGACATGAAGACGAGGATTTTCACCGCCGTTCTGGCTCTCGCGCTCGCCGGCGGCGTCGCGCAGGCGCAGACCGCGCAGCCCGCGACGGACGCGCCGCAGCAGATGCGGATCATCAAGAAGAAGCCGAAGAAGCAGAGCGCCAAGGCGATCGCGGCGACGAAGACGATCGAGGGGACGATCCGCAAATTCGAGTGCGGCGACAATTGCTATCTGACGATCAAGACCGCGAAATCGGAGGAAACCGGGCTGTGCGAGGCCAAGGCCTGCGTTCCGTGGTTCGAGAAGCAGAAGATGCCCAAGTCCTTCGTCGGCAAGAAGGTGAAGGCGACGACCGGAACCGGCGTGCAGCGCGACGCCTCCGGCAGGACGATGGGCAAGATGACGGCGTTCAAGACGCTGGATTTCGTGAAGTAGATTCAGCCGTCGAGCGCGCGCCAGAGCCGCGCGTGAAGTTCGTGCGCCGTCATGTCGTCTTCGGCGGCGTCCGGCATCGGATCGTGCGCGATCGTCTCGACGATCGTCGCGGCGGGGCCCGCGCCCAGAAACACGATGCGGTCGGCGTAGCGCAAGGCGTCCAGCGGATTGTTGCTCGCCATCAGGATCGAAAGCCCATCCTCGTCGGCGGCGCGATTGAGGGCGTCGGCCGTCAACATGCGCGCGCGGCGGTCCATGGGCGAAAAGGGATCGTCGAGGCAGAGCAGGGCCGGCCTGGCCGCGAGCCCGCAGGCGATGGCGAGCCGCGCGCGATGGCCGCGTGAAAGGCGGAAGGGCTCGTGGCCGAGATAGGCGTCGAGCCCGAGGTCTGTGAGCAGGTTTTCGGCCCGCCCGAGGGCGCTCGGGCCGGACATGACTTCGGCGACGATGTCGCGTGAAAATTTCGTGTCGTCGAGCGGCATGGAATGGTGGGCGAAGACGCCTGCGCCGGCGCGGTCGATCTGGCCGGCGGTCGGCGCGATTTCGCCGGCGGCGAGGCGCAGTAGCGTCGTCTTGCCCGCGCCGGGCGGGCCGACGAGGAAGGTCCATTCGCCGGGGTTGAGCGCGAAGGCGAGGTCGCGGAGGATTTCCACGCCCGAGAGCGAGAGGCCGGCGTTGTGGAAGAGGGTGGGTTTCACGCGGGGTCCGGCATTGCGCAAGTCACGCAGCAATACACCGCCCTTTCGAGGCCGTCATTGCGAGGAGGCCGGAGGCCGACGCGGCAATCCATCCCCGAAATGCGACCGAGACGCCGGGATGGATTGCCGCGTCGCTTGGCTCCTCGCAATGACGGCGCGAGAGAGCAAGCCAACAAAAAAGCCCCCGTCTCCGGGGGCTTTTCGCAGATCGCCGAAGCGATCAGTTCTTTTCCTTGTCGACCAGCTTGTTCTTGCCGATCCAGGGCATCATGGCGCGCAGCTTCTCGCCGACCGCCTCGATCTCGTGAGACGCGGCCTTGGCGCGGGTCGCCTTGAACGAGGTCTGGTTGACCTTGTTCTCCAGCATCCAGTCGCGCGTGAACTTGCCGGACTGGATGTCGGCCAGAACGCGCTTCATCTCGGCCTTGGTCTCCGGCGTGATGATGCGCGGGCCGGTGACGTATTCGCCGTATTCGGCGGTGTTGGAGATCGAGTAGTTCATGTTGGCGATGCCGCCCTCGTAGATGAGGTCGACGATCAGCTTCACTTCGTGCAGGCACTCGAAATAGGCCATTTCCGGCGCATAGCCGGCTTCCACCAGCGTCTCGAAGCCGGCGCGGATCAGCTCGACGAGGCCGCCGCAGAGGACGACCTGCTCGCCGAACAGGTCGGTCTCGCATTCTTCCTTGAAGTTCGTCTCGATGATGCCGGCGCGGCCGCCGCCGATGGCCGACGCGTAGGACAGGCCGAGGTCATGGGCGTTGCCCGAGGCGTCCTGATGGATGGCGATCAGGCAGGGCACGCCGCCGCCGCGCTTGTATTCCGAGCGCACGGTGTGGCCGGGGCCCTTGGGGGCGACCATGAGGACGTCGAGATCCTTGCGCGGCTCGATGAGGTTGAAGTGAACATTCAGCCCGTGCGCGAACAGGAGGGCGGCGCCCTTCTTCATGTTGGGGGCGAGTTCGTCGCGATAGATGTCGGCCTGGAGTTCGTCGGGGGTGAGCATCATGACGACGTCGGCCCATTTGGCGGCGTCCGCCACGGTCATGACCTTGAGGCCCTCGCCCTCGGCCTTCTTGGCGGTGGCGGAGCCCGCGCGCAGCGCGACGACCACGTCCTTGACGCCGGAATCGCGCATGTTCAGCACATGGGCGTGGCCCTGCGAGCCGTAGCCGACCACGGCCACCTTCTTGCCCTTGATGAGATTGATATCGGCATCCCGATCGTAATAGACGCGCATTTTCTCAGGTCCCCTTGGGTGTTTCGGCCGCCGGGCGGCGTAATTTCGTATGCGGGCGCTTCGTGACGGTTTGGACGGGCAAGGTCAAGCCCCGGACGGGCTTCCGGCCCGCAATCCGGGTCTGCGCCCTCAGAGCGGCTCGGGCCCGCGCGAAATGGCGGCGACGCCGGTGCGGGAGACCTCGACCAGACCGATCGGGCGCATCAGCTCGACGAAATCGTCGATCTTGTTGGTCGCGCCGGTCAGTTCGAAGATGAAGCTCTCGGTCGTGGCGTCGATCACCTTGGCGCGGAAGGCTTCGGCCAGCCGCAGCGCCTCGACGCGGGCCTCGCCCTGGCCGCGCACCTTGACCATGGCCAGTTCGCGTTCGATCGCGCGCTTGGTGAGCGAGAGGTCGATCACCTTGTGGATCGGCACGATGCGCTCGAGCTGGTGCGTGATCTGCTCGATCACCTCGGGCGTGCCCGATGTGACGACTGTGATGCGCGAAAGATGCTCGCCATGCGCCACCTCGGCGACGGTGAGGCTCTCGATATTGTAGCCGCGGCCCGAGAACAGGCCGACGACGCGCGCGAGCACGCCGGGCTCGTTGTCGACGAGAACGGACAGCGTGTGGCTGTCGACGTTCGACTTGCCGATGGCCGAGGAATAGGGGGAGGGCGGGAAGGCGGGAGTGGGAATGGCGGCGTTCATGATCGGATCCGGCTAACGAGAAATCTCTGGGCGAACCCTTCTCCCGCAAGCGGGAGAAGGGGAGCGCGGCTAGACCAACATTTTCCCCTTGTCGTCGATGACCGAGCCGATGTCCTCGACCTCGTCGGGCAGGATCATGTCGTTGTGCGCCTTGCCCGAGGGGATCATCGGCAGGCAGTTCTCGGCCTTGTCGACGACGCAGTCGAAGATCACCACGTTCGGCGTGTCGATCATCTCCTTGATGGCGTCGTCGAGCTTGGCCGGGTCCGAGCAGCGGATGCCGTGCGCGCCATAGGCTTCGGCGAGCTTCACGAAATCCGGCAGGGCGTCGGAGTAGGAATGCGAGTAGCGGCCGCCGTGCAGCAGTTCCTGCCACTGGCGCACCATGCCCATGTATTCGTTGTTGAGGATGAAGATCTTCACCGGGCAGCGGAACTGCACGGCGGTCGACAGCTCCTGGATGTTCATCAGGATCGAGGCCTCGCCGGCGATGTCGACGACGAGCGCGTCCGGATGCGCCATCTGCGCGCCGACGGCGGCGGGCAGGCCGTAGCCCATCGTGCCGAGGCCGCCCGAGGTCATCCAGCGGTTGGGCTCCTTGAAGTGATAGTGCTGCGCCGCCCACATCTGGTGCTGGCCGACTTCCGTGGTGATGTAGGTCTTGCGGTCCTTGGTGAGTTCGTAGAGCCGCTGGATGGCGTATTGCGGCTTGATGGTCTTGGTCGAATTCTGGAAGGCGAGCGACTTGCGGGCGCGCCACTTGTCGATCTGCTTCCACCACGCGGCCAGCGCGGCCTTGTCGGCGGCAAGAGACTCCGTGCGCCACAGCGTCACCATGTCTTCCAGCACATGCGCGCAATCGCCGACGATGCCGAGATCGACCTTGACGTTCTTGTTGATGGAGGAAGGATCGATGTCGATGTGGATCTTCTTCGAGCCCGGCGAGAAGGCGTCGAGGCGGCCGGTGATGCGGTCGTCGAAACGCGCGCCGATCGAGATCATCAGATCGCAATCGTGCATGGCGTTGTTGGCCTCGTAGGTGCCGTGCATGCCGAGCATGCCGACCCATTGCGGGTCGGGCGCGGGATAGGCGCCGAGCCCCATCAGCGTCGAGGTGATCGGGAAGCCGGTGAGCTTCACCAGTTCGCGCAGCAGGGTGGAGGCCGCCGGCCCCGAATTGATGACGCCGCCGCCGGTGTAGAAGACCGGGCGCTTGGCCGCCGCCATCATGGCGACGGCGTGCTTGATCTTGGCGCGGTCGCCCTTGAGCTGCGGCTGGTAGGTCTTGTGCTGGATGTTGCGCGCGAAATGGTACGTGCCGGTGGCGAATTGCACGTCCTTCGGCACGTCGATGACGACAGGGCCGGGGCGGCCGCTGGAGGCGACGTAGAAGGCCTCGTGCAGGATGCGCGGCAGGTCCTCGATGCGCTTCACCAGATAATTGTGCTTCGTGCAGTGCCGGGTGATGCCGACCGTGTCGCATTCCTGGAAGGCGTCGGAGCCGATGAGATGCGTCGGCACCTGGCCGGTGATGCAGACGAGCGGAATGGAATCCATCAGCGCGTCGGTGAGCGCGGTGACGGCGTTGGTCGCGCCGGGGCCGGAGGTGACCAGGAGCACGCCGACCTTGCCGGTCGAGCGGGCATAGCCCTCGGCCGCGTGGCCCGCGCCCTGCTCGTGGCGCACGAGCACGTGGCGCACCTTGTTCTGGTGGAAGAGGGCGTCATAGATCGGCAGGACCGCGCCGCCGGGATAGCCGAAAATGGTGTCCACGCCCTGGTCCTTCAGGGCTTCCACGATCATTTCGGCGCCGGTCATCTGTCTCGACATGGCCATCTCCTGCGAACTGCGGTCCTTTTGGCGGAATTCTGGGCAATAAAAAAGGCCCCATCAGGGACCTCGGGTTGAGCGCCATCGGCGGAGCAGCGGGTTCAGTCCCGCTCCGTCTCAGGCGCTCGCGATACGATAAGGTTCTTGCGCATGGTTCCGCCGATGCGTTGATCGGCGGGTTTGGTAGCGCGGGACGGGGGCGGGGTCAAGGGGAGGAAAGGCGCTCATTCGGCCTTTCCCGTTGTTGCGAGGAGTTCCGGTGAATCCGCAACGCGGTTTCACCTGTAGCGACGAAGCAATCCAAAGCCGGGCCGCGACCCCTCGATTGCTTCGCCGCGCTCGCAACGACGGCTTGTCAGCGTCGGCGCTTGCGCCGGTCAGCCGGGGTAGCCGTGGCGGCTCTTGGAAGCCGCGACGAGGCTCATCGCCTCGCCGTCCCTGCCGGCGGCGCAGGCGGCGGAGGCGCCGGAAATCTCGCCCTCGATCTGCCCGTAGACGGTGTCGTTGACGTTGCCGGTGTCATGATCGTTGGCGATGACGGCGCGGTAGCGCGCGATCGCGCCGGAGCAGCCCGCGCCTTCCGGCAGCTTGAAGCCCGCGGGCGTGATCGGCGACACGGCCCGCTGCTGCTGGGGCGCCGTCGCCATCGCTTGCGGCGCGGGCGTCGAATTGCAGGAGGCGAGCGCGAGCAGGGCGGCGGCGCAGGCAAGGAGCGGGAGGAGACGATCGGTCATCGAGGCGGGGGCTCCATCGAGGCGGCCAAAATTTACCTTTGCGCCAGCCGCGGTCAAGCGTCCGCGCCTATTTGTCCGCGTCGCCCAGCAGCTTGGCGATGGGCTCGCCGATCTTGAACACGCCGTTGACGCGGGCGACCAGCGTCTCGTCCGCGTAGACAAGGCCTTGAGCGAAAACGAGGTTGCGCGTGACGCGCAGGATTTCCGTGCGGCTGTTGAGCCAGGCGCCCATCGGCGCCGGCGCCAGGAAATCCACAGCCATCGACACGGTCGGCAGGAAATTGCGGCCGACCTTGGGGTGCCGGTGAGCGGCCATGGGCAGCATCATGTCGGCGAAGGTCATGAGCCAGCCGCCGTGGCCGACGCCGCGCGGATTGCAATGGCGATCCTCGATGCGCATGCCGAGCTGGAAGCCCTGCGGACCGTCGTCGCGATAGAAGAGGGGGCCGTTGCGGTCGATGTAGCCGCCGCGCAGCGTGAACAGGCTCCAGCCCTCGGGCGGCGGCGGATCGCAGGTCTGGACAGGCGCTTCGGTCATTTCGTCGGCTCGTTTTGTCGGACAGTTATCCTTTTTGTGCCCGATCCCGCGCCGGCTCACAAGCCACAAAAAAACGCCCGCCGGGCGGCGGGCGCGTCAGGCGGGGATGCGGGGGTCAGTGCGAGAAGATGCGCAGGCCGAAAAGAGCGCGGGGCGCGAGCGTCGGGGCGGGGGCGATTTCGTGGCGGCCGGCGCGAACGATCCCGGCCTCGAGCCGGTCGAAGGCGATATCGAAGTCGCCATCCGGACGGAGGCGGACGATGCGCCCGGTCGCGCCGCGCGGCACATATTGGCCGCGGCTGACGATATCGGCGCGCGCGAGCACCGGACGCCCTGACAGGGCGGCGGAGCGGGCCGCGCGCGCCAGTTTCTGCAATCTGGTCAACATGGGGGAACCTGGGTTTAGGGGCGGCCGGCGCGGGACGCCGGCTCGTTCATGCACATGAACGCGCGATGAACGAATGCGTTCCGGCGGCGGTCGCGCCGGGGTTCATTTCCGCGCTTGTCGCCGGCGGCGTCCTGGGTTATCCATGAAACGTTCGTGCGCGATCGGCGCACGATATTGCGCGAGGATTTCGTGGCCCGTTTCGCCACCAGCACGCAGAACGACGCTCGCCGGCCGATGGCCGACGCGACGTTGCGCGCGCGCGCCTCTTCGACGCTGCTTTCGGGCCTTCTGCTTCTTAGCCGCCCCTGAGCGCCGGCTGGGCTTTGCCTGGGCGCTGAGGGGATGAGCTTGACCCGACCCGCCGGCCGCCCGACATTTCTGCAAGCGTAGCGCCGGCTTCGAACGACACATTCGATTCCAGGAAAGAGACCATGACCGCTGCGACCGAAACCGGCTCCAACAGAGACCGCGTCATCGTATTCGACACCACCTTGCGCGACGGCGAGCAATGCCCCGGCGCGACCATGACCTTCGAAGAGAAGATGGAGGTCGCCGAACTGCTCGACGAGATGGGCGTCGACATCATCGAGGCGGGCTTCCCGGCCGCCTCCGACGGCGATTTCGAATCCGTGGCCGAGATCGCGCGCCGCGCGGACCGCGCGGTGATCTGCGGCCTGTCGCGCACGGGGCTGGCCGACATCGACCGCTGCGGCGCGGCGATCAAGCCGGCCAAGCGCGGCCGCATCCACACGTTCATCTCGACCTCGCCGCTGCACATGTCGGTCAAGCTCGGCATGACGCCGGAGCAGGTCTTGCAGGCGACGATCGACGCCGTGACGCGCGCGCGCAAATGGACCGACGACGTGGAATGGTCGGCCGAGGACGCCACCCGCACCGAGATGGACTTCATGTGCCGGATCGTCGAAGCCGCGATCAAGGCCGGCGCCACCACGATCAACCTGCCCGATACCGTCGGCTACACCACGCCGCAGGAATACCGGGCGATGTTCGAGACGGTTCGCGCGCGCGTCCCGAACTCGGACAAGGCGATCTTCTCGGTCCATTGCCACAACGATCTCGGCATGGCGGTTGCGAACTCTCTCGCCGGCGTCGCCGGCGGCGCGCGACAAATCGAATGCACGATCAACGGCATCGGCGAGCGCGCGGGCAATGCGGCGCTGGAAGAGATCATCATGGCGATCCGCACGCGCCAGGATGCGCTGCCCTACGACACGGGCGTCGAGACGACCATGCTGAACCGCGCCTCGCGGCTGGTGTCCGCCGTCACTTCGTTTCCCGTGCAGTACAACAAGGCGATCGTCGGGCGTAACGCCTTCGCGCACGAGAGCGGCATCCACCAGCACGGCATGCTGAAGAGCTCGCTGACCTACGAGATCATGACGCCGGAATTGGTCGGCGTGTCGAAGACCTCGCTGGTCATGGGCAAGCATTCGGGCCGCGCCGCCTTCCGCGAGAAGCTGAAGGAGATGGGCTACGAGCTGGGCGAGAACGCGCTGAACGACGCCTTCCGCCGCTTCAAGGATTTGGCCGACCGCAAGAAGATCGTCTACGACGAGGACATAGCCGCGCTGGTCGACGACGAGATCGTCAACGCCAACGATCGCTTCAAGGTGACGGCGCTCACCGTCATCGCCGGCACCAACGGCCCGCAGTCGGCGGCGCTGACGATGGAGATCGACGGCGTGAAGCAGACGCATCAGGCGACGGGCAACGGCCCGGTCGACGCGATCTTCAACGCGGTGACGGCGCTGATCCCGCACAAGGCCAATCTGGAGCTCTACCAGGTGCACGCCGTCACCGGCGGCACGGACGCGCAGGCCGAAGTGTCGGTGCGCCTGTCGGAAGACGGCCGCGAGGTGACGGGCAAGGGCGCGGACCCGGATACGCTGGTGGCCTCGGCGCGCGCCTATGTGGCGGCGCTCAACAAGCTCGTCATCAATCGCGGGCGCGAGAAGGCGCAAGGCGCGGGCGCCGGCTAGCGGGCGGCCGCGGCGCGAATGAAAAGGGGCCCGCGCGGCCCCTTTTTTCGTTCAATAGCCCCTGTAATCCCATGTGCCGCGCGGCGCGGGATAGCCGTAATACGGCCCGCCGTAGCCGTCCCACGTATAATCGTAGCTGTAATGGGGGTGGGGCCAGGCATAGGAGATCGTGCGGCGCTGGCCGACGGCGATCGGTCCCTCCCCGGTCTGGACGACGATCTGAACGGAATCGACGTCCAGCACGGGCCGATAGGACGAATAATGCCGGCGCGCCTTGCGGTGCGCGACGCGGCGGGCCTTTGCTTTCGGGATGCAGGCGCAGGCCCGCGACCAGCCGCGCTCCCGCGCCTCGGCGGCCGGCGCCGCCGCGCCCAGAACGAGCGCGAGCGCCGCTGCGCCCAATAATCCGCCTGCCAGTTTCATCGCACGCTCTCCGGAACTTTCCTCGAAATCCTAACGCGAAAACGCCGCGCGCGCGACGCTGTGGACAGATAGGCGGAAAATTGCGGCGTGCGGGCTGGACAGGGCCAATAGCGTTTGCTATCTCGCCGCCTCCGGTCGCAACCGGTCGATGGGCGCATAGCTCAGTTGGTAGAGCAGCTGACTCTTAATCAGCGGGTCCTAGGTTCGAGCCCTAGTGCGCCCACCATCGACACCAGATTGGTTGTTGCGGCAGAGACGATGCGGCGCGGATGCGCCGCCGGAATTTTCGGCGCCTCGTCCGTTTCGGTCCGACTATAGCCAGCTCTTGATCGAGGCGGCGACCGCCGTCGACGACAGGCCGTACCTGATCGTGCAGCGTGGGCAGCGCGCCGGCGTCGAGGAACTGGTCGGGGAGCGCGATCTGGCGGAAGCCTGCCGGATGCACGCCGCCGCGCAGCAGCGCGCCTGCGACCGCCTCGCCGAGGCCGCCGATGAGCGTATGATTCTCGGCGACGACCACAGGACGGCCGGTCCGGGCGGCTTCCTTCAGGATCGTGGTTTCGTCGAGCGGCTTGATCGTCGGCGCATGCAGGACCGCGACCGAGACATTGTCCTTCTTCAGCAGTTCGGCCGCCTCCAGCGCGCGCATGGTCATGAGGCCCGATGAAATGATCGAGCGTATCGGCGCCATCGCGGATGAGCTTTGCCTTGCCGAGCTCGAATTCGTAGCCGTATTCATCGAGCACGAGCGGCACGGCGCCGCGCAACAGCCGCATGTAGACCGGGCCCTTGTGCGCGGCTATGGCCGGCACGGCCTGTTCGATCTCGTGCGCGTCGCAAGGATCGACAATCGTCAGGTTCGGCATGCCGCGGAAGATCGCGAGATCTTCCGTCGCCTGGTGGCTGGGGCCGTAGCCGGTGGTGAGGCCGGGCAGGGCGCAGCAGATTTTCACGTCGAGATTTTCCTCCGCGATCGCCAGGCAGATGAAGTCGTAGGCGCGGCGAGAGGCGAAGACGGCGTAGGTCGTCGCCCAGGCCTGAAAGCCTTCGCGCGCGAGACCGGCGGAGGCCATCATCAGCAACTGCTCGGCCATGCCCATCTGGTAGAAGCGGTCGGGATGTTTCTGCGCGAAGACGTGCAGGTCGGTGTATTTCGCGAGATCGGCTGATAGCCCGACGATCTCGGGGTCTCGTCTCCGCGAGCTTCGCCAGCGCATGGCCGAACGGCGCCGGCGCCGTGCGCTGGTCGAGCCCGGCGATCGAGGCGATCATGGCCGACGTCTTGGCGTTCGGGCGCTCGAGGGACGTGTCGTCGAGCCATGCCGGGCGCATGTATTTCGAGCGTTTCATTGGCGGGGCTCCGCGTCGATGATGTCGAGCGCCTTCTGCCATTCGTCGGCTTCGACGCGCAGGAAGTGGTTGCGCTCGCGCGTTTCGAGGAAGGGAACGCCGCGTCCCATCTTCGTGTCGCAGATGATGATGCGCGGCTGCTTGCCCTCGTGGTTGCGGGCCTTGTCGAAGGCTGCGACCAGCGCGTCGATGTCGTTGCCGTCGACGCGCTGCGCATACCAGTTGAAGGCCTCGAATTTCGGCTTCAGCGGCTCGAAATTCAGCTGCTGCGTCGAGGCGACCGTCGGCCTGCATGTTGTTGACGTCGACTATGCCGATGAGATTGTCGAGGCCGAAGGAGCCGGCCGACATGGCCGCTTCCCAGGTCGATCCTTCGTCGAGTTCGCCGTCGGAGAAGAGGTTGTAGACGAAGCTCGAAGATTTCTTGCGCTTGAGGCCGAGCGCCATGCCCACGGCTATGCCGAGACCGTGGCCGAGCGAGCCGCCGGTGATCTCCATGCCCGGCGTATAGGCCGCCATGCCCGACATCGGCAGGCGCGAGTCGTCGCCGCCATACGACTCGATCTCGTCCTCCGGTATCACGCCCGCCTCGATCAGCGCCGCGTAGAGCGCGATGGCGTAATGGCCGATCGACAGGCAGAAGCGGTCGCGGCCTTCCCATTCAGGCTCGTTCGGGCGGTAGTTGAGCGCATGAAAATAGGAGACGGACAGAAGGTCGGCGGCGCCGAGCGCCTGCGCGATGTAGCCCTGTCCCTGCACCTCGCCCATGCGCAGGGCATGACGCCGGATTCTTCGCGCGCGTTCGCGCAGACTGACGTTGTGGCCGATCTCGGACATCGCGCTTTCGCCTTCCGATGTGATGGTCAGTGGATGAGCATGCCGCCGTTGACGTCGAGCGTGGCGCCGGTGACGTAGGACGAAAGATCGGAAGCCAGAAACAGGCAGGCTTTCGCGACATCGGTCGCATCGCCGAGACGATTGAGCGGAATGCTCTTGAGAATGTCGGCCTTCATCTCGTCGGTGAGCTTGCCGGCGGTGATGTCGGTCTGGATCAGGCCGGGCGCGACATTGTTCACGCGCACGCCGGCCGGCCCGAACTCGCGCGCCATCGCGCGAGCGAGGCTCAGCACGCCGCCCTTGGCCGCGCTGTAATGCGGCCCGCCGAAAATGCCGCCGCCGCGCTGCGCGGAGACGGAGGAGATGCACACGATCGAGCCCGAACCCTGCTTCACCATCGCGGGAAGCGCGGCCTGGCTCATGTAGAGCGTGCCGCGCAGGCTGACGTCGGTGACCGCATCGTAATTGGCGGGCGTGATGTCGAGCGTCCTGATCGGCTGCGTGATGCCGGCGTTGTTGACGAGAACGTCGATGCGCCCGTACTTCGCGACCACAACGGCGACCGCCGCGTCGCAGGCGGCCTTGTCCGTCACGTTGCAGGCAAGCCCGATGTGGCCGGCGCCGATCGAAGCCGCCGCGCGCGCGGAGGCCGCCAGATCGAGGTCGAGGATCGCGAGCTTCGCGCCGTGCGCGGCGAACAGTTTCGCCGTGGCCATGCCGAGGCCGCGCTCGGACGCGGCGCCGGTGACGACACAAATCTTGCCTGACAGCAGCATGCGCGTTTCCCCGGCTGGCCCGCCTCGTCCATGACAGCCTGCAATACCTGCAACCGAAAGCCAATCGGCTCGGGATAGTCGCCTGCGGCGAAGGTCGCTTGCCAACGCATCTGCCGATGCTATCGTTTCGATCAAGCCAGTTCGCGCGAGATCGAAACGGAGCCCCAGAGCTTCCGAACGCAGCGAGCGTCAGGGAGATCGGGCATGCCACAGGAAACGATCCGGGTCTTGGCGTTGCAGTCCGCGTAGCAAGGGCGGACAACGGCCTTGCGCGCCTACATCCTGCGCCGGTTGCTGGCGCTGATCCCCACGCTGCTGTTTGCGAGCGTCATCGTCTTCGTCACCGTCCGCATGATCCCGGGCGACATCATCGACCTGATGCTCAGCCAGAACGACGTCGCCGCCGACAAGCTCAGCCGCGACCAGCTCGTGTCCGCGCTCGGGCTCGACCGCTCGATGCCGGAGCAATATGTGCGCTGGGTGTGGGGCGTGCTGCAGGGCGATTTCGGCAAGTCGCTGTGGCAGTCGACGCCCGTGCTCGAACAGGTGTTGCAGCGCCTGCCCGTGACGTTCGAGCTCGGGCTGATGGCGCTCGTCGTCGGCCTTCTGATCGCGCTGCCGATCGGCGTCTATTCCGCCATCCGCCAGGATACGGCGGGCGACGTGGCGGCGCGCTCCTTCTCGATCCTGATGCTCGCCGTGCCCAATTTCTGGATGGGCACGATGGTGATGGTCTTTCCCTCGATCTGGTGGGGATGGTCGCCGGAAGTGAACTACGTGAAGTTCAGCGACGCGCCCTGGCAGAACATGAAGCAGATGATCGTGCCGGCGCTCGTTCTCGGCACGGCGCTTTCGGCGATCACCATGCGCATGACACGCACGATGATGCTGGAAGTGCTGCGCCAGGACTACATCCGCACCGCCTGGGCCAAGGGGCTGCCCGAACGGCTCGTGGTGATGCGTCATGCGCTGCGCAACGCGCTCATTCCCGTCGTCACGCTGATCGGCCTGCAGGCGCCGCTGCTGATCGGCGGCGCCGTCATCCTCGAGCAGATTTTCGTCATTCCCGGCATGGGCCTGCTGCTGCTGGAGGCGGTGAGCCAGCGCGACTATCCGATCATCACCGGCGTGTTCCTGGTGGTCGGCCTCGCCGTCATGCTCATCAACCTCGTCGTCGACCTCAGCTACGGCTTCCTCGATCCGCGCGTGAGGCGGCAATGAGCGCGACGGTCGAGATTGCGGCAAAGCCTGCGCGCGCGCCAAACCCGGTCCTGCGCTTCATCGTGCGCCTGTTCCGTGAAAAGCCTTTCGGCGCGATCGCGGGCGTGATCTTCGTGCTGTTCGTGCTGTGCGGATTGTTCGCGGACCAGCTCGCGCCCTACGGCTTCAACCAGATCAGCCCGATCGAGCGGATGAAGCCGCCCTCGTGGAAGCACTGGTTCGGCACCGACAATCTCGGCCGCGACCTCCTGTCCCGCTGCCTCTACGGCGCGCGCCTGTCCGTCATCATCAGCCTGTCGGCGGCCTTTCTGGCGACGCTGATCTCCATCGCCATCGGCATGACCACCGGCTATCTCGGCGGCCGCATCGACATGATCGGGCAACGTTTCGTCGACGCCTACATGTCGTTTCCGGAACTGGTCATCCTGATCGCGGTCGTGTCCGTGCTCGGCCCCGGCATGTTCCAGATCATCGGCGTGCTCAGCCTCGTGCTCGGCATCGCCGGATCGCGCATCATCCGCAGCGCGACGCTGTCGGCGCGCGAGAACATGTATGTCCACGCCGCGCAATCGATCGGCGCCTCCACCTGGCGCATCCTGTGGCGGCACATCCTTCCCAACATCCTGCCGCCGATCATCGTGCTGTTCACGACGCGCGTCGGCGCGGCCATCCTGATCGAATCCGGCCTCGCCTTTCTCGGCCTCGGCGTGCCGCCGCCGGCGCCGACATGGGGCGGCCTGCTGTCGGGCAGCGGCCGCAGCTACATGTTCCAGGGGCCGTGGCTCGTGCTCGCGCCGGGCCTGTGCCTGACGACGGTGGTGTTCGCAACAAACGTGTTCGGCGACGCGCTGCGCGATCTGCTCGATCCGCGGATGCGCGGCTCGCGATAGAACGGAAAACCAAAAAACAGGAGGGCGCGATGGCTAAGGGGATCGGATGGAAAGGCAAGCTGAAGGCCATCGCGCTGGCGGGCGCGGCGGCGTTCGCGCTCGCGCCGTTGGCGGCGCAGGCGCAGGCGGAGAAGCCGCAGACCGGCGGCACGCTCAACATCGGCATGGTCTATCTCACGCTCTCGCCGCTGAGCTGGGACGCCGCCGACTGGGCGTGGAAGCATTCGCAGGATACGGGCCTCGTCTACGAGCACCTGTTCGTCGCCGACCTGTCGAAGGCCGAGCGCAACGGCGGCAAGTACACGTTCAGACCGGACGCCTGGCTGCCGAGCGAGGCGGTGCGCGGCGAACTGGCCGAAAGCTGGGAATGGAAGAAGGACCCGCTGCGCGTCGAGATCAAGTTGCGCAAGGGCGTGATGTTTCCCGAAAAGCCCGGCGTGATGGCGGCGCGTGAACTCGTCGCCGACGACGTCGTCAACAGTTTCACCCGGCTCGACAAGAGCCCGAAGAAAGTGCCGACCTATTTCGATCATGTCGAGAAGGTGGAGGCGACCGACAAGAACACGGTCGTCTTCACCTTCAAGCACTATTTCGCGGAATGGGACTATCGCTTCGGCTGGGGCTATTACGACGCCATCGTGCCGAAGGAAGTCTCCGACGCCGGCGCCGGCAACTGGAAGAACGTCAACGGCACCGGGCCGTTCAAGCTGACGGACTACGTGCAGGGCAGCGCCGTCACCTTCGAGAAGAACGACAAGTACTGGGACAAGGAGAAGATCGGCGGACAGGAATACAAGCTGCCGTTCGTCGACAAGATCGTGCATCGCACGATCAAGGACGAGGCGACCTTCCTCACCGCGCTGCGCACCGCCAAGCTCGACGTCCTCGAGGGGCTGCGCTGGAGCGCCATCGACGAGCTGAAGAAGAGCGCGCCGCAGCTTCAGTTCAAACGCGGACTGGACACCGGCGGCACGTTCCTCGCCATGCGCGTCGACCAGAAGCCGTTCGACGACATCCGCGTGCGGCGCGCGCTCAATCTCGCCGTCAACAAGCAGGAGATCATCACCTCCTTCTACAACGGCAACGCCGAGATGTTCGCCTATCCGATGCATCCCGACTACATCGGCTACTACGAGCCGCTCGACAAAATGCCTGACAGCGTGAAGGAGCTGTTCACCTACAATCCGGCGAAGGCCAAGCAACTGCTGAAGGAGGCGGGCTATCCCAACGGCTTCTCGTTCAAGGTGCAGGTCTGCTCCTGCTCGCCCGACCACATGGACCTCGTGCCGCTGATCGCGGCCTATCTCGAACAGGTCGGCGTCAAGATCGAGATCCAGCCGATGGAATATGCGGCCTTCCTGTCCGCGATGACGACGAAGAGCCACGCCGCCGGCTATTTCATGCGCAACGGCCACACCAACCCGACGACCTCGCTGCGCAAGAGCTTCGTCAGCAAGCAGACGTGGAACCCCTCGCAATATTCCGATCCCGCCTTCGACAAGAAGATGATGATCGACGTCTATCAGGAGCCGGACGAAGCCAAGCGCATGGCGCTCGTCAAGGAAATGACGCGCGAGATCGTCGACAAGGCGCCCTATATCTGGCTGCCGGTCGCCTACGGCTATTCGGCGTGGTGGCCGTGGGTGAAGAACTACGGCGGCGAATTGCGCGCGGGCGCGGAGCGTCCCGGCCCGATTCATGCGCGCATGTGGATCGACCAGGACCTGAAGAAGAAGCTCGGCTATTGAGCGCGGCCGCGAGCGCCGACACGCAGGAGCAGGGGGCCGCGCAGGCCGCCCCGCTGCTCAGCGTGCGCAACCTCGTCACGCGCTTTCGCATGGGCGGCGGCGCGGTGACGGCGGTGGACCGCGTCTCGTTCGACGTCGCCGCCGGCGAGACGCTCGCCATCGTCGGCGAATCCGGCTCGGGCAAGAGCGTCACCGCGCTATCCATCCTGCGGCTCATTCCCGATCCGCCGGGCGTGATCGAGAGCGGCGAAATCCTGTTCGACGGGCACGATCTGCTGCAGATGTCGGACGCGCAGATGCGCAACCTGCGCGGCGACCGCATCGCCATGATCTTTCAGGAGCCGATGAGTTCGCTCAATCCGGCGCTGACCGTCGGCATGCAGGTCGGCGAGCCGATCAACCAGCATCGCAGGACGCCGTGGGGCAAGGCGATCGACATGGCGCGCGAGCTGCTCGGCCGCGTGCGCATGTCCGATCCCGCCTCGCGCGTGCGCGCCTATCCGCACCAGTTTTCGGGCGGGATGCGGCAACGCGCGATGATCGCCATGGCGCTCGCCTGCGAGCCGCAGCTCATCATCGCCGACGAGCCGACGACAGCGCTCGACGTCACCGTACAGGCGCAGATCCTCGACCTGCTCAAGGATCTCGCGAGCAAGGCGCGCTCGGCGCTCGTGCTCATCACGCACGATCTCGGCGTCGTCGCGCGCTATGCCGACCGCGTCGTCGTCATGTACGCCGGCCGCATCGTGGAGGCTGCGCCCGCGCGCGAACTCTACGCGCGCCCGCGCCATCCCTATACGCGCGGCCTGATGGCCTCCGTGCCGCGCATCGACGGCGACACGTCGAAACGGCTCGCGCCGATCGACGGCCAGCCGCCGAACCTCGCGCGCCTGCCGCAGGGCTGCGCCTTCGCGCCGCGCTGCCGCGAGGCGACGGCTGCCTGCGCGCAGCGAGCGGCCGGCGTTGCGCGACATCGGCCCGCAGCATCAGGTCGCCTGCATTCTGGAGACGACGGCATGAGCGAGCCGCTGCTGCGCGTCGAGGATCTGAAGGTGCATTTTCCCGTCTCGTCGGGCGGGTTGCTCGGGCGGCACGCCGGCATGATCCGCGCCGTCGACGGCGTGTCGTTCACGCTGGCGCGCGGCGAGACGCTGGGACTGGTGGGCGAGAGCGGCTGCGGCAAATCCACGACCGGGCTCGCGGTCATGCGCATGAACAATCCGGTCGCCGGCCGGATCGAGTTCGAGGGGCAGGACATCACGCATTACGACAAGGCGCGGATGCAGCCGCTGCGCCGGCGCATGCAGATGGTCTACCAGGACCCCTACGGATCGCTCGACCCGCGCATGACGGTGCGCGACATCATCGGCGAACCGCTGGTCGTGCACGGCCTCGCCAAGAGCCGCCGCGATTACGAGGATCGCATCGCCGAACTGATGCGGCTGGTCGGGCTGCTGCCGGACATGGCGGAGCGCTATCCGCACGAATTTTCCGGCGGTCAGCGCCAGCGCGTCGGCATTGCGCGCGCGCTCGCGCTCGAACCGGCGATGATCGTCTGCGACGAGCCGGTGTCGGCTCTGGACGTCTCCATCCAGGCGCAGGTGGTCAACGTCTTCGTCGAGCTGCAGCAGAGGCTCGGCCTCGCCTATCTCTTCATCGCGCATGATCTCGCGGTCGTGCGCCATGTCAGCGACCGCATCGCGGTGATGTATCTCGGGCGCATCGTCGAGATTTCGACGCGCGAGGCGCTCTACAAGGCGCCGCGGCATCCCTATACGCAGGCGCTGCTGGAAGCGGTGCCGGTCGCCGATCCCGAGATCGAGGCGACGCGCCAGCGCCACATCATCGCCGGCGAAGTGCCGAGCCCGATGAACCCGCCGTCGGGCTGCCGTTTTCACACGCGCTGCCCGCAGGCCATGCCGCGTTGCAGGGAGGAAGACCCGGCGCTGCGCGGCGACGATGCGCAGGCGGTGGCCTGTCATCTTTACTGACGGCGGCGCCGCAATGTCTTGATTGAACCGTCATCGCGAGGAGCGAAGCGACGTGGCGATCCATCCACCGGAACTGGATCAAGTTCCGGTGGATGGATTGCTTCGCTTTCAGACGAAGTCCGCAACAGCGGACTTCTGTCGGGCTCGCAATGACGGACGCGTCCACCCAAATGCAGTATGTTCTAACTCGCCGGCGCGGCCACGATCGTTCCGCGGCATTCGCCAAAACCGATCGACGCGAAGCCGTCGCGTCGGCCGTAGGCGCGCATGACGATCTCGTCGCCGTCCTGCAGGAAGGCGCGCGTCTCGCCGCTGGCGAGCGCGATCGGCTCGCGGCCGCCGTTGGTTTCCTCGAGCAGCGATCCGAAGGCGCCCTTCTGCGGCGCGGAGATCGTGCCGGTGCCGAGCAGGTCGCCTGGCCCGAGATTGCAGCCGTTCGACGTGTGATGAGCGACCATCTGCGCCGGCGTCCAGTAGAGGTTGCGCGCGTCCCCGAGGCACAGGCGATGCGGCGCGACGCCCTTGGCGCGCATCTGCGCCGTGGTCAGCCACACTTCGAGTTCGAGCGCGAGGCCGCCCTCTTGCTGGTCTGTCGCATCGTCGAGATAGGGCAGGGGTTTCGGATCGTCCGCTGCGCGCGTCATCGCGGGCGCGCGGAACGGCGCGAGCGCTTCCGCCGTGACGATCCACGGCGAGATCGTGGTGTGGAAGGACTTGGCGAGGAAGGGGCCGAGCGGCTGGTATTCCCAGGCCTGCATGTCGCGCGCCGACCAGTCGTTGAGCAGGCAGAAGCCGGCGATGCGATCTGCGGCTTCGGCGATCGGCACGGGCGCGCCGAGCTCGTTGCGCCCGCCGACCCACACGCCCATTTCGAGTTCGAAATCGAGCCGTTCGCATGGGCCGAATGTCGGCGCCGCCGCGTCCGGCGCCTTGCGCTGGCCGTTGGGCCTGCGCACGCTCTCGCCGCTCGGGCGCACCGAGGAGGCGCGGCCGTGATAGCCGATCGGCACCCATTTGTAGTTCGGCATCAGCGGGCTGTCGGGGCGGAACAGGAGCCCGACCTTGGTCGCGTGATGAATGCCGGCATAGAGGTCGGTGTAGTCGCCGATGCGCGCCGGCAAGGCGAGCGCGCAATCGGCGGCGCGATGCAGCAGTTGCGGATGCGGCGTGGACTCCTTCGACAGGAAGACGCTCAGCGCTGCGCGAAAAGCTTTTCGCGCGGCGGGTTCGAGCGCGAGGAAAGCGTTGAGCGTCGCGCCGCTGCACGCCGCGCACGCCGCTTGCGCCGCGCCGCTCAGGAGGTTCGCGGCGGCCAGCGCGCGCAGGTCGAGAATCTCGTCGCCGATCGCCACGCCGCAGCGCGCATCGCCGCCGCCCGGCGCGAAAACGCCGAAGGGCAGGTTCTGGATCGGAAAGCTCGGATGGCCGTTGGCGCTTGCGACCCAGCTTTCGAGATCGCGCGCATGCGTGGCGTCGATGTGCGGCATGGTTTCCTTGGATCAATAAGGGCGCGACATGCGCGCCCGGAGGCGGGTCAGGGTTTGGTCGGATCGAAATGTTTCTTCAGCGCCGCGCCGTAAGACGTATAGCTCTTCTGGAGCTGCGGCGCCTCGGCGGCGAATTTCGTCACGCGCTGCATGAAGCGCGTCTCGAACATGAAGGCCATCGTGCCTTCGAGCTTGTGCGGCTTCAAATCGACGGCGCTGGCGTCCTCGAAGGCGCGCAGATCGGGCCCGTGCGGCAGCATGGTGTTGTGCAGGCTGAAGCCGCCCGGCGCGAAGCCGCCGCCGGTCTTGGCGTCGTAGACGCCGTAGATCAGCCCCATGAATTCGCTCATCACGTTCATGTGGTACCAGGGCGGGCGGAAGGTGTTTTCCGCGACCAGCCAGCGCTCGGGAAAGATCACGAAGTCGATGTTCGCCGTGCCGGGCGTCTCCGACGGCGAAGTCAGCACCGTGAATATGCTGGGGTCGGCGTGATCGTAGAGGATCGGGCCGACGGGCGAGAAGCGGCGCAGGTCGTATTTGTAGGGCGCGTAATTGCCGTGCCAGGCGACGACGTCGAGCGGCGAATGGCCGATGTCGGCGCGCCACAGCGAACCGCCCCATTTGACGACGAGATGCGAAGGCGCCTCGCGATCCTGATAGGCGGCGACCGGCGTATAGAAGTCGCGCTGGTTGGCGAGGCAATTGGCGCCGATCGGCCCGCGCTCCGGCAGGGTGAAGGCGCCGCCGTAATTCTCGCAGAGATAGCCGCGCGCCGGCCCCTCGCGCAATTCGACGCAGATCTTCACGCCGCGCGGAATGACGGAAATTTCGCCGGGCTCGATGTCGATGACGCCGAATTCGGTGCGCAGGCGCAGCGCGCCCGTCTGCGGCACGAACATCATTTCGGCGTCGGCATTGTAGAAATATTCGTCCTGCATCGAGCGCGTGACGAGATAGACATGCGCCGCCATGCCGGATTGCGCGCCGGCGTCGCCGGCGGTGGTGATCGTGTGCACGCCTTCGAGAAAGGACAGCGGCTTTTGCGGCAGCGGGATCGGGTCCCAGCGCAGGGGCGCGGGCGCGATGTCGATTTCCGCGCAGGGCGCGGTGCGCCAGTGGCCGGAATTGATTTTCTCGAACTGCCCCCAATGGGCGACGGTCGGGCGGATGCGATAGAGCCAGGAGCGCTCGTTGCTGGCGCGCGGCGCGGTGAAGGGCGAGCCCGACAATTGCTCGGCATAGAGCCCGTAGGCGCAGCGCTGCGGCGAGTTGCGGCCGATGGGCAGCGCGCCCGGCAGCGCCTCGGTCTCGAAGCCGTTGCCGAAGCCCGGCATGTAGCCTTCGGGCGTCGCCGTCGCCGGTCGGGACGCGGCGGTGTTGAAGGGCTTCGGCTCGAAGGGTTTCGTCATTGGCGTCCCTCTTCGCTCAGGTCATGAATGCACTTCGGCTGACTTGATCGGCTGCGCGCCTTCGAGCGCGCGCCACATTTCGACGTCGCGCTCGGCCGTCCAGATTTTCGGATGGTCGAGGCCGTTCGCCTCGTCGAAGGCGCGCGAGACGTTGAAGGGCATGCAATGTTCGAAGATCACCCAATGCCCGTATTTCGGGCGCATCTCGCTCATGGCGACCTTGTAGGTGGCGTTGAGGTCCTTGCCGTCCGCGACCGCCTTCTGCGCGATGGCGTAGAGATCGGACGTGAAGCTCGCCGTGCCGGCGATGGCTTCTTCCACTTCCTTCTCGCCGACGAGGCAGCGGCCGCGGCCGGGCACCAGCTTTTGCGGCTTCAGCGCGCGAATGGTCGCGAGTGTTGTCGGCCAGTCCTTGAAATGCGCGTCGCCGCAATAGGGCGTCGCGCCGAATTCCACGGTGTCGCCGGCGTAGAGCACACGCTCCTTCGGCAGCCAGACGACGGTGTCGCCGGCGGTGTGCGAGCGGCCGACATGGATGATCTGCACCTCGCGCTCGCCCATCCACAGCGTCATGCTGCTTGTGGAACACGACATGCGGCCAGGTGAGGCCGGGAATGCTCTCCTTGCCGCGGAACAGGCGCGGGAAGCGGCCGATCTCGCTGTCCATGTCCTGCTTGCCGCGCTCCACGATCAGATCGCGCGTGACGTCGGAGGCGATGATCTCGGCGCCGCCGTAGCCCGATGCGCCGAGCACGCGCACGGCGTGATAATGCGTCAGCACGACGTGCTTGACCGGCTTGTCGGTCACCTTGCGGATGCGCGCGATGACGTCCCTCGCCATGTCGGGCGTCGCCTGCGCGTCGACGACGAGCGCGCTGTCGGGACCGATCACCACGCCGGAGTTCGGATCGCCCTCCGCCGTGTAGCCGTAGAGACCCTCGCCCAGCTCGTCGAAGCTGACGATCTTGTCGGCCAGATCCTTGGTGCTGGCGAAGCCGGTCATGGTTTTCTCTCCTGGCCGGGCGGCTCGAACGCCGGGGCCTTCGTGTCTGGCGGCGCGCTTACGCAAATAGCGTAGGAATTCGCCTGTATTGCGTCATAGCCTGAGAAGGCTACCCTCACAAGTCAAATTAGGAAATAGCGAAGCGATTTGTCATATGCGATAACGATGCTCGATCATGCCGATGGCGTCGCATGCGCAAATCGCTTTGCAATCAGGCTTTCACGACCCGCAGGAAAGGCGAGCCGTCCGTCTGGACATCGTAGCCGAGCTGGCGCGAGAGGCCGCCGGTGAAGGCGAGCAGGCGGCGCGCGAGCGGGCTGTCGGCCTCGATCTCGACGGAAGCGGCCGGCCCGATGACGGTAATGGCGAGCTGCAATTGCCCGCTGTGATCGAAGACCGGCGCGGCCAGCGCATTCACGCCGGGGATCGGCGAGCCCTTCGCCACGGCGAAGCCCTTGCGCCGGACGTCGACGATCGCCCGTGCGAAGGCGTCGTCGTCGACGCTGGCGCCGATGCGGCCGGTATGGTCCTCGCCGCTGACGGCGGCGAGATGCTGCTGCACGGTCGCCCTGGGCAGGAAGGCGCCGAACACCAGGCCCGTGGCGGTGCCGGTGACCGAATAGACGGCGCCGGCGCGCAGGTTGACGTGCACCTGCCGCGTGCCCTCCAGAACCTGCACGATGGTGGGGCCGAACGAGCCCCACACCGTGACGGTGACCATGAGGTTGATCTCTTCGGCAAAGGCGGCGACGGCGGCGCCGGCGAGCCGCAGCGCGTCGACGGCGCGCAGCCGCGCGAGGCCGAGCTGCAGCGCGAATGGCCCGACGCGGTAGAGGCCGGATTGCGGGTCCTGCTCGACCAGGCCGATCTTGCGGAAGCTGACGAGATAGGCATGCGCCTGCGCCGGCGCGACATCGGCCATGGCGGCGACGTCGCGCAGCATCAGCGGACGGCCGGCCGAGGCCAGCGCGCCGAGAATGCGCCCGCCGACCTCGATGGATTGCACGCCCCGGCTTTCGCTCGCCATTTTGCAGCTCCTCAGCGCTCGTCCACCAGCGTTTCCACGCGGTCGCGCAGCCGGCCGATCATGTCGCCGAGCGCGACCCGCTCCTGCGGGGCGAGCGCGGCGAGAATTTCCGCCTCGCGCGCCGACACCAGCGGCCTGATCTGCCGGTAGAGCGCCTCGCCGCCCGGCGTCAGGCGCGCGATGTTCGATCTCTTGTCGTTCTCGTCCTGGCGGCGCTCGACATAGCCGGCCGCCTCCAGGCCCTGGATGGCGCGGCTCACCTGCATCTTGTCGAGCGTCGAATAGGGGCCGAGGTCCCGCGCCGTCATCGCGCCGTTGGCGGCGAGCGCGGCCAGCACCCGCCATTCCGGGCGCGTCAGCTCGAATGTCTCTTCGTAGGTCTGCGCGATGGCGCGCGACACGCGCTCGGCCAGCACCACCAGCCGATAGGCGATGGAGCGGGCGAGTTCGGACTCCTCGCCCCGGGCGGGCGGGAAGGTCAGGGTCGCGAGATCTGCATTTCCGGGCATCTGTTACCTGATCGCTCCCCGGCGATTCCCGGGCGCGCCATGCGCTCCAACATGCACGTTTTCTTGCCGCGCTGCAAAATCAGGGCAGAAAAAAACTTGTTGCCGCTGCTCTTGCCATTTTAGTAACATGTGTTACTAATGCAGCATTGCTGAGGAGGACGGCACATGTCAATCGAGAAATTCCATCACGTCGCCTATCGCTGCCGCGACGCCAAGGAGACGGTCGAGTTCTACGCCAAGGTGCTTGGCATGGACCTGCTCGGCGCCATCGCCGAGGACAGCGTGCCTTCCACCAAGGCGCCCGATCCCTACATGCACATCTTCCTCGACGCGGGGAACGGCAACATCCTCGCCTTTTTCGAACTGCCGAACTCGCCGCCGATGGGCCGCGATCCCAACACGCCGGAATGGACGCAGCACATCGCGTTCCAGGTGAAGGACATGGGCGAGCTCGAGAAGATTCGCGAGCGCGCCGTGAAGGCGGGCCTCGATATCGTCGGCCCGACCGATCATACGATCTTCCAGTCGATCTATTTCCATGATCCCTCGGGCCATCGTCTCGAAGTCGCGGTCTGGACGACGAACCCCGAGCAGATGGCGCGCATGAAATCGGTGGCGCACGAAATGATCGAGGAATGGGCGGTCACCAAGAAGCCGCCGCGCCACACCGCCTGGCTGCACGAGAAGGAATTCGGCAAGGCCTGAGGACTCTCGAAAAAACGACAAACCTCATCCTGAGGAGCGCCTGAAAGGCGCGTCTCGAAGGATGGCGGGAACAACATTCTTGACCCGTCCATCCTTCGAGACGCAGGCTTCGCCTGCTCCTCAGGATGAAGCATACTTGAAAAGCAATTGCTCGACGCTTCGGGGAGGAGCGCCAGGAATGTTGCAGACCTATAACTATCCGAAATTTCCTTACCGTCAGTCGCAGGAGCAGCAGGCAGGCCGCATCGTCCGTCATCCCGTCGTGGTGATCGGCGCGGGGCCGATCGGCCTGACGGCGGCGCTCGACTTCGGCAAGCGCGGCATCGCGACTGTCGTGCTCGACGACAACGACACGGTGTCGGTCGGGTCGCGCGCCGTCTGCTACGCCAAGCGACCGCTGGAGATCTGGGATCGGCTCGGCTGCGGCGAGCGCATGGTGGAAAAGGGCGTGAGCTGGAACGTCGGCAAGGTCTTCTTCGGCGACGATCTGCGCTACACGTTCAACCTGCTGCCGGAAGCCGACCACAAGATGCCGGCGATGATCAACCTGCAGCAATATTACCTCGAAGAATTCATGATCGAGGAATGCAAGGCGCTGCCCGACGTGGAATTGCGCTGGAAGCACAAGGTCGTCGGCATCGAGCAGAAGGAGGATCACGCCGTCCTCACCGTGGAGACGCCGGACGGCGTGTTCAAGATGGAAGCCGAATGGGTGGTCGCCTGCGACGGCGCCAATTCCGACACGCGCAAGCTGGTCGGCGCCGATTTCACCGGTCATTTCTTTCAGGACCGCTTTCTTATCGCCGATATCGTGATGAAGGCGGAATTTCCGACGGAGCGCTGGTTCTGGTTCGATCCGCCGTTCCATCGCAACCAGTCGGCGCTGCTGCACAAGCAGTCCGACGACGTCTGGCGGCTCGATTTCCAGCTCGGCTGGAACACCGATCCGGAAGAAGAGAAGAAGCCGGAAAACGTCATTCCGCGCGTGCGCGCAATGCTGGGCAAGGATGCCGAATTCGAACTCGAATGGTGTTCCGTCTACCAGTTCGCCTGCCGCCGCATCGACAAGTTCCGCTATGGTCGCGTGCTGTTTGCCGGCGACGCCGCGCATCAGGTCTCGCCCTTCGGCGCGCGCGGCGCCAATACCGGCGTGCAGGACATCGACAATCTCGGCTGGAAGCTGAAAGCCGTGATGGACGGCGCGGCGCCGGTCGCGTTGATCGACACTTATGACGAGGAGCGCGCCTTCGCGGCCGACGACAATCTCCTGAACTCGACGCGCTCGACCGATTTCATCACGCCGAAGACGGAAATGAGCCGCCGCTTCCGCGACGCGGTGCTCGAACTCTCCGAGGACCATGCCTTCGCGCGGCCGCTGGTGAATTCGGGCCGGCTGTCGACGCCGACGCCCTATGTGCATTCCTCGCTCAATACGCCCGACGAGGACGCCTTCGCGGGCAAGATGACGCCCGGGACGAATTGCGCCGACGCGCCGGTGCTCGTGGACGGCAAGAGGGACTGGTTCCTGCGGCAGGTTGCGGACGGTTTCACAGTGCTGGTCTTCGGCGGCGCGCCCGACGCCGGCGATGTCGTCTGGAACAAAATCCACGCCCGCGTGAAAACGGTCGGCGTCGATTTCGCGGACGAGAAGGGATTGCTCGCCGAGCGCTACGACGCAAGGCCCGGCACGGTCTATCTGATCCGTCCGGACCAGCACGTCGCCGCGCGCTGGCGCAGCTTTGACGAAACCAAGATCGCGAAGGCGATCGCGCGCGCCTGCGCCGCGTGAGGACGAACGATGCTCAACCTCTCCCCCAATATTCCCGATCCCGACGGCTTCTATCAGGAGCTGATCGACAGCCAGCGCGACATGAGCGAGGCGGAGGCGGAGACGATGAACTGCAAGCTCATCCTCATCCTCGCCAACCATATCGGCGACCGCGACGTCCTGCGCCAGGCGATCGCCACGGCGGCGAAGAAGTCGGGCGCCGCGAAGTAATTCATCCTGCAAAAACGTGCGCGCTGACGAGCGCGCGGTCTATAGTCGCGTCCAGACCGCCAACAAGGCGGCAAGAAATATGTACGGGAGGATCAATGTCGTCGCACAAGAAACTTTTCGCCTTCGTCGCCCTCGGCGCGCTGTCGCTCGCGGGCGCAGCGTCCGCGCAGAACGCCGGCCCGCTGCGCATCGGCGTGCTGACCGACGAATCCGGGCCCTATGCGGATTCGTCCGGTCCCGGCTCCATCCTGGCGGCCGAAATGGCGGTCGCCGATTTCGGCGGCGCGGTGAAGGGCCGCAAGATCGAGATCATGCACGCCGACACGCAGAACAAGCCCGATGTCGCGTCTTCCATCGCGCGGCGCTGGTTCGACACCGAAGGCGTCAACGCCATCGTCGACCTGCCGGTGACGCCGATCGCGGCCGCCGTGCAGCAGCTCGCGAAGGAAAAGAACCGCACCGTGATGATCACGGCGTCGGCCACCAGCGATTTCACCGCCAAATGGTGCTCGCCGGTCTCGACGCACTGGGCCGACGACAGCCATGCGCTGGCGGCGGGCACGGCCAAGGCGATTTCCGCCGATGGCCCGAAAAGCTGGTATTTCGTCACCGTCGACATCGCCTTCGGCGCGGCGCTGCAGAGGGATGCGACGGAAGTGATCGAGGCGACCGGCGGCAAGGTGCTGGGCGTTTCCAAGCATCCGGTCAATGCGCCGGACTTCTCCTCGCTGCTCCTGCAGGCGCAGGCGTCCGGCGCGCAGAAGGTCGGGCTTGCGAGCGTCGGCGGCGATCTCGTCAACGAGATAAAGCAGGCGCATGAATTCAAGATCGGCCTCGACGGCAAGCAGGCGCTGATCGCCTTCCTCGTCTACATCCAGGACATCAACGCGCTCGGCCTCAACACGGCGCAGGGGCTCAACGTCACCAGCGGCTTCTACTGGGACCAGAGCGATTCCGCGCGCGCCTTCTCCAAGCGCTTCTTCGAGAAGCGCAAGATGATGCCCTCCAAGAACCACGCGGAAATCTATACGGCGGTGCTGCACTACCTGCGCGCAATCGACAAGGCCGGCACGGACGAGGCGGTCGCCGTCAACAAGGCGATGCGCGCGGCGCCCGTCGATTATTTCGGCAAGCCCGCGACCGTGCGCGCCGATGGCCGCGTGCTCTACGACCTCGAGCTCTACCGTGTGAAGAAGCCGGAGGAGAGCAAGGCGCCGTGGGACTATTACGCGCCGGTGCGCGCCATCAAGGCGTCGGAAGCCTTCCTTCCGATGAGTCCCGCCTGCGCGCAGTGAGAGGGATGCGACCGGCCGGCCCGGTCGCGCCCGTTTTCGCGCCAGCGCCCGCCGTCCGCCACGAGGCAGGCGGCGTGCGATTTTATGACATGAAATCAATCTGTTGATCCGATTCTCCACGTTGCGGCGGGCTCCGGACGCGGGTTGGCGCGCGCCGGCAGGTGTCTTGCAGAAAAGATTGCGCTAAGAGGCGGCGACGGCGCGGCGGCGACCAGCGACGAAGGTCGTGCTTTCCAACGCCTCGAGATTTCAGCATCCCTTCGCGGGAACAGAAGGATCGCATCATGTCTCTGCTCGAAACCTACCGCGCCCATGTCGCCGAACGCGCCGCGCTCGGCATTCCGCCGTTGCCGCTGTCGGCCAAGCAGACCGAAGGCCTGATCGCGGCGCTGCGCCAGCCGCCGGCGGGCGAGGAGGCCTTTCTCGTCGACCTTCTGACCCATCGCGTTCCCGCCGGCGTCGACGACGCCGCGCGCATCAAGGCCGGCTTCCTCGACGCCGTCGCCAAGGGCGAGGAAAAGAACGCGCTCGTCTCGCGCAAGCTCGCCACCGAACTGCTCGCCACCATGCTCGGCGGCTTCAACATCAAGCCGCTGATCGAAGTGCTCGCGGACGCCGAAGTCGGCGCGGTGGCGGCCGAGGGCCTGAAGAAGACCCTGCTTGATGTTCGACTATTTCCACGACGTGAAGGAACTGGCCGACAAGGGCGTGGCGACCGCCAAGGGCGTGATGCAGTCCTGGGCCGACGCCGAATGGTTCACCTCGCGTCCGGAAGTGCCGCAGTCGCTTGACGCTGACCGTCTTCAAGGTCTCCGGCGAGACCAACACGGACGATCTTTCGCCCGCGCCCGACGCCTCGACCCGTCCCGACATTCCGCTGCATGCGCTGGCCATGCTGAAGAACCCGCGCGCCGGCATCGAGCCGGACGAGGCGGGCGCGCGCGGCCCCGTCAAGCAGCTCGACAAGCTGATCGCCAAGGGCCATCCGGTGGCTTACGTCGGCGACGTCGTCGGCACGGGCTCCTCGCGCAAGTCGGCGACCAATTCCGTGCTGTGGTTCACCGGCCAGGACATTCCCTACGTGCCGAACAAGCGCTTCGGCGGCGTGTGCCTGGGCTCCAAGATCGCGCCGATCTTCTACAACACGATGGAAGACGCCGGCGCGCTGCCGATCGAGCTCGACGTCTCGCAGATGGAGATGGGCGACGTCATCGAGCTGCGTCCCTACGAAGGCAAGGCGCTGAAGAACGGCGCGGTCATCGCCGAATTCAAGGTGAAGTCGGACGTGATCTTCGACGAAGTGCGCGCCGGCGGCCGCATTCCGCTCATCATCGGACGCGGCCTCACCACCCGCGCCCGCGAGGCTTTGGGCCTGCCGGCCTCGAGCCTGTTCCGCATGCCGGCGCAGCCGAAGGACACCGGCAAGGGCTATACGCTCGCGCAGAAGATGGTGGGTCGCGCGTGCGGGTTGCCTGACGGCAAGGGCATTCGTCCCGGCACGTATTGCGAGCCGAAGATGACCACGGTCGGTTCGCAGGACACGACCGGCCCGATGACGCGCGACGAACTCAAGGATCTCGCCTGCCTCGGCTTCTCGGCGGACCTCGTGATGCAGTCCTTCTGCCACACCGCCGCCTATCCGAAGCTGGTGGACGTGCAGACGCATCGCGATCTCCCGACCTTCATCTCCAACCGCGGCGGCATTTCGCTGCGCCCGGGCGACGGCGTGATCCATTCGTGGCTCAACCGCTTGCTGATGCCCGACACGGTCGGCACCGGCGGCGACAGCCACACGCGCTTCCCGATCGGCATTTCCTTCCCGGCGGGCTCGGGGTTGGTCGCCTTCGCCGCGGCGACCGGCGTCATGCCGCTCGACATGCCCGAATCGGTGCTCGTGCGCTTCAAGGGCGAGATGCAGCCGGGCGTGACCCTGCGCGATCTCGTCAACGCCATTCCTTTCGCCGCGCTGAAGACCGGCGACCTCACGGTCGAGAAGAAGGGCAAGAAGAACGTCTTCAACGGGCGCATTCTGGAAATCGAGGGCCTGCCGAACCTGAAGGTGGAGCAGGCGTTCGAGCTTTCCGACGCTTCCGCCGAGCGTTCGGCGGCGGCCTGCACCGTGCGGCTCAACAAGGAGCCGATCATCGAATACATGCGCTCGAACATCGTGCTCATGAAATGGATGATCGCCAACGGCTATCAGGACAAGCGCTCGCTCGAGCGCCGCATCGCGGCGATGGAAGCGTGGATCGCCGATCCGAAGCTGATGCAGCCCGACGCCGACGCCGAATATGCGGCGGTGTTCGAGATCGACCTCAACGACGATCAAGGAGCCGCTGCTCGCCTGCCCGAACGATCCGGACGACGTGAAGACGCTGTCCGATGTCGCGGGCGACAAGATCGACGAGGTGTTCATCGGCTCGTGCATGACCAACATCGGCCATTTCCGCGCGGCCGGCAAAATTCTCGCCGGCAAGTCGGACATTCCGACGCGCCTGTGGATCGCGCCGCCGACGAAGATGGACGCGCACATGCTGACGGAGGAAGGCTATTACGCCACCCTCGGCAAGTCGGGCGCGCGCATGGAAATGCCGGGCTGCTCGCTGTGCATGGGCAACCAGGCGCAGATCCGCAAGGGCTCGACCGCGCTCTCGACCTCGACGCGCAACTTCCCGAACCGTCTCGGCATCGACACGCGCGTCTATCTGTCCTCGGCCGAACTCGCCGCCGTCGGCGCGCTGCTCGGCAAGATCCCGACCATGGAAGAATACATGGCGGCGGTCGGCGGCCTCGCCGGCAAGGGCGCGGAAGTCTACCGCTACATGAACTTCGACCAGATTCCCGAATTCGTCGAAGTCGCGGAAACCGTCTCCGCCTGATCGAACGTTCGCGTTTCTCGAGATCGCCCCGTCGCACCTCGCGGCGGGGCGATTTTTGTTGCGCTATTGGCGCGGCAGGCTGAGCAGGAGCGCGACAACGGCTGGCTGCGAGCGCGATCTGGAAACGCACGGTCGCGACGAGTTCCGCATTGAGCGCGCGGGAAATCGGCACATGCGCGAGACGCAGGGCGCGCGCTATCGAAGCGCCGCAGCCGACGAGCGCGACGAGGACAGCCGCGCCCGACAATGGCCAGAGCGCATAGGCTGCGATCAGCGCCGCCGCCGCGAGTTCGCAGCCGTAGAGCGCGACCGTTCCGCGCGCGCCGAGCAAAATGGCGAGCGTGCGCCGTCCGTCCGCCGCATCCTGCGCGCGGTCGCGATGATTGTTGATGGTGAGCACGGCGGCCGCCGGCAGGCCGACGGCGACGCCGAGCACGATCGTCGTCGCGTCGAAGGCGCCCGCCGCGAGCCAGACGATGCCTGTCGTCGCGGCGACGCCGAAGAACAGGATGACGAAGAACTCGCCCAGCGGAGATGCGGAGATCGGCGCCGGGCCGTAGGAATAGGCCCAGGCGCAGATGAGCGAGGCGATGCCGACGGCCATGATCGGCAGGCCGCCATAGGCGACGACGACAAGCCCGGCGAGCGCCGCCACGAGCGTCGCAACGATCGCGCCTCGCCGCACGCGCGCCGCCGACATCAAGCCGGCGCCGACAAGCCGCGTTGGACCGAGACGTTCGCCGCCGTCCGCGCCACGCCCGCCGTCGGCGGAATCGTTGGCGAGATTGGTGGCGACCTGGATGGCGATGGCCGACAGCGTCGCTGCGGCCACCGGCGCGAGCGCGAGGCGATGAAAAACCGCATATGCGTAAGCCGCGCCGACGACGATTGGCGTCAGCGACAGAACCAGCGTCTGCGGCCGGGCGCCGCCAAGCCACAGCCGTAGCGGCGAGGCGCCCTCATTCACGAATCGTCACCGGTGGATCAGCCTGCGTTCGAGCGGAATCGCTCAATTGCACAAAAGCTGATCGTCCTCCAAGTGTCGAGCGCGCATTAAGTGTCGAGCGCGCATTCGGCGAAAACCGGCTTCCGCTTTTCGGCGCATGCGCTCTCGTCGTCCAGGCTCAGGGTATGACCGCGGTGGCCTCGATTTCCAGCTTCGCGCCATGTTCGACGAGGCCGGCGACCTGCACGAGCGACATGGCGGGATAGACCGCGCCGATCACCTTGCGATAGACGGCGCCGATCTCGGCGAGGCGGCCGAGATAATCTTCCTTGCTCGTCACGTACCAGGTCATGCGCGCGATATGCTCGGGCTTCGCGCCGCCGGCGGTGAGGACGGCGACGATGTTCTTCAGCGCCTGCTCGGTCTGCGCGACGAAATCGTCGCTGTCGAACTGTTCCTGCTCGTTCCAGCCGACCTGGCCGGCGACGAACAGCATCCTGCCTTGCGCGATCACGCCATTGGCGTAGCCCTTGGGGCGCGGCCAGCCTTCGGGCTGAACGATCTTGTGCATGGGACCTCTCCTATTTGCGTGCTTCGGCGCGCAGCACGAAACGCTGGATTTTTCCTGTCGCCGTCTTGGGCAACGTATCGACGAAGTGAATCGCGCGCGGATATTTGAAGGGCGCGAGCGTCGCCTTCACGTGGTCCTGCAGCGCTTTCGCCAGTTCGGGCGAAGGCGAATGCGCGGGCTTGAGGACGACGTAGGCGGAAACGATCTCGCCGCGCTCCTCGTCCGGCGCGCCGACGACGCCGCATTCGGCGACGGCGGGATGGGCGAGCAGGGCGGCTTCCACCTCGGGGCCGGCGATGTTGTAGCCGGCCGAAATGATCATGTCGTCGGCGCGCGCGACGAAACTGTAATAGCCGTTCTCGTCGCACATGAACGTGTCGCCGGTGAGGTTCCAGCCGTCGCGCACGTAGGTCGTCTGTCGTTCGTCGGCGAGATAGCGGCAGCCGGTCGGTCCACGCACGGCGAGGCGTCCGGGCGTGTGCGGCGGCAGAACGTTCATGTCCTCGTCGACGATGCGCGCTTCGTAGCCGGTGACGGTTCGGCCGGTCACGCCGCCTCTCGTCTCGCCGATGCGGCCGCCGATGAAGACGTGGATCATCTCGGTCGAGCCCATGCTGTCGAGAATTTCGACGCCGGTGCGCGCCATCCAGTCGTCGTAGACGGGCTTCGGCAGGGTCTCGCCGGCGGAAATCGCCAGACGCAACGACGAGAAATCGGCGCCCTCCTTCAGCGCGCCGAGAAGCACGCGATAGGCTGTCGGCGCTGTGAAGACGATGGTGGCGCGATAGGCGTCGATATATTTGACGAGGTTCGGCGGCGTCGCGGTCTCCAGCAGCGTCGCCGTCGCGCCGAAGCGCAGCGGAAACACGGCGAGGCCGCCGAGGCCGAAGGTGAAGGCGAGCGGCGGCGAGCCGACGACGACGTCCTTCGGCGTGATCTGCAGGACCTCTTTCGCATAGCCGTCGGCCATGGCGAGTATGTCGCGATGGAAATGCATCGTCGCCTTGGGCTTGCCCGTCGTGCCCGAGGTGAAGGCGAGCAGCGCGACATCGTCGCGGCCGGTCTTCACGGCCTCGAAGCGCGTCGACTTGTTGAGCGCGATGCGATCCAGCTCGGCCTCGTGATTGGCCGTGCCGTCGAAATGCACGACACGCTTCAGGAACTTGCTGGTCCCCGCCGCGGCCTCGATGTCTTCGGCAAGGCGGCTGTCGGTCAGGGCGAGCGAAATTTCCGCCTTGTCGATGATCTGCGTGAGTTCGCCCGCGCGCAGCATCGGCATGGTGTTGACGACGACGGCGCCGGCCTTGGTGGCGGCGAGCCACGCCGCGACCATCGCCGGATTGTTGCCGGAGCGCACCAGCACGCGGTTTCCCGGCTTCACGCCGAAATCCTCGACCAGCGCGTGGGCGAGGCGATTGGTCCAGTCGGACAATTCCTTGTAAGTGCGCACGCGGCCGTTGCCGATGAGCGCGATGTGATCGCCGAATCCCTGTTCGACGAGCCGGTCGCTCAGCTCCACGCCGGCGTTGAGCCAGTCCGGATACTGGAACTCGGGCCGCTCGAGCAAAAAGTCCGGCCAGAGTTCGCGTGGGGGGAGGTTGTCGCGCGCGAACGTGTCGACATGGCCGCTCGGGCCGAGCGTCGCTCCTCGTCTCGTTGCGCCTGCCGACATACGCCCTCCCGTTCTTCCTGTTCCGCGCCTCAGCCGGCCATGACCTCGCCGCCGGCAATCGCAATCGCCTGGCCGGTGACCGAATGCGCGGCGCTGGATGCGAGCCACAGCGTGGCGTCCGCGACTTCCTGCGGATCGATGAGGCGCCCCTGCGGATTGTTCTTGGCCAGTTCGCGGCGCGCATCCTCGGCCGTGCGGCCCGTCTTGGCGACGATGGCCTCGACCGAGCGCTGCACCAGCGGCGTATCGGCAAAGCCCGGGCAGATCGCGTTGACGGTGATCCCGGTGCGCGCCAGTTCGAGAGCGAGCGCGCGCGTGAGCCCGATGACGCCGTGCTTGGCCGCGCAATAGGCCGCGACATAGGCGTAGCCCTTGAGGCCCGCGGTCGAGGCGATATTGACGATGCGCGCGCCGGCGCCGCGCTTGCGCAGGTCGGGCATCGCCGCCTGCGTCACCAGAAAGACGCCGGTAAGGTCGACGCCGATCGTGTGCGCCCACATGGCCGCGTCGATCTTGTCGAAGGGCGCGCTCGGGGCGTCGCCCGCGTTGTTGACGAGAATGTCGATGGCCCCGAATTTTTCGCGCGCCACGCCGAAGCCCTCGGCGATCGCCTGCGCATCGGTCACGTCGAAATCCGCGAGGACGAGCGATGCGCCCGCGGGCAGGGTCGCGGCGACTTCCTCGAGCGGGGCGCGGCGGCGGCCGGCGAGCGAGACGCGCGCGCCCTGCGCAGCGAAAGCGCGCGCAATCGCCGCGCCGATGCCGGAGCCCGCGCCGGTGACGAGAACATGGCGGCCTGAAAATTCCGATGCGGTCATTGCGTTTCCGTCACTTGCCCGTCACTTCGCAGCCGTCGCCGCGCGTTGCAGGCCGGCCTCGAACTGCATCTTGCCCGAGAGATATTGCTTCGGCCAGACGAGATCGGCGACGCCGAGCTTCGCGGCTTCGTGCAGCAGCCAGGCGGGATCGGCGAGATGCGGCCGCGCCACCGCGCAGAGATCGGCGCGGCCCGCGCCGATGATGGAATTGGCCTGGTCGAGCTCGGAGATGGCGCCGACGGCGATCGTGGCTATGCCGACCTCGTTGCGGATCTTGTCGGAGAAGGGCGTCTGGAACATGCGGCCGTAGACCGGCTGCTCGTCCTTCGTCACCTGTCCCGCCGAGCAATCGACGAGATCGGCGCCGGCCTCCTTGAACATGGCGGCGAAGATCGCGGCGTCCTCGGGCGCGTTGCCGGCCGTCGTTCCAGTCGTGAGCAGGACAGGCGCACGGACATCGGCCTGTCCGCCGGCCAGTTTTCGCGCGCAGCCTTGAAGACTTCGAGCGGGAATTTCGCGCGGGCCTTCGTGGTCGCCGCCATATTCGTCGGCGCGCTTGTTGGTCAGCGGCGAGAGGAAGCTCGAGAGCAGGTAGCCGTGCGCGCAATGCAGTTCGAGCCAGTCGGCGCCGGTCGCGGCCGCGCGTTTCGTCGCGGCGACGAAATCGGCGACGACGCGGTCCATGTCGGCGCGCTCCATCGCGCGAGGCGTCTGGCTCTGCGGCAGGTAGGGCAGGGCGGAGGCGGAAATCAGCGGCCATGCGCTGCAAGGCGAGCGGCTCGTCCATGCCCTCCCAGGCGACGCGCGGTCGCGCCCTTGCGGCCGGCGTGGCCCAACTGGATGCCGAATTTCGCCGGCGTCTGCGCGATGCACGAAATCGACGATGCGCTTCCATTGCGCCGCCTGCTCGTCGTTCCACAGGCCGAGGCAGCCGGGCGTGATGCGCGCGTCGGGCGAGACGCAGGTCATTTCGCCGAAGACGAGCGCCGCGCCGCCGAGCGCGCGGGCGCCGAGATGCACGAGATGAAAATCGTTCGGCAGGCCGTCCGTCGCCGAATACATGGCCATGGGCGAGACGACGATGCGGTTCGGACAGCGTGACGCCGCGCGCCTTGAACGGCGTCAGCGCGGGCGGCAGCGAATCGTTGGCGGCGGCCGTCTTGTGCGCGAAATCATGCTCGAAGCCTTCGAGCCATTTCGGATCGCGCAGGCGCAGATTCTCGTGGCTGATGCGCTGCGAGCGCGTGAGCATGGAATACATGAACTGCTCGGGGTCGAGCGTGTCGGCATAGCGGCGGCCGACGACCTCGAACCATTCCATGGCGTTGCGCGCCGCGTTCTGGATGCGCGCGACGTCGACGCGGCGGATTTCCTCGTAGGCTTCGAGCACCGCGGGAATATGCTCGCGGTCGTGGCCGATGCGCTCGAACTGGCGGGCGAGCTCGATGCCGTCGTCGATGGCGAGCTTGGTGCCGGAGCCGATGGCGAAATGGGCGGTATGGGCGGCGTCGCCCATCAGCACGACATGGCTCTTGCCGTTGAAATGGCTCCAGCGCTCGCAGATCAGCCGGTTGAAGTTGAGCCAGGCCGAGCCGCGCAGATGGCGCGCGTTGGTCATCAGCGGCGCGCCTTCCAGCGTCTCGGCGAAGAGCTTTTCGCAGAAGGCGATGGATTCGGCCTGGTCGGCCTTGTCGAGCCCGTGCGCCTTGAACGTCTCTTCCGTCGTCTCGACGATGAAGGTCGAGGTCGTGTCGTCGAAGCGATAGATGTGCGCCTGGAACCAGCCGTGCTCGGTGCGCCGGAAATCGAAGGTGAAGGCGTCGTAGAGCTTGGTCGTGCCGAACCAGATGTAGCGGTTCGGCCGCACCTGCAGATCGGGCTTGAATGCGTCGACGTAGCGGTCGCGGATGCGCGAATTGATGCCGTCCGACGCGATGACGAGATCGGCGTCGGGAAATTCGAGATCGGACTCCACGTCGCGCTCGAAGACGAGTTCGACGCCGAGTTCCTCGCAGCGCGCCTGCAGGATGTTGAGCAGCTTCTTGCGGCCGATGCCGACGAAGCCGTGGCCGGTGGTGCGCTGGCGCTTGCCCTTGAAGAGCAGCTCGATGTCGTCCCAGTGGTTGAAGGAGACCTCGATCTCGGCGGCGGTGTCCGCATCCCAGGCGCGCATGGAATCGAGCGTGAGGTCGGAGAAGACCACGCCCCAGCCGAACGTGTCGTAGGGCCGGTTGCGCTCGACGACGACGATGGAATGTTCGGGCCGCAGCTTCTTCATCAGCAGGCCGAAATACAGGCCCGCCGGTCCTCCCCCGATGCAAACGATCCGCATGGCCGCCCTCGGTTTATTATTTCAAATCTAAAATATCTATGCTTAAAATAGATTGTCAAGCGGGTCGGGACGTGGTCCATGGGCGCAATGAGCGAATCTGCGACGGATGCCGGCGCGCCGGCAGATCTCGAGGCCGTGGCGCGCGGCGGCAAGGCGGAGCTGCGGCTGTGGCTGCGGCTGCTTTCGACCACCAACATCATCAGCGGCCAGATCCGGCGGCGCCTGCGGGCGAAATTCGACGTCACCCTGCCGGCCTTCGACCTGATGGCGCAGCTCGACCGCGAGCCCGACGGCCTGCGGCTCGGCGAATTGTCGAAGCGCATGATGGTGACGAACGGCAATCTGACCGGGCTGGTCGAACGGCTCGTGCAGGAGGGTCTGGTCAAGCGCGAGACCGACCCGCAGGACCGGCGCGCCTTCATCGTGCGGCTGTCGCGCGCCGGCAAGACGAAATTCGCGGTCTATGCGCGGGAGAACGAGCGGCTGGTGCTGTCGCTGTTCGACGATGTCGAGCCCGGGGTCGTGCAGGCGCTGATGGACAATCTGGCGTTGCTCAAGGCCTCGGCCGGGCGCGCCGCAGAACGCAGGTAGGATCGGGCGCGGCCGGGGCTCCAGTTTCGAGCGGTTCGAAATTCGGGCGGCGGCGTTGACTTGCGCGGCTATGGTAACCGAATGGTTACCGGCGCGCGGCCACGCTGGCCGGGCCGTTTCCCGGAAGATTCGCATGACCGACCGCTTTCCCGCCCTCCCACTGGCTCGCGCCGCCCTCGTGGCCGCGGGCGCTATGCTGATCGCGGGCGCGGCGCGCGCCGACGACGAATTGCAGCCGAGCCTGCCGCAGCCCTCGGTCGCCTCATCCCTGCCGGAGCCGCTGAAGACGCTCGGCGGCCTCAGGCCGTGGCTGTACGACCGCGGCATCACCTTCGTCTTCAACTACCAGCAGGACCTGCTCGGCGCGACGACGGGCGGCGCCCGGCGCGGCACGACCTACATGGGCCGTCTCGAAGGCGTGGTGGAGGTCGATCTCGACAAGGCGTTCGGCTGGACCGGCGCGCTCTTCCACGTCGGCGCCTATCAGATCCACGGCATGGGCCTGTCGCGCCACTTCCTGCAGACGATCCAGCCGGTGTCCGATCTCGAGGGGCTGGCGACGACGCGCCTCAACGAAATCTGGCTGGAGCAGAAGATCGGCGACCAGTTTTCCGTGCGCTTCGGCCAATTGGCGGCGGATGCGGAATTCTTCCTGACGCCGTTCCACGCGCTGCCGGTGGGCGGCGCCTACGGCTGGCCGGCGATCATGGCGGCGAACCTGCCGAACGGCGGGCCGGCCTATCCCTTCGCCTCGCCCGGCGTGCGCGTGAAATATCAGCCGACCGACAAGATTTCGCTGAAAGCGGCGGTCTACGACGGCGATCCCGTGGGCCCGAATTGCATCGGCGATCCGCAGAAGTGCAACCGCAACGGCATCAATTTCCGCATGCGCGACCCTGCCTTCGTGATCGCGGAAGGGGAACTCGGCTACGAACTGCCCTTCCAGGGCGGGCTGACGGGCCACGCGCGGCTCGGCGCCTGGACGCATTTCGGCCGCTTCGCCGACAAGCGCTACGACATTTTCGGCACGTCGCTCGCCGCGCCGACGAGCGCCGGCCTCGCCTTCCAGCATAGCGGCAATCGCGGCGTCTACGGCACGTTCGACCAGCAGGTCTGGCGCCCGAGCGAGGCCAAGGACGACGCCGACAAGGGCATATTCGTCTATGGCCGCATGTCGGGCGCGCCGTCCGACCGCAACCAGGTGAATTTCTACTTCGACGGCGGCGTGAATTTCGTCGGCCTGATCCCCGGCCGGCCGGGCGACCAGTTCGGCTTCATGGGCGCCTATGCGCGCATCAGCCCGCGCGTGCAGGGCGCCGATTTCGACACCAACCTCTACTCGGCCGCCTTCGGGCCGATCCACGATTTCGAGGCGCTGCTGCAGGCGACCTACCAGTTCCAGGTGATCCCCGGCTGGAACCTGCAGCCCAACATCCAGTACGTCATTCATCCCAACGGACATGTGGCCGACGCCACCGATCCGCTGGGCCAGCGCGCCGTGCGCAATGCGCTGGTGCTGGGCGTGCGCTCCTCGATCAAGTTCTAGCGATTTAGAGCCTCTATAATCTGCGCCCGCGCACTCCCAACGGCGCGTCGCGGCGCGTAAAATCACGACGATTACGAACTGGAGACTTGCATGCGCAGACTAGGACTGGCCGTTTTGGCCGCGCTCGCCGCGACGGTTGCGAACGCCAAGGAAATCCCGATCGGCAAGCCCGTGACCGAGGCCGGCATGAATATCGCCGCCGTCTATCTGCAGCCGATCGAAATGGAGCCGGAAGGCATGATGCGCGCGGCCAAGGAGTCGGACGTGCACATGGAGGCCGACATCAAGGCCGCCAAGGCCAATCCGAACGGCTTTGCGGAAGGCGACTGGATTCCCTATCTCGTCGTCAATTACGAACTGACGCGCGAGGGCGGGCCGACGCAGAAGGGCGCCTTCATGCCCATGGTCGCCAACGACGGGCCGCACTACGGCGACAACGTCAAGCTGTCGGGGCCGGGCAAGTACAAGCTCAAGCTGGTCATCGCGCCGCCGTCGGCCAACACGCACGCGCATTTCGGCCGCCATGTGGACAAGGAGACCGGCGTGGGCGAATGGTTCAAGCCGATCACGGTGGAATTCGAATTCCCCTATGCCGGCACGGGCAAGAAGGGCGCTTATTGAGACGATGATGCGGTTATTCGGCAATACGCCCGGTTTGGACGGTGTCATTCCCGACGCTTCGCATCGCGAAGCGAGCGGGAATCCAGAATCGTCGATACGGAGAGAACTGGATTCCCGCTTGCGCGGGAATGACACGAGAGGCGGAACGCGCGCCATGCGTTCTCTGCTTGCGCTTGTGTGTCTCGCCCTTGCCGCGCCGCAGGCGGCGCGCGCGGATGATCCGACCTTCGTAGTGACGTTCGAGAACGGCAAGATCGAGCCGCTGCGCATCGAGGTGCCGGCGAAGACGCGCATCCGGCTCGAACTGGTCAACAAGGGCGACACGCCCGCCGAATTCGAGAGCAAGCCGCTGCGGCTCGAAAAAGTGCTCGCGCCGCATTCGCAATCCGTGCTCGTCATCCGCACGCTCGACGCGGGCGAGTATCCGTTCTTCGACGATTTCCATCCGGACGCGCCGCAGGCCGTCGTGGTGGCGCGCGAGAAGCAGTGACGCCGGCGATGAACGAGGCGCAATCGCTTTCCGATTTTCGCGCGCCGCCGGGCGCAATACAGGCGCGTGTCGCGCGCTTCGGCGAATGGCTGCGCGACCACCAGCGCGTGCTGCGCAGGACGCAGTGGGTCGTCGTATTCGTCTATGCCGCGCTGCTCATCGTGCCGGCGCTGGCGCCGCTGCCGACACGCGCCGCGCATATCTGGACGCATGTGACGCTGTTCGCGCAATTCGCGTTCTGGGGAATCTGGTGGCCGTTCGTGCTGCTCAGCATGGTGCTGGTGGGCCGCGCCTGGTGCGGCATTTTCTGCCCGGAGGGCGCGCTCGCCGAAATCGCCAGCCATTACGGGCGCGCGCGCGCCACGCCGCGCTGGATCAAATGGCCGGGCTGGCCCTTCGTCGCCTTCGCCTGCACGACCATCTACGGGCAGATGGTGAGCGTCTATCAATATCCCAAACCCGTCGTCATCGTGCTCGGCGGCTCGACCGTGGCGGCGATCGCCATCGGCCTGATGTACGGGCGCGACAAGCGCGTGTGGTGCCGCTTCCTCTGTCCCGTCAACGGCGTGTTCCGCCTGCTGTCGAAACTCGCGCCATTGCGCTACCGCACGGATCGCGCGGCGTGGAGCGCCTGGAATCCCCAGACCGGCAAGCACGGCGAAATGGTGAATTGCGCCGCGCTCGTGCCGATCAAGATCATGGAAGGCGCCTCGACCTGCCACATGTGCGGGCGTTGCGCCGGCTACAAGGAAGCGGTGACGCTCGAATTGCGCTCGCCGAACCAGGAGATCGTCCAGGCCTGGGGGCCGCCGCCGAGCGCATGGGAAACCGCGCTCATCGTCTTCGGCCTGATCGGTCTTGCGGCCGGCGCATTCCAATGGGCGTCGAGCCCGCTGTTCGTCGCCGCGCGCCAGAGAATCGCGGGCTGGATGATCGAGCATGGCGCGACCGCGCTGCTCGAACCGCTGCTGCCGTGGTGGATCCTCACCAATTATCCCGACCAGAACGACATGATGTCGCCGCTCGACGGCGGGCTGATGATTTTCTACGTGCTGGCCACCGCGCTCGTCGTCGGCGGCATCGTGCTCGCGGCGCTGGCGCTCGCCGTGCGCGCGCTCGGAAGATTCGAGAGGCGGCGGCTGTATCACCTGGCGCAGAGCCTCATTCCCGTCGCCGGCTGCGGCGTGTTTCTCGGCCTGTCGGCGCTCACCGTCACCATGCTGCGCGCGGAAGGCGATGCAGGCTCGCCTTCGTCGGGCCCGCGCGCGTGGCGCTGCTCGCCGGGCGCGGCCTTATGGTGCCTGTGGCTCGCCTGGCGGATCAGCGGGCGCTACACGCCGGTTTTCACGCGCCGCATCGCGGCGGTTGCGGGCGTGGCCATCGCGGTCGCCGCCGGCGTCGCGCAATGGGTCGTGCTGTTCTGGGTGTGGTGAACAGCCACGTTTGACGCGCGCCGCGCAACGCGCGATGCAGGGGCGTCTCCCGATCACCAGCGAGGTCCCATGCCGCTGCCGCCGCCCGCCGCCCGTCGTCACGTCCACAGCCGCACCGTGCAATGCGAGGGCTATTTCCGCGAGGACGGCCTGTGGGACATCGAGGCCTCGCTGCTCGACACCAAGCCGTTCGCGCATGACGATTTCGAACGCGGGCGCCGCCAGCCGGGCGACGCCGTGCACAAGATGTCGATCCGTCTCACCGTCGACGATCATCTGATCATCCGCGAAGCGGCGGCGGCGATGGACGACGTTCCCTATCCGACCTGCCACGACGTGCCGCCGCGCATGGAAGCGCTGGTCGGGCTGAAGCTCGGCGGCGGCTGGCGCGCGGCGGTGCGCGCGCGGCTGGAGAAGCGTGCGGCCTGCACGCATCTGATGGAGCTGATCGGGCCGGCGATCACCACGCTGTTCCAGTCCATGTCCTATCGCGACATCGAAAACATGGGCGCGGAGACAAAGAACTACGCGCGCGCAAAAACCGTATTTCGTCGACGGCTGCTGGTCGTGGCGCGCGGACGGGCCGACGCTGAAGAAGTATTTTCCGCAATTCGCGGAGAAGGCGGAGTAGGGCCAGATCAGCCTGCCAATCGCGCAGATGCAGGAAAGCTGATCGCTTTCAAAGTGTAGAGCGCGCGTACCGCGAAAAACCGGCTTCCACTTTTTGGCCCACGCGCTCCAGGTCCGGATATACGCGCTCGCGACCATGGTTCGAGACGGCCGCTCTCGCGGCCTCCTCACCATGAAGGTTGATGGCCGCATGCAGCAGCCCTCATGCTGAGGAGCGGTCCAAAGGACCGCGTCTCGAAGCACGAGGGCGCTTGGCGCCTTTACGCCGCCCGCTCGAACACGGCCGCAATCCCTTGGCCGCCGCCGATGCACATGGTCTCGAGGCCATATTTCGCGTCGCGCTTCTTCATCTCGTACATGAGATTGGCGAGGATGCGCACGCCGGTGGCGCCGATCGGGTGGCCGAGCGAAATGCCGGAGCCGTTGACGTTGAGAATGTCGCGGCGCGAATCGTCGTCGGTCCAGCCCCAGCCCTTGAGCACCGCGAGCACCTGGCTCGCGAAGGCCTCGTTGAGTTCGACGAGATCGATGTCTTTCCATCCGAGTCCCGTGCGCGAAAAAAGGCGCTCGACCGCGGGCACCGGGCCGATGCCCATGCGCGCGGGATCGCAGCCCGCCGCCGCCCAGCCGACGAAATAGCCCATCGGCTCGAGGCCGAGCTTTTCGAGCTGGTCTTCGGCGACCACGAGACAGGCGGCCGCCGCGTCGTTCTGCTGGCTGGCGTTGCCGGCCGTCACCACGCCGCCCTTCTCGATGGCGCGCAGGGCGCCCAGCGTCTCCATCGTCGCGTCGGCGCGATAGCCTTCGTCATGCGCGAAGATCTTCGGGTCGCCCTTGCGCTGCGGCACGGCGACCGGCACGAGTTCGTCGGCGAAGCGGTTTTCCTTCCACGCCTGCGTCGCGCGCTGGTGGCTCTTCACCGCAAAGGCGTCGCAGGCCTCGCGGCTGATCTGGTAATCGCGCGCGAGATTTTCCGCCGTCTCGATCATGCCGGAGATGACGCCGAAACGCGCGATCGGCTGGCTCATCACGCGGCCTCGCGTGAGGCGGTCGTGCATGGTGACGGAACCCGAGCGCGCGCCGTTGCGCATGTCGGTCGAATAATATTCGACATTGCTCATGCTCTCGACGCCGCCGGCGACGACGACATCGGCCGCGCCCGTCTGCACCATCATGGCGGCGTCGATCACCGCCTGCAGGCCGGAGCCGCAGCGGCGGTCGAGCTGGTAGCCGGGCACCGTGATCGGCAGGTCGGCGGCGAGCGCCGACCAGCGCGCGATGCAGGGCGCCTCGCCGTTGCCGTAGCCCTGCGCGTAGATCACGTCGTCGATCTTTTCCGGATCGATCTTCGTGCGCTTGACGAGTTCCTTCAGCACGACGGCGCCGAGGTCGCCCGCCTGAAATCGACGACAGCGCGCCCTGGAACTTGCCGACCGCAGTGCGGATCGGCGAGACGATGGCGGCGCGGCGCAGACCGTTCTGGCCCATGACGTTTCTCCCTGATGTCTGGTGGCGCAAACTGGCAGAGCGCAGGCCCGGGTACAAGTTCCGAAACGCGATGATCGGCGGATTTTGTCGGACAGCTTGGCAAGGCCGGCGCAATGGGGTCTTGTAGCGTCCAAGAAAATTCAGGGAGGACGCGGCTTGCCGCAACCGAAGCCAGAGCCGTTCCGCATAGCGGTGCCGCAGGAGACGCTGGACGACCTGCGCGCCCGCCTTTCTCGCGCGCGATTTCCGGACGAGGCGCCGGAGGCGCCTTGGGCATATGGCGCGAGCCTCGGCTACATGCGCGATCTCGTCGCCTATTGGCGCGACGCCTACGACTGGCGCAAGCACGAGGCGGCGCTGAACGCGCTGCCGCAGTTCAAGGTCGAACTGGACGACGTCGGCCTGCATTTCATCCATGCGCAGGGCAAGGGGCCGAAGCCCATGCCGCTGCTGCTGTCGCACGGCTGGCCGGGGTCGATCGTCGAGTTTCAACGCATCCTTCCGATGCTCACCGATCCCGCGCGTTTCGGCGGCGATCCGGCGGACGCCTTCACCGTGGTTGCGCCTTCGTTGCCGGGCTACGGTTTCTCGTTCCGCGAGGGACAGAAGCGCGTTGGCCTCGAAGGCGTCGCCGACATGTTCGCGACTCTGATGCGCGACGTGCTGGGCTACGAGAAATTCGGCGCGCAGGGCGGCGACTGGGGTTCCGTCATCACGACGCTGCTCGCGTTCAAGCATCCGCATCTCTTGACCGGCTTCCACGTCAACATGCTGATCGCCGGCCGCGATCCCGCGGCCTTTCCCGAGCCGACGCCCGAGCAGGCGGCCTTTTTCAAGGTTGCCGGCCGCTGGGCGCAGGAGGAAAGCGGCTACCAGTGGATTCAGGGCACCAAGCCGCAGACGCTCGCCTTCGGCCTGACGGATTCGCCGCTCGGACTCGCGGCATGGATCGTCGAGAAATTCCGTTCGTGGAGCGATTGCGGCGGCGAGATCGAAAACGCGATCCCGCGCGACGCGATGCTCACCAACATCATGATCTACTGGGCGACGGGCGCGATCGGCTCGTCGTTCTGGCCCTATTACGACCGCCGCCACAGCGCGTGGCCCATCCCGCGCGGCGCGAGAATCCCGGCGCCCTTCGGTTATGCGGAGTTCCCGAACGAGATCGCGCGCCCGCCGCGCTCGCTGGCCGAAGCGCAATACGACATTCGCCGCTGGAGCGTGATGGAGAAGGGCGGCCATTTCGCCGCGCTCGAGCAACCGGAACTGCTGGCGCGCGAGATACGCGAATTCTTCCGGCCGTTGCGGCCTTGATGACAACAGACCCGTCATTGCGAGGAGTTCCGTCAATCGCCTTCGGCGATTGGGCCTGCGCTTCTCGCAATGACGGCGGAGAGATGAGGGAAACACATGGGACCGCTGAAGGGCGTACGCGTCGTCGACATGAGCCAGGTGATCTCGGGGCCGCTTGCGGCGGGCTGGCTCGCCGACCAGGGCGCCGAGGTCGTCAAGGTGGAGGACGCCAAGGGCGATCCCTCGCGCCTCGTCGGGCCGCGCAAGGACGACATGAGCGCGCTGTATTTCGCGGTCAACCGCGGCAAGCAGGGCCTCGTCGCCGATCTCAAGAGCGAGAAGGATCGCGAGCGCGTGTGGGCCGAGATCGAAAAGGCCGACGTGCTCGTGCAGAATTTCCGGCCGGGCGTCGCGGAGCGTCTTGGGCTTCGGCTACGAGGCGGTCGCCGCGCGCAATCCGCGCCTCGTCTATTGCTCGATCTCGGGCTTCGGCGCGCACGGGCCTCGCGCCAAGTCGCGCGCCTACGATTTGGTGGTGCAGGCGCTGGCGGGCTTCGCCGCCTGCCAGGCGGGGCCGAGCGGCGAGCCGGAACTCGTGCGCTCCTATGTCTGCGACAAGGTGACGGCGTTGATCGCCGCGCAGGCGATCACCGCAGCGCTGTTTTCACGCACGACCACCGGCAAGGGGCAGCATGTCGAGGTCGCCATGTTCGACGTGGCGCTCGCCTTCAACTGGCCGGAAGGCATGTGGAACCAGGCCTTTCTCGACGCCCCGCCCGCGCCCGCGCCGGAAGTCTCGACCAGCTATCGCCTGTGGCGGACGCGCGACGGCCATGTGTCGCTCTCGGCGCTGCAGCAGGTGGAATTCGAGGCGCTGTGCCGCGCGCTGGAATCTCCGGAAATCTATCGCGATCCGCGCTTCGCCACGGCGACGCTGCGCATGGCCAACCGCATCGAATATCGCGACTTGCTGGAGGCGAAGGTCGCCTCCTTCACCACCGCCGAACTGGACGCGCGGCTGGCGCACGAGGACGCGCCGGGCGGGCGCGTGAACTTGCGCGAAGACCTGCTCACCGATCCGCAGGCGCAGGAGAACGGCAATTTCATCGAGATCGACGCCGGCGATCTCGGCCGCGTGCGCACGGCCCGCCATCCCGCGCGTTTCGGGTCCACGCCGGTCAATCCGCGCCCGCACGCCGCGCCGCGCCTGCCGAAGAAGGGCTAGCGGCGGGCGTATTGACGCCGGTCATACGCCGCCGCGCAGGCCGCGCTAGACTGCGGGCGTCGACGGGGCGGCGATGGGCGAGGAAATCGAGGCTCAGGGATTTTCGCGCGAGGACAAGGCGCTGTTCGCCGCGCGTCTCGCGCAGGAAACGCGCCTGCTGCGCGACCTGTTCGCGCAGGACGGTTTCTCGCATGAAAACCCCATGCTCGGCTTCGAGATCGAGACATGGATTCTCGATCACAATCACTTCCCCGCGCCGATCAACCGAGAGGTGCTCGACGCGCTCGACGATCCGCTCGTCGTGCCGGAACTCTCGCGCTTCAACATCGAACTGAATTGCGAGCCGCTCCAACTTGCGGGCGGCGTTCTGTCGCGCGCGCTCGGCGATCTCTCGCGCCTTTGGGCGCGCTGCAACGCCGTCGCGCATCGGCTCGACGCCAATCTCGTGATGATCGGCACGCTGCCGACGATCCGCGACGAGGACATGAGCCTCGAAAATATCTCGCCGCTCAACCGCTATTACGCGCTCAATCGCGAAGTGCTGCGCCAGCGGCGCGGACAGGCTTTGCGCGTCGATATCGAGGGCCGCGATCATCTGACGTCAGAACATTTCGACGTGATGCTGGAGGCGGCGACGACCTCCTTCCAAATTCATCTCAAGGCGCCGGCGCGCCAGGCGCGCGCCTATTACAATGCCTCCGTCGCCGTCTCCGCGCCGGTGCTGGCGGCGGCGGGCAATGCGCCTTTCCTGTTCGGCAGGTCGCTGTGGGAGGAAACGCGCATTCCCCTGTTCGAGCAGGCCGTGGTTGCGCCGGGGCCGCCGCGCGTGTCGATGGGCTCGGGCTATGCGACGCATTCGCTGTTCGAGGTGTTCGAGGAGAATGCGCGCGTCTACGATCCGCTGCTGCCGATGGCCTTCGATGCGCCGCCACAGGAGTTCCGGCATCTGCGCCTGCACAATGGCGTCATCTGGCGCTGGAACCGGCCGCTCGTCGGCTTCGACGCCGATGGCCGCCCGCACCTGCGCATCGAGCATCGCATCCTGCCCGCAGGTCCCTCGCTGATCGACATGATCGCCAATGCCGCGTTCTACCTCGGGCTCGCGCGCGCATTGGCGTGCGGAAGCAAGGACGGGGCGGGCGGCCTCGCCTTTGATGACGCGGTCGCGAATTTCTACGCCGCCGCGCGCCACGGGCTCGATGCGCGGCTGACATGGCCCGGCGCCGGCGCGACCGATGCGGCGTCTCTGCTCGTCGCAGCGCCTCATTCCGATGGCGCGCGCGGGCCTCGCCGATCTCGGCATGGCGGAAAGCGGCTTTCTCGACGTGATCGAGGCGCGCGTGCGCACGCGCCAGACGGGCGCCGCGTGGCAGCGCCGCGCGCTCGAAAGGCGCGGCGACCTCTTCAAGATGATGGCGGCCTATTGCGAGGGGCAACGTTCCGGCGCGCCCGTGCACGAATGGCCGCTTTGACGCATGGGGCGCGCAGACGCGCGCTCTACAACCCGGAACAAATCACGAAGTGGCATACGTGGCCGTCATTGCGAGGAGCTCCGGTGAAACCGCAACGCGGTTTCACCTGTCGCGACGCGGCAATCCATCTCCGCATCTGGATCAAGTTCCGGTGGATGGATTGCTTCGCTCTCAGGCCAAGTCGGCAACTTCAAGGGAAGTCGGCGATAGCCGACTTCCCGGCGCCGACTTCTGCCGGGCTCGCAATGACGGCGTTGTTTCGGTTGAATGACAAAAACGCGCTGATGCCGATCAGCCCTTTTCGACGAGGCTCTTCAGCTTCTCGAGCGCGCGATCGGGCTTTTCCTGATAGCCGATCACGTTCACGAAGCGGCCGTCCTTGCCCATGAGATAGACGAAGGCGGAATGGTCCATCGTATAGTCGCCGCCTTCCAGCGGCGTCTTGCGATAATAGACGCGAAAGGCCTTCGCCACCGCCGCGATCTCGTCCGGCGTCCCCGTCAGGCCGATGACATGCGGCTCGAAGGAGGCGAGGTAATTGCGCAGCACTTCCGGCGTGTCGCGCTCGGGATCGACGCTGACGAAATAGACCTTGAAGTCCTTCGCCACGGGGCCGAGCTTGGGGATGAGCGCGGCCATGTCGACCATGGTGGTCGGGCAGACCTCCGGGCAATGCGTGAAGCCGAAGAAGATGGCGTAGGGCTTGCCCTTCAGCGCGGCGCTGTCGATCGTCTCGCCGGTCTGGCTCTTCAGCCTGAACGGCCCGCCGAGGGCGACCTGCTCCTGCCCGCCCGACGTGAAGTAATAGACGCCCGCGAAGGCGGCGACGGCTATCGCCGTCGCAACCCAGAGATAGAGTGCGAGTTTCCTCACCGCCCGCCCTCAGTGCGCCTTGTGGCCGGGCTCGCCGCCGGCCATCGCTTCCACCTTGAATTCGACCGGCATGGCGCCGGCCTTCTCGAAGGTCAGCACGCCCTTCACCGTGTCGCCGGCCTTGAGCTGCTGCTTCAACTGCATGAACATGATGTGATAGCCGCCGGGCTTCAGCTCGACGCTCTTGCCGGCGGGGATTTCGAGGCCGTTGACCGGCCGCATCTTCATCACGCCGTTGTCCATCGCCATTTCGTGGACCTCGACCTTGCCGGCGACATCCGACGTCGCGGAGACGAGCCTGTCGGCGGCCGCGCCGGAATTCTTCAGCGTGACATAGCCCGCCGCGACCGGCGCGCCGGCCGGCGTGGCGCGCGACCACGGACGTTCGAGCGCGATGTCGCCGGCATGGGCGACGCCGGCGGCGCCGGCGAGAAGGAGAGCGGCGAGCGCGGCTTTGAAAGCGGTCTTCATGTGATTGCTCCGGAATATCCGAATTGTTCGCGTCTTTTCGCGCAACGTTCGAGGGATTGAATGTTCAGGCTGTGCGAAAAAATTCAGGCGGCCGGCGGCCCGCGCGAAGTGGGCGCGTGGAGGGCGGCGGGCGTGAATTGCGCGCGCTGCTCGACGCCGAGCGCCACGCTGCGCCCGTAGGGCGCGCGCAGGCCGCATTCATTGGCCGGCGGCAGACCCGGCGCCGAGGTCAGCGCGCAGGCGTCGCAGGCATGGTCGACCTGCGGCTGGGCGGGCGCGCCGGACGTGTCGCAAAGCGCGAGGGGAACGTCGCCCTGCGCGGCGAGCACGACGAGGTCGTGCGCCACGCCTGCCCGCGCGACGGGCTTGTGCGCGAAGCCGACGACGAGCGCTCCCAGCGCATAAAGCGCGAGCGCGAGCGCCGACGAGGCGCGCATGACGCAAACGGCCCAACATGGCTCGATGCAAACCAGAGAGGCGCCTGCCTGTCAAATGACGGAAAGACGCAGCTTGCGCCTATCTCCGGAGCGGGCCGCCAGCAGCCGTCCAGGCGGCGATCCCGCCGGCCATGTTGCAGACCTCGAGGCCCATGTCCTGCAGGGTCTTCGCCGCGAAGGTCGAGCGGCCGCCGGTCGCGCAGTAGAGCACGAGCTTGCGGCCGGCCAGTTCCTTCTTGTGCATCGGGCTTTCGGGATCGGCGAAAAATTCGAGGAAGCCGCGCGGCGCGTGAAAGGCGCCCGGCAGCATGCCGGTCTGGGCGACCTCGCCAGCCTCGCGCACGTCGACGAACTGGACGCTGTCGTCGCCGACGAGGCGCAGCGCGTGCTGCACGTCGATGGTCTCGATGACGGCGTTGGCCTCGGCCAGCATCTGCTTGAATCCGCGGCGGAGAGGGGCTGACGTCATGACATTCTCCAATATGAATATGTGCGGTTAATCGCACGGCGGCGGAAAGCCCGCAACCGCTCGCGTTGCGTCGTCCGGCGAGCGGCCCTATCGTCGCCGCCGAGGGTTGCAGGGGGATAGGGCATGAAGGTGACCATCGACATCGACTGCACGCCGCTCGAGGCGCGCCAGTTCTTCGGCCTGCCCGACGTCCAGCCGATGCAGACGGCCGTCATGGACGCGATGGAAAAGCGGATGCTGAAGGAGATGGAGAATTACACGCCCGAGAAATTGTTCGAATTGTGGATGCCGCTGATGAGCGCCAACCGCGAATTGCTGGGCTCCTTCTTCTCCGCCTTCACCAAGGGCGCCGCGTCCGCGACGGACAAGAGCAAGGCGAAATAGGCCGCGCCTCCTCATGATCACGTCGATCCACAATATCGCGCTGGCGACGCCCGACGTCGATGCGGCCACGCGCGCCTATGCGCTTCTGTTCAACCGCGCGCCCGATGGCGCGATCGCGGCGGATGGAACGCGGCAGGTCTGGTTCTCGACCTCCAACATCCGCTTCGCGCTGATCGCGCCCGATGGCGCCGGCGCGCTCGGCGACGCGGTCCGCGCGCGGCTGGCGTCGGCCGGCGAGGGCCTGTGGTCCATCGGCTATTGCGTCGACGATCTCGACAAGACGGCGAACCTGTTCGAGCGACGCGGGCTGCGCCCCGCGGCCGAGCGGACTTTCGCCGTCGAAGAGAAGGGCGCCGCCGTTTCGATGCGCGCGCGAAACTTGTCGGTCGAAGCGACGCAGGGGATCGAAACAATTCTTCTCGCCGCGCCGCGTCCCGCGCCGGCGCGCGGCCCGGCCGATGCGGCCTCGGGGCTCGACCATGTCGTGATCCGCACCGCCGATCCCGAGCGCGCGGTGGCGCTCTACGGCGCGCGGCTGGGGCTCGACATGCGGCTCGACAGGTCGAACCCGGCGTGGGGCGCGCGGCTCCTGTTCTTCCGTTGCGGCGATCTCGTGGTGGAGATCGCGCACGAGCTGAAAGGCGGGGTTTCGCAGAAGCCCGACTGGTTCGGCGGCCTGTCGTGGCGCGTTCCCGACATAGCGGCGACGCGCGCGCGGCTGATCGGCGCGGGCCGCGACGTCTCGGAGGCGCGCAGGGGGCGCAGACCCGGCTCGCATGTCTGCACCTTGCGCGACGGGACGGCGGGTGTTCCAACGATATTGCTGAGCGTCGAGGGCTGAGCAGGTTGGAGCCAACACCACGCGCCTTCATGCCGAGGAGCCTGCGTAGCAGGCGTCTCGAAGCATGCGGGCTGCGGCCATCCTTCGAGACGCGATCCTTCGGATCGCTCCTCGGGATGAAGACTTCGACAAGAACGGGAAGCGCGACATGGCCATCTACGAAATGCGTATCTACCGCTGCCTGCCCGGCCGGTTGCCGGCGCTGCTGCAGCGTTTCGAGAAGACGACGCTCGATCTGTGGAAGCGTCATGGCGTCGACGCCACGGGTTTCTGGACGACCGAGGTCGGCGAATCCCATCTCGAACTCACCTATCTCCTGCGCTGGGAGTTCGATGGCCGAGCGCGAGAGGAAATGGACGGCGTTCGCGACCGACCCCGAATGGATCGCCAAGCGCGCGGAAAGCGAGAAGGACGGGCCGATCCTGTCCAATATCGTCAATTCCTTCCTGAAGCCGACGGCTTTCTCCAGATTGCAGTGAGCGCGGGCGCATGCCGCATGTGATCGTCGAATATTCCGCCAATCTCGAGGAAGACGTTTCCGCGCGCGACCTCGTCGACCGCATTCACGCGACGATCGTGGCGAGCGGCGTCTTTCCGATCGGCGGCGTGCGCACGCGCGCCGAGCGCCGCGACGTCTACGCAATCGCCGATTGCGATCCCGGCAACGCCTTTTGCGCCGTGCTCATCCGCATCGGGCGCGGGCGCGACGAGGAAACGCGCAAGCGCGTGTCGCAGGCCGTGCTGGCGACGCTGGCGGAAGCGACGGCGGAGGCGTTCGCGAAGCGCGGCCTGTCCCTGTCGGTCGAGATCCAGGAGATCGACGAGGCCGGCGCCAGCCGCAAGAACAATCTGCACGAACGGCTGAAGGCCAGGTCGGGCTGAAGAGCGCGGCGCGCGTTTTCGTGCGCGCCACAATTGTTAACAGGTTGTGAGGTCGCGCACAGCGGCGCCTGCAGGACCGTCGTATTCTAACCTTGTGAAGGCTCGGAGAGCGTCGTGGGGGCGAATATCCGGCCGGAACATCAGGCGACGCCAGCGCGCATGCATTTTAAGCGCGCCGGCGTCGCTTCTGACTCTCGCTATCTTTTTTCCGCACGCCTTTGAACTGCGGCGTCGCGCCATAGATTGAATCTCGCATCGGGTTTTCGAGGAGGCCGCCATGCCCACGATGCTCGGACCCAATATCAGGGAATTCGACCGGCGCACCGGACGCTGGCGCGACCGCGATCCGCTCGACGATCTCGCGCGGCTGATCGGGCCGTGGGTCGCCGTCGTTCCGTTCATGGTCTGGTTCGCCGCGGTCGGGATGATGTTCACGGCCGCCGGCCATGTCGGCCGCATAGACCTGCCGCCCCCGCCGGCGACCTCGGACTAGCCGCGCGCTCGAACGCGCCGACGCTCAGCCCGGCTTCGCCATCAGACGCCCGCCGAGTGCCGCGCGGCGCCGCGCTCCAGATGCATGTCGAACGCCGTGCAGATCGAGCGCACGAAATCGCGGCCCGTGCGCGTCGCCTCTACCGTCGATCCCTGCAATTGCACGATGCCGTCCGCCTGCATCGGCGCCAGGCGGGCGAAGGCTTCGTCCAGGTCGGCGAGCGGACGATCGTGGGCGGCGCAGACTTCGGCGAGGTCGACGGAAAAGTCGCACATCAGGCGCTCGATGATCGCGGCGCGGAAGCGGTCGTCGGCGGTCATCTCGACGCCGCGCGCCACCGGCAGTTGGCCGCGCTCCAGCTTCTCGCGCCATATCGGCACGGCGGAGGCGTTCTGCACGTAGCCCTGCGGCATGCGCCCGATGGAGGACGCGCCGAAGCCGATGAGCACGGGCGCCTCGTCGGTCGTATAGCCCTGGAAGTTGCGACGCATCCGGCCCTCGGCCGCGGCGGCGGCGAGACTGTCGTCGGGACGGGCGAAATGGTCGAGGCCAAGGCGGCGCCAGCCGCGCTCCTCCAGCAGGTCGGCGGCGCGGCGCTGCATCCGGTAGCGCAGACGCGCGTCGGGCAATTCGTCCTCGCGAATCAGCTTCTGGTGCGCCTTCATCCAGGGCACGTGGGCGTAGCCGAACAGGGAGAGGCGGTCGGGCCCGAGCGCCAGCGCCAGGTCGATGGTCTTTTCCAGCCCCTCGAAGGTCTGGCGCGGCAGGCCGTAGATCAAGTCCATGTTAAGCGATTGCGCGCCGGCCGCCCGCAGCAGTTCGACGGCGCGCGCGGTCGTCTCGTAGGGCTGGATGCGGTTGATCGCCTTCTGCACGTCGGGATCGAAATCCTGCACGCCGAGGCTCGCGCGGTTCATGCCGCCGGCGGCGGCCGCCTTCACCCATTCCTCGGTCAGCGTGCAGGGATCGATCTCGGCGGCGATCTCCGCGCCGGGGGCGATGTCGAATCGCTGCGCGAGACGGGCGAGAATCGCGCCGATTTCCTCGGGCGCGAGCATGTTGGGCGTGCCGCCGCCGAAATGGATATTGCCGATCTCCAGCCGCTCGCCGAGCGTCGCGGCGACGAGATCGATTTCCCCGAGCAGGCGGCCGACGTAGTCGGCGATCGGGCCGCGACGGTTCACCACGGCCGTGTTGCAGCCGCAGTACCAGCACATGCGCTCGCAGAAGGGGATGTGGAGATAGGCGGAGATCGGCCCCGATTCCCGCTTCAGGCCATGCAGCCATTGGCCATATTGCCGCGCCGCGATGTCGGGCGTGAACTGGATGGCTGTCGGGTAGGAGGTGTAGCGGGGCGCCCGGCCGCCGTAATCCGCGATCAGCCTGTCGATGGAATCCCCGGAAATCGGGCTGTTTTCCGCGATTGTCGCCGTCTGGGTCGCCATGTCAGATCCTCGTCCGTCTCCGCCAAATGGCTGAGGACACACGTACGACACCTTGACGCATGTCAAAGTCTCGGTGCGCTGCGGTATGCACTTTGGCGACGGCGCGCGGCAGGTCGGCCCCGCGTCGGCTGAAAGATTCTCGCGCAACAGGGCAAACTCATGGCGCAAGCAGCTCAAACCGCGAAAAGAATGCGAATGGGCGAACTCGGCTTGATAGTCGTATTCGCGGCGCTCGCTCTCTTTTCCCTCCTCGTCACCGCGAAAGCGTGGACGCCCGAATACGCCTTCCACGCCGCGCTCTTCGCGCTCGGCAGCGTCGCCGCCGTCGTCGGCATCTTCAAGCGCTACGGCGCGCGTTCGGCCGAATGGCCGGCGCAGGAGCTCGACGGCAAACCTAATTACGATTACGGCCCGATCAAGTTCATGGCCGTGGCCTCGGTCGTCTGGGGCATCGCCGGCTTCCTGGTCGGCCTGATCGCGGCGCTGCAACTCGCCTATCCCGTGCTGAATTTCGACCTGCAGTGGATCAGCTTCGGACGCCTGCGTCCGCTGCATACCTCGGCGGTGATTTTCGCATTCGGCGGCAACGTGCTGCTGGCGACCTCGTTCTACGTCATGCAGCGCACCTCGCGCGCCCGCATCGCCGGCGATCTCGCGCCGTGGTTTGTGGCGCTCGGCTACAATTTCTTCATCCTGATCGCGGGCACGGGCTATCTGCTCGGCATCACCCGCGGCCACGAATATGCGGAACCGGAATGGTACGCGATCCTGTGGCTGGTGGTCGTGTGGGTGGTCTACCTGCTGATCTACCTGTTCACGCTCGCCAAGCGGACCGAGCCGCACATCTATGTCGCGAACTGGTTCTACCTCGCCTTCATCGTGACGATCGCGGTGCTGGTGCTCGGCAACAACACGGAAATCCCGGTCTCGATCTATTCGTCGAAGTCGGTGATCGTGTGGTCGGGCGTGCAGGACGCGATGATCCAGTGGTGGTACGGCCACAATGCGGTCGGCTTCTTCCTGACCGCCGGCTTCCTCGGCATCATGTATTATTTCGTGCCGAAGCGGGCCGAGCGTCCGGTCTATTCCTACCGCCTGTCGATCATCCACTTCTGGGCGCTGATCTTCCTCTACATCTGGGCGGGTCCGCACCATCTGCACTACACGGCGCTGCCGGACTGGGCGCAGACGCTCGGCATGACCTTCTCGGTCATCCTGTGGATGCCCTCGTGGGGCGGCATGATCAACGGCCTGATGACGCTGTCGGGCGCGTGGGACAAGCTGCGCACCGACCCCGTGCTGCGCATGCTGGTCGTGTCGATCGCCTTCTACGGCATGTCGACCTTCGAAGGCCCGCTGATGTCGGTGAAGGCGGTGAACGGCCTCAGCCACTACACGGACTGGACGATCGGCCACGTGCACTCCGGCGCTCTGGGCTGGGTGGGCTTCGTGTCCTTCGGCGCGCTCTACTGCCTGATCCCGTGGGTCTACAACCGCAAGGGCCTGTACTCGCTCAAGCTGGTCGACTGGCACTTCTGGCTCGGCACGATCGGCATCGTCTTCTACATCTCGTCGATGTGGGTGGCGGGCATCATGCAGGGTCTGATGTGGCGCGCCTACACGCCCCAGGGCTTCCTCGAATATTCCTTCGTGGAGACCGTGGACGCCATGCACCCGATGTACGTGATCCGCGCTCTCGGCGGCGGCCTGTTCGTCCTCGGCGCGCTCATCATGGCCTACAACATCTACATGACCATCGCTTCGCCCGAAGCCTCGGAAGTTCCTTCGGGACGTCCCGAGCTGGCGCCGGCCGAGTGAGGAGCAAGACCAATGGCTAGCACCAATCAATCTTCCTCCCTCTGGCAGAAGCACGCGATCTTCGAGAAGAACTCGATCATCCTGGTGATCGGCATCGTCGTGGCGATCGTGTGGGGCGGTCTCGTCGAGATCGTGCCGCTGTTCTACCTCAAGAGCACGATCGAGAAGGTGGACGGGGTTCGTCCCTATTCGCCGCTCGAACTGGCGGGCTACAACATCTACGTGCGCGAAGGCTGCTACAATTGCCATTCGCAGATGGTGCGCCCGCTGCGCGACGAGGTGGAGCGCTACGGCCACTACTCGCTGGCGGCCGAGAGCATGTACGACCATCCGTTCCAGTGGGGCTCCAAGCGCACCGGCCCGGACCTCGCCCGCGTCGGCGGCAAGTATTCCGACGACTGGCACCGCGACCACATGCGCAACCCGCGCGCGGTCGTGCCGACGTCGATCATGCCGGCCTATCCCTGGCTCGAGAAGACCGCGCTCGACACCAAGCATCTGGGCGACCAGATGAAGGTCCTGTCGGTCGTCGGCGTTCCCTACACGCAGGAAATGATCGACAGCGCCGAGAAGGACGCGATCGCTCAGGGCTCCGGCGACGGCAAGGACGCCAAGGCGCTTACGGGTCGCTACAAGAACGCGATCGTGCGCGATCTCGGCGCGGACAAGGGCAAGCTGACGGAACTCGACGCCGTCATCGCCTATCTGCAGCGCATGGGCACGCAGGTCGACTTCAAGCTGTACGACGACAAAGCCAACATCCGGTGAGGGCGCGTCATGAGCTCATATCACTTCTGGCGTGAGTTCGCGGCGAGCTGGGGCACGGCCTACTTCGCGGTGGTCTTCTTCGCAGCCTTCGTCTACGCGCTCTGGCCCTCGAAGCAAAAAGGCTTCGAGGAGGCCTCCCAAATACCGCTCATCGAGGATTGATGAACATGGCCAATGCATCTGACCCGAGGGTCGACGCCCGGACGGGCACTCCGACGACCGGCCACGAATGGGACGGTATCGCGGAACTCAATACGCCGCTGCCGCGCTGGTGGCTGTGGACCTTCTACGCGACCATCGTCTGGTCGATCGGCTACTGGATCGTGTACCCGGCCTGGCCCGGTATCACCGGCTGGACCAACGGCCTGTTCGGCTGGAACTCGCGCACGGCGATCATTCAGGACCTTCAGGAACTGAAGACGATGCGCGCGGCCGGCGAGGCCAAGCTCTCGGCGGCCAAGATCGAGGACATCGAGAAGAACCCCGAGTTGCTCGCCATCGCCCGCGCCCAGGGCGCGGCGGCCTTCGCGAACAATTGCGCGCCGTGCCACGGCGCGGGCGCGCAGGGCGCGGTCGGCTATCCCAACCTGAACGACGACGAATGGATCTGGGGCGGCAAGCTCGCCGACATCCAGCAGACGATCGAACACGGCATTCGCTGGGACGCCGACAAGGACACGCGCTCCGGCGCGATGCCCGCCTTCGGCAAGGAAGGCACGCTGAAGTCCGACGAGATCAAGAACGTCGCGCAATTCGTGCGCACGCTCTCGGGTCTGCCGGTCGAGGGCGGGGCCGACGTCGCCAAGGGCAAGAAGGTCTATGCCGACAATTGCGCCGCCTGCCACGGCGACGAAGGCAAGGGCACGCTCGAGCTCGGCGCGCCGAACCTGACCGACAAGATCTGGCTCTACGGCTCGACCACGGCTGCGATCGAGAACCGCGTCAACGTCGGCGGCGGCGGCCAGATGCCGGCCTGGAAGGATCGTCTTGATCCGACCACGATCAAGGCGTTGACTGTCTACGTGCACAGCCTCGGCGGGGGCAAATAGTTGGACTTTGGAATTGACGAAAAACAGGCCGGAGAGCGCGTCTCTCCGGCCAAAGTTGTTTCTGGAGGCCCGCTGCCTCCGGAAAGCGACGCCCTGTACGAGGCGCGCAAGCAGATCTATCCGCAGAGCGTCAACGGCACGTTCCGCCGGATCAAATGGGCGATCCTGATCGTCACGCTCGGCATCTATTATCTCCTGCCCTTCGTGCGCTGGGACCGCGGGCCGGGCGCGCCGAACCAGGCGGTGCTGGTCGATCTCGAGCACAACCGCTTCTATTTCTTCTTCATCGAAATCTGGCCGCACGAAGTCTACTACATCACCGGCCTGATGATCATCGCCGCGCTGACGCTGTTCCTGATGAACGCGCTCGCCGGACGCGTGTGGTGCGGCTACCTCTGCCCGCAGACCGTGTGGACCGACCTCTACCTGATGATCGAGCGGCTGGCCGAGGGCGACAGGCGCGAGCGGATCAAGAAGGAAGCCGGCCCGCTGACCGTGCAGCGCATCGCCGAAAAGACCATCAAGCACTCGCTGTGGCTGGCCATCGCCTGGTGGACCGGCGGCGCCTGGGTTCTCTATTTCAACGACGCGCCGACGCTGGTGCGCCAGCTCGCGACCTTCTCCGCGCCGGCCATCGCCTATATCTGGATCGGCATTCTCACCGCCACGACCTACGTGCTCGCCGGCTTCATGCGCGAGCAGGTCTGCCTCTACATGTGCCCGTGGCCGCGCATCCAGGCGGCGCTGACCGACGAGAACGCGCTGAACGTCACCTACCGCTACGACCGCGGCGAGCAGCGCATGTCGGTCAAGAAGGCCAAGGCGGCGCGCGCGATCGGCGGCCAGGCCGGCGACTGCATCGACTGCGGGCAGTGCGTGGTCGTCTGCCCGACCGGCGTCGACATTCGCGGCGGCCCGAACATGGGCTGCATCCAGTGCGGCCTGTGCATCGACGCCTGCGACAATGTGATGCTCAAGATCGGCCGCCCGACCCGCTTGATCGCGTATGATACCGATGTAAACATAAAGCGTCGGCAGGCGGGCCTGGACAATGTCTTCCGGCCGGTGCGCGTCAGGACCGTGCTCTACGTCGCGCTGATCCTGGGCATCGGCGGCCTGATGGCGGGCAAGCTGTTCACGCGCGCCGACGCGGGGCTGGCGGTGATCCACGACCGCAATCCCCTGTTCGTGTCCCTGTCCAACGGGGAGATCCGCAACGGCTACACCGTGCGCTTCTCCAACATGGCGCCGAGAGCGCGCCATTTCGTTCTCAAGGTGGAGGGCCTGCCGGGCTCGCGCTTCGAGGTCGTGGGCGAGGACAAGAACACGAGCGGCCGCGAGGAACTGGAAATGGGCGCCGACCAGACGCGCGAGACGCGCCTGCTGGTGTTCAGCGGAACGGCGAAGCCGGACGGCAATTCGACGCCGCTGAGCTTCGTGCTGAGCGACGAGACCGGAAAAGTCGTCGCCACGGCGAAGGACTTCTTCCGGGCGCCGTAACCTGTCGAGCGTGAGGACGGACAATGCCGACCGTATTGCCAGAGGCCAAGGCGGGTTCGCCGCAGGCGGAAAAAGGCGAGTTCAGACTGACCGGCCTGCACGTGCTGCTGATGCTGGTCGCGTTCTTCGGCATCGTCGCGGCGGTCAACGTCGTGATGATCCGCTACGCCTTGAAGACGCACAGCGGCGAAGTGACGGCGCACCCCTACGAGAAGGGGCTCGCCTACAATGCCGCGATCCGCGAGGCGCGTGAGCAGGAGGCGCGTGGCTGGAAGGTCGACGGCCAGGTTTCCCGCGGCAGCGACGGCAAGGCGCTGATCGAGGTTTCCGCGCATGACGCCGCAGGCGCCGCGCTGACCGGGCTGAAGGTGCACGGGCTGCTCGCCGCGCCCGCCGACGTGAAGCGCGACCGGCCGGTCGAACTCGCCGAGGCCGCGCCCGGCGTCTATCGCGGCGAAGCGATGGCGCAGGCCGGCGCCTGGGATCTCGAACTGACCGCGGCGCGCGACGGCAAGACGCTGTTCCAGTCGCACAATCGCATCAACCTGCGCTGAGCGCCGTCATGCTGATGGATGTCGACCTCTCCGGCTTCGTGCGTCAGACCGACGACGGCGCGCGCGGAATCGACTTCGCCATCGACGGCATGACCTGCGCCGCCTGCATCGTCGAGATCGAGCAGGCGATGAAGAAAATTCCCGGCGTCGAGAAGGCGCGCGTGAATTATTCCAACTCGCGCCTCGCGCTCGGCTGGAGGGACGAGAGCCTCGACCCCGCCGAGGCCGTCGAGCAATTGCGCCGCATGGGCTATGCCGCCCATCCCTTCGAGCTCGCGGAGGCGGAATCGCGCGAGGCCGAGCACGCCAAATATCTCCTGCGCTGCCTTGCGGTGGCGGGCTTTGCGGCGATGAACGTCATGCTGCTGTCGGTGTCGGTGTGGGCCGGCAACGTCTCCGACATCACGCCCGAGACGCGCGACATGTTCCACTGGCTGTCGGCGCTGATCGCGCTGCCGGCCGCGGGCTTTTCCGGGCGGCCGTTCTTCACCAGCGCCCTCGGCGCGCTGAAGCGCCGCGCGCTGAACATGGACGTGCCGATCTCGCTCGGCATCCTGCTCGCGCTCGGCATGAGCGTGGTGGAGACCGCCAATCACCAGCATCACGCCTATTTCGATTCCGCGCTGATGCTGATCTTCTTCCTGCTGTGCGGCCGCTATCTCGAACAGACGATGCGCCAGCGCACGCGCGCGGTCGCCGGCAATATCGCCGCGCTGCGCTCGCCGCTGGCCGCGCGCGTCAACGCCGACGGCTCGGTCACGCAGGTCCCGACCGCGCGCATCGCTGCGGGCGATATCGTTCTGGTGCGGCCCGGCGAGCGCATTCCCGTCGACGGCGCCGTCGTGTCGGGGACGAGCGAGATCGACGAGAGCATCGTCACCGGCGAGACGCGCCAGCGCACGATCGGGGAGGGCGCGGAGGTCTTTTCCGGCACGCTGAATTTTTCCGGCGCGCTCAAGATTCGCGCGCGCGCCGTGGGGTCCGGCGGTTTCCTCGACGAGATCGAGCGGCTGCTGGAAAACGCCGCGAGCGCGCGCTCGCATTATGTCGGCCTCGCCGAACGCGCCTCGAAGATCTATGCGCCGATCGTGCATGTGACGGCGGCCGCGACGCTGATCGGCTGGCTCGTCGCCGGCGCCTCCGCGCATGACGCTGTCGTCACGGCGATCGCCGTGCTCATCATCACCTGTCCCTGCGCGCTGGCGCTGGCCGTGCCCGCGGTGCACGTGACGGCGAGCGGCGCGCTGTTTCGCTCGGGCGTGCTGCTCAACGGCGGCCATGCGATCGAGCGTCTGGCGGACGCCGACACGCTGGTCTTCGACAAGACCGGAACGCTGACGCTGCCCGAGCCGCGCGTCGCCAACGCCTTCGAGTTTTCCGACAGACCTGATCGAGCGCGCATCGCGGCTCGCGCGCTCCTCGCGCCATCCGCTCGCCCGCGCTCTGGCGCAGGAGCGGCCGATGGGCGCCCCTTACGATGGCGCGCGCGAGGAAGCCGGCGCCGGCGTGATGGCTGTCGTCGACGGCATCGAGGCGCGGCTCGGCAGCGCCGCCTTCTGCGGCGTCGACGCTTCGGCCACGGCGCAGGCGCTGGACGAGGGCGCATCCGCCATCTGCTACCGTCGCGGCGACGAGACGGCCGTCTTCCGCGTGCGCCAGACGCTTCGCGCCGACGCCGTGGAGACGATAGCGGCGCTCAAAGCGCGCGGTTACGCGATCGAAATCGTGTCCGGGGATTCGCCTCTCGCCACGCGCGCCGTGGCGGACGCGCTCGGCGTCAGCGATTGCATCGGCGGCGCCAAGCCCGCCGACAAGGTCGCGCGGCTCGAGGCGCTGAAGGCCGAGGGGCGCAGGCCGGTCATGGTCGGCGACGGCTTCAACGACGCGCCGGCGCTCGCCGCCGCCCATGTATCGCTCTCGCCGGTCAGCGCCGCCGACGTCGCGCAGGCCTCGGCCGACGCGGTTTTCCTGGGCGAAAAGCTCGCGCCCGTCGCGCACGCGCTCGCGCTTTCGCGCCTCGCGCGAAAACTGATGCGCGAGAATCTCTGGATCGCCGTGGTCTACAACGCCGTCGCGGTGCCGCTCGCCATCGCCGGCCATGTCACGCCGCTGATCGCCGCGCTCGCCATGTCGGGCTCGTCCCTCATCGTCACCGTCAATGCGCTGCGGGCGGGCGCGAGCGCGGATCGGGCGGCGCAGGCGCCGCGCGCCGGGGCGCCGGAAGGCGCGCGATCCAGCGCGGGGGCCGCGGCGTGAATATCCTCGTCTATCTCGTGCCGATCGCGCTGGCGCTGGGGTTCGTCGGCCTCGTCGCCTTCGTCTGGTCGTTGCGTAGCGGCCAGTTCGACGATCTCGACGGCGCCGCCTCGCGCGTGCTGTTCGACGACGACGTCGACAACAAGAAGACATGAGCTACGCCGATCTCGACCCCGCCGCAGGACGGGCCGGGCGGCTCGACTGCGTCTGCGCGCCGGGCGAGGAGGCGAAGGGCGGCGAGGCGCTGGTGCGGCTCACCTCGGGCTTCGGCCTCGCCATTCTCGCGCAGACGCTCGTTCTCGCCGCGCTGCCGCTGGCCGCCGCCGCGCTCGCGCCGCGCCCGGCGCTCGCGGGCCTGCCCTATGCGCTGACCCTGCTCGGCGCGGCGCTCGCCACATTCCCCGCCTCCTTCCTGCTCGACGCCTTCGGCCGGCGCGCCGCTTTCTCGCTCGGCGCGAGCCTCGGCGTCGCGGGCGGGGCGCTATCCGCCTGGTCTGCGATGCGCGGCCTGTTCGCGCCGCTGTGCATCGGCGCGCTGTGGCTCGGGCTGGCGCATGGCTTCGCGCTCTTCTACCGCCACGCGGCCGCGGCGGGCGCACAAGGCGCGCGCGGCGGCGCCGTGGTGTTCGCCGGCGGCGCGCTCGCCGCCCTGCTTGCGCCCGGCCTCATGTGGCTTGCGAGCGACATCGCCGGCCCCTTCGCCGACGCCGCGACGCTCGCCGCCGCGGGCGTGGTCGATCTCGTCGCGCTCGTCATCGCGGTGACCTTGCCGCATGCGCTCGCGCCCGCGCGTGACGAAGCGCGCGCCGCGCCGCCGCTGTCGGGCTTCGCCGCGGCGACGATCATCGGCGCCATCGCCTGGTTCGTGATGACGCTCCTGATGGCGCGCGCCTCGCCGACGCTGGTCGCCTGCGGCGTGGCGTCGGCGGCTGTCGGCGGCGTCATCGCCTGGCATCTCGTGGCCATGTACGCCCCGGCCGCGATCATCCGTTTCGCGGGGTCGGAGCCGCCGCCCACGATCGCGCTGGTCGCGGGCCTTGCGCTCCTCGTCGGCGGGGCCGCGCTGTTCTCGACCGGCGCTGCGGCCGTCTCGATCGGCCTTGCGCTCGCCTGCGCGGGCGTCGGCTGGTCGCTCGCCAACGCCGGCCTGATGCAATGGCTCTACGGGGCCGGCGCGCCGACGCGGCTGATGCTGGCGTGCCATGATTTCGCGCTGCTGTCGGCCGCCCTTGCGGGCGCGCTTGTCGCGCCGCTGGTCTAATTTCAGGTCAGTTCAGAGCGCCGGTGGGCGAAATCATCGAATCGAGCGTCAGCACGCGCCCGGCCTGCCCGTGCAGGCAGGACTTGGGAACGATGGCCACATTGTCGCAGCCCTTCCAGATCTCGATCACCACTTCCCGGCAGTCATGTTCCGTCGCCAGTCCTTCGAGCGTTTCGTGCAATGCGCGGTGGATGGCGTCGCCGATCAACTGGAAGGTCGCGATATGGGCGACGCGCAGCCGCGTGCGGGGCTGCGACCTATCGACGCCATAGCCGAAAACGGCATGGCGCCGGTCCCGCCGGTCGACAAGGCAGACCAGGCTTTCGGGGGCGTCGCCGGCTTCGGCCCTGCGCACGTAATTCGTCCATAACGCAAGGCTGAGCGTGGGATAGCGACAGGAGACGAGCGGATAGGCAAGGTGCGCCTCCGCCGCTATGAGCCCTCTGGCTACGAACATCTGCAATAGACCCGCCGGATTTCCGGAAAATGCGCGACCGATGCGCATAAATGATGGCTGGCGTCCCTTGGGGTCGTTGCTGTAAATCAATGTCGCCGATAATGGGTCACATACGGCTGAAGCGATGTTTGCCGAGCGTGGGGGCTGAATGGTTCATCTGAGCGCCATCGACACGCGGACGCACGGGCATTGCGATTGCGGCGATCTGTGCCGCGGTTGCGAGGCGCGCGCGCTGAGCGTGTGCGGCTCGCTCGAGGACGAAGCCTTCGCCGGCCTGCAGAAGCTCAATCATCCCGTCAACTTCCCGGCGCGCGCCGTCCTGTTCAATCAGGAGACGCCGGTGCGCCATGTCTTCACCGTCGTGCACGGCGTGGTGCGGCTGTACAAGCTGCTGCCGGACGGGCGCCGCCAGATCGTCGGCTTCGCGCTGCCGGGCGATTTCCTCGGCCTGGCGCTCGCCGACGGCTACGGCTTCTGCGCCGACGCGGTGACGGCGGTGACGGTGTGCCGCTTCTCGCGCGATCATTTCGGCGATTATGCCGACGATCACCCGCAGATGCTGCGCCGCCTGCACGACATGGCGACGCACGAACTCGCGCTGGCGCAGCAGCAGATGGTTCTGCTCGGCCGCCGCGACGCGGAGGAAAAGCTCGCGTCCTTCCTGCTCGGCCTGCAGAAGCGCTGGGCGCGCATTTCCGGCAAGACCTCCGTCACCATCGACCTGCCGATGGGCCGTCAGGACATTGCGGATTTTCTCGGCCTGACCATCGAGACGGTGAGCCGCACGCTCAACCGCATGGCGCGCGACAAGCTGATCGTGATCGTGCCCGACGGCGTGCGCGTGATGGACGCGGCGCGGCTGGAATCCATCGCCTCGGCCTGAGGCTGCGCCCATAGTTCTGACCTTCGCCCTGAGAGACTGGCCCGCAATTCACGAATCCTCACCCTGAGGAGCCACGAAGTGGCGTCTCGAAGGGTGGCCGAGGCGCGAAACTCTGGATCATGCTTCGAGACGGTCGCTGCGCGACCTCCTCAGCATGAAGGGTTCGGGGTTTCAGCAAATTTCGGGTCAGACTCTGCGGCTGCGCTCGCCGCCGGACGCCTTGCCAGTGGCGACAAAGTCTGGTCCGCTGGCGCGCATGAACGTCCAGCCCCAACAGAACCAGTTTCTCGATCTCGCGCCGTCGCCGGAAGCCGCGCGCGCCTGGGGATTTTCGCTGGCCGGCGCGCTCGCGGCGATTCTCGTCGCCTATTTCTTCGTCGACCGGCCCGTGGCGAGCTATGTCCACGCCAATCTGCATCACCGCCAGCTCGACTTCCGCAAGCTCACCTATGTCTCGGAGATCGTGCAGGGCGCATCCGTGTTCATCGTCGCCTGGGGCGTGTGGCTCTATGCGCGGCGCAAGCCGTTCGGGCCGGTCGCCGGGCCGCTGGTGCGCGCGGCGGCGGCGCTCTGCGTGACATTCGCGGCAAAGGACCAGCTCAAATACGCCTTCGGCCGCACCTGGCCCGAGACATGGGTCAACAACAATCCATCCTTCATCAAGGACGGCGTGTTCGGCTTCTTCCCGTTCCACGGCGGCACGGGCTGGACGGCTTTTCCATCGGGCCATACAGCGACCATCGTCGCCTTCATCGCGACGCTGTGGGTGATCTGGCCGCGCTGGCGCCCGCTCTATGTCCTCGTCGTGGCGCTGCCGGTCATCGGCCTGATCGGCGCCGACTATCACTGGATCAGCGACATCATCGCCGGCGGCGCGCTCGCGGCGGCGATCGGCGTCGTCGCCGCGCGCATCGGCAACGGGAGCGCGCCGGCATGATCGCGGAGGGCGGACGCTATCCCGATCCCGCAATCGAGGTCATCGACAAGGCTTTCGCGCGCTACGTCATCTTCAATTCAGCCGTCGAGCGGCTGTGGACCGGCGCGCGCTGGTGCGAGGGACCGGCCTGGTTCGGCGATGCGCGCGCGCTGGTGTGGAGCGACATTCCCAACGACCGCATGTTGCGCTGGGACGAGACGACGGGCGCGGTCTCCGTGTTTCGCCAATCCTCCAACCACGCCAACGGCAATACGCGCGACCGGCAGGGACGCCTCGTCACCTGCGAGCACGGCGGCCGCCGCGTGACGCGCACGGAATACGACGGCGCGATCACGGTCGTGATGGATTCATGGCAGGGCAAGCGTCTCAATTCGCCCAACGATGTCGTGACGACGCGCGACGGCGCGATCTGGTTCACCGATCCGACCTTCGGCATTCGCGGCTTCTACGAAGGCGAGAAAGCGGAACAGGAAATCGGCACGAACGTCTATCGCGTCGACGCGCAAACGGGCGAGGCGCGCATCGTCGCCGACGATATCGACCAGCCGAATGGCGTCTGTTTCTCGCCCGACGAAAAGCGCTGCTACATCGTGGAATCCGGAACGCGCCCGCGCCGCATCCGCGTCTACGACGTCGTGGATGGAACGCGGCTCGCCAACGGCCGCATCTTCTTCGCGGGCGAGGGCGAGCAGGCGCCGGACGGGTTCCGCTGCGATATCGACGGCAATCTCTGGGCGGGCTGGGGCACGGGCGAGGGGTTCGACGGCGTGAGCATATTTGCGCCATCGGGCGATCTCATCGGCCGCATTCATCTGCCCGAGCGCTGCGCGAACCTGTGTTTCGGCGGGCGCCATCGCAACCGCCTGTTCATGGCGGCGAGCCGTTCGCTTTACGCCTTGTATGTGAATACGCAGGGCGTGGCGGGCGGGTGACGTCGGCTATTGACTGGGAGCCGTCATGGCCGGGCTTGACCCGGCCATCCACGCCGAAGGTTTGCGACACGCGTTCCGATGTCCGTCAAGCGGAACGACGTGGATGCCCGCGACAAGCGCGGGCATGACGAACTCCTCAACTCCTGCGCACTCCGATCTATCGTGGCCTCGACTACCGCCCCGCCATCACCCTGAAGTCCCGCCCCTCCTGCAGCCACCGCACGCGCTCGTCGCGCAGCAGCGTGCGTCTCACCTTGCCGGCGTCGTCGCGCACGGGCTCGCTCGTCACCTCGTAGCTCTCGGGATGTTTCGGCTTGCCGAGCAGGTCGGACAGGAATTTCGGCAGCGCCGCCACCACCGCATCCGCGTCGGCGCCGTCGCGGATCTGCAGCACGGCGTGGATGGAGGAGCCGAGATCGGGATGCGGCAGGCCGACGACGGCGCAGGAGGCGATGTCGGGATGGGCGATCAGCGCGGCTTCCACTTCCGCCGGATAGACGTTCGCGCCGCCGCGCAGGATCATGTCGGTGCGGCGATCGGCGAGCCAGATGTAGCCTTCCTCATCGACGCGGCCGATGTCGCCGAGCGATTCCCAGCCGTCCGAATCCCGCTTCGGCTCGGCGCCGAGATAATGATAGGTCGTGCCCGGACCTTCGGCCGCCTTCAGGTAGATTTCGCCGGTTTCGCCCGGCGGTACTTCGCGTCCGTCCTCGCCCACGACCTTGGCCGCGCCGATTTCGACGCGCCCGACCGAGCCCTTGCGCTTCACCCATTCCGTGCCGGGAATGACCGTGCTCGCCTGCCGCTCCGTGCCTCCATAGAGTTCATACACGCGCTCCGGCCCGAGCCAGTCGATCCATTCCTCCTTCAGCCACAGCGGCATGGGCGCGGCCATGTGGAAGACCACGCGCAGGCTCGACACGTCGAATTTCAATCGCTCTTCCTTCGGCAAAGCCCAGATGCGGCTCATCATGGTCGGCACGAAGTTCACCCATTCGATGCGCCAGCGCTCGATGAGACGCAGCGCCTCGGCGGCGTCGAACTTCTTCATGCCGACGAGCAGGCCGCCCTCGAACAGCGCGCTGTGCGTGATGATGAAGGGCGCGTTGTGATAGAGCGGGCCGGGATTGAGCAGGCGCACGCCCTCGTGCATGACGAGCGGCGGGACTTTCGGGTCGACGCAGGCCGGGCCGTGATCGACGATGACCTTGGGTCGTCCTGTCGAACCGCCCGACGTCATCGCCTTCCAGTAGCGCGCGATCGGCCCGTCGATGCGCTCGTCCGAAAAACCCTGCGTCGAGAAATCCGCGGGCAGCCTGTTGTCCGCGTTCCAGTCGTCCTCGCCGCCGACGACGAGCGAGGGCCGCAGGAGTTCGAGAATGGCGGCGGCCTCGCCGCGCGGCAGGCGATAGGAAAGAGAGCAGGGCGTCGCGCCGCATTTCCAGATGGCGAAAGTGGTTTCGTAGAACGAGTTGGAATTGGGCAGGCCGACGGCGACGAAATCGCCCGGCTTCACGCCCTTGCTCATCATCACGCGCGCGCGGGAATTGGCGTTGCGCTCGAGCGCGCCCCAGCTCGTCTGCTCATCGCCATGGACGATCGCCACAGTGTCGGCGCCGTTGCGCTCGGCATACCAGCGCGGCACATCGGCCATGGGGATATACATACGTCTTTCCTCCGGAATCGCGGCGTCTTCGGCGCCTTGTTCGCGCGCCATGCTAGGCCGCAAGCAGAGCTTTGCAACCCGGCGGCCGACATGCGGCGGATGCAAGAAAAGCAGCGCAACGGCAGCGCTTGCGCATCGGCTTTTCGCGGAACCGACAGCGCCGGCTCACGTTCTCACACGGGGCGTCAATTCACACGACTTCAGGAGAATCCACATGCGCAAGACAATTCAAGCGCTTGTTCTGTGCGCTGCGGCGCTTGCCCCGCTCGCGGCGCAGGCGCAGGGCGTCGTGGGCGGCGCCGCGCGCGGCGCGGAGGAAGGCGGCCGGGCCGCCGGGCCGCCCGGCGCCATCGTGGGCGGCGCGGTCGGCGGCGTGGTCGGCGGCGTAGCGGGCCTGCTCGGCGTCGATCAGCGGCCGCGCTTCCGCGAATACGTGGTGCGCGAACATGTGCCCTCGTATCGCTGGGGCGGTCACGTTTCGGTCGGCGCGGTGCTGCCCGCCGAGGGCGTGACCTATTACGAGGTGCCGGCGGAATACGGGGTGCGCGGCTATCGCTACACCGTCGTCAACGACGAGCCGGTGCTGGTCGAGCCGCGCTCGCGTCGCGTGGTGCAGATCATCGACTGACGCGCGCATCCGCGCAGTCTCTGGCGGCCGGTCCCCTTGGGGCCGGCCGCTTTCGCGCGCATTGACGAAGCGGCCGCGCCACGCTTTGCTGGCGGACCAGCAGCGGAGCCGCCATGCCCATCGTCAACCGTATCGCCGAACTGTCAGACGAAGTCGCGCTGTGGCGACAGGATCTGCACCGTCATCCCGAACTGATGTTCGACGTGTTTCGCACGGCGGGCGTGGTCGAGGAAAAGCTGAAGCAGTTCGGTTGCGACGAAATCGTCACGGGGCTCGGCCGCACGGGCGTCGTCGGCGTCATCAGGGGCCGCAAGGGCGCAGGCCGCACCATCGGCTTGCGCGCCGACATGGACGCATTGCCGATCCTGGAAGCGACCAGCGTCGCGCACAAGTCGGAAGTTCCCGGCAAGATGCACGCCTGCGGGCACGACGGCCATACGGCCATGCTGCTCGGCGCGGCCCGCTATCTCGCGGAGACGCGCAATTTCGCGGGCACGGCGATCGTCATCTTCCAGCCGGCGGAGGAGGGCGGCGGCGGCGGCCGCGAAATGGTCAACGACGGCGTGATGGACCGCTTCAAGATCGAGCAGGTGTACGGCATGCACAACATGCCCGGCATTCCGCTCGGCATGTTCGCGATCCGCTCCGGCCCGTTCCTCGCCTCGGCGGATCGCTTCGAGGTGGAGATCACCGGCCACGGCGGCCATGCCGCGCAGCCGCACGATTGCATCGATCCGATCGTCGCCGGCGCGCAGATGGTCAATGCGCTGCAGACCATCGCCTCGCGCAATGTCGGCCCGGTCGATTCCGTCGTCGTCTCGGTGACGCAATTCCATGCGGGCACGGCCAACAACATCATTCCGCAGAATGCGCACATCACCGGCACGATCCGCGCGCTGAAGAAGGAGACGCGCGCGCTCGCCAAGCAGCGCTTCCACGAGATCGTCGAAGGCGTCGCCGCGCTCAACAGGTGCAAGGCGACAATCGATTTCGAGGACGGCTATCCCGTCACCTTCAATCACGCCGACGAGACGGAGTTCGCGACGAAGGTGGCGCAGGAGATCGTCGGCGCCGACAAGGTGATGACCAACGTGCCGCCGGTGATGGGCGCGGAGGATTTCTCCTACATGCTGGAAGCGCGTCCAGGCGCCTTCATCTGCATCGGCAACGGCGCGACCGCGGGCCTGCACCATCCCGAATACGATTTCAACGACAAGGCGATCCCGTATGGCGTGAGCTATTGGGCGCGACTGGTGGAGAATGCGCTGGCGGCGTAACGGCGATCAACGGACGAGCCGCAAGCGTCCCAGGTTCGAGCCGATGTCGCTGAAGGCGTTGACGATGGCCGAGGAGTTGCGCGCGACATAGGCGTGATCCGTGCCGGACGCGCATTTGGAAAGCAGTTGCAGCCCTTCGTTGTCGATCGGATCGCTCGGCACGCTGAAGCCGATGGTATAGATCGTCACGCCGGCCGCTTTCGCATTCGCGCAGGCCGTGAGAAGCGCGGAATCCATTTGCATGCGCCAATTGCCGGATGTCGTCGGGCCGTCGAACGCGGGCGCGCCGGTCGGCGGCGGGTTGGCGGGGCCGCCGTAGGCCGACAGGCGATTGTTCACGTAATAGCCGAGCGCGTTGTACTCGGACTTGTAGGCGTAGTCGCTGTTGGCCTGCCAATTGTTGAAGCCGTCGGTCATGAAGACGATGATCTTCGTATTGCCCGACGCTCCATAGGGCTTGGGCAGCGAGGCGCCGGCGAAGGGTCCGTTCGGCGAAATCGTGCGCCAGCCCCACATGAAACCAGGCAGCAGATTCGTCGTGCCGCCAGCCTGCATCGAATCGATCTTGGCGTTCAGCGTGCTCGTATTTGCGGTAAGCGGGAGCAGCGGGTTGGAAATGCATCCCTTGTTCGGGCCATCGGACGACACGCTGGAGGAGACGCCGCACGGCGCCCTTGTACTTGCACAGCTTGGTCGCGCCGCCGCCGCGCGACAGCGCATCGGTCACGTCGGCGATTTCATAGGCGTCCGCCGCATCCGCCGCGCATATGCCGCCGAAATCGTAGAGGTAATTGTTCTGCGCGCCGGCGAAATCCCAGTTGCTCGACGAATAGAGTTTGGCGCCGCGTCCGTTGCCGACGATGTTCATGCCCGGAAGAAAGGCGGCGCCCGAGCCGGTCACGTCGCCTTCGTCGGGCCAGAGATAGGGAACGAAGAGGCTGTCGGGATTCGATTGCGACGCGGCCGCATCTGTCGTGAGGAACGGATCGGGGCGCTCCTCGACGCAGCCGGCCCAGGTCGCGCCCATCTGCGCGAAAAGATCGAAGCGCGAGGTCGGTAGCCAGCTCGCGCCTGCCGGACGTCGATAGTTCTGCCAGTGGGCGGACGAGGCGCCGGCGCTGTCGAGCCAAGAGGCGCCGCGATTGGAGGCGCCGACATTCACCGAGGTCGAGAACGGCACGATCGAGAACGAAGCAGTCGAACCGGAGCGCGCGAGTTGCGCGATCAGCGACTTGGCGGCGCTCTTGGCGGAATCGAGCTTCGACTGTCCGCCGGCCGATTCAGACATCGAGCCGGTGTTATCGAGAACCAGCGCGATTTCGTAAGCGCCGCCGCCGCCCGCCGTCGTTGCGCAACCCGTCGCTGTCGCGGTGGTCGTCGACAGGCCGATCATGCGGCCGGCGATGCTGAAGACGGGCTGGGTGGCCGACACGCAGACCTGCGTGTTGTTGTTCGTCAGGCTGGCGCTGGTCAGCACCGCGCCGCTCCCGCCCGAGGCGGCGGCGAGCGCGCCCGGCGCCTGCGCATTCAGCGCGGAGGAGGTCAGCGAGCCCGTGGCGTTGCGCGCGAGCGCGAGCGCGGCGGAATTCGACGGCGTTTTGCAGGCCGACGCGGGCGCCGACATAGCGGCTGTAGTCGATGCTGCCGAGAACGAGCAGCATCGCCGCCGGCGCGGTGAAGGCGAAAGCGATCGCCACGCCGCCCCCGCGGTCCCGCAAGAAATTGCACCGTCTCCCCATGTGGCGCTCTGCTTGCTTGGGCGCGGCGTTGGCCCGCCGCGCATAAACTCCTCTAAGCTACTGAAGCCACGGATAAATAAAGAATTGCACAACGGCTGCTCGATCGATGTGTTGACGGCTGGAAACCTTTTGGCGGCTGCGCCTCGCCAACCCGCCCCGGTTGGATCGCGCAAACTCCGTCAAATCAGATGATTGGAGGTTTTGGGCGCTCAGCCCGGGAAGGCGCGCAGGATCGCCGTGGCGATTTCCTCCGGCGTCCCGTCGATCGAAACCGCGATCGCGCGCTCGTCCGCGCCCGGCCGCTCCAGCGTCGCGAACTGGCTGTCGAGCAGCGCCAGCGGCATGAAATGATCTTTTCGCGCGCTCATGCGGGCGAAAATCTCCTCCTTCGTTCCGTCGAGCAGCACGAGCCGCACGTCGTCGCGCGCGCCGATCAGAATGTCGCGGTAGACGCGCTTCAGCGCGCTGCACGAGACGATGGCGTGCCGGCCTTCGGCGCGCGTCTCGTCGATATGCGCGGCGATGGCCTTCAGCCACGGCCAGCGGTCGTCGTCGGTCAGCGGCTCGCCGGAGCGCATCTTCGCGACATTGGCGGGCGGATGGAATTCATCGGCGTCGGCATAGGGCCAGCCGAGCTTTTGCGCGAGCGCGGCGCCGATGGTCGACTTGCCGGAGCCGGACACGCCCATGAGAAGGATGACGGCGGGGAAGCTCACGTCGTCGGCCGCCATCTGCGTCCGTCGCGCGCGAGCAGGGCGTCGGCTTCGGCCGGCCCCGTGGAGCCCGCGCGATAGAGCGCGAGGCCCTGATCGCCTGCCGCGCGCCAGGCTTCGAGAAACGGTTCGACCGCGCGCCAGCCGGCTTCCACGCCCTCGGCGCGCTGGTAGAGCAGGCCGTCGCCCGTCATGCAATCGTAGAGCAGGGTCTCGTAACCGGTCGCCGGTTGCGCATCGAAGAAATCGGCGTAGCGGAAATCCATGGCGACGCGCGCGATCGAGAGATTGGGGCCGGGCGTCTTGGCGTTGAACTGCAGCGTGATGCCTTCGTCCGGCGCGATCTGCAGCACGAGATAATTCGAGCGCAGCCCGTCGAGATCGATGCCGCGGAACATCGATATCGGCGCCTCGCGGAACTTGATCGCCACTTCCGTGTAGCGCCGCGCCAGCGCCTTGCCGGTGCGCAGATAGAAGGGCACGCCGGCCCAGCGCCAATTGTCGATGCAGAGCTTCAGCGCCGCGAATGTCTCCGTCACGCTCGCCGGCGCGACGTCCTTCTCCTGCCTGTAGTCGGCGATCGCCTCGTCGCCGATGCGGCCGGCGACATATTGCGCGCGCACGGAATCGCGCAGGGCCTCCTGCGGCGTGACGAGCCGAATCGCGTCGAGCGCGCGCGCCTTTTCCGAGCGCACGCTCTGCGCGTTCAGACGCGCGGGCGGCTCCATCGCCACGAGCGACAGCAGTTGAAACAGGTGGTTCGGCACCATGTCGCGCAGCGCGCCGGTCGTGTCGTAGAAGGCGCCGCGCCGGCCGATGGTGACGGTCTCGGCGACGGTGATCTGCACATGGTCGATATGCTCGCGCTTCCAGATCGGCTCGAACAGGCCGTTGGCGAAGCGCAGCATCAATATGTTCTGCACCGTCTCCTTGCCGAGGTAATGGTCGATGCGGAAGATCTGGTCCTCGTCGAGGATTTCGCGCAGCTCCGCGTTCAGCTTCATCGCGGAGGCGAGGTCCGAGCCGAACGGCTTCTCCACGATGACGCGCGCGAAAACGCCGTCCTTCTGGCGCGTGAGGCCGGCGGCGCCCAGCGCGCGCACGGTCGGCGCGAAGCCCGCCGGCGGAATGGCGAGATAGTAGATGCGATTGCCCTGCGTGCCGCATTTCTCGTCGATGTCGACAAGATGCGCGCGCAACGTCTCGAAGGATTTCGCGTCGGCGGCGTCGGCGACCGCGACGGTCACGCGCGAAACGAGGTCCTCCACGATCGCGAGATCGCATTTCTCCTTGCAATATTTGCCGAGGCCCTCGCGCAGATGATCGCGCATCGCCTTCTCGCCGAATTCGACGCGCGTGACGGCGACGACCGCGAAAGCCCTGGGCAGGAGCCCCTGCGCGGCGAGATTGTAGAGCGCGGGAAAGACCAGGCGTTGCGTGAGATCGCCATTGGCGCCGAACAGGACGAACACGGTCGGCGGCGTGGGGCGGGCGGGCGCGGGCGTCATGGGCGGGCCCTATTTCGCTTCGCCATGGCCGCCGAATCCCCTGCGCATGGCGGACAATATCTTGTCGGCGAAGGTCGCCTCCTGTCGCGAGCGGAAGCGCGCGAAAAGCGCGGCTGTCAGCACCGGCGCGGGCGTCGCCTGTTCGACCGCCTCCTGCACGGTCCAGCGGCCCTCGCCGGAATCCTCGACCTTGCCGGTGAAGGCGGCGAGCGCCGGGTCCTTGGCGAGCGCGCTCGATGTGAGGTCGAGCAGCCACGAGGTGACGACCGAGCCGCGCCGCCAGACTTCCGCGACGTCGGCGACCTCGATCGGAAAACGCTCGTCGTCGGGCCGCGTTTCGTCGTCGGCGTGGCGCAGCAGATCGAAGCCCTCGGCATAGGCCTGCATCAGCCCGTATTCGATGCCGTTGTGCACCATCTTCACATAGTGCCCGGCGCCGACCGGGCCGCAATGCAGATAGCCTTGCTCGACCCGAGGATCGCGCGCCTCGCGGCCGGGCGTCTTGCCGATCGCGCCCGCGCCCGGCGCGAGCGCCGCGAAGATCGGATCGAGACGCTCGACGATCTGCTTCTCGCCGCCGATCATCAGGCAATAGCCGCGCTCCAGACCCCAGACGCCGCCGGAGGTGCCGACATCGAGATAGAAAATCCCGCGCGGCTTCAGTTTCTTTGCGCGCGAAATGTCGTCGCGCCAGAACGTGTTGCCGCCGTCGATAAGGGCGTCGCCCACGCTCAGGCGCGGCGCGATCTCGTCGATGGCGCCGTCGGTGGCCGCGCCCGCCGGCAGCATGATCCAGACTGCGCGTGGGGGGTGGAGTTTGTTGGCGAGGTCGGCGAGGCCGCTCGCCGCCGTCGCGCCGTCCTTCGCCAGCGCCGCGACAGCGTCGGCGTTGCGGTCGAAGGCGACGACCTCGTGGCCCGCGCGCATCAGGCGGCGCGCGATATTGGCGCCCATGCGGCCGAGGCCGACCAGACCGATCTGCATGGAACCTCCGCTTCAAGCGCTTCTGGACAACAGAACTAGGCCGTCTCAGGATCGGCGCCAAGGTCGAAGCAAAAGAAGCCGCTCGAGCGGCGGGGAGGGCTCATGCGTCTTGCAGGCAAGTCTGCGGTCATCACGGGCGGTTCGGGCAATATCGGCATGGCTGCGGCGACGCGGTTCCTTGCCGAAGGCGCGCGCGTGCTGATCGTCGACCGCGATTCATCGCGCGTCGAGGCGGCGCTGGGCGAACTCAAGAGCAATTCGGCGCACGGGCTCGCCGCCGACGTGACCTCGGCCGCCGATACCGCGCGCTATGCGGCGGAGGCGCAGCGCCTGTTCGGACGCGCCGACATTTTCTTCAACAATGCGGGCATAGCCGGCGCAGTCGCGCCGATCGTCGATCATCGCGACGAGGATTTCGACGCGACGATGGCGGTCAATACGCGCGGCGTTTTCCTGGGTCTCAAGCACATGCTGCCCGCCATGAAGGACGGCGGCTCGATCATCTGCACGTCCTCGGTCGCGGGCCTGCGCGGATCGGCCGGCATGGCCGGCTATGTCGCGAGCAAGCACGCGGTGGTCGGCCTCATGCGCGTCGCCTCGATCGAAGCGGCGCCGCGCAAGATTCGCGTCAACACGGTGCATCCCGGCCCGGTGCAGGGCGACATGATGCGCGGGCTCGAGACCGGCATGGCGCCGGCCAATCCCGACGCCGCGCACGACCTCATCCTTCAGCGCATGCGGCTCGGCCGCTACATCGAGACGAAAGAGATCGCCGATCTCGTGACGTTTCTGGCCAGCGACGAGAGCCGCATGATTACCGGCGCGACGATGGTGATCGACGCGGGCATGGGGACGTGAACGATTATCTTGCCGTCCTTGCGAGGAGCCCGATGGGCGACGAAGCAATCCATCCACCGGGTGCGGGGCGTGGATGGATTGCTTCGTCGTTTCACTCCTCGCAATGACGGGTTTGCTGTCGACCCACCTAACTGAACGAAAGCTTTCAATGACCATCACGCCCCTCCATCCCTTCAACGGCCTCGACGTCGCCGAACTCGTGCGCATCCGCGCGCGCACGCGGCGCGATCATCCCTTTCTCATATGGGAACCGTTCGAGGGGGCGGGCGAGACGCTCACCTACGGCGCGTTCCATGATCGCGTCGCGCGTCTTGCCGCCGGCATGGGCAAGCGCGGCATCAGGCCGCGCGACTATGTGCTGATCCATCTCGACAATTGTCTGGAGACGCTGATCGCCTGGTACGCCTGCGCCGATCTCGGCGCCATTCCCGTCACCACCAACGCGCGCTCCTCGCTGGACGAGTTGCAATATTTCGCCGGCCATTGCGGCGCGGTCGCCGCGATCACGCAGCCGAAGCTCGCCGATCTCGTCAATCGCGCCTCGCGCGATTTCAAATTCGTGGCGGTGACCTCGCACGACAATGGCGCGGCGCCCGCCGCCGGCCATGCGCCGGGCAAGGATTCCTTCGAGGCGCTCTATGCGGAGGCGGGCGCGGCGCCGCGACGCGCCGTCGATCCGCTGCACCCGATGGGCGTGCAATATACGAGCGGCACGACGTCGCGGCCGAAGGGCGTGTTGTGGACGCACGCCAATGCGCTGTGGGGCGCGCGCGTCAACGCCGTGCACGAGGACCTGCGCGCCGAAGACGTGCATCTCGTGCATCTGCCGCTGTTCCACACCAATGCGCAGGCCTATTCGATCCTCGCCACGCTGTGGGCGGGGTCGACGGCGGTCGTCATGCCGCGCTTCTCGGCCAGCCGCTTCTGGCCGATCTCGCTGCGCAACCGCTGCACATGGACGTCGGTCATTCCCTTCTGCGTCAAGGCGCTGATGGATGTCGAAAAGCCCAGCGAGCATTTCTACCGCCTGTGGGGCAGCGCGATCTGCGAGCCGCCGACCGACGCGCATTTCGGCGTCCGGACTATCGGCTGGTGGGGCATGACGGAAACGATCACGCACGGCATCGTCGGCGACGTGCATGTGCCCAACACGCCGCTCTCCTGCGGCCGGCCCGCGCCCGAATACGGCATTCACATCGAGGACGAGGACGGCCAGCCGGTGCAGCCCGGCGAAACCGGGCATCTCAAGGTGCGGGGCCTGCGCGGCCTCTCGCTCTTTGCCGAATACATCAACAATGCGCAGGCGACCGCCGACGCCTTCGACGAGCGTGGCCTGTTCCTCACCGGCGACCGCGTGACGCTGATGGAATGCGGCTCCATCCGCTTCTCCGATCGCGACAAGGATATGCTGAAGGTCGGCGGCGAGAATGTCGCGGCCTCCGAGATCGAGCGCGTGATCCTGACCGTGCCGGGCGTGCGGGAGGTGGCGGTGGTCGCCAAGCCGCATCCGATGCTGGACGAGGCGCCTGTCGCCTTCGTCATCGCCGAGGAAAGCCTCGGCGAGGCGCCGGCGCTGCCCGGCGCGATCATGGCGGCATGCATGGGCGCGCTCGCCAATTTCAAGCATCCGCACGAAGTGCGCGTGGTGAAGGACATGCCGCGCTCGACGCTGGAGAAAGTGGCGAAGGCGGAATTGCGCAAGCTCCTGAAGGACGCGTGAGGCTCGTTCAGCGCCGGGACTTTCCGCGCGCGCCGTCATGCTGCTGCGCCACGCGCGCGGCGATCGCGGCGATCTCGCTCGCCGCGCGCGAGGCGGGATGGTCGATCCAGCTCGCGTGGAAGGTCAGATCCGGCAAGGCCGCCTCGCTGCGCACGACGCGCAGTTCGCCGCGTTTCAATTCGTTCGCCACGATGGCCGGCGGAATGACGGCGACGCCGAGCTTCTCCACGGTCATGCGCACGACGGTGGCGAGCGAGGCGGATGCATGGAGCCGCGTCTGCGGACTGTGCGGCCCGTTGAACAGCGAGGCCACCGCCGCATAGGGCTGCGTGTTGCGCGAGAAGGTGACGATGGGAAAGCGCGCGATCTCCTCGATGCGCGCCGGCCGGCGCGGCCATGAAATGTCAGGGCTCGAGATGAAGGCCAGCGGATAGGTCATGAGCGGCAGGCTCAGCGCATTGGGCGCCATGACCGGGCCGATGAGAAAGGCGAGGTCTATCTCCTGCATGCGCAGCCGCTCGTGCAGGTTCGGCGAAATATCGACCTCGATCTCGAGCGCGAGCAGGGGAAAGCGCGCCTGCACCGCCTTGACGAATTGCGTGAGCCAGGTGTGCACGACTGTTTCGGCGACGCCGAGCCGGAACACGCCGCGCGCGGTGGAGACATCGCCGACGGCCGCCAGCATTTCCGCGCGCAGGCCCAGCAGCTTTTCGGCATAGGCCAGCAATTCGCGGCCGCGCGGCGTCGGCGCGGCGATGCGCGTCTCGCGCGACAGCACGCGCGCGCCCAGCGTCTGCTCCAGCCCCGCGATGCGCTGCGAGATCGCCGGCTGGGTCGTGTTGAGCTTGGCGGCGGCGGCGCGGAAGGAGCCGAGCGTCGCCACCCAGTAGAAGGTCTCGATCTCCTTGAAGTCGAACATGGCCGTCTCCGTCGATAAAGCGAGCTTATCGAAATCCATTCAAAAATACGATTGGACATTATCGTATCGTCGCGCCGACAATCCCTCCGTTCAGCCAGGAGGGAGAGGGCGTTGAGCACAGCGGCGACGCAGGAGCGCATTGTCGATGGCCGCGCCGCGCGGCTCGCCTGCCGTCAGGGCAGGGTCGCCGGCACCACGGCGGGGCTCGCGCCGGGCTTCGTGCAGGGCAATCTCGTCATTCTCCCGCGTGAAGACGCCGCCGATTTCATGCGCTTCGCACAGGCCAATCCCAAACCCTGCCCGATCATCGGCGTCAGCGATGTCGGCAATCCGCATATTCCCGCGCTCGGCGCCGATCTCGACATCCGCACGGATATTCCGGGCTACCGCGTGTGGCGCGACGGCGAATGCGTGGCCGAGACCGGCGACGTCGCCGAGTTCTGGCGCGACGATCTCGTGTCCTTCGTCATCGGCTGCTCCTATTCGTTCGAGGAGGCGCTGGTCGAGGACGGCATCGAGATCAGGCACATCACCGAGAACAAGAAGGTGCCGATGTTCCGCACCAATGTGGCGACGACGCCGGCCGGCAGGTTCCACGGGCCGCTCGTCGTCTCCATGCGGCCGCTGAAGCCCGCCGACGCGATCCGCGCGGTGCAGATCACGTCGCGCTATCCCGCCGTGCACGGCGCGCCCGTGCATATCGGCCTGCCCGCGCAGATCGGCATCAGGGACGTGAATGCGCCCGACTATGGCGACGCGGTGAGCGTGCGCGACGACGAACTGCCGGTGTTCTGGGCCTGCGGGGTAACGCCGCAGGCGGCGCTCGCCGCTTCGAAACCGCCGTTTGCGATCACGCATGCGCCGGGATCGATGCTGGTGACGGACCTCAAGAACAGGCAATATGCGGTGATCTGACACGCGCCAGACGATCGTGCGGCGTGCAGCGACAGGGAGCGAGGGCATGAAATTCAATCGTCGTGAAGTTGTCGCGGGCGCCGCGGCGTTCGCCGCCAGTCTCGGAACGGCGCAGGCGCAAGGCGCGGACGAAATCGTCGTCGGCGCCGTCTTCCCCATGTCCGGCTCGACCGCGCAGACCGGCGTCGACGCCCGCAACGCCATCGACACGGCGCTCGCCATCATCAACGAGAAGCACGATCTCGACCTGCCGCTCGCGCGCGACGCGGGCCTGCCGGGCCTCGGCGGCAAAAAGGTGAAGGTCGTGTGGGCCGATCACCAGGGCGATCCGCAGAAGGGCCGCGCGGAGGCCGAGCGTCTCATCACGCAGGACAAGGTGACGGCGATCATCGGCTGCTATCACTCGTCGGTGTCCGCCACGGTGAGCCAGACGGCGGAGCGCTACGGCGTTCCCTTCATGTGCGCGGATTCCTCGTCGCCGAGCCTCAACCAGCGCGGGCTGAAGTTCTTCTTCCGCGCCTCGGCGCATGACGAGATGTTCTCGGCCGCGATGTTCGACCTGATGGACGCGCTGCGCAAGCAGGGCCAGAAGATCGAGACGCTGGCTTTGTTCCACGAGGACACGATCTTCGGCACGGATTCGGCCAACGTGCAGACCAAGCTCGCCGCGGCGCGCGGCTACAAGATCGTGGCGGATGTGAAATATCGCGCCAATTCGCCGTCGCTGACCTCGGAAGTGCAGCAGTTGAAGGCGGGCGGCGCGGACGTGCTGATGCCGTCCTCCTACACGACCGACGGCATCCTGCTGGTGCGCACGATGAACGAGCTCGGCTACAAGCCGAAGGCGATCGTCGCGCAGGCCGCGGGCTTCTCGGAAAAGGCGCTGTACGATGCGGTCGGCGACCATCTGGAGGGCGTGATCACGCGCGCGTCCTTCTCGCTCGATCTCGCGGCCAAGCGCCCGATGGTCGCCAAGGTCAACGACCTGTTCAAGGCGCGCGCGGGCGGCAAGGACCTCAACGACAATACGTCGCGCGAGTTCATGGCGATGATAACGCTCGCCGACGGCATCAATCGCGCAGCTTCCACCGATGGCGAAAAGATCCGCGCCGCGCTCGCCGCCACCAATATTCCCGGCGAGAAGACGATCATGCCGTGGAAGAGCATCCGGTTCGACGCGACCGGGCAGAACCCGGATTGCGATCCGGTGCTGCTGCAGTATGTGGGCAAGAAGTTCGTCACCATCTTCCCCGACGCCGGCGCGATCGCCAAGCCGCTCTGGCCGATGAAGGGGTGAGGCGTTTCCGACAGGCGCAAACAGGGGAGCCGTCATTGCGAGCGCAGCGAAGCAATCCATCCACCGGGCCTCGGCAAGATGCGGGGATGGATCGCCGCGCCGGCCCACAATACGAAGTCGGCCGTGGCCGACTTCGCATCACGGGCCTCCTTGCAATGACGGCGCAGGGCGCGGCGCTCCATGACCGCTGAAGCGATCATCCAGTCGCTCGCCAGCGGCCTGCTGATGGGACTGATCTACGGCCTCGTCGCCGCCGGTCTCGCGCTCATCTTCGGCCTGATGGACGTCGTCAATTTCGCCCACGGCGAATTTTTGATGACGGCGATGTACGCGGCCTTCGGCCTGTTTCTCGCCTTCGCGCTCGATCCGCTGGCGTCCGCGCCCTTTGTCGCGGCGGCCATGTTCATCTTCGGCGCCGTCGTCTATCTCGGGCTCGTGCGCTTCGCCATGTCGGCTTCGGCCAATGCCGGCATGGTGCAGATTTTCGCGACCTTCGGCCTCGCCATCGTCATGCGCGGCCTCGCGCAATTCCTGTTCACGCCGGACTATCGCTCGATCCCGCACTCCTGGCTCGGCGGCAAGACGCTGAACGTCGCCGGCATATTCCTGCCGGCGCCGCAGCTTGCCGGCGCGCTGGTGTCGCTCGCCGCCTTCGGCGCATTGTGGCTGGTCATCAACAAGACCGACTTCGGCCGCGCGCTGGAGGCGACGCGCGAGGACGCAGGCGCGGTGGCGCTCGTCGGCATCGACAAGAAGCGCATCTTCGCGCTCGGCTGGGGGCTCGGCGGCGCGCTGGTCGGGCTTGCCGGCGCGGTGCTGGCGACCTTCTTCTACATCTATCCCGACGTCGGCGCCTCCTTCGCGCTCGTCGCCTATGTCACGGTGGCGCTCGGCGGCTTCGGCAGCGTGTTCGGCGCCTTCGCCGCCGGCATCCTCGTCGGCGTGGTGGAAGCGGGCACGGCCTTCATCCTGCCGGCCTCGCTCAAATATCTCGGCATCTACGCGCTTTACCTGCTGGTCGTGACCCTGCGGCCGCGCGGCCTGTTCGGGTCGCTGTGATGGCCGGCGCCTCCCACGACAGCGCGCGGCGCGCCAATCTCGTCACGGCGGTGTGCGTCGCTGCGGCGGTCGCCTGCCTGCCGCTCGTCGTCAAGGACGTCTACATCCAGAACATGCTGGTGCTGACGCTGATGTATGCGGCGCTGTCGCAGAGCTGGAACATATTGTCGGGCTATTGCGGGCAGATTTCGCTCGGACACGCGCTCTACTTCGGCATCGGCGCCTATGCGACGCTGCTGCTCTTCACCAAGTTCGGCGTGCTGCCGTGGTTCGGCATGATCGCGGGCGGCTTCGTCGCGGCGCTGGTGGCGGCGGCGGTCGGCTATCCCTGTTTCCGCCTCAAGGGCCATTATTTCGTCATCGCCACCATCGTCATCGCGGAAGCGGGCCTGCTGCTCGTGCTCAACTGGGACTACGCCGGCGCGGCCATGGGCATCGAGATTCCGGTGCGCGGCGACAGCTGGGCGAAATTCCAGTTCGCGCGCTCCAAGCTGCCATACTTCTACTTCGCGCTGGCGCTCGCCTTCGTCGCCTGGCTCGTCACCTGGAGGATCGAGGATTCGCGCTGGGGCTATTGGTGGCGCGCGGTCAAGGACAATGCGGAGGCGGCCGAAAGCCTCGGCGTCGTCGTGTTCCGCTCCAAGATGGCGGCGGCGGCGGTGTCGGCGTTCCTGACCGCGGTCGGCGGCGGCTTCTACGGGCAATTCGTGTCCTATATCGATCCCGAAAGCGTGATGAGCTTCCAGTTCTCGCTGCTGATGGCGCTTGCCCGCGGTGCTCGGCGGCATCGGCACCCTGTGGGGGCCGGCGGTGGGCGCGGCCATTCTCATTCCGATCACGGAAGTTACGCGCTCCTATGCCGGCGGCACGGGCAAGGGTTTCGATCTCATCGTCTACGGCCTCCTGGTGATGGGCATCGCGCTCGGGCGGCCGGAGGGCATCGTCGGCGCGCTCACCGCGCGCAAGCGGGCGCAGGCGTCATGAGCGCGCTGCTCGAAGTCCGCGATCTCACGCAGCGCTTCGGCGGGCTGGTCGCCAACGCCGACGTGTCGATCGACGTGCGCGCCGGCGAGATCCTCGGGCTGATCGGACCGAACGGCGCCGGCAAGTCGACGCTGTTCAACGCCATCGCCGGCGTGCGCAAGCCGACGCAGGGGCGCATTTCCTTCGAGGGCCGGGACGTCACCGATCTCGGCGCGCCCGAACGCTGCGCGCTCGGCATCGCCCGCACCTTCCAGGTGGTGAAGAGCTTCGAGACGATGAGCGTCGTCGAGAATGTGATGGTCGGCGCCTTCCAGCGCACGTCGTCGTCGCGCGAGGCGCGGGAGAAGGCGCGCAAGGTGCTTGATTTCACCGGCCTCGCGGCGCGCGAAAATGCGATGGCGCAGGAGCTCACGCCGCCGGAAAAGCGACGGCTGGAAGTCGCGCGCGCGCTGGCGACGGAGCCGAAGCTGCTGCTGCTCGACGAGGCGATGACGGGCCTCACCCCCGCCGAAGCGCGGCAGGGCGTCGAACTCGTGCGCACGATCCGCGAGCGCGGCGTCACCATCGTCATGGTCGAGCATGTCATGGAAATCGTCATGCCGCTGGTCGATCGCGCCGTCGTGCTCGATCTCGGCCGCGTGATCGCGGAAGGCAAGCCCGCCGACATCGTGCGCGACGAGCGCGTCATCACCGCCTATCTCGGGGAGCGTCATCGTGCTCGCGACGCGTGACCTCTCCACCAGCTACGGCGGGCTGATCGCCCTGTCCAACGCCACCATCGAGGTGCGGCAGGGCGAGATCGTCTGCGTCGCCGGCGCGAACGGCGCGGGCAAGTCGACGCTGCTGAAATCCATCGTCGGCATGGAGAGGCCGAGCGGCGGAACGGTCGAATTCCTGGGCGAGCGCATCGACGGGCTCGCGCCGCATCTCGTCACGCAGCGCGGCATCGCCTATGTGCCGGAAAACCGCCGCCTGTTTCCGCGACTTTCCGTGGCGGACAATCTGCGGCTCGGCTCGCTATCTCTTCCGCAATCAGGCCGACCGCGAGGCGCCGCTGGACATGGTGATGAGCCTGTTCCCGCGCCTCGGCGAACGGCTGGCGCAACGCGCCGAGACGCTGTCGGGCGGCGAGCAGCAGATGCTCGCCATCGGCCGCGCGCTGATGACGCGGCCGAAGCTGCTGATGCTCGACGAACCCTCGCAGGGCATCATGCCGAAGCTGGTCGACGAAATCTTCGTCGCCGTTTCCGCGATCCGCAAGGCCGGCACGACCGTGCTGATCGTGGAGCAGCGGCTGACCGAATGCCTGGAGATCGCCGACCGCGCCTATGTATTGCAGACCGGCCGCGTCACCATGAGCGGCACGGCGGCGGAGATTGCCGGGAATGCCGAGGTGCGCAAGGCGTATCTGGGGTTGTAGGATGGCGCCGTCATTGCGAGGAGCGAAGCGACGCGGCAATCCATCCTCGTATCTAGACCAAGTTCCGGTGGATGGATTGCTTCGCTTCGCTCGCAATGACGATCTGGTTTTCAAAGGCCGTTGACCATGCCCACAGTCGATCTCAATTCAGACATTGCCGAAGGCTACGGCGCCTACACCTGCGGCGATGACGAGGCGATGCTCGGCATCGTCACCTCCTGCAATGTCGCGTGCGGCTTTCATGCGGGCGATCCCGAGATCATGGCGCGCACCTTCGCCAGCGCGAAGAAGAAGGGCGTCGTCTGCGGCGCGCATCCGGGCTTTCCCGATCTCTGGGGCTTCGGGCGCCGGCGCATTCCGTTCTCGACGGGCGAGATCGAGCGGCTCGTCGCCTATCAGGTCGGCGCCGCGCAGGCGCTCGCGGCTTACGCCGGCACGAGGATCGCCTACGTGAAATGCCACGGCGCGCTCGGCAATCTCTGCGAAGTGGACCGGCCTGCCGCCGAAGCCGTGGGCCGCGCGATCAAGGCGGTCGATCCGAAGCTGGCGTGGCTGACCATCGCCGCCGGCGAGCAGGTGCGCGCCGCCGAGACGCTCGGCTTGCAAGGCGTGGCGGAAATTTTCGCCGATCGCGGCTACACGGAGGAGGGCCATCTCATCGCGCGCGGGCAGCCCGGCGCGATGATCCTCGATCCCGACGAGGCGGCTGCGCGCATGGTGGCAATGGTGAAGGAAGGCGCGATCATCACCGCCAGCGGCAAGCGCATCGCCACCGCCATCGGCTCGATCTGCGTGCACGGCGACAGCGCGCACGCGGTGGAAAGCGCGCGGCGGGTTCGCGCGGGGCTCGAGGCGGCGGGGGTGAGCGTGCGGGCGTTTGCGGCGGGGTGACGATGGCGGAGGAAACGCCGTACCGCCTGCTCGACGCCGGCGAGCGCGCGCTCGTCGTCGAATTCGGCTCGACCGTCGATCCCGCGATCAACGGCCAGGTGCTGGCGCTCGACGCGGCCTTCGTCGCGGCCGGGATCGCGGGCGTGCGCGAGACCGTGCCGACCTATCGCTCGCTGATGATCCACTACGATCCGCTGGTCATCCCGCGTGAAAATCTCGTGGCGCGCGTCGCGCAATTCGAGGCCGCGCATCCCGTTGCGCCGAAACCAGGCGCGCGCTGGACCTTTCCCTGCTGCTACGATCCTGAAATCGCCGAAGACATCGCAGAACTCGCCGCGCTGGTGAAACTCGACGTCGCGGACGTCGCGCGCATCCACGCCAATGGCGCCTATCGCGCCTACATGTACGGTTTCGCGCCGGGCTATTGCTATCTCGGCGGCCTGCCGCAGGAACTCGCCGTCTCGCGCCGCGCCACCGTGCGCGCGCCGACGCCCGAGAACGCCGTGCTCGTCGGCGGCGGCCTGTCGCTGGTGGCGACCTTCTCCATGCCCACGGGCTGGTACGTCACGGGCCGCACGCCCGAGCGCATGTTCGCGCCGCATCGCGAACGGCCGTTCCTCGTCGATGTCGGCGACGAATTGCGCTTCGCGCCGATCGACGCCCAGACCTTCGCCGCGCTCGAGTTCCGCGCGAAAACGGGCGAGACGATCGCGCGGCGCGAGGCGCTGGCATGAACGCGATCCTGCGCGTCGCGCACGCCGGTCCCGGCGTCACGCTGCAGGACGCAGGCCGCTGGGGCTATCTGCGCTACGGCGTCACGCAGGCGGGACCGATGGACGTTCTCGCGCACGAATTCGCCAATCGCATGGTAGGTAACGACGCCGGCGCGGCGGCGATCGAGGTTTCGGTCGGCGGGCTCGACCTCGTCGCCGAGGGGGCGGCGCTGGAGGTCGCGGTCGTCGCGCCGGGTTTTCGCGTGGCGCGCGACGGCGCGGCGTTGCCGGCAAGCTGTCTCGTCACGCTCGCGCCGGGCGAGAAGCTCTCGATCCGCGCCGGCGGAAGCGGCGCCTGGGCCTATGTCGCGCCGGCCGGCGCTATCGCCGCGGAGCCGGAACTCGGCTCGCTGTCCATGCATGTGCGCACGGGCGTCGGCGGCGCGGGATTGAAATCGGGCGACAGGCTCGACATCGCCGATGCGCGGGCCGGCGCCGGCGGTCCGCGCGCGCTGGCCGATTTTCGCGCGGCGAGCGAGGCCTCGATCCGCATCGTCGCGGGCCCGCAGGACGATTTTTTCGACGCCGCCAATTTCGCGCGCTTTCTCGAAGGACCGTGGCGCGTGGCGGCGCGCAGCGACCGCATGGCCTATGCGCTGGAGGGGCCGCGCCTCGAGCATTGCAGGGGCTTCAACATCGTCTCCGACGGCATCGTGTTCGGCGCCATCCAGGTTCCCGGCGACGGCTGGCCCTTCGTGCAGATGGCCGATCGCGCGCCGACCGGCGGCTATCCGAAGATCGCCACGGTGATCGCGGCCGATCTCGGGCGCCTCGCGCAGATGCGGCCGGGCGCGTCGCTGCGCTTCGCCGCCGTGACTACGGACGAAGCGGTGGAGGCGTGGCGGCAGGCGCGCGCCACGATGGAGGCGGCAGGCGTCGCGCAGGCGCCGGGGGATCTGTCGAGCGAAGCGCTGCTCGCGCGCAATCTCGTCGGCGGCGTCATCTCGGCGCAAGCCTGGCCGGACTAGCCTCGTTTTAACAGGCCGTTAACCATGGGGCGCGAGAGTAGGCGGCCGGATACAACGAGAGCGCGGCGCCGTCATGGCCGAATCCCAGACCGCGAAAGCGGCAAACGCCGATCAGCAGACCGACAGCGCCAAGGGCCCTGCGGGCGATTCCGCGCTGAAGGCGATCGCGCATCTGCAGCAGGTGGCCGAGACCCTTGCCGCCGATGCGGCGAAGCTCGCTGAAGACAAGCCCGGGGAGACGAAGGCGAAAGACGGCGCCGCCGCGCTGCCCGTCGTGGCGGAGCGCGCCGCCGAGACGCCGAAACCCGGGTCCGCAAGCGCGCCGGGCAAGGACTGGCGCACGTACGCCGGCGCGCTGCTGGAGCATGTCGCCTGGTCGCAGGCGGCCGCGGCAGCCGTCATGATGCTGGTCGTCGGCGGAGGGGCCTATCTCGGCCTGATGGATTATCTCGACCGCAAGGAAACGCAGCGCATGGCGGCGGAAGAGGCGCTGCGCCATCCGCCGGAGACGCTGGCCGAACGAGAATTGCGCGGCAAGATCGCGGAACTCACGCTCGACCTGCAGAGCCTGCGCGCGCAGATGAGCAAGATCGCCGGCGAGGCGCGGCTTGCGCAGACGCAATCGGCCGCCGGCGCGGCGGCGGCGCAGAATGTCGCGCGCGTCGAAAAGCTCGAGAAGGAGCTGGCGACCAAGCTCGACGGCCAGGTCGCGCGCGTGGAGCGGCTGGAGCGCCTCGCTGCCGATCCCATCGTCACGAGCTCGATCGCCAAGGACCAGAAGGCGCAGCATACGACCGCCGTGCCGCAGACCTCGGCCAAGTCCGGCCTGCGCACGCCCGATCCGTCGATGAAGCCGAATACGTTCGTGCTGCGCAGCGTGCGCAACGGCGTCGCCATGGTGCAGACGCGCCGCGGCATGCTGGAAGTGGGGCCGGGCGACACGATCCCCGGCGTCGGGCGGGTGCGCGCCATCGAGAAGCTGGACGGGCGCTGGGTGCTGGTGATGCACGAGGGCTACATCGACCAGGACGACGACTAGATCAGCCCGCATGTGAGCGGGATCGCTCAAATGCAGGAAAGCTGATCTATTTCAAATTTTAGAGCGCGCGTACCGCGAAAAACCGGCATCCACTTTTTCGCCGCGCGCCGCTAGCCAGCGCATGACGCAGAGCGCGCTTTTGCCGGCGCGCCCTATTTGCTATTGCAGCGCAGCGGAATTGCGGAGCATAGCCGATGATCGTCGTGGAAGAACTCAATCTGGATGAAGTGAAACAGGGTCTGGCCGACGGCTCGATCGCGCTTGTCGATGTGCGCGAGGACAATGAATGGGCGGCCGGCCATATCCCCGGCGCGACGCACAATCCCCTGTCCCGGCTCGACCTTTCCGCCCTTCCGCGCGACAGGCGCGTGGTCTTCTACTGTCGTTCGGGCCGCCGCACCCTGCAGGCGCTGGAATTGGCGCAGACCGGCGGACGGGCCGACGTGAAGGCGCATTTCGGCGGGTCGATGCTCGCCTGGCAGGCGGCGGGCGAACCGGTGAAGACGCCCTAACCGATCAAGTCCGCCAGCCGCAGTACGACGCCCGTCGCCGCCGCGCCGGCCAGCGTGGCGAACATGCCGGCCTTGAAACGAAACACGGCCAGCGCCGCAGCGAGCGCGAGGGCCAGCGCCCATGCGTCGAGGCTCGCGATGACGGGCGCGTCGAAATGCAGGCCGTGGCCGCGCACCGGCGCCGTCCGCCGGAAGACGACGTGGACGGCGAACCAGATCGTCAGGTTGAGGATGACGCCGACGACCGCCGCCGTGATGGCCGACAGCGCGCCCGACAGCGCCTTGTTGTCGCGCAGGCGTTCGATGTAGGGCCCGCCCGCGAATATCCAGAGGAAGCAGGGCGTGAACGTCACCCAGGTCGTCAGCAGGCCGCCGAGCGCGCCGGCGACGAGCGGCGACAGCGCGCCGGGATCGCGGAAGGCCGCGAGAAAGCCGACGAATTGCAGCACCATGATGAGCGGGCCGGGCGTGGTTTCGGCCATGCCGAGCCCGTCGAGCATTTCGCGGGCGGAAAGCCAGTGGAAGCGCTCGACCGCCTGCTGCGCGACATAGGCGAGCGCGGCATAGGCGCCGCCGAAGGTCACCGCCGCCATCTTGGCGAAGAAGGTCGCGATCTGGCTGAAGACGTTCGCGCCGCCGAGCAGCGCGACGAGAAGCGCTGACCGGCGCGAGCCATAGCGGCAGCCAGATCGCGATGGTCTTGAGCAGGCGCGTCGCCGAGGGCGCGGCATGGTCCGGCGTCGCCTCGCCCAGCAGGCTTTCGACCACTTGCGGGCCGCCGCTCGCGCCATGGCCGGCGGCGCCCGAAAAGGCGACATGGCCCGCGCGCGCGCCGACGAAGCCGACGAGGCCGGCAGCGACGATGATGAGCGGGAAGGGCAAAGCGAAAAAGAAGATGCCGACGAAGGCGAGGCCGGCGATCGCGCGCAGCGCATTGTTGCGCAGCGCGCGCTTGCCGACGCGCAGCAGCGCTTCGACGACGATGGCGAGCACCGCCGCCTTGAGCCCGAAGAACAGCGCGGAAACCAGCGGGACCTGGCCATAGAGCGCGTAGATCACGCTGAGCGCCATGATGGCGATCACGCCCGGCAGGACGAACAGTCCGCCGGCGATGACGCCGCCGACCGTCCTGTGCATCAGCCAGCCGATGTAGGTCGCGAGCTGCTGCGCCTCGGGGCCGGGCAGCAGCATGCAATAGTTGAGCGCGTGCAGGAAGCGCGCGTCGGAGATCCAGCGCTTCTCCTCGACGACGATGCGATGCATGACCGCGATCTGGCCGGCCGGCCCGCCGAAGCTGAGCGCGGCCACGCGCAGCCAGACGGCGAGAGCTTCGCGCAGGCTGACGCCGTGGCCGGCATCGTTCTGCAGTCCTGTCGATTTCATGCGGCGTCCCGAAACGCCGCCATGTGGCGGGGCGGCGCGCGCCCTGTCAACGCGCGGCGGTCTGTCGCCGTCCGCCCGGCGGGGTCGAGCGGGCCGCGCGCATGACCGGGCAAGAGACGGCGGCATGTTGCATTTCGCTGGCCGAGGCGTAGCGTGCGCCCCCTTCGAGCTTCGCAGGAGGTTTCGATGCGCCACATTTTCCCGCTCATCTCTGTCGCAGCAACAGTCGCGTGCCTCGGCGCCTGGCCGGCAAACGCGTCGGCGGTCCGCTCGAGTTGCCATCCGTTTGATGCGCAATCCGCATATGCGGACCACGATTGCCGAGGGACGCAGACAATCGCGAGCCGAACCGCGACGCAAATCGCGCAGGCCGACGAGACGCCGGAAGAGCGCAGGCTGCGGAAAGAACGGCGCGCGGAGCGAAAGGCGCTGAGGGAGCTGAAACGGTTGGAGCGCCAGCAGAAGACGCAGCCGGCGAGGAACTACGACCCCTCCGGCAACGGCGGGCTTTCGCAGGGCGGCGGCTGAACGTCAGTCCGCTTTCCGTTCCGTCAGGCCGACCCAGAAGCGCCGGCGATCCGAGCGCCGCAGCACGTCGATGGGAATCGTGCGGCCGATCCTGTCGGCGTCGAGCAGGCGCACGATGTCGTCCGCGCCGGCGACAGGCCGCGCCGTCGATCGACAGGATGATGTCGCCGGTCAGCATTCCGGTCTCGCTCGCGGGACTGTTCTGCGCGATGGCGGTCACGACCGCGCCGGTCGCCTGTTCGAGGCCGAGCCTGAGCGCAATGCGGCGCGGCAGGGGCACGGTGCCCGCGCCGATGCCGAGATATGCGCGGCGCACGCGGCCGTGGCGCACGATCTCGCCCAGCACGAATTGCGCGGTATTGGCGGCCACCGCGAAGCAGATGCCCTGCGCGCCCATGATGACGGCGGTGTTGATGCCGATCACCTCGCCCGCGCTCGACACCAGCGGGCCGCCGGAATTGCCGGGGTTGAGCGCCGCGTCGGTCTGGATGACGTCGTCGATCAGCCTGCCGTTCTTGGCGCGCAACGACCGGCCGAGGGCGGAGACCACGCCCGCCGTGACGGTGGCGTCGAAGCCGAGCGGATTGCCGATGGCGATGGCGATCTGGCCGGGGCGCAGCGCGCGGGAATCGCCGAGGCGCGCCGCCGGAAGTTTCTCGTCGGCGTCGATGCGCAGGAGGGCGAGATCGGTGTCGGGATCGTCGCCGAGGACGCGCGCGGAAAACACGCGGCCGTCGAGCGTCGTGACGCTGGCGCGCTTTCCCGCCGAGACGACGTGGCTGTTGGTGAGCACGAGGCCGTCGGGCGAGACGATGACGCCGGAGCCGGCGCCGGCGGGTTTGCCGTCGCTGCGGGCAAGATCGATGCGCACGACGCTCGGGCCGACCTGTTCGACGACCGTCGAGACGGCGCGCGAATAGGCGTCGAGAAGCGGCGCGTCGCCGGCGCGGGTCGCGCCGCCGTCCGACCGCGGGATGGCGATTGCGTCCTCATCGAGGACGAAAGAGGGAGCGATGTCGAGCATGACGCTGATATGGGTGGCCTGCGGCTGTCCTGCAAAGCCCATTGATCGTCGCGTCATTTCGTCCGACAATCCTCCGATGCGGGCGGCGGACCTGTCGGAGGAAAATCCCATGAAAGCGATCAGAACGAGCTTCGGCCTTGCTCTCGCGCTCGCGCTCGGCGCCACGACCGCGCTTGCGCAAAAAGCCTACGGGCCGGGCGTGACCGACACGGAAATCAAGTTCGGCAACACCATGCCCTATAGCGGGCCGGCGTCCTCGCTCGGCACGGTCGGCAAGATCATGTCGGCCTATTTCGACATGATCAACGAGAAGGGCGGCGTGAACGGACGCAAGCTGAAGATGGTCTCGCTCGACGACGGCTTCGCGCCGCCCAAGACCGTCGAGGCCGCCAAGCGTCTGGTCGAGGACGACCAGGTGTCGTTCGTCTACGGCACGATGGGCACGGCGCCCTCGTCGGCGATCGCCAAATATCTCAACGTCAACAAGGTGCCGCAGGTCTTCCTGATCTCGTCGGCCTCCAAGTGGAACGATCCGAAGGGCATGCCCTATTCGATCGCGCTGCCCTGGGCGCCCAATTACATGAACGAGGCGAATTTCGACGTCGCCTATGCGCTCAAGAAGAATCCGAACGCGACATTCGCGGTGCTCTACCAGAACGACGATTCCGGCAAGGACTATGTGAAGGGCATCAACGAAGCCTTCGCCAAGATGCCGGACAAGCTCCTGAAGATGACGCCGTTCGAGGTGACGGACCCGACCGTCGACTCGCAGGTCGTGTCGCTCGCCGCCACCAAGGCCGACGTCTTCCTCATCTATTCCGTGACGCCGCGCGCCTGCGCGCAGGCGATCCGCAAGGCCTACGAAATCGGCTGGCGTCCGCAGCGCTTCCTGTCGTCGGGCTGCGCCAACATCGAGACGATCCTCAAGCCCGCCGGCCTCGACGCGGCCAAGGACATCATCACGCTCGCCTCGATCAAGCCGCTCGATGCGTCGGCGAAGGACCCGGAACTCGACGCCTATGTCGATTTCATCAAGACGCGCGTGCCGGGCGTCGACCCGAACTACGGCTCGGGCGAATACGCCTATTTCAGCGCCGCCGCGCTGGTCGAGCTGCTGAAGCAGTGCGGCGACAATCTCACGCGCGAGAACATCCTGAAGCAGGCGAGCAATCTCAAGGGCGTGAAGGCGCCGCTGCTGCTGCCGGGCATCACGCTGAACACCACGCCCGACGATTACACGCCGCTGCGCGACGGCTATCTCATGCAGTTCAACGGCGAGAAATTCGTCGTCATCAGCGATCTGATGAAGGGCAAGTGATCTAGCCGCCGCAGTGTCATGCCCGCGAAAGCGGGCATCCAGGAGCCCCGCCCGATCACTGTGGGCTTTGCTCTGGATCCCCGCATTCGCGGGGATGACACTCGCGCAAACTGCATTAGATTCGCACGCAGCGATCCCGCATCCGGAGCATGTGATGAAGCCCAAGAAATTCGGCGTCGGCCAGGCGGTGCGGCGCATCGAGGATCAGAAGTTCATCACCGGCGCCGGGCGCTATACCGCCGACGCGCTGCCGCAGGACCGGCTGACCGCCGTGTTCCTGCGCTCGCCGCACGCCAATGCGCGCATCGGCGGCGTCGACACGAAGGCGGCCGCCGCCATGCCGGGGGTCGCGCTCGTGCTCACGGCCGACGACATCGGCCACCTCAAGCAATTGCCGTGTCTGGCGCCCATGCCGAACGCCGACGGCAATGAGATGGACCAGCCGGACTATCCGCTGCTGGCGCGCGGACGCGTGCGTCATGTCGGCGACGCCGTGGCGATGATCGTCGCCGATAGCGAAGCCGCCGCGCGCGACGCGGCCGAAGCGATCCACGTCGACTATCATCCCGAGCCCGCCGTCATCGGCTCGAAGGCCGCGCTGGAAAAAGGCGCGCCGCTGGTGTGGCCGGACTACAAGACGAATGTCGCGTTCGAGAACGCGGTGGGCAAGGCCGAAGACGTCGATCCCATCTTCGCGAACGCTGCGCGCATCTGCTCGGTCGAGGTCGTCAACCAGCGTCTCGTCGCCAATTTCATGGAGCCGCGCTCGGCCTGCGGCGAATATGACGCGAAGACGAAGCGCTACACGCTGACGACATCGAGCCAGGGCGTGAACGGCCTGCAGGAATCGGTGTCCGGCGTGCTCGGCGTCGAGCCCGCGGCCTTGCGCGTCGTCACGCATGACGTCGGCGGCGGCTTCGGCACGAAGACCTTCATCTATCGCGAATATCCGCTGCTGCTGGAAGCCGCGAAACGCTGCGGGCGCGCGGTCGGTTGGGTCGCCGATCGCACCGAGCATTTTCTCGGCGACGCGCACGGCCGCGACAACATCACCAAAGCGGAGATGGCGCTCGACAAGGACGGCAAGTTCCTCGCGTTGCGCGTGCACATTCTCGCCGATCTCGGCGCCTATCTCTCGCAATACGGGCCTTACATCCCGTGGCTCGGCGCGACGATGGCGACGGGGCCCTACGACATTCCCAAGGTCCACGCCGTCTGCACCGCGGTCTATACGCACTCGGTTCCCGTCGACGCCTATCGCGGCGCGGGCCGGCCGGAAGCGGCCTATGTGCTCGAGCGCCTCGTCGACGTCTGCGCGCGCGAGACCGGCATTCCGCGTGAAGAAATTCGTGCGAAGAATTTCATCAAGCCGACGCAGATGCCCTATTCGACGCCGACGGAGCGCGTGTTCGACGTCGGCGAATTCGAGGGCGCGATGCGCAAGGCGCTGGAAAGCGCGGAATGGTCGCGGTTTTCGGCGCGGCGCGAGGAAGCGAAGAAGCGCGGAAAGCTGCGCGGCATCGGCATGGCGAGCTATATCGAATGCACCGCCTGGGGCGAGGGCGAGACGGGAAGCGTCACGCTCGACAAGGACGGCGGCTTCACCATCGTCATCGGCACGCAGTCGAACGGGCAGGGCCACGCGACCGCCTATGCGCAGATCGTGGCGCAGCATCTCGACATCGATCCCGCGAAAGTGCGGATGGTGCAGGGCGACACCGACATCGTGAAGACGGGCGCCGGCACCGGCGGCTCGCGCTCGATCCCCGTCGGCGCGGTGATGGTGACGCGCGCCTCCGAACAACTGGCGGAGCAATTGCGCAAGCTCGCCGGCGAAGCGCTCGAGGTCGCCTCCGGCGATATCGAGTTTTCGGAAGGAGCGGCGCGCGTCATCGGCACGGACCGCTCGATCAGTTTCTCCGACATCGCCAAACTGCCGCAGGCCAAACCCGAAGCGCTGACCGGCGGCGGCGAATTCGTGCCGCCGGACGCGACCTATCCGAACGGCACGCATGTGTGCGAACTCGAGATCGATCCGGAGACGGGCGAAACGCAGATCGTGCGCTACACGGTGTGCGACGATTTCGGCATGACGCTGAACCCGCTGCTGCTGCAGGGGCAGGTGCATGGCGGCATCGCGCAGGGGGTGGGGCAGGCGCTGATGGAGCAGACGGTGTTCGACGCCGAGGGCCAGCTCCTGACCGCCAGCCTGATGGACTATCAACTGCCGCGCGCGGAAAACTTCGTGAGGTTCGATTTCGAGACGCGCAACGTGCCCTCCACCACCAATCCGCTGGGGCTGAAGGGCGCGGGCGAGGCGGGCTCCATCGGCTCGACGCCGGCGGTGGTCAACGCGGTGATCGACGCCCTGTCCGCCTGCGGCGTCACGTCCATCGACATGCCGGCGACGCCGTCTAAAATCTTTGGAAAAATTGCGGCGGCGCGACGGGCGCCGTAACCAGTTCAAACTTGCGTGAATGCAAGTCGCTTCGGGGTTGATTGCGGGGCGATCGCGGATTCTACTGCGCTTTGTCCCGGCTTGACCGGGGCGGTAGAGCGACGCCTAGAGGGAAGGGTTCAGGAATGAAATTTGTCGTCAGGACGCTGGTTATTTCGGCTGCCGCCGCCGTCGCAATTTCGACGGCTTATGCGCAGAGCGCATCGATCGCCAAGCGCCAGAACATTCTCAAGGGCTGGGGCGACGCCACCAAGCCGGTCGCGGCCATGCTCAAGGGCGAAGCGGCCTATGACGGCGCGGCGGTGCAAAAGGCGCTGGCGGCCTATTCCACCGGCGCCAAGGAGCTGGTGGCGCTCTTCCCCGACGATTCCAAGACCGGCGGCGACACGGCGGCCCTGCCCGGCATCTGGACGGACAAGGCCAAGTTCACCGGCATCTACGACAAGCTCGCCGCCGAATCGACCGCCGCGGCCGCCGCCATCAAGGACGAGGCGAGCATGAAGGCGAACTTCCCGAAGGTGCTCGGCAATTGCAAGGCCTGCCACGACGACTTCCGTCAGAAGAAGAGCTGACGGTCTCGTCATGAACGCCCCCGTCGCATCGCCGTCCGCCATGGCGGACGGCGCCACAGCCCTGGCCTGGGACGGGCCGACCCGCCTGTTCAAATGGTCGCTCGTCGTGCTGGTCGTCGACGGCTGGCTGAGCAACGCCATCGGCGGGTCCTGGCCCGCCTGGCACAAGTGGAACGGCTATCTGGCGCTGATCCTGATCCTGTTCCGGGTGATGTGGGGCTTCGTCGGCGGTTCGACCGCGCGCTTCACGAATTTCGTGGCGCTGCCTGGCCGCGCGCTCGCTTATGTGCGCGCGGCGGCCGAGGGCGAGCCGCAGAAGTTTCTCGGGCACAATCCGCTCGGCGGCTGGATGGTCGTGGCGCTGATCGGCCTCGTCGGCCTGCAATGCGTGTCGGGCCTGTTCTCGGCCGACGAGGACCGCCTCGTGATCGACGGGCCGCTGGTCAAGCTCGTCGCGGATTCGACGGTGAGCTTCGCCGCGCGCTGGCATCATCGCCTCTTCGACGCGCTGCAGATCCTCGTCGCGCTGCATGTCGTCGCCACGCTGTTCTACACGTTCGTGAAGCGCGAGCCGCTGATCGCCGGCATGGTCACGGGCTCCAAGCCGCTCGCGCCCTATGTCGACCAGAAGAGCGCGCAGCCGGGCTCGTGGCGCGCGGCCGGCGTCTGCCTGGCGCTGTCGGCGGCGATCGTGCTGGGCGGCATTCTGGCGGCGGGCGGGAAGCTGTAGATTTCGCTGCGCCCGTTACGCCGCCATCCTTCGAGACGCGATGCGACGCATCGCTCCTCAGGATGAGGGCTTGTGTATGCAAGTCCTCGCAACGCCACGGGTCTTCATCCTGAGGAGCCCGCGAAGCGGGCGTCTCGAAGGATGGGTCCCTATACGGATGTTCGATCCGCCGCGCCTCGCGCCTCAGTTCACCCCGAGCTTCTTCTGCAGGCTCGTGGACGAGGTCGTGTACTGGAAGGTCAGCTTCTTGTCGGGATAGACGTAGCGGTGGACCTTCTGCGCGGCGAGCGCGCCTTCGTGGAAGCCGGAGAGAATGAGCTTCAGCTTGCCCGGATAGGTGTTGATGTCGCCGATGGCGAAGATGCCGGGCGTCGACGTCTCGAACTTCTCCGTGTCGGCCGGCACGAGGTTCTCGTGCAGGTTGAGCCCCCAGTCGGCGATCGGCCCGAGCTTCATGGTGAGGCCGAAGAAGGGCATCATGCGCTCGCAGGCGACCTCGCGCGTCGTGCCGTCGTTCAGCTTGACGGTCGCGGTTTTCAACTCGCCGCCTTCGCCGGCGATCGAGCCGACCTGGCCGATGACCAGATCCATCTTCGCCTCGCGCACCAGTTCGCGCATGGCGTTGACCGAATGCGGCGCGCCGCGGAAATCGTCGCGGCGGTGGACCAGCGTGATGCGCCTGGCGACCGGATGCAGGTTCAGCGTCCAGTCGAGCGCCGAATCGCCGCCGCCGACGATCATCACGTTCTTGTCGCGGAAATCCTCCATGCGCCGCACGGCGTAATGGACGGACTTGCCCTCGTAGGCCTCGATGCCCGCGATCGGCGGCTTCTTCGGCTGGAACGAGCCGCCGCCCGCCGCCACGATCACGCATTTGCACTCGAAGGTCTTGCCGCCGTCGGTGGTCACGCGAAACGCGGGGCGCTCCGCCGTGCCGAGCGCCTCGAGCGACGTCACCATCTCGCCGAAATGATAGGTCGGGTGGAAGGGCTCGATCTGGGCCACGAGATTGTCGACCAGCCCCTGGCCGGTGACGATGGGGAAGCCCGGAATGTCGTAGATCGGCTTTTCCGGATAGAGCTCGGAGCATTGGCCGCCGGCGCGCGGCAGGATGTCGACGAGATGGGCGCGGATGTCGAGCAGGCCCAGCTCGAACACCGCGAACAGGCCGGCAGGGCCGGCGCCGACGATGACGACGTCGGTGGTGATGACTTCGCTCATGCCGTTCCTCTTTTAGCCGGGACCGCCGGCTTCCAGCCGGCTTTTCTTTTTTTGCCGGCCGGAGGCCGGCGGTCCCGGCTCGGCCATGTTCGCCGGCTGGGCCGGCTGTGCTGGCTCAGCCCTGCTTGCCGGGCGTGGCGATCACGAGGCCGTCGAGATCGGCCGAGACCTTGATCTGGCAGCTCAGGCGCGACGTCGGCTTCACCTCGAAGGCGAAGTCGAGCATGTCTTCTTCCATGGCCGAGGCCTTGCCGGTCTTGTCGACCCATTTGTCGTCGACATAGACGTGGCAGGTCGCGCAGGCGCAGGCGCCGCCGCATTCCGCGAGGATTTCGGGGATCGAATTGCGGATCGCGGTTTCCATCACGGTCGAGCCGACCTCGGCGTCCACCGTGCGGGACTTGCCCTCGGAATCGACGAAGGTGATCTTGGCCATAGGCGAGAAACTTTCCTGAAGCTAAGGCGAAACGGATCGCGCCCGGAAGGGCGCGGCGACGTTCCTTTATATGCACGGAAACGGTTTGGCGAGGGCTTGGCGCAGATGCGGCCGCAGGCGCGACGAAGCGCCGCCGTCCCGAAGCGCGATCATGCGAGGAGGCGAATGTGCGCGGGCGACCTTGCGGTCAGCCCGCCAGCAATTCCGCGATCGCGCCCTGGGCGGCCTCGACCGCGACGGTCAAGGTCGAAAGCGCGCGGGCCGGATCGGCGCCGGCGCGGGCGTCCAGTTCGTAGGCTTCGGCGGCGGCGGCCACGCCGAAGGCGCCGACGGCGCGGGCCGAGCCTTTCAGCGTATGGGCGAGATCGGCGCGCCAGCGGGCTTCGGCCACCGGGCCGTCGGTCAGGCGGGCGACGATCTGGCGGGACTGCCGGTCGAACAGCCGCAGGAGCTCGGATTCGAGGTCGCGCTCGCCGAAAGTCTGGCGGGAGAGATGAACGAGGTCGATCGGGCGCTCCAGGCCGCCGGTCATCGAAACGCAGGCGTCGGCGACGCTTTCGGCATGAATGCGCGCGGGATTGGCCAATTCACCCTCCATGGGACTTTCCGTACGGCTTGCGGCCCGAAACGGACCGCGGGACCAAACCGGATGTTCGGCCGGAAAGACTGAAATGCGGTTGAATTCGTGAGCTTGCCGATACACTTGCCGAACATGGTGAAAGCAGCGTTAACGACGTTTTCACTCTGTCGGCGGGCGCTGTTTCATTCAGAGTCTCTAAGCGATATGGTTACAATTGGTTAACGGTTTCGCAGGCGGGCGGAATCCGTTCGGCGGCCTGCCGCGAGTTCGAGAGGCGTTTCATGGCGACCCAACCCAAGTCCAGCGATGCGGCCAACGCCGCCTTGTCGGCGATCGAAGAGGCCCTGAATCTCGGCCCGGCCGAACCGGCGTCCGAGGCGGCCAAGACGGTCGGCAAGCCGGGCGACTCCGACAAGACCCTGAAACTCCCTGCGATTCCAGCCGACGAACTCGGCTCGCTCGGCGGCGCCAAGGGCGCGGAGGCCAAGGCGCCCGAGCTGAAGATGCCGGAGCCGAAAAGCGCGGACGCCAAGGCTGCCGAAGCCAAGGCCGCCGAGCAGAAGAGCGCCGAGCCCAGGCCCGAGGCCCGCCCGGCCGCCGTCGCGCCGGCCACCCCGCCCGCCAACGACGACCGCCGCTCCGTCGGCCAGATTCTCCAGACCATGCAGGTGCGTCCGAGCAAGGGCCCGTATGTCGCCGCCACCGTCGTGTCGCTGCTGTGGGCCGGCCTGTGGTTCGCCTGGGCCATGGCCAATCGCGAGACGCTTCTGGCGGGCGACATGGCGCGGCTCGAGCCCGCGCTCGCCGCGCTGGCGCTCGTCGGCCCGGTCCTGTTCTTCTTCCTGCTCGCCGTCATCGCGCGCCGCGCGCAGGAAATGCGCCTGACCGCGCGCTCCATGAGCGAGGTCGCCGTGCGGCTCGCCGAGCCCGAGACCATCGCCACCGAGCAGGTCATCACCCTGTCGCAGGCGATCCGCCGCGAAGTCGCCTCGATGGGCGACGGCATCGAGCGCGCGCTGGCCCGCGCCAGCGAGCTCGAGACGCTCGTGCGCTCCGAGGTGGCGACGCTCGAACGCTCCTACGCCGACAACGAGCGGCGCATCCGCACGCTGATCGACGACCTGTCGAACGAGCGCGAGGCGATCGTGCTCAATGCGGAGAAGGTGCGCGGCGCCATGACCGGCGCGCACGAACACCTGTCCGACACGCTGGCGACCACCTCGCTGAAGCTCGCCGAAGCGGTGAGCGACGCCGGCGTGCGCGTCACCCAGTCGCTCGGCGCCAAGGGCGAGGAGATTTCCACCTCGCTCGGCCAGACCGGCGAGCGCCTGCTGCTCGGCCTGACGTCGCAGGGCGACCAGATCGTCGGCCGCCTGTCGGAGACCGGCATGCAGGTGACCGGTCAGTTGACCGGCGCGAGCGAGGCGGTGGTCGGCCTTCTCACCTCCAAGGTCGAGGAAACGAGCGGCCGGCTGCGCGAGACCAGCGAGACGCTGGCGCTCGACCTGCAGGGCCGCAGCGAAGACATCGTCAAGCGCATGGGCGTGCTCAGCGACACGATCGCGAGCACGATCGACGGCCACGGCCGCGGCCTGCTCGACCGATTGGCGGAAACCGGCGACCGCATCCACGAATCCGTGACCGTGCACGGCGGCGCGCTGGAGACGTCGCTGAAGGAAAGCGCGCAGCAATTGGCCGATACGCTCGACACGCACAGCGGCTCTTTCGAGACCACGCTGCGCTCGAACGCCGAGCGCCTCGCGGACACGCTGACGACGCATGGCGGCGCGCTCGAGACGACGCTGCGGTCGAATACCGAGCGGCTCGCCGACACGCTGGCGACGCACGGCGGCGCGCTCGACACGACGCTGCGCTCGAACGCCGAGCGCCTCGCCGACACGCTGGCGACGCACGGCGGTTCGCTCGAGACGACGCTGCATTCGAATATGGACAAGCTCGTCGATGCGCTGGACACGCATGGCGGCGCGCTCGAGGAGACGCTCAAGTCGAACTCGCAGCATTTCACCGACACGCTCGCCGTCCATGTCGCGGAAGCCAACCGCTCCTTCGAGGATCATGGCGAGCGCCTGTCGGAGGTTCTGGCCAGTTCGCAGGAGAAGGCGCGCAACGACCTGGCGCAGCACGCCGACCGCGTCGTTTCGCTCTATGTCGAGAAGACCGACGACGCCGTCGGCAAGCTCAGCCAGCACGCCGACAGCCTGCATGAGCGCCTGACGGCCGCCACGGCCTCGGCGCAGGCCGCCTTCGTGCAGCACAGCGAGCAGTTGCACGACCGCTTCGCGCACACGGCCGTCGACATTCTCACCGGGCTCGAGGACCGCACCGGCGGCATGGAGCGCCGTTTCGTCGCCTCCGCCGCCGAGGCTAGCCAGGCGCTGGGCGACCAGATGGAAGGGCTCGCCGCCAATTTCGAATCCGCGACGAGCCGCGCGCTCGCCGACATGCAGGGCCGCACCGGCGACCTGCACACGCGCTTCGCCACGACGGCGATCGACGCGGTCAACGCCATCGCCAGCCACGGCGACCGTCTCAACGAGACGATGGCGACGCGCCTGGCCGATTTCACCGAGACGCTGCGCCGCCACGAGGGCGAAGCCTCCGAGCGGCTGGTGGGGCAGGGCGAGCGCATCGCCGCCGATCTCGCGGGCCGGCTCGAGACGGTCGAGGCGGCCATGTCCGCCAACAGCCGCGACGTCGTCGAGCGCATCGACCATCGCGCCGAGGACGCGCGCGCGGCGATCGCCTCGCGTCTCGACGCCTTCGAGAACGAATTCGCGGCGCGCAGCGAGGAAGCCGCGACCCGCATCGGCCATAATTCCAAGGCCTTCCAGGACACGCTGGCCGAACGTCTCGACGCTTTCGAGACGACGCTGCGCGCGCATGGCGGACATGCCGCCGACCGCATCGGCGAGCACGCCCGCGGCTTCACCGACACGGTCGCCGGCCATCTCGACGCGGTCGAGCAGGCCGTCACCGTGCACGGCGCGGCCTTCACCGATCGCCTGGCCGAACGCGCGGCCTCGATTTCCTCGCAGCTCAGCGCGCAGGTGGACGCCTTCGAGAAGCGTTCGTCCGACAAGATGCGCGACGCCGCCGAACGCCTCGACGAGCTCGTCTTGCGCATCGACGGCGGACTGGAGGCGCGTTCGCAGACCTTCAACGACGCGCTGGCGCGCCGCGCGATCGAGATCGCCCGCGTGCTGGGCGAGGGCGGCCGCGAAGTGACGCAGGCGCTCGACGCCAAGGCGCGCGAGATCGACGAGACGCTGCTCGCGCGCACCGCCGAGATCAGCGATACGCTCGGCGCCAAGGCGGGCGAGATCAACGTTACGCTCGGCGCCAAGGCGAGCGAGATCAACGACACGCTCGGCGCCAAGGCGAGCGAGATCAACCAGACGCTCGGCGGCCGCGCCGAGGAGATCGCCTCCACGCTCGACGGCCGCATCCAGCAGTTCGAGGATCGCGTGGTGCGCCGTCTCGACCTCGTCTCCAACGAGATCGAGAGCCGCGGCCGCGAGGCGGCGGACACGCTGCACGCCCGCCTCGAGACCGCGCATGACGCGATCAAGTCGCGCACGGACGAAATCTCCGGCGCGCTCGACGAGCGCATCGGCCAGTTCGAGGAGCGCGTGGTCAATCGCCTGCAGGCGGTGTCCGCCGACATCGACCAGCGCGGCCGTTCGGTGCTGGAGACGCTGGCGCAGCGCATTCAGGAGATCAGCACGACGCTGTCCGAAGCGCGGCGCGAACTCGACGTGGTCCTGCACACGCGCACCGGCCAGATGTCCGACGCGCTGGTGCAGCGCGTCGCCGGCATCAACGCCGAACTCAACAAGGAACTGGGCGCGCTCGGCGTCTCGATCGACGAACGCGGCAAGGGGCTCATCGACCTTCTGTCCTCGCGCGCGACCGACCTGCATTCGATCTTCGACACCAAGGGCGCGCTGCTCGTCGATCTGCTCACCGCGCGCGGCGACGAAGTGTCGAAGGAGCTGGCCAGCGTCGGCGAACTCGTCACCAACGCCATCGAGCAGCGCGGCTCGGCCGTGGTCGAACATCTCGCCCGCAAGCAGGGCGAGGTCGCCGTCGCGCTCGACCGTTCCACGGCGGCGCTGCGCGAAGCCATCGAGACCAGCGCCAGCCAGTCGGTCGGCGCGGTCAGCGGCGCGCACGACAAGATTCGCAGCGAGCTGACCGAAGTGCTCGGCCGGCTCGGCGAAACCAACACGGCGCTGCAGACGATCGTCGGCCAGGCCTCGACCGGCCTCGGCGCGCTCGACGTCGCGCTGGCCGAGAAGCTGCGCGACATGCGCAGCGCGATCGAGCAGGCCTCGACCGATCTCACGCGCGTCACGGGCGTGGCTTCGTCCGTCGTCGGCGACGCGCAGGCGCTCGTCGGCGAGGTCGACGCGCACAGCGCCTCGCTCGCGCAGAGCGCGACCGAACTCGCCCGCACGCAGGCCGAGCTCGACCACACGCTCAGCGCGCGTCGCGCGTCGCTGGCCGACCTGCTCACGCAGCTCGAAGCGCGGCGCGACGATTTCGACAACGTGCTGACCTCCTTCTCCGGCCTGGTCGAAAATTCCTTTCGCCAGTCGGAAACCCGCGCGCGCGAAATCGGCGCCTTCCTCACGGACGCCTCGCAGGCCACCGCCGCTTCGGTGGAAGAGCAGTTCGGCGAAATCCGCGCCGCGACGGGCCGCGAGCGCGAACGCACGGCGGCCGCGCTGCGCGCCGCCTACGAGCAGGCGAACGAGCAGATGACGCGCCTGTTCGGCGAGGCGACGGAACGGTTCTCCACCGCCGCGTCCGACATCCGCGCCATGACGGCGGAAATCCAGCGCGAACTCGAGACGACGCGCGAGCAGGTTTCGCGCGGCGTCGCGGATCTCCCGCGCGAGACGGCCGAGCAGGCCAATACGATGCGGCGCATCGTCGGCGACCAGATCAAGGCGCTGAACGAGCTGACCGCCATCGTCACGCGCGCCGGCCGCGGCCACGACGTGGCCGACGCCGCGCCCGCGGCGCCGGCTGCGCGCCACATCGCGCCCGCGCCGCAGCCCGCGCCCGACCTGCGCCGCACGATCGAGCCGCCGCGCGCGCAAGAACCGGTCAATCCGCCGCCCGCAGCGCCGGCGCCGGTCGAGCCGCAACGGATGCGCATTCCCGCGCCGTCGCCGGCCCGTCCGCCGGCCGCGCCCGCCGAGCGCGGCGCGTCGCCGGCAGAGCGCGGCGCGGGATGGCTGAGCGATCTGCTCGCGCGCGCATCGAGCGACGAGGAAGCCCCGCGCCCGGCGCAGCCCGCGCCGAAGCCGATCGACTCGCTCGACGCGCTGTCGCTCGACATCGCGCGGATGCTCGACCACGAAGCGGTGGTGGATCTGTGGGAGCGCTATCGCCGCGGCGAGCGCAACGTGTTCAGCCGCCGGCTCTACACGCTGCAGGGCCAGCAGGCCTTCGACGAAATCCGCCGGCGCTATCGCGCCGAGCGCGAATTCCGCGACACGATCGACCGCTACATCCACGAGTTCGAGCGGCTGCTGTCGGAAGTCGGCCGCGACGACCGCGACGGCTCGCTCGCCAAGTCCTATCTCGTGTCCGACACGGGCAAGGTCTACACGATGCTGGCGCACGCGGCGCAGCGGTTCGAATGAGAGCCGCATTCGCGTGAAGAATCAGGGCGGCGCTTCGGCGCCGTCTTTTTTGGGCCGGCGGGGCGTCGCGCGAAACTGCGCGGGTGTTGCCGGCCTGCGCTTGTCACCCGGGCCGTGAGGCGGCAATGTCCGCCCGGCAAGGGCATTTTGCGGGTTCAGGCCGGCGTATCGGGCGAAAAGACATGGAAAACTTCAAGGCAGAGACCACGGGCGACGCGATCGCCGACGCTCGCGAAGGAAACCAGCGGGAACTGTCCGGGCTTCGGCCGGGGCGCCTCGACCGCCGGTCGTTCCTGTTCGGTTCGGCGGCGGGTCTCGGCGCCGTGGGGCTTGCCGGCTGCATGCCCTCCGACGGCCTGAGCCGGGGCGAGGCGTCGAAGCTGTATGCGGCGGTTCCCGACAAGAAATTCCCGATCCCGGCGGTCGATATCGACAAGATCGACCCGAAATATTTCCGCCGGATCGTGAACTATCCCAGCAAGGAAGCGCCCGGCACGATCGTCGTCGATCCCGGCAATTACTACGTCTACCGCATCGAGGGCGACGGAAACGCCACCCGCTACGGCGCGAATGTCGGCCGCGAAGGCTTCCTGTGGAGCGGCGACGCCTATGTCGGGCGCAAGGCGGAATGGCCGATCTGGACGCCGCCCAAGGAAATGATCAAGCGGCAGCCGGAAGCGGCCAAATATGCCGGCGGCATGCCGCCCGGCCTCGACAATCCGCTCGGCGCCCGTACGCTCTATCTCTACCAGAACGGCCGCTACACGCTGTACACGATCTACTCGACCAGCGATCCGGAGACGATCGGGACGAACCTCACGAGCGGCTGCACCGGCCTGCTGACGCAGGACATGATGGACCTCTATTCGCGGACGCCGGTCAAGACGAAGGTGGTGGTCCTGCCGGCGTAGTCCTGCCGGCATAGCCGGAGGCCCCGACGTGTAACGAGGCAGAATCGCGTCGCCGTCATTGCGAGGAGCTCCGGTGAAACCGCGACGCGGTTTCACCTGTAGCGACGCGGCAATCCATCTCCGCGTCTGAGTCAAGTTCCGGTGGATGGATTGCTTCGCTCTCAGACGAAATCGGCAACTTCAAGGGAAGTCGGCGACAGCCGACTTCCCGGCGCCGATTTCTGTCGGGCTCGCAATGACGGCATTGTTCCCGTCTTAGCCCCTCGGCGGCTCAGATCGCGGCCGCCGTCCAGCTCACCATCTGGCGCAGCACATTGGCGAGCGCCGCGTCCAGCGCTTCGGCGGCCTTGCCGTCGGCGGTGCGGTCGGCGGGCGTCGTCGCGCTGAAGACCTTCGCGGCGACCGGCCGGCCGGTGCGGTCGGAGACGATGCGCGCGGACATTTCGATGCGCGCGACATTGTCCGTCACGTTCACCTCGAAGCGCCTGACATCGACATGCAGCGAATAGTCCGACGCGCCGCCGGGGCGCACGACCGACTTCATCAGCCGCGCATTCTCGAAGGAGGCGATGATCTTCGATTGCAGCAACGCCGGCAAATTGTCCGCCCATTTGGCGCCGGCGAGATAGGCGAGCTGGTCGGGGCCGGTGCGGATGACGATGCGCTCGGAATCGAGCGGGCCGTCGGCATTGGGCTCGGCGATGGCGAGCACGCCGCGGATGGCGCCGGCGCGCATCTTCGCCGTCGGGACGGCGGCGAGATCGAAGCTCGCGAGCTGCTCCGCGCCGCAGCCCGCCAGCATCAAGCGCGGGCAGGCCGATCAGCGCCAGATTATGAAAAGGGCGACGAAAGGGGCGCGGAGAGACGCCTCCCGGCGCCGGCGCGTGCATCGGCGCGGGCTCAAGCGGTTTCGGGCCGGGTCGAACGCGCTGCGCCATCAGGCCATCAACACCGATTGCGCGCGCACAGGCAAGTGAAGAGCATCGCGGTCGTTAACTTTCATTTCGGCGTTCACGCTCGCGGCCTCACCTGCCCCTGTATTCCGGCAGGTCGGGCTTGCCGCCGAAAATCACCTGGCTCGGATCGCGCTTGATCGAGCGCACGGCCTTGTTGATCTCGTCGAGCGTCTTGCGCCCGTCGACGGCGAGCGCCTCGTACTGGCGCAGGCCCGGCCCCGTGAAGCGCGTGATGCCGGCGGCGATCTCCTTCAGCCGGCCGTCGACGTTCTCGGCCACCTTCCGGATGGAGCGGGCCGCCTCGCCGATGTCGACGACGGTCTTGCGCACCTCGCCCTTGCTGTCGCTCAGGAGGCCGTTGACGTTGTCCATGGCCGTGTCGAACTTGCGCGCCGAAGAGTTCAGGTTGGAGATCAGCGAGCCCATGTCGCCGGAATTGCCGGCGAGCGCGTCGGTGAAGGTCTTGACGTTGGCCACCGTCTTGTTGATGTCCGACGAATTGCTGTCGAGCAGCTTGTTCGCGCGGTCGACGAAGGCGCCGAGCTGGTCGGCCAGCCGCTGGCCGGTTTCGATCAGGCTCTGGAACTGCGAGGGGTCGGCGCGCAGCGTCGGGTAGCTTTCCGACGGCTGGAGTTCGAGCGCCTTGGCGGACGGGCTGCCGCCGTAGAGGGCGAGCGACGCCACACCGGTCAGGCCGGACATTTCGAGGCGCGCGCGCGTATCGATCTTCACCGGCGTATTCTTGTCGACGTCGATATGGGCGATGACCTCGCCGGGATCGGCCGGGTTGAGGCCGAGATGCGTGACGTCGCCGACGCGCAGGCCGTTGAACGTCACGGCGCCGCCGCGCGAAAGGCCGGCGACCGAGCCGGTGAAGACGACGTCGTAGCCGCGCCGCGCCGCCGTCTTGGAGGGGCCGGAGAACCACAGGACGAAGCCGAAGCCGGCGAGAATCACGGCCAGCGTGAAGGCGCCGATCAGCACGTAATTGGCGCGGGTCTCCATTACAGGCCTCCCGCCGGCATGGAGATCGGGCTCTCCTGTGCGTGGCGATCGTCGCGCGTCAGCGCCAGGATGCGCCCGCGCTTGCCCCGGAAATAGGCCTTCACCCAGGGATGTTGGGAAGCGAGCATGGTCTGGATCGTCCCTTCGGCGATCACCTTGCCATCGGCGAGCGCGGCTACCCTGTCGCAGATCGCATAGAGGCTGTCGAGGTCGTGCGTGACCATGTAGACGGTGAGTCCCAGCGTGCGCTGCAGGGTCTGGATCAGGTCGTCGAATTCGGCGGCGCCGATCGGATCGAGGCCGGAGGTCGGCTCGTCGAGAAAGACGAGTTCGGGGTCGAGCGCCAGCGCGCGCGCGAGGGCCGCGCGCTTGATCATGCCGCCGGAGAGCTGCGAGGGATATTTGTCGGCGGCGTCGCGCGGCAGGCCGACGAGCTCGATCTTGAGCCGCGCCAGTTCGTCCATCAGCCGCTGCGAGAGGTCGAGATGCTCGCGCATCGGCGCCTGAACGTTCTGCTTGACGGTCAGGCCGGAGAAGAGGGCGCCCTGCTGGAACATCACGCCGTAGCGGCGCTCCAGCGCGCGGCGGTCTTCGTCGTCGATGCGGTCGAGGTCCTTGCCGAAGACCTCGATCTTGCCGGAACGTTTCGGCACGAGCCCGAGGATGGTGCGGGTGAGCACCGACTTGCCCTGGCCGGAGCCGCCGACGAAGCCCAGCACCTCGCCGCGCCGGACGTCGAGGTCGAGGCCGCGCATGATGATCTTGGGGCCGAAGCCGACGACGAGGTCGCGCACGCGGATGATGACATCCGCCTGTCCGGTTCCCTCGGCTGCTTCAACGGCCATGCGTCAATACTCGATGGAGGCGAAGAACATGGCGAACAGACCGTCTACCACGATCACCATGAAGATGGACTTTACGACGGAGGCGGTGACCTGCCGGCCGAGCAACTCCGCCGAGCCCTGAACGGCGAGCCCCTCCATCGCGCCGATCAGGCCGATGACCAGCGCCATGAACGGCGCCTTGATCAGGCCGACCATGAAAGTATTGAAGCCTATGGCGGTTTTGAGGCGGTCGAGGAACAGGTCCGGGCTCAGGCCCGCATAGCCCCAGGCGACGACCAGGCCGCCGAATATGCCGGCCATGTCGGCCAGGAAAGTCAGCATCGGCAGGGACAGGATCAGCGCCAGCAGGCGCGGCGTCACCAGCACGTCCATGGGCGAGAGGCCCATGACCTTCAGGGCGTCGATCTCCTCGCGCATCTTCATCGAGCCGAGTTCGGCCGTGATCGCCGAGCCCGAGCGGCCGGCGATCATGATGGAGGTGAGCAGCACGCCCATCTCGCGCAGGATCAGGATGCCGATCATGTTGACCGCGAAGGTCTCGGCGCCGAAATAGCGGAGCTGGAAAATGCCCTGCTGCGCGACGATGCAGCCGACGAGGAAGTTGATGAGCAGGATGATCGGCACCGACCGCAGGCCGAAACTCTCGACGTGATAGACGAGAGAGGTCATGCGGAAGAGGTGCGGGCGGCCGAGCGCGCGCAAGAGCGCGATGACGGCTTCGCCCAGGAAGCCGACGCCGTGGATCAGGTCCTGCCAGGCGCCCGCGACGCTCGCGCCGATATCGGCGAGCATGTCGCGCAAGGGGTGGCCCGGCGGGCGCTTCGGCGGCTCGAAATCGCGGAAGCCGGCTGCCTCCAGCAGGGTGGACTGGGCGGGCCGGGCGTTGGCGATCTGGCTTTCGACGCCGGCGGCCTCGAGAATCTTGCGGGCGCGGTCGATCAGCCAGGCGCCGCCGGTGTCCATGCGCTCGACGCGGGCGAGGTCGATGACGGCGGCGCGCGCGCCGGCCGCCGCGCCGATCAGGCTGTCGGAGGAGCGCTCCATCTCCTCGCCCGATTCGAGCGTCCAGTCGCCGCCGAGGTTCAGGCGGGTCTGGTCGCCGGCGCGCTCGACGGTGAATCCGGGCTTGGCGGGCATGAAACTCCGGGCTTCGCCGGCGGCTTCCCCATCGAACCGCCGCGAAGGCGCGAAGAATCTCATATTTCGCGCCTGCGGGAAAGGTTTAGGCGAAAACTCCACTTGGACGGTAAGCATTGGAACCCTTGGCGCGCCCCGAGATTCGCATGACCCGAACCCTGACCGTCGCCGTCGAGCGCTTTCCGATCGCCGGAACCTTCACGATTTCGCGCGGCGCAAAGACCGAGGCCGTCGTCGTGACCGCGACCATCGCCGACGGACAGGCGCGGGGGCAGGGCGAATGCGTCCCCTATGCCCGCTACGGCGAGAGCGTGGACAGCGTCGTCGCCGCGATCGAAAGCGTGCGTGAAAGGATCGAGGCGGGCTGCGACCGGGCCGAACTGCAAGGCCTCCTGTCGGCCGGCGCGGCGCGCAACGCGCTGGATTGCGCGCTGTGGGATTTTGACGCCAAGCGGCTCGGCGTGCGCGCCTTCCAGATGGCCGGGCTGCATCGGCTCTCGCCGGCGACGACGGCCTATACGATCTCGGTCGGAACGCCCGAGGCGATGGCCGAGGCGGCGGCGAAAGCGGCTGCGCGGCCCGTGCTCAAGATCAAGCTCGCCGGGGCCGGCGATCCCGAGCGCATCGCCGCCGTGCGGGCGGCGGCGCCCGAGGCGCAGCTCATCGTCGACGCCAACGAGGCCTGGGCGGAGGCCGATCTCGAGACGCATTTCGCCGCCTGCGCGGCGGCCGGCGTCGCTCTGGTCGAGCAGCCGCTGCCGGCCGGCCACGACATGGCGCTCGCTCGCGTGAAACGGCCGATCCCGGTCTGCGCCGACGAGAGCGTGCACGACCGGGAGGGGCTGGCGGCGCTGAAGAATCGCTACGACGCCGTCAACATCAAGCTCGACAAGACGGGCGGCCTGACCGAGGCGCTGGCGCTGGCGGCGGAAGCCGAACGGCTCGGCTTCGCGCTGTTCGTCGGCTGCATGGTCGGCACGTCGCTGGCCATGGCGCCGGCGATGCTGCTGGCGGCCCGCGCGCAATTCGTCGATCTCGACGGGCCGCTGCTGCTGGCGCGCGACCGCGACGCCGGGGCTCGTCTACGACGGCTCGCTGGTCCATCCGCCGGGGCCTGAACTTTGGGGATAGGCCATCGGCCACTTACTCGGCCTGATCTTAAATTCGTATTTACAACTGACACTTAGGCTCGGTGACCATCAAAACCGTTCAAGTGCAGCCATGCCCGCACGTCTGTTCCTTTCCACGGTCCGCGCAGCGCATCGCCTCGGCCGGAGCAGCGACGGCGCCGTCGCGCTGCTGTTCGCGGTCGCGCTCTTCCCGATCCTGATGGCCGCCGGCGGCGCGATCGACTACGCCGCGACCATGCGCGCCAAGCAGTCGCTGGACACGCTCGCCGATTCCGCGGCGCTGGCTGCGGCCGAATTCGCCTCGCAGGAATATCGCAACAGCAATGCGGCGTGGAACGCGCAGGGCGTCGCGGCCGGCCAGAAGACTTTTGCGGCGGGCGTCGTGCCAAACCGGGCCGACATCACGGTCGGCGCGCCCTCCGTCGCCATCTCGCTGTCCGGGCAGATCATGACGGCGACCGTCTCCTACAGCGCCAGCGTGAAGACCAATCTGCTGAAGATCGCCCGCATCAACACGGTGAGCGTGACGAATTCCATGACGACCAGCGTGACGGTGGCCAAATACACCGACCTGCATGTCGTCATCGACAATTCCGAATCCATGGGCATGGCGGCGTCCGCCGCGGATGAGAACATCATCCAGACGAAGCTCGGCGTCACCTGTTTCCTCGGCTGCCACCTGCCGGGCAACGACACGGTCGCCTCCTATCGCGCCGCCGGCGCGACGCTGCGCATCGACGTCATCAAGAACGCGGTGATCCAGTCGCTGACCGGCCTTTCGACGTCGACGGCGGCGGGCACGGTGCGCGTGGCGGTCTACACGTTCAACAACACGCTGCAGCAGGTGTTTCCGCTCTCCAGCAACCTGTCGGCCGCGATCAGCGCGGTGAACGGCGTCGATCTGGCGACGGACGGCGGCGGCACCAACATCACCTATTCGCTGAATGCGCTGAACGCCACGCTGCCGACGCCGGGCTCCGGCATGAACGCATCCTCGCCGAAGGGCGCGGTGCTGCTGTTCACCGACGCCGTGCAGGACCACGAGCGATATACCGCGTCGACGAACACCTGGGCCAACGACCCGAACTGGGTTCCCTATTCGCCGTCGGTGTACAACCAGTGGGACTACCAGCCGATCGACCCCAGCGCCTGCGCGCCGATCAAGGCGAAGGGCTATTCCATGCTGGTGCTGAACGCGCAGTACGTCATCACCTCGACCGACCTTGCCGAGCAAAGCCGCTACGGCGACATCCAGAACATCGTTCTGCCGGCCGTGCCCGCCAACATCCAGGCCTGCTCGACGGGCGCGGGACATTTCTATTCCGCCAATTCGCCGGCGCAGATCGCTTCGGCGGTGACGACGATGTTCGCCAGCGCCGCCAACAATCTCGCGCGCCTGACGCGCTGAGGCGAGCGCTGGACGCGGCAGGGCGCCCGCGCCATATGCCCGCAGGAGCGCGTTATGCGCGCCGACCGGGACTGGAGGCGGGCGATGAGACTTCTGGCATTGATCGGCGCGCTCGCGCTCGCCGTCGCGCTTGCCGCCGCCGGCTTTTTCTTCGGCGGCTTTTTCGATATTTCCACGGCATGGGAAGATCCTGCCCCGGTGACGAAGGCCATCGCCCGCGTGCGCGACGCATCGATCGCGCGCCGCGCGACGGACAAGCCGCCGGCCGACTACGCCAGCCCGCAACGCGTGCAGGCCGGCGCGCGCATGTTCGCGGCGCTCGGCTGCGTGAACTGCCACGGCGCGCCGGGCGTGAAATGGCAGAAATTCTCGGAGGGCATGAATCCCGCGCCGCCCGACCTGAAGGAAGAAGCGGCGGGTCTTTCGCCCTCGCAGGTCTTCTGGGTCGCCAAGCACGGCATCCGCATGACGGGCATGCCGGCGTTCGGCGAAGCCGCGTCGGACGACGAATTGTGGTCGGTCGCCGCTTTCGTGAAGAAACTGCCGGACGTTTCGGACGCCGATTTCAAGGCGTGGGCGGCGGCGGAAGCGCCGAAGCAATAGGGCGCGTCACGGACGAAGCCTTCATGCTGCGGAGCCTGCGCAGCAGGCGTCTCGAAGCATGGGGGCTGCGGCCATCCTTCGAGACGCGATGCCGCGCATCGCTCCTCAGTGTCTGGCCCATAACCGAAATCCTCATCCTGAGGAGCGGCATCGATCTCGGGCTTGCCCGAGATCGACATGAAATGCCCAAGCCGGGCGAGCCCGACTTGGGTGGCGCGTCTCGAAGGATGGCAAAGCCGAGCATTTTTCGATCCGGCCACCCTTCGAGACGCCACTTCGTGGCTCCTCGGTGAGATTCGTGAATTGTAGTCAATCTCAGGATGAAGATGCGTGTTCGCATCGCCGCGCTATGATGTCGCCACTCGACATGTCGCGCGCTCTACGTCAAATCATGATCGCCGCCGGCGTCGCCTCCGCCTTGCTCTTCCTCCCCGTCGGCCTCGCCTTCGATCTGCAGACCTATGGCGACGGCTCGATCTTCTCCTATGCGGTTGCGACGCGCGAAGTCTGGGCCTTTCACTGGCATAATATCGCGACGCGCGCGGCGACCTATGCGTTGACGCTGGCGCCCGGCGAGATCGCGGTCGCGCTGACCGGCGCGCCGTCCGCCGGCGTATTCGTCTACGGCCTGTGCCTGTTCGCCGCGCCCGCCGTTTCGCTCGGCGCGACTTTCGCGCTGGATCGCGCGCCCAATCGTCCGTACTTCGTCTTCGCCTGCGCTTCCACCGCGCTGCTCTGTCCGCTGGTCTTCGGCTTTCCAACGGAAATGTGGATCGCGCACGCCTTGTTCTGGCCGGCCTTCGCCTGCGCTATGACCCTTCCGGTCACGCTGCTTTCATGCGCGCTACTTTCCGTGCTCACCGTCGCGCTCGCTCTCGCGCACGAGGGCGGACTCGTGCTCGGTTTCGGCATCGTCGTTGCGACCGTGCTGCGCGGGCTCGGCGAGGCGCGCTTCCTGCGCGCGCTTTTCGCCTTCGCGCTCGCGCTCGCCGTGTGGTTCGCCATCAATCGTTTCGCGCAGCCCGATTCCTATTTCGGCGAAGTACGTTTTCGCGCGGCGTCGGAATTTTTCGAGGCCAGGATTTTTGTCGCGCCATTGGCGCTCCTGCTGCTGGCTACGCTGGCGACCTATGCGCTGCTTTGCGCCGTGCTGTCGCGCCATCGCGGGACGGCGCGCGCCGCTCGTCGCCGCGCTTTTCGTCGCGGGCGCGCTCGTTCTCTGGTGGACGCGGTTCGATACTGCGCTGCATGCGGACAACAGGTACTATTTCCGCACCATCCTGCTGATCGCGACCTGCGCATTCGCCGCCGTCGCCGGACTGCTCCAACTCGCAATGGAAGATACGATCGCCGCGCGCATCGCGCTCGTGCAACGCGCGCTATCTGCGATCGCGCGCGAAAACTTCGCGCGCGCAACGATCGGCGCCGTCGCGCTCGTTCTTCTCATCCACGCCGTCGAGACCGCGAAATTCGTGCGCGGCTTCTCCGCCTATCGCGCGGCGGTGCGCGCGCTTGCCGTCGGCGAGGCGGCGGATATGCAGCTCGGCGCGCCCTTCTTCGTTTCGTCGCAACGCATCGGCCCTGAACTCAATCGTCTCTCGTGGTTCTCGACCACGCCCTATCTCTCCGCCGTCGTCGCGGACTTCACGCCGAAACGGCTCGTCGTCGATCCCGCGGGCAATTATTTCTGGCTGTCCTGCGCGACGGCGACGGCGGCGACGCAGGCGCAACGCGCCGTTTCGCAGGAGACGCGCGAGATGATCCGCGTCTATTCCTGCCTGCATCGCAAGTAGAGAAGTCTAGTCGTCCTTGCGCGGATCGAGCGCGGCGGCGAGCGCGAGCGCGAGGCCGGCCGCCGCGACGCCGGCCATGAACAGATAGGCCTGGAGCCCGAAGGCCTTCCACAGATAGCCGCTCGTGATCGAAACGAGCGCCATGGTCAGCGCATTGGCGCCGGATATCCAGCCCTGCGCCTGCGCGCGGCGCGTCTCGCCGACGAGGCGCGTGAGCGCGAAAATCGAGCCGAGATGCGTCGCCGCGAAACTGAAGGCGTGCAGCGCCTGGCCGACGAAGACGAGCGTCGTGTTGGTCGTCGCGGCCATCAGCAGCCAGCGCAGGATCGCGAACAGCGCGCCGGCGATCAGCAGGCCATAGGCGCGGCTCGCGCCGCCGAAGCGATTGGAGGCGAGGAAGAAGATGATTTCGGTTGCGACGCCGATGGCCCATAGCAGGCCGATGATGAAATCGCTGTGTCCTTGCGCGCGAAAAGCGATGGAGCCGAACGTGTAGACGACGGCGTGGCTCGCCTGGATGAGCGCGCCGGCGAGCACGACGAGAACGACGACGCGCGGCCGCGCGATCGTCTCGCGCATCTGCGCGGCGCCGGCGCCGCCCGCGTGCGCGTCCCGCGGCGCGAGCAGCACGACGCCGGCGCTCGCCAGCGCCATCACGCCCGCGATCACGTAGATCATGGCTTCAGGCGGAAAGAGGCCGACGAACCAGCCGCCTGCCGCCATCAATAGGAGCACGCTGACCGAGCCCGCGCCGCGCACGATTCCATAGTCGAGCGGGCGTTCGCCCGCCACGACGCGACGGCGCGCCTCGCGCAGCACGATGGCGTCGGTGAGCGCGATCATCGGTCCCTGGCAGAAGGCGCCGGCGACGATGCACAGGAACACCAGCGCATAGGCCGGCTGCACGAAACCGGCCGCGAAATTCGCGATGGTCGCGCCGACGCCGCACAATGCGAGCAGGCGCGCGGTATTGCCGTAGCGGTCGGCGCGCGGGGGAACGAGGAGGTTCGAGACGAAGCGCGCGATCGGCGTCGCGCCGTTGACGAGCGCGATCGATTTCGGCGGCGAAGCCGATGCTCGCGAACCACAGCGAGAGGAACGGCAATTGCACGCCGACGGGCGCGAAGACCAGAAGGTTCAACGCGGCGAGGCGTGGCGCGGATGCGCCGGTCTTCGAGGCGGGCCGGGACAATTCGCTTTCCGTGAAACAGATGCGCGTTCGGGCGCAGGCGTCTCATAGCAGATCGGGCGCGGCGGCGCGCGGCTTGCGACTTGCAGCTTGCGGCGAAGCGCTCCATCCTCCCGGGCCGAAAGAGGGAGCGCCCGTGGCCAAATTTCCGACGACGATCGCCGGCAGCCTGCCGAAGCCAGCCTGGCTTGCCGAGCCCGAGAAGCTCTGGGGCGCGTGGCGGGCGGAAGGCGCCGAACTCGACGCGCTCAAGCGCGACGCGACGCTGCTGTGGCTGAAGCTGCAGGAAGACGCCGGCATCGACATCGTCGGCGACGGCGAGCAGTCGCGCATCCATTTCGTGCACGGCTTTCTCGAGCAGGTCGAGGGCATCGACTGGAACAAGAAAACCGCGATGGGCATCCGCAACAATCGCTATGTCGTGGAGGTGCCGACGGTGACGGCGCCGGTGAGGCGCAAGGCGGCGGTGCATGCGAAGGAAGCGGCGGTCGCGCGCGAACACACGAAGCACAAGCTGAAATTCACGCTGCCCGGCCCGATGACGATCTGCGACACGATCGCCGACGGGCATTACGGGCGGCGCGCCGACATGGCGATGGCTTTTGCACGCGCCTTGAATGAAGAAGCGCGCGAACTCGAGGCGCTCGGCGTCGACGTCATCCAGTTCGACGAGCCGGCGTTCAACGTGTTCATGGGCGAGGTCGTGGACTGGGGCGTGCCGGCGCTGGAGGCGGCGGCGCAGGGGCTGAAATGCGAGACGGCCGTGCACATCTGCTACGGCTACGGCATCGAGGCCAACATCAAGTGGAAGGAGACGCTGGGCGAGGAATGGCGGCAATACGAGGCGATCTTTCCCGCGCTCAACAGGTCGACGGTCGGCGGCGTGTCGCTGGAATGCGCGGGCTCGAAGGTTCCGATCTCGCTGATCCGTCTGCTCTCGGACAAGCAGATCCTGGTCGGCGCGATCGATGTGGCGACGAGCCGCATCGAGACGGCGGAAGATGTTGCGGCCGTGATGCGTGAGGCGATGAAACACGCCGATTCCGAGCGCCTGCAATGCTCGACGAATTGCGGCCTCGCGCCGCTGCCGCGCGGCGTGGCGGAGGGCAAGCTGGCGGCGCTGGGGGCGGGGGCGAGGCTGTTGCGAGGCGAGTGAAAGCCAACACGAACCTTCATGCTGAGGAGGCGCCGAAAGCGCCGTCTCGAAGCATGGGGATTGCGGCCATCCTTCGGGACGCGTCGCTTTGCGACGCTCCTCAGGATGAGGGTTTTTCATTGTGCAGACAGGCTCTCCATCACTCCATCACGGCCGCCTTGAGGATGCACACCATGGTCGCATGCGCGGGCTTGGCCGAGCGATTGCGGATGAGATGCGGGCGGTCGCAGCGATAGCGCAGCGTCTCGCCGGCGACCGCCGTCTCGACGACGCCGGCGACTTCCACTTCCAGTTCGCCCGATATCACCGACAGGCACTCGACCGAGCCGCGCTGGTGCGGGTCGGAGGCGAGCACGCCGCCGGGCGCCGCGGAAAAATCGTACCATTGCAGCCATTCGACCGTCTTGATCCAGCCGATGATGGCGAGCTTGCACTTGCCGTCCTCCGAAACCAGAATTGGGGTATCGCCGCGTGAAGACTTCTCGATGAAGGGCTCGTCCTCGGCGCCCTGCAGCACGCGCTCGATGGAGACGTCGAGCGCCTGCGACAGGCGCCAGATGGTGGAGAGCGTCGGGTTGGTCTCGTTGCGCTCGATCTGGCGAGATGATGGATTTCGCGACGCCGGATTGCTCCGAGAGGTCGGACAGCGAGAGATTGTAGGCCTTGCGCAGGCGCTGCACGGTGCGGCCGAGCTGGCCGGACACGACCTGCGCGCCGGCCTCCAGCGCCTTCTGTTTGTCCTTGCCCTCGACGCCCATGCGCTCCTCGTCCGCATCAATCGTTCGGCATTGTAGCCGATTTCGTTTGGAATAACGAACGTAAATCGGCCCGCGACCCGTGTGGCGGCGCCTTGAAAATGGGCGCCGGCGCCTCGCGCAGGGCTGGCTTGCGGCGTGGCGATTGCCTTAGCTTCGGGCGAGGAACTGGCGGCGCGCGGGCGGAGAAATGCGATGAAGGCGAGACTTGTTGCGGCGGCGATTCTTTGCGTGGCCGGCGGGGCGGGCCCCGCGCTGGCCCACACCGGCCACGGCGACGCGCATGGCTTCGTCGCCGGTCTCCTGCATCCTGTCGGCGGGCTCGACCATGTGCTGGCGATGGTGGCGGTCGGCCTGCTGGCGGCTCGCCTCGGCGGTCGCGCCCTGTGGGCTGTGCCTACGGCCTTCGTCGCGCTGATGGCGGCCGGCGGCGCGCTCGGCATGAACGGCGTCGGACTTCCCTACGTCGAAACCGGCATCGCGCTTTCGGTCGTCGTGTTCGGCGGCGTGCTCGCGGCCGGCGTCACGCCGCCGGTGGGTCTCGCCGTGGGGCTTGTCGGTTTCTTCGCGATTTTCCACGGCCATGCGCATGGCGCGGAAATGCCCGGCGATGCTTCCGGCCTCGCCTATGCGACGGGTTTCATGGCGGCGACCGCCACGCTTCATGCCGTGGGCGCCGGGCTCGGCGTCGGCGCCGCGCGCCTCGCATCGACGCGCGTCGTGCGCCTCGGCGGCGCGGCGACGGCGGCTGCGGGCGTCGGGCTTCTGGCGGGGTGGATCTGAGCGTTTCTCCCCACCCCCTTGTGGGGAGGGGCGGGGGAAGGGGGGCGGGGAATCCTGCGACGAAATACGATGATGCGACTACGCACATCCCGCGAGATTTCCCGACCCCCCACCCTAACCCTCCCCCACAAGGGGGGAGGGAACCAGATTCGCGCTCTCACCGCCCCGTCGGGCTCTTGCGGATCAGCTTCAACTGCCGCTCGCGCCACAGCACGAACAGGCCGGACGCGATGACGATGGCCGATCCGGCGAGGATCGCGACCGTCGGCTTCTCCGCTGAAGAAGATATAGCCGAGCAGCACCGCCCAGATGATCGACGTGTAGTCGAAGGGCGCGATGACGCTGGCTTCGGCGTAGCGCACGCAATCGGTCAGCCAGATCTGGCCGACGCCGCCGAGCAGGCCGATGGCGATGAGCCTGAAGAGATCGTAGGCGCCGGGCGTCACCCATTTCTGGCTTTCGAGAAAGCCGGCGAAGGGCGCGTTCGCCGGCCAGACATAGCCCGCCGTCATCAGCAGAAAGCCGAACAGCGTCGTCAGCGCGGAGAAGTAGAAGACGATGGCGCCGGTATATTCGCTGAGCGCGAGCCGGCGCGTCTGGATGGTGGCGATGGCCGCGAACGTCGCCGTCGAGACGGCGGCGAGCGCGCCGACGCGCGAGCCCGCGCCTTCGCCGAGATGCTCGCCGACCATCACGATCACGCCGAGAAAGCCGACGATGACCGCGCCCCAGCGATAGGCGCGCACGGTTTCCCCCAGCACGAGCGCGGCAAGCGCGACGACGAGCAGCGGCGCGAGATAGCCGATGGCGGTGACGTCCGGCAGCGGCAGCAGCGCGACGGCGAGAAAATACGAGAACATGCCGCATGTTCCCGCAAGCCCGCGCCCGAGATGGCCGAGCGGGCGGTGCGTGCGGATGGCGTGCGGAAACTCGCCGCGCCCGCGCAGCCAGAACACCAGCACCACGAGCGCGAACAGCGAGCGGAAGAACACGATCTGGCCGATGGGATAGCCGCCCGTCAGCTTTGCCACCGTCGCCATCATGGAGAAGGCGAGCGCAGAGCCGACGCGCATCAGCACGCCCTTGGCGACGCCCGAGATCATGGGCGTCAGATCACCGTGTTGAAGGCGCCGCCGTCGATCAGGAAGGACTGGCCGGTGATGTAGCCGGCATGCGCGCTGGCGAGAAAGGCGCAGAGCTTGCCGAATTCGTCCGCCGTGCCGAAGCGCTTGGCCGGAATGCCCGCTTCGCGCTGCCGGCGGAATTCTTCAGGGGTGATGCCTTTCATCGCCGCCATGCGGCCGGTCGCGGTGGCGATGCGGTCGGTGTCGAACACGCCCGGCAGGATGTGGTTGATGGTGACGTTGCGGTCGACGAACTGCCGCGCCGCCGCCGCCAGAAAGGCGGTGAGGCCGGCGCGCGCGCCCGACGACAGGTCGAGGCCGACGAGCGAGGTGCGCACGGAGGCCGAGGTGATGTCGATGATGCGGCCGAAGCCGCGCTCGGCCATGCCGTCGATCACCGACTGCACCAGGATGATCGGCGTCATCATGTTGGCGTCGAGGCCCGCGATCATCTCGTCGCGCGTGATCTGCCGGAAGTCCTTGGGCGGCGGGCCGCCGTTGTTGTTGACGAGAATGTCGGGCGCGGGGCAGGCGGCGAGCAGCGCCTTGCGGCCGTCCTCCGTGCCGACGTCGCAGGCGACGGGCGTCACCTTCGCGCCGGTCGCCGCCGCGATCTCCTTGGCGGCCGCTTCGAGAATGTCGGCGTTGCGGCCGTTCATCACCACTTCGCAGCCGGCTTCCGCCAAGGCGCGCGCGCAGCCCTTGCCCAGCCCCTTGGAGGAGGCGCAGACGATGGCCTTGCGGCCGGCGATACCGAGATCCATGGCGTTTCCTTCTCGACGCGATTTGTCGGCGGAGATTAGGCGGGGCGCGCAAGCAAGGACAAGTGCGGGCCAGCCATCGCCGCCATGTGCGCGGCGGGAGGCACGCTCAGCAGAACAGCGCGAGCTTTTTGACGATCGGAAGATCGTCGAGACGCGCCAGCGCTTTCACGCGAGGATCGCGATCCAGACCGGGCGCAGGCGCCGGATGCGGCTTTTCCCACGGCGGGGCCGCCAGCGGCGGCGCGGAGGTTTGTGGCGCACGGGGGGCCTCGTCCGCCGCCGCGCCCGCGCCGGGCGGACGCAAGCCTGCGGTCTCGCGCTCCAGTTCGGCGCAGAGCGCGGGATGCGCGCCGTCCTCGCGCAGGCGCCAGGCGAGATCGCTCAGCCGCTCGGCAAGCGCGGCGTTCGCGCCGGCCGCTATGGGCGCCGCTGCGGGCTCCGCGGGGGCGGGCTGCGCGGCCATCGCCTCCAGCCGGTCGACGAGATCGGCGAGGCGCTGCGTCTCGGCGGCGCGCTGGCGGCGGGCGTATTCGAGCAGGAACCAGCGGCCGCGCGCCGTCTCCATGACCGCCTGTTCGATCATCGAATAATCCGCGCCCGAGAGGCCGGGCGGCGGCGTGATGAGGGTGAGGTCGTTCAAGAAACGTCGGTCCAGCCCGCGAATCGCTTGGCAACAGCATCGGTCAAAGGACTGGGCTGGAATCCAAGCAAGGCGCCTTTTACGCATGGCCTTTCGCGAAAGTCCGCGACTTTCGCGGGCCGTGCGTCAGGCCGCCGCCGGCTGGCGCAGCATGTCGTGGCGCTGCGTGCGGTTGCGGCCGGCGCTCTTGGCGACGTAGAGCGCGGCGTCGGCGGCCTCGATCAGCCCCTCGAGCGTCGCGCTGCGGGTCGCGGCCGAGGAGACGCCGAAGCTCGCCGTGACCACGCCGCAGGGATTGCCCTCGTGCGGAATGCCGAGCGCGGCGATGGTGGCGCGAATGCGCTCGGCGACGATTTCGGCGACCTCCGCGTCGGTGTCGACGAGCAGCAGCAGGAATTCCTCGCCGCCCAGCCGGATCGCGACATCGGAGGTTTCGCGCAGTTCGGCCGTGGCGCAGGCGGCGATGCGCTTCAGGCATGTGTCGCCGCGCGTGTGGCCGTAGCGGTCGTTGAAGCTCTTGAAATGGTCGGCGTCGAAGATGATCGCCGCCACCTGCATCGGCGCGGCCTCCCACAGGGCGCGAGCGCGCTTGTCGAGGTAGCGGCGATTGCCGAGCCCGGTCAGCGCGTCGACGTTGGCGTCGCTGTCGCTCATTTCCGCGCGCAACTGGTCGCGCACGGACAGGAGATAGAGCCGGCGCTGCTCGCGCCATACGAGATAGTTCGAGTTGACGATGACGCCGGCGATGCAGGCGTAGGTCACGGCGTTGACGACCATGATCGGCGCCGGCGTCTCGCCGCGCAGATTGCTGGCGAAGGCGATCATCAGGAAGATCGTCGCGGCGAGCCGGAAGCCGGTGCGGACCGGCATGCGCTGGATGGAGGCGACCGACAGGAAGATGACCGGGACGAAATAGATGTATCGCGCGACATACGGCGAGGTCGTCAGGCAATAGATCGTCAGCACCTGCGCGGCCATCGCGACGGCGATCGAGGCCGCCAGGCCCTCGCGCCATCTCGGGCTGGAAACGGAGGGCATGACATGCGCGACGAACAGCATCCAGGGCGTGACGACGAGCAGGTGCAGCGCGGTGGCGAGCAGGAACGTGTCGGGGGCGAGCAGATATTCGCAGACGATGAACAGGTTGTAGATGAGCGCGGCGCGCACCGTGGTCTTGACCAGGAAGCGCGCGCGGCGCGGGCCGGTCTCGCGCTCGTAGCGTTCCTCGAGCGCAGGCGGAAAGGCGGCGGCCTCCCGTCGCGCGGCGACGAGTTCCTCCACATCCTGCAACAAGAGACCCCGCTGGCCCATGTCCCGTCCCGTCGTCGCTGCGTCGATTCGCATCGTTGCGACGAAGGGCCAGTCTTTACTTTCAGCCGTTAAATTTGTGCGAGAATTTCAGAACAATTTGAAGTAACGCAACGTCAGACCCGCCGCGTTTCGTGACTATTTCCCGTCGCCGAACAGAAAAGGCGCGACATCCTTTACGCCGGGTTGCCGCAGCGCGGCGAAGGGCATGGGCCGGCACACCGCCATGGCGGAGAGGCCGATGCGCGTCGTCAACATGCCGTTGAGCACGCCTTCGCCGAGCCGCGCCGAAAGGCGCGCGGCGATGCCGTGGCCGACGACCTGCTGCACCAGCGAATCGCCGATGGCCATGCCGCCGGTGATCGCCAGATGCGCGCCGACGGAGCGCGCGAGCCGCAGGAAGCCGAGCAGGCCCGGACGCCCGCCGTAGATTTCGGCGATGCGCCGCAGGAGCCGGATCGCCTGCGCGCCGACGAACAGCACGTCGACCAGCGCGCGCGGGCTGATGGCGGTGACCATCGAGACGCGCTTGGCGGCGGCCGCGATCTCGCGATTGGCTTCGGCGTCGAGCGGCGCCATGAGGTTGCGTTCGGCGATGTCGACGAGATCGCGGCCATCGACGATCTCGCGCGTGAGATCCTTGACCAGCGCGCGGGCGCGCGCCGTGTCGGGCCTGCCGGCGTAGAGCGACAGCAGTTCGCCGGCGCCCGCGCGCGCGGCGTCGCGGTCGTCGGCATCGCGCGCGCTTGCGCGAGCGCGGCGTGCAGGGTGGCGATGCGGCGCTGGCGGAAGATCGCGCGCAATTCGCGCAAGGCCAGCGCGAGCAGCGCGAGGACGATGGCCGCCGCGAGGCCGACGCCGATCCAGCCGAGCGTCGCGGAGCGCGCGAACAGGTCCTCGACCACGCGCGTCGCCCACAGGCCGAGCGCCAGCGAGACGAGGCCGCCGAGCGCCGACCAGAGCAGGCCGCCCCATGAGAGCAAGGCGCGCGCGCGCATGCCGCGCGACTGCGCGATTTCCGTCGCCTCCTCGGCGTCGCGGGGTTCGACGGGCTCGTCGCCGGGCGCGAAGGCGTCGGGCGTCGTCTCGACGATCACGCCGCCCTTTCGCGGGTCCTGCGTCGGCGTCGCGCCGTCGGCGACGACGATGCGCTCGTCGTCGAGGCGGAAGGCGCGCGGCCGCTGGCGTTCGTCTCCGCTCATCGCCGGTCGCTCATCTGCGATCTCTCATGGCAAGCGGTCTCCGAGAAGGAACTCCAGCGCGCGATCGAGGCGGATGGAAGGCAGGGGCAGGGGGTCGCCGTCCTTCGCCAGGCGCGGCGGCGGCGGGCGGAAGCGCACGAAGCGATAGTCGGCCGCGCCTTCGGCCAGGCCGAGGCCGTCGCCACGAAACACCGCTTTCGGGTCGGCCGGCAATTCGCCGGGAAAGATCGCGACCTCGCCCTTGCCGTCGAACGTCTCGCCGTCGATGCGCTCGCCGGGCAGGGGCGTGCCGACGATGGCGTCGAGTTCGGTCTTCTCGGCCAGCAGACGCCCCTGCTTCACGCGCGCCTCGCGCGTCGCGCGCACCGCGGCCATCGCCACGACATCGACATGCGCGCCGACATCCTCCGCGCGCGCGATCGCGCGCGCGGTGAGGAGGCGCAGAATATTCTCGAGCCTGTCGTGGCTCGTGTGATGCAGATGATCCGCCTTCGTGGCGGCGAAAAGGATGCGGTCGATCTTCGGGCGAAAGATCTTCGATGCGAAACCCGAACGTCCCGCGCGGAACGCGACGAGAATTTCGGACAGCGCGGTTTCGAGGTCGCGCACGGCGGCGGGGCCGGAGTTCAGCGCGGACAATGCGTCGACCAGCACGATCTGGCGGTCGAGCCGCGCGAAATGATCGCGGAAGAACGGTTTGACGACGCGCGCCTTGTAGGCCTCGTAGCGGCGCTCCATCATCGCGGCGAGCGAGCCTTGCCCAAACTCCATGCCTTCTTCCACACGCAGCGGCGCGAAGGTGAGCGCCGGCGAGCCTTCGAGGTCGCCCGGCATGAGGAAGCGGCCGGGCGGCAGCGTGGACAGCGCGTAGGCGTCGGCGCGCGCGGCGCGCAGATAGGCGGTGAAGAGTTCGGCGAGACGCTTGGCTTCGCTCTCGCTCTCGTCGGCGTCCGCCGCCACGCCCAGCGTCGCGCCGCGCCATTCGGCGGCGAAGGGGGCGCGCGCAGCGGCCGCGCTGGCGTCCAGCGTCTCGCGCGACCATTGCGCGTAGGATTTCGCCAGCAGCGGCAGGTCGAGCAGCCATTCGCCGGGATAGTCGACGATGTCGAGCGTCAGCTCCGAGGCCCCCTGCCGCATGCCCTTGCGCCGCTCGAATTCGAGCGTGATGCGCAGTTCGGAAATGCGGCGCGTCGAGTCCGGCCAGTGACGATCTTCGCCCGTCAGCGCCGCGAGATGATCCTCGTAGGCGAAGCGCGGCACGTGGTCGTCCGGCTGCGGCTGCAATTTCGCGCGCATCAGGCGGCCCTCGGCGTGCACGCGAAACACCGGCAGCACGCGCTCGCCGTCCCGCGCGGCGGCGCTCGCGCGCAGGAGATTCTGGACGAGCGCGGTGATGAACACGGTCTTGCCCGCGCGCGACAGGCCGGTGACGCCGAGGCGCAGGCCCGTGCCCTTCACGTAGTCGGCGAGCGACGACGCGGCGACGCGGGTCTCGAACAAGAGATCGGACAGGATCGACACGTCTGGCTCCGGCGGCGGCGCCTCCGAGATAAGCGCTGGCCGGGCTGTTTGCCAACGGGCGCCCCGGGTTTTGGCGCTGCGGCGCATTTGGGCATGGCGGCGGCGCGTCAATGCGGCGCGCGCCGCTATTTCGCGCGCGCCGCGATCGTCGCCGCCGCCGCATCGACCAGCGCCTGCGTCGCGCGCAGCGGGCCGATCTCGACGGCCGCCATGTTGAACAGCGCCTTGGCGAAATTCGGCGTCGGCTTGCCGTCTGCGTCGAACAGCGCGAGATCGGCGTCGGGGCCGGATGCGACGCCCGCCGCGATATTGGTCGCGTAATTGGCGATGCGTTGCGTCTCCGGCGCGCAGGAGAATTTCGGCAGCGGCGGCAGGCTCGCGCCGATGCGCGGATCGGGGCCCATCGCCACGCCGGGATAGGGCAGCATGGCGAGGCGCACGGGAGCGAGGGCTTTCGACGCGTTTGCTTCCATCGCGCCCATGCCGGCGACGATGGTCGGCGTCTTCATCATCGCGCCTGCGCGGTCGGGCACGACGGAGCGGCGCACGCCCGCGATCCTGCCGCGTTTCTTCGCGCCCATCGCCGGCCGGCGCGCCGCCAGCCAGCGTGCGCGAAGCGTCGAGCCGAGGCCATGCGTGGTGAGGCCCTTCGGCTCCGGGCCGAGCAGCCTGCGGCCGGCAACGCGCCGCGCGGGCGCGCGCATCGCCACGGGGGCGAGGCATTGCGCCGGCGCCCAGCGCTGCACGATGGCGCGCGCCGTGCGCAGGTTGAAGTCGATGTAATAGCGCCGCAGCAATTGCGCCGCGCCCGCCGCGCCTTCCGCCGCCGAAGCGAAGGCGACATGGCCTTCGGCGTCGGCGGCGATCTCGCCGGTCCAGCCCGCCTTCTTCACGCACCAGTAATTGTTGAGCCGCACGCAGCGCGACAGGCCCTTGAAGTCGCGGCCGAGCGCCAGCGCGAGCGCCTGTTCGGGCGGCAGGTCGAGATGCAGCGCGCCCTGGCGGCGCCAATTGTCGACGGCGCGTTCGGCGGGGCGATAGGCGGGCGCGAAAAACCGCTCGGCGCGCAGCGCATCGGGCCAGGACGGCAGCGACGCCGAGGCCAGAAGCGACATGCCGAGCGCGAACAATTCAAGCGTCATGCAGACGCCTCACGGAAGCGTCCTGGCGCGGACGCCTCAATCGAGATCGTCCACGCCTTCCACCAGCATGGAGGGCGTGATGAAACGTTCGAGCCTGCCGTCGCCCCATTTGACGCTCGCCCAGGGCTTGTCGCCGAAATCGACCAGCGCCAGGCCGGAGGTCGGATATTTCATTTCCATATGCGCCAGCGCCTGCTGATCGCCTGAACTGCAGATGCGCAGGGCGAATTCGGCGAGGCCGGGATTGTGACAGATAACGAGCATGGTCTGCACGAGTTCCGGCGTCTTGTGCAGTTCGGCCATCAGGATGAAATCCTCGGCCATGTAGAGCGCGGGGTCGATCAGCGTCTTGAAGCGGCGGCCGGTCTCGGCCATCAGGCAGTCCAGCGTTTCCCGGGTGCGATGCGCGTCGGAGACGACCGCCAGATTGGGGATGAGCTTTTCCTCGACGAGATAGCGCCCGACGCGCGCGGCGTCCTCGCGCCCGCGCCTCGTCAGCGGACGTTCTCGATCGCCTCCGCCGGCTTCGCGGGCGGCCTTGGCGTGACGGAGCAGGACGAGACGATGCATGGGGCAAGGCTAGCGATTCCCCGGCCGAAATGCGAGGGGAGGGCGCGCGCTTGCCTTTCCGCGCTGCAGCACGCAGAAATGGGCGAAACGAACCGCCACGGAAACTTCCCATGCCGCTCTACGCCTATCGCTGCGAGGATTGCGACAATCGCTTCGAGACGCTCGTGCGCTCCGGCGAAACGCCGGAATGCCCGTCCTGCGCCTCCACGCATCTCGACCGCCAGCTATCGCTGATCGCGAAGCCCGCGCCCGGCGGCGAGGGCGGGGGTATGGATATGGGCGCCTGCGACACGGCGGGCGGCTGCGGCATGTGCCCGGCGATGGCGGGCATGGGGGCGTGCGGGTAGCGTCACGCATGTCATCCCGGCCAGACAGAAGTCGCCTATAGGCGACTTCGTCAGAAAGCGAAGCGAAGCGAGAGCCGGGATCCATATTGTCAGCGGAGCGCTGGATCCCGGATCGCCCTGCGGGCGTCCGGGATGACAGTCGCGGTGCGGAGGGAAGCATGACCGACGACCTTTTCGCGCCGCTCGGCCAGCGCCGGATCGTCTCCGCCAACGGCGTCGATTTCGAGCTGTGGGAAAGCGGCGCGGGCGAAAAATTCGCGCTGCTTCTGCACGGCTTTCCGGAACACGCGATCTCCTGGCGCTTTCAGGCGCCGTTGCTCGCGTCGATGGGCTATCGCGTGTGGGTCGTCAACCAGCGCGGCTACGGCGGCACGACGACGCCGGCGGAACGCAAGGCCTATTCGCTGAAGAACCTGACGGAAGACGTCGCCGCGCTGATCGACGCTTCCGGCGCGAAAACGACGACGTTGATCGCGCACGACTGGGGCGCGCTCGTCGCCTGGACGTTCGCCGCGCGAAAAATGCGGCCGCTGGAAAAGCTCGTCATCTGCAACGTGCCGCATCCCCTGTGCTTCAAGCGCGAATATCAGCGCAATCCGAAGCAGAGGAAGAAGTCGTGGTACACGCGCTTCTTCCAGATCCCGTGGCTGCCGGAGACCCTGCTCGGCCGCAAGGGCGGCGCGCCCATCGCCAAGATGCTGCGCGACACCAGCGCCAACCGCGCCAATTTTCCGCGTGAGATTCTTTCGATCTACGCCGCCAACGCCGCGCGCCCCGGCGGCTTGCGCGCGATGATCAACTGGTATCGCTGCGCCATGAACGATCTGATGGCGGCGAACGATCTCGGCGCAAAGATCGAGGTTCCGACGCTGATCTGCTGGGGCGAAAAGGATGTCGCGCTGGAAGTGTCGACGCTCGACGGCGTGGACCAGTATGTGCGCGACGTGAAGATCGTGCGGCTGCCGAAAGCCTCGCACTGGGTGCAGCAGGACGCGCCGGACGAGGTGAACGCGGCGATCAGGGAATTTCTGCCGTAGGCCGCTCTGTCATCCCGGCCGGAGAGCCGGGATCCAGCGCGCCGGAATGCTGTGTCTGGATCCCGGATCGACGGCTTTGCCGCCGTCCGGGATGACAGTTGGCTCAGACCGGCTTGAGCTGATCCGCGGACGACTTGCCCGAGCGGCGGTCGGCGACCAGCTCGTAGCTGATCTTCTGACCTTCGTTCAGGCCGTTGAGGCCCGCGCGCTCGACCGCGGAAATGTGGACGAAAACGTCCGGTCCGCCCGCGTCGGGCTGAATGAAGCCGAAGCCCTTCTGGGCGTTGAACCATTTGACAGTGCCAGTCGCCATTTCATGTTCCTGAGTTGAACCGAGAAGGTTCAAATGGCCGCGAGCTTGCGTCCATTTTCTATCGAATTAGGGAGGTTTCTTGCAGAGCCCAAGCCTTCCTTCAAGGAAAAAACGCCGGGCAAGCGCGTCTTCGTCTGCAATCCGATCGTGCGAACATACCAGAAACGCAAGTTGCGCGCAAATCGCGCAGCTCTCTTGCGGCGGGGTAGGCCGCTACCGCACCAGCTCCTTCATCGCGCCGTCGAGCCCTTCCAGCGTCAGCGGATACATCCTGTTGGTCATCAGGCGCTGGATCATCTTGATCGACTGCGTGTAATTCCACTGGTTCTCCGGCACCGGATTGATCCAGACGGCGTGCGGATAGGTGCGCGTCACGCGCTCGAGCCAGACGTAGCCCGGCTCTTCGTTCATGTGCTCGACGGAGCCGCCGGGCTGGGTGATCTCGTAAGGGCTCATCGAGGCGTCGCCGACGATCACCACCTTGTAGTCGTGCGGATAGGTGTGCAGCACCTGCCAGAGCGCCGTCTTGTCGGTGAAGCGCCGCGTGTTCTGCTTCCACACGCCCTCGTAGAGGCAGTTGTGGAAATAGAAATGCTCCATGTGCTTGAACTCGGTCTTGCACGCGGAGAAGAGTTCCTCGACCTGCTTGATGTGCCAGTCCATCGAGCCGCCGATGTCGAAGAACAGCAGCACCTTCACGGCGTTGCGGCGCTCGGGCCGCAGCTTGATGTCGAGCCAGCCCTGCTTGGCGGTGTCGCGGATGGTCGAATTCGAGATCGAGTTCGTCCGGCGCGCCGGTGCGCGCGAACTTGCGCAGACGGCGCAGCGCGATCTTGATGTTGCGCGTGCCGATCTCGGTGTCGCCGTCGAGGTCCTTGAACTCGCGCTTGTCCCAAACCTTCACCGCGCGACGGTGGCGGCTCTCCTTTTGCCCGATGCGGATGCCTTCGGGATTGTAGCCGTAGGCGCCGAACGGCGAGGTGCCGGCCGTGCCGATCCATTTGCTGCCGCCCTGGTGGCGGCCCTTCTGCTCTTCCAGACGCTTCTTCAGCGTCTCCATCAGCTTGTCCCAGCCCATGGCCTCGAGCTGCGCCTTCTCCTCGTCGGTGAGGTATTTCTCGGCGAGCTTCTTCAGCCATTCCTCGGGGATTTCCGCCTTCTCCATGGCGTCGAGCAGGCTTTCGAGCCCCTTGAAGATCGTGCCGAACACGCGGTCGAACTTGTCGAGGTTGCGCTCGTCCTTCACCAGGCAGGCGCGGGAGAGATAGTAGAAATCCTCGACGGATTTCTCGGCCAGATCCTGGTCGAGCGCCTCCATGAGGGTGAGATATTCGCGCAAGGTGACCGGGACCTGGGCGTCGCGAAGGGATGTGAAGAATTGCAGGAACATGGGGCGGAATGTGCCATGCGGCGGCGCCGAGGTCGAGGGCGCGGCGCGCGGGGCAGCGTTGACCCCGCGCATTGCCTCGGGCGCGCGGCGCGGCCATCCTGCCGGCCATGCGCATTCCGCTGATTCTCGCCTCGCTTCTTCTCGCGGCTCCGGCGTTCGCCGCGCCGGACACGGTCGCCGGCCGGCGCATCGCGCAGCGCTGCAAGGCCTGCCATTCGGTGGGGGTGAAGGGCGCGAGCCCCAATCCGGCCGCGCCGCCCTTCCGCACGCTGGCGCGGAAATACCCGCTCGAAAACCTGCAGGAGGGCCTCACCGAGGGCCTCGTCGTCGGCCATGCCCAGGGCATGCCGCGCGTGAAACTGACGCCCCGGCAGGTCGAGGATTTCCTGCGCTACCTCGCAGCGATCCAGCGGAAATAGCGCCGGCTGAAGCCGGCGCTTGCCAGCCATGCGCCGGAACGGGGCCGCTTGCGGCCGGTCCGCCCGCCGTTTAACCTGACAGTTAAACGAAGGGACTGACATGCGTTTCACCGGAACCAAGGATTACGTCGCCACCGAAGACCTCAAGGTCGCCGTCAACGCGGCCATCGTGCTCGAGCGTCCGCTGCTCGTGAAGGGCGAGCCCGGCACCGGCAAGACCGTGCTGGCCGAGGAGGTGGCGAAAGCCATCGGCGCGCCGCTGCTGACCTGGCACATCAAGTCGACCACCAAGGCGCAGCAGGGCCTCTACGAATATGACGCCGTCTCGCGCCTGCGCGACTCGCAGCTCGGCGATCCCCGCGTTTCGGACATCAACAATTACATCAAGCGCGGCAAGCTGTGGGAAGCGTTCACGGCCGAGCAGCGCCCGGTGCTGCTGATCGACGAGATCGACAAGGCCGACATCGAATTCCCGAACGACCTGCTGCTCGAACTCGACCGCATGGAATTCCATGTCTACGAGACCGGCGAGAACGTGAAGGCGGCCAAGCGCCCGATCGTGATGATCACTTCGAACAACGAGAAGGAACTGCCCGACGCCTTCCTGCGCCGCTGCTTCTTCCACTACATCAAGTTCCCCGACGCCGAGACGATGGAGCAGATCGTCGACGTGCACTTCCCCGGCATCAAGAAGCGGCTGGTGGAAGAGGCGCTGCGCATCTTCTTCGAAGTGCGCGACGTGCCGGGCCTGAAGAAGAAGCCCTCGACCTCGGAACTCCTGGACTGGCTGAAGCTGCTGCTCGAACGAGGACATCGGCCCCGAAACTCTTCGCGAGCGCGACCCGAAGAAGCTCATTCCCGCCGCTGCACGGCGCGCTGCTTGAAGAACGAGCAGGACGTGCACCTGTTCGAGCGGCTGGCGTTCTTGAACCGGCGGGAGAGGTAGGGGCGGCTCGATTGCCGCATCCTGAACCTTCATCCTGAGGAGCGATGCGCGGCATCGCGTCTCGAAGGATGGCAAAGCCAGCGACTGCTTTGCTCGCGAAGTTTCAGATCGCGAGCAACAGCGCAAACTTCTCGCGCACGAGCGTCGCTGTTTCATCGTCGATCCGCCCTGCGAATTTTATTGGTCGCGCGAGCGTATCGATGCTGCGAACCTGATGCAGCAATATCTCGCCCGCGATCGCCGAGCCTTGCGAGAGGACTACGCTCGTAAGAAACGGCCGCACGCGCGACGTAATAGGGGCGACAATCACGAAGCCGGATATTTCACTGAGATCGCGCGAGGACAGGACCAATGCGGGCCGGCGGCCCGCCTGTTCTCGCCCGCGCGATGGATTGAAATCTGTCCAGACGAGATCGCCCGCGGCAGGGAAGTACGGCTCGTTCATTCGTCGATGATTTCGCGTCCGACGTCAGGACCCCAATCGACTTCCGAGCCGCGATACAGGGCACGCCATTCCTCCGGTGTCTTGCCGCCAAGCAAGTCGCGCAAGCTTTTCGGCCGTGCGACCGGCTTGACCACGATCGCGCCTTCGCTTGCAAGAATTTCGACTTCGCTGCCGACATCGAGGCCGAGCGCGCGCGCAGCGTCCGCCGGCAGGCGAACGCCGAGACTCTTCCCCCATTTGCCGATTGTTGCGTGAGACATGGTTGTTTCCTGAGATATCTCAAAGATATCTCATTCGGGTCGAAATTCAATGCGTCGTCGAGTGATTTCTACTCCCTTACCACCAGCACCGAACAATTCGCGTGGCGCACCACCGTCGTCGCGTTCGAGCCCAGGAGGTACGTCGACATCGCCGGCCGGTGCGAGCCGATGACGATGAGGTCGGCGCCCCATTGCTTGGCCTCTTCCAGGATTTCCGGATAGACGCCGCCGATGCGCACGACGCTGGACAGGCGGTCGGCGGAGAGCTTCACGTCCTTCAGCATTTCGGCCAGCGCCTTTTCGGCGTTGGCCTTCTGCATCGCGTCGAAATCGGCCGGCACGTAGTCCATGAAGGTCGCCGGCAGGAGCGACTGCACGTTGACGAGGCGCACGCGCCCGCCCGCGACATTGGCGATCTCCACCGCCGCGCGGATGGCCGGCTGCGCGGGCGCGGGCTCGGCGAGATCGACGGGAGCGAGAATGGATTTGAACATGGCCGGTCTTCCTCTCTTTGCCCTGTGCTTGCTCGAAAACTAGGCCGCGCCGACACGTGGCGCGTTGCTCGGGATCAACGCAACGTACGCCCTTGCCGCAAGAGACTGCGCCGCATGCGCCCGGCGTGCGCGCGGGCACGAAACGGCGCGGCGTGCGGGGCTATGGTTTTCATGCCAGTCTCCGCCGGGGGAACACTGAATTGGGCTATTCGTTGCATGACGCCGGGGGCGCCGTCGAGGCGCGCGGCCAGGTCTTTTTCGATGGCGCGGGCGCGCCGCGCCGCGTCGATCTGAGGCTTGGCGACACGCTGCAGATTTTCGAGGCCGGCGCCTTTCGCGCCGCCTGGGCGCTCGCCGACATCAGGCGCGTAGAGCGCGTTGCGAAAAAGTGGATGCCGGTTTTTCGCGCAACGCGCGCTCTAAACTCTGAAAAGCGATCAGCTTCCCCGCATTTGAGCGATTCCGCTCAAATGCGGGCTGATCCAGGCGGCGGGCAAGGCCCGTTGCGCATTCGCGCGCTCACCGCGTCGCCCAAGGCCTGGTGCGAGATTTCCGATCCCGCCTTCGCAGCGGCCGTCGCGCAGCGCTGCCGCCTGCTCGACGGCGACAGCCAGGAAAAGCGCGAGGCGCTGTGGCGGGTGGCGGCGCTGGCGACGACCGGCCTCGTCGTCATCGCCGCGCTCGTCTGGTTCGTGATCCCCGCAATCGCCGACCGGCTCGCGCCGCTCGTGCCCGCCGGTATCGAGGCGCGGATCGGCGCGGCGGCCGATGCGGAAGCGCGGGCGCGGTTCAAGGGCGGCGTGTGCACGTCGCCGTCGGGCGAGGCGGCGCTCGCGCGTCTCGTCGACCGCGTGAAGGTCGCCGCCGGCGTTGCGCTCGACATACGCGTCGGCGTGCTGTCCTCGTCCGTGCAGAACGCCTTCGCGCTGCCGGGCGGGCGCATCTACCTGCTGCGCGGCCTGATCGAGGCGGCGCAATCCCCGGACGAGGTCGCCGGCGTGCTGGCGCATGAAATGGGCCACGCCGCGCATCGCGACGGTCTGCGCGCAGCCCTGCGGCAGGGCGGCGTGGCGCTGACCATCGGTCTCGTCGCCGGCGGCGCGTTCGGCGCGGGCGCGATCGCTGGCGCCGCGCGCGCCTCGCTGTCGGCCGCCTATTCGCGCGAGGCCGAAACGCAGGCCGACGATTTCGCGGCGCAGGCCCTGACACGAGCCGGCCGTCCGGCGCGCGCGCTCGGCGACATCCTGCAACGCATCGCCAGGGGGGAAGGGACGACCCCGCTCGATTTCCTGCGCGACCATCCGCTCACGGACGAGCGGCGCGCGCGGCTCGAGAACGAATCCGCGCAGGCGACCGGCGAAGCCTTGCTGTCGGCCGGCGACTGGCTGGCGTTGCGCGCGATCTGCAGTCGCTGACTTCAGCGCTGCCTGGCGTAGGGCGAACCCGGCTCGCCGCCGACCATGCCGCCGCCGCGCGCCGAGGGATCGGGCAACAGCGCCTCGTTCGTGGTCATGCAGCCGGCGAGCGCGAGGAAGAAGAAACAGCGAAGCGAGAACGCGCATCGAAAAACTCCGGAGGGTGAACATCAATCTTGCGGCGGCTGGCCGACTTCGGCCGCCGTCATGTCGCCGCGCGGGGTCAGCGCGCTCACGTTGCCGTAGGCGGCGATCGCTTCCTCGATGCGGCGTCCGATTTCGGGATTGCGCGCCATCAGCGTGCCGAGGTCGCCGGCGTCGAGCGCGAGCAGCTTGGAGGGGACGGTCGTGCGCACGGTCGCGGTGCGCCGCGTCTTGCGCAGCACCGCGATCTCGCCGAAGAACTGGCCCTCGCCGAGCCGGACATTGTCGTGCGGCAGTTCGACCTGCACTTCGCCGAGAGCGACGAAATACATGCAATGCGCCTCCTCGCCGCGCCGCACGACGATCGTGTCGGCCGGCACGGTCTGCGCGCGCAGGTAATGCATGATCTCCGCGATCTCGGATGCGTCGAGCGTCGAGAACAGCGGCACATGCGCGATCATCGACCAGGTGACGACGAATTCGCGGCGATGGATTTCTTCCGCGAAGGCGGTGGCGACGATGCCGACGGGCAAGGCGAGCAGCAGGAAGCCCATGAAGGCGGTGAGCCCCGCGATGATGCGGCCGGCCACCGTGATCGGCACGACGTCGCCGTAGCCCACCGTCGTGATGGTGACGACCGCCCACCACATGGATTCCGGAATGGAGCCGAACTTGTCGGGTTGCGCGGCATGCTCGGCGATGTGCATGGCCGAGGCCATGACGAGTATGACGCCGAAGATGATGACGGCCGAGGCGCCGAGCGCCTTGCGCTCCGCCTGCAATGCGGCGGCGAGCGAGCGCATGCCCGGCGAATAGCGCGCGAGCTTGAAGAAGCGCGCGAGCCGCAGCAGCAGCAGCACGCGGAAGTCGCCGGGCAGGAACAGGCCGAGATAGAAGGGGACGATCGTCAGCAGGTCGACGATGGCGTAAGGCGTTATTGCGTAGGCAAGTCGCGCGCGAAAAGGCGTCATGCCGAAATAGGCCGCGCTCTCGGGCGCGCCCCAGATGCGCAGCGCATATTCGACGGAAAAGCCGACGAGCGCGACGAGTTCGATCGCGTCGAAGACGAGGCCGTAGCGCTTCTGCAGTTCCGGCACGCTCTCGAGCACCACCGAGGCGACCGAAAGCGTGACGAGCATGATGATGAAGGCGTGCGCGATGCGCGCGGTACGGTTGGCGACGCCGCCGTCGAGAATGTAATGGACGCGCCGCCGCAGGCGCGCGACGCGCGCGCGGCGGCGGGCGATCATCCGACGGCCTTCTGGCGCAGCGCGCTCTCGATCGCCTCGAGCGCGGCGGGGATCTGCGAGCCGTCGGGGCCGCCGGCCTGCGCCATGTCGGGCCGGCCGCCGCCGCCCTTGCCGCCGAGCTTCTCCGAGGCGATGCGCACGAAGTCGACCGCGTTGAAGCGGTCGGCGAGATCGGGCGTGACGGACACGACCACGCCGCCCTTGCCGTCGGCGCTGGCGTTGCCGATGGCGACGACGCCGGAGCCGATCGTCTTCTTGGCCTCGTCGGCCAGCGACTTCAGGTCCTTCATCTCGACGCCGGCGACCGCGCGCGACAGGAATTTCACGCCCGCGATCTCGCGGAAAGGGGCCGCTTCCGCCGCGCCGCCGCCCATGGCGAGCTTGCGGCGGGCCTCGCCCAGTTCGCGCTCCATCTTCTTGCGCTCCTCGATGAGGGCGGCGAGGCGGTTGGCGGCCTCTTCGGCCGGCGCGCGCACGAGATGCGCGATCTCGCGCAGGCGGCGGCTCTCTTCGTTGAGGTGACGGCGGGCGCCGGCGCCGGTCTTGGCTTCGAGACGGCGCACGCCCGAGGCGACGGCGCTCTCCGCCGACGATGGTGACGAGGCCGATGTCGCCGGTGCGCGCGACATGCGTGCCGCCGCAGAGCTCGACGGAGAAGGCGCGGTTGGCGCCTCGATTTTCATCCAACTGGCGACCCATCGTGACGACGCGCACCTCGTCGCCGTATTTCTCGCCGAACAGCGCGCGCGCGCCGGATTCGATGGCGTCGTCGACGGCCATCAGCCGCGTCTCGACGGCCGTGTTCTGCAAGATGACGGAATTGGCGATGTCCTCGATGCGGGCAAGCTCGTCGTCGCCGATCGGCTTGGGATGCGAGAAGTCGAAGCGCAGGCGGTCGGGCGCGACGAGCGAGCCCTTCTGCGCGACATGGTCGCCGAGCACGAGACGCAGCGCCTCGTGCAGCAGGTGGGTGGCGGAATGGTTCGAGCGGATGGCGGCGCGGCGCGCGTGGTCGACCTCGAGTTCGACGGCGGCGCCGACCTTCAGCTCGCCTTCCTCGACCACGCCTTCGTGCACGAAGAGATCGCCGAGCTTCTTGCCCGTCGACTCGATCTTGAACTGCACGCCCGTCGTGCGCGCGAAACCCGTGTCGCCGGTCTGGCCGCCGGACTCGCCGTAGAAGGGCGTCTGGTTGAGAATGACCGCGGCCCTTGTTCCCTTGGGCGCGGAGGCGACTTCGGCGCCGTCGACGAGGATCGCCTGGACGACGCCTTCGGCGGCTTCCGTCTCGTAGCCCAGGAATTCCGTCGCGCCGAGCTTTTCACGCAACGCGAACCACACCGCTTCGGTCGCGGCTTCGCCGGAGCCGGCCCAGGCCTTGCGCGCCTCGGCGCGCTGGCGCTCCATCGCGGCGTCGAAGGCGGCGGTGTCGACGGAAAGATTGCGCGCGCGCAGCGCGTCCTGCGTCAGGTCGAGCGGGAAGCCGTAGGTGTCGTAGAGCTTGAAGGCGGTCTCGCCGTTGAGCGACTGGCCGGCGACGAGCGTGCGCGTCTCGTCTTCCAGAATGGAGAGACCGCGCGCGAGGGTCGTGCGGAACTTGGTCTCTTCCGTGCGAAGAGTTCTCGACGATGAGCGGCTCGGAGCGGATGAGCTCGGGGTAGGCCTGGCCCATCTCGCGCACGAGCGCGGGCACGAGCTTCCACATCAGCGGGTCCTTGGCGCCGAGCAATTGCGCGTGGCGCATGGCGCGACGCATGATGCGGCGAAGCACGTAGCCGCGGCCCTCGTTCAGCGGCGTGACGCCGTCGGCGACGAGGAAGGCGGAAGCGCGCAGATGGTCGGCGATGACGCGGTGGCTGGCGGCCTGCGGGCCGTCGGGATCGACGCCGGTCTCCTCCGCGACCGCGCGGATCAGCGCGCGCATCAAATCGGTCTGGTAGGTCGAGGTCACGCCCTGCAGCAGGGCGGCGATGCGCTCGAGGCCCATGCCGGTGTCGATCGAGGGGCGCGGCAGCGGCACGCGCTCGGTCGGCGACACCTGCTCGTATTGCATGAAGACGAGGTTCCAGAACTCGAGGAACCGGTCGCCGTCCTCGTCGGGGGAGCCGGGCGGGCCGCCCGCGACATGCTCGCCCTGGTCGAGGAAGATTTCGGAGCAGGGGCCGCAGGGGCCGGTCTCGCCCATCGACCAGAAATTGTCCGATGTCGCGATGCGGATGATGCGGTCGTCGGAGAAGCCCGCGATCTTCTTCCACAGACGATAGGCCTCGTCGTCGTCGTGGTAGACGGTGACGAGGAGCCGGTCTTTCGGCAGGTCGAAGTGCCTGGTGATCAGGTTCCAGGCGAGTTCGATCGCGCCGTCCTTGAAATAGTCGCCGAACGAGAAATTGCCGAGCATCTCGAAGAAGGTGTGGTGGCGCGCGGTGTATCCGACATTGTCGAGATCGTTGTGCTTGCCGCCGGCGCGCACGCACTTCTGGGAAGACGCTGCGCGCGAGTAGGGCCGTTTCTCGACGCCGGTGAAGACGTTCTTGAACTGGACCATGCCCGCATTGGTGAACATGAGGGTGGGGTCGTTGCGCGGCACGAGCGGGGATGATGCGACCTTCTCGTGGCCGTGGCCGGCGAAATAGTCGAGAAAGGTGGCCCGGATTTCGTTGACGCCGCTCATTATCGTCCGACTCTCGGGGCCGCTGGCGGCCCTGCCTGCTTCATATAAGTCGCTCGCGCCCGAGGTTCGATCCGGCGTCCCGGGCGAACTCCTCGCAGGGCCGAACATAGCGAAAGGCCCGGCTGAGCCGGGCCTTTCTAACGGGGCGCCATGAAACTGTCGAGCGAAACGCGATGATGGCGGACGGGTTTCGCGCGAGGGGCGGCTCACGGCGCCTCGCCGTTTCGAACGATCAGCTTTTCCGCCTTCGGGCGTTTCCGCTCGAAGGCGGGCCGATCTTGCCTGACGCCTGCCGGCGCGCGTGCGGGGCGCGACCGGCCGGCCCTTGCGAAATCAGTCGTCGCCGTCGGCGTCCTCTTCGCCGGCCGAGTCCAGGATCTTGTCGGCGATGAGCCCGGCGTTCTCGCGGATCGCCAGCTCGATGCGCTGGGCGATTTCCGGGTTCTGGCGCAGGAAGGCCTTGGCGTTCTCGCGGCCCTGGCCGAGCCGCTGGCTGTCGTAGGAGAACCAGGCGCCGGATTTCTCGACCACGCCCGCCTTGGCGCCGAGGTCGACGAGCTCGCCCATCTTGGAAATGCCCTCGCCGTACATGATGTCGAACTCGACCTGCTTGAAGGGCGGGGCGACCTTGTTCTTCACCACCTTGACGCGGGTATGGTTGCCCACGACCTCGTCGCGGTCCTTGATCGCGCCGATGCGGCGGATGTCGAGGCGGACGGAGGCGTAGAACTTCAGGGCGTTGCCGCCGGTCGTGGTCTCCGGCGAACCGTACATGACGCCGATCTTCATGCGGATCTGGTTGATGAAGATGACCATCGTGTTGGAGCGCGAGATCGAGGCGGTGAGCTTGCGCAGGGCCTGGCTCATGAGACGGGCCTGCAGGCCCGGCTGGACCTCGCCCATCTCGCCCTCGATTTCGGCGCGGGGCGTGAGGGCCGCCACCGAATCCACCACGAGAACGTCGATCGCGCCGGAGCGCACCAGCGTGTCGGTGATCTCGAGCGCCTGCTCGCCGGTGTCGGGCTGGGAGATCAGGAGCTCGTCGAGATTGACGCCGAGCTTGCGGGCGTAGACGGGGTCGAGCGCGTGTTCGGCGTCGACGAAGGCGCAGGTTCCGCCGCGCTTCTGGGCCTCGGCGATGACATGCAGGGTCAGCGTCGTCTTGCCGGAGGATTCGGGGCCGTAGATTTCGACCACGCGCCCGCGCGGCAGGCCGCCGACGCCGAGAGCGATGTCGAGCCCGAGCGAGCCGGTGGACACGGCCTCGATCTCGACCGCCTTCTGGTTCTTGCCGAGCCGCATGATCGAGCCTTTGCCGAAGGCGCGTTCGATCTGCGACAGGGCGGCGTCGAGCGCCTTGGTCTTGTCCACGGACGATCCTTCCACGAGGCGGAGATTCGCTTGGCTCACGGCTTGAGGCTCCTTCTGGCACGGGCGGGTCGGATTGGGCAATCGCCGCCGTATGGGAGCACTGTACGCGATTTGTTCTAATTGCCAAGTTCTTTTTTTGTTCTTGTCGCTTCCAATATTTTCAAATGGTTAACCTGTGGACGGGTCAGCGCTGTTCGCGGATGGCGGCGCGCAGGCCGATGAGGCCGCCGACTCTCACGCGCGGCGTTTCGGCCGCCTTCGAGGCGCCGATCGTGCCGGTGGGGACGCGGTCGATCATGCGGGCGCCGGGGCGCTGGGCGGCGATGTCGAGGCCGGCGAGCGACATGACGGCGGGGTGCGACAGCACCAGCGCGATCAGCCCGACGCCGAGCGCGCCGAACAGGGTGTGCGCGGGCAGGCGGGACCAGAGGCCGGATGCGGTGTTGGGGGCGCGCTCGACTGACTGCATGACTTCACTCCGCTGTCAGTCTTGCCGCGTCGTGGTGAAGGAAGGTTTAAGCGCGCGCCGGCGCCGGACGCCTTGACCGCCGGGGCGGCGACGTTCATCCACGGAAATCGCATCCTCGGAGACCGGCCGTCGCGCGCCGGGCCGTCCGAGACGACATGACGGAAGCGACATGACCGAAGCCACTCCTGCCGGCGCGGGCGCGCGCCCGACAGAGGGACATGCCGGCGGCGCGCCGACGCGGGTGTTCGGCGGGCTGTTCCCGATGTGGATGCGCGCCTTCGTGCGCACGCGCGAGGCGGGGCTGGTCATCGTCGCGCTGCTCATCGGCGCGGTCAGCGGCCTGCTGGTCACCGGCATGAGCATCGTCTCGCAGCTCATGCACGAACTTCTGTTCGGCCTGCCGCGCGGCCTGCGCCTCAGTCTCGCGCCGTCGCTGGAGGCCTGGCGCGCGGTGGCCGTGGTGACGGCGGGCGGGATCATCCTGGCGCTGCTCGCCAGGTTCCTGGCGCCGCGTTTTCGCGGCCGCGTGCATGACGCCATCGAGGCGAACGCGCTGCTCGGCGGGCGCATGTCGGTCGGCGGCTCGCTGTTCATCACGCTGCAGACCATGGTGTCGAACGGTTTTGGCGGGTCGGTCGGGCTCGAGGCCGCCTATACGCAGATCTGCGCGGCCTTCGCGTCGCGGCTCGGCCGCGAGCTCGGCGCGCGCCGCAACGACATGCGGCTGCTGGTCGCCTGCGGCGCGGCGGGCGCGATCGCGGCGGCCTTCAACGCGCCGCTGGCCGGCGCCTTCTACGCCTTCGAGACCATTCTCGGCGCCTATTCCGTCGCCTCGCTCGCGCCGATCGCGGCGAGCGCCGTCGTCTCGACGCTGGTCGCGCGCGTCTTCGTCGACCATAGCCTGCTGGCGACGCCGCCCGGCGGCGACTCGCTCGCGCCCAGCGCCTTTGCGCATGTCATCGTCGTCGCGCTGCTGTGCTCGGGCGTGTCCATCGCGCTGATGAGCATGGTGGCGAGCGCCGAGCGCGTGTTCAATTCGCTGGTGCGGCCCGCCTGGCTCAGGCCGATCGTCGGCGGCGCGCTGGTCGGGCTGATCGGCGCGGCGGCGCCGGCGGCGCTGGGCTCCGGCCACGGCGCGATCCTGCTGGCGAGCTCGACCGACTTCACGGCCATGGCGCTGCTCGCCATCGTCGTCCTCAAGTTCACCGCCTCGTCCATCTCGCTGGGCTCGGGCTTTCGCGGCGGCCTGTTCTTCGCCTCGCTGATGATCGGCGCCTTTGTCGGGCGCTGCTACGGCGACGCCACGGCGCTCGTCTCCTTCGCGGCGCGGGCGGAGCCGTCCGCCATGGCGGTCGTCGGGCTCACCGCGCTCGGCACCGGCATCGTCGGCGCGCCGATGTCCATGACGTTTCTCGCGCTGGAGATGACCGGCGATTTCGGCATGGCGCTGTCGGCCTTCATCGCCTCGCTCATCGTGTCGCTCGTGGTGCGCGGAACCTTCGGCTATTCCTTCGCCACCTGGCGCTTTCACCTGCGCGGCGAGACGATCCGCGGCCCGCACGACATCGGCTGGCTGCGCGATCTCTCGGTCGCGCGCATGATGCGCAAGGACGTGCGCACGCTGCCCGACGACACGAGCATCGGCCAGGCGCGCATCCGCGTGCCGCTCGGCGTCACCAAGGAAGTGATGCTGACCGACGCCGACGGGCGCTACAGCGGCGCGGTGCTGGTCGGCGACATTCACGCGGCGGAGGCAGACCCGACCGAGCCCGTCGCCAAGCTCGCGCATCTGCACCAGGCCTATCTGACGCCCGCGCGCCACGGTGCGCGACGCGCTCGACATGTTCGCGGCGCAGGAAGCGGACGTTCTGGCGGTGGTCAGCGACGAGACGAACCGGCGCGTCATCGGCCGCCTGTCGGAAGCCCACGCGCTGCGCCGCTACGGCGAGGAGCTGGAGAAGCGGAACCGGGCGTTCGTGGAGCGGTGAGGCTTCTCGCTCAGGGCAGACTGGCGACGAAGGTCGTGGCGGTAATGGTCGCGCCGTTGACCAGCGACACGACGAGATTGCCGCTCGTATCGCGCCAGAGAATGTCGGCCTTGCCGTCGGCGTTGAAATCGGCGACGCCTGCCACCTGCCAGTTCAGCGGCAGGTTGGTCAGGGACGTGGTCGACGTGATCGAGGCGCCGTTCATCAGCGACACGACGACATCGTTGGTGCCGACGTTGCGCCAGAGAATGTCGGCCCTGCCGTCGCCGTTGAAGTCGGCGACGCCGGCGACCTGCCAGTCCACCGGCAGGTTGGCGAGCAACGTGGTCGAGCCGATCGCGAAGGACGACGGCGTTCCCGTCATCAGCGAGACGACGACGTCGCCGCCGGCGTTGCGCCAGAGAATGTCGGCCTTGCCGTCGCCGTTGAAATCGCCGACGCCGACCACCGTATAGGTCAGCGGGACAGTGGCGAGCACGACGGACGAGGCGATCGCCGCGCCGTTCATCGTGAACACGACGAGATCCCCCGTGTCCATGTTGCGCCAGAGTATGTCGGCCTTGCCGTCGCCGTTGATGTCGGCGATGCGCACGACCTGCCAGTTGCGCGGCACGTTGCCGATGAAGGTCGAGGACGTGATGGACGTCCCGCTCATCAGCGAGACGACGAGATCGCCGTTGGAGAGATCGCGCCACAGAATGCCCTGCGAGCCCGTCCCGGCGAAATCGCCGGTTCCCGCGATCTGCCACCGGACAGGCACGTTCGCGACATAGGTGGACGAGGCTATCGCCGCGCCGTTCATGGCGAAGACGACGAGATCGCCGACATTGTTGCGCCAGAGAATGTCCTTCTTGTTGTCGGCGGTGAAGTCGGCGAGGCGAGGCGACCGTCCACGAGGCCGGGAAGCCGCTCAGCACCGCCTTGCCGATCTGATTGGCGTTCTGCTCGGTGAACCACACCGCGCCATCGGGGCCTGTCGTTATGGCGAAAGGCGTCGCTCGCCGCTGTGGGCACGGCATATTCGGAGATGACGCCCCCGACGGTGATGCGTCCGATCTTGTTGCCGTTGATAACCGTGTACCAGAGGGCGCCGTCCGGCCCCGGCGCGATATACCACGCGCCAGAGCCGCTGCGGCGCATATTCCGTGACGATCCCCAAGGTCGAAATTCGACCGATCTTGTTGTTGTTGCCTTCGGTGAACCACAACGCGCCATCTGACCCCGCCGCGATGCCGACCGGCCCGGAATTGGGGGTGGGGGTCGGCAAATTCCGTGAGGACGCCGGCCGTGGTGATGCGGCCGATCTTGTTCAGCGACGGCTCGGTGAACCAGAGGGCGCCGTCCGACCCGGTCACGATATTGCTGGGCGAGCCGGGAGAGGCGGGGATCGGGAATTCCGTGATTGCGCCGGCGGTCGTAATGCGGCCGATCTTGTTGCCGCCATATTCGATGAACCACAGGGCGCCGTCAGGTCCCGTGGTTATCCCGTTGGGAGAACTGCTGGGCGTCGGGATCGAAAATTCTGCGAAGGTTCCGCTGGTTGTAATGCGGCCGATCTTGTTGCCGGCATTTTCGACGAACCACAGATTGCCGTCCGGTCCACCCGTGATGCTGTTCGGGACGCTGCTTGAAGTTGGGATAGTGAATGTGCCGTTCCCGCCCGAGGTGAGGATGCGGCCGATCTTGCTGGCGCCGGTTTCAACGAACCAAAGCGCTCCATCCGAGCCCGGCGCAATGGCCCTAAGATTGCGTAACGCCGCCCGGAACCAGATATTCGCTGATCGTCACGGTCTGCGCCGCGCCTGGCGAAGCCAGCCCCCAGACCATTGCCGCCGTCGTCGCCAGATGCGTGAAAAGCGCCGATGTCCGCATGTCGTCCCCCCGACCGTGCGCAGGCCGGTTTCGCGGGGCGCGCAGGGAATCGACCGGGAGCCGATGCGCCGAGCGCCGGGAAAGAGGCCGTCCCGGGCATCACACCATCATTGGCGGCGCCCGGCAAGAACCCGCTTCGGCCAAAGGCAAGGCTGGCGCTGCGCCTACGGCAGGCTGGCGACGAAAGTCGTGGCGGTAATGGTCGCGCCGTTGACCAGCGACACGACGAGATTGCCGCTCGTATCGCGCCAGAGAATGTCGGCCTTGCCGTCGGCGTTGAAATCGGCGACGCCGGCCACCTGCCAGTTCAGCGGCAGGTTGGCCATGAACGTGGTCGACGTGATCGAGGCGCCGTTCATCGCCGACACGACGACGTCGCCGCTGCCGGCGTTGCGCCAGAGAATGTCGGCCCTGCCGTCGCCGTTGAAGTCGGCGACGCCGGCGACCTGCCAGTCCACCGGCAGGTTGGCGAGCAACGTGGTCGAGCCGATCGCGAAGGACGACGGCGTTCCCGTCATCAGCGAGACGACGGCGTCGCCGTTGGCGTTGCGCCAGAGAATGTCGGCCTTGCCGTCGCCGTTGAAATCGCCGACGCCGACCACCGTATAGGTCAGCGGGACAGTGGCGAGCACGACGGACGAGGCGATCGCCGCGCCGTTCATCGTGAACACGACGAGATCCCCCGTGTCCATGTTGCGCCAGAGTATGTCGGCCTTGCCGTCGCCGTTGATGTCGGCGATGCGCACGACCTGCCAGTTGCGCGGCACGTTGCCGATGAAGGTCGAGGACGATGATGGACGTCCCGCTCATCAGCGAGACGACGAGATCGCCGTTGGAGAGATCGCGCCACAGAATGCCCTGCGAGCCGGTCCCGGCGAAATCGCCCGTCCCGACGATCTGCCACCGGACAGGCACGTTCGCGACATAGGTGGACGAGGCTATCGCCGCGCCGTTCATGGCGAAGACGACGAGATCGCCGACATTGTTGCGCCAGAGAATGTCCTTCTTGTTGTCGGCGGTGAAGTCGGCGAGGCCCGCGACCGCCCACGAGGCGGGGAAGCCGCTCAGCACCGCCTTGTCGATCTTGGCGCCGGCGCTGTTGTTGTCGGTAAACCAGAGCGCGCCGTCCGGCCCCGCGACGATACTGTCCAGCGCCGTGACGGAGGTCGACACTGTGTAGTCGGTGAGGACGCCGCCCGTGGTGATGCGGCCAATGCGGGCGAGGCCCGCGCCGGGCGGACGTTCGGTGAACCAGAGCGCGCCGTCCGGACCGGCGGCGATGCCCACGGGCCCGACGGCGCTTCTCATGACGGGATATTCCCTGAACTCGCCGGTCGCCGAGACGCGGCCGATCCGGTCGCTGTTGTATTCCGTGAACCAGAGGGCGCCGTCCGGGCCCGAGACGATGTCCATCGGCTGGCTCGAGGCGGTGGGGACCGAAAACTCGGCGATCGCGCCGCCGGTCGAGATGCGGCCGATCTTGTTCGCCGTCTTTTCCGTGAACCAGAGCGCCCCGTCCGGACCGGCCGCGATATATTCGAGCCCGACGCCGCTCGTCGGCAGCGTGAATTCCGAGGCGACGCCTGCCGTGGTGATCCGGCCGATCTTGCCGGGCGGGTTGGTGTACCAGAGCGCGCCGTCGGAGCCGGCGGTTATTCCAAGCGGGCCGCCGCCGGGCGTCGTGAACGAGGAGAATGCGCCCGCCGTCGTCACGCGCCGGATGCTGCTGCTGTAATACTCGGTGTACCAGAGCGCGCCATCCGAACCTGCGGCCATGCGATAAGGGCCATTGTTCGATGTCGGCGTGAGTTCCGTGATTGCGCCGCTTGTGTCAATCCGGTCGATCTTGCTGAGGAACCGCGTGAACCAGAGGGCGCCGTCCGGCCCCTTGACGATGCTTCCGGGGCTGCTGTTGGCCGTCGGCAGAGTGTATCCGGTGATCGTGACGGTCTGCGCGACCGCCGGCGCGGCGAGGGCGGACAGGAGCGCCGTGACGACGACAGGCGCAGAAACGCGAAAAGCCAGGCGTCCCATAGCTCCCCCCTTTGGCTCCGAACGTGCCGCTCCCAGGATTATCACAACACCATCTGGTCCTTAGCAAGGGCTCCCTGCCGTCGACGCGCGGCGGCTGGCGCTCTGCGGCCCCGCCCCGCCGCCATGCGACAACAATCCAATTGAGGCCGGCGGCCGAAATGCGTAGTGGTGGCGCCCATCGGATATGCCCCGGTCGGGGACGCAGGCGAGGAAGCCCAAAATGTCGAATTTGGAAATCGTTTGGACGAAGGTCGATGAAGCCCCGGCGCTGGCGACCTATTCGCTGCTGCCGATCGTGGAGGCCTTCGTCGGCGCCGCCGGCGTCAAGGTGAAGCTCAAGGACATTTCGCTCGCCGGCCGCATTCTCGCGAACTTCCCCGAAAAGCTGACGGCGGACCAGAAGATCGGCGACGAACTGACCGAACTCGGCCAGCTCGCGCTGAAGCCCGAAGCCAACATCATCAAGCTGCCGAACATTTCCGCCTCGATCCCGCAGCTCACGCGCCGCGATCAAGGAATTGCAGGGCAAGGGCTACGCCATTCCGGACTATCCGGAAAACCCGGCCAACGATGAAGAGAAGGACATCAAGGCGCGCTACGCCAGGGTGCTGGGCTCGGCCGTGAACCCGGTGCTGCGCGAGGGCAATTCGGACCGCCGCGCCGCCGGCGCCGTGAAGCAATACGCCCGCAACAACCCGCACAAGATGGGCGCGTGGAGCCCTGACTCGAAGTCGCACGTCAAGCTTCATGTCGGGCGGCGATTTCTACGGCTCGGAAGTCTCGACCACCGTGCCGGCCGCGACCAGCGTGCGCATCGAACTCGCCGGCGCCGACGGCAAGACGACGGTGCTGAAGGCCAAGACCGCGCTGGACGCGGGCGAGGTGATCGACGCCGCCACGATGAGCGCCAAGGCGCTGCGCGCCTTCTACGGCGAGCAGATCGCCGACGCCAAGGCCAAGGGCGTGCTGTTCTCGCTGCACCTCAAGGCGACGATGATGAAGGTCTCCGACCCCATCATGTTCGGCCATTGCGTGTCGGTCTATTTCGCCGATCGTGCGTCGGCGAAGCACGCCGAGACGCTGCAAGAAGCTCGGCGTCAACTTCAACAACGGCTTTGGCGATCTCGTCGCGAAGATCGCGAGCGCTGCCGGAAGCCGAGCGCAAGGCGATCGAGGCCGACATCGCGGCCGTCTACGCGAAGCAGCCGGGCCTCGCCATGGTGAATTCCGACAAGGGCATCACCAATCTGCACGTGCCGTCGCGACGTCATCGTCGACGCCTCCATGCCGGCGATGATCCGCGACAGCGGCAAGATGTGGGGCGCCGACAACAAGCTGCACGACACCAAGGCGACGATCCCGGATCGCTGCTACGCCACGATGTACGAGGCCGTGATCGAGGACTGCAAGAAGAACGGCGCCTTCGATCCCGAAGACCATGGGCTCGGTGCCGAACGTCGGCCTGATGGCGCAGAAGGCCGAGGAATACGGCTCGCACGACAAGACCTTCGAAATCCCCGCCGCCGGCGTGGTGCGCGTCGTCGACGACAGCGGCAAGGTTCTGCTGGAGCGTCCGGTCGAGGCCGGGCGACATTTTCCGCATGTGCTCGGTCAAGGACGCGCCGATCCGCGACTGGGTCGGGCTCGCGGTGCGCCGCGCGCGCCTGTCGAACACGCCGGCCGTGTTCTGGCTCGACAAGGCGCGCGCGCACGACGCGCAGATCATCGCCAAGGTCGAAACCTACCTGAAGGACCACGACACGAAGGGCCTCGACATCCGCATCCTCAGCGCCGGTCGACGCGATGAAGGTCTCGCTCGAGCGCATTCGCGCGGGCAAGGACACGATCTCCGTCACCGGCAACGTGCTGCGCGACTATCTCACCGATCTCTTCCCGATCATGGAGCTCGGCACGTCCGCCAAGATGCTGTCGATCGTGCCGCTGATGGCCGGCGGCGGCCTGTTCGAGACGGGCGCGGGCGGCTCGGCGCCCAAGCACGTGCAGCAGTTCAACGAGGAAGGCTACCTGCGCTGGGATTCGCTCGGCGAATTTTTGGCGCTCGGCGTTTCGCTCGAGCATCTCGCGCAGACGACGGGCAACACGAAGGCTGCAGGTGCTTGCCGAAACGCTGGACGAGGCGAACGGCAAGATTCTCGAGTTCAACAAGTCTCCGGCGCGAAAAGTCGGGCAGATCGACAATCGCGGCAGCCATTTCTACCTCGCCCTCTACTGGGCGCAGGCGCTGGCCGCGCAGACCAAGGACGCGGCGCTCGCCGCGAAATTCAAGCCGCTGGCCGAGGCGCTGACGGCGAACGAGGCGAAGATCGACGCCGAGCTGATCGGCGCGCAGGGCAAGCCGGTCGACACCGGCGGCTATTACGCGCCGGACTTCGCCAGGACGTCCGCCGCCATGCGCCCGAGCGCGACGCTGAACGCGGCGCTGAAGGCGTTGTGATGGTGGGTTGATTGTGCAGGCTCCGGCGGAAGCGTCGGGGTCTGCTGCCACGCCGTCATTGCGAGCGAAGCGAAGCAATCCATCCACCGGCGTCTTCCGGTGGATGGATTGCTTCGTCGCTACGCTCCTCGCAATGACGCGCCTTATTTCGCGAAGTCGAGGTACAGGTCGCGCCACTCGGGATTCATCGCGACAATCAGCGCGATCTTGTCGGCGCGAGAACCCGCCTTGATCTGCTTCTCGCGCGCTATCGCATCGTCCATACGCTCGTAATATTCGTACCAGACGAGCAGCTTGCAGCCGTATCGCTTCGTGAAGCCTGCCATCAGTCCTTCGCGGTGGTCATAAGCGCGGCGCGACAGATCGGACGTCACGCCGACATAAAGCGTGCCATTCCTGCGGCTGGCCATGATGTAGACGGCGGGTTGCTTCATGATCGGCAGCGTATCCGTCATTGCGAGCGCAGCGAAGCAATCCATCCACCGGGCGTCGGACGCAGCGGCGCAAATCGTGCCGAAGCGAGATAGGGCCGGTGGATGGATTGCTTCGTCGCCTGCGGCTCCTCGCAATGACGGCGTTTGTCTTGACAATTTTCCTAATATGACTATATTCCTCGCCATCCCCGCCCGCCGAGGGCGCAACCGGAGCGGTCTGCTTGCGTGGGCGGGGAGCGGCGCCTGCGTCGTGTGGTCGACCGAACCATGCGGCCCGGGAGGGCAAAGCCTGGACCGCCCGTCGGGCATTACGACCCGTCTGCGAGGAGCTCGCTGGGGATGAGATTTGCGCTCGCGCGCAAATCTCGTGGAAGCGCGGTGCGCAGGGCCCAAAAGTCGCCGCGTCGGGACCGACGTCGCCGGCAGTTTGACTATCCAAAGCCGGCGACGCCGGTTCCGACCCTCTGGGGATTTGCAGCTCGCGCGGAGAGGCGCGGGAGCGTTGGCGCGCGCGCCGTTGGCTATTCGCCGTCATGCCCGCGCTTGTCGCGGGCATCCACGCCGGGCCGAACAGCAAAGGCGGGGCGTCGCCTGGGATGGAATTGGAACAAAGGATGTCGCGTCTCGACATGGATGGCCGGGACGAGCCCGGCCATGACGCGAGGGGCGGCAAGGAGAAGTCAGGAAATCCCACATGACCGCTGACCAACCCGACGACTGGAACTGGGAGCGCGATCCGCTCGAGGACGAATATCCGATGGCCGACCGGCTGCGGCGCGCGAAATACTTCGATCCGGTCGTGCGACCGGGCGATGCGGCGCTGCTGCGGCTGGCGATGGACCATATCGGCTACTGGCGACATTGCCGGAAGCCGGCCTGTCTTCGCGCACGAAAATGCATGGATGCGAAAGTCGAATGCGCGTGGCGCAAGCTGCCCTATCTGCAGCGCCATTTCTTTCCCGCGGCCGAGCGCATGAAGGCCGACGCGCTGACGAAAACCTGCTGCGACGACGATGGCGCCCGCCAAAGCGGCGCCTTCCCCAAAAGCCTGACTAGGCCCCCCGATCCCCCGGTGCTATAGCGCCGCAAAGGCTTTGCCGCAGCGCAGCAATTTCGAGGTCGTCATGAGCAAGATCAAGGTCGACAATCCCGTCGTCGAGATGGACGGCGACGAGATGACCCGCATCATCTGGTCCTTCATCAAGGACAAGCTGATCCATCCCTATCTCGACATCGACCTCAAGTATTTCGACCTCTCGCGTGCAGAAGCGCGACGAGACCAACGACCAGATCACCGTCGACGCGGCCGAGGCGACGAGGAAATACGGCGTCGCCGTGAAATGCGCGACGATCACGCCCGACGAGGCGCGCGTGAAGGAATTCGACCTCAAGGAAATGTGGAAGTCGCCGAACGGCACGATCCGCAACATCCTCGGCGGCACGATCTTCCGCGAGCCGATCATCTGCCGCAACGTGCCGCGCCTCGTGCCCGGCTGGACGCAGCCGATCGTCGTCGGCCGCCACGCCTATGGCGACCAGTATCGCGCGACCGATTTTCTCGCGCCCGGCAAGGGCAGGCTGACGCTGAAGTTCGAGGGCGAGGACGGCGTGGTCATCGAGAAGGAAGTGTTCAACTTCCCGTCCGCCGGCGTCGCCATGTCGATGTACAACCTCGACGATTCCATCCGCGATTTCGCGCGGGCGTCGATGAATTACGCGCTGCAGCGCAAATGGCCGCTCTACCTGTCGACCAAGAACACGATCCTGAAGGCCTATGACGGGCGCTTCAAGGACCTGTTCCAGCAAGTGTTCGAGGCGGAATTCGCGGAAGCCTACAAGGCGGCGGGCATCTGGTACGAGCACCGGCTGATCGACGACATGGTCGCCTCCTCGCTCAAATGGTCGGGCGGCTATGTCTGGGCCTGCAAGAACTACGACGGCGACGTGCAGTCGGACACGGTGGCGCAGGGTTTCGGCTCGCTCGGCCTGATGACCTCGGTGCTGATGACGCCCGACGGCAAGACGGTGGAAGCTGAAGCTGCGCACGGCACGGTGACGCGCCACTACCGCGAGCACCAGAAGGGGCACGAGACGTCCACCAATTCGATCGCCTCCATCTTCGCCTGGACGCGCGGCCTCGCCCATCGCGCCAAGCTCGACGACAACACGGCGCTGAAGCTGTTCGCCAACACGCTGGAGAAAGTGTGCATCGAGACGGTGGAATCGGGCTTCATGACCAAGGACCTGGCGCTGCTGGTCGGCCCGGAGCAGCGCTGGCTGTCGACCACGGGATTCCTGGACAAGATCGACGAGAATTTGAAGAAGGCGATGGGGTAGGCCGAAGTCCCGGGGAATTGCGCAAAGCGTATTGTGTTCGCAACCCTTCAAAAACTAATTCCGGTCATTGTGTCGTCGCAAACCACTCGCTATAAGCCGCCCGACTTTAGTCCAAGGGTTCTAGGGAGCGGACCTTCAATGGCAGTCGATATCGACGAGACCTACAAGCCGTCCGAAGACGAGCCGTTCATGAACGAACGGCAGAAGGATTACTTCCGCCGCAAGCTGCTCGTCTGGAAGGAAGACATTCTGCGCGAAAGCCGCGAAACGCTCGCGGCGCTGCAGAACGAAAGCGAAAATCATCCCGATCTCGCCGATCGCGCGTCCTCGGAAACCGACCGCGCGATCGAGCTGCGCGCGCGCGACCGGCAGCGCAAGCTGATCGCCAAGATCGATTCGGCGCTCGGCCGGATCGAGGAAGGCTCCTACGGCTATTGCGAGGAGACCGGCGAGCCGATCGGCCTCAAGCGCCTGGACGCCCGGCCGATCGCCACGCTGTCGATCGAGGCGCAGGAGCGCCACGAGCGCCGCGAGCGCGTCTATCGCGACGACTGACCGGGAGGTCGGCGGAAATCAAAAAGGGGCGGCCTCTCGGCCGCCCCTTTGCGTTGGAAAGTCTTGCGAGATCAGCGGCCGGGGCCCGGCCGGCCGAGCAGCTTGGCCATTTCCTCTTCCAGCGAGGCCAGCGCGTCGAGATCGTCCGACGCCTTGGCGGGCGCCGCCGGTTGCGGCGGGGGCGCCGGAGGCGTGGCGGGCTTGGGCGCCGCAACGGGCGCCGGGGCCGGCGCTGGAGTTGGCGCTGGGGTCGGCTTGGGCGCGGGCGGCGCCGGCTGCGCGGCGGCGGGCGGCTGCGCCGGCGCAGCGGCGGGCGTGGGAGCGGCGGCAGGCGCGGGCGGGCCGGGCGGCGGCGGTGGCGGCGCGCTTGGCCGCTGGAAGCCCGGCGGCGGGGCAGGCCGTGGCGGCGGGGCCGCTGGATGCGGCGTCGCGGCGGCTGGGGCGCCGTCCGCCGGTTTCGGGGCGGGGGCGGCTTGCGGCGGGCTCGGCCGGAAGAAGGGCGGCGGCGGACGCGATGCAGGCGCCGCAGGCTGAGGACCGGCCGCAGGCTGAGGACCAGCCGCAGGCTGAGCGCCGGCCGCCGGCGTGGCGGGCTTGGGCGCCGGCGCCTCCGGCTTGGCGCGCTTCGGGTCTTGGGCGCTTCGGGTTTCGCGGCTTCGGGTCTCGACGCCTCCGGCTTCGGCGGTTCCGGAATGCGGATTTCCGGCTTGGCCGGCGGCGCGACCGGCTGCTCCGGCGCCGCGAGCGCAGCGGCGAGCTTTTCGAGGTCGAGTTCCGGCGGCAGGGCGGGCTTGGGCGCCGGTTTGGCCTCTACGGGCTTCGGCTCCGCCGGCTTTGCTTCGACGGGACGGGTCTCGGCGGGTTTGAACGCGGGCGGAGGCGGGGGGGCGACGGGTCTCGGAGGCGGCGTCTGCGGCTCGGCGGGCTTCGGCGCGGCGGGCATGGGCTCCGGCGGCTTGGCCTGAACAGATTCCGGCGTCCTGACGTCGAGCGGTTTCGCTTCCGCCGGCTTGGGGGCGGCGGCCGCGATCTCGGCGGGTCGTTCCGGGGCCGGGGCTTCGGCAGGCTGCGCCTCGGGACGACGGCTGCGCGCGAAAAGGTCCGGGAGGCGCGGCCCGCGAGCCGGCGCGGGTTCCGGCGCCTTGGCGGCGGGCGGCGCAACCGGCTCGGGCTCGGGCGGCGCGACGGGCTCGGGGGCGAGCGGACGGCCCGGCTCGATCGCGGGCGGCGTCTCGCCGCTGGCCCAGGCGGGCGCGCTCTCGCGGTCGCGCGGGGCGCGCGCCTCGCCGCGCACGATCGCCGGCTCGATCAGGACGTCGTTCGGGCCGCCGATCATGATGAGATGTTCGATATTGTCGCGACGCACGATGATGAGCTGGCGATCCGCGCCGATGTCGTGCGTGTCGACGACGCCGAGCCGCTGCTGGCGGCCGCGGGCGGAGCTGGTGCGGATGCGATTGCCGCGCAAGGCGCGGTAGATGACCACCACGAGCGCCAGGCCGAGCACGATCAGGACGGCGGCCAGCAGGTAGCCCGCCCAAGGCTTGTCGGCCAGATTACTTGGTAGAAACGACATGATGTACGACAACCCTAGCGCGCCCGAGAAAGGCGCATTTCACAGAATAACATGGCGCGCGGTCCCGCCGCCGAGAAGGTTAATGCATGGTTAACGATCGTCTGTGCATATGGAAGCCGTCGCCGCGGACCGGCGATTGCCTCGGCCGACGGTCCGCCCCATCCTCTTGCGAATCGGCCCGGACCCGTGGATTTCACGGCAGCGCCGCCGAAGAAGACCGTCGTTCATGAGCGAGACCCCGATCACCGCCATCGACCGCAGCGAACGCACCGGAAGCCCCGGCCTCGTTCTGCTGCTGGCCGCCGCGCTGGTGGCGACGGCGGCCGCCTTCTCGTTCCTGCCGCGCGAACACGCCGCCCGCCTCATCATGGCGCTTCTGGCGATCCTGGCCATGGTCGGCGTGCTTGCGCTCTTTGCCTATGCCGTCGGATTTCTTCAGTTTTCCGGCCAGTCCGTCAAGAACGACATCACCAAGGTGATCGCCGATACCGGCGCCGACGGGCTGCTGGTCACGGAAGGCGACTCGCGCGTCATCTACGCCAACGAAGCCTATCTCGCGCTGTCCGGCGCGCACGGGCTTGCGGATTTGCGTACGATCGAGCGGCTTTTTTCAGGCGCGCCGGAAGTCTCGGAATCGATCTACCGCCTCGCCCAGGCCGCGCGCGAGAACCGCAGCGCGGTGGAGGAGGTGCGGCTGGCGGCGCCGCTCGCCGGCCAGTCGGGGGTGGGCTGGTATCGCATTCGCGTGCGGCCGCTCGACCGTCTCGGCGCCAAGCGCGCGACGCTCTGGTCGGTCGCCGACATCACGCGCGAGCGCGAGCGGCACGAAAACGTCTTCCAGGAACTCCAGAACGTCATCGATTTCCTCGATCACGCGCCGGCCGGCTTCTTCGCGGCGGATCAGAAGGGCGTCATCACCTTCATGAACGCCACGCTCGCCGGCTGGCTCGACTACGATCTCGCGCAGGTCGGCTCGGGCGGCATGAAACTGTCGCAACTGGTCGCCGGCTCCGGCGCGGCGCTGCTCGAGGTCGTCGCGGGCGGGCCGGGCGAAGTGCGCACCGAGCAGATCGACGTCGACCTCAAGCGGCGGGGCGGCCAGCGCCTGCCGGTGCGGCTCGTGCATCGCATCGCCTTTTCCAGCGACGGCCAGCCCGGCCAGTCGCGCACGCTCGTGCTCAACCGCCTGTCGGGCGAGGAGCCGGCCGAGGACCTGCGCGCGGCGGAGGCGCGGTTCGCGCGCTTCTTCAACTCGACGCCGATGGCGATCGCCGTGCTCGACGCGCAGGGCCATGTGAAGCGCTCGAACGCCGCCTTCGCCAAGCTGATGCCCGCCGCGCTGAAGGGCGCGGACGCCGCGCGCTCGATCTTCGCCGGCCTGCCGGACCGCGACGCCGCCGCCGTGCGCGGCGCGATCGAGGCGACGCTGGCCGGACAGGCCGATCCCGCGCCGCTCGACATCGGCGTGGAAGGCGGGCCGGCCGCCCGCCTGTTCTTCGCGCCGGCGGAAGACGTGGGCGAAGCCGGCGGCGTGATGCTCACCGCGCTCGACACGACCGAGCAGCGCACGCTGCAGGAGAATTTCGCGCAGTCGCAGAAGATGCAGGCGATCGGCCAGCTCGCCGGCGGCGTCGCGCACGATTTCAACAACGTGCTGACCGCGATCATCGGCTATTCCGACCTGCTGCTCGCCAATCACCGGCCGACCGATCCGTCCTTCCAGGACATCATGCAGATCAAGCAGAACGCCAATCGCGCGGCCGGCCTCGTGCGGCAATTGCTGGCGTTCTCGCGCCGCCAGACGCTGCGCCCGCAGGTGCTGCAGGTCGACGACATGCTGTCGGACCTGCAGATGCTGACGCGGCGCCTCGCCGGCGAGAAAGTCGCGCTCGAACTCAAGCACGGGCGCGATCTCTGGCTGGTGAAGGCCGATCTCAACCAGCTCGAACAGGTCGTGGTCAATCTCGTCGTCAATGCGCGCGACGCCATGCCCGAGGGCGGCAAGATCATCCTGCGCACCGCGAACGTCACGACGAACGAATGCGCGGCCTTCAAGGAGCCGATGCTCGCGCCGGCCGAATATGTGCTGCTCGAGGTCGCCGACACCGGCACCGGCATTCCGCCGGAGCTGAAGGAAAAGATTTTCGAGCCCTTCTTCACCACCAAGGAAGTGGGCAAGGGCACGGGCCTCGGCCTCTCGATGGTCTATGGCATCGTCAAGCAGACCGGCGGTTTCGTCTTCGTCGATTCCACGGTCGGCAAGGGCACGGTCTTCCGCATCTTCCTGCCGCGCCATATTCCCGACGCCGCCGAAATCGCGCCGAAGGTGGAAGCCGCCAAGCCGGCCGCCGACCTGACCGGGCAGGGCGTGATCCTGCTCGTCGAGGACGAGGATGCGGTGCGCGCCTTCGGCTCGCGCGCGCTTTCGGCGCGCGGCTACACGGTGCTGGAAGCCGCGAGCGGCGTTGAGGCGTTACAGGTCGTTGAAGAAAACGACGGCAAGGTCGATCTCATCGTCTCAGACGTCGTCATGCCCGAAATGGACGGGCCGACGATGTTCGGCGAATTGCGCAAGCGCGGCGTGAAGGCGAAGGTGATCTTCGTCTCCGGCTATGCGGAAGAAGCCTTCTCCAAGAACCTGCCGGAAGGCGAGGATTTCGGCTTCATGCCGAAGCCTTTCACGCTGAAGCAGCTCATCGAGACGGTGAAGGAGAACATGGGGTAGGGACGCCCCTTCCCATGCCAACACGCGCCCTCATGCTGAGGAGCGGGCATCGATCTCGAGCTTGCCCGAGATCGCCATCAATGTCCAAGTCGGGCAAGCCCGACTTGGATGCCGCGTCTCGAAGCATGGCCGGCACACCAAAATCTCCGCTGCGGCCATCCTTGGAGACGCGCCGCTTTGCGGCGCTCCTCAGGATGAGGACCCGAGTGGAGCGTTACGCCGCCTCCATCTCCTTCTTCGCGGCATTCGCCGCGGGCGGGTTCGACAGGCGCAGCACGCCGTCCTCGACCGCGCCGTAGCGCAGAGCCAGCAGGTCCTTGGCGTAGTTCTGGTAGAGCTTCCACGGTTTTCGCGCGCCCTGTTTTGGAAGCTGATCGATGACGCGCTGGAAATAGCCGCTGGAGAAATCGACGAAGCGCTCGACGGGCATGTTCGGATCGTCGTTGTGCGCGACGACTATCCTCTGGCCCTTCGCGTCCATCAGATTGAGGATGCGGCAGACATATTCGCCGATGAGATCGGCCTTCAGCGTCCACGAGGCGTTGGTGTAGCCGAAGGTCGCCGCCATGTTCGGCACGTCCGAGAACATCATGCCCTTGTAGTTGAGCGTCTTGCCGGGCTCGACGGCCTGCGCCGTCGACAGTGAGGCTGGCGCCGCCGAGCATCTGCAATTGCAGGCCGGTCGCGGTGACGACGACATCGGCCTCGATCTCGCGCCCGCTTGCGAGCCGCAGGCCCTTCTCGGTAAAGCGTTCGACGCCGTCGGTGGCGACGGACGCGCGTCCTTCGCGGATCGCCGCGAACAGGTCGCCATCGGTGATGAGGCAGAGCCGCTGGTCCCAGGGGTTGTAGCGCGGCGTGAAGTCTCGTCCGATGTCGTAGCCCGCCGGCAATTGCTCGCGCACGAGCTTCAGCAGATAGGCTTTCACCTTCTCCGGCTTGCGTTTGCAGAGATTGTAGAAATACATGCCGAACAGCACGTTCTTCCAGCGCACGAGCTGGTAGGCGGCCTTGGCCGGCAGCTTCGCCCGCAGCCAGTCGGCGACCGCGTCGCTCGAGGGGCGCGCGACGACATAGGTCGGCGAGCGCTGCACCATCGTGACATGCGCGGCGGTCTTCGCCATTTCGGGCACGAGCGTCATCGCCGTCGCGCCGGAGCCGATGACGACGACGCGCTTGCCGGCATAGTCGAGCTTCTCGGGCCAGGCCTGCGGATGCACGAGCGCGCCGCGATAGTCCGCCATGCCGGGGAAGTCCGGCAGATAGCCCTGGTCGTACCGGTAATAGCCCGAGCACATGTAGAGAAAGCCGCAGGTGTATTGCGCGCGCCCGGCGGCCGTGTCGACTTCGACCGTCCAGCGCGCGTCGGCGCTCGACCAGGCGGCCGAGACCATGCGCTGCGAATAACGGATCTTCTCGGTCTATGCCGTTCTCGCGCGCCGTCTCGTCGATGTAGCGCAGGATGGAAGGCCCGTCGGCGATGGCCTTGGGATCGGTCCACGGCTTGAAGGAATAGCCGAGCGTGAACATGTCGCTGTCCGAGCGAATGCCGGGATAGCGGAACAAGTCCCAGGTGCCGCCCTTGCGCTCGCGCGCCTCGATGATCGCATAGCTCTTGTCCGGGCAGAGCTTCTGCAGCCAATAGCCCGCGCCTACGCCCGACAGGCCGGCGCCGATCACGAGCACGTCGAAATGTTCCGAAGCCATCAATGCCTCCAGCAGGAGGCGTGAGACTAGCCCGCTTTCGCGCGCGCGGCGAGGCGCGCGTCGCCGGCCTCGATCACCCGGCTTGCGCAGGCGGCGGTTTCTTCTGCTTCACGCGCTTGCGCGTCTGCGGCGTTTCGCGCGGGCCTTCGATCAGCCGCACGACCATGCCCCACCAGGTGCGCACGTCCTGCTGCGTGAGCTGCATGCGATGGAACATGTTGCGCAGATTGCGCTGCATGACCGGGCGCTTCGACACGGGCCGGAAGAAGCCGCGCTCCTCCAGATGGCCTTCGAGAAATTCGAAGAAGGAGATCGTCATCTCGCGCTGCGCGGGCGGCGAGCGTTCGACGATCTCGAAGGGCGCGATCTGGCCGTGCGCCGCCGAGAAATATTCGTAAGCCGAGAGCAGCACGGCCTGCGCGAGATTGAGCGAGGCGTAGGCCGGATTGACGGGGAAGGTGAGGATGGCGTCGGCGAGCGCGACATCGTCGTTGTCGAGGCCCGTGCGCTCCGGGCCGAAGAGTATGCCGTGCTTCTCGCCGCCCGCGATGCGCGCGGCGCTCGCAGCCATCGCCTCGCGCGGCAGCAGGATGGGCTTCGCCTGCCCGCGCTCGCGCGCCGTGGCGGCGTAGACGTAGCCGAGGTCGGCGATGGCGGCTTCGACGCTGTCGAACAGCTTCGCCTTCTCCAGAAGATGCACCGCGCCCGCGGCGGCGGCGTAAGCGCCCTTGCGGTAGGCGCCGGTGCGCGGCCAGCCCTCGCGTGGGCTGACGAGACGCAGGTCGTTCAGGCCGAAATTCGCCATGGCGCGGGCGCACATGCCGATGTTGACGGCGAGCTGCGGGCGCACGAGCACGATCGCCGGTCCGCCCTCGCGGGGCGCCCTGGTGGAATCCGTTCCCGCGCCGGTCATGAATCGCGTTCCATCCGGCTTCTTTAGCGCTTTGCGGAGCGGGGCGGGAGCCCGACGCATTCCGCTTTTGCCGAAAACCGGGTAATCCCTGCGGCCATGTCCCGCCCGCGCATCCTGACCTTCGATTCCGGCCTCGGCGGCCTCACCGTGTTTCGCGAGATCGCGAAGCTCATTCCCGAGGCCGATCATGTCTACGCCGCCGACGACGCGGGCTTTCCCTACGGCGACTGGGCGGCCGACGATCTCGTGTGGCGCGTCGTCGCCGTCATGCGGCGGCTGATCGCGGATTTCGATCCGCACGTCGTCTGCATCGCCTGCAACACGGCTTCGACGCTGGTGCTGCCGCATCTTCGGTCGGCGTTCGCGGATGTGCCCTTCGTCGGCACCGTGCCGGCGATCAAGCCGGCGGCCGGGCGCTCGCGCTCGCAGATGATCTCGGTGCTGGCGACGCCCGGCACGGTCGCCCGCGACTATACGCGCGAACTCGTGCATTCCTTCGCCGCGCATTGCCGGGTGGAACTCGTCGGCTCGAAGACGCTGGCCCGCATCGCGGAAGACTTCATGCACGGGCGGCCGGTGTCCGACGAAGCGATCGCGGCGGAGATCGCGCCCTGCTTCGTTCAGGACGGCGCGCGGCGCACCGACGAGATCGTGCTCGCCTGCACGCATTATCCGCTGCTGACCGCGCATTTCGAGCGGCTCGCGCCCTGGCCGGTGGAATGGATCGACCCCGCGCCGGCCATCGCGCGGCGGGTCGAATTCGTGTTGCGCGAAACGGCGCTCGAGCATACGGACGAGCGCGCGAGCGACCCGCAATGGCGAGCCGTGTTCACATCGGGCGCAGAGCCCGACGCCGAACTTGCCCGCGCTCTCGGCGTTTTCGGTTTGCGCGCGACGGCGTTCGCCGCCATGCCCGGCGACGCGGGTCAGGGCCTGAGCGCGCGCGTTTCGCTCGCGCGGACGGCTGCCCTATCATCGCCGCCATCAAGAACCGCAAAAGACGGGATCGGGAGGACATGGCTCACGTCAATTCGGACGGCGCGCAAATCTACGCCGAGGAATCCGGGCGCGGCGGAACGCCAGTCGTTTTCGTGCACGAGTTCGCCGGCGATTGCCGCAACTGGGAGCAGGCTGTCGCGCATTTCGGCCGCAGGCATCGCTGCGCGACCTTCAATGCGCGCGGCTATCCGCCGTCCGACGTGCCGACCGATCCCGCGCTCTACAGCCAGCGCCATGCGGTCGAAGACATTCGCGCCGTGCTCGATCATTTCGGCTTTCGCCGCGCGCATATCGTCGGCCTTTCGATGGGCGGCTATGCGACGGTCAATTTCGGCATCGCTCATCCCGATCGCGTGCTCTCGCTCACCATCGTCGGCGCCGGCCACGGCTCCGATCCGACCATGCGCGAAACATTCCTGAAGGACAGCGCGGCGCTGGTCGAACGCCTGGAAAGCCAGGGCATGCAGGGCATGAGCGACTATATGCACGGCCCCGCGCGAAAACGCTTCATCGAGCGCGACCCGCGTGGCTTCGCGCGCTTTCTCGCGCAATTGCAGGATCATTCGGCGCTCGGCACGGCGCTGACGGCGCGCGGCTGCCAGCTCAAGCGCGCGACGATCTACGAACTGGAAGAGGGCTTGCGCAGGATCGCCGCGCCGACGCTGATCGTGACCGGCGACGACGACGAAGCCTGCATCGATCCGGCGCTGTTCATGAAGCGCTGCATTCCAGACGCGCGGCTGTGGATCGTGCCGCGCACGACGCACAATGTGAATCTGGAGGAGCCGGACCTCTTCAATCGCGTCGTCGGCGATTTCCTGGCCGAGGTCGACGCGCTTTAGCAGGCAGCTGAAAAACACATGGACCGCCCTCGCCCTTCGAGACGGCGCTTTCAGCGCCTCCTCAGGGTGAGGGCTACTGTCTTGCTTTGCAAACATGAGCCTCATGCTGAGGAGGCCGCGAAAGCGGCCGTCTCGAAGCATGGCCGCAAGAATGAGACTTTTTCAGCAGCCTGCTAGGCGCGATGCAATTCCGCGCTCGCCATTTGCGTGGCGGGCCCTATTATCCGCGCCACAATTTCCGGGAGAAAAACATGCCGCTCAACAAGGGTTTCGTTCTGGCCTCGCGTCCGCAGGGCGCGGCGACGGAGGACAATTTCAGGTTCTTCGAAAGGGAGATCGGCGAGCCGGGGCCGGGTCAGGTGCTCATGAAGAATCTCTGGCTGTCGCTCGATCCCTACATGCGCGGGCGCATGGACGAGGGCAAATCCTACGCCGGCAACCAGCCGCTGAACGAGCCGATGATCGGCGGCACGGCGGGGGAGGTCGTTGCGTCGAACGACCCGAATTTCAAGCCCGGCGACAAGGTCGTCTCCAACAATGGCGGCTGGCAGCTCTATTCGATCCAGAACCCGGCCCTGCTGCGCAAGGTGGACGACAGCAAGGTTCCGCTGCAGGCCTTCGTCGGGCCGCTCGGCATGCCCGGCGTCACCGCCTGGGTCGGCGTCAACCGCATCATCATGCCGAAGGCCGGCGAGACGGTCGTCTGCTCGGCGGCCACCGGCGCGGTCGGCACCGTCGTCGGTCAGCTCGCGAAGGCCAAGGGCGCGCGCGCCGTCGGCATCGCGGGCGGGCCGGAAAAGTGCAAATTCGCGGTCGAGGAACTGGGCTACGACGTCTGCGTCGACCACAAGGCGGCAGATTTCGCCGAACAGTTCAAGAAGGCGACGCCCGACGGCGTCGACGGCCTGTTCGAAAATGTCGGCGGCCAGCCGTTTGCGCTGACGATGAATCGCATGAACGATTTCGGCCGCATCGCGATCTGCGGCCTGATCGCGTCCTACGAGGGCGCGGAAAAGACCACCCTGTCCGATATGCGACTGATGCTGGTGCGCCGCCTGAAGATGCAGGGCTTCATCGTCTCCGAATTCCTGTCGGACTGGCCTGCGGCGCTGGGCGAGCTGGTGACGCTCGCTTCCACCGGCAAGCTGAAATGGCGTGAGACGATCGCGGACGGCGTCGAGAAGGCGCCGTCGGCCTTCCTCGGCATGCTCAAGGGCAAGAATTTCGGCAAGCAGCTCGTGAAACTGTTCTGACGCGCAAAGAAGAGGGGCGCTTCAGCGCCCCTTTTCCATCGAGGTCATCTCGGCCGCGAATTTCACCCAGGGCTGGGCGGAGCGCGTCCAGATCTGCATGGTCGGCTTGACGGCGGAGGGATCGTCGAGCGTGCCGGCCTTCAGCACGGCGGCGCCGGGCCGGCCGCTCGAACTCGCTCATGATCGAGGAGCCGCATTTCGGGCAGAAAGACCGCTTCAGCGTATTGCCGCTGTCGGCCTTGTCGTCATAGGCGGCCATTTCGCCGCCAGTGAAGGCGAGGTCCGCGCGCTGCACGACCAGGTTGGTCGAAAAGGCCGATCCGGACGCCTTCTGGCAATGCGTGCAATGGCATACGACCGTGAGCGCCGGGTCGGTGTTCAGCGTGTAGCGAATATTGCCGCAGAGGCAGCCGCCGGATATCGCCATTTTGTCCTCCCTTGGGGCCGGCAGCCTGCGCGGCGGCCTTGCCCGCGTCAATGTTCCGCGGCCGCGCCGGTTTGACTTCGGTCGGCGCAGCGGTTAGTCAGGCCCCGCTCGACCGGGTTCGCCCGGCGCGAGCGTTCGCACCCGTGGCCGCTCCCGTTTCCGTTTGCGAGAGGTGAGCGACCTGTCGATTCCCTGCCGGGAATAGAGGAGGGCGCGTTCTTTCGCCGGGCTCTCGGGCCCCAGCGGCGAAAGGATCGCGGTTCGGCGAGACGCCCTTGGGGCGTGCTTGCGCCTTGGTCCTGTCGCCGCGCCCGCACAGGACAGAATGGACCGCAAATGACGAAGCGCGCAGAATCCAAGTACAAGATCGACCGCCGCATGGGGCAGAACATCTGGGGACGCCCGAAGTCCCCGGTGAACCGCCGCGAATACGGCCCCGGCCAGCACGGCCAGCGCCGCAAGGGCAAGCTCTCGGACTTCGGCACCCAGCTCAAGGCCAAGCAGAAGCTCAAGGGCTATTACGGCAACATTTCGGAGCGCCAGTTCCGCAAATATTACGAAGAAGCGATCCGCATGAAGGGCGACTCGGGCGACAACCTGATCGGCCTGCTGGAGCGCCGTCTCGACGCCGTCGTCTACCGCGCCAAGTTCGTGCCGACGGTGTTCGCCGCCCGCCAGTTCGTCAACCACGGCCACGTCAAGGTCAACGGCCGCCGCGTCAACATCGCCTCCTACCAGGTGAAGGTCGGCGACGTCGTCGAGATCAAGGAAGCCTCGCGCCAGCTCGTGATCGTGCTGGAATCGCAGGGCCTCGCCGAGCGCGACGTGCCGGATTTCTACGAGGTCGACCATTCCAAGGGCGTGGCGAAGCTCACCCGCGTCCCGCTGCCGAGCGAAGTGCCCTATCCCGTGCAGATGGAGCCGAACCTCGTCATCGAATTCTATTCGCGCTGATCTTTCCGTCGCCGGCAGGCGACAGGATTGGAAACGGGACGGCCGGTCATTCGACCGGCCGTTTTTCGTTGAGCTTCGCTGAGCCAATGGGGGCCGCCGCTCAAATCTTGCTTTCGATCAACGACGCAATATTTGACAAAGAGCAAATTCCCGCCTGCTGAATCTCAATTGGAGACGGGATCATGTGGCGTCTGGCGCTTCTTCTGTGGATCATGGGCGGCACGGTGCTGGCCGGCGTTCTCGTGACGGTCGTCCTGCTGACGCCTTCGCTCGCCCCGATGAAATTCATTCCGATCGCCGCCGCCCTCGGCGCGATCATCGCGATTCCGCCGGCCTTCATGGCGGCCAAGGCGATCGCGGCCCGTACGCGCGAAGCTTAAGATTTCGGGCGGCTTAACCTGCCCGAGGAAATGCGCGAAGCGCATCAGCCCCTCGGGCCAGGGCCCGTGGCCGCTGTCGGGATTGATGTGGCCGGACTCGCCGGCGTCGACGAGGGTCGCGCCGAGAGCCGAGGCGCGCTCGGTCGATTCCTCGTAGGTCGCGTAGGGATCGTTGCGGCTGGCGACCAGCAGGCAGGGAAAATCGACGCGCCGCTGCGGCCTGTGCGCGAAGGCAGGGTCCACGCCCTCGAGCGTCAGAAGCACGCGCGGCGAGGACGGCGCGACGAGCATGGCCGCCGCGACGTTCGGCAGGTCGGCGCCGATCAGGCAGGCCGTGACCGCGCCCATGGAATGGCCGACCAGGATGACGGGGCGTCGGGCGGCGGCCACCGCATCCTCAACGCGCGCCGCCCATTCCTCGAAATGCGGACGGTCGAAGTCGCGCTGCTCCACGCGGCGGGCGGTCGACAGCTTCTGCGCCCAGCGATTGTACCAGTGATCGGGTGTGCCGCCGCCCATTCCCGGCAGGATCAGAATATCGCTTTCGGAGGCGCGCATGACGTCTTCTGTAAGCGAAAACAAGCGCTTCGCAAAGAGCAGCGGCTTGTCCCAGAAAGGCCGCGCCTTTGCCGCTCTCGCGCCCCGCTCGATTCCGACAGTCGCGGCGCAAGCCAACGATGCGGAGGAGAGATATGGCGCGTCTTGAAGGGGGATGTCTGTGCGGCGCCGTCCGCTTCATCTGCGAGGGCGAGCCGTCCGCGCAGGGCGCATGCCACTGCCGCGACTGCCAGTACATGGCGGGCGGCGGCGCGGCGCACGGGCTGACGCTGCCGACCGACCTGGTGCAGATGACGCAGGGCGCGCCCGCCGCCTACGCCAAGCTGTCGGACGCCGGCAACCGCATCACGCGCTTCTTCTGCGAAACCTGCGGCACGCACCTGTTCCTGCGCAGCGCCGCCCATCCCGACCGCACGACGGTCAACGCCGGCGCGCTGGACGACACGTCGCTCTACGCGCCGCATGGCCATGTCTGGGTGGAGAGCGCGCCGCGCTGGCACCGGCTGGAGGCCGATTTGTCGCGGCTGCTGTGGGACGCGGCCTGAGCCGCGCCCCAAGAAGGCGTCAATCTTCCAGCTTGCCGATGTGCTTCTGGGCGTAGAGCTGGATGCCGACCTGTTTGATGAGCTCGAGCTGCGTCTCGAGGAAGTCGATGTGCTCTTCCTCGTCGTGCGCGAGTTCCTCGAACAGGTTCTTCGACACGCGGTCGTTGACCGATACGCAATATTGCGCGGCTTCGAGATAGAGCGCGCGCGCGCCGATTTCGGCGGCGAGGTCGGCCTTCAGGATTTCCTCGATGTTCTCGCCGATGCGCAGCGGATCGAGGCTCTGCATGTTGGGGAAGCCCTCGAGGAAGAGGATGCGCGCGGTGAACTTGTCGGCATGCTCCATCTCCTCGATGGATTCGGCGCGCCACTTCTTGGCCAGCTCCTTGTAGCCCCAATTGTCGAGGATGCGGTAATGCAGCCAGTACTGGTTGATCGCCGTCAGCTCGCTGCGCAGGCCGCGGTTGAGATATTCGATGACCTTGTCGTCGCCCTTCATATGTCGCTCCCTCGTGATGCGCCTTGGTTAGCCTTTATGCCGCCGCGACGCCAGCGCCCGCATCCGTGCAGGCGCGCCGCGCGCCGTCGCAATCGACAGAGCGTCGCTCGCGCAGGATGGCGGCGATTGTCGGCGCGCAGCGTCCGCACTCCGGCTTGCAGCCGAGCGCGCCGTAGACGTCGATCGCTCGCAGCGGGCGACCGGCGGAGGCCGCCGCGCAGGCGCGCACGGCGCGGTCGGTAATGCGATTGCAGGAACAAACGATCATGACGCCCGGACGGTTCTTCTCTCGGGAAGATAACGCGTCCGGCGGATTTGTCAGGCCGGAAGCAAAAGAACATGTTCCGCTTGGGCAGCCGCGCGCAGCGCACCGTCCAGGGTCGCGAGCGGCGCACGGAGCCGTATGGCGAGTTCCAGATAAGCGGCGTCGTAGAGTGTCAGGCGATGTTCGTCGGCGAGGGCGATCGTCCGATCGAACTCGACGGAATCGAAAGTTACGGAATCGACCGTCACGCTGATCCCCCGCAGCGATTCGAGAGCGCGTTTTCGTCCTTCAACCGAAATAAGTCGTCGGCGAAGTTTCAACGCCAGAATGTTCGCGACTTCGTGAGGCCAGAGGGCTGGAGCAAAGGCGCCGTCCATGATCGCGCGCTCGAGCAGGCCCTTGCATTCCGGCGCATCCTCGTCGTCTGCGACGCCCGCTATGGCAACCGATGCGTCGCATACGAAAGCCGGCACGACTATTTGCGGCCTTCGTCGCGCAGGGCGAGGATTTCGTCAGTCGTAAACTTGACGCCCTCCTTTTTCAGGAACGCGCGCGTTTCGCGAAGGCGCCGCAACGCCTCCTGCTTGCGGCTTTCGTCGAAGGCGGGGCTGGTCGCCACCAGCCGCGCGACGGGCTTACCGCGGCGCGTGATCTCGATCTCCTCGCCGCGTTCGACGGCGTCGAGCAATTCGGACAGCTTGTTCTTGGCTTCGAAGGTTCCGACAGAGCGCATGGCGTGATCCAGCTAGACAGCTAGCATACGCCTTCGCCGGCAAAACTCAACGAAATCGTCCCGCATCGGCACGCCCAGTCGCGACAAGTTACGCGCGCCCGAACACCCGCCTGAAAATCGTGTCCACGTGCTTGGTGTGGTAGCCGAGGTCGAAGAGGTCCTCGAGTTCCTTGTCCGACAATTTCGCGGACACGTCCTTGTCCTTCTTCAGCAGGGTCAGGAAGTCGCCCTCGCCGCGCCAGACCGGCATGGCGTTGCGCTGCACGTAGGCGTAGCTGTCCTCACGCGAAACGCCCTTCTGGGTCAGCGCCAGCAGCACGCGCTGCGAATGCACGAGGCCGCCGAGCCGGTCGAGGTTCTTCTGCATGTTGGCGGGATAGACGAGCAGCTTGTCGATCACGCCGGTGAGGCGCACGAGCGCGAAGTCGAGGGTGACGGTGGCGTCCGGGCCGATCATGCGCTCGACCGAGGAATGGGAGATATCGCGCTCGTGCCAGAGCGCGACGTTTTCCATCGCCGGCACGGCCATGCCGCGCACGAGGCGGGCGAGGCCGGTGAGGTTTTCCGTCAGCACGGGATTGCGCTTGTGCGGCATGGCGGAGGAGCCCTTCTGGCCTTCCGAGAAATATTCCTCGGCCTCCAGCACTTCCGTGCGCTGCAAATGGCGAATTTCGATCGCCAGCCGCTCGACGCTCGAGGCGACGACGCCGAGCGTGGCGAAGAACATGGCGTGCCGGTCGCGCGGGATGACCTGCGTGGAGGTCGGCTCCGGCTTGAGGCCGAGGCGCTTCGCCACATGCTCCTCGACGCGCGGGTCGATATTGGCGAAGGTGCCGACGGCGCCGGAAATCGCGCAAGTCGAAATTTCTTCGCGCGCCGCTTTCAGGCGATCGCGGCAACGGGAGAATTCCGCATAGGCCTGCGCCATCTTCAGGCCGAAGGTGACGGGCTCGGCGTGGATGCCGTGCGAGCGCCCGATGGTCGGCGTCATCTTGTGCTCGAAGGCGCGCTTCTCGATTGCCGCGAGCAGGCCGTCCATGTCCTTCAGCAGAATGTCGGCGGCGCGCTGCAATTGCACGGCAAGGCAGGTGTCGAGCACGTCGGACGAGGTCATGCCCTGGTGGACGAAGCGGGAATCGGGGCCGATGAATTCGGCGAGATGCGTCAGGAAGGCGATGACGTCGTGCTTGGTGACGCGCTCGATCTCGTCGATCTTGTCCACGTCGAATTTCGCGGCCGAGCCCTTCTCCCATATGTTCTTCGCCGCCTCCTTCGGGATCACGCCCAACTCGGCCAGCGCCTCGCAGGCGTAGGCCTCGATCTCGAACCAGATGCGGAAGCGGGTCTGCGGCTCCCAGACGGCGACCATTTCGGGGCGGGAATAGCGGGGGATCATGTTCGGCTTCCGTGCGTGTCGCCCGAGGGGCTTTTAAGCCGCACGATCTGCGCGAGACCCGCCGTCCGGTCAAGTCGGATGGCCTATTTTCCAACAGGCCGCCAACGCTTAAGTTTGGCCGGACACAGGGGGCGGCATGAAAAGAACAGCGATTCTGGCGCTGGCGGGCGCGCTCGGCGCGGCGGGCGGCGCGCAGGGGGCCGACGTTTCGCGCTATTCGAGCGTGAACGACAAGAAACTCTGCGCCTACACGCACAGCAAGGCCTCGGACGCAGGGCCGGAATCCTGCGAATTTTCATGCGAGGGGCCGGTGGCGGGCGTCCGGACGAAATTGCTGTCCTGCGCCGACTACGACCACCTCTATGTGCAGGTCGACGGCAAGAGCTATTCGACCTGGGACGCGATGCTCGCGGTCGGCCGCTTTTCGGGCCTCGCCAACAAGAACGGCATGGTGGAATGGGTGTTTGCGCCCGGCGGCGCGCCGTCGCGTGAAAAGCTCAACGGCCTGATCGTGCGCTTCCAGGGCGTGGACCAGGACAACAAGGGCCGCAACGCGCTCGCGGTCTTCTCGCTGAAGCCCGGCGAAATCTGCTGGAAGGGCAATTATCCGGCGAACGAGGCGGCGCGCGCCGCTGTCGACGGCGCCGCCTGCCGGAGCCTCATGACGGAGGAGCGCTGAGGCGCGGGTTCATGCGCCCGCGCTCGCGTCTTCCTGCATTGCCAGAACATGCTCGCGCACAGCCTGGAGAATCCTGTCCGAACGCTTGGGATCGACGATGACGCGCGAGAGCGCCAGGGCGCCGATCATGGCGCTCACAGCAGCGATGGCCGCGCTTTCGTCCCGCTCGCCAAGCTCGCCTGCGACCAGTTCGATGTAGCTTTCAATATGAGGCGTCATGACCGCCCGCACCTCGTGTTCGGCGCGCCCGACGTCCGAGACGAGCGCAGCGATGGCGCATCCGCTTTCGGGGGCGTCCCGGTGGGCGCGGCTCAGATAGCTGCGCACCAAGGCGGCGAACGATCTCCGCTTGCCCGGCTCCGCGCTTGCCCGCGCTGTCGCCTCGCCATCCACCAGCGCGCGTTCGAGGGCCTTCGCCAGCAAATCGGATCGCGATTCGAAATGACCGTAGAAGCCGCCGTGGGTCAGATTGGCGCGCTTCATCAGTTTCCCGACGCTCACGGATTCCAGACCTGCTTCTCGGATCTGCGTGGCGGCTTCGCTCAGGATACGTTCCCGGCTCTGCGCCTTTTCTGCCTGCGAATGGCCCATGTCTCACCCCGGGTTTCGTCGGCTTGACGATCTGAATTATATCTATCATCCTCCTGAATGTTGTTCATCATCCAGTCGGATTGCCGTTTCCACATCTATTCCTAGCAGGCGATCCACAATCAACAAGCTGCGCCGAACCGCGGCGCCGGGAGAGGCAATCATGTCGGAAGCCGTCGCGTCGGGCAGGGTCTACAGCGAGCGTCACGACCGCATATTGAAGATCGTCATCGACAATGCCGCGAAGAAGAACGCTTTCAGTCCTGAGATGATGCTTCAGCTGTCGGAAGCGATGACCCTGCTGGATCGCGACCCCGATCTCTGGGTCGGCGTGCTCTGCGCCGCGGGCGACAATTTCACCGCGGGGCTCGACATGCCGAAATTCTTCGGTCCCGGCGCAACCGCAAAGCCTCGCCCTGCCGAGAACATCGACCCGTTCGGCATGGCCAATCGATGCCGCAAGCCGGTCGTGACGGCTGTGCAGGGCATCTGCTTCACCGTCGGCATCGAAATGATGCTGGCCGGCGATATTGTCGTGGCGGCGGACGATTGCCGGTTCTGCCAGATGGAAGCCAGGCGCGGCATCGCGCCGCTCGGCGGCGCGCATTTCCGCTTCATCAGCCGCGCGGGCTGGGGCGACGCCATGTATCACCTCCTCCTGTGCGACGAGTTCTCGGCGGCCGAGGCGCATCGTATCGGCCTCGTGCAGGAAATCGTTGCGGCTGGCAGGCAGGTCGAGCGCGCCATGGAGCTCGCCGCGATCATCGCGCGCAACGCTCCCCTCGGCATCCAGGTGACCAAGGAAGCCGGCCGCAAGTTCATCGAAGCCGGCGAGCAGGCCGCCATCGACTACGTTCCGAAAATTCGCGACCGCGTCATGCAGAGCGAAGATGCGGCGGAAGGCATCAGATCGTTCGTGGAGCGGCGGTCCGCCAATTTCCAGGGGCGCTGAACAGCCTAGGCCGCCAGCCCGATCGCGCTCTCGGCGGCCTGCCGCAGCGCGGCGATATTGGCGGCGTACTGGCTGCGGCCGCCCTTGAAGGCGGCCGAGCCCGCCACCAGCCAGTCGGCGCCGGCGGCGGCGACCGCGCCCGCCGTCTCGGGCGTCACGCCGCCGTCCACCTCCAGCGCGATGGGGCGCCCCGCGATCATGGCGCGCACGCGACGGATTTTTTCGAGCGAACCGGGAATGAAGCTCTGGCCGCCGAAGCCGGGGTTGACCGACATGACGAGGACGAGATCGACCATGTCCATCACGTGCTCGATCGCCGTCTCCGACGTGCCGGGGTTGAGCGAGACGCCGGCCTTCTTGCCGAGCGCGCGGATCGCCTGCAGCGAGCGGTGCAGATGCGGGCCTGCTTCGGCGTGGACGGTGATGATGTCGGAGCCGGCCTTGGCGAAGGCCTCGAGATAGGGGTCGGCCGGCGCGATCATCAGATGCGTGTCGAAGGGGGCGGGCGTCGCCTTGCGGATCGCCTGCACGACCATCGGGCCGAAGGAGATGTTCGGCACGAAATGGCCATCCATGATGTCGACATGGACCATGTCGCCGCCCGCCTGGATGCAGGCCGCGACATCGGCGCCGAGATCGGCGAAATCGGCCGAGAGGATCGAGGGCAGAATGCGGATTTTTCGCATGGACGTCTCCTGCGAGCCGGTTAGCACGCGCGCAAAGCCCGAGTCCACGCGCGAAAAATCAGGGCGCGCCGATATCCCGCTTCATCGCCTCGTACTGGTCCTTCGTAATCTCGCCGCGGGCGTAGCGCTTGTCGAGAATGTCGCGCGCGCTTTCGACCGCCGTGGCGGGCGGCTGCGGCCAGTTCCAGCCCGTCGCCTGACGCGGGCGGCGGTCGCGCAGCAGCAGCCAGGCGAGGAAGACCACGATCAGCAGCGCGCCGAGCGGGCCGATGCCGTGGAACGGCCAGGTCCAGACGGTGTCGTAGCTCCAGTTGTGCATCGCTTGCTCCGCGCCGGCGAAGGCCGACCACGCCTGATATAGGCGCCTGAAGCCGGTTTGTCCGCCTCAGGACTTGTCCGGCGGCCGCGGGGCGGGAAGCCAGCCCATCACCCAGTCCCAGGCCCGCACGATGTATGCGATCGGGCCGGGCATGCCGTGGCGGATGAAGGCGATCTTGCGCAGGCGGTCCGGCACGCGCCACGTGCTCCACGATGCCGCCCGGAAAATAGGCGACATCGCCGGGCCCGAGCCGACGCACGACATTTTTCTCGTCGGTGACGAAGACCTCGCCGTCGAGCACGCTCACGGTCTCGTCGATGTTGAAGTACCAGCGGAACGTGCCCCTGGTCGTCTCCCAGACGACCGTGACGGCGGCTCCGTCGGTCGAGCGCGAGAGCAGGGCGCTCTGCGCCTTCGGCTCGCCGTCGATGATCCAGTCCTTCGGGATGACGACCGGGCTCATTTGCGCCTCGGCCGGGATGGAAATGACGACGGGCGGCGTGGCGGCGTCCAAAACGCTCTCCGTTTCAGATTTTCGCCCGCATCGGGCCCGAATCGCGCATCAGATTCGCGTGTGCGCCTATATATCAGGACGGAGAGGGGAAGAGACGTGGCGATACGGGCGGATGTCATCGTTCTGGGCGCGGGCATGGTCGGCGTCGGCGCGGCGGCGGCCTTGCAGGCGCGCGGGCGCGACGTGGCGCTGGTCGACCGGCGCGGGGCGGCCGGCCGCGAGACGAGCTACGGCAACGCCGGGCTGATCGAGCGCGCGTCCGTCGAGCTCTACACGTTCCCGCGCGACCTCGGCACGATCCTGCGCACGATATTCGGAGCCAACCCCGCCGCGCGCATCGACTGGGCGGCGCTGCCGCAGACCCTTCCGTGGATCGCGCGCTATTTTCTCGAAAGCGCGCCGGCCAGGGCCGCGGCCCATGCCCGCGCCGCGCTGCCGCTGATCGAGCGCTGCCTCGACGAGCACATGAAGCTGGCCCATGCCGCCGGCGCGGCCGATCTCATCCGTCCTTCCGGCTGGATCAAGGCGTTCCGCACCGAGAAGACGCTGGCCGAAGGCGCGGCCGATGCGCGGCGCATCCGCGAGTACGGCCTGACCTTCGATGCGCTGGACGCGCCGGCGCTGGCCAAGATCGAGCCCGGCCTCGCCGGCTTCGTCGGCGCCATCCTCCTGCGCGATCCCGCCGCCTGCATCGACCCCGGCGGCCTGACCGCCGCCTATGCCGGCCTGTTCGCGCGCAATGGCGGGCAGGCTGTTTTCGGGCGATGCGCGCAGCCTCTCCCAGACGCCGCATGGCTGGAGCGTGGCGACGGAGGCCGGCGTCGTCGACGCGCGCGAGGCGGTCGTTGCGCTCGGGCCGTGGTCGGACGACGTCTTTCGCCCGCTCGGCTACCGGATTCCGCTCGGGGTGAAGCGCGGCTATCACATGCATTACCGCCCGACAGGCGCGGTTTGCGCTGAACCATCGCCGTGCTCGACGTCGACGGCGGCTATCTCGTCGCGCCGATGGCGCAGGGCCTGCGGCTGACCACGGGCGCGGAATTCGCGCCCCGCGACGCGCCGCCGACGCCCTTCCAGCTCGAGGCCGTCGAGCCGCTGGCGCGCAGGACCTTTCCGCTCGGCGAGCGGATCGACCCGGAGCCCTGGCTCGGCCGCAGGCCCTGCCTGCCGGACCTGCTGCCGGTGATCGGCCCCGCGCCGCGCCACCCCGGCCTGTGGTTCGACTTCGGCCACCAGCACCACGGTTTCACGCTCGGGCCGGTCACCGGCCGGCTTCTGGCGGAAATGATGACCGGCGAGGAGACTTTCGCCGATCCCGCGCCCTTCAGCGTGGAGCGGTTTTGACGCGGCCGATCACGAAACATTCGCTTTGCGCGATGTCTCGCGCCACGTAAAAGGGCGCGCATGGCATCAGATGTCACCATTTCAGCCGCGGCCGTCGCCGGCGTGCTCTCCTTCCTGAGCCCCTGCGTGCTGCCGCTCGTGCCGCCCTACCTCACCTTCATCGCCGGCACGACGATCGAGGATATCGTGGACGAGGGCGCCGCGCGCGCCCGGCGCGACGTGCTGCTGGCGGCGGTCCTGTTCGTCGCGGGCTTCTCGACCGTCTTCGTCGCGCTCGGCGCCACGGCCTCCGTCTTCGGCCAGTTCGTGCGCGCCAACCTGCACGTGCTCTCGCTGCTGGCCGGCGTCGCCATCATCGGCATGGGCCTGCACTTCCTCGGCGTGTTCAAGCTGCACATCCTCTACCGCGAGAAGCGCATGGAGGTGGAAAAGCCGGTCGGCCTCTGGGGCGCCTATGTCATGGGGCTGGCCTTCGCCTTCGGCTGGACGCCGTGCATCGGGCCGATCCTGGCGGCCATTCTGGCGGTCGCCAGCTCCGAGGATACGGTCGCGCGGGGCGCGGGGCTGCTGGCCGTCTATTCGCTCGGGCTCGGCGTGCCGTTTCTGGTCGCCGCGCTCGCCATCGAGCCCTTCATGAACTTCATCAAGAAATTCCGTTCGCATTTCGGCAAGGTCGAGAAGATCGTCGGGCTGGCGCTGGTGGCGACCGGCGTCGCCTTCATGACCGGCGGCATGCAGACCCTGTCGATCTGGCTGCTCGAAACCTTTCCGGGCCTGGCGAAGCTCGGCTGATCCCCTTCACGGGACCAGATCAACGCGCGCCGGGGCGGCGGCGTGAATAGTGCGCGTCATCTGGACATCGGTTGAGACATGCGAAGCGGGCGATATCTTCTCTGGCTGATAATTCTCGCGCTCGTCGCGGGCGGCGGCTTGTTCGCCTGGCGGCGGTTCGGCGCGGCGCCGCAGGTGGCGGTCGTCGAGGCCCGGCGCGGTTCGGTGGCCGAGGTCGTCTATGCGACAGGCGTGGTCGAGCCGACGCGCTGGGCGAAAGTCATCGCCTATCAGCGCAAGCGCATCGTCGACATCTGCGATTGCGAGGGCAAGTCCGTGAAGACCGGCGACATGCTCGCGCGCCTCGACGACACGGAAGAGAAGGCCAATCTCGCGGAGCTGGAGGCGCGGCGCGCGCTGCTCAAGAACGATGTCGACCGCGTGACCGGGCTCTACAAGCTCAACGCGACGACCAAGACCGCGCTCGACCAGGCGATCACGGCGCTGCAGGAATATGACGCGCGCATCGATGCGCGCCGCCAGAAGATCGCGGACCTCGTGCTGCGCGCGCCGATCGACGGCGTGGTGCTGCGGCGCGACGGGCAGATCGGCGACATGGCGGGCACCGGCGCCAACGACGCGCTGTTCTGGGTCGGCAAGCCGAAGCCGCTGCGCGTCGTCGCCGACGTCAACGAAGAAGACATGCCGCGCGTGAAGCTCGGGCAGAAGGTTCTGCTGCGCCATGACGGTTTTCCCGGCCAGTCGCTGGAGGCCAGCGTCGGCGAGATCACGCCGAAGGGCGATCCGCAGACCAAGACGTTCCGCGTCTATCTCGCCCTGTCCGAGGACACGCCGCTGCGCATCGGCATGAGCGTGGAAGCCAATATCGTGATCGCCGCGCGCGACAATGCGCTGGTCGTTCCCGCGGAGGCGGTGGCGCAGGGCGCGGTCGATCGCGTGGTCGACGACAGGATCGCGCGCACGCCGGTCAAGACGGGCGTGCGCGGCGTGCGGCTGATCGAGATTCTCTCGGGCCTCGAGGACGGCGCGCGCGTGGTCACGCCAGCGCGGCCGACGCTTGCCGACGGCGCGCGCGTGCGCGTGAGCGGACCGTGAGCTTCGTTCTCGACATTGCGCTCACGCATCTGCGCTCGCGCGTGCGCCAGACGGTGGTCGGCGTGCTGGGCGTGGCGACCGGCGTCGGCTTTTCCATCATGATGGCGGCGTTGATGGAGGGATCGCAGGAAGATTTCATCCGCCAGCTCGTCGATAGTCTTCCGCATATTTCCGTCACCGACGAGACGCGCAACCCGCCGCGCCAGCCGGCGGAGGCGGCCTATGACGCCGTGCAGATCGACGGGCTGCGCACGCCGGTCATCAGGCCGGGCATCAAGAACCCGATGGCGATCATGGCGGCGATCGAGAGCTGGCTGCCGGGCGCGATCGCGCCGTCGGTGCAGGCCAAGGCCGTGATCCGCTATGCCGGCCGCGACACCGCGACCGCGTTCACCGGGCTCGACCCGAAGCGCGAGCAGAAGGTCTCGAAACTCGCCACGCAATTGCGGCAGGGCTCGCTCGATGCGCTCTACAAGGCGACGAATGCGCTGATCCTCGGCGACGGGCTTGCGCGCAAGATCGGCGCGCGCGTCGGCAATACGGTGACGATCGTCTCGGGCGCCGGCCGCACGCTCGACTGCACGATCGTCGGCATCGCGCATACGGGCGTCGCGCAGATCGACGACACGGCGTCCTACGGCCTCATCAAGACCGGGCAGATCCTCGCCTCGCAGATCGGGCTGGTGAACGAATTGCGCATTCGCGCGGGCGACGCGCTGCAGGCGCGCACGGTCGCCGCGCGCATCGAGGGCGAGACAGGATACAAGTCCGTCTCGTGGCAGGAGGCGCACGAAGACCTGCTGTCGGCCTTCGAGGTGCGCAACATCATCATGTACACGGTCGTCGGCGCGATCCTGCTCGTCGCCTCCTTCGGCACGTTCAACATCGTCTCGACCATCACGCACGAGAAGGCGCGCGACATCGCCATCATGAAGTCGCTCGGGTTCCGCGCGAAAAGCGTGCGGCGCATCTTCATCATCGAGGCGGCCGCGATCGGCCTCGTCGGCGCGCTGATCGGCTGGGCGCTGGGCTACGTGCTGACGCGCGCGATGGGGTCGGTCGAGATCAAGAGTCCGTTCATGGATACGAGCACGATCCCGGTGCTCTATTCGCCGCTGCACTATGCGCTGGCGACCGTCGTCGCGCTCGCCTCCTCGCTGTTCGCCGGCTATTTCCCGGCGCGCAAGGCCGCGGCCGTCGAGCCGGTCGACATCATCCGGGGCGCATCGTGAGCGCGCCGATCGAGACGCGACAGCAGGGGCCCGCGGAGCGCGCCCCGTTGATCGAAGCGCGAAAAGCGACGCGTATCATCGGCGGCGACGTGCCGACGACGCTGGTCTCCGAGATCGACGTTTCCGTGGCGTCCGGCGAATTCGTCGCCATCATCGGGCCGTCGGGCTCCGGCAAATCGTCGCTGCTCTACCTGCTGGGCCTGCTCGACCGGCCGACCTCGGGCGAAGTTCTGCTCGACGGCGTGGCGACGAGCGCGCTGGACGACGATTCTCGCGCGGATTTGCGGCTGGCGAGCCTCGGCTTCGTCTTCCAGTTCCACTTCCTCTTGCCCGAATTTTCCGCGCGCGAAAATGTCGTGCTGCCGATGAGGGCGCTCGGTCGATTGAACGACAAGGAGCAATACGCCCGTGCGGACATGCTGCTCGACCAGCTCGGCCTGAAGGAGCACGCGCACAAGCGGCCGGACCAGATGTCGGGCGGGCAGCGCCAGCGCGTGGCGATCGCGCGCGCGCTCGCCAACGATCCGAAGGTGGTGCTCGCCGACGAGCCGACCGGCAATCTCGACACGCGCGCCGGCGAGCGCGTGCTCGAAATACTGCGCGGGCTGGTCGATGCGCAGCGCCGCGCGGTCGTCGTCGTCACGCACGACCTCGCGCTCGCCGCGCGCGCGGACCGTCAGATCAGGATCGTCGACGGAAAGATCGAACCCGTTATTCCGTGACCGGCTTTTCCGGCACGTCCCAATCCTTGCCGTTGAATGTCGACATGAACACCGTCTTGATCGGCGCGTAGTCGGTCGGCGTGGTCGAATAGGTCACGCCCGGCATGAAGGCCGGCGCCGCGTAGCCGGCCAGCGTCGTCGCCTGCTTCAGGACGTTCTCGTGCGTGAGATCGTCGCCGCATTTCTCGAGAATGCGATGCAGCGTGTGCGCAGCCGACCAGGAGATGAAGGCGATGGAATTGTCGGCCGCGACATTGGGCAGGTATTTCTCGCGGAACGCCTGGAATTCCTTGACCGCCGGGTCGTTGGCCCATTTCGGCGCCGAGAGGTCCTTGATGTAGAGCGGCGTGACCAGGCCCCTGGCGGCGTCGAGGCCGCCGGCCTGGAGAATGCTCTGACCGGCCGAGGTGCTGACCAGCAGGTGCAGCGGCTTCCAGCCCATCTCCGCCATCTTCTTGATCGATTGCGACGTCGCCTTGCCGGTCGAGATGTTGAACAGCGTGTCGGCGCCCGATGCGGAGAGCCTCACCATCTGCGAGTCGATGGTGGCGTCGGTCAGTTCGTAGCCGGCCTCCGCGACCACCTGGCCGGATCCCGCCTTGGCGAGCGCGGCCTTGAACGAATTCATGAAGTCGCGGCCGAATTCGTCGTTCTGGTAGAGGATGGCGATCTTGGCGTTCGGCTTCGCGCCCGCAAGATAGCGCGCGTGAATGGCGCCTTCGGTCGGGTAGAGCGGCAGGCCGGGCGTCGTCCAGGGAAAATCCTTGGGATTGTTCCAGCGGCCGGCGCCGGTGTTGAGGTGAAGCTGCGGAATCTTCTTCTGGTTGAGATATTTCTGCACGGCCGATTGCGGCGCCGTGCCGAGCGAGCCCCACATGGCGAGCACTTCGTCCTGCTCGACCAGCTTGCGGGTCGCCTCCACCGTCTTGGGCGCGCTGTAGCTGTCGTCGAGCGACAGGAACACGACCTTGCGGCCGTTGACGCCGCCCTTCTCGTTGACCGCCTTGAAATAGGCTTCCTGTGCGCGGCCGATGACGCCGTAGAGCGAGCCGGGGCCGGAATGCGGCACGGTCTGGCCAATCTTGATCTCGGTGTCGCTCGCGCCCGGATCGTACTTCTTCTGCGCGACGGCCGTCGTCGCGGCGAAGGCGAGCGCGCTCGCGCCCAGCAGGATGGCTATCGTCTTCACTCTCGTTTCTCCCTCTCGCGCCCTTTTCGCGCGTCTCCTCTCTCGAACGCAGAAGGCGCGCCTGCCGGCGCGTCTCCTCTCTCGAATGCAGAAGGCGCGCCTGCCGGCGCGCCTCGCATCGAACAGCGCGTTTTCGCGCCTGCTACATCTGCTTGTAGGTGATCTTGCCGTCCGCGCCCTTCGCCCAGCGATAGACGACATAGTCGGCGCGCGTGACGTCGCCTTTCTTGTCGTAGGAAATGTCGCCGACGACGGTCTTGAAGGTCATGCCGGAGTGCATGACCTTGGCCATGGCCTGCGGGTCGTTGGACTTGGCGGCGGTCGCCGCCTGCTGCATCACCTGCACGGCCGCGTAGGAATAGAGCGTGTAGGTCTCGGGGTTGAACTTCTTCGCCTCGAATTTCTTCACGACCTCGGCCGCCGCCGGGTTCAGGCGCGGGTCCGGCGGGAAGGTCATCAGCGTGCCTTCGGCGCCGGGGCCGGCGATCTGCGCATATTCCTCCGACGCGATGCCGTCGCCGCCCATCAGCGCGGTCTGCATGCCCTGGTCGCGCATCTGGCGCACGATCAGGCCGGCTTCCGTATGCTCGCCGCCGTAATAGACGAGGTCGACGCCGGCCGCCTTCATCTTGGAGACGATGGCCGAGTAATCCTTCTCGCCGGGGTTGATCGTGTCGTACAGGACTTCCGTCACGCCGAGCGCGTTCAGCGCCTTCTTCGTCTCGTCGACGAGGCCCTTGCCGTAAGCCTTCTTGTCGTGGACGAAGGCGACCTTCTTGCCCTTGTAGGTCTTGGCGATGAAATCGCCCGCGACCGCGCCCTGCTGGTCGTCGCGGCCGCAGGTGCGGAACACGTTCCACTTGCTCTCGCCGGTCTTGGGATCGGGATTGGTGAGAGTCGGATTGGTGGAGGCGGGCGTGATCTGCAGCACGCCGTTCTCCATGTATACGCCGGATGTCGGGATCGACACCGAGGAATTGAAGTGGCCGACGACCCAGGTCACGCCGTCGCCGACGAACTTGTTCGCGACGGAGATGCCCTGCTTGGGATCGGAGGCGTCGTCGCCGGCCTGCACGGAGAGCTTCTTGCCGTTGACGCCGCCGGCGGCGTTCACGTCCTCGACCGCCTGCTCCACGCCCATCTTGAGTTGCGCGCCGAAGGCCGCCGACGAACCGGTGATCGGGCCGCCGACGCCAAGTTTCACCTGCGCCGCGGCGGGCGCGGCAATGGCGAAAATCGCGGCGAAAGCGACGCCGGACAGAAGTTTACGTGTCATGCAATCTCTCCCCTCTCGCCCGCCCTGTTGGGTTCGGGCTTGAATCTGGTCGGGAGTTTGGCCGTTTTTGCCGGCGCTGTCACGCTGGCGTCAGCCGGCGAGCCAGGGATATTGCTGCGCCATCTGGCGCCTGCGCGCCAGGGCGAAACCGGCGAGCGCGAAGGCCGTCAGAAGCGCGAAAGTCGGCAGCGCATGGGCGATGTCGGAAGGTTCGTCGAACAAGGCGTAGTGCAGGAAGCGCACCGCGGCGCTGAGCGGCGCCATGTAGGCGACCGCCTTCCAGCGTTCGCGCCAGGTCTGCGCCATGGTGCGGCCGGTGACGAAGGCGCCGGCGCCGCCGATGACGAGCGTGAGCGCGAGAAAGGTCCAGATGTTGGGGATGAGGTCGGTCATGCTGCGCTCTCGCGCGCATCCGTCATTCCCGCGAAAGCGGGAATCCAGAGCAGGGTCGGCGCGGCTGCTCGCTGGATCCCCGCTTTCGCGTGGATGACATTCGGGGCGAATGCGCAGGCCCGAAGGCGCGCGGTCCTGCCAGCCTCGTTCAATGCGCGCCTCCTTCGAGATAGGCCGCGCGCACCTGCGGATCGGCGAGCAGCGCCGCGCCGGTGCCCGAGAGCGCGATCGCGCCGTTGACCATGACATAGCCGCGATGGGCGAGCTTCAGCGCGTGATAGGCGTTCTGCTCGACGAGGAAGACAGTGAGCCCTTCCTTCGCGTTGAGCTCGCGCACCGTGTCGAAAATCTGCCGGACGACGAGCGGCGCGAGGCCGAGCGAGGGCTCGTCGAGCAGCAGGAGCTTCGGCCGGCTCATCAGCGCGCGCGCGATGGCGAGCATCTGCTGCTCGCCGCCCGACAGCGTGCCGCCGCGCTGGTTCTTGCGCTCCTTCAGGCGCGGAAAGATCGAGAACGCCCGTTCGAGATCGGCGTCGAAATGCGCGAAATTGTCGACGGCCGCGCCCATCTGCAGATTTTCGTAGACGGTCATGCGCGGAAAGATGCGCCGACCCTCCGGCGATTGCGCAATCGACATGCGCGCGATCTCGTGTGTCGGCATGTCCGTGATGTCGCGCCCGGCGAACTGGATGCGGCCTTCGCGCGCGCGCGGTTCGCCGAAGATGGTCATCATCAGCGTCGTCTTGCCCGCGCCGTTCGCGCCGATGAGCGTGACGATCTCGCCTTCGTCGACAGTCAGATCGACCTTGCGCAGCGCCGCGATGGCGCCATACCAGGCCGACACGCCCGTGAGGGAGAGAAGGGCGGTCATGGGCATTCTCCCTTCTCCCGCTTGCGGGAGAAGGTGTCATGCGAAGCATGACGGATGAGGGAATGCGCCGATGCTTGCGTCCTGATCGAGATGCGGGACGACCCGGCGCCCTCATCCGACCTCCGCTTCGCGGAGGCCACCTTCTCCCGCGCCGCGGGAGAAGGAGCGCGCAACGTCTCGCCCCTCACGCGCCGATCTCCTGTTCGACCGCCGCCACCTCGTCGTCGGGCACGCCGAGATAGGCGGCGACGACGCTGGGGTCGGCGCGCACTTCGGCCGGCGCGCCGTCGGCGATCTTGCGTCCGTAGTCGAGCACGACGACATGGTCGGAGATTTCCATCACCACGCTCATGTCGTGCTCGATCAGCAGCAGCGAGGTCCCGTCGTCGCGGATCGAGCGCAGCAGCGCGTTGAGATCGGCGGATTCGCGCGGGTTGAGGCCGGCGGCCGGCTCGTCGAGGCAGAGCAGGACCGGGTCGGCGCACATGGCGCGCGCGATCTCCAGCCGCCGCTGGTCGCCATAGGGCAGGGCGCCGGCGGGATCGTCGGCGCGCGCGGCGAGATCAATGCGCTCGAGCCAGTCGCGCGCCTTGTCCTTGGCGGCCTGCTCGGCCGCGCGCCAGGAAGGCGCGCCAACGAGGCCGGCGAGCGAATAGCCGGACGCCTGCATCAGCGGGCGATGCTGCGCGACGACGAGGTTTTCGAGCGCGGTCATGCCGGCGAAGAGCCGGATGTTCTGGAACGTGCGCGCGACGCGCGCATCGCGCGCGATCTCGTGATCGGGCATGCGTTCGAGCAGGCACAGTCCGCCTGCGCCGCGCAGGCCGGAACGCGTCAGCGCATCGAGCGCGGCCGCGTCGATCGCGCCGTCCGGCGCGATGGCGATACGGCCGGATGTGGGCTTGTAGAAGCCGGTGATGCAATTGAAGACGGTGGTCTTGCCGGCGCCGTTCGGTCCGATCAGCGCAGTGATGTCGCCGCGCCGCACGTCGAAGGAAAGATCGTCGATGGCGGTGAGGCCGCCGAAGCGCATGGAGAGATGCTCGACGCGCAGGAGGGTTTCAGCGCCCGTCATGACGCCGCGCCCGGCTTGTCATCCCGGACGGCGGCAGGCCGATCCGGGATCCAGAATTGAGCGGCATGTCTGGTTTCCGGCTTTCCGCTTCGCTTCGGCCGGGATGACAGCGGGTGTGACGATGAGCGGCGCGCCATCACCCGCGCCCCTCCTGCACCAGATCGGCCGCGATCGCCTTGCGTTCGCCCAGGAAAATCGTCGGCGCGCGTGAAGAGACGAAGCCGCGCGGGCGCCAGTTCATCATCACGACCATGGCGAAGCCGACGAGCAGCATGCGGTATTGCGTCGGATCGAAATTCTGGCCGAAGACCTGCTTGAGAAAATCGAGTTCGCGCAGCAGTTCCGAACCGCCGACGATGGCGATGGCCGCCGCCGCCACGCCGATCTGCGAGCCGCGCCCGCCGAGCACGACGATGGCGAGGATGGTGGCGCTTTCCACGAAGTTGAAGCTCGAGGGCGAGACGAAGCCCTGGCGCACGGCGAAGAAGGCGCCGGCGAAACCGCCGAACATCGCGCCGAGCGCGAAGGCCGTGAGCTTGATCTTCGTCGTGTCGAGGCCGAGCGAGCGGCAGGCGATCTCGTCCTCGCGCAGGGCTTCCCAGGCGCGGCCGATCGGCAGGCGGCGCAGGCGCAGCGTCACGAGATTGGTGACGAGCGCGAGGATGAGAATGAGATAGTAGAGAAAGACGACGCGGTGGATCGGCGAGAAGGGAATGTCGAAGAAGGCTGCAAATCCTTTCGGTCCCTGCGACGAAGGGCAGGCCGAAGAAGGTGACGCGCGGAATGGAGGCGATGCCGGCGTCGCCGTTGGTCAGCGCCGAGAAATTGACGAGCACGATGCGGATGATCTCGCCGAAGGCGAGCGTGACGATGGCGAGATAGTCGCCGCGCAACCGCAGCACCGGGAAGCCGAGCAGAATGCCCCAGAAGGCGGCGAGGATGCCTGACAGCGGCAGGCAGAGCCAGAAGGAGACGCCGTAGTTCGTCGCCAGCAGCGCGTAGGCGTAGGCGCCCACCGCATAGAAGGCGACGTAGCCGAGGTCGAGAAGTCCGGCGAGGCCGACGACGATGTTCAGTCCCCAGCCGAGCATGACGTAGATCAGGATCTGGACGCCGTAATTGTCGATCCACTTCAGCGCGCCTGAAGGTCCGAGCGTGAGCAGCACGATGAACGGCCAGGCGACGATGAGCCCGAGGCCGAAGGCGGCGAAGGCTTTGGCGGCCTTGTTCGCGCCGGGCGACGACGTTTCGGCGGCGAGCGGTTTCGGTCGCGCGGCGCGAGCGGGCGCCAGGGAAAGGACGAGGCGGATGGCGAAAGCCGCGACGGCCGCAAACAGCATCCACGACCAGCGCGGCTCGAGCACGAGCTTGTTGGAGAAGTCGGGCTCGGCGCGCAGCGCGAGGATCGGAAAGGCGAGGGCGGCGGCGATCAGGCCGTAGCGCGCGGCGTCGGCAAACGCAGCCGGGACCGCCGGCCTGCGGCCGGCGTGTTCGGCGCGCATGGGCCGGCCGGAGGCCGGCGGTCCCGGCTGGGGTGCTTGCGGCGCGTCAGACATGGGCGAGACGCGCCATGTCATTCCCGACGCCCGCGCAGCGGGCGATCGGGAATCCAGACGGAGCAAGACGCATCTTGTCGCTCTGGATGCCCGCTTTCGCGGGCATGACAGGCCCGAAATCGTGCGCGCGCGCCATCACACCTTCTCCACTTCCGGCCGGCCGAGCAGGCCAGTCGGCATGAAGATCAGCGTGACCGCGAGGATCGAGAAGGCGGCGACGTCCTTGTAGTCGGCCGAGAAATAGGCCGACCAGAAGGTCTCGATCAGGCCGATGAGAAGGCCGCCGAGCACGGCGCCGGGGATCGAGCCGATGCCGCCGAGCACGGCGGCGGTAAAGGCTTTCACGCCCGGCACGAAACCGTCGGCGGCGTTCACGACGCCATAGTAGAGCATGTAGAGAACGCCGGCGACGGCGGCGAGCGCGGCGCCGATGACGAAGGTCGCCGCGATGGTGCGGTTGACGTCGACGCCGAGCAGCGCGGCCATTTTCGCGTCCTGCTCGCAGGCTCTTTGCGCACGACCCAACGGCGTTTTCTGCACGACGAACCAGAAGGCGGCGAGCAGGACGGCGGTGACGACGACGATGAGGATCTGCTTGTAGGAGAGCGTGACGTCGTAGGCGCCGCCGCTCGTCAGCTTGATGACGTCGCTAAACATCGGCGGCGCCGATTTGTTGCGCGGTCCTTGCGCGACATAGACGAAATTGGACAGGAAGATCGACATGCCGATCGCCGAGATCAGCGGCGCGAGGCGGAACGAGCCGCGCAGGCGGCGATAGGCGAGCCGCTCGATCACGAAGTTCCAGAGACCGGTCAGCGCCATCGAGACGAACAGCACGAGCACGAAGGACAGGCTCAGCGCGTCGATGCCGAAGAATTGCTGCAGGGCGATGAACAGGATGAGGGCGATGAAGGCCGACAGCATGAACACGTCGCCATGCGCGAAGTTCACCATGCCGATGATGCCGAAGACCATCGTATAGCCGATGGCGATGAGCCCGTAGATCGAACCGAGCGTCAGCCCGTTGATGAGCTGCTGCAGGAAGACTTCCATGCCTCGGTTCTGTCCCTCGTTGCGCAACGAATCAGGGGCTGAACCGCCGCGCGGCGGCCCGCGCCAAGCTAGCAAGCGCCATGCCGGGCGGCAAATCAGCCTTTGGTTTTCGGGGCGGAATCGGGCCGCGCGCGGAAAGCGGTTGCGTCCGTTCCGATAAATGTTATGATGCATACCTATTCGGCGCAAAGACCGAACCGGAGGAACGCAAAGTCGTCCTGTCATGCTGATTTTGCCGCTGGTCTGCCGACCGGGCGGCGGATCGTGCGCGCGCGAAAACGCGCGCTGCAGGACGGGCGGGCGGCTTTCGGAAAACATCGACGATGCATCGAAGCCGAGGGAGGACCCCATGGACCGCAGACACTTCATCGCCGGCGGCGCCGCGCTGACCGCCGCAACCGCCTTCTCGCCCGCGCGTCTCGCCGCGCAGGGCAAGCCGCTCAAGATCGGCATCATGAACGATCTGTCCGGCCCCTATTCGGGCGACCAGGGCCTCGGCTCGAAGATCGCCGCGGACATGGCGATTTCGGATTGGGCCGCCAAGCTCGGCGTGCAGGTCGAGACCATCATCGCCGACCACCAGAACAAGCCTGACGTCGGCGCGGGTCTCGCTCGGCGCTGGTTCGACACGGAAGGCGTGGACGTCGTCATGGACCTGCCGAACTCGGCGGTCGCGCTGGCCGTTCTGGCCGTCGCCAACGAGAAGAACAAGGCGGTCATCGGCTCGGGCGCCGGCTCCTCGGTGCTGACCGGCCCGATGTGCTCGAAGAACTTCGTGCACTGGACTTACGACACCTACGTCCTCGGCAATTCGCTGGGCAAGGCGCTGACCGGCGAGGGCGCGAAGAGCTGGTATTTCATCACCGCCGACTACGCCTTCGGCAAGGATCTCGAGCAGAATTGCGCCAATGCCGTGGTGGCGGCGGGCGGCAAGGTGCTGGGCGCGGCGCGCCATCCCGTCAACACGGCGGATTTCTCGTCCTTCCTGCTGCAGGCGCAGGCTTCCGGCGCGGAAGTGATCGGCTTCGCCAACGCCGGCGGCGATCTCATCCAGTCGCTGAAGCAGGCGGCCGAGTTCGGGCTCAAGAAGCAGAAGTTCGCCGCGCTCATCCTCGACGTCACCAACCTTCCCTCGCTGGGGCTCGCCGCCGTGCAGAACGTGACGGTGTGCAAGGGCTTCTACTGGGACCAGAACGAGGGCACGCGCGCCTTCGCCTCGCGCTACCAGGCCGCCCATCCGCAGAAGGCCAAGCCCAACGACATGCACGCGGGCATGTACGCCTCGACGCTGCACCTGATGAAGGCGCTGGCCCAGACCAAGAGCGGCGCCGACGGCGTCAAGCTCATCGACGCGATGAAGGCCATTCCGACCGACGATCCGTTGTTCGGCAAGGGTTCGATCCGCGCCGACGGCCGGCACTTGCACACCATGTATCTGCTCTCCACCAAGACGCCGGCCGAATCCAAGGGCGATTGGGACTGGTTCAAGCAGACCGGCGTGGTGAAGCCGGAAGACGCCTGGCGTCCGCTCGACAAGGGCGGCTGCCCCTACATCAAGGCGTGACAATCCGGCCGGCGGAGCGCTTCCGCCGGCCACAACAAGCCGATTGCCTGCCGCCGCGCCGGTGCTAGGCTTCACGTCAGCAGGCGTGAAGCCTCGGCATGGATAGAGGGAGGAAGGCATGGATCGCAGACAATTTCTTGGCGCGGGCGCAGCGTTCGGCGCTGTGGCCTCGCTTGGCGCGTCGCGCGTCGCGGCGCAGGGCAAGCCGCTGAAGATCGGCATCCTGAACGATCTGTCGAGCGTCTATTCGGATTATCAGGGCATCGGCTCGAAGATCGCCGCCGAACTGGCGGTGGCCGACTGGTCGGCCAAGCTCGGCGTGCCCGTCGAGATCATCATCGCCGATCACCAGAACAAGCCGGATGTCGGCGCGGGCATCGCCCGCAAGTGGTTCGACACCGAAGGCGTCGACGTCGTGATGGACGTGCCGAATTCGGCGGTGGCGCTCGCCGTGCTGGCCGTCGCCAACGAGAAGAACAAGGCGGTGATCGGTTCGGGCGCCGGCGCCTCCGTGATGACCGGGCCGCAATGCTCCAAGAATTTCGTGCACTGGACCTACGACACCTATTCGCTCGGCCATGCGCTCGGCAACGCCGTGACCAAGGACGGCGGCAAGAAGTGGTTCTTCATCACCACCGACTACGCCTTCGGCAAGGACCTGGAGCAGAATTGCGCCGATGCGGTGAAAGCCGCCGGCGGCGAGGTGCTCGGCGCGGCGCGCCATCCGCTGAACACGTCCGACTTCTCGTCGTTCATCGTGCAGGCGCAGTCCTCGGGCGCCGACGTGATCGGCTTCGCCAACGCCGGCGGCGATCTCAACAATTCGCTGAAGCAGGCGGCCGAATTCGGCCTCGGCAAGAAACAGAAGATGGCCGCGCTCATCCTCAACGTCACCAACCTGCCGGCGCTGGGACTGGCGGCGGTCGAGAACGTGAAGATCTGCACCGGCTTCTACTGGGACCAGAACGACGGCACGCGCGCCTTCGCCAAGCGGTTCCAGCCGCTGCATCCCAACAAGCACATGCCCAACGACATGCATGCGGGCATGTATGCGGCGACGATGCACCTGATGAAGGCGATGGCGCAGACCAAGAGCGCGGCCGACGGCATCAAGCTCGTCGACGCGATGAAGGCGATCCCCACCGACGATCCCTTGTTCGGCAAGGGCCAAATCCGCATCGACGGACGCCACATCCATCCGATGTATCTGCTGCAGACCAAGACGGTCGCCGAATCCAAGGGCGACTGGGACTATTTCCGGGTGCTGAGCACGGTGAAGCCGGAAGACGCCTGGCGCCCGCTGGCGGCGGGCGGCTGCCCGTTCGTGAAGACCTGATCGGCGCCTTTCGCGCGCTCCGCGTCCGCGCGGGGCGCCTTGCCTCCATGCGCGGGCCCGCCTAGCCACGTTTCCAGGTTTGCGCTGGAGTGGCCCGCATGGATTCGGATTTCGACACGGACAGCGCCAGCGCGCGGGCGCTCTTCCAGTCCTATGACGGAATGGAGGGGCTGGCGCCCGCGCCGGCCGCCGCGCCGACGCGCGACGCGCGGGTCGGCTTTTCGCGCATCTATCCGGGCTTTCTCGTCGCCGGCGTCATCTCCCTGGCGGCGACCTGGCTGTCGCAGCACTACAATGCGCCGGTCATGCTGTTCGCGCTGCTCATCGGCATGGCCTTCCATTTCCTGCACGAGGAGGGGCGCTGCGTCTCGGGCATCGAATTCGTATCGAAGGCCGTGCTGCGCTTCGGCGTGGCGCTGCTCGGCGCGCGCATCACCGCGCACCAGATTTTCAGCCTGGGCGCCGCGCCCATCCTCATCGTCGTCGTCGGCATCGTCACCACCATCGCCATCGGCTATTTCGCGGCGCGCTGGTTCGCTCTGCGCCCGAGTTTCGGCGTGCTGTCGGGCGGATCGGTGGCGATCTGCGGCGCCTCCGCCGCGCTGGCCATCGCCTCCGTCCTGCCGCGCACGCCCGAAAGCGAGCGCGACACGATCCTGACGGTGGTGACCGTCACGCTGCTCTCGACCGTCGCCATGGTCATCTATCCGGTGATCGCGGTCGGTCTCGGCTTCGACAACAACCAGGCCGGCGTATTTCTCGGCGCGACCATTCACGATGTCGCGCAGGTCGTGGGCGCGGGCTATTCGATCTCGGCGACGACGGGGGATGTCGCCACCTACGTCAAGCTGCTGCGCGTCGCCATGCTGCTGCCGGTCGTTTTCGCCATCGCCTTTGTCGTCAGCCGCGCGGCGAAGGGCGGCGAGGGCGGCGCGAAGGTGAGCTTTCCCGTTTTTCTCGTCGGCTTCGCGGCGCTGGTCGTGGCCAACAGCCTCGGCCTGCTGCCCTCGATCGCGGTCGCGGCCGCCAACGAGGCTTCGCGCTGGTGCCTCGTCGCCGCCATCGCCGCGCTCGGCATGAAGACGTCGTTCCAGAAGCTGGCGGCTGTCGGCTGGAAGCCGGTCGCGCTGATGGTCGCCGAGACGCTCTGGCTCGCCGCACTGACGCTCGCGGCGATGCGACTGGGGTAGGGCGGCAGGCGCCGCCCTACGCCGCCCTGCCTATTTCTTCGACTTCTTCGCGCCCTTTTTCGCCGCGGGCCGGGCGGTCTTCTTCGTCGCTTTCCTTGTCGGCTTCCTGGCGGATTTCTTGGCCGCTTTCTTCACGGATTTCTTCACGGCTTTCTTGGCCGCCTTCGGCGCGACCTTCCTGGCGGGCTTCTTCGCAACCTTCTTGACGGCCTTCTTCGTCGCCTTCTTTGCAGCCTTCTTGGCGGCCTTCTTCACGGCTTTCTTGGCCGCGCGCGCGGCGGGGCGGGCCTTGGCGGCCTTTTTCGCCGGTTTCTTGGCCGCCTGCTTGCGACGTGGGAAGGTCTTGGGCCGCGCGGGCTTCGCCGGAGCGGTGAGGAAGTCGACAACCGCCTTGTTGAAGGCGTCCGCCGCCTCGATGTTGGAGAGATGCGCCGCGTCCAGCTCCACGAGGCGGGCGCCGGGTATCGTGTCGGCGATCAGACGGCCGGCTTCCGGCGGGGTCGCCGGATCGTGTTTGCCGACGATGACCAGAACCTGGTTGCGGATGTTGCGGATGACATCGCGCAAGTCGAGATCGCGCAGCGCCGCCATGCAGGCGGCATAGCCGTCAGCGGGCGTCTTCTCGAACCCGGCCTTGATCCGCGCGATGGCTTCCGGCGCCTTCTGCTGGAATTCCTTGGTGAACCAGCGGTCGATGACCGCCTGCACGAGGCCGGCCATGCCCTGTTCGCGCACGATGCGCAGCCGGTCGTTCCAGGCGTCGGCCGAGCCGAATTGCGCCGCCGTATTGGCGAGCACGGCGCGCTCGATGCGGTCGGGCGCGTTGAGCAGCAGCCACTGGCCGACCGCGCCGCCCTTGGACAGGCCCATCCAGTGCGCCTTCTTGACGCCGAGCGCATCGAGAATGGCGAGCGCGTCCTTGCCCAATTGCTCCAGCGAATAGGGGCCGGCCGGCGCGACGCTCTTGCCGTGGCCGCGCGAATCGTAGCGCACGATGCGAAAATGCTTGGACAGCGCCGGAATCTGGTCGTCCCACATGTGCAGGTTCGAGCCCAGCGAATTGGAGATCATCAGGACCGGCGCGTTTTCCGGGCCCTCCACCTCGATATTGAAGGTTTCCCCGCCAATCTTCATGTCAGCCATAGCAAGCTCCCCGCATTCCACGGCTGCGCAGACTAGCGTGCGCTTCGCCGCCCGCAAGGGCGCGTTTCAGCGCATGGGGCGCTTCCTGGGGCCCATTCGCCGCAGCGGAACTGTACTTTGGCGCCCTGCCGCGGGCCGCGCGAGGCGCTATATTCGGCGTGCGCAGGCGTGCGACCATCTGACGGGCGCACGCAGCGCGACAGGAGAAGACCCGATCATGGCCGCAAACGGGCCCGCAGGCGCGAGCATTCCCCAATCCATCGACGCGACGCTGGCGCTGCTGCGTTCGGCCGACTACGTGGCCGACCGGTCGCTGGCGACGGTCCTGTTCCTGTCGCTGCGGCTCGGCCGGCCGCTGTTCCTCGAAGGCGAGGCCGGCGTCGGCAAGACCGAGATCGCCAAGGTGCTGTCGCAGACGCTGGGGCGCAGGCTGATCCGCCTGCAATGCTACGAGGGGCTGGATGCCGCCGCCGCCGTCTACGAATGGAACTATGCGCAGCAGATGATGGCGATCAGGCTCGCGGAAGCCGCCGGCGATCACGACCGCGCGCAGATCGAGCACGACATCTTCTCGCGCCGCTATCTGATCGAGCGGCCGCTCTTGAAAGCGCTCGAGCCGTCGGTGGAAGGCCCGCCCGTGCTGCTGATCGACGAGCTCGACCGCACGGACGAGGCCTTCGAAGCCTTCCTGCTGGAAATCCTGTCGGACTTCCAGATCACCATTCCCGAACTCGGCACGATCAAGGCGGACCAGCCGCCCATCGTCATCATCACGTCGAACAGGACGCGCGAAATCCACGACGCGCTGAAACGCCGCTGTCTTTATCATTGGGTGGGATACCCGGATGCTGCGCGAGAAATCGAGATTGTTCGCGCGCGTGCGCCGGAGGCGCCGCAGAAGCTGACGGAAGCGCTGGTGCTGTTCGTGCAGAAGCTGCGCCAGCTCGATCTCTTCAAGTCGCCGGGCGTGGCGGAAACGCTCGACTGGGCGTCCGCGCTGACCGAACTCGACGCGGTCGCGCTCGACCCCAATCTCGTGACGGATACGCTCGGCGTCCTGCTCAAGTATCAGGACGACATTGCGCGGATCGACCAGGCGAAGGCGAGCGAGCTGGTGAACGAGGTGGCCGCCGACATGAAGGCGCGGGTGTGATGATTTCTCCTTCTCCCGTGAAACGGGAGAAGGTGTCGCGCGAATGCGCGACGGATGAGGGACATGCGATTGCCTCTCTCGTAGTCGCAAGTCCCTCACCCGCCCCTCGCTGCGCGAGGGCCACCCTCTCCCGCCTTGCGGGAGAGGGGATGCGCGAACGAGGTATGTGAAAGACGTGCACAAATCCGACCGATCCTCCAATCCCTTCGCCGCCACGGCGCCGGCGGCGTCCGGCAAGCTCGCCGAGAACATCCTCTATTTCGCGCGCGCTCTGCGCGACGCGGGCCTGCCGGTCGGCCCGCGCAGCGTGATCGACGCGATCGAGGCGGTGGAGGCGGCGGGCATCGGCACGAAACAGGATTTTTACGCCACGCTGCACGCGGTGTTCGTGAAGAAGCACGAGCATACGATCATCTTCGACCAGGCCTTTTCGATCTTCTGGCGCAAGCGCGGGTTCATCGAGAAGATGATCGCGCTGATGTCGCCGCAGGCGAAGGATCATTCCGAACCGAAGAAACCGGACGCGGGCGCCTCGCGCGTGGCGGACGCGCTCTACAAGCACAAGCCGCAGGAAAAGCCGCGCGAGCAGGTGGAGGTGGACGCGCGCTTCACCATGTCGGCCGCCGAAGTGCTGCAGACAAAGGATTTCGCGCAGATGAGCGCGGACGAGATCGCGGTGGCGCGTCTTGCGATCCAGCGGCTGCGCATTCCCTCCGAGAAGATGAAATTGCGGCGATGGAAGCCCGATCCGCACGGCGGGCGCATCGACCCGCGCGGCACGTTCCGCAAGTCGCTGCGCGCGGGCGGCGCGATCGAACTCGCTTTTCGCACCCATGCCGAGCGCTATGCGCCGATCGTCGCGATCTGCGACATATCGGGCTCGATGAGCGACTATACGCGCATCTTCCTGCATTTCCTGCATCAACTGACCGACCAGCGGCGGCGCGTGCACACGTTCCTGTTCGGCACGCGGCTGACCAACGTCACGCGCGCGCTGCGCCAGAAGGATGTCGACGAGGCGCTGGCGGAATGTTCGGCCGGCGTGAAGGACTGGTCGGGCGGCACGCGCATCGGCGCCTCGCTGCACGCCTTCAATCGCGAATGGTCGCGGCGCGTGCTCGGGCAGGGCGCGATCTGCGTTCTGTTCACCGATGGTCTCGAGCGCGACCGGCTCGACCAGTTGAGCGCGGAAATGGAGCGCCTGCACAAGTCGTGCAGGCGCCTCATCTGGGTCAATCCGCTGTTGCGCTTTTCCGAATTCCAGGCGAAGGCGTCGGGCGTCCGCGCCATGTTGCCGCATGTCGACGAATTCAGGCCGATCCATAATCTGCAGTCGATGGCCGATCTGGTCGCGGCGCTGGCGCAGGACAAGAGTTCGATGTCGTCCGATCCGCGCAAGTGGCTGAGGGCGGCGTGATATGTTTTCTCCCTCTCCCGTTCCACGGGAGAAGGTGGGTTCGTGGAGTGACCAACATGCTCGCAACGGAAGAAGACATTCTCTCGCAAGCCGAAAGCTGGAAGCGCAGCGGTCGCGGCGTCGCGATTGCGACCGTGGTCGAGACATGGGGCTCGGCGCCGCGGCCGGTCGGCAGCCATCTCGTCATCGACGAGGAGGGGCGCTTTCTCGGCTCGGTGTCGGGCGGTTGCGTCGAGGGCGACGTCGTCACCGAGGCGCAGGACGTGATCGCCGACGGCAAGGCGCGCACGCTGGAATATGGCGTGGCGGACGAGACGGCGTGGCGCGTCGGTCTTTCCTGCGGCGGCCGCATCCGCGTCTATGTCGAGAGGATCGACTGAATGAAGCTCGATATTCTCAAGGCGCTCAACGAGGAGCGGCGCGCGCGGCGTGCGGCCGTGCTCGTCACCGACCTCGCCGATGGCGCGCAGCGGCTGGTGAAGGCCGCCGGGATCGGCGCCGACCCGCTGGCCGAGGCGCTCGACAGGCAAGTGCGCATGGGCAAGAGCGCGACGGTCGAGGTGGACGGCAAGGGCTATTTCCTCACCGTGCAGGCGCCGCCGGCGCGGCTCGTGGTGATCGGCGCGGTGCATGTCAGCCAGGCTCTGGCGGAGATGGCGCGTCTCGTCGATTTCGACGTGACCATCGTCGATCCGCGTACGGCCTTCGCCAGCGAAGAGCGCTTTCCCAACGTGCGCGTGATCGCCGAATGGCCCGACAAGGTCCTGCCCGAGATCGGGCTCGACGCCTACACGGGCATCGCCGCGCTGACGCACGATCCGAAGATCGACGACCCCGCGCTGAAGCTCGCGCTTGCGGCGAACTGCTTCTACATCGGCGCGCTCGGATCGAAGAAGACGCACGCCAAGCGCGTCGAGCGCCTGACGGCGGCGGGCTTTTCGGCGGAACAGATCGGACGCATTCACGCGCCGATCGGACTCGACATCGGCGCGGTGACGCCCTCCGAGATCGCCGTGTCGGTGCTCGGCGAAATCGTTCTTTCGTTGCGCAAGAAACCGCTGCGCGCCGAGAAAGAGAAGGCGGCATGAAGTTCGGGCCGGTCCCGATCGATCAGGCTGCGGGCGGCGTCGTCGCCCATGCGGTGCGCCGCCCCGGCCTGACGCTGAAGAAGGGCGACGTCGTCGGCGCCGCCGCGATCGAGGCTCTGCGCGCCGCCGGCGTCGCGGAAGTGACTGTGGCGCAGCTCGAAGCCGGCGACATCGGCGAGGACGAGGCGGCGGCGCTGCTTGCGAAGAAACTGTCCGGCGCGAACCTGCGCATCGACCCGCCGTTCACCGGACGCTGCAACGTGTTTGCGACGCACAGCGGCGTGCTCGTTTTCGACGCGCAGGCGGTCGACGCCGTCAATGCGCTCGACGAATCCATCACCTTCGCCACGCTGCCGCCGCTGCGCGCGGTGGTCGAGAACGAGATGGTCGCCACCGTCAAGATCATCCCGTTCGCGGTGGCGCGCGAGGCGCTCGAAAAGACGCTCGCGGCCGCCGCCGCCGCGCGATTGTCGATCGAGCCGTTCAAGCCGATGAAGGTCGCGATGATCTCGACCGTGCTGCCGGGCCTCAAGCCGAGCACGATCGACAAGACCGCGCGTATTCTCGAACAGCGGCTGGCGCCGGCAGGCGCGCGCATCGTTTCGCACGAGTGCGTCGAGCACGACGCCCAGGCGCTTGCGCCGGCGATTGCGCGCGCGACGCCGGCGAGCGATCTCGTCATCGTCTTCGGCGCCTCCGCCATCACCGACCGGCGCGACGTCATTCCTGCGTCAGTGGAGGCGGCGGGCGGGCGCATCGAGCATTTCGGCATGCCGGTCGATCCCGGCAACCTCCTGCTGATCGGCGCGACGTCGGCGGGACGGCCGATCCTCGGCGCGCCGGGCTGCGCGCGCAGCCCGAAGGAGAACGGTTTCGACTGGGTGCTGCAGCGCCTGCTCGCCGGCTTGCCGGTCAAATCGGCCGACATCAGGCGACTGGGGGCGGGCGGGCTGCTCATGGAAATCGTGTCGCGGCCGCAGCCGCGCGCGGGCGGCGCGACGGAAGCCGAGACCGAGGATGGTTGAGATCGCGGCGGTCGTGCTGGCGGCGGGCCGCTCGACGCGCTTTTCCGGCGGCGCGGAGGGCGTCACCAAACTCGTCGCGCAGGTGGACGGAGCGCCGCTCGTCCGTCGCGTGGCGGAGGCGGCGGCGGGCTCCGGCGCGCGGCCGGTGATCGTCGTCACCGGCCATGCGCGCGACGCGGTGATGGCGGCGCTTGCGGGGCTCGATTTTCGCGAAGCGCGCAATCCGGATTTTGCCAGCGGCATCGCCTCGTCCGTGAAGGCGGGCCTCGCGGCGTTGCCGTCATCGTGCGATGGCGCGCTGATCTTCCTGGCGGACATGCCGCGCGTGACGGCGCAGCTTGCGCGTGAGTTGATCGACGCCTTCAGAGCCGATCCCGATCTCGACGCCGTCGCGCCACTGGTCGAGGGGCGTCGCGGCAATCCGGTCCTGCTTGCGCGAGGACTGTTTGCGGAGGCGATGCAACTTGCGGGCGACGAAGGCGCGCGCAAGCTGCTGATGCGCGCAAACGTGCGCGTCGCGGAAATCGCAGTCGGCGACAAGGGCGCCGCGCTCGACGTCGATACGCCGGAGGCGCTCGACGCATTGCGCGGCGGCTGAGATCAGCCCTTCATGCGGCCGTCGATCGACCATGCGCCGGCGCCATGCGCCACCATGCCGAGGAAGCCGCCGGCGATCGCGACATTCTTCCAGAAGTGGATCATGTTCGGCCCGTCGCCGACCGCGTAGTGAAACATCAGGCCGGCGAGCAGGGTGAAGCCGGCGAGCAGGAAGGCGACGATGCGCGTCTGGAAGCCGACGAGGATCAGCAGGCCGCCGCCGAGCTCGGTCAGGATCACGAGCGGCAGAAGCGCGGCGGGCACGCCCATCTTGGCCATATAGGCGGAGGCGCCGGCGTAGCCGCCGATCTTGCCGTAGCCGGCGGTGATGAAGATGGCTGACATGAAGATGCGACCGAGCAGCGCGGCCGCGTTGGAAATCTGCGGATTGTTCACCGGCGTCAACTCCGTGTTTTCGATGACGATCTAACTGGACGGCGCGGAAAAATTGCGCAAGAGCAAGCGGCTCGCAATTTGCTTGCGCAAACGCAAGACAGACTATGCGCGATTGGCCCGAGGATTGCTTTTTGTGACCTGCGGCTCGCGCCCGTTAACCCTATCGCAAGCAAACGGGTCTGCAATCCCGGTGTTGCAGCTCCGCGAGGCGCGGACCGCTGAGGAAGGGTCGACGAACGATGTGAGGGCGAAATGGGCGAGAAGATGCGCGTAGAGGCCGCCGAGATTGGTCGTACAGGTCGCGTTTCCGAGGATTTCCTGCGGCAGCTTGCCGGCTGGGGGCTCACGACGGCCGAGATTCTCTACCGGATGCCCGATCACCCTTCCGTCCTGCAGAGCTATATCTGGCAGGACTACGACGCCGCGCCGCATTTCCCCGTGCTCAAGAAGTTCCTGACGTTCTGGCGCGAGAAGCTCGACGGCCCGCTGTTCTCGGTGCGCATCGGCCACGAGCGGCTGATCCGGCCGGCCGAGATCCGGGCGATCGGCGCTGAATTCCGGTTTCACTGATCGGCGCGGCGACGCGAGGCGCGTCGCCGCTTCACGCCACGGCGCGGTTCTCTTGCGCCGGGCCTTCCTGCGCGCGCAGGCGGCGGGTGATGTCGGCGGCCGAGACGGGCTTGGAGAAGAGATAGCCCTGCAATTCGTGGCAGCCGAGCGCCTGCAGGAAGCGATGCTGGTCGGCGCTTTCCACGCCTTCGGCGGTAACGGTGAGGCCGAGCGCGCGGCCCAGATGCACGATCGAATGCACGATGATCGCGCCTTCGCCCGCCGTCTCCAGCGATTCCAGGAAGGTCTTGTCGATCTTGATCTTGTCGAAGGCGAAGCGGCGCAGATAGATCAGGCTCGAATAGCCCGTGCCGAAATCGTCGAGCGCCAGGCGAATGCCCATGGCGCGCAGGTTGATCATGGCGTCTTCGGCAGCGTCGGCGTCGGACAAGAGAACGCTTTCGGTCAGCTCCAGCTCGAGACGCTCGGGTTCGATGGCGGTTTCCTTCAGGAGACGCTCGATCAAGTCGCCGAAATCCTTCTGGCGGAACTGCACGGCCGAGACGTTGACGGCCACCTTCAGGCCGGGCCAAAGCCGCATGTCGGCCAGCGCGCGCCGCAGCACCCATTCGCCGAGCGGCAGGATGAGATCGCATTCCTCCGCCAGCGTGATGAAATTGGCTGGCGAGATCAGGCCGTGCACGGGGTGGGGCCAGCGCACCAGCGATTCCACGCCGACCATGCGCTTGCCGGAAATGTCCATGATCGGTTGGTATTGCAGCACCAGCGCGCCGGTCTCGATGGCCGTGCGCAGATCGTCTTCCACGACCTTGCGCATGCGCATCTGCTCGCCGAGCTTCTGCTCGAAGAAGCAGTAGCGATTGCGGCCTTCGTTCTTGGCGCGATAGAGCGCCACGTCGGCGCGGCGCATCAGCTCGGCTGCGGAATCGGCGTCCTGCGGGCAGAGCGCGATGCCGATCGACAGACCGATGTAGATCCTGCGCTCGTCGATCTCGAAAGGCTCGGCGACCGCGTCGATGATGCGGCGAGCGAGCATTTCGGCGTCGCGCGGCCCCACGACATCGGTCTGGACGATCGCAAAGTCGTCGCCGTCGAAACGCGCCAGGCGGCCGGCGGCGCGCAGGAGATTGCCGAGGCGGTGGGCGAGCGCGACGATCAGCTTGTCGCCGGTCTCGCGCCCGCAGCTCTGGTTGATTTCCTGAAAGCGGTCGCAGTCGAGATAGAAGACCGCCGCGCCATGCTCGTTGACCGTGCGCTTCACGCGCTCGATCTCGCTTTCCAGCAGGCGCGTGAACAGGGCGCGGTTGGGCAGGCCGGTGAGCGGGTCCTGGCCGACGGCCTCGAAACTCTGCGCCTCGTCTTCTGCGGCTTCCTCGGTCACGCGGCGCGCGCGCGCGACCGTGAAGGTCGCGAAGAACAGGGCGAATGCGATGAGCATCCAGGCGACGCTCTCGACGAGGCTTTCGCCGGGGCGTTGCGGGCGCCATACGAGAACATAGGCGTCGCCGTCGGGCGCGGTCGCCAGAGGCGCGGTCGCCATGTCGGCAGGCGCGGCGGCGGCGAGCGAAATCTCGAGGCGCTGGGTGTCGGCGACGCGGGCGATCGTTGCGAGCGCGGCGGCGTCGATCGGCCGGGCGGCGACCAGCGCCAGACCCGCGCCCTCCGCGCCGAGATAGGGCATGAGGGCGACGAGGGCCGGGCGTTCGGCGCGCAGGACGATCGCGCTGCGCGCCGCAGCCCAAGGGGTATCGGCGGCGCGATCGGACAGCGCGCCGCGCAGCAGGGCGCCGCCGGCTTGCGTGTCGGCGGCGAGCGGCGCGATGGCGCGCAGAAGTTCGGCGCGCTCGCCGTCGCCCGTCGCGGTGGGCGCCAGGTCGCGTGCGATGTCCACGACATAGGCCTGCGTGGCCCCTGCGACGCGGACCGGCGCGGATGCGGTCTTGCGGGCGAGCGTCATCGCCTCGGGCAGCCGCTCGGCGATGGCGCGCGTTTCGTCGGCGAAGGCGGCGCGCGCCGCGTCGAGCGCCGCGGACACGGCGGCGGATTCGACCTCGGTCTCATGCCTGTTGGCGTATTCGCGCGAGAAAAACAGCACGCCGGCTATGCCGAACAATGTCAGGCACACCAGCACCCCCACGGCAAACATGCTGCGTTCGCCGCGCGCCAGTCGCGCGATCTTCTGAGGTGGCGAGATCATGACCTGTCCGAGGTTTTCACCACGGCAGACTAGTCATCGTTCGTTAACGGCAAGTTTGGATTGTCGGATTAATTGCCGGAAACCATTGAGGGAAAGCGTGGTCAGAGCAGTTTCAGGCCCTTGAAGCTCGCATGGCCGTGCCTGCCGATGACCAGGTGGTCGTGCACGACGATGCCCATCATGCCGGAGATCGTCACGATTTCCTCGGTCATGCGGATGTCGGCCTTGGAGGGCGTCGGGTCGCCGGAGGGATGATTGTGGGCGAGCACCAGCGCGGTCGAGCCCAGCTCCAGCGCGCGCCGGACGATCTCGCGCGGATAGACCGGCGTATGGTCGACGGTGCCGACGGACATGACCTCATCGGCGATGAGCGCGTTCTTCTTGTCGAGGAACAGGACGCGGAACTCCTCGCGGTCCGCGTAACCCATGGCCGCCCGGCAATAGTCGATGACGTCCTTGAACGATGAAAGGACCTGCCGGTGCTGGACGCCCTGGCGGGCGAGGCGCTTGGCGGCGGCCTCGACGATCTTGAAGTCGACGATCGAGGCTTCGCCCACGTCGCCGGCCTCGCGCAGCCGGTCGGGGCGGGCGGTGAGGACTTCGGCGAAGGAGCCGTGACGCTTCAGCAGCGCCTTGGCGAGCGGCTTGACGTCCCGGCGCGGGATCGAGCGAAACAGCAGAAGCTCGAGCAACTCGTAGTCGGCCAGCGCATCCGGCCCAGCCTCGAGGAACCTCTCGCGCAACCTCTGGCGATGGCCGTGGTAGTGCTTGTCGGATCCGTCGGCGTCGGCCATGGCGCGAGATCAGGCCGATTGCAGCGGCGGATGATCCAGGTTGCGCGGCGAGAGCGTGAAAATCTCGACGCCGTCCTCGGTGACGCCGACCGTGTGCTCGAACTGCGCCGACAGCGAGCGGTCGCGCGTCACGGCGGTCCAGCCGTCGGAAAGTATCTTCACGTGCGGACGGCCGAGATTGATCATCGGCTCGATGGTGAAGAACATGCCGGGCTTGAGCTCGACGCCTTCGCCGCGCCGTCCGTAATGCAGGATGTTGGGCTCGTCGTGGAACAGCCGGCCGAGCCCGTGGCCGCAAAAATCGCGCACGACCGTGCAGCGTTCGCTTTCCGCATATTGCTGGATGGCGAAGCCGATGTCGCCGGTGTGGGCGCCGGGCCTGGTGACGGCGATGCCGCGCAGCAGCGACTCGTAGGTCACGTCGATCAACCGCTCGGCGCGCCGCGGAATCGCGCCGACGCCGTACATGCGGCTGGAATCGCCGTGCCAGCCGTCGACGATGAGCGTGACGTCGATGTTGACGATATCGCCCTCGCGCAAAGGCTTGTCGTCGGGAATGCCGTGGCAGACGACGTGATTGATGGAAGTGCAGATCGACTTGCGATAGCCGCGATAGTCGAGGGGCGCCGGATAGGCGCCGTGATCCATGGCGAACTGGAAGACGAGGTCGTCGAGCCGCGCGGTGGCCACGCCCGGCTTGACCTCGTCCACGAGCATGTCCAGCGCCTCCGCCGTCAGGCGGCCCGCCTTGCGCATGCCCTCGAAATCCGCCGGCCCGTGCAGCTTGATCTGGCCGGTCTTGCGGCCAGCGGCGAGCGAGGCGTCGACAAAGGTCATCAGCTCATTTCTCCCGGGGAGGTTCGTCCCTATTTAGGCGAAAGCGCCCGCCGCGCAAAGGCTGCGGCTGGCCGGCGGGCCTCCCGCATGGTAGAGCGGCGCCTCACGCAATTCCCGCCCCGCATGCCGCATAGACAGATCAACGATTTCCAGGCGTTCGGCGCCCATGCGCCCCGCGGCGCGCTGGCGCGGATCATCGGCGCCGCCCGAAGCGCGCCCGAGGGCTGGGCGGGCCGCCGCGCCGCCTATTTCCTGCGCGCGCTGGGCATACGGGCCTTGCGCGGAAAGCCGGCGGACGTCGAGACGCTCGGCGCCCGCATGCGGCTCTATCCCGCCGACAATGTCAGCGAAAAGCGGATGCTGTTCACGCCGCAATATTTCGATCGGCCTGAACTCGACTATCTCGCGCAACGCATCACGCCGGATTTCGTGTTCGTGGACGTGGGCGCCAATGTCGGCGGCTACAGCCTGTTCGTCGCCGCGCGCGCCGGCGCGGCGGCGCGCATCCTGGCGATCGAGCCGCAACCCGAAATCCACGAGCGCCTCGTCTACAACGTGCGCCAGAACGACTTCGCCACGGTGAAGACGCTGGAATGCGCGGCGGCCGATTGCGACGGCGAGGTGACGATGTTTCTCGACGCCCGCAATCGCGGCGACAGCTCCATCCGCATCGTGCCCAGCCACGACGGCGGCCGCCTCACCGTTCGTGCGCGAAAACTCGCCGATATTCTGGCGGGCGAGGGGCTTGACCGGATCGACGCCATGAAGCTCGATTGCGAGGGCGCGGAAGACCTGATCCTCGAACCCTTCCTGCGCGACGGCCCGGGCCGCCTGCGCCCGAAAACGATGATCGTGGAGCACATGCCGGAGCGCTGGAGCATCGACCTGCCGGCTTTCATCGAGGCGCAGGGCTATCGCGCGACGCTCAGGACGAAGCACAATCTGGTCTACGAACGCCAGGAAATGGAAGTGGCATGAGCGACAAGGCGCAGATCACGGCGGCCGTCCTCGTCATCGGCGACGAAATCCTCTCGGGCCGCACCAAGGACAAGAACATCGGCTATATCGCCGATTATCTCATGCAGATCGGCATCGACCTCAGCGAAGTGCGCATCGTGCCGGACGTCGAGCAGGAGATCGTCGACGCGATCAACGCGCTGCGGGCGCGCTATACCTATGTGTTCACCACCGGCGGCATCGGCCCGACGCACGACGACATCACCGCCGACTCGATCGCCAAGGCGTTCGGCGTCGGGATTTCCGAACATCCGCGCGCGATCGAACTGCTGCTGACGCGCATCAAGCCGGAGGATTTGAACGAGGCGCGACGCCGCATGGCGCGCATTCCGCACGGCGCCGAGCTTGTCGAAAATCGCGTCTCGACCGCGCCGGGCTTCATGATCGGCAATGTCGTGGTCATGGCCGGCGTGCCCTCGATCATGCAGGCCATGCTCGACAACGTCACGCCGCGCCTGAAGACCGGCGTGAAGATGCTGATGGAGACGGTGCAGGCCGACAGCGTGCCGGAGGGCGCCTATGCCGCGGGCCTCGGCGCGATCGCGGAGAAATATCCGGATTGCTCGATCGGCTCCTATCCGTCGTTCACGACGGGCAAGTTCATGAACCAGATCGTCGTGCGGTCGAAGAACCCGGATTCGCTCGCCGCCGCGCTCGCGGAAGTGACGGCGCTGATCGACCGGCTGATCGCCGAGCGCGCGAAGAAATAGGCGCACAATTGTCATTGCCGACGGGCTGCAGGCCCGATCGGGAATCCAGAGATCAGCGCCAGCTAACGCAGGGCTGGATTCCCGCTTTCGCGGGAATGACAGCCGCGCCAACGGTCGAGGCTCGATGACGAACGCAGCGGAAAAAATGTTCCCGGTTTCCTGGGACCAGTTCCATCGCGATGCGCGCGCGCTCGCATGGCGTCTTTCGGGGCAGGATTTCACCGCCATGGTGGCGGTGACGCGCGGCGGCATGGTTCCCGCCGCCATCATCGCGCGCGAACTCGGCCTGCGCGTGATCGAGACGCTGGCCGTTGCAAGCTATGGCGCGGGCGAAGCCGGAACGCCCGAGCAGGCGCAGGGCGCGCTGCGCATCCTGAAGCCGATTTCGCAGGAGCTTCTCGCGACCGGGGGCGCGGGCGTGCTGGTCGTCGACGATCTCGTGGACACCGGCGCGACCGCGCGTCTCGTGCGCGAGCTGCTGCCGCAGGCGCATCTGGCGACCGTCTACGCCAAGCCGGCCGGCCGGCCGCTGGTCGACACGTTCATCACCGAGGTCAGCCAGGACACCTGGATCAACTTCCCCTGGGACCTGCATCTCTCCTTCGCGCCGCCGATCGCGGAGCGCGGCGGCTAGGCCATCTTGCGCGCATGGCGCGAGGCCGCGACTCCGGCTACAAGCGAGCCGACGCGGACGTGGCGAAACTGGTAGACGCAAGGGACTTAAAATCCCTCGGGCAACCCCCGTGCGGGTTCGATCCCCGCCGTCCGCACCACGGGATTCAGTCGTCGTTCCGGTCGAGGCGGGCGAAGGCTTCCGTATCGGGATATTCCGCGAATTCGACAATCAGGCCGTCGCGAAACTTCACGAAATTCCACATGTCGACGTCGACGGCGCGGCCGGTGCCGCGATTGCGGATGCGCGCCGTGCGATGAATGGCGATGCGGTCGCCGTCGATCAGCAGCTTGTTGAGCCGCGAGCCGAGGTTCTCGTAGTTCACGTTGACGTCGCGCACGAGGTTCGCACAGGCCTCGACGCCCCGGTACTCCGCATGAAAAGGATGGGCGCGGCCGATGCCGGTCTTGAAGACGATGTCGGGCGCGGCGAAGGCGACGAGACCGTCGACGTCGCCGGCGGCGCGCAGCTCGATCAGGCGGCGCACCAGAGCTTCCATGCGCTGGCGGGCGTCGGCGTCCGGAGCCGACTTCGCGCTCTCCATATCGTCGCCTGTCTCGTTCTCTGGCGGCATATCAATCGTGCAGCAGGCGCGTCAGGGAATCGTCGTCCGTCAGCTCGACGATCTCCACCATCTGGCCGTCCCGGAAACGCACGTAGCTGCACACGGTCACCTCGCCGACCCGCCCGGTGCCGTGCGCGCGCAACTTGAGCCTGCGCGACGCTGCCGCCTGGTCTCCGTCGATCACCAGATCCAGGAGCGTCGTTTCGAGAGGCTCGACGATGCTGCGCAGATGCCGCGCGAATTCGATGCACGCCTCGCGCCCGTCGCGCCGGATGGAGACCATCCGGCCGACCCAGATTGCGCCGGAATAGGCGCAGTCCTCGGAAAGAAACGATCCGATCGCTTCGCTTTCGCCGCATGCGCGCAGGCCCCAATAGGCGCGCAGGCGCTGCTCGACCAGGTCGCGGTCGAGTTCTGATAGGCGGCGATTGGCGTCCGAAGTGAGCACGAGCGACAGATTTCCCCCGCGCGATCTTGCGCATCTGCAGTTGGCGCGACCATTCAAATTCGGTCGACATTTGTCAAACGCGCCGATCAAAAGCGCGCAACGGCCGCGCTCAAGCCTATTCGCGATAAATCCAGTCGCTTGCCCTCGCCATGCCCTCGCGGCCGATTGCGCGCATGGTCTTGTCGCGCAGGAAGGCCGGCGGGCCCGCCAAATGGTAGACGAGGCCCTGCATGCGGGAGGCGCGTTGCACGCGATTGGCGCGGGCCACGCGGGCGCGGCTGTAGGCGTCGAGCGCCGCCGCCTCGTCGCGCGGATGCGCGGCGAAGGCGAGGCCGAGCGCGTCGGCGTCCTCGATCGCCTGCGCCGCGCCCTGCGCCAGAAACGGCGCCATGGCGTGAGCGGCGTCGCCGAGAACGGCGACCCGGCCGCGCGCCCAGGAGCGGACCGCCTTGCGTTCGTAGAGCGGCCAGCGCTTCCACTCGGGCGCGGCGGGGATGAGACCGCGAATTTCCTCGCTCCAGCCCTGGAAGCGGGAGGCGAGAAAGGCGGCGTCGCCGTGCGAGGCCCAGAAATCGGGGGCGTCGAGATCGGTCCATTCGTCCTCGACGACCGCCACGATGTTCAGCACGCTCGCTTCGCGCAGGGGATAATGGACGAGATGGGCGCCGGGGCCGAGCCAGAGGTTCGAGCGCGGCGCGAGCATGGAAGCGGGAACGGCGTCGGCCGGCAGGAGCGCGCGCCACGAGGTGCGCCCGGAATAACGGGGCCCGTCGGGCGCGGTGAGCGCGAGACCTTCGCGGATGCGCGAGCGCAGGCCGTCGGCGCCGATCAGCGCCGCGCCCTTCAGGTCCGGCCGTCCCTCGATATGAACCGTCACGCCGTCGCCGTCGGCGTGCCAGCCTTCCAGGCTGCAGCCGAGGCGGATCTCGATATTCGGCGAGGCGGCGGCGGTCTCGGCGAGCGCCGTCAGGAGGTCGGCGCGATGGGCGACGAGGTAGATCGAGCCCCAGCGCCGCTGCGATTCGCCGACCGGCACGGTGGCGATGACGGCGCCGTCGCGCGCGGCGCGCAGGTCGATCGCCTCGGGGGCGGTCGCCATGTCCTTCAGGCGGTCGAGCGCGCCCCATTTGGCGAGGCGCCGCGTGGCGTTGGCGGCGAGCTGGAGGCCGGCGCCGAATTCCGCGAGCGCCGGCGCGCGTTCCAGCACGACGGCGTAGCGGCCGGCGGCGGCCAGGGCGAGCGCGGCCGACAGCCCCCCGACGCCTGCGCCGGCGACGATGACGGGATTGTCAGCCATGACGGATCTTCTCTCAGGCGCCGTGGAATTCGCACTCGGCCGGGTCGGCGTGGCCCTTCAGGGCGGCGTCGTAGACGTAGAGCGTCGAGCAATAGGGGCAGATCGTCTCGGCGCCCTGGCCCATGTCGATGAAAATGTGCGGATGATCGAAGGGCGGCAGGGCGCCGATGCACATGAACTTGTGCGCCCCGATTCTCACGCGCGGCAGGCCGGGTTGATTGTGAAAATGCGGCGTGGCGTCGTCAGCCATATTCGATTTCCTCTAAAGCCGCGCGCGGCATAGCAGGCGGCGCGCGCCCAGACCATGCGGCGCAACGCTGCGGGCCTTGATATTGCATTGCGACGATCCGTGCTAGACCCGGCGGCGAAACGAAAAAGCGCTCTATCCTCATGCATTTCTTCCAGTCCGGGCCCGTCCGGCTCGCCTATATCGACGAAAGTCCGACGACGGCGGACCGCCGCGAGCCGATCCTGCTGGTGCACGGCTTCGCCTCGAGCCACGCCGTCAACTGGGTCTTTCCGCTCTGGGTGAAGGCCCTTGCCGGGGATGGGCGGCGCACGATCGCGCTCGACAATCGCGGCCACGGGCGCTCGACCAAGCTCTACACGCCGCAAGCCTACGATACGCGGACAATGGCGCAGGACTGCCTGCATCTGCTCGACCACCTGGGGATCGAGCGCGCCGACGTCATGGGCTATTCGATGGGGGCGCGGATTTCCTCCTATCTCGCGCTCAACCATCCCGACCGCGTGCGCTCCCTCGTCCTCGGCGGGCTCGGTTATCATCTCGTCGACGGCGTCGGCTTGCCGGTCGGCATCGCCGACGCGATGGAGACGGAGCGGCCGGAGCTGCTCACCGACCCGCAGCAGAAGACGTTTCGCGCTTTCGCCGAGGCGACGAAGAGCGACCGCAAGGCGCTCGCCGCCTGCATTCGCGGCTCGCGGCAGGTGCTGACCCTGGCCGAAGCCGGACGGATCAGGACGCCGACGCTGATCTGCGTCGGCACGAGGGACGATGTCGCGGGCGACGCCCACAAGCTCGCCGCCGTAATGGGCAATGCGCGCGCGGTCGACATTCCCGGCCGCGACCACAATCGCGCGGTCGGCGACAAGGTTTATCGCGAGGCGGTGCTGGCGTTTCTGGCGGAGCGCGGGTGAGGGGCGGCGGGAAGTCGGGCGGACGCCATGGAAATAGAACGACCTCATGATTGCGCCTCCGCCAAGCAGACGCGCGTCTTCAGCGTCCTGAACGGACGTGAGCGGGACGCTGTCTCTCGCCACTGGGAAGTCGCCCTGGCGTTCATCGTACATGCGCCGCTGGACCCGCGCATTCTCGAGCGCGCCTTTCGCCTGGCGATTGAGAGGTTCGTCGAAGCCCGCTCGACGTTCCGCGTCGTCGGCGGCGTCCTCAGGGTAGAGACGTTGGCGACCTCGCAATTCTGCCTGTCCGGCGCCCCGACACGCCCACAGTCCCGACCCGACGCGTTGGCGATGGCGAGAGCGGATGCGTGGCGCGGCTTTCGCAGCCTGCAGGAGCCGCTGGTTGCTCTGCGCATGTACCCGCAGGACGATGGGACTACGCTTCTTACCCTTCAGCTTTCTCATCTGGTGGCGGATGGCGCGGCCATCGAAATGCTGATCAATCACATCATGTTCGCGTATCTCGCGGGCGGCGCAGATTTGCCGCCGCCGGCAGAGAACTTTACCTTCGCGGACTACGTGGATTGGGAAGAGCGTTTCCTCGCATCCGAGGCCTGCGCGATCCAGGAATCGTTCTGGCGCGCGCGGACGCCAGCGTCGTTCATGGCTCCGCTGCCGTACGACCGGCCCGCATCCGGGGAGATGGTCGAGGCCGGCGCCGTCCTGCGCTTCGAGACGACCGCCATTCAGACGGAACGCATGGCTGCAAGGACCCGCACGCTCGCGACGACGCCTTTCGCCGTTCTGCTGACGGGGGTGATGCGGGCCGCCGCGCGCTGGAGCGGAAAGGCCGACCTTTCGCTCGGATGCGCCTTTGCGCGACGTCACCGACGGGAATTTGTGAATCTCTTCGGCGATCTCGCAGGCGGTTATCCGATCGACTGCGCGATAGCGAACGCTACCGCGCCGGATCTGGCGGTTCGCGCGGTCTCTGCGCAGATCCAGGACATGGCGCAGCATCAGGATTATCCAATCTTCGCCCTCGATCCGGACTGGCGATTGCTCGGCAGCGCCCCTGCGCAGGGGAATCCCGGCTTCCCGCAGGTGTCGTTCGGCTCTGTCAGCACCCTTCGGCCGGAGGCGCTCGGAATGTCGGGGTTGATGCACTCGCCTGAAGGCACACGCATCAGCGTGGCGAATATAGCTGCCGAAAGCGTGTCGCTCGAGACCAGGACCTGCGGGCGAGACATTGCGATCGTCTATGTGCCCAGGCAGAACAGCATCACGTTATCCGTCGTCTACGATGCGGGCCGCTTCGATCAAACTACGGTTGCTTCGCTGGCCGCGGAGATCAGCGAAGAGCTGAGCGCTTGCTAGCCGATCGGCGACAGCGCGCGCGGTCGCTCAATACGTCCGATACGCCTGCAGCGCCTGCAGCAGGCTCGCCCCCACGCCGCCGCCGGCGTCCTGCGATGCGCCGAGCAGGATGGCGTTGGAATAGGTCGAGCCCGTCGCCGAGGCGTCGCCGTATTTGACGTCGTATTGCGCGGCGAAGCGCGAGATGAAGCTTTGCAGCTTCGTCGCATCCTTGAAGTCGGCGATGTCGATTTTCTTCTTGAGCAGAGCGGCCTGCCTGTCGATCGGCATGAGGGCGGTCATGGGCGAGATGTCGAGCGTCATCTGGACCACCTGCAGCAGCCTCTTGTCGGCCAGCAGTCCGTAGACGCTGGCGAGCGACGGCGCCTTGCGCTGGAAATAGAGAGCGAGGCCGACGCCGGGATTCTGCTTCGCCTGATCGGTCTCCAGCGCGTTCTGCTCGTACTGGTCGACGATTGTCTTGACGAGGGCGGACGACCCCGTCGTCTGCGCCCCCTTGCTCGCGAAATCGAAGGCTTTCGCGAAGGCGAGGATGTTCGGGTTGTTGAGCTTGTAGGCCAGCGTCGTGGCCGATCCGACGCCTTCCTGCAGGACCTTCCGCATCATGCCCTTGGCGTTGGTCTGGTCGCCGAGGCCGTAGGCTTTCATCGCATAGTTGAAAAGTCTGCTGTTGCCGAGGAGGTCCTCGGCGCTTTTCGCCTTGCCGATATTGTCCTGGAAATACCTGGTCTGCGTGGCGACGTCGGGCGCTTTCGCCGCGATCGATTTCCAGCGCGCCGTGTCGCGCGCGATCGACATGTAGGAGGACAGGGTGGTCATCGGCCGCTCCCTACGGCATACCGCGCCGTAGCGTAATATATTGAATATTATGATACTTTGTTTTCGTGGCCGAACCTTGCCAGGCGGTTAACGCCGCAAGTCCGGCGCAAGGCGGCGCTGGTTCCATCGCCTCGTGGGCACAAAGCTCCGAGGAGACGAAGATGAACGTTGGATCGATCCGACCCCAGACCGAGGCGTCGATGACCATCGCCACGTCCGGCCGCGCCAAACGCGCCAGGCCGGCGTTCGCGCCATGCCCGATGCCTGTCGCTCTCGATCCGAAGGGCGTCGCGCTTCCCGTGGCCGCCAGGCCGATCCTGACCGTCGACGCGAGCGGCGCGCCCGCCGCGCCGGCGGCTCCCTCCGGCGTCGCGCTTTCCTTTGCCGCCCGGATGAATGTCACGAGCGCCTGAGCTTCGCCCCTTGATTAAGCATGGCCCGGCCACAAGTGAGCCTGTGGAAGCCAGCCGACGCGCCTTGTGCTAGAATACGCGCCGCCTGGGAAAAGTACGCCCGGGCGCGAGGAGTAGGCATATGGCGGCGATGTACGGCCACGGCTCGGCCAAAGTCGTGGAATTCGGGGCCAAGGACGCGCTTTTCGCGCGCATTCTGGCCGATGCGCAGGAGGCGGTGCGCCGCGAGCCCGATCTCGCGGGCTTTCTCTTCGCCAACGTCCTGCATCACGAGACGCTGGAGCGCGCCATCATCCATCGCGTGGCGGCGCGGCTCGACCATCCCGATCTCGGCGCGGAATCGATCGTCCACGCCTACGCGGGCGTGATCGCGGCCGATCCGTCGATCGTGGAAGCCTTCCGCGCCGACATTCTCGCCGTCTTCGACCGCGATCCCGCCTGCACGCGGCTGATCGAGCCCTTGCTGTATTTCAAGGGTTTCCACGCGCTTCAGACGCATCGGCTCGCGCACGCGTTGCTGAAGCAGGGCAGGCGCGATTTCGCCCTGTACCTGCAGAGCAGGGCGTCGGCCGTGTTCCAGGTCGACATCAATCCCGGCGCCAAATTCGGCAAGGGCGTCTTCCTCGATCACGCGACCGGGCTGGTCGTCGGGGAAACGGCCGAAGTCGGAGACGACGTCTCCATCCTTCAGGGCGTGACGCTCGGCGGCACAGGCAAGGAAATCGGCGACCGCCATCCCAAGATCCGCAACGGCGTGCTGCTGGCCGCCGGCGCCAAGGTGCTCGGCAATATCGAGGTCGGCCATTGCGCCCGCGTGGCGGCCGGTTCGGTGGTGCTGAGCCCCGTGCCGCACAACACCACGGTCGCCGGCGTGCCGGCCCGCGTCGTGGGCACGGCGGGCTGCGCCGAGCCCGGCCGCACGATGGACCAGATTCTGGCCTCCAAGGCGGCGGAAGCGGGCGGCGAAAACTGATCCGCGCTTGAAGCGGGCTGCGGTTTCTGGCAACCCACGCCCCACGGCCGCGTGTTTGAGCGCGCCGGGACGACGCGCGGCGGAGGTATCAGGTGCACAAGGCGGAGATCGCGAAGCTGCAGGCTTTCCTGCGGCGCTCGTTCGGCAATGACGGATTGCGCGTCGCGCCGGATCCGAAGGACCCGGAGAACTCGGCCAGCGTCGCCCTCGGCGAACGCAAGATCGCGACCATCACGCTGGACGACGAGGACGGCGACCGCTCCTTCGCCTTCGGGATGAAAATCCCTGTCGGCCGCGAGGTCCTGCAGGAATATCTGCGCAAGCTGTTCGAGAACGACAAGCTCAAACTCGTGGCGCGCGCCCGCAAGACGGACTCGGTGGAATTGAATTCCGGCGAGGATTTCCTCGGCGTCATCTCCGCCGACGACCCGAAGGGCTCGAGCTACACGCTGCAGATCGCCATCCTCGATTTCGATCTCGAGGACGACGGGGAGTAGGCGCGGACCGCGGCGAAAGCTCAGGAATCGTCTTCGCGCGCCGCGCGCGCTCGATGTGCCGCCAGCGGAACGCGGATGGAAGCGCTGACGCCGTCCTGCGCGAACACGACGCCCGTCTCATCGGCAAGAAGCGCCTTCATCAGCCGCGATCCGGCTCCTGTTTTCGTCGGCTGCGAAACCGGCGGCCCGCCTGATTCCTGCCAGACCATCTGGACCTCGCCGTCCGACGCTTTCCACGTGATGCTCACCGTTCCGGCGTCGCCGGACAAGGCGCCGTATTTGACCGCGTTGGTCGCAAGCTCGTGCACGAGCATGGCGACCGACGCGCATTTGCTTCCCTCGATGCGGCACGCGGGTCCGCACAGGTTGATGCGCGCCACGTCGAAAGGCTGGATGACCTGTCGCAGCAGCTTTTCGAGGTCGACGACGTCGTAGCCGAAATCCCTGAGCAATTGATGGGAGCGCGCCAGCGCGCCGATGCGCTCCTCGAACGCGGCCTGATTCTCGACGCCGCCGCCGCTGCGGAAGGTTTGCCGCGCGACCGCCTGAACCAGGGCGAGAATGTTCAGCGAGCGATGCTGCATTTCCCCTGCCATCGCGGCGGACTGCCGTTGCGCGTTTTCCAGCGCCTGCACCAGACCGTTGACGATGGCGATGACGAACAGTTGAACCGACGCCGACGCGGCGAAGATCAGCAATTGGACCCAGCCGGCCTTGCCTATATCCACGCTGAAGCGCGGTGGAATCCAGAGATAGCCGGCCAGAATCCCGCCGAGGACGGCCGCCGTGATGGCGGCGCGGTTGCCGCCCCAGAATCCGGCGACGAAGACCGCCGGGAAGACGAAGGTGAAATAGAGGCCGCCCTCGACCGCAGGGTCGACCGCGGCGCGCAGGGCTGTCGCGGCGGCTACGCACAGGAGCGCCTTCGCTTGCCCCGGCCAGAAGGGATGCGGGTCGGTGAGAAGGTAGGGATAGGACCGCTTCACGCCACCCAACTCGAGAAAAGGCGCCGCCTGCGCTAAGGAGAATATCCGCAGCGACGCTCACGGCAAGCGGCGTGGCGCGGCTTTTATCGGCAGGCGAGAGACTGTCGCCGCGCTTCGTTTCGTCATTGCTTGACAATTCCTATGAAGTGAATATATTCCTTCAATCCCTGTCTGCCGAGGATGCATCCGGAGCGGTCTCGATGTGTGGACGGGGAGCGGCGCCTGCGCCGTGCGGTCTACCGAGCCGCGCGGCCCGGGAGGGTTTTGCCAGATCCGCCCGTCGGGCATTACGACCCGTCTGCGAGGAGCTCGCTGGGGATGGAGGATCGAGCGAATGGCCCGTCACAGGGCTATTCGTGAAATTCCTTCGTTGAAGCGCGGAGCGCAGGACCCAAAAGTCGCCGCGTCGGGACGAAGGTCGCCGGCACAACAACACTAGACACCGGCGACCTTCGTCCCGGCCCTCGCCTATGCATCAACCCAGCCGCAAGGCGTGGGGATTTTCGCGCGCGCCGCCTCACCGCGCGATCATCGTCTGCGCCAGCGCGCGCGCGCCGGGGGCGAGGCGCTCCCAGCGGGCGAGCAGCGGCCGGCCGAAGCGGATGGATATGTCGAGGCCGCCTTCGCGGAACAGGCTGAGGCAGGTTTCCGGCAGGCCGTCCGAAGGAACCGTCGGGCGCGCGCAACGCGCGGCGAAGGCGCGGCCTTCGGGCGGGGCGAAATAAAGGTCTTCGCCCTGATAGGGCGAACCGTCCTGGAACGCGCGCCGGATCAGGCCTTCCTCGGTTTCCTCCACGCCCGGCTCGAGAAAGCGCGCGTAGAGGAGGCCGACCATGTCGGCGGGGTCCATCTTCCGGTCGGCGCGCGCGAAGGTGAAGAAGACCAGCGCGGTCTTGCCCGAGCCGTCGGCCTCGGCCAGCGGCGTGACGCTGTCGCCGGCCGGGCGGAAGTCGGGAAAGGTCGCGGCGAGCTCCAGCGTGTCGAAGCGCCCGCCCGACCGGCCGCCGCCGAAGCGCGCATAGGCCGGCGCATAGGCGAGCGTGACATCGCCGATGCTGGAGACGACCAGCGCGCGGTTCTGGCTGGCGCGTTGCGTGATATACCAGCCGAGCGCGCCGGAGCCCGCGACCAGCGCGGCGCCGAAGGCGTAGACGAAGAAGCGGGCGCGACGCGACATCGCCGCGACTATGACAGATTCGGAACGAGTGAAGGACGGGGACATGGCCGGCGGAGGATTGGCGAGCGGAGGCTTCGCGACGGCGCACGACAAGCGCGAACTGGAAGAGGGCGGCCTGTTCGCGCCGCGCTTCGATGCGGCGGGGCTGATCGTCTGCATGACGGTCGAGGCTTCGACCAACGAGCCGCTGATGCTGGCCTACATGAACGCGGAAGCGCTGCGGCTGACGATGGAGACGGGCGTCGCGCATTACTGGTCGCGCTCGCGCAACGCGCTCTGGCGCAAGGGCGACACGTCGGGCCAGACGCAGCGCGTCATCGAGATGCGCGTCGATTGCGACCAGGACGCGATCCTGCTGCGCGTCGAAGCGGGCGGCGACGGCGGCGCCTGCCACACCGGCCGCAAATCCTGCTTCTATCGGTCCGTCGACCCGGCCACGGGCGCGCTGTCATTCATAAAGCGCTAACGACGCTGGAACTTTCGCGTTTACACGCCATTTTATTAATGATCTAGCGACCGTGCCGGATCAGCCTTCGCAAAGGAGGAAACGGGGCGAAGCCCCATCAGCGAGTTCGGCCATGATGTCGTTCATGCGTAGAGCCCAGGCAATGTGGAACGACGAATCCGGCGCCGCCGCGCAGATCGCGCCGGCGCGGATGCAGACTCCATCCCCGGCAAGTCCCGGTCCGCGACGACCGAAGATCGGCCTGGCGCTCGGCGCGGGCGCGGCGCGCGGCTGGTGCCATATCGGCATCCTGCAGGAATTCGAGGCGGCCGGATTGCGGCCCGACATCATCGCCGGCACGTCGATCGGCGCGCTCGTCGGCGGCTGCTACGCGGCGGGCCAGCTCGAGGCGGTCGAACGCTTCAGCCTGTCGCTGTCGCGGCGTCGCGTGCTCTCGCTGCTCGACCTGTCCTTCTCCGGCGGCGGGCTTTTTTCCGGCGCGCGTCTGCGCGAAAAGCTCGAGGCGGCGCTCGTCGGCAAGACCGTCGAGGGCCTTCCCATTCCCTTCGCGGCCGTGGCCACGGAAATCTCGACCGGCCACGAGATCTGGCTGCGCTCCGGGCCGCTCGCGCGCGCGCTCAACGCCTCCTACGCGCTGCCCGGCCTGCTGGAGCCGCTGAATGTCGACGGGCGCTGGCTGTTCGACGGCGCGCTGGTCAATCCGATTCCGGTTTCGGTCTGCCGCGCGCATGGGCGCCGACATCGTCATCGCGGTGAACGTCGTCTCCGATTCCATGTTCCGCGGCACGGTGATCGGCGACCGCAACGTCGGCGACGAGACGACCGACGCGCTTGCGCAAAAGGTCGAGGATGTCGCCGGTCGGAGCTGGCTCGGCGGCGTGGCTTCGCCGACCGCGCTCATCAAGCGGCGTCTGCGCCGCAGCGCGCATGACGGGCCGGGCGTCGCCTCGGTGATGCTCGACGCCTTCTCCATCACGCAGGATCGCATCGCGCGCTCGCGCCTGGCCGGCGATCCGCCCGACGTGCTCATCAACACGCGCCTCGAGAAGTTCGGCCTGTTCGATTTCCATCGCGCCGCCGAGATGATCGAGATCGGCCGCGAGACAGCGCGCCGCCGGCTGCCCGATATTCTCGAACACGCAAGCCAGGGCGCGCATGTGAAAGCCTCGACCGCGCCGGCTTGAAGCGGCGTACGCTTTCCTCCACCTTCGCCTGAAGAATGCGAAAGGTCGGGGAGGGATCATGCGAAGGATCGTGCTTGCCGCGCTGTGTCTGGCCTTGGGGACCGGACACGCTTTCGCGCAGACCCCGCCGACGAAGGCCGAGCTTGCGGCCTACGCGGGCCTTCACGCCGCAGCGGCGCGCGGCACGGTGGAAGACGTGCGCAAATCCGCCTCGCCCGGCGAATTGAACGCACGGGACGCGAACGGCCGCACGCCCCTGCATGTCGCGACGTTCCGGCGTCGTCCGGACATCGTGAAAATCCTGATCGCCGCCGGCGCCGACACCGCGCTGCTCGACAACCAGAAATACGACGCCGTGACGATCGCTGCCGTGCAGGACGACGAGCCGACGCTCGCGGCGCTGCTCTCATCCGGCGCGAGCGCGAAGCTGACGACGAGCGTCTACGATGGAACGGCGCTGATCGCGGCCGCGCATCTCGGCCATGACGGCGTCGTGCGCGAATTGATCCGCGCCGGCGCGCCGCTCGATCACGTCAACAATCTCGGCTGGACCGCGCTGATCGAGGCGGTGATCCTCGGCGATGGCGGCAAGCGTCATGTGGCGACCGTGCGCGCGCTCGTCGACGCCGGCGCAAATCGCGGCATAGCCGACAGGCAGGGCGTCACGCCGCTGCAGCACGCGCAGGCGCGGGGCTACGCGGAAATGGTCGCTATTCTCGGCGGCGCGGCGAAATAATCCGCCGCGCGCGTTCAGCCGCTCACGCGCTCGCGATATATTCGCGCAGCGCCTTGTGCTCGCTCTCGATCGCCTCGAGCCGGATCTTCACGACGTCGCCGATCGACACCACGCCGATGAGCTTGCCGTCGCCCAGGACGGGAAGATGGCGGATGCGGCTTTCGGTCATCACGCTCATCGTTTTTTCGATCGGCTGGTCTTCCGTCGCGGTGATGACTTTGGTCGTCATGTGCTTGGCGACCTGATCGCCGAGCGCGGCGCCGCCGCCGGCAGATACGGCGCGGACGATGTCGCGCTCCGAGAGAATGCCGAGAACCTCGAGAGCCGGACCGGCGACGACAATCGCGCCGATGCGGTTACGGCAGAGAATGTCGGCGGCCTCACGCAAGGTCAGGTGCGGCTCCGCGGTAACCACGTCGCGCCCTTTGATCGCGAGTATGCGTGCGACAGTCATTGCTGGCCTCTTGCTGTTCGTTTCCGGACAAACGCGGTTTGAGACCGTCTTTTGCTGCAAGGATGCGCCGCTTCGTTCAGGCGCGCAAGCCGCTTTCGTTGCTGTGGTCTAGCATGTTTGCGTGTGGCGGATCGAACAGGCGGAAGCAGAGAAAGCCCGCCAGAAAGCCGCCGATATGCGCTTCCCAGGCGACGGATCCGCCTTCGACGCCAGGCGGCGCAACCGCGCCGAAAAGAAAATTGGCGGCGAACCAAAGCACGACAAATGTCATGGTGCGCCGGTCGGAAAGCAGCCCGCGCAAACGCGGCGCAGGCTGCCGGTAGGCGCGGAGATCGCGCGGCGGCGCGAAGCCGCCGCCGAGCGGGCCGCCCGGCGCGAAGGCGAAGCGGACCGCCGCGCCCATCGCGCCGGATATGGCGGCCGAGGCGCCGACCACGGGCTGCAGGCCGAGCGGGTGAACGGCGAAAAAGGCGAGGGCGCCGGCAATCGCGGCGAAGGCGAAAAAGATCAGAAAGCGCGGACCGCCGAAGCGTCGGCAAACCGCGGTTCCGAAGGCGAGCAGCCAGACGCCGTTGACGGCGATATGCGTGAAGCCGCCGTGCAGGAAGGAATAAGTGAGCGGCGTCCACCAGCGCGGCGAAAGGCCGATCAGGAGGGCGACTTCCTCGGTCGAAGCCTCGCCGCGCTCGACCGCCTGTCGGGCAGCCCGCCAGATATCCTCGGGCGCGACGCCGGCGCTGAAATTGGCGGGCGTGAAGGCAAGTTCCGCGACGAGCCGGAAATCGACCTCGGGCTCGAGCGCCTGGCGCAGGAGGTGGACAAGAACGAGCGCCAGCACGATGGCGATGGCGGCGTCGCCGGCGCGTGCAAACTGGCGTTCGGAAGCGGGAACCTGCGTCATGCGGGGACAGCGACTGGGGGAAGAACCTGAGCCGGGTTCTTCCCCTCAAACGAGGAGCCTTCTACCACCGCCGACACGCGCGCCGCAGCGCATATGTCCACCGATGAGCCATGTCACGAGACGCCTTGCGCCCGTAACGCTTGCGACCCGGAGCCGGGAGCCGAAGGCTTAAGTCGCTGCGTCTCCTTGTTTTCTCTCATTTCCGGGCCGGCCGCGCAATAGAAACGGCTTGTTAGCGTTAACGCGCATCGGGATGGCACGCGCCCTGCTGTCAGGACATCGCACGCGGTCGATCCGTCCGCACTGTGCCGAATGAAAACAATCACGTCCGGCAAGGACTTGAGGGCCGATGAGACAGCAGGCGACGCGAGAACTCTACGGGTACTGGAACGCGCTTCGCCGCCACCGCGCCGCGCCCGACCGCGCCGACATAGACCCGGCGGCGATCCGTTCGATCCTGTCCGACACGTTCATGATCGAGGCTGACCGGGACTCGCTGTTTCCGTTGCGGCTCAGCGGCGCGCGCATCAACGCGCTGTGGGCGCGCGATCTGAAGGGCCGCTCTTTCCTCGACATGTGGGGCGAGGATCGCGCCAATGTCGCCGCGGTCCTGCTGACGGTGATGGACGGCGCCTGCCCGGTGGTCGCCGGCGCGCAGACGCAGCTTGCCGGACGGGCGCCGGTCGATCTCGAACTGCTGCTGCTGCCGTTGCGCCATCACGGACGCACCCATGCGCGCGTGCTCGGTTCGCTGGCGGCGGCGCGCATTCCGGAATGGGTCGGCCTGATCCCGATCGAACGGCTGGAGCTGCGTTCGCTGAGAATTCTCTCGGGCGCCCGTCCGTCCGTCGAGCTGCCGCTGATGCAGCGTCCGCCGGCCGGGCTCGAACGGCGCGCGCAGGCGCGGCCGCAGTTCAAGGTGATCCAGGGCGGACTTTCGTGAGCGGCGCAAAATTTTGTCGACATTGCAGCGTCCTGCGCTTCCCGGGGGTAAGCGACCATTAACCAAGCTGTCCTAAAGTCCACGCCTGTCACGCGTGCGAAGAGGACGGGTCTTGTCGCTGCCAGTTTCGAGATCAAACCCACGATCGGCCGAACGTCGGCGGCATCAGCGCGTCAAGGTGTCGATCGCCGGGCGCTACATGCTCGAAAACAAGCAAGAGTTTCCCTGTCGCACGGTCGATGCGTCTCCGGGCGGCCTGCTGATCGCTGGCCCCGCGAAGGGCACGATCGGCGAGCGCGTCGTGTTCTATTTCGAGGAGCTCGGGCGTCTGGAAGGCATGATCGTTCGCCATGTCGACGTCGGCTTCGCGGTCGCCCTCATCCTGCCGGCGAGCAAACGCGAGCGGGTGGCGGACCTGCTCACCTGGATGGCCAACAGCGACGCGGACGATGCTGTCGCGGGCCGTCGCCACAAGCGTATCGCGCCCAAGCAGACGGCCGTCGACATGATCGCGGAAGGCGGCGCGACGGTGCCTGTCGAAATCGTCGACGTCTCGGTGTCGGGCGTCGGTCTCAGGTGCGAGACCTTGCCGCGCGTCGGTTCGCGCGTGGAGATCGGGCGGCGCTCAGGCCGTGTGGTGCGTCATTTCAACGGCGGCCTCGCCGTCGAATTCTCACGCCTCATTCCCATCGAGGAATTCGACGAGGACATCATCCTCTAGCTGCCTGCGCCGCATATCCTTGGCGCAAAAGTCCGCGACTTTTGCGGGATATGCTCAGGCCGCGCTCAATCCTCGATCTTTTTCAAGCCTTCCCGGAATTTTTTCGCGCGCGCGGCGTAGACGGTCGCGATCATGCGGCCCGCGCCGGCGCCTTTTTCGTCGAGCGTGCGCGCGACCTTGGCCGGCGATCCGACGATCAGCGAATTGTCGGGAAATTCCTTGCCCTCGGTGACGAGCGCATTGGCGCCGACGAGGCAGTTCCTGCCGATCTTGGCGCCGTTCAGGATCGTCGCGCCCATGCCGATCAGCGCGCCTTCGCCGACCGTGCAGCCGTGCAGGATGACATTGTGTCCGATCGTGGCGTCGGCGCCGATGACGAGCGCGAAGCCGGGATCGGTATGCAGAACGCAGCCGTCCTGCACGTTCGCGCGCGCGCCGATGTCGATGAGGTCGGTGTCGCCGCGCACGACCGCGTTGAACCAGACGCTCGAATCCTCGCCCATGCGCACCTTGCCGATGACATGCGCGCCGGGCGCAACGAAATAGCGGCCGTCCGCCGGCAGTTCAGGCGACAGGTTCTCGAGCTTGTAGACAGGCATGGGTTTCCTCGCGTGCGGGCGCACCATGCCATGCGGCGCGCGCGCTTTTCAATGGCGCGCGCGCGGCGATCAGGCCTTGGCCATGCTGAGAAAACGCACCTGTTCGGCCGGCTCGTCGCGGAAGAGGCCGGTAAAGCGCGTCGTCACGGTCGATGCGCCCTGCTTTTGCACGCCGCGCATGGACATGCACATGTGCTCGGCCTCGATATAGACGGCGACGCCGCGCGGCTTGAGATGCGCTTCGATCGCCTCGACGATCTGCGCGGTCATGGCTTCCTGCGTCTGGAAGCGGCGCGCGTACATGTCGACGAGACGCGCGATCTTCGACAGGCCGACGACGCCGTCGCGCGGGAAATAGGCGACATGCGCCTTGCCCACGAACGGCACCATGTGATGCTCGCAATGCGAGGCGAAAGGTATGTCGCGTATGAGCACCATGTCGTCGTAGCCGTCGACCTCCTCGAACACGCGGTCGAGAATTTCGCCGGCGTCCTGCGCGTAGCCCGAAAACAATTCGCGATAGGCCTTGGCGACCCGGCGCGGCGTATCGACCAGACCCTCGCGGTCGGGGTCCTCGCCGGCATAGGCAAGCAGGGTGCGCACGGCAGCCTCCGCCTCCTCCTGGGAGGGCGCCAGCTGGTCTCGGTCTTGCGTCTAATTTGGAAACATTTCGGGCATTCAAGGACTTAACCACCGCATCCATGTGGAGCCTCCAGAGGGAATTTCGAACACCTGCCCGAAATTTCGTCGCTCTTCGCCAACGCGCGCAGGGCGACTATATAGGACATAGGGCTGCGGGCCGGTTTTCGCTAGCCCGGGACGCCCGAAGCTATGCTCGACGAAATCTACAACCAGCAAATCCTCGAACTCGCCGCCAATATTCCGCGCCTGGGACGCCTCGAGCGCGCGGACGCCAGCGCGACGGCCCATTCCAAGCTCTGCGGCTCGACGGTTGCGGTCGACCTCCGCATCGCCGACGGCCGCGTCTCGGATTTTGCGCATGATGTGAAGGCCTGCGCGCTGGGGCAGGCTTCGTCCTCGATCATGGCGCGCCATGTGATCGGCTCGACGCCCGCGGAATTGCGGGCGCTCCGCGACGAAGTCCGCCGCATGCTGAAGGAGAACGGTCCGCCGCCGCAAGGCAAATGGGCCGACATCGCCGCGCTGGAGCCGGTGCGCGGCTACAAGGCCCGTCACGCATCGACGCTGCTGACATTCGAGGCGACGGCGGAGGCGGCGACCGAGGCCGAGGCGAAGCAGGCCGCTGGCGCAGCCGGATAGAGCGCACCGGCATGGCGGACGATTTTCGCTACAGGCATGTGAAGGATGCGCCCGCGCTGCTCGCGCGGGGCGCCATCCGCGGCTACCAATTGACGCTGTCGGCGCTGATGGGGCGGCAATGCCGGCATCTGCCGAGTTGCTCGGACTACACGAGCGAGGCGATCGGGCGATTCGGCTTGTGGGGCGGCGGCTGGATGGGCTTCGCTCGCATCTGCCGGTGTCGCCCCGGCGGCACGGCCGGCTTCGATCCGGTGCCACGCGACATGCCCAATGGCGCTGACGCCCTGCATTTCTGGCGCTACGGAAAGTGGCGCGGACCGCTCGCCTGCGAGGAGATCACACCGCGTTAAGAACGCGCCATCAGATCGACGGCGAGCGCCTGGATGCGGCCGCGCACGTCCTCGGGCATCACCTGCAGCGTCTCGAGATAGGTCTTGCCGGCCGCGCACATGCGGTCGTCGGAGATTGGCGGGTCCGGCGTCTTGCCATCGAGCAGCGCGCCGATTTCGGGGGCGCCGACGCCGTTCTGGCGCAGCGACGTCTCGAACATCTGGAAATCGGATTCGGTCGGCGTCGTGCGCGCGATGTTCTTTTCCTTGCCGTCGAGAATGGCGTCGAGACCGGCGATGGCGAGATCCGTGACCAGCCCGCGATTGTCGGCGGAGAATTTGAGGAAGGCTTCGCTCGCCCCGCCGTAGAGGAAATCGACGCACAGGCGGGAATTGACCGCGCCCAGCGCCTTGAGAACGGCGAGCTGCGCGTCGAAAACGCGCCCGAGCGCCTTGCCGTCGGCCTTGGCGGCGAGCGCGCCGCGCGACTGGCGCAGGGTCTTGACCGCCTGCGAGAGGTCGTAGTCCGCCGAATCCGTCGCGCCGCCGGAGCGGCGGGCGACGAGCGCGGCCACCGCCGATTCGTAGTCCGAGGGCAGAGCAAGTCGCAGGCGGTCGAAGAATCGCGCGATTTCAGGCGCGTTCGCGATCGTTTCCTCGACGCCGGCGCGCGCGGAATCGACCGGCGGAGCCGTCTTGGTCGCGGTCTCCGGCGCCGCGACGACCGGCGGGCTCGCCGCCTCCTGCGACGTGGGCCCTTGCAGGATGTCGAGCAGCAGCCAGGCGCCGCTGCCGATCAGCAATGTGCCTACAAGGCCGAAGAAGAAGAGTTTCAGGTCCTGCCTGGACATGTCCGCCCGGGTTCAAACGTGTCAGACAGGACTTAGGCCGAAGACGGCGCGATGGGCAAGGGCGCGGCCTATTTCTGCCGGGGCGGGTGCAGTTCGGCGCCGGCGGCGTATTCGCCGCGCCGCGCGCGATGGACGGCCTCGCGCAGCGTCGCCGCCGCGTTGCGGACTTCGGCGAACAGCGCTTCGTCGTGATCGAGTTCAGCGTGGCTCTCGCCATACGGCTTGTAGTAGCCGATAAAGCGATCGAGCAGCGCGCGTTCGCCCGCCGCGTGAAGCCCCATGTCGCTCATCCAGTCGGACAGGATGCGCCGCAAATTCTCCACGCCGGCCGCATCGCCATGCGCGATCACGGAAAACACGCGGCCCGCCAGGCGCCTGGGGTAGGGCCAGTCCTTTTCCAGCGTCTTGGCCTGGTCGACATGCTTGCCGTGCGTCGTCGTCGGGTCGGGATTTCCGCCATCGGCGCAGACGAGCCGGTCGATCATCGCCTTCAGGCCCGAGGTCGCCTGATACCAGTGGACCGGCGTGACGATCATGATTCCATGCGCGCGCACCCACATCGGATAAATGTCGTTCATCGCGTCGTTGACTTGGCCCAGCGCATGGTTCGGGTAGCAGGAGCATGGCCAGTGGCAGAGCGCGGGGCTTGTCGAAAAGCAGGCCTTGCAGGGGTGGATGTGCAAATCGTAGCCGGACGCCAGGCGCGCGAGGTCGAGTATCTCGCAAACCGCGTCGCCATTTCCGAGAATCGCTGCGGCCGTCTCGACGAGGCGCCAGGTCTTGGACATTTCGCCGGGGCAGGTGTGCTCTGAGCGCGGCGAGGCGTTGACGAGCAGAAAGCGGGCCGGACCGCTTGCGTCGTCATGCTGCGCGCGCGCCGCGTCGATGGCTGCGCGGGCCTCCAGCCAGTCGACGGCGAGCGCGTAGGCAGGATCGGCGTAGCCGATGCCGGCCCGGCGGGTGACCGGCGCCTTGCGGCCCTCGTCATAGGCCTGCCAGGCGATCCCTGCGGCCCGCTCCAGCTGGAGCCGCATCGGATCGAAGGCGGGATCGGCGAAACGCGCCAGAAAGCGCCGCTCGAACGCCGCGCGCTCGAGTTTCGGGTCGGGCATTCCCTTGCGGATGTCGACAGGCATGGAAACCTCCGCCCGGCATGGGCTTCAGCGTCCAACGCGCGGAGGCGGCGCGGGTTTCGTCACGCAGGCGCAGCGAAGGCGGCGCAAAAACGGCTTCCCCTTTGCCGCGCCGGCCTTTAGAACGTCGCTCGCGCGCGTTCCGGCGCGCGGCTTACGCCGATTTGTATCGGCGAGTGAGCGTCAAGGAGCAGACATGATCTCGGTGACCTTTCCCGACGGCGCCTCGCGCGCCTATGAGCCCGGCGTCTCCGGCCTCGACATCGCCAAGTCTATCTCGCCCTCTCTCGCCAAGCGCACCGTCGCGATGGCGCTTGACGGCGAACTCGTCGATCTCGCCGATCCGATCAATCGCGACGCGCGCATCGAATTCGTCTCGCGCGAGGATCCGCGCGCGCTGGAACTGATCCGGCATGACGCCGCGCATGTGCTGGCGGAAGCGGTGCAGACCCTGTTCCCGGGGACGCAGGTGACGATCGGGCCGGTGATCGAGAACGGCTTCTACTACGATTTCTATCGCGCCGAACCTTTCACGCCCGACGATTTCGCGGCGATCGAAAAGAAGATGCGCGAGATCGTCGCGCGCGACAAACCCTTCACCAAGGAAGTGTGGACGCGCGCGCAGGCGATCGCGCATTTCGAGAAGGCGGGCGAGGCGTTCAAGGTCGAGCTGGTCGAGACGATTCCCGCCGACCAGGACCTGAAGATCTACCGCCAGGGCGACTGGCTCGATCTCTGCCGCGGTCCGCACATGACCTCGACCGGCAAGATCGGCGAGGCCTTCAAGATCATGAAGGTGGCGGGCGCCTACTGGCGCGGCGATTTCGACCAAGCCGATGCTCCAGCGCATCTACGCGACGGCCTTCGCCAGGAAGGCCGACCTCGACGATTACCTGCATCGCCTGGAGGAAGCCGAGAAGCGCGACCATCGCAAGCTCGGCCGCGAAATGGACCTGTTCCATTTTCAGGAAGAGGCGCCCGGCGCGATCTTCTGGCACCCCAAGGGCTGGACGCTGTTCCAGACGCTCGTCGCCTACATGCGGCGGCGGCTTGCCGGCGACTACGACGAAGTGAACGCGCCGCAGGTGATGGACAAGGCGCTGTGGGAAACGTCGGGCCATTGGGGCTGGTATTCCGACAACATGTTCGCGGTGAAGTCGGCCACCGCCTTCATGAACCCCGACGATGCGGAGGCCGACCAGCGCGTGTTCGCGCTGAAGCCGATGAACTGCCCGGGCCATGTGCAGATCTACAAGCACGGGCTGCGCTCTTATCGCGAACTGCCGCTGCGCATGGCGGAATTCGGCGTCGTGCATCGCTACGAGCCGTCCGGCGCCATGCACGGCGTGATGCGCGTGCGCGCCTTCACGCAGGACGACGCGCATATTTTCTGCACCGAGGATCAGCTCGAAGCCGAAATCCTGAAGATCAACGAGCTCATCCTGTCGGTCTATGGCGACTTCGACTTCGGCAAGCTCGTCGTGAAACTGTCGACGCGGCCCGAAAAGCGCGTCGGCTCGGACGCCTCGTGGGATCACGCCGAAGGCGTGATGAGCCGCGTGCTCGACCGCATCAAGGCGCAGAGCGGCAACATGATCGAGACCTCGATCAATCCGGGCGAAGGCGCCTTCTACGGGCCGAAGTTCGAATATGTGCTGCGCGACGCCATCGGCCGCGACTGGCAATGCGGCACGACGCAGGTCGACTTCAACCTGCCCGAACGCTTCGGCGCCTTCTACATCGACGCCAACAGCGAGAAGGTGCCGCCTGTCATGGTGCATCGCGCGATCTGCGGCTCGATGGAGCGCTTCACCGGCATCCTGATCGAGCATTTCGCGGGGCACATGCCGCTGTGGCTGTCGCCGCTGCAGATCGTCGTCGCCACCATCACGCAGGAGGCCGACGACTTCGCTCTTGAGATCGTCGCCGCTGCCCGCAAGAAGGGGCTGCGCGTCGATCTCGACCTGCGCAACGAGAAGATCAACTACAAGGTGCGCGAGCACTCGCTCGCCAAGGTTCCCGTCATGCTGGTGCTCGGCCGCAAGGAGGCCGCAGAGCGCACGGTCTCGATCCGGCGTCTCGGCTCCCAGGCGCAGCAGTCGATGGGGCTGGACGAGGCGCTGGCGATGTTCGCGGACAAGGCGACGCCGCCCGACCTGAAGCGGGCGGGGTGATCCCGTCGCATCCTTGACCTCGCCTTATTCCCCGGCCAAGGCTGCGGCCATGATCTGGACGCGCTTTCTGGTCGTTCTCGCCCTGGTCCTGGCCCCTGCCGTCGCCGGGGCGCAGACGCTGCCGCCGTTCGGACCACCGGTCGGGCCCAGCCTGCCGATTGCGCCGCCGTCGGACGCGCCAGCCGGCGCGCTCTACATGTCGGCGGCGCTGGGCGCCAACGAGAGCCAGCCGGTGCGCGGCGGCCTCAAGTGGCGGGTGTTCGAGGAGCGCGCGCAGCCCGACGGCTCGCACAAGATCGTCGCCGAATCCGAGGAGGCCGCGCCGCGCTTCAACCTGCCGGCCGGCGCCTACATCGTGCACGCGGCTTTCGGGCTGGCCGGCGCCTCGAAGCGGGTCGTGGTCGAAGCGCGCCCGGTCACCGACCGCATCGTGCTGAACGCCGGTGCGCTGAAGATAGCGACCATGCTGGGCGACCAGGCGATCGCGCCGCAGAAGATCTCGATCGCCATCTACGTTCCCGCGCCCGGCAATTCCGAAGCGAAGCTGGTCGTGGACCAGGGCAAGCCCGGCGATCTCATCTGCCTGCCGGAGGGGCAGTACCACATCGTCTCGACGCTCTACGATCTCGGCAATTCGACGACGTCGGGCGCGGCGTCCGCCACCAACTCCATCGTCACGACCGACCTGCGCGTGCAGGCGGGCAAGGCCACGCAGGCGACGCTCAAGCACCGCGCCGCGACCATGACGCTGAAACTCGTCAACCAGCCGGGCGGCGAGGCGCTGGCGAACACGTCCTTCTCGGTGCTGACGCCGGGCGGCGACGTCATCCGCGAACTGATCGGCGCCTTTCCCGCGCTCGTCCTGGCGGAGGGCGAGTATGTCGCCATCGCGCGCCACGAGGGAAAGACCTACCAGGCGCAATTCAAGGTGCAATCGACCCTCGACCGGGACGTGGAAGTGGTTGCAAAATAGCTTTGGCAAAATAGGCTGAACGGGCCGGGGTGAGGGAATGCAGACCTTTTTCGTCGAGATCAAATGCGCGCTGGGGCGCACCTACGAGGTGGCGAGCGCGCTGGCCGAAGCGGAGATCGCCTCGGAAATCTATTCCATCGCCGGCAATTTCGACATTCTCGCCAAGTTCTATCTCGATCATGGGGAAGACATCGGCCATTTCGTCGGCCAGAAGGTGCAGACCATTCCCGGCATCGTGGACACGCGCACGATCATCACCTTCAAGGCCTTCTGACATGCGCGCCGACAGCTTTCGCCTGAAGGCGGACGACGGCGCCGACATCCACGTCCATAGCTGGCTGCCGGACGGCGCGCCGCGCGCCGCATTCCAGATCGCGCACGGTCTGGCCGAACACGCGGCGCGCTACGGGCGTCTGGCGCAAGAGCTGACGGCGCGGGGCTTCGCCGTCTACGCCAACGATCATCGCGGCCACGGCCAGACGGCTGCAGGCGGGCGATCTCGGCTTCTTTGCCGAGAGCGAGGGCTGGCGCAAATGCGTCGGCGATCTCTGGACGCTCAACCGCCGCATCGCCGCCGATCATGCGGGGCTGCCGATCGTCCTGCTCGGCCATTCCATGGGTTCGTTCATGGCGCAGGATTTCGTCGCCGATCACAGCGAGGCGATCGCGGGCCTCGTTCTGTCCGGCTCGAACGGCCCGCCGCCGGCGATCGCGGGCGTCGGCCGCATGATCGCGCGCATCGAGCGCCTGCGGCAGGGCGCGCGCGGCAAGAGCGCGCTGCTGCAGGCGATGATGTTCGGCGAGTTCAACAAGCCCTTCAAACCGGCGCGCACGGATTTCGACTGGCTGTCGCGCGATCCCGCCGAGGTCGACGCCTATGTCGCCGATCCCTTCTGCGGATTCGCGTTTTCCAACCAGCTCGCCGTCGATCTTCTCGATGCGCTCGGCGGCTTGTTGAAGCCCGAACGGCTGGCGCGCATCCGCAAGGATTTGCCGATCTATATTTTCAGCGGCTCGGACGATCCCGTCGGCGCCAACCTGCCGGCGCTGGCCGACGCCTATCGAAGGGCCGGGCTGGCGAATGTCGAGATGCGCCTCTACCCCGGCGCGCGTCACGAAACGCTGAACGAGACCAACCGCGACGAGGTTGCCGCCGATCTTGTACGATGGGCGGAAACTGTCGTCGCCCGCGCTTGATGCAAGCCAAGGACGCCGCGCCTACATCAAAGGACCATGACCATATGAGAAATGTTTCGCGCGCCCTTTCCATCACGGCGCTCATCGTCGCGGCGGCGCCCGCGTTCGCCGCCGATGTCGAAAACGGACTGAAGATATCGCGGCATTGGTGCGCGGCGTGTCATGTCGTGGCGCCGGACCAGACGTCGGCCAGCGTCGACGTGCCGACCTTCGCCGACATCGCGCGGCGCAAGACGGAGAAGAAGCCGCTCGCCGCTTTCCTCGCGGAGCCGCACGGCAAGATGCCGGACATGTCGCTGACGCGCGCCGAGATCGACGACATCGTCGCCTATATCCGCTCGCTCGGGGCCCCCGGCAGCGAGCCGGCCGAGCCGCGCAAACCGCCGGAATTGCCGAAGAACGGCTGATCGAAGGACGCGGCCGCAAGACCGCGCCTGCGATTTGCGCGGCGGCCGCCTCGATGCTGTGACACGCAAACCGATATTGCCGATATTGGAGACGAGCCTTGCTGTTCTACACGCCCGAAAAGCGCGACCGCGCGATCCTTCGCCATGATCCGTTCAAGGCGATCATCGCGCCGCGGCCGATCGGCTGGGTGACGACCATGAGCAAGGCGGGCGCGATCAATCTTGCGCCCTATTCGTTCTTCAACGCCTTCGCCGACCGCCCGCCGATCCTGGCCTTCTCGTCCGTCGGCGTGAAGGATTCGCTCGCCTTCGCGCAGGAGACCGGCGAATTCGTGTGGAACATGCCTACATGGGACCTGCGCCACGCGATGAACGAGACCTCGGCGACGCTGCCGCGCGGCGAGAACGAGTTTCTGCACGCCGGCCTCGAAATGGCGTCGTGCAATCTCGTGAAGCCGCCGCGCGTCGCCAAGAGCCCGGTCGCGATGGAATGCAAGGTGACCTCGATCCAGGAGCTGAAGGACATCGAGGGCAAGGGCATCGACTATTGGCTCGTGCTCGGCCAGGTCGTCGGCGTGCATATCGATCCGGCCTTCATCGACGAGGACGGCATTTTGCAATTGGCTGAAATCAAGCCGATCGCGCGTTGCGGTTATCTCGCGGACTACGCTGTCGTGGACAGCCTGTTCCAGATGGAGCGGCCGAAGTAGTTCGCGTTATTGAGACGTCGCTGCATCGAGCGCGTCGCGCCCGATCTCGGCGACGCTGCGCACGCCCGACAGCGCCATGGCGATGCGAAATTCCTGGCGCATCATGGCGAGCAGGTTGCGCACGCCGCTCTGGCCGGCGCCGGCGAGCGCCCAGACCCAGGGACGGCCGATCAGCACGCCCTTCGCGCCGAGCGCCACCGCCTTGAACACGTCGACGCCGCCGCGCACGCCGCCGTCCATATAGACCTCCATGCGATCGCCGACGGCGTCGACGACGAGCGGCAGTTTGGAGATCGACGAGGCGACGCTGTCGAGCTGGCGTCCGCCGTGATTGGAGACGATGACGCCGTCCGCGCCCGCCGCGAGCGCGGAGCGCGCGTCGTCGGGCTCCAGCACGCCCTTGATGAGCAGGCGCCCTTTCCAGACGCCGCGCAACCATTCGATGTCCTTCCATGTGACGGAGGAATCGAACTGGCTCGCCACCCAGGCCGTGAAGGCTTCGAGGCGATTGGGGTCCGGCACGCGATCGGAAAGATTGCCGAAGCCGTGCGGCTTGCCGCGCAAGGCGACGTCGACGAGCCATTGCGGATGGCGGGCGATTTCCCATGCCTTGACCGCCCTTGCGAGCGGCGACTGCGACAGCGCGCCGTTGCGCAGGTCGCGATGCCTGAGGCCCGTGACCGCGAGATCGACGGTGAAGGCGAGCGTCGTGCAGCCGGCGGCCTCCGCCCGCGCCAGCAGGTCCTGCACGACGCCGCGGTCGCGCATCATGTAGAGCTGGAACCAGAAGGGTTTCGACGCGGCGCGTTTCACTTCCTCGAGATCGCAAATCCCGACGGTGGAAAGCGTGAAGGGCACGCCGGCCTCGTTGGCGGCGCGCACGGCCAGCGTCTCGCCGCGTCGCGCCATCATGCCGGCCATGCCGACCGGCGCGAGGATCACCGGCATGGCGGCTTTCTCGCCGGCGAGGATGGTCGACGTATCGATATCGGAGACGTCGCGCATCACGCGCTGGCGCAGCGCGATGTCGCGAAAGCCCGCGATATTTGCGGCGAGCGTCGTCTCGTCGTTGGCGCCGCCGTCGATGTAGTCGAACAGGAAGCGGGGCAGGCGGCGTTCCGCGAGGCGCCGGTAATCCGACGGCGTGACTGGAACGATATTGTAGGTGCCCAAACGCGCCTCCCGACCTTCGGCGCCGAGCGCCTGCCACGCCATTAACGGCGAACGGCAGGCGCCGCGTCAATCGGCGCGCGTCAATCGGCGTGCGCTATTCGCCCGCTATGCCGCCGCCGAGCACGCTGACGAACAGCAGCATCAGTCCGATGACGAAGAACAGCCCCAGAAGGCCGAACAGCACCAGCCGTTCCTGCTTCCGATCCGAGGACATGAGTATCGCTCCAGCACGTTGCGGGCGCTTGCTAGCACGCCCGTCCAGCGGAACTTTGTCCAAAGTGTTGCGACGTCAGGCCGAGGGCCCGAGCCGCGCCAGCAGCTTCCTGGCGCGTTCGAGATGCGGCTTGTCGAGCATTTCGCCGTCGAGGCCGATCACGCCTGATGTCGGATTGTCGGCGAAGGCCTGCACGATCTTTCTCGCGCGCAGGATTTCGGCTTCCGGCGGGGTGAAGATCTCGTTGATGATCGGCACCTGCGCGGGGTGGATCGCCATCTTGCCGGTGAAGCCGTCGCGCCGCGCCTCGATGCATTCGCGGCGGAAGCCCGCCTCGTCGCGGAAATTCGGATAGACCGTGTCGATCGGCTGGACGCCGGCCGACACGGCCGCGAGCAGGGTCATGTTGCGGGCGAGCACGTAGACCGGCGCATGCGTTCCGTCCGGCAGGCGGTTGGTCTCGGCGCCGAGATCGGCGGACAGGTCCTCCGCGCCCCAGGTCAGCGCGACGAGGCGCCGGCTCGAGCCGCGGTAGGAGGAGAGGCCGAAGACGGCGCTCGCGGTTTCCGTCGCCACGCAGGAGATGCGCGTCGCGCCGTCGGCGAATGTCGTTTTCCGCCTCGCGCACCGCGAGCTTGGCGGCGAGATGCTGCACATCCGCGCCGCCCTGCGACTTCGGCAGGAGAATGCCGTCGGGCCGGCCGGGCATGACGGCGTCGAGGTCGGCGTCGGTGAGGCCGGTGTCGAGCGCATTGACGCGCACGTAGAGCAGGGGACGCTTGTCCGCCTTGCGCGCGCTCGCCAGGAACTCCCGCGTCATCTTTGCGCGCCAGATCCTTGTTGGCGGCGGCGACGGAATCCTCGATGTCGACGAACAGGCAGTCCGCGCCGGCATCGAGCCCCTTGGCGAGCTTCTTCTCGGAATCGCCGGGAACGAAGAGCTGCGAGCGCATCAGACCGCCACCGTCTGTGGCGGGCGCTTCAGCATGAAGCCCTGGCGCTTGCATTCGGCGACCAGCGTGCCGTCCTGCTTGTAGGCGCGGTGCTGGAAATCGACGATGCCGGCGTCGGTGCGCGACTTGGATTCGCGCGCGCCGACGATTTCCGTCTCGACGCGGATCGTGTCGCCCTCGAACAGCGGCGCGGGGAATTTCACGTCCGTCATGCCGAGATTGCCGATGGTCGTGCCGACCGTCGTGTCGTTGACGGAAATGCCGATCATCAGGCCGAGCGTGAACAGCGAATTCATCAGCGGGCGGCCCCATTGCGTCTCGGTCTCGCAGAAATGCGCGTCGATATGCAGGGGCTGCGGGTTCAGCGTCATGTTGGAGAACAGCATGTTGTCCATCTGCGTCACGGTGCGGGTAAGCCCGTGCCGGAAGACGCGGCCGACCTTGAAGTCCTCGAAATAGAGGCCGCCGCGCGGGTGGCGGACGGAAGCAGAACCTGACATGGCGTTTCCCTCGTGGTCGCCGGCCTGCCCCGGATCGGGACAGCGGCCGCTGGCGCTTAAACTTCCGTTTACCATAAAGGACGATGATCGGAAGCGCGCCGGACCTCCCGTTCGGTCGAGAGATTCTGTACCCCTCGATGATCGTTCGCAAGTTCATGCAATGGGCGGCCACGGCTTCCTCGGCCGAGCGCGCCGAGGGCGCCGGCTCGCTCGCGCGCGCCTATCTCTACGCGGATCTCGCCCCGCAGGATCGGCGCGAGGCCGAGGTGGCGCTGACCGCGCTTCTGGACGATCCCGCCCCCAGCGTGCGCAAGGCCCTGTCGGAAGCCTTCGCCGGCGCAGCCGAAGCGCCAGCGACCATCGTCGTGGCGCTCGCCAACGACCAGTCGGATGTGGCCGCGCCGGTGCTGTCGCGCTCGCCTGTGCTCGGCGACGGGGAGTTGATCGATTGCGCGGCGATCGGCGACGCTTTCGCACAGGCCGCCATCGCCTTGCGGCCGACCGTGTCGGCCGCCGTCGCCGCCGCGGTGGCCGAAGTCGCCGCGCGCGAAGCCGCTGATCGCGCTCGCCGTCAATCCGGGCGCCGACATTCCAGAATTTTCCATGCGCCGCATGGTCGAGCGCTTCGGCGCGGACGGCGAATTGCGCGAGGCGCTGCTTTCGCGGCCGGGCCTGCCGCCCTCGGTGCGCAGCGATCTCGTCGCGGCGACGGCCAGCGCATTGTCGCAATTCGTCGTCGGTTGCGCCTGGCTCTCGCTCGGAGCGCGCCGATCGCGTCGTGCGCGAGGCGACGCGACAAGGCGCATGTGATGATCGCCGCCGACGCCGAACGTTCGCGCGACTGGCGCGCCGCGCGCGCGCTCGCAAAGCACCTGCGCGGCTGTGGCCGGCTGACGCCGAGCCTGGCGCTGCGCGCGCTGCTGTCGGGCAATTCCTGCCTGTTCGAGGCGACGCTGGTCGAGCTCTCCGGCCTGCCGGAGCGCAAGGTGCTGCCGCTGGCGCGCGACTGGCGCGGCGCGGGATTCGCCGCGCTCTACAAGGCCGCCGGCCTGCCGGACAAGCTGTTGCCGGCCTTCCGCGCCGCGCTCTCGGCGCTTGGCGAATTCGGCGCCGCCGCCCACGACAGCGGCGCGCATCTGTCGCGCGCCATGATCGAGCGGGTGCTGACGGCCTGCGAAGCGGCCGACCCGATCGAGCTCGGTTCGCTGCTCGCCCTGCTGCGCCGCTTCGATACCGAGGCCGCGCGCGAGGAAGCGCGCGAGGCCGCCCAGCATCTGTTCGCGCCTGCGCTCGAGGCGTCGCCTATCGTCGCGCCGATCGCGGCGGCGGAACGCGATTGCGCGCCGCGCCTCATTTACATCGATCTCGACGCGATCGAGGCGGAACTGGCGGCCTGACCCTTCGCAAGGGGCGCGCGAATCCGGCATGATGGCCGCCGGGAGGCGCGCGGCGCTTGGACGGCATCGTATTTCTGACGGTTCTCGGCGCGGCGCTGATGCATGCGTCGTGGAATGCGCTGGTGAAAGCCGGCGCGGATCGCTTCGCCTTCACCATCGTGCTGACGCTGGTCGAATGCGTCATGGGGCTCGCGCTCGCGCCCTTCTTTCCCATGATCTCCGCCGACGCGCTGGCGTGCCTGCTGCTGTCGGGCGTCCTGCATGTCGGCTACATGCTGTTCCTGACGGAAGCCTACGCGCATGGCGATCTCGCGCAGGTCTATCCGCTGGCGCGCGGATCGGCGCCGCTGATCGTCGCCATCGTCAGCGCGCTTTTCCTGCGCGAGGAATTGACGGCGACGCGGCTTACCGCGGTCGTCTGCATCGGTCTCGGCGTCGTCGCGCTGTCGCTGCGCGGCGGCGGGGATTTCGGACGCATCGGCGGCAAGGCTGTGGCCAACGCGCTTACGACAGCCTGCTTCACCGCAGGCTATACGCTGGTCGACGCCATCGGCGCGCGCGCCTCGGGGTCGGCGTCGGCCTATACATGCGCGATGTTCGTTCTTTCCGGCGCAGGGCTGGTCGCGGTGGGATTCTACAGGCGCGGCGCGATGGCCCTGACCGTGGATGCGCGCGTATGGCGTCTCGGCGCGCTCGCCGGCGCCTTGTCCTTCTTCGCTTATTGGGCGGCCATCTGGGCCTTCACCCAGGCGCCCGTGGCGCTGGTCGCGGCGTTGCGCGAAACCAGCGTGCTCATGGCCATGCTGATCGGGGTCGTTTTCCTTGGTGAGCGCAGCAACGGTTGGCGATGGGCTGCGGCGGGCCTGATCGCGTCGGGTATTGCGTTGATGCGTTTGTGAGCCGCAGGCCAGACCGCGATGCATTCGAATCCTGCTCCGAGCTGCTAGTCTGGCGGCGTTCGCGCCCGAGGAGCCGATGCCGACCAAGCCGCCCGTTTCGCTTCAGGAGCTTGCGCTCTATCCGCGCATGACCCGCTGGTTCGGGCTGAGCCTTCTGACGAAGCTCGCCTGGCGCGTGGCGATCGCGGAACTGTTCGGACGTTTCGCGGACGGGCGGCTGATGGTGGCGGCGCTCGACAAGTCGACGGAGGCCGATCACGCCGCCGCCGCCGTCGCGCATCTGCCCGGCGGCGTCGACGAGGCTTTCACGACGGACGAGGATGGCGCGTTGTGGATCGACTATGTCGCCGACCTCGGCGACGGCTTCGACTCCACCTTCGCCATCGCCTCTCTCCTGGCGCGCGAGAAACTCGCGCTCGGCGGCCACGCCACGCGGCGTGGGCGCTTGCTGGTCATGGGGGGCGACGAAGTCTATCCGCTCGCCTCGCTCGAGAATTACCAGCAGCGCCTGCGCGATCCCTACAATTGGGCCTTTCCGGATCCCGACCCCGACAGCGACGCCGGACCGCTCGTCTACGCCATTCCCGGCAATCACGACTGGTACGACGGGCTGGTGCTTTTCCTCGGCCTGTTCACGCGCCGCGACCGCCTGCATCTCGGCGGCTGGCGCTCGCGGCAGGGCCGCAGCTATTTCGCGCTGCAATTGACCAAGGACTGGTGGCTGTGGGCGGTCGACGCGCAGCTCGACGACACGATCGACCAGCCGCAGCGCGATTATTTTTCCGTCATCGCCGAAGCGATGGAGCCCGACGCCAATGTCATCCTGTGCGGGCCGGAGCCCGGATGGCTCTACACGCGCGATCCCGATTCACGATCGCTCGCAGTCTACGACCTGATCGGCGACATCCTGCGCGCCAAGTGCCCGATGGCGAACATCCCGCTGGTGCTCTCGGGCGACACACATCACTACAGCCGCTACATCGGCCAGACGAGCGGCATCCAGTTCGTCACGGCCGGCGGCGGCGGCGCGTTTCTCGAAGCGACGCATCAGCTCAAGGACGAGATCGCCGTCAATCGCGGCGACGCGAACGTCGCGCTCGCGTGGTGCGAGGACAAGACGCTGCTGCACGCCTACGATGCGGCGACGGGCGAGCCCGCCGCCTATCCCGTCGCGCGCCGAGAGCCGGACCATGCTGCGGGGCGTGCTCGCGTTTTCATTCCTCAACCCGGGCTTTGCCGCGTCGCTCGGCTGCGTCTATGCGCTGTTCGGGCTCGTTGCGCTCGGCATCGGCCATCTGCCTGCCGCGTTCCTCGCGCTGATCGTGGCGACCGCTTCGTTCCAGGACTACACGCGGCGTCAGGAGGGTTCTCGCGCGCGCGTGAAATTGCTGTCATTCGTGAATGGCGCGGCGCATTCGCTGGCCTTCGTCGCGCTGGTCGAAATTTTTCTGCGCCTCGCGCCGCTGAAGACCGGCGAGACCGTGACGAATGCCGCCATGCTGCTTGCGTGGCTCGCGCTTGCCGGCGGCGCGGTCGCAGGCACGCTGTTCGGCGTCTATCTCTACGTTTCGTCGCGCTGGCTGGACATTGGCCATGTCGACGCCTTCTCGGCGATGCGACGGGATTCGCATCGCCATTTCCTGCGCATCCGCATCAAGGGCGACGAAGCGACCGTCTACCCGATCGGCCTCGACCGAACGCCGCGCCGGCGCGAATGGCGCGCAAATCCTGCGCTATCGTCCGACGAGCCATCCGCCTATGTCGCCGATCCGGCGCTGGCGCCCCGATTGATCGAGACGCCCTTTGTCGCGCGCGGCAACGCGCAGTCTTAGAGCGCGCGGCGAAAAAGTGGATGCCGGTTTTTCGCGGAATGCGCGCTCTACACTTTGAAAGCGATCAGCTTCCCTGCATTTGAGCGATTCCGCTCAAATGCAGGCTGATCTAGCGCTGATCCCCGGCGAGCACGGTGCGATGGATGAGGCCGCCGACGCCGCCGCCGACGATCGGCGCGACCCAGAACAGCCAGAGCTGCTGCAGCGCCCAGCCGCCGACGAACAGGGCGGGGCCGGTCGAACGCGCCGGATTGACCGAGGTGTTGTCGACGGGGATCGCGATCAGATGGATGAGCGTGAGGCAGAGGCCGATGGCGATCGGCGCGAAGCCTGCGGCCGCGCGCGGCTCCGTGGAGCCGAGGATGACCAGCAGGAAGACGGCGGTGAGCACGACCTCGATCAGGAGCGCGGAGGCGAGGCTGTAGCCGCCCGGCGAATGATCGCCAAAACCGTTCGACGCAAAGCCGCCGGCGAGCGAGAAGCCCGCCTTGCCGGAGGCGATGACGTAGAGCAGGCCCGCAGCGGCGATGGCGCCCAGAACCTGCGCGATGACATAGGGCACGAATTCGCCCCAGGAGAAGCGGCCGGCCGTTGCGAGGCCCGCCGAAACCGCAGGATTGAAATGGCCGCCCGAGATCGGGCCGAAGGCGTAGGCGCCGGTCAGCACCGTCAGGCCGAAGGCGAGCGCTACGCCGGCAAAGCCGATGCCCAGATTCGGAAAGGCCGCGGCCAGAACGGCGCTGCCGCAACCGCCGAAAGTAAGCCAGAATGTGCCGAGGAATTCGGCCGCCAGCTTTTTGCCCAGTGAATTCATGACACCAGCCTTTTTCAGAACTATCCGCCAGCGACGTTTCATGCTTCGGCTGCGCCGCGCATGTGCCGAAAGTCATACAACAATTTCGGTTTTATTGCTCTGTTTCTGGTGCCTGGCTGCGCCCGCGCGCGCCGAGGAGAGCGTTCTCTCGTCGGTTTGCCGTCTCATCGAGAGCGCCGCGCGCGCGGAAAAACTGCCGGTCGATTACCTGACCAAGCTGATCTGGCAGGAAAGCCGGTTCAACGCCGGCGCCGTCAGCCCCAAGGGGGCGCAGGGCATGGCGCAATTCATGCCCGGCACGGCCGCCGAGCGGGGGCTGGCGGACCCCTTCGACCCCGAGCAGGCGATCCCGAAGGCCGCGGACCTGCTGGCGGAGCTGCGCGCGCGCTTCGGCAATCTCGGCCTGGCGGCGGCGGGCTACAATGCCGGCCCGCAGCGCGTCGCCGACTGGCTGGCGGGCAAGGGCGGCATGCCGGCGGAGACGCGCGGCTACGTGCTGATCGTGACCGGCGCCGATATCGAGGACTGGCGGGCGGGCGCGGATGCGCCGGCCTATGCCGGCTCGCCCGAGAATTGCGAGAAGATCACGGTGGCGTTGAAGCAGCGCAGCGGCACGCTGATCGCGGCCATCGCGCCAACCGCGCCCTGGGGCGTGCAGCTTGCCGGCAATTTCTCGAAAGCGCTGGCGCTTGCGGCCTTTTCGCGCGCGAAGACGCGGCTCGCCTCGGTGCTGGACGGCGTGCAGCCCATGCTCATCGGCGCGCGCCTGCGCAGCCGGGGCACGCGCGCCTTCTACCGGGTGCGCGCGCCGGCGCAGAGCCGCGGCGAGGCGCAGATGCTGTGCGACCGCATCCACAAGGCGGGCGGCGCCTGCGTCGTGCTCAAGAGCTCGCGCTGACCGGGGTTGCAGAAAAAGGCTATCGGGCGCGATGGCGGCGAACGTCCGATCGGCGCTATCATCCCCGCACGTACGAACCTCATCCCGAGGAGCCGCGCGCCCGCGGCGTTTCGAAGGATGGTAGCAATGCCGATGCTTCGAGACGGTCCCGCGGGCCTTTTCGGCATGAAGGCGTGATGAGGAGACCCAGATGCTAACGGACCCCATTGTCATCGTCGGCGCCGCGCGCACGCCCATGGGCGGGCTGCTTGGCGATTTCGCCGGCATGGCCGCGCCGCAGCTCGGCTCGGTCGCGCTCGACGCCGCCGTGTCGCGCGCGCGCCTGAAGCCGGAGGACATCGAGAACGTGGTGATGGGCTGCGTGCTGCCGGCAGGCCAGGGCCAGGCGCCCGCGCGACAGGCGGCGTTGGGCGCGGGCATGCCGAAGTCGACGGGATGCACGACCATCAACAAGATGTGCGGCTCCGGCATGCAGGCGATCATGTTCGCGCACGACATGATCGCGGGCGGCTCGTTCGACATCATGGCGGCGGGCGGCATGGAGAGCATGTCGAACGCGCCGTACCTGCTGCCCAAGGCGCGCGGCGGCTATCGCCTCGGCCATGACAGGGTGATGGATTCCATGTTCCTCGACGGGCTCGAGGACGCCTACGATCGCGGGCGGCTGATGGGCACGTTCGCCGAAGACGCGGCGCAGTCCTACCAGTTTTCGCGCGAGCAGCAGGACGCCTATGCGATTGCGTCCCTCGAGCGCGCGGTGAAGGCCGGCAAGGACGGGTCCTTCGCGGACGAGATCGCGCCGGTGAAAGTGAAGACGCGCAAGGGCGAGACGACGGTCGCCATCGACGAGCAGCCGGGCAAGGCGCAGATCGACAAGATCCCGACGTTGAAGCCCGCCTTCCGCGAGGGCGGCACGGTGACGGCGGCGAATTCCTCTTCGATTTCCGACGGCGCCGCCGCCGTGACGATGATGCGCCGTTCCGAAGCCGAAAAGCGCGGCCTGACGCCGATCGCGACCATCATCGGGCATTCGACCCACGCCTCGACGCCGGGGCTGTTTCCATCGGCGCCGGTCGGTTCGATCAATCGCCTGCTCGGTCGCATCGGCTGGAGCGCGAAGGACGTCGATCTCTGGGAGGTCAACGAGGCCTTCGCCGTCGTCGCTATGATCGCGATGCGCGATCTCGGCATTGCGCACGACAAGATCAACGTGCATGGCGGCGCCTGCGCGCTCGGCCATCCCATCGGCGCCTCCGGCGCGCGCATCGTCGTCACGCTGATCTCGGCGCTGCGCAAATATGGATTGAAGAAAGGCGTCGCCTCGCTGTGCATCGGCGGCGGCGAAGCGACCGCGATCGCGCTGGAGGCCGCATGATCCTCTCCGAAGAACAACAGATGGTGCGCGACATGGCGCGCGACTTTTCACGCGAAAAGCTCGCGCCATTCGCTGCGGACTGGGATCGCGAGCATCGCTTCCCCACCGAGGCGATCGCCGAAATGGCCTCGCTCGGCTTCATGGGCATGAACGTGCCAGTGGAATGGGACGGCGCCGGTCTCGACTACGTCTCCTACGCGGCGGCGGTGATCGAAGTGGCGGCCGGCTGCGGCGCCGTCTCGACCATCATGAGCGTGCACAACGGCGTCGGCTGCATGCCGATCCTGAACTACGGCGACGACGCCCAGCGCGAGAAATATCTGAAACCCATGGCGCGCGGCGAATGGATCGGCTGCTTCTGCCTGACCGAGCCGGACGCCGGCTCCGACGCCGCCTCGATCCGCACGCGCGCGCGGCGCGAAGGCGATCACTACGTCATCAACGGCGCGAAGCAGTTCATCACCTCGGGCAAGAACGCCAAGGTCGCGATCATCTTCGCGGTGACCGATCCGGACAAGGGCAAGGGCGGGCTCTCTGCCTTCATCGTGCCGACGGACACGCCCGGCTTCCGCGTCGAGCGCGTGGAGCTGAAATTGGGCCAGCATCCCTCCGACACTTGCGCGCTCGTGTTCGAGGACATGCGCGTGCCGGTCGCGCAGCGGCTCGGCGCGGAGGGCATGGGGCTGAAGATCGCGCTCGCCAATCTCGAGGGCGGGCGCATCGGCATCGCCGCGCAGGCGGTGGGCATGGCGCGCGCGGCCTACGAGGCGGCGCGCGACTATGCGCGCGAGCGCAAGCAGTTCGGCAAGCCGATCATCGAGCATCAGGCGGTGGGCTTCAAACTCGCCGACATGGCGACGCGGATCGACGCGGCGGAACTGATGGTGATGCGCGCCGCCGTCCTGAAGGACGCTGGCCTGCCGTGCCTGAAGGAGGCCTCGATGGCGAAGCTCTTCGCCAGCGAGATGGCCGAGCAGGTCTGCTCCGACGCGATCCAGATTCACGGCGGCTACGGCTATCTCGCCGACTATCCGGTCGAACGCATCTACCGCGACGTGCGCGTGTGCCAGATCTACGAGGGCACGAGCGAGGTGCAGCGGCTGGTGATTTCGCGCGCGATCGCGGCGGGGTAGGATCGTTGCGCTGTCATCCCGGACGGCCGAAGGCCGATCCGGGATCCAGCAGCACGGATGCGACTTCTGGGTCCCGGCTCTCCGCTTCGCTTCGGCCGGGATGACAATCCCTCACGCCCCGAACTGCTCGCGCAGAATCCGCTCTTCCATGGAATGGCCGGGGTCGTGCAGCAGCGTCAGGCCGACCGCGTGGTCCATGGCGACCTCGACGCGCGCGACCTTGCGGAATTCGGCATGGTCGGCGACGGCCGCGACCGGGCGCTTGTCGGCTTCCAGCACTTCGATCACGACCTTGGCGCGATCGGGTAGCAGCGCGCCGCGCCAGCGGCGCGGGCGGAAGGCGGAGATCGGGGTCAGCGCCATCAGGGGCGCGCCGAGCGGCAGGATCGGGCCGTTGACCGAGAGATTGTAGGCGGTCGAGCCGGCGGGCGTGGCGACCAGCAGGCCGTCGGACACCAGTTCCTCCAGCCGCGTCTGGCCGTCGATGGCGATGCGCAGTTTCGCCGCCTGGTGGGTCTGGCGCAGCATCGAGACTTCGTTGATGGCGCGCGCCTCGCTGCGTTTCGCCGTCGTTGGTCGTCACGCGCATGACGAGGGGATGCACGACCGAACTGGTCGCCGCAGCCAATCGCTCCAGCAGGCCATCCTCGCGGAAATCGTTCATGAGGAAGCCGACCGAGCCGCGGTTCATGCCGAACACCGGCAGGTTGCGGCCCATCAGCTTGTGCAGCGTCTGGATCATCAGCCCGTCGCCGCCGAGGGCGATGACGACATCGGCCTTTTCGAGCGGGCTCTCGCCGTAAAGCGCAATCAGGCGCGCGCGCGCCGCTTCGGCGTCCGGAACGCCGGAGGAGAGATAGGCGAGGCGCTGGAGAGGGCGCGAGGCGACCGGACTGGTGGGCGGCATGATCCTGCTCGTTCTGGCGCCCTTGTAGGCTCTCGCCGCGCCTCGCGGTAGTGGCCGTTCGGATAGGCGATCAGATGAAGCGCGCGATCTCGTCCAGCGGCTTCTTGGAAATGGCCGGCACGCGGCAGTCCGGCGCGGGCTTGCCGACCACGAGCAGGACGATGGCCTTCTCGTTGTCCGGCCGGCCGCAGATCTCGTTGAGGAAGCCCATGGGCGAGGGCGTATGGGTCAGCGTCGCCAGCCCCGCCTCGTGCAGGGCGGCGATGAGGAAGCCGGTGGCGATGCCGACCGATTCCAGCGCGTAATAATGTTTCACGCGCTTGCTGTCCGGCCCCCAGCCCCAGCGCTGCATGAAGATGGCGATCAGCCAGGGCGCGGTTTCCAGAAACGGCTTTTCCCAGTCCGTGCCGAGCGGCGCGAGAGCCTCCAGCCATTCCGCGCCGGCGCGCCCGTCGTAGAAGGCCTTTTCTTCCTCTTCCGCCGCCTGGCGGATGCGCGCCTTCACGGCCGGGTCGGAGATGGCGACGAAGGTCCAGGGCTGCTGGTTCGCGCCCGATGGCGCCGAGCCGGCGGCGAGGATCGCCTGCTCGATGATTTCTCGCGGCAACCGGCTCGAGCTGAGAAATCGCGCACGGTGCGCCGCTTGCGCAGGCGTTTGGCGAAAGCCTCCAGCCGCGCGCGGCTCTCGTCGGGCGAAATCGCCTCGAAAGCCAGCGGCACGGTGGGATGATCGCTCATTCCTCGTCCGCGCCCGGCGTGGACCGCAGCATGAAATGGCCGAAGGCCGAGGCGATCGGCTTGGTCGGGATCGTCCTGCCAGGCCTGCGCCTCGAAGGCGACGACGCGGCGGCCCTGCTTGACGATCGAGGCTCTCGCGTAAGTGTCGAGCGCGCGGCCGGAGCGCAGGTAATTGATGGTCAGGCCGATCGGCTTCGGCGGGCGCGCGACGCCGAGTTCGCGCGTCAGGCTGATGATCGCCGTCGTCTCGAGGAACGCGCCGGTCATGCCGCCGTGGATCGCCGGCAGGATGGGATTGCCGATGATGCGTTCGCGAAAACGGCATGACCGGAATGCCGTCCGCGCCGACGCGGATGCCGAGGCAGCGCGCGAACGGGCTGTTGGCGAAGAGGCCGGTCGGGTCTTCCGGCGCGTCGAGCGGCGGCGGCACGCGATAGTCGCGTCGGCTTGTCGCGCAGCATGTTGGTGCGGTTGGCGCCGGCCATGAAGCAGGCGGTGGCGGTGGCGACCGGCTCGTCTTCCGATTCCTGATAGGCGGTGGCGCGCACGAAGGCGATGGAGCGCGTGACGCGATAGCAGACCGCGTGCGCCTTGATGTCGAGGCCGGGCGTCGCCGGCTTCTGGTAGTCGATGCGCAGGTCGAGCGTGGCGATGGCGCGGCGTGCCGTCGAGCGCGAGCTGGACCGCCATGCCGCAGCTCTCGTCGAGCATGGCCGTGACCACGCCGCCGTGCAGCACGCCGGTCTCGGTATCGCCGACGAAGACGGGCCGGTAGGGCAGGCTCGCCCAGGCTTCGCCCGGCTCGGCGCGATCGAGCTTCAGGCCGCTGAGGTAGCCGTAGACGGAGCGGCGCTTGTGGACCGCCTTCGCCAGTTCCTCGAACGGCATCGGCTGGGGACTTGAGGTATCGGACATGGCGACCCTTCTAGCCGAAGGCTGCGCGGCGACCAAGGCGTTCAGTCCGTCGGCGCGAGCAGGACCGGACAGCGCGAGGCGCGCAGCACGCGCTCGGCGATGGAGCCGCGCACGGCCGCCATGAAGCCGTGGCGGCGCATGACGGGCATGCAGACGAGATCGACGCCCAGGCGAGCCTGCGCGGCGAGGATCTCCTCGACGACGGGCCCCGTCGCGGCATGGACGCGAAACGCGGCGCGACCCGACGCGCCTTCCGGCCGCCCAAGCCCGTGCGGGACGCTCGCGCCCGCATGCAGCAGATGGATTTCCGGCGTCGCCTCGCCGAACAATTCGCACAGCGAAAGGGCCGTATCGATCGCCCGCGTCGCCGGCACGCGCTCCGACACCGGCAGGAGAATCGATTTCAATCGCACCTTGCCCGTGTCCGTCGAAACGAACCCGCCGCCGTCGCGATGGACGCAGAGCGCGAGGCCGCCCGTCGAGCGGACGATGTCCTCGGCGATCGAATCCTGGAAAATGTCCGGGCACGCCGGCCCGGTCGGCGAGGCTCAGCACCATGAGGTCGGGGCGCGCCGCCTCGATTGCGGCGAGAATCCCGGCGCGCGGGCTCGCGTTCCACACGAGCTGCTTGTCGATGGTCAGGCCGAGCCGCGCGGCGACCGTCTGCTCGCTCTCGTCGCCGGAGATCAGGCCCCAGCTCGCGAGCGTCGTGCGCATCCGCGGAAACGGATCGAAATTCGGCGTTTCGTGCGGCGCGTGCACATGGACGAGACGCAATTCGCCACGCGCGGCCAGCGCGATGCGCAGCGCATGGGCGAAGGCGTCCTGCGCGCCGGAAAAGCTCGTGGGATGGAAAACGGAACGAAAAATGTGCGGCATGTCCCCTGGCTCGAGGACAACGGCGCCTCGCGGCCCAAGCATGCCCGTGTGGCCATCGGTCTACAAGCGATGCCGCGCAGAACAAATCGAACGGCGGAGTCTTTTCGGCGGGCGGAAATCGTCGCCGCCCTTTGCGCGCGATCTTCTGATCGTATTCCATCTCATCGCCTTCGAGCCCGCGTCGGCCGTCCGGCCTCTGCCCGGGACAGGCAAAGCCGAGAGGCGGAATGTCGAGGGCGACGCCATCGTACGCCCGCGCGCCCACGTTCCCGCGCCTTTCGGCCGGATCATGATTCAATCGAGGGCCGGGACTGATGTCGCCGGTATCTATTGTTTTGTGTGCCGGCGACATCAGCCCCGACGCGGCGACTTTTGGGTCCTGCGCTCCGCGCTTCAACGAAGGGTTTTCGCGAACAGCCCTGCGACAGGCCGTTCGCTCGATCCTCCATCCCCAGCGAGCTCCTCGCAGACGGGTCGTAATGCCCGACGGGCGGACTTGGCAAAACCCTCCCGGACCGCGCGGTTCGGTCGACCGCACGGCGCAGGCGCCGCTCCCCATCCACACACCAGGACCGCTCCGGATGCATCCTCGGCGGATAGGGATCAGGCGAAGAAATCATGAAATAGGAAAATAGTCAAGGGGCGATCAGCATGCAAAGCCGGGACCGCCGGCCGCCGCTTCCGACGCGACTTACCTGCCGAAGATCGACTACGATGCCTTCGGCCCGACCCGAAACTCGAACCGCTGTCCCTCGACCCGCGCATCCCACTCCAGAAACCGGTCGTGCGCGGCGAGGCAGCCGGCCCACAACCCGTTCCAGATGTCGAAGGAATGGCGATGCAGCGGCGCGATCCCGCGCATCAGCCGCCAGCCGGCCTGCGTGAGGCGGATCGTTTCGCCGTCGTTTTCGCGCCCGCAAGCCTCGTCGCCGGCCAGAGCCATCGCGACGAAGAAATCGGCGAAGGCGCCTGCGCCTGCGCCCGTCTGCCCGAGTTGCGCGCGGCATTCGTCGTAGAAATGCATGCCGACGAGCCGCGCCGCGCCGCCGACGAGCCATTGCGCGTCCTGCGGGCCGAAAAGGTCGATCGCTTCGGGAATGAGCGAGCGGACGTATTCCATCGTGTAATTTCGCGCAGCCTTATCCAATCGGGCTTGCGGCCAGGTCGCGCTGGCGAGTTTCGGCGCCCTGGCCGGATCGAACGGCGGCGCCTCCTCGGCGCGCGAGAATCGCAGGCGGTCCTCCGGCGCGATGTCGTGGTCGTATTCGATGTAATAGCCCTCGAGCCCGTCCTGGCCGTCCGGCGTCTGCTTGGTGCAGACGAAGCCGAGGCGCGGATTGCCGAGGGTGACGCCATTGTGCGCGTGCCAGCCGCGCAGCACCGCGCGCGACATGTCGCCGGTGACGCCGCAGATCGCCGTCCCTTCCCAGATCCAGCGCGGCGGGGCGTAGCGCACCCAGGCCTTGCGATCGCTCTCGGGCATGTATTCGACGCGCACGCCGCCGATCTGGTTGGAGAGATAATGATATTGCGCGCAGGCGACCGCGTGCGGCAGGCCGCTCAGGCCGAGTTTTTCCAGGCCGGGCAGGAAGGTCGCCAGATGCTGGCGGCGGAAGATGCGGAACAGCAGCTCCGACGCCGCATCCGAGCCGCGCCGCGAGGCGACGCGCAGCAGCGAGCCGGTGAGAAAGGCGTGATAGAGGCGCGACAGCGCGCGCCAGCCTGCATTGACGTCATTCATTTTGGCCTGCTGTCCTCCCGGCGCGCACAGGATAGACTGAGCCTACAACAAGACAAATCAGGGTGGGACGCTTGGGCGGCATATTGGAAGGCATTCGCGTGCTCGATTTCGGGCGCTACATCGCCGGCCCCTATTGCGCGACGCTGCTCGCGGAATTCGGCGCCGACGTGATCCGCGTCGAGCGGCGCAGCGGCAGCGAGGATCGCTACGTGACGCCGGTCGGCGACGATGGCGCGGGCGCGCTGTTCCTTCAGGTCAACCGCAACAAGAAGAGCGTGACGCTCGATCCCGATGCGGCCGGAAGGGCAGGAGGTATTGAAGAAGCTGGTGGCGACCGCCGACGTCGTGGTCGCCAACCTGCCGGCGCAGACGCTCGCCGCGATGAAGCTCGACTACGAATCGCTCTGCGCGATCAAGCCGGACATCATCCTCACGACAGCCAACGCCTTCGGCGATACGGGGCCGTGGTCCGACCGCGTCGGCTTCGACGGCGTGGGGCAGGTGATGTCGGGCGCGGTCTACATGACGGGCGATGGCGATCCGCCGTTTCGCGCGGCGGTCAATTACGTCGATTTCGGCACCGCGCTGCATTGCGCCTTCGGCACGCTTGCCGCGCTGATGGAGCGGCAGAAGTCCGGCAAGGGCCAGATCGTGCAGGGCGCGCTGCTGGCGACCGCGCTCTCCTTCACCAATGCGACGCTGATCGAGCAGGCGGTGATCGCCGCAAACCGCGTTCCGACAGGCAATCGCGGCCAGACGACCGCGCCCTCCGACATCTATCGCGCAAAGGATGGCTGGGTGCTGTGCCAGGTGACCGGGCAACCGTTGTTCGATCGCTGGGCGAAGCTGATGGGCGAAGATCACTGGCTGAGCGATCCGCGCTTTGCCGACGATCTCAAGCGCGGCGAGAACGGGCCTGTCGATCAGCGAGCGCATGGGCCGCTGGTGCGCCGAGCGCACGACGCAGGACGCCGTCGACACGCTGGCGCGCGCGAAAATTCCGGCGGCGCCGGTGCTGAGCCCGCAGCAGGCGCTCGACCATCCGCATGTGCAGGCGGGCGGTTTTTTGCAGGCGATGGATTATCCGGGCCTGCCGCGCCCGGCGCCGGTCTCGCGCGTCGCGCTCAAACTGTCGCGCACGCCGGGCGAGATACACGATCGCGCGCCGCTGCTCGGCGAGCACACGAACGAGGTGCTGGGCATCGCTCGGTTACGACGAGAGCGCCATCGCCGCGTTGCGTGAGAAAGGCGTGGTCTGAATGCGGCTGCGGTGGGCCTATGTCGCGTCCTTCGGCCTGCCGCTTCTCGCGATGCTCGCGCTCGGCGCAACCGCGCCGGAAGAACTGGAAGGCGTGCGCAATTTCTCGTTCGACGCCTACCAGCGCATCAGGCCGCGCGTCTGGTCGCCCGACACGCCGGTGCGCATCGTCGACATAGACGACGGATCGCTCGCGCGCCTCGGGCAATGGCCGTGGCCGCGCGCGCGCATGGGCGCGATCGTGAAGGCGGCGTCCGATCTCGGCGCCGCGACCATCGCTTTCGACATGGCCTTTGCCGAGCCCGATCGGCTCAGCCCCGAGTTCTTCACACGCGATCTCGATGCGCAGACGCGCGGTCGCGTCGAGACCGCGATGCAGGGCGTGGAAAGCTACGACGCGCAATTTTCGCGCGAAATCTCCAAGGCGACGGTGGTTCTCGGCGCGATCATGACGAACGCCGGCGCGTCCGGCGCGAGCGCGCCGGTCAAGACCGGCTTCGCCTATGCCGGCGACGATCCGACGCCGTGGCTCGCCGATTTCTCCTCGATCGCCGCGCCGTTGCCGCAGCTTGCCGAACCTGCCGCCGGCGTCGGCGTGCTCAACTGGCTGCCGGGGCGCGACCAGATCGTGCGCGAGGCGCCGCTGATCGTGCGCTCGGGAACGACGCTGGTGCCCTCGCTCGCGCTCGAGGCCTTGCGCACGGCGCAGGGCGCCTCGACCATCGTCGTCCGCTCGTCCAACGCCAGCGGGCAGACGGCGTTCGGCGCCGCCACCGGCGTCAACGCCGTCAAGGTCGGCGACGTCGTGCTCGCGACGGGGCCGCATGCGGAGCGGCGCATCTATTTCAGCCGCTCGCAGCGCGGGCGTTTCATCCCGTCGTGGAAGCTGCTGGCGGGCGAAATTCCGCGCGAGGATATCGAAGGGCGCATCATCCTCGTCGGCTCGTCGGCGGCCGGCGTTCTGGACCAGCGCGCGACGCCGCTCGACAGCGTCGCGCCGGGCGTCGAAATCCATGCGCAACTGATCGAACATGCGCTGGCCGGCGGCGATCTCGTGCGGCCCGACTGGGCCGGGCCGGCGGAACTCGCCGCCGCCCTCGCGCTGTCGCTGATCGCGAGCCTTGCCGCCTCGGTCGTGCGTCCCTTCGTCGGCGCGCTGATCGGCGGCGTGGCGATCGCCGCGATGTTCGGCTTCGGCTGGCGGGCGTTCAGCGCGCATGGCGTGCTGATCGATCCGATCTATCCGTCCGTGACCATCACGATCGCCTATCTCGCCGGGCTGATCGAACTGTTCCGCTACGAGCGCACGCAGAAGGCGCAGGTGAAGAACGCCTTCGGCCGCTTCGTCTCGCCCGCCGTGGTGGAGCGGCTCGCGCTGTCGCCGGAGCGCCTGACACTCGGCGGCGAGGCGCGCGCGCTGACGCTGATGTTCTGCGACATGCGGGACTATACGGGCCTTGTCGAGGGCCTGAACGCCGCCGAGACCATCGCCTTCATGAACGATTACCTGACGCCGCTGACCGACACGATTCTCGCGCGCGGCGGCACGGTCGACAAATACATGGGCGATGCGATCATGGCCTTCTGGAACGCGCCGCTCGACGACCGCGCCCATGCGCGCAACGCCTGCCTGACGGCGCTGCACATGCGCAACGCGCTCGCGGAATTCAACGCGTCGCGCGCCTCTCTCGACGCGACGGCGCAGCGCAAGCATCGGGACGCGCGCTTCGGCATCGGCCTCAACACCGGCGAGTGCTCGGTCGGCAATATCGGCTCGATCAAGCGCTTCGACTATTCGGCGATCGGCGACCCCGTGAATGTCGCGGCGCGTCTGGAAAGCCTCACCAAGCTCTACGGCGTCGACATTCTGGCGAGCGAGGAGACGCAGGGGCAGGCCGCCGATCTCGCCTGGCTCGAAGTCGATTGCGTGCGCGTGAAGGGACGCGAGACGCCGACGCGCCTGTTCGCGCTGATCGGGGACGACGCGCTCGCGCAGGGCGCCGACTTCGCGGCGCTGCGCAAGCGACACGAAATCACGCTCGCGCATTATCGCGCGCGACGGTTCGCGGAGGCCGCGGCCGAGGCCGACGCTCTTGCGGCGGAGCGCAACGATATCGCGCCGCTCTACCGGGCTTTCGCGGCGTTGGCGCGCGAAGCCGCGACCGTGCCCGAGGACGCCTGGAGCCCCGTGCGCACCCTCGACAGCAAGTGACGCAGGCTACCGCCTGTCGGCGCGGAAGATCACCGGAACGGTGAAAGCGAGCGCCTCGTCGCTCATGAAGTCGGGCGGGGCGGGCACGGGATCGGCGCGCCGCATCATGTCGAGCGCGGCGACGTCGAACGACGACACGCCGGACGAACGCACGAGCGTCGCGGCCTTGACGTGGCCGGCATTGTCGAGCGCAAAACGGATTTCCACCTGCGCCTCGCGGCGCGCGCCGTCGGCGGGATAGCGTTTGTGCCGGTCGAGATGGGCGACGAGACGGCGCTGCCAGTTCGCGCGCTCCTTCTGCGCATTGCGGCCCGGCCCGATCACGGGCGCGCGCGCGACGGCGGCTGTCGGCGCGGCCTCCTGCCGGGGCGCGGCCGTATCTTCCGCTGCGACGGAGGCGGTGGAGGCCTGCGCCGGCGCGGGCTTCGTCTCCTCGGGCTTTTCCGCCGGCTTCGTCTGCGCGTCGCGCGCGGCGGCAAGGTCGGGGTTCTCGGCCTCGGCCGCTTCCTGCTTCGGATGCATGCGCGGCTTCGGCCTGCGGTTTGGCCTCAGCGCTGTCGGGCGCGGCGGCGGACGCCGTCGATTCGGGACCGGGCGGCGCGTCGCTGTCCTCGGCTTTCGGCGCGGCCATTTCGACCGAGACTTCGATCGCCGGCGCGCCGATTTCGTCGTCGGCGTCTTCAGGCGTCATCGCCCAGAGCGAGCCGAGCGCGATGGCCGCGTGGAGGGCGAGCGCGACGGCCGCCGCGCCGATCCATGCGGAATTGCGCGAAGCGCGCGGCGGCAGCGCGCGGGCTTCGGCAACGATGGCCATCGGCGGCCTGGCGTCAAAAGGCGCTATCGGCTCGAGGCCGAGCGCGACGCCCGAAACGGGCGGAGAAAGATGGATCATGGGCGTATTCGCGGAATGGCTGCGCGAGGTCGCTCGCGCGCACGCCGCCCTACGAGCGGCGCAGGCTCAGACGGTCAGGAGGGTCGAGCCGGGAGGTCCGCGCGAAACGGGCGCCGGCCGCGCGGCGGCGCGGAATTGGCCCTGCGGATCGATCCACGCCACCCGCCGCACAAGCGCGGGCGCGGAAAGCCAGTCCTGTTGCGGCGGCGCAAGCCCCGGCGCGCTCGCGAGCGCGCAGGCGTCGCAGCCGCCGGGCGCGACGCTGGCCGGCGCCTGTGCGTCGTCATGCGCGCAGAGCGTCGGCAGCGTGCCGTCGGGCAGGGCGTAGGCGGCGAGTTCCGTCGTCGTCGCGGGGGCGACCGGCCGATGCGCGACGCCGAGCGTCGCCATCGCCAGCGCGTAGAACGCGGCGACCCAAAGGCTGGCTCGGGAATGGCGCAGGCCCTGCAACATGGCCGAACAGAAACAAACGGCCACAAGCCTGTCAATGCGAGAAGATAAGTGGGTTCAGCGGGAGGCGGGGATGCGCGCGGCCGAGCCGGCGACGCCCGATGCGGAGGCGCCGAGGCCCTCGACCTGATCCGAAAGCCCCTCGCGCGTGCGCCCGTCGACGAGGGCGATGGGGGCGGAGACGGCCACGCCCGCCGCCCTGCCGACCACATTGGCGGCGCCGATCGCCACGGTGCTGAGCCGTTCGCCCAGGCCCGCCTGCGAATCGCTGAGCGCCTGCCCCGAGGCGAGGCGGGCGCCGATCATCTTCACGACCTCCGGGCTCGCCGCGAATTTGGCGTGGCCGGTCGGATCGTCGGTCCTGACGTCGGTGAGGTCGACGACGCGAAGGTCGGCCTTCTGAAGCTGGGTGCGGTAGGGTTCCTTGTTCGGGTCGATGGCGCCGACGCGGTCGGTCGAGCCCCACAGGACCCGCGAAACCGCGAGCGCATCGTCGTCGCGCGAGACGAACAGCGTGAAATCCGGCCGCGTGCGCCCTTCTTCGATCAGCGCGATCTGGCGGCGGAAGACGTCGACGTCGACATCGGGCGCGGCGAGCATGACGTTCTTGATCTTGCTCGAGATTCCGCGGTCGCGGATCGACATCTGGCGCAGCGCCTCGACCGTCACCCAATTGCCCATGGAATGGGCGAGGATCGAGATTTCGCCGACCTTCGGGTCCTTCGACAGCGCCTGCAGCGCGGCTTCCAGCCCGTCGCGCGAATAATTGGCGCTTTCCCGGTCATAGGCGTAGGCGAGCAGCTTGCCGCGCGAGGGCCAGGTGAACAGCACCGGCGTCGCCCGCGCGCCGGAATCGTGGACGATCTGCGCGAAGCGGTAGACCGCTTCCTCGAAGCGCGTGTTGTAGCCGTGCACGAAGAGGAGAACGCCGTGCTTCGGCTGGCCGGCGACGCGCCGGTGCAAGCGGCGCAGGCCCTCGTCGAGCTCGATGCGGTCGGCGCGCAGCGTCGCGAATTCTCTGGCCGGATCCGGGCGCGCGGAGGAGGGCCATTGCACCTCGCCGACCGGGCCGCGTTCCCTCGGGCGGGATCGAAACGGCGATATCTGCGAAGGCGAGGCCGCGGCCACGCTCGCCGCTGAACATTTCGCCATCCGTGGCGGCGTCGCGGGTGGTGGCGACCAAGAGATCGACGCTGGAAGCGCCGGCCACGGCCTGCGTCGGCACGAGCGTGCCCTGCGGACGCCCGCCGCAGCCGGCGAGCAGGCCGGCCAGGGTCATGGCGACAAGCGCCGCTGCCCGCGCCCTCAAACGCATTTCATTCGTCCGCCGCTGCGACATCGAGGTCGACCAATAGTCCAGGCGAGGGGCGCCGGGCAAGTTTCGCGCCCCGGCTCCAAGCCGACGCCGCCTGTCAGCGCGCGCGCGGCGAATTGAGCGGAACCATGACGCACATGTTCGTCGCCAGCCGCCCGCGACGGTCGAAGGCGCCGCCGAACGTGTAGGTGCGGCCGGGAACGAGCGGATATCCGCACATGGTCGACGCAGAACTCGTCACCACGACGACGCTCCTGCGCGGGCGGCCCTTGCGCCATGCGCGGGCGTCCACCCGGGCGACCAGGCTGTGTTCAGCGGCGATGTCGTGCGTTTCGAGGACGCGGCCCTCGAAGACCGCAGGCGTGCGCGCGACCGTCTCCTCGAACGACATGCGAACGCAGGAACAGGCCAGCGCCGGCGCCGCGTGAGCAACGATCAACAGCGCCGCAAGTCGAGCAAGGATATTGTGCATGTCGCGCCTTTCCCAAAGTTCAATCGATCGACATGGCCAGACGGACGAGAAGGAAGACGACCGTCGCCGCGCATATGAGGATCAAGCCGATGGCGCCGGCGACGATCCAGATCCATTTTCGCCGCGCCGGGCGAGCGGCGGTCATCGCGCGCGCAGCGACTGGCGCAACGCGGCTGCGGCCTGCGCGTCCGGCGCGCCATAGTTCGCCATTGCGCCCGCCGAGAGAAAAACGACCTTGAAGAACATGCCGACGCTGCTCGGCTGCCCGAGCAGCGATACGTCGATGCTCCACGCGACAGGCGCAGGGCGGCCGCCCGGCATTGCCTCACTCCTCGAAAAGCGCGGCCGGCGCCTTGTATTTCTCCGGCCAGTCGACCCAGGCGACGTCGGACGGACAGAGCGCGTAGTCGACGAGTTTCCAACCGCGCGCCTCAATTCTCAGAAGCGCGCCGACCAGATGGCTCGTGTCGCCCTCGCAGGGCGTTCCTGCCCAATGGATTTGGCCGCCGCCGGGCGATTGCGGCGTCGCCAGAACGAAGGACCACGATCCGCAAACGCGGGCGCGCTCCACCTTGAATTCGACTTTCGTGCGCAGATCGGCGGCGACGGGCGCTCTCACCACGTCGAGGATCGCCGCGCGCGCTTCGCGCGTCGCGTTCACGCAGCCTTGCGCATGCGCCAGAGACGCCGGCGCCATGAACGCGCCCGCCAGCGCGACGCAATACGCGAGTTTCTTCCGCGTTCCGAATGTCCGGCCAAATGTCGGCATGTCCCACTCCCGTGAACAAGGTCGGCGCGCGCCTGGTTTCTTACGACCTTTGCGCGGGTCGCAGAATGATTGGGATCAAGCGGCTCGTCGTCGCTACAGGCTGCATCCGTGGCCGGTCGACGAAGCGATCTCCGCCGGCGATGCGCCGCCGGTCGGCAAGGTCTGGAAAAAAGATTGCGCCGAGCGCCCCGGAAAGCGTGGTGCCGGGTGAGGGGATCGAACCCCCGACCTTCGGTTTACAAAACCGCTGCACTACCGCTGTGCTAACCCGGCCCGTTCGCGCCCGTTGATCGGCCATCTGGCGCTCAAAATCAAGGCGCGGCCGTCTAGGGTTCTTTGCCTTCAGCGCGGCCTGTCGTCCGCGACGTAGATGTCGCGGTCCTTCGTTTCGGGAATGAAGATCATGCCGATGAGCGCGGTCATGATGGCGACGACGATCGGGTACCAGAGCCCGTAATATATATCGCCGGTCTGGGCGACCATGGCGAAGGAGATGGCCGGCAGGAGGCCGCCGAACCAGCCGTTGCCGAGGTGGTAGGGCAGGGACACCGATGTGTAGCGGATGCGCGTCGGGAAGAGTTCGACGAGCGCCGCGGCGAGAGGTCCGTAGACCATGGTCACGAAGAGCACGAGCACGAACAGCAGGCCGACGAGGCCGGCGGTCTGTGCGCGAAAAATGTCGAAGAGGCCGCTCATGCGCACGATGCCGGGGTCGTCCGCGCGCGGATAGCCGGCCGCCTGAAGGGCCTTCTGGATGGCCGCGCCGGTCTCGGCCGGCCGCGCCGCGTCGTAGGGCAGGTCGGCGCCGTTGATGCGCACGATCGTCGTCTTCGCGCCGGACGACGGCTCGATGATGTAGCGCACGGACGACTGCGCCAGGGTCTGGCGCGCCAGATCGCAGGATGTCGCGAAGACGCGCGTGCCGAGCGGATTGAACAGCGAGCCGCATTGCGCGGGGTCGGCGACGACGGAAACCTTGACGGTGTCGAGCGCCTTGTCGAGCGCGGGATTGGCGAGACGCGACATTTCCTTGAAGATCGGGATATAGGCGAGCGCCGCGATCAGGCAGCCGACGAGGATGATCGGCTTGCGGCCGATGCGGTCGGACAGCCAGCCGAAAAAGACGAAGAAGGCCGCGCCGAAGGCGAGCGCCCAGGCGAGCAGGACGCTGGAGGTAAAGCCGTCGACCTGAAGGATCGATTGCAGGAAGAACAGCGCGTAGAACTGGCTCGTGTACCAGACGACCGCCTGGCCGGCGATCAGGCCGAACAGGGCGAGCAGCGCGATCTTGGCGTTGTTCCAGCGGCCGAAGGCCTCGGTCAGCGGCGCGCGGGAGCCTGCGCCGCGCGCCTGCATGCGCTGGAAGGCCGGGGATTCGGAGAGTTTGAGGCGGATCCAGAGCGACAGCGTCAGCAGCGCGAAGGAGACGAAGAAGGGAAAGCGCCAGGCGTAATCGGCGAAGTCCTGCTCGCCGACGAGCGAGCGCGTGGCGAGGATGACGAGAAGCGACAGCAGGAGGCCGAGAGTCGCCGTCGTCTGCAGCCAGGACGTGTAGTAGCCGCGCCGGCCGTTGGGCGCGTGTTCGGCGATGTAGGTGGCCGCCCCGCCATATTCGCCGCCGAGCGCAAGCCCCTGCAGCATGCGCAGGACGAGCAGCAGGATGGGCGCGGTGACGCCGATGACGCGCGAGCCCGGCAGCAGGCCGACGATGAAGGTCGACAGCGCCATGATCATGATGGCGATGAGGAACGTGTACTTGCGTCCGACGAGATCGCCGATGCGGCCGAAGACGGCCGCGCCGAGCGGACGCACGACAAAACCGGCGGCGAAGGCCAGCAGAGCGAAGAACTCGCGCGTGTTGCGCGGAAACTGGTCGAAGAACTGGTCGGCGATGATGGTGGCCAGCGCCCCGTAGAGGAAGAAGTCGTACCATTCGAAAATAGTGCCGAGCGAAGCCGCGAACACGACCCGCTTCTCGACGCGCGTCATGCCTCCCGTCCGTGCGGGCGCGCCCGATGCCGTCATCGATGAACCTTCCATCCGCTCCACCCGTGGCCGCCCGCGCGTGGGGCGGCGTCGCAACGTCGCGTCCGTTTGCCGGACGCGCCAACTTATCTCATGTCAAGCTGGCGCACGACAGTCGCTTCTTATGACTTTCGGCGGAGCATAGCCGAAACGGAAAGGCCCCGCGATTGCTCGCGGGGCCCGGTCGCCGTGGAATGTTTCCGTTGGTTCGCCGCTCAGTGGCGGACGTCGTCGGCGTAGATGTCGCGATCCTTGGTCTCCGGAATGAAGATCATGCCGATCACGAAGGTCATGATGGCGAACACGATCGGGTACCAGAGGCCGAAGTAGATATCGCCGGTCTGCGCCACCATGGCGAAGGCGGTGGCGGGCAGCAGGCCGCCGAACCAGCCGTTGCCGATGTGGTAGGGCAGCGACATCGAGGTGTAGCGGATGCGGGTCGGGAAGAGCTCGACCAGCGCCGCCGCCATCGGGCCGTACACCATCGTGACGTAGATCACGAGGATGAACAGCAGGCCGATGATGCCGCCGGGCTGCGCGCGGAAGATGTCGAAGGGATTCGACATTTTCACGATCGCCGGGTCGCCCGCCTTCGGATAGCCGGCGGTCTGCAGCGCAGCCGTCAGCGCCTTGCTCGCATCGGCGAACTTCGCCGCGTCGAACGGCACGCCGGTGTCGTTGACCTTGACGGTCACGCCGGTCGCGGCCGCGTCGAACTGCGTGCCGTACTTGACCGAGGACTGCGCCAGGAAGGCGCGGGCGCGGTCGCAGGAGGTGGTGAAGACGCGCGTGCCGACCGGGTTGAACAGGTCGCCGCATTCCTTCGGGTTGGAGACGACCGTCACCTTCACGTTCTCGATCGCCTTCTCGAGCGAAGGGTTCGCCAGAGTGGTGATCTGCTTGAAGATCGGGAAGAAGGTCAGCGCCGCGATCAGGCAGCCCGCCAGGATGATCGGCTTGCGGCCGATCTTGTCCGAGAGCCAGCCGAACACGACGAAGAAGATCGTGCCGAACAGCAGCGACCAGGCGATCAGCAGGTTGGCGGTATAGCCGTCGACCTTCAGGATCGATTGCAGGAAGAACAGCGCGTAGAACTGGCCCGTGTACCAGACCACGCCCTGGCCGGCGACGAGGCCGAGCAGCGCGAGCAGCGCGATCTTGGCGTTGTCCCAGCGGCCGAAGGATTCGGTCAGCGGCGCCTTGGAATGCGTGCCTTCCTCCTTCATGCGCTGGAAGGCCGGCGATTCGTTGAGCTGCAGACGGATCCAGACGGAGATGCCGAGCAGCGCCACCGAAACCAGGAACGGAACGCGCCAGCCCCAGTCGGCGAAGTCCTTCTCGCCGATGATCGTGCGGGTGAACAGAATCACCAGCAGCGACATGAACAGGCCGAGCGTCGCGGTGGTCTGGATCCACGAGGTGTAGAAGCCGCGACGGCCCTGCGGCGCATGTTCCGCCACATAGGTCGCGGCGCCGCCGTATTCGCCGCCGAGCGCCAGGCCCTGCAGCAGGCGCAGCGCGATCAGGATGATCGGCGCGGCGATGCCGATGGTGTTGGAGGAGGGCAGCAGGCCGACGATGAAGGTCGACAGGCCCATGATCATGATGGTGACGAGGAAGGTGTACTTGCGGCCGACGAGATCGCCGACGCGGCCGAACACCAGCGCGCCGAACGGACGCACGAGGAAGCCCGCCGCGAAGGCCAGCAGCGCGAAGATGTCGCGCGTGGCCTGCGGGAACTGGCTGAAGAACTGCACGCCGATGATCGCGGCGAGCGAGCCGTAGAGATAGAAGTCGTACCATTCGAAAACCGTGCCGAGAGACGAGGCGAAAATCACCTTCCTCTCTTCCGGCGTCATCGGACGGACTTTCTCCGCCGCGGTCGATGCCATTGCCATCGGGGCATTCCCTCTGTTTCGTTATTCCGGGCCGCCCATACGGCCCCGTTTTCGGTCGCCTTTGGCAGCGGCCGCGCCGGCATGTTAGCCGGTCACGTAGTTCCGACCAGTCGTCCGGCCGTAAAACCTTCGTCTAATGCGCTTGGGCTTGGCCGCAAGGACGATCGGCCCGGCGCTCCGCATGGCAGTTGCACAACGCAAGGGCGCCCGGGATCGTGCGAGCCGCATACGATTCCAAAGTTGTAATCGCGCGTTTGCCCTTCGTTTCCCTGCGATTCGGCTCGGTCCTCGAAATCCGGCAACCAAAGTTGCATGGAGCCGGCATGAGGCTTCGTCTATGCCCCAGCGACCGATTTTCTGAATAGTGGGGAGGACCTCATGCAAAGTTGGGAAAAGATAGAACGCAATCCAAAATTCCAGCAGCTCGTCGGCAAGCGCAAGTCGCTCGGCTGGACGCTGTCGGCGCTGATGCTCGTCGTCTACATGGGCTTCATCCTGCTCGTCGCGTATGCGCCGAAGTTCCTCGGCACGCCGCTGGGCGCGGGCGTCATGACGATCGGCGTGCCGGTCGGCCTGTTCGTCATCATCGCCGCGTTCATCCTGACCGGCATCTACGTTTCCAAGGCGAACGCTGAATTCGACCAGCTTACGCGCGAGATCGTCGAGGAGTTGAAGTAATGAAGCGCCAGCTCCTTTCCCTTTCGGCGGCGGTTTCGCTCGCGCTCGCGACGCCCGCTCTCGCCGACGCCGTGTCCGGCAACGTCGCCAAGCAGTCGACGAACTGGCACGCGATCCTGATGTTCGGCGCCTTCGTCGTCCTGACGCTCGGCATCACCTACTGGGCGGCGAGCCGCACCAAGTCGGCGGCGCAGTTCTACACCGCGGGCGGCGGCATCACCGGCTTCCAGAACGGCCTCGCCATCGCCGGCGACTACATGTCGGCGGCCTCGTTCCTCGGCATTTCCGGCCTCGTCTATCTCTCCGGCTATGACGGTCTCATCTATTCGGTGGGCTGGCTCGTCGGCTGGCCGATCGTGACCTTCCTGATCGCCGAGCCGCTGCGCAACCTCGGCAAGTTCACCTTCGCCGACGTCGCCTCGTTCCGTTTCGACCAGACGCCGACGCGCGTTCTGGCCGCCTGCGGCACGCTGGTGACGGTCGCCTTCTACCTGATCGCCCAGATGGTCGGCGCCGGCAAGCTGATCCAGCTTCTGTTCGGCCTCGAGTACTGGATCGCGGTCGTCATCGTCGGCTGTCTGATGATCGTCTATGTGACGTTCGGCGGCATGGTCGCGACGACCTGGGTGCAGATCATCAAGGCCTGCCTCCTGCTCGGCGGCGCGACCTTCATGGCCTTCATGGTGCTCGTCAACTTCGGCTTCAGCCCCGAGGCGCTCTTCAAGAAGGCCGTCGAGGTCCATCCGAAGAAGCTCGCGATCATGGAGCCCGGCTCGCTGATCTCGAACCCGCTGTCGGCGATCTCGCTCGGTCTGGCGCTGATGTTCGGCACGGCCGGCCTGCCGCACATCCTGATGCGCTTCTTCACGGTCGCGGACGCGAAGGCCGCCCGCAAGTCGGTGTTCTACGCCACCGGCTTCATCGGCTACTTCTACATCCTCACCTTCATCATCGGCTTCGGCGCGATCACGCTGGTGTCGACGAACCCGCAGTTCCTCACGGACGCGGCGAAGGGCCTGACCGCGATCAAGGGCGGCTCCAACATGGCGGCGATCCATCTCGCCAACGCGGTTGGCGGCGATATCTTCCTCGGCTTCATCGCCGCGGTCGCATTCGCCACCATTCTGGCGGTCGTGTCGGGCCTGACGCTCGCCGGCGCTTCGGCGGTCTCGCACGATCTCTATGCGACGGTCGTGAAGGGCGGCAAGGCGAACGAGCAGGATGAAATCCGCGTGTCGAAGATCACGACCGTGGTGCTCGGCATCCTCGCGATGGGTCTCGGCATCCTGTTCGAGAACGTCAACGTCGCCTTCATGGTCGGTCTTGCCTTCGCGATCGCCGCGTCGTGCAACTTCCCCGTGCTGCTGATGTCGATGTTCTTCAAGGGCATGACCACCCGCGGCGCCGTCGTCGGCGGCTTCCTCGGCCTCGTCGCCGCTCTTCTGGGCGTCATCCTGTCGCCGGGCGTGTGGGAAGCCGTGCTCGGCCATCCCAAGGGTTCGTCGCCGTTCCCCTACGACAACCCGGCCCTGTTCTCGATGACCATCGCCTTCGTCGGCATCTGGCTGTTCTCGATGCTCGAACTCGAGCGCGCGCGCCAAGGTCGACAAGGCCGGCTACGACGCGCAGTACGTGCGTTCGCAGACGGGCATCGGCGCCGCCGGCGCTTCGGCTCACTGAGCCAAACGGCCGGGCGGCGACGTCCGGCCGCATTTCTTGCGGCGCGCACAGGCGCTATTGATGCGGGCCGCAAGCGGCCCGCATTTCTTTTGAGGCTCTTCGTCACGCCATGCCGAAGTCGTTCGACGCCGCCAATCCGCCTTTCGATCGCCTGAGCGAGCGCGAGATCGAGGAACTGCGCGAGGCCGTGGACATCGGCTACTACAGGCCCGGCGAGGAGCTGATTTCGGCGGGCCAGCCGGTCGACTCGCTCTTCGTCGTCATCAAGGGCGAGGTCGAGGAGCGCGACGGCGACGAACTCGTCGCGCTGCTCGGGCGCAACGATTCCTTCGACACGCGCGCCATCGTGCAGGGCGCGAGCAAGCACGCTTTTCGCGCGCGCTCCGAAACCCTGGCGTATCTCGCGCCGAAGGCGCTCATCCAGCGGCTGATCGCCGACAATCCGCGCTTCGGCGCGTTCTTCTATCTCGACATTTCCCGCAAGCTCGAGGCGATGGCGCGCGAGGAGGCCGAGGCGCGGCAGGGTTCGCTGATGCGCACGCGCGTGCGTGACCTCTTCTTGCAGCCTGCGGAATTCATCGGCGCAGAAGAATCCATCGAGGCGGCCGGCCACCGGATGCGCGACATCAATTCCAACACGCTTCTGGTGCGCGACGGCGAGCGCATCGGCATCGTCACCGGCATGAACCTGTCAAAGGCGGCGGTGCTGCATCGCATGCCGATCGAGGCGCCGGTGGGGCCGGTCGTGCACTACGACATCGTCGCCGTCGACGAAGACGATTTCGTCTTCCAGGCGCTGCTCGAGATGACGAAGAGCAACAAGCGGCGCATCGTGGTGAAGCGCGGCGCGGAATTCGTCGGCATTCTCGAGGATATCGACCTGCTCGGATTCCTCGCCGGCAATGCGCAGGTGGTGGCCGGCCGCATCGAGCGCGCGAAGTCGAAGGCGGACCTCGCCATCGCGGCGCAGGAGATTTCCGACCAGGTGCGCACGCTGCGCCGCCAGGACGTGCGCGTCGAAGTGATCTCGGAAATCGTCTCGGACCTCAATCGCAGGCTCATATCCAAGACATTCGCGCTGACCGCGCCGCCGGACCTGCGCAAGCGCGCGTGCCTGATCGTCATGGGCAGCGAGGGGCGCGGCGAGCAGACCGTTCGCACCGATCAGGACAACGGCCTGATCCTCGCCGAGCCTGTCGACCAGTCCATGCTCGACGGCTTTCGCGCCGACTTCACCGCGGCGCTGGAGGAGTTCGGTTTTCCGCCATGCCCCGGCAATGTCATGGTGCGCAACCCCTTCTGGTCGAAGACGGCGGACGAATATTTGGCCGATTTTCACCGGTGGGTCGCCGCGCCCGACGAGAATGCGATGATGAATGTGGCGATCTTCTACGACGCCGCCGCGGTCGCCGGCCGCGTCGATCTGCTGCCGAGGGTGAAATCGGCGCTGATGGATTCCGTGCGCGCGGAAAAGGTCTATCTCGCGCGTTTCGCCCATGCGGTCGAAGCTTTCGAGACGCCGATCGGCCTGTTCAACAATCTGATCGAGAAGGATGGCGCGCTCGATCTGAAAAAAGGCGGCATCTTTCCGATCGTGCACGGCGTGCGCAGTCTTGCGCTGGAGCATGGCCTCGCCGAGACGTCGACGGTCGAAAGGATCGGCAAGCTCGTGCAGGCCAACGTCCTGCGCGAGGACTTCGGTCGCGATCTCAGGGAAGCTTTCCATTTCCTAACCGCCATGCGTCTCGACAATCAGCTCGCCGAGCGCGCGGGCCGCGAGGCTGTCGTGCGCACGGCCACGCTGAGCAGCGCGCAACGCGACCTCTTGCGCGAGGCGTTCAAGGTGGTGAAGCAGTTCCGCGACTTCCTGCGGCGCCACTACAACTTCGCCATGTTCTGACATGCTGCCGCGCCGCCTGAAACGCTGGTTCCACTATTTCACGCTGGCCGACCAGTCGTTCCGCTTCCTGTTCGACAAGGGGCCGGACGACGAGGTCGTCGTCGTGGATTGCGAGACGACGGGGCTCGATGTCGCGAAGGACGACATCATCACCATCGCGGCGGTGAAGGTGCGCGGCAACCGCATTCTCACCAGCGAGAAGTTCGTGGCCATCGCGCGGCCCGAAGCGAAGATGAAGGGCGAGGCGATCAAGGTTCACCGCATCTTCGAGAGCGAAACCGAGAAAGGCGAGCGCATTCGCCAGATCATGCGCGACTTCCTGCGCTTCGTCGGCGGGCGTCCGCTCGTCGGCTATTACCTCGAGTTCGACGTGGCGATGATCGACAAGAACGTGCTGCCGCTGATCCAGATCGAACTGCCCAACAAGATGATCGAAGTCTCGGCCATGTATTACGAGCGGCGCTACGGCGACGGGCATCCGGGCGACCAGATCGACCTGTCGTTTGCGCGCATCCTGCACGACCTCGGCATTCCCATGCTCGACCAGCACGACGCCCTCAACGACGCCATCATGACCGCGGAAGCCTATATCGCGCTCAAGGACATGAAGGAGCGCGGCGTGCGCTTCCCCAGGAAGCGCGACTAGCTTCGAAGCTTCTGCGCCGCGATGGTCAGCGCGACGGCGCAGGCGTTCGACACGTTGAGGCTCTTGACGGCGCCGGGCATGTCGAGGCGCGCGACGAGGTCGCATTTCTCGCGCGTCAGGCGGCGCAGGCCGGCGCCTTCCGCGCCCAGCGCCAGCGCGAGCGGGCGGGACAGGACCATGTCCTCGAGCGAGGCCGATCCTTCCGAATCGAGGCCGACGCGCAGGTAGCCCATGTCGCCGAGCTCTTCCATGGCGCGCGCGAGATTGACGACGGCGACGACAGGCACATGCTCCAGCCCGCCGGACGCCGTTTTCGCGAGCACGCCGGAAAACTCCGGCGCATGGCGCTCGGTGACGACGAGCGCGTCGACCGCATAGGCCGCCGCCGTGCGCAGGATGGCGCCGACATTGTGCGGATCGGTGATCTGGTCGAGCACGAGCACGACGCCGCTGCGGTTCTCGATTTCGGAAAGATCGCGCGCGGGCAGGGGGCGCGCTTCCAGCAGCAGGCCCTGATGCACGGCGCCGGCGCCGAGGCGGCGGTCGAGATCGGCGCCGTCGACGATCTGCGGCGCCAGGCCGGCCAGCGCGGCGTCCGGCGCGATGCGTTCGGCCGCCGCAGGAGTCGCGTAGAGCGTCAGCAGCTTGCGGCCCTTGACGCGCAAGGCTTCGCGCACGGCGTGCACGCCGTAGAGAACGACGAGATCGGCGCCGGCCTTGCGGAACGCCGGCCCCTGTCCGCCCTGGGGCCCGCGCTCATGGCGTCGCCGCTCGTCGCGCCTGCCGTCGTTCGCGCGAGAAGGTCCCGCGCGTCCAAGATCGCCTGTTCCGCCACGTCCGGGCCTGTCGCGTCGCATGTATGTTCCGGTGGTCGGCGCCTGTCGTGCGAGGCCATGTGTCACGATGCGCGACGATGCGCAATGGCCGGGACCATTAGCGGTTGACAGGGCGCCGCCCCGCCCGCATAAGGCGGGCCATCGGGCCGGCTCTGCCGGACCACGGGCGATCCGAGACGCGCGTTCAGCGCGCCAGGGCATTGCTCTCGTGGGGGAATGTCCCGAGCGGCAAAGGGGGCGGACTGTAAATCCGCTGGCTAAGCCTTCGTAGGTTCGAGTCCTACTTCCCCCACCATTTCTCCCCTTCCGCGCACGTTGCGCCTGCCACGTTGCGCCTGCATTGCGTCTGCAAGCCCCGCCCGCCTATGGTCGGAGCGGCGAATCCGGTCGAAGCGGATCAGGTTTGAGCGACAATCGGGCAGGCGGCAGGGCGATCGTGATCGGGGCCGGCGTGGCGGGACTTGCCGCTGCGCGCGCGCTGACGGCCGCCGGCTGGCGCGTGACGATATTCGAGGCGCGCGAGCGCGCCGGCGGGCGCATCCTGACCGATCGCAGCAATCCCGACCTGCCGCTCGATCTCGGGCCGTCCTGGGTGCACGGCACGCACAAGAATCCCATCGTGCGGCTGCTGAAGGGCGCGGGCGCCGCCTTCGAGACGACGGACTGGGATTCCTACGCGCTCTACGTGAAGGGCAAGCGGCAGAAGGATTGCGAATGGGCCTTCGCGATCTTCGACTATCTGGACGAGCGCAAGGAGAAGATCGCGCACGACGAAACCGTCGAGGCGGCGATGCAGCGCTTCTTCGACAAGCGGAACTATTCGGCGCTCGACCGCAAGACGGTCGAGCAGATCGCCTATTGCGAGATCGTCACGGAGTTCGGCGCCAACCTGCGGGACATGTCGCTCGCCTGCTACGACGAGGGCGAGGAGCCGGCCGGCGGCGACGCCTTCGTGCTCGGCGGCTTCGATCGCCTGATCGCGGCCATGGCGCAGGGGCAGGACATTCGCTTCGGCGCCGAAGTCGTCGCGGTGCGCGATCTCGGCGCGGAAGTCGAGGTGGAATGCGCTGATACGCGCGAAACCTGCGACGTCGTGGTGGCGACCGTTCCGCTCGCGCTCCTGCAGGCGGGCGCGATACGATTCTCGCCGCCTTTCGGCTCGAAGCGCCGCGCGGCGCTCGCCGGCCTCGGCATGGGCCATCTGCACAAGAGCTTTCTGCTGTTCGAGCGCGTGTTCTGGCCGAAGCAAAAGCGCCTGGTGATCGTGCACGAGGGCAGGCTGTGGAGCGAGTTCCTCAACATGTCCGAGGAAACCGGCGCGCCGCTGCTGATCGGCTTGCACGGCGGGGCGGACGAGGACGAGATCGCGGCCATGTCGAACGACGAGGTCGCGGCCTCCGCGCTGTCGGTGCTGCGCCGCGCATTTCCCGACGCGCCGGCGCCGGTGCGCGTCGCCACGTCGAACTGGGCGAAGGATCGTCTGGCGGGGGGAAGCTATTCGTTCCTGCCGCTCGGCGCGTCGTTCGACATGTTCACGGCGCTTGCCGAACCGCACGGCCGCATCCTGTTTGCCGGCGAGCATACGCATACGATCTATCATGCGACCGTGCTCGGCGCTTACCTGTCGGGCGTCCGCGCCGCCGAGGATGCGCTGCGCATTCGCGGCGCGGCGATCGCCTGAGCCTGAAGACGCAGGCTATTCGTTCATCATCTGCAGCAATTCCCAGGCGATGAGAACGACGATCACCGCCATCAGGATGAACTCGAACAGGAAGTGCGTGCGCTCCTTGGCGGCGTTGCGCGTCTCGATCATGCGCGTATTGGCGCGTTCGTAGGTCTCGACCGCATAGGTCAGCGGATCGATCATCGAATCGTAGCGCTCGTGCATGCCGGACACGACGGCGAATTCGCCGAAGAAGCGCTTGGAGGGATCGGTCAGGGCGGGGTTCATCTGCGCCAGCGCGATGCCGGTGCGCAGGTTGGACGCCTTGGCGCGACCGGCGAGCTCGGTCATCTCGTTCACGGCGGCCTGGCGCTGGTTGTAGCCGGGGGCGAGCGCGTGGGTCAGCTCGAAATCGGCGTCCATGGCCGGCCAGAGCCGGCGCAGCGCCTCTTCCTGGAAACGCACCTGACGCTCGAGCACGACGAAGCGCAGGAGCCCGTCCAGCGCGTCGCCGATGTGCTCGTCGCGCGCGTAGATGAGCGCGCGGTTGTCGCAGACGACGGCGCGCGCCGTGCGGGCGCTGGCGCGCATCGGCGGCCTGCCGCGCTTGTCGGTCTCGCCGATCCAGGCGAGCAGCTCCTGTTCGCCGGCCAGCGACTGTTCGGCGCTGAGCGGCAGGCCGACGACGGTCAGCGTGTCGTCTGCGCCCGAACGCGCCTTGGCGTCGGCGAGGGCGAGCGGGGTGAGCACGGCATAGGCGGTCGCGGGTTCGGCGACCTGGATGTACGCGCGCCCGTCCGTCGGCGCGGCGGAGGCGAATTCGATCGACCAGGCCTTCGTCTCGACCGCGCTTGTCGCGCTCTTTCCCGAAATGTCCAGCATGGCCCCTCACTCACTCCATTCGCCGCGCGCCGTGCGGCCAGTTCGTCGACTTACAGCGCGCTCTCCCGGCGGCTCGGCGCTGCGGCCGTCGCATCCTGCGTCGTCGCGGCCGCGGCCATGTCCGCCTGCGGCTCGGCCAGCGCGAAGAAGCAGTAGAGAATGGCTTCGATGTCCTCGAACCAGTGTCCGTGACCCGCGCCCGCCTCCTTGGCGCGCGCCCAGGCGGTGTCGAGGCGCGGCGATTCCAGGAGCGCGTGGCTGAAGCCGATCGGGTAGAGCTTTTCCGACCAGTCCCAGCGCGAGCCGAGGAATTCGGCGCCCTTCAGCAGGTTGTAGCGCTCGATCGCGTCGATCGAGAGATCGAGCGTGAGCGAGCCGAGGAACAGGCCGTGCTGCGTCAGGCGCTTGAGCTCGGTCGCGACGCTGTCCGTTTCGGTGGTGGGCAAGCGGTAGAGGCCGGTGTCGATCACGGCGAAGAAATGATGGTCGGGGAAGGGCAGCTTGCCGTCCTCGACCAGCAGATTGTATTTCGCGAGATCCTGAGGCGTCGCGGCGTGGGCGACGGGATCGCGCTCGACGCCCCAGGCGTCGTAGCCGAGCGCGCGCAGCGCGCCGACCATCGAGCCGGACATCGAGCCGAAATTCAGGATGCGCGCGCCCTGCGGCAGGTCCCACACGATGCGCATGATGTCCGCCATGACGTCCGGCGGGCAGAATTGCGAGAACACGTCGACGAGATTGGCCTGTTCCGCCGGCGCGGCCGCCGGTATCGCGCCGACGTCGACCGCGAGTTGATCGCGGCGGCGCCTGAGCGTTTCGCCGACGATGATGTCGGAGGCGGCGTCGGCGGAATCCATCACGCCGTTCAGCGTGGAATCGAAGAGATAGTCGCCGACGATGACGATGCCCGGCAGATGTTCGGGATCGGGACGATGGTTGTCGATGCGCCGGCGCACGCGCTTGCCGCCGGGGATGGCGTTGACGGAGGCCATCCAGCGGTGGATGCGGCCCTCGATGAAATGTTCGCGGGCGTCGCCGAGCACCGGCGGCATGGCGTCGAGGCACATTTGCTCGATGCGCTCGTCGCTCTCGTTGGCGAGCGACAGCGCGGCATTGCCGGCGATGAGGAAGGCCAGCATTCCGTAACGCTCGAGATTGTTGCGCGCGCTTTCGTCGTAGACGCAGCAGCCGTCGAATGCGTCGGTCATCCACCAGTCGGTCGGCAGGTGGTCGCGCCAGAAGGGCCGCTTGAAGGCGAGCGTGGCGCGCAGGTAATGGCCGGGACGGTCGAAATAGGCGATGTGGTCGTCGATGACGTGCTGCAGGCGGTCCGACCGCCAGTTGATGCAGGCCATGGCCGACAGCGGCAGCGCCACCACCACGAAGTCGGCGATATGCGCCTCGGGGAAACCGTCGACGTCGACTTCGACGCGGTAGGTTCCGTCCGCCAGCGGCTGCACGGCGCGCACATGGGCGTTCATCCGCACCTGCGCGTCGAGTTCCTCTTCCAGCTTGTCGATGATCTGCTCGTTGCCGCCGACGACCGAGAAGATGTCCATGTAGCCGTCGAGGTCCATGACGGCGTTCTTGAGGAAGGTCAGGCCGTCGGTGTGATAGGGCGGGGCGGCGACGTCGCTGTGGGCCATGGCGCGCACGTAGCGGCGCGCGGCGTCGCTGCGGATTTCCCTGGCCAGCAGTTCGGTGCCGGTGACGTCGCGCCAGGGATGGTTGTTGTCCGTCTCCGCGATCGAAAGGTAGTAGCCGCGCGGGCTGAGCATCTCCGTGCAGCGCTTGCGGAAGGCGATGGCGTCGTCGGCGGCTTCCTGTCCGAAATGTTCGGCGAGGTCTTCCGGCCGCAGCGCGATCTTGCCGCCGAGCACGCAGGGGCCGCCGGCGAGGTTCTTCACCGCGAGCCCCAGCTCGTCGACGATCAGGCGGCGCAGCGGATCGGGGCCGATGCGCGAGTAATCGTAGATTTCCGCGACGCCGGCCTCGTAGGGGCCGATGCCCGGCATTTCGCGCGAGACGATCTTGCCGCCGACGCGGTTGTTGGATTCGAAAACCTTGATATCGCAGGCGACGCCGGCCTTGGCCTGGAGCTGCCATGCCGTGAACAGGCCGCCGGGGCCGCCGCCGATGATGACAACGCGCATTTTCTGATCGTTCGACGCGCCGCCCTCGGACACGAACGAACTCGAAACAACGCCCATAAAAACAGCCCCCAGCGGAAATGCCTGCTTCTTTTGGTTGACTTATGCATAAGCCCGCGTTGCCCTTCAACTGCGAAGGCGCCAGCGTGTTTAACGGGCGCTGGCCGCTAAATCCCTGTTTGGCGAGCGTTTAAGGTTTCGGCGCGCGCGCCGCCGGCTGCGCTTTCTTTCCGAATTTCCGGGGGTTGTGGGTTTTTTGCCAACCCTTCGTTAACCATGGCGGCGTTCCATTGGTCCACCCGGCCCTTCCATGGAAACCGCGCAATGGACCAGGCAATCGGCTTAGAAACGAACGAGATGAAGAAGGTGATCGCCACGGTCGCCGTCGAGTTCTACGCGCAGGGGTCGCCCGCCGCCGTCGCCGGCCGGCTGGCCCGCCTGCACCAGGCCGCGTGGGACGAGGTGCTCGCCGGCCGGCATGCAGGGGCGGCCTTCGCCGAATTGCGGCGCCACGCGCAGCGCCTGTTCAATCCCGAGCAGTTGATCGAAGGCTGCAACAGCCACATCCTCTGGGCGCTGACGCCGGTCGTCGCCGCGTCGCTGGCCTGCGGGGCGGGCGAGGACAGGGTGAGCCTGCGCGAGATCGGCGCGGCGCTGTCGCAGATGCTGGCGGCGGCGCTGGCTTCGACGGAGCGCCGCATCGCGGCCTGAGCCGGTTGCAATCGGCGTCGCGCGCGGGCATATCTCCTGCGCCGTCCGAACCGGCGATGCGGGTGTAGCTCAATGGTAGAGCAGCAGCCTTCCAAGCTGAATACGAGGGTTCGATTCCCTTCACCCGCTCCATTCTTCCGAGCGTCTCGCATGGTTCCGGCGCCCGCTTCAGCGGGCCGTGGCCCCGTGGGCTGAACGCTGCGCCTGCGGCGGTTTCAGATGCGGCATGTAGCGCTCGAGAAAGTCGCCGGTCTCGGAGCGCCAGCCGGGCGGCGGGTCCTTGAGCGCAGGCTTGGTCGCGCCGGGCTGGATGTGGACGATCCGGTAGCCGTCTTTCTTGAGGCGCCGTAGCAGCGCCGGCAGCATGTCCACGGTCTGCGCGCGGATGTCGTGCAGCAGCAATATGCCGCCGCGTGCCGCCCCCAGCCGCTTCATGACCAGTTCCAGCTGCGCCTCCGGCGTTTGCGTCAGCCAGTCGGAGGCCCAGACGTCGGCGCCGAAGACCGCGATGTCGTGCGCGTCGAGCCAGGCGAGCGTTTCGGGCGTGTCGGCGAAGCCCGGAAAGCGGAAGAAAGGCGTGACCGGCCGCCCGCCGCTCGAGTCGGTCTGGCCGGCAGCGCGTTGGGTGGCGGCAATCCCGTGTGAAATCTCCTCGATGGCGGCGGCCGGCGAAACGCCGCGCAGCGTGCGCGCGGGATGCGACCATGAGTGGTGGCCGATCGTGTGGCCGTCATTCAGCGCGCGACGGACGATCTGGGGATGGGCTTCGGCGTTGCGACCGACGAAGAAGAAAGTCGCGCGCACGCATTCGGCGGCGAGCGCGTTCAGCGCCCTGTCGGTCAGGCCGGACAGCGGGCCGTCGTCGAAGGTGAGCACGACCTCCTTGTCGGCGAGCGCGAGCGTCTGCGGATAGGTCTTCTGGCCGACATGCAGGCCGCCGGCCGCGCCGATCTCGACAATGCGAGCGACGCCGAGCGCATCCGGATTGCCGCAGGTTTTCGACGGCTCGGCCGAGGCGGACGCCGACAGCAGGCAGAAGAGGAAAGGCAGAAGCGCGCGCATTCGGGAGAGGCTATAGCACCGCGCTGCGGCAATGTGCGCGGCGCATGCAAACGCGGTTGACGCGCGCGGCCCGCCCCGCCAAGGTCCGCGCGCGATGGAATGGGTCAAGGTTCTGCATCTCTTCGGCGTGATCGGCTGGATGGCCGGCGTGTTCTACATGCCGCGCCTGCTGGTCAATATCGCGGAGGCGCACAAGGCGGGCGAGCCGACCGGGCGACTGCTCGGCATGGCCAGGCGCCTGTTCCGCTTCTGCGCGGGCCTCGGGTTTTTCGGCATGGGCGCGGGTGTCTGGGAATGGCTCGGCTACGGCGTCGGCGGGCGCTGGCTGCACTGGAAGCTTCTGTTCGTGACCGGCCTCGTCGTCTACTACGCGCTTGGCGCCGTGTGGCTCGCGCAGATGCGGCGCGGCGATTTCCGGCATTCCTCGATCTTCTATCGCGTCTACAACGAATTCTCGCTTCTGATGTTCGTGCCGATCCTGATTTTCGCGGTGACGAAGCTCGGTTGAGCTTCGCGCGCAAGCGTCTGGCGGCGAAGAATTTTCCCGGACGGGAAGGCCGCTGGCCGCGGACGCCGGCGCGACAGCTTGAAACTTGCTCGAAAGAGCCTTAAACGCTCGCCCGCACCGGAAATTCTCAGGCGGGTCAGACCATGGGCAAGGAAAAGTTCGAACGCACGAAGCCGCATTGCAACATCGGCACGATTGGTCACGTGGACCATGGCAAGACGTCGTTGACGGCTGCGATCACGAAGGTTCTGGCGGAGACGGGCGGGGCCACGTTCACGGCCTATGACCAGATCGACAAGGCGCCGGAAGAGAAGGCGCGCGGCATCACCATCTCGACGGCGCATGTGGAATACGAGACGACGAAGCGCCATTACGCGCACGTCGACTGCCCCGGCCACGCCGACTATGTGAAGAACATGATCACGGGCGCGGCGCAGATGGACGGCGCGATCCTGGTCGTGTCGGCGGCCGACGGCCCGATGCCGCAGACGCGCGAGCACATTCTGCTCGCCCGCCAGGTCGGCGTTCCCGCGCTGGTGGTGTTCATGAACAAGGTCGATCTCGTCGACGATCCCGAGCTGATCGAGCTGGTGGAGATGGAGGTTCGCGAGCTTCTGTCGAAGTACGAGTTCCCCGGCGACGACATTCCGGTGACGAAGGGTTCGGCGAAGGCCGCGCTCGACAACGCCAACCCGGAAATCGGGCATGACGCGATCCTGAAGCTGATGGCGACGGTCGACGAGTACATCCCGCAGCCGGACCGTCCGATCGACCAGCCGTTCCTGATGCCGGTGGAAGACGTGTTCTCGATCTCGGGCCGCGGCACGGTGGTGACGGGCCGCGTCGAGCGCGGCATCGTGAAGGTCGGCGAGGAAATCGAGATCGTCGGGCTGAAGGCGACGCAGAAGACGACGGTGACGGGCGTCGAGATGTTCCGCAAGCTGCTGGACCAGGGCCAGGCCGGCGACAACGTCGGCTGCCTGCTGCGCGGCACGAAGCGCGAGGACGTGGAGCGCGGCCAGGTGCTGTGCAAGCCGGGCTCGGTGAAGCCGCACACGAAGTTCAAGGCGGAGGCCTACATCCTGACCAAGGACGAGGGCGGCCGGCACACGCCGTTCTTCACGAACTATCGCCCGCAGTTCTACTTCCGCACGACGGACGTGACGGGCATCGTGACGCTGCCGGAAGGCGTTGAGATGGTGATGCCGGGCGACAATGTCGCGATGGAAGTGAACCTGATCGTGCCGATCGCGATGGAAGAGAAGCTGCGCTTCGCCATCCGCGAAGGCGGACGCACTGTTGGAGCAGGGGTGGTCGCTTCGATCATCGAATGATCGAAGCGGGCAGCCCGTCGCGACAACAGATTCAAACATCGGTGCAAGCGCGGAACACCGCACTTGCACGCGGCGCCGGCGTCGTCGCTTCGATCATCGAGTAAGATCGCGGCGACGCAGCTCGAATCTGGATCGGGAAAGCGCGGGCCTTCGGGTTCGCGCTTTTTCTTTGGCAGGTTCTTTGGGCCGGCCTGTGCCTTCGGACACAGCATTCCTTCACGCTCGTCTGCTAGGCCTCCTGCGATAGCGCGCCGCGTGGGGCGCCGGGACAGTCTGCGAGGCCGAACATGATCGTTTCCACAACCAACGACGTCGCCGGCTACAAGGTCGTGCGTCATCTCGGCCTCGTGCGCGGCATCACCGTGCGCTCGCGCTCGGTCGTCGGCAATTTCGTCGGCGGCATCCAGTCGGTGTTCGGCGGCAAGCTGTCGGTCTACGTCAGCCTCGCCGAGACGGCGCGCCAGGAAGCCTTCGACCACATGTGCGAGCATGCGACGCAGGGCGGCGCCAACGCCATCATCGGCATGCGCTACGACGCCAACGAGATCATGGACGGCATCACCGAAGTGCTCGCCTACGGCACGGCGGTGTGGGTCGAGCCCGCCTGATTCCGCACATCGGCTGTGCGCGGGCCTTGGCGCGCGCGTGTTGACCCGGCGCCCGCCTCGGATAGGATTGTCCGACAATCCCCGAGGAAGGGATCGGCCGGGAGGAAGTCATGAAGTTTCGCAAATCGCCTGAATACGGCGCGCTGTTCGGCGCGGCGCTGCTCGCTTCGACGATGCTGGCCGCGCCGGCGTTCGCGCAGGACGCAAAGCCTCTGAAGATCGGCGTGCTGACCGATCTGAATTCGGTCTATTCCGACATCGGCGGCAAGGGGAACATCGAAGCCGCGAAAATGGCGATCGAGGATTTCGGCGGCCAGATGTTCGGCAAGCCGATCGAACTCGTCAGCGCGGACGCCACCAAGCCCGATGTCGCGGCCACGCTCGCGCGCAAGTGGTGGGAGCAGGAGAACGTCGACGCGATCATCGACATGCCGACCTCGGCCACCGCGCTCGCCGTGATGGAATTGTCGAAGCAGTTCGAGAAGCCGCTGCTCATCACCGACGCGGCGTCGTCCGACATCACCGGCAAGGCCTGCTCGCCCTATACGGCGCACTGGACCTACGACACCTATTCCAACGCGCATACCGTCGGCGACGCCATGGTGAAGCAGGGCGGCGATTCCTGGTATTTCGTCACGGTCGACTACGCCTTCGGCCATTCGATCGAGAAGGACGTGTCGGAGGTCGTGAAAGCGGCGGGCGGCAAGGTGCTGGGGGCTTCGCGCCATCCGATCAACACGCCGGACTTCTCCTCCTACCTGCTGCAGGCGCAGCAGTCGAAGGCCAAGGTCATCGGCATGGCCAACGGCGGCGGCGACACGATCAACCTCATCAAGCAGGCCGGCGAATTCGGCATCACCGCCGGCGGCCAGAATCTCGCGGGCATCGTGATGTTCATTTCCGACGTCCACAGCCTGGGGCTGAAGGTCGCGCAGGGCCTCATCATCACGGAAGGCTATTACTGGGACAAGGACGACCGCTCGCGCGAGTTCGGCAAGAAGTTCTTCGCGCGCATGAACCGCATGCCGACGATGAACCAGGCGTCGACCTATTCGGCGACGATGCACTACCTGAAGGCCGTGAAGGCGGTCGGCGCGCGCGACACCAAGCCGGTCATGGCGAAGATGCGCGAAATGCCGGTGCGCGATTATTTCACGCAGAACGGCGTGCTGCGCGAGGACGGCCGCATGGTCCACTCGATGCTGCTGCTTCAGGTGAAGAAGCCCGAGGAGAGCAAGTATCCGTGGGATTACTACAAGGTGCTGGCCGAAGTGCCCGGCGACCAGGTGTTCCGTCCGCTGAAGGACGGCGGCTGCCCGCTGGTGGCGGGGAAGTAGGGGAAGCAGGTTTGTCATGCCCGCGAAAGCGGGCATCCAGCAAGAAAGATGGGCGAAGTTGCTCTGGATCCCCGCTTTCGCGGGGATGACAACCCCTTTACAGGCTTGCGTGGGCGGCTCTTGCGACCGCTCTCCTCCGCGCCGCTGTTCGCGCGCCCAGAGATAAGCGTAGCGGATGACGCTGCCGCGGCCGATGCTACTCGTCGCTGGCCGCATCGTCGGCGGCGAGCGTGTCCAGCCCTGCCAGGAATTCTGCCTTCGGCGCGCCGATTACAGGCTCGCCACCACCTTCAGGCGCTTCACCTGTCCGCTGAGGAAGGCGTTCAGGAACCGCTGGTAGTCGCGGAACGACACGCAGCCGTTCGACTGGCCGTTCGGCCCCAGCATGTAGGTGTGGGCGAGCAGGCCGGCGCGGCCGTGGATCGCGCCCGCCCCGCCGATCGGCGTCAGGCGGATGGCGCGCACGCCGTGGAACAGCGCCTCGCGCTCCCTCAGGTCGTAGACGTGCGGCGGGGTGACGCCGCGCATGCGCAGATGGGCGAAGCTCGGCTTGTCCATGTATTCGCCGAGGCCGGAATGGGCCTCGAGCCGCGTGCCGTCGGGCAGGTACACCATCCTGGCGGAGATGTCGTAGACGGCGGTGAAGCGGTCGGACGCCACGTTCGAGGCCGATTCGGACGGCGCGACGCCGGTCAGGCGCGAGCCGCCGCCGGTGAGGCCGCCGTCGGGCGCGGCATAGGCCATCGCCGGGTTGGACGAACCGCCGGCGCCGCCGAACAATTTCTCGAAGAAGCCGGGCTCCTTCGGCGGCTCGGCCTTGGCGACGGTCGTGCGGCCGCCGCGCAGCGCGCGGCTGGTCCGGGGCTGCGCCGGTTCGGCGGGCGCCTTCTCGGCATCCGCGGTCACAGGCCCGCGGGCGGCGGGCGGCGGCGCCAGATCGGCCGGGCGGCGCGGCGGCAAGGGCGAGAAGGTCTCTTCCGGCGCGGCCATGGCGAGGTCGAGCGGACGCGGAACCGGCATCGGCGCGGCCTGCGGCGGCGCGAGCGGGCGCTCGACCTCGGAAAGCCTGCCGCGCAGGTCGGTCATCTGCGCCGACGCCAGCGTGGTCGCAGGCTGCAGGCCCGGGTCGGAGATCGGTTCGAGCGAGAAGGCGGTCGGCCTGCCGCCGAGCGAATAATTGGCGTCCAGCAGCTCGGCGCCGGCGCGCAAGGCGATGCGGGGGGCAAGCGGCCCGATGGGTTCCGCCTTGCGCAGGGCGGGCGCGTCGGGCGCGGGGCCCGTCTGCAGCATTTGCGCGCCCACGGCGGAGAGAAAGGCGATGGCGACGACGCCGCCGGCCAGGCTTGCTCCGGCGCGACGCCAACGGCGGCGGCGGGGCAGCCTGAATTCGCGGGGTTCGTCGAAGCCGTAAGGATCTGTCTGCATGCAGCCCATGCTTCCGCTACGCGCGCCCTCTACTTGAACTCGCTCACGCGACGTTGGAGGGCGCTCGCAACGACACGGTCACCAGACGAGTCTGGCGAGCCCGTGTCTTACGGAGCCGGCCCGCGCGTCCAATGCCGGGCAATTGAAGCTTTTTTTGGTTAAGCGCCTGTAAATAAATCAACAATTCGTCCAACGGCGGCGCGCGATTCGCTCAATCGAAGCCTGCGACGATGGCCGCGACTTCCGCCTGCGCCTTGGAATCCAAAGGTTTTTGCGGGGGCAGCGGGCTGCCGACAGCATAGCCCTGCGACATAAGCCCGCTCTTGATGCAGGCGGCCAGGCTATACTTCGCGAAAGCCTGATTGAGCCGCCACAGGCGCCTCTGCAGCGTCATCGCGTCGTCCCAGGCGCCGTTTCGACACAATTCGTAAAGTTTTACGCTGGCGCGCGGCGCGACGCAGGCCGGTCCCGCCATCCAGCCCTTGCCGCCGATCAGCATGACGGCGGCGGGAATGTGGGCGGAGGCGGCGAAAATCTCCATCCGCCCGTCGACGCGGTCCATGATCGACAGCAGGCGGCCGGTATTGACCGAGGCGTCCTTGAGGTAGCGGATGTTGGGGACGTGCGAGAGGCGCTCGATGACCGGCAGCGACAGGTCTGCGCGCTGGAAGTTCGGGTTGGTGTAGAGCGTCACGGGCAGGCCGGTCGCCGCCGCGACCGCTGCGAAATAGGCGTGGATCGAATCGTCGTCGAGCGGGAAATAGGCCTCCAGCACGGCGAGAATGCCGTCGACGCCGAGGCTTTCCCATTCGCGCGTCTGGCGCACGGCCTCGGCCGTGGTGGTCGCGGCGACGCCGGCGACGACCGGCACGCGGCCGGCGGCGGCCTCCACGACCACCTGGACCACACGCCGCTTCTGCTCGTGCGTGAGATAGGCGAATTCGCCGGTCGAGCCGAGCGGAGTGAGGCCGTGCACGCCCTTGGCGATCAGATCTTCGCAGAGACGCGCGAGCACGCTGTCCATGACGCGCCCGTCGGCGTCGACCGGTGAAACCAGATAGGGGAAGACCCCGTGGAAATCCTTGTGCATGCGACGCCTCCTGCGGCCATGGTGGCGGCTGGCGCGTCTTGCGACAAGGCTTGCGGGCCAGGTCTTGCGGGCGAAGCGCGACGCCGCTATGACAGCGCGTCCGCTGCGGACCGGTTCTGCCGGCCACAGGAGTGTAGCTCAGTTGGTAGAGCACCGGTCTCCAAAACCGGGTGTCGTCGGTTCGAGCCCGGCCACTCCTGCCAGCGGATCAATTCGCCAGACCAATTGAGAAAGAATATCGCCGCGATCAACGCATCGCGGCGAGGACGCGCTTCGGCGTCATGGGGATCGTGCGCAGGCGGACGCCGGTGGCGTCGAAGACGGCGTTGCCGACGGCGCCCGGCACGCAACTGCAGGCCGCTTCGCCCGCGCCGAGCGGCGGGTCGTTCGGGCGGTCGATCAGGTCGATCATGATCTGCGGAACCTGCGGGAAGCGCAGCACGGGATAGCTGGACCAGCTCGTGCTCGTCACGCGCGCGCGATCGAACAGCGTCTCCTCGAGCAGCGTCCGGCTGAGCGTGTGGAGGATGCAGCCCTCGACCTGCGCGCGCACGCCGTCGGGATTGATGATCTGCCCGCAATCGTGCGCGCACCACACCTTCTCGACCGCGATGGCGCCGGTCCGGCGATCGACGACGAGTTCGACGCCCATCGCGACATAGGTCTCGTTGTGCTTGTAGTGGACGTAGGAAACGCCTCTGCCTCGCGCGAGACCCTTCCTGTCCGCCTGCTTCTTCGGCGCGCTTGCCCAGTTCATCATCGCGCCGAGCCGCTTCAGCGTCTCGAGGCCACGGGGATCGCCGAGCGCGCGCAGCCGAAACTCCAGCGGATCGACCCTGGCGGCGGCGGCGAGCTCGTCGGCGAAGCTCTCCACGGCGAAGCAGTTGCCGGGCTTGCCGGGACCGCGCAGCGGCGCGGGACGCAGCGGCGTGTCCTTCAGCCAGTGCGCATGCATCGACATGGAGGCGGCGCGATAGGGCGGATCGGCGTTGCCCGCGATCAGGCCGGGGTTCATGCCCTTGACGTCGTCGAGGCCGGCGTCGGTCGGCCCGATCAGCGGGATATAGGGCATGCCCTTGGTCGTCTCGGGAATCCAGAGATCGGTGCGCCAGTCGAGTATGGCGCCGCCCGCATCGATGGCGGCGGCGACGTCGATCAGTTGCGGCGGACCTTTCGGATCGAAGGCGAGTTCGTCCTCGCGCGACCATTGCACGCGCACCGGCCGTCCGACCGCGCGCGAGACGATGGCTGCGTCCGCCGCGGCGTCCTCGTGGCCGTTCATGCCGTAGCAGCCGGCGCCGTCGAGATAGATCAGCCGCACCTTTTCCGGCGGCAGCTTGAGGAAGCGCGCGAAGGAGGCGCGATTGCCGTGCGTGCCTTGCGAGGCCGTCCAGATGGTCGCCGCGTCGGCGCCGACATCGGCGATGGCGCAGGACGGTCCGAGCGAGGCGTGGCTCTGCGCCGGCCAGAAGTAGGTCGCTTTCAGGCTTCGCGCGTCGCCGGGCAGGGCGGCCGGCGCGCCCTTCGCCGCCAGCTTCTCGCCTTCGACGGGACCGGCCTTGCGCAACGTCTCGGGCAGGCGCGCCTGATCGGGAAGGGACGCCTTGCCCGACCATTTCGCCTTCAGCGCGCCAGCGGCGCGGATCGCGGTCCACTCGTCGTCCGCGACGACGGCCAGAAAATTCTTGATGCGCACGATGCGCGCGTTCTTGAACGGCGCGATCGAGGCTTCGTCGACCGAGAGCAGCTCGGCGCCCACGGTCGGCGGACGCAGCACGCGGGCGTGCAACATGCCGTCGACCTTGAAATCGTGCATGAACACATGCGCGCCCGTGCATTTCGCGGGCATGTCGGGACGCGGCAACGACTTGCCGACGATCCTGTAGCTCGCGGGCGCGCGCAGCGGCGCCTTGGGATCGAGTTTCAGCGCGGCCGCCGGGCCTTCGAGCAGGTCGGCGAAGCGCACGCTCGCGCCGCCGGCGCCGGCTGCGATGCGTCCATCTTCCACCACCAGCGTTTCGGCTGGCGCGTTCAGCTTTTGCGCCGCCTTTTGCACCAGCGCCGCGCGCAAGGTCGCGGCCGCGCGCCGCACCTGCATGCCGCCGCGCTGGATGCCGTTGGAGCCCGAGGTGCGGCCCTGATCCGGCGTCAGCGCCGTGTCGCCTTCCACATAGTCGATCTTGTCGACGGCGACGCCGAGTTCTTCCGCCGCGATCTGGCGCATGGCGATGCGCAGGCCCTGGCCGAGATCGACCTTGCCGCAGAAGAGCGTGACCTTTCCGTCGCGGTCGATCGCCAGATAGGAATCGACGGCCGACGGGTCGAGCGATTTCGCTCGCGTCGCAGGCGCGGCCTTGACCGCGCGCGGCCGCGCGACGGCAGAGAACGCCACCGCCAGCATCCCGCTGGCGAGGAAGGCGCGGCGTGAGATGGGCGCGGGCGCATTCATGGCGTCAGCCTCGCTGTCCGGACGCGGCCATGACCGCCTTGACGACGCGCGCATGGGAGCCGCAGCGGCAGATATTGCCGGCGAGCGCGGCCTTGACCTGCGCTTCGGTCGGCCTCGGCGTTTTCGCGAGCAGGGCCGTCGCCGTCACGATCGCGCCGCTCGTGCAATAGCCGCATTGCGCCGCCTGGTGCTCGATGAAGGCGGCCTGGACCGGGCTCGGCTTTTCGACTGTGCCCAGGCCCTCGGGCGTCGTCACCTGCCGGGCGCCGATGCTGGAAATCGGCATGAGGCAGGAGCGCACGGGCTTGCCGTCGACGAGCACGCTGCACGCGCCGCATTGCCCGACGCCGCAACCATATTTGGCCGCCGTCAGGCCGAGGTCGCGCAGCACGTAGAGCAGCGGCTTGTCGGGATCGTCGCTGCCGACGGTCCTTTCGGCGCCATTCACCTTCAGCCGGTAGCTTGGCATGGCGGTCTCTCGATGTGGATTCAGCGGCGCGGCGTCACACGATCCTGATCGACATGTCCGGCAGGCCCTCGAGCTTGCAGAGGAGCACGTCGCCCTTGACCACCGGCCCGACGTTTTCCGGCGTGCCGGAATAGATGATGTCGCCGGCCTTCAACTCGAAGGCTTCGGACAGCTTGGCGATCTGCTCCGCGACGCTCCAGATCATCTTCGCGAGATCGGAATTCTGGCGCACCGTTCCGTTGACGGCGAGCGAGATCGCGCCCTTGGTGAAATGACCGGTCTTCTCGGCCGGATGGATCGGGCCGAGGACGGCGGCGTGATCGAAGCTCTTGCCGATCTCCCACGGCTTCTTTTCGGCCGCCATGCCGTTCTGCAGATCGCGGCGCGTCATGTCGAGGCCGAGCGCATAGCCGTAGACGTGGTCGAGCGCCTTGTCGGCGGGGATGTTGGTCCCGCCCGACTTCAGCGCGGCGACCAGCTCCACCTCGTGATGATAGTTCCTGGTGAGCGAGGGGTAGGGATGGTCGGCGACCTGGCCGATCGCGACATTCTGGATCGCGTCGGTCGGTTTCTGGAAGAAGAACGGCGGCTCGCGATTGGGGTCGGAGCCGCGCTCGATGGCGTGCGCGGCATAGTTGCGGCCGATGCAGTAAATACGGCGGACCGGGAAGACGTTCGGCGAGCCGACGATCGGGATGGTCACGGCCGGCACGTCGAAGACGGGCCTGGCCGCGCCTTGCGCGAGCGCCGGGGCGGAAGCGGCCGCGCCCGCGGTCGCGGCGGCGGCGGCGACGAAGAAATCGCGTCTCGAGGTCATGTGCGTTCCTCCCATGGCCGACGGGAGCGCTGCGCGCTCCGGCGCACGGCTTGTTGACCAGCCTGCGCGCCGGAACCGTCGGTCGATCCTTGTTGCAGCCGAGCAAAAGGCGATTGCGGAAACATGTCAACAACGTCGCGCCTTCCGTCGCGCTGCGGTCTTGCGACGCTGCGGTGCGGTAAACCGGGCGGACCATCGGCTTGTTGCCGATCAAGGACCGTTCTCGCGCCGAACTGATCGAGTCTAGCCGAAACGCCGGCCCAGAAACGCGCCCGCGCGCGCCAGCGCCTTCGCTGCGTCTGGAAGCTCGGCGTAAGTCTGGAAGACGTGGATCATGTCTTCGTAGAGATCGAGCTCGACCTCCACGCCCGCTTGCCGCGCGCGATCGGCCAGTACGCATGAATCATCGAGAATGACTTCGCGGCCGCCGCATTGGATCAGCAGCGGCGGCAGGCCGCCAAGCTCCGCAAACAACGGCGAAGCGAGGGGGTCGCGCGCGTCGCCGGATTTGCCGAGATAGCCCCTGGCCATGCCGAGGATCATCGCGCGCTGGTGCATCGGGTCGCGCGCCGCGCGCGTGTCGTAGGTCGCGCCGCTGGCGGTCATGTCCGTCCAGGGCGACATCAGACAGGCGGCGCAGGGTAGCGGCAGGCCTGCGGCGCGCGCCGCCAGCATGCAGGACAGCGCAAGGCCGCCGCCGGCGCTGTCGCCGGCGATGGCGATGCGCGCAGGCGCGTGGCCTTCATCGAGCAGCCAGCGCCAGGCGGCGAGCGCGTCTTCCACCGGCGCGGGGAACTGACTATTCGGGCGACAGCCGATAGTCGATGGCGAGAACGCGCGCCTGCGCGGCTTCCGACAGGCGCTGGATGAGATCGCGGTGCGAGGCGATCGAGCCGATGCGAAAGCCGCCGCCATGCAGATAGAGGATGACGCGCGACGCATCGGCGTCGGGCGCGGCGATCCACTCGGCATTCATTTCGCCGATGGAAAAGCGATCGATCGGCCAGTTGCGCGCGCGCGGCGCGAAGGCGGCGTCCCAGTCCGCGCGCATCTGCCGAACCGTCGTCTCGCGCGTCCACCGGCCGTAGATGTCCTGCAGGCCGGAGACGACGCCTGCGACCGCATCCTCGCTCATGCGCCGCCGATGCCCATGCCGCCGGACACGCCGAGCGTTTCGCCCGTGATGTAGGCGGCTTCGCGCGAGGCGAGAAAGAGCACGGCCGCTGCGACTTCTTCCGGCGCGCCGAGGCGTCGCAGCAGCGTCATGCCGCGCATGGCGTCGAGCAATTTCTCGCCGCCGTCCTTCACCGCGCCTTGCAGCATCGGCGTGTCGATGGGGCCGGGCGCGATCACGTTCGCGGTGATCGCATAGCGCGCATTTTCGCGCGCGATCGACCTGGTGAAGCCGATGACGCCGGCTTTCGCCGCCGCATAGACCGCGCCGCCACGCGAGCCGAGGCGCGCGGCTTCCGAGGCGATGTTGACGATGCGGCCGAATTTCGCCTGCTGCATGGCCGGCAGGACGAGATGCGTCGCGCCGAAGACCGAGCCGAGATTGACGCCGACGAGCCGGCCCCAGTCTTCGGGCCTGGTCTCGGTGAAGAAGGCGTGCTGGTCGACGCCGGCATTGTTGACGAGCGTGTCGAAGGGGCCGTGCGCGCCGACGATCTTCTTCAGCGCCTCGTAATCCGTCACATCGGCCTGCGCGAAGACGGCGCCTGTCTCGCGCGCGAGTTCGGCGCCGGCGGCCGCGTCGCGGTCGATGAACACGACGCGCGCGCCCTCGGCGCCGAACGCGCGCACGATCGCCGCGCCGATGCCCTTGGCGCCGCCTGTTATCAGCGCCGCGCGACCTGCGAGCCTGCCGCTCATTTGCCGGTGAAGACCGGCTTGCGCCGCTCGATCACGGCGGCGAGGCCTTCACGCGCATCGGCGGTTCCCGAGAGTTCCGAAACGGTGCGCGCCTCTTCGGACAGGCATGCGTCGACGCCCGTGCCGACGCCCGACCACAAGAGGCGCTTGGCGGCGGCCATCGCTTTCGGCGGGCCGGCGGCAAGCTCCTGCGCCCAGGCGGTCGCGGCTTTCTCCAGCTCGGCCTCCGGCACGACGCGGTTGACGATGCCCATGTCCTTCGCCTGCGCCGCGGTGAGGATCGGGTTGGTGAGCACGATTTCGGCGGCGCGCCGCAGGCCGACGATGCGCGGCAGCGTCACCGAGACGCCGGCGTCGGGCGCCATGCCGACGCGCGTCGCGCCCGCCAGCAATTTCGCCGTGTCGGCGGCGATGACGAGATCGGAGGCGCAGACGAGGCCGAAGCCGCCGCCGCCCGCCGCGAAGCCGTGCACGGCGGCGATGACGGGCGCTTCGAGGCGCATGAGGCCGGTCACGGCGTTCTGCAACCAGGCGGTCGCCACGCGCAGGTAGTCCGGCAGGCGCTCGCCCTTGGAGGCGAATGTGTGCACGTCGCCGCCGGCGCAGAAGTTCTTGCCGGCGCCGCGCAGCAGCGCCACGCGCACGTCGGGGCGGCCGTGCAGGCCCATGATCGCCTCGCACAGCGCTTTCAGGAAATCGACGTTCATGCCGTTGGAAGCGTCGGGACGATTGAGCGTGATGGTCGCGACGCCGCCGGCGACGTCGGTCAGAACGAGATTATCCGATGACATGCGGCGGCGGCCTCAGATGATGAAGGACATTCAGATGATGAAGGACATGGTGTAGATCGCCCGGTCGTTGTTGACGAGCGCCACCTTCTTGCGCGCGAGCTTGAAGCCATCGCCCGCGCGACGCAACGTGTATTCGTTGCGCGAGCCCCAGACGATCTCGCCGCGCTGGGTCGATTCGAAGACGATCGCGTTCGCGCCGACGCGAATGTCGTCGCCGTCGCGGCCCAGCAGTTCGATATTGCCGATGATGCGACGGGCGCAGCGCGAAGCCGGCGCTGCGGATGGCGAAGAGCTGATTTTCCAAGGCGTGGTCCAGAACGCGAAGCGGGTCTTGCGGCCAGAAAAATCCTCATCCTGAGGAGCGGGCGACGTCCGCGTCTCGAAGGATGGCGACGCCCGGAATTCCCGACCCGGCCACCCTTCGAGACGCGATGCCGCGCGCCGCTCCTCAGTGAGGGTTGGATTTTATCTCACATTCTCTTGGCGACTTCTTCCAGCATCACTTCGGTGGCGCCGCCGCCGATGGTCAGCACGCGCGCATCGCGCGCCATGCGCTCGATCGGCGTGCCGCGCATGAAGCCCGTGCCGCCGTGCAATTGCAGGCAGCCGTGCACGACCTCGTGCAGAACTTCCGGCGACAGCGCCTTGACCATCGAGACTTCGCGCACGCAATCGCGGCCTTCCGCCGCAAGCTCCGCCGCGTGATAGGCGAGCTGTCGCGCGGCGGCCGTCTTGCTCGCGAGGCTCGAGAGCTTCTGGCGCACCGCCTGCTGGTCCCACAAGCTCCCGCCGAAGGCGCGCCGTGTCTTGACGTAGTCGACGGTCAGTTCGATCGCCTTGGCGCTTTCGCCGGCGCAGATGCCGCCGATGCAGATGCGCTCGTTCTGGAAGGTCTCCATGATGGAGTAGAAGCCCTTGTTGACCTCGCCGAGCAATGCGTCCTTCGACACGCGCACGTTGTCGAAGGTCAGCGCCGCCGTGTCCGAGCAGAGCCAGCCGTGCTTCTCCAGTTTCACGGCCGAGACGCCCGGCGTATTCCGCTCGACGATGAACAGCGAAATGCCGCGGCTGCCCTTGGCTTCGGGATCGGTGCGGGCGGCGACGATCAGCAGGTCGCCGTAGACCGCGTTGGTGATGAACATTTTCGAGCCGTCGATCACCCAGCCGTCGCCGTCTTTTCGCGCACGAGTCTTGAGACCGGCGACGTCGGAGCCCGCATGGGCCTCGGTGACGGCGATCGAACAGATCATTTCGCCGCGCACGATGGCGGGGAGATATTTCGCCTTCTGCTCGGGCGTGCCGCGCAGCACGATATGGCCGGCCGACATGTCGGTATGCACGAGAATGGAAGACGTAAAGCCGCCGAACGTGCAGCGCCCGAGTTCTTCCGCGAACACCATCGAGGCGAGCGGTCCGAGGTCCGTGCCGCCGTAGTCGACGGGATAGCGCATGCCGAGCAGGCCGAGTTCGCCCATCTGGCGGTAGATTTCGCGCGGAATCTTTCCCGCGCGCTCCCATTCCTCGCCGTTGGGGATGACGTTCTGCTCGACGAAGCGGCGCACCTGGTCGCGCATCTGTCCGAGATGTTCGGGCAGCGAGGGCGGATCGGCAAAGCGGAATTCGGCGGCTGAGGAGCCGCGCGCCTGAACGTTCATGTCTCCTCCGCTAGAGCGCGTCACGTTTTCACCGAAGCGCGTGACGTGCTCCATCTTGTTGTTTTCGTCGCATATCCTTGTCGCAAAAGTCTGCAACTTTTGCGGGATATGCTTTAGGCGCTCTCGACCGGCGCCGTTTTCGGCGCAAATAATTAAACCGTGCGTCCGGTTTATGCAACCGGGCCGATTATGTTTCGCTCGCGTGGATCGAGGCGGGCGTGCCCGGCGGCAGCGGATGCGGATCGACTTCGACCATGCCGTCCTGCAGGCGCAGGCGATAGGTCGCCAGCCGCTCCTTGAACGGCGGCGGCGCGCAACCGTCCTGCAGCCGATATTCGTAACCGTGCCACGGGCAGACGATGCAGCCGTCGACGATGCGGCCTTCGCCGAGCGGACCGTTCTGGTGCGCGCAGAGATTGGTCACCGCGCCGATCTGCGCGCCGTCGCGGAACACGGCGATGCGTTCGCCGTTCGGCGCAGCGACGATGCGCGCGCGCTTGTCGGGAATGGAGGAGGGCGGCCCGATCCTGATCCAGTTTTCACGCGGCGCTTCGCCGGCGTCGACCGGGGCCTCGCGCCAGCCGGCGATGATGTGCAGGGCGGCGACGACGACGAAGCAACCCGCGAACCAACCCTCGATCCACAGGCTGCGCTCGTCCTGCAGCAGGCCCTTGGCGACGTGCAGCAGCACGAGCCCGAAGGCGAGATAGACGAGCATATGCATCGCCTTCCACACGGGCGGCGTGAGGAAGGCGAGCCAATAGTCGTGGCTGGTGGCGGCGAGCAGCAGCAGGATGAGAAAGGCGACGAGGCCGAAAACCTTGAACGAGACGGTCGAGAAGGAAGCGTAGTCGCTCCACTTGGTCAGTTCGAAGAAGAGATTGAACGGGTGACCGTCCGCGACATACCAGCCGAGCACGGCGGCGAAATGCGTGATCGCCACCACGCAGGTCAGCACGCCGAAATGCCGGCGGTTGTAGAGCAGCGGCAGGAAGATGCGCGAGAGGCGCGCAAGCGGGCCGATGGACAGGACGAGCGTCAGCATGAGGAAGGCGCAGGCGCCCGAGGCGCGGATGCAGAGGCCGAAGAAATCGGCGGCGTTCTTCGGCGGCTCCGCGCGCCAGGACAGCGTCATCGCGACGCCGACGAATAGGACGACGCCCGCCAGCAGCACGAGATCGTAGACGATCTTCTTTCGGCTCCAGTGGATCGCCTGAAAGCCCGCGCTCACTTGGTTGTCTCCTGCGGCGCCGGTTCTGGCGGCGGGCGCGTGACGAGCGCGGCGACGAACAGGGCCGCGACGGCGAGCGCGAGCGCTGGCCAGATGTAGCGATGAACGAGACGGTGCATGCGCGTCATGCCGCGCTTCCCGCGCGCAGCCAGCGATAGAGCACGAGCGGCCAGAGCAGGAAGGCGCCGGGCAACAGCAAAACGCGCGCGCCTGTCGTGAGGCTCGCGGGTTCGCCCAGCGCCACATCCGCGCCGCGCGCGACAAAGGCGCCGGCGACGACGAGGCCGGCCGCGCACCACAGGACGAACAGAAATCCGAAAAGGGTGGTCAGGGCGCTCTCCATCCGGCCGCGCACGATCTTCGCGGCAATGGGCGCGGCCGGCAAGCGCGGTTCAGCCGCGCGCGCCGCGCCAGATCATCACGCTGGCCGCGCATGTCGCGACGGCAAGCGCCGCATAGGGCAGGAGGAAGGCGCCGGTGGCGGTAGCCGCCAGGCCGAACAAAGGCGGCAGGACGAGCACGCCGGCGAACATCGCGGCCGAGCCCAGCCCCGTCGCCTCCGTGCGCGCGGCGCCGCCGAGACGCGCGAACTCGGCATAGGCGAGGCCGGTGAAGCCCGAGGCGCTGAACCCCGCCGCCATGCAGATCGACAGGATCGCCGGTCCGGACCATGCGGGCGAGAACAAGGCCGACAGCGCGGCTGCGCCGCACATGAGAAAGCCGAGCGCGGCGAGCAGGCGCATGGGCGCGACGAAGCGATCGGCGACATGGCCGAGCAGCGGGCGGCTGACCAGCGCCGCGCCCTGGTAGGCGGCGAGCGTCCAGCCGGCCGTGACCAGATCGAAGCCCGCGCTTTGCGTCAGATGCACGGTCATGAAGCTGATGAAGCAGAGCTGCGCGCCGGTGAAGGCGAAGCTCATGATGGCGAGGCGCCTGATGTCGGCGTTCTGGCGCATGAGCCGCAGCGAGCGCCCCAGCGCGCCGACGAACAGCGGATAGCCGGGGCGCCGGTCGACGTCCCAGGCGCGGCGTACGAATTGGAGCGCGACGAGCAGGGCGAGCGCGGTCGGGATCTGCGCCGCGAGCGCGAGGCGCCAGCCGAAGGCGAGCGTCATCGGCGGCATGAGCACGCCCGCCAGAATGCCGGCGAGCGGCAGGCCCGCCTGCCGGATCGACATGACGAGATTGTAGACGCGCTGCGGCGTGCGCGGCACCAGCAGATGCGCGCTCGCCGGCGCCGTCGCGCCATAGGCGAGGCCGAGCAGCGCCGCGCCGGCGGCGATCGAAGCGGCCGTGCCGAGCGCGCAGACGCCGAGCATGACGACGACGGCGGCCATGACGGCCTGAATGACGCGCACCGCGCCGAAGCGCAGGATGAACGAGGGCGAGAAGAGCGAGGAGATTATGCCGACGCCGTAGACGAGCGCGGGAAAGAAGCCGACGAGCGCGCCCGGCAGGCCGAGGTCGCGGGCGATCGCCGGCGCGACCGCGGGCACGGAAAAGGCCGCCGTGGTGGCGAGCGTCTGCATGGTCAGCGTCGCCAGCAGCGGCCAGAGGGCGAGAAGTCATCTTTTGCGGTAGTCGTCAGGCGCAGCGTCCTCCGGTCGCCCCGGCGAGGGTAGGAAGGGCGGGGCGCGTTGTCGATGCAGGCGCGCGCATGGCGCGAATGCGGGAGCGAAATAATGCAGCCGTCATGCCCGCGCTTGTCGCGGGCATCCACGCCGGGCCGCTCTGACAATGTCCGGAGGCAGGCGCAGACCGTTCCGCGTGGATGGCCGGGACAAGCCCGGCCATGACGGGTTGAACCTCACCGCCACATCTGCCGCATGCGCGCCGCCACATCCACGCGAACCTGCGGCGCGGCTTGCGCCTTGGCCGCAGGCGCATAGCGCGGCCAGCTCATGTGCTCGAAAAGCGGCAAGAGATGTTTCGGGATGAAGCGCGTGCGCGCCGCGTAGACGTGGCGGTCGCCCTGCGCCGCCTGGCCGTACGTGAAGAAACGCTGCGGCGCGATGACATGCAGGTCGTCCTTCGCGCGGGTCATCGCGACATAGAGCAGCCGGCGCTCCTCCTCGATCTCGGCGGTCGAGCCCGTGCCGAGGTCGGAGGGAATGCAGCCGTCGACGGCGTTGAGCACGAACACGTTCTTCCATTCCTGCCCCTTGGCGGAATGGATGGTGGAGAGAATGAGATAATCCTCGTCGCGATGCGGCGGGCCAGATTCGTCGCTGGTCGCGTCGGGCGGATCGAGCGTCAGCTCGGTCAGGAATTTTTCGCGCGAGGCATAGCCGCTGGCGATCTGCTCGAGTTGCAGCAGATCGGCGCGGCGCGTGACGGCGTCCTCGTGCTGGCGGTCGAGATGCGGCTCGTACCAGTCGCGCGCCAGGCCGATCTCGCCCGGCCAGCCCGCGCTTTTCTCGCGCAACGCGGTCAGCGTGGCGACGAAATTCTTCCAGTCCTCTCCCGCGCGCGGCGGCGCGGGCGCGCGGGCGAGCGCGTCGAGCGGATCGGGCGCTTGCGCCATCTGCTCCAGCACGCGCTGCGCCGATGTCGGGCCGACGCCCGGCACCAGCAGCATGAGGCGGAAACCGGCGACGCGGTCGCGCGGGTTCTCCGCAAAGCGCAGCAGCGCCAGCAGGTCCTTCACATGCGCGGAATCCAGAAACTTCAGGCCGCCGAATTTCACGAAGGGAATGTTGCGGCGGACGAGTTCAACCTCCAGCGGACCGGAATGATGCGAGGTGCGGAAGAGGACGGCCTGCTGTTTCAGCGTCGCGCCGCATTCGCGCGCCGCCAGCACGCGCTCGACGATGTAGCGCGCCTGATCGGCCTCGTCGCGCACGATCACGAGCTTCGGCCTCTCGCCGGCGTCGCGGTCGGTCCAGAGGTCCTTGGCGTAGCGCTCCTTCGCCTCGCCGATCACGCCGTTGGCGGCGGCGAGGATCGGGCCGCTGGAGCGATAGTTGCGATCGAGCGTGACGATCTTCGCCGGCGGCGAGAAGCTGCGGGGAAAGTCGAGAATGTTGCGCACTTCCGCCGCGCGAAAGGAATAGATGGATTGCGCGTCGTCGCCGACGACGGCGAGGCCGCGGCCATCCGGCTTCAGCGCCAGCAGGATCGCGGCCTGCAGGCGATTGGTGTCCTGGTATTCGTCGACGAGAACGTGATCGAAGCGCGCGCCCATATCGTCGGCGAGCGCGGGCTCGGCCGCAGCCTGCGCCCAGTAGAGCAGGAGGTCGTCGTAATCGAGCACGTTCTGCTTCTGCTTGGCCTCCACGTAGGCGGCGAAAAGTTCGCGCAACTGCCGCGACCAGCCGGCGGCCCACGGAAAGTGCTGCAGCAACGCATCGTCGAGCGCGCATTGCGCGTTCACGCAGCGCGAATAGATGGCGAGGCAGGTTCCCTTCAGCGGAAAGCGCTTTTCGGTTTTCGAGAATCCGAGTTCGTGCCGCACGAGATTCATCAGGTCGGCGGAATCCTCGCGGTCGTGGATCGTGAAGGACGGATCGAGGCCGATCTGCGCGGAATATTCGCGCAGCAGGCGCGCGCCGATCCCGTGGAACGTGCCGGCCCAGTCGAGGCCGCCGGCAAGCACGCCCGCCTTGTCGCCGAGCGCGCGCGCCGCGATCGTCTCGACGCGGCGCGTCATCTCAGCTGCAGCGCGGCGCGAAAAGGTCATGAGCAGGATGCGGCGGGGATCGGCGCCGTTGACGATGAGATGGGCGACGCGGTGGGCGAGCGTGTTGGTCTTGCCGGAGCCCGCGCCCGCGATCACCAGCAGCGGCGGGCCGGGCGGCGTCTCGCCCGCGCGCACGCCATGCTCGACGGCGGCGCGCTGGCCGTCGTTGAGCGTGTCGAGATAGGCGGCGGGCTGCATGGGCGTCGGGGCGTCCGAATCAAAAGGCGCCCCGAGGCAATCATGTTTCCTGTTTTGTTCGCAAGGCTTCGCGCGTCACCCCTTGCGGCCGACGAAGCGCGGGTCGGCGTCGACCAGCCAGGACATGAAGCGCGCGATCTCCATGAAGCGCTTGCCCTGCGCGGTGAGCCGCCACGCGCCGCCCTCGCCCGGCTCGAGATTGCCGGACACCTGCTGCTCCTTGAGGCGGCGGTTCATCTGGTCCCATTCGACGACATAGGTCTTCACGAATTTCTCGCGCACGTCGTCGACGGTCAGCGGTTTGCCGGCGCTCTCGAACTGCGAGAGCATGAACACGGAAATCGAGCGGTCGACGGTCACCGGACCGAGCACGAAGACCGAGGAGAGCATGGAGGCCGCGACGATGGCGCCGCCGATGGAATCGTCGGCGCGCAAGGGGAGCGCGCGCGAAATTTTCGGCAGCAGCAGCGCGGAAAGCACGAACAGCGCGATCGCGGCGACGGCGAGCGCGACGAGGCCGCGATAGAAGAGCACGCCGGGGCCGAGCAGCGTGTTGACGCGCATCAGGATGGCGAAGATCACGCCGCCGACGAGGGTGGCGAGCCCGTAATAGACGAGCAGCGCGGCGATGCGCCCGGCGGTCAGTCTGTCGCTTGTGGCGTTCATGGCGGCGTCCGGCGTGTTTCGCCCTGTTTAGCGCCGCCGACGCGATTCGTCGCGCGCCGCTAGCGCTTCATCAGATAGACGCGTGCGAAATCGTTCCTGAAATCGGGCGCGATCTTCTGCGGCCAGGCGTCGGGCGCGGAGAAGACCGGGTCGGTGTCGGCCAGCACGATGGCCGCGACGCCATAGCGCGCGGCGACGTCGCGCACCGCCTGCGGGCTCATCGCCGCATCCGTGAAAACCGGACTGACTTCGGCGAGGCGCTTCTCCACCTCCGGGCGCGGGGCGCCGAACAGCACGCCGTTGTGGCGGTCGGCGATGGCGGACGGGAAGCGGCCGTACATGCCGTAGTCGAAGGCGCGGGAGCGGTCGGGATTTTCCTGCACGACGGCGATATTGGGCAGGCGCGCGTCGAGCCAGTTCCAGGCGGCGATGCGTTCGGCCAGACGGGTGGGCTGGCCGAAAGGCATGAGCGGGTTGTAGCGCATCTGCAAGGCGGCATCGATCACGGCGAGATAGCCGAGCGCGATGGCGACGATCGCGGCGCGGCGCGGCTCGGACGCCCTGAAGGCGCCGGCGCGGAAGGCGGCGAGCGTCCAGACCAGCGTCGCGACCTGCGCGAGCAGCATTACGCGCCAGCCGAGATCGTTCATGATGATGGCCGAGCGCATGAACGTGCCGACGAAGAACGACGCCGCCGTCGCCAGCACGAGCACGAGGCCGAGATCGGTCTTCATCGCCCTGCGGCCGGCGCGGCGCCAGAACAGGACGGCGCCGAGCAGGAATATGCCGAATTCCACGACATAGCCGATGGGCACGAGGATCGCGCGCGCCAGCAGGCGCAGCGGGCCGGGATCGATGAAAATGTCGGAGAGCGGGAAGGGCCTGATGTCGAAGACGACCGGCGGCGGCGCGCCGGAGCCCGCGCGCACCAGCAGCGTCGATATCCACCAGGCGGCCAGCGCCAGCGCCACGACGCCCGAAGCGGAGGCGGCGAGGGCGTCTCCCCAGCGCCGGCGCCGGGCGAGCGCGAGCACCCACAAGGCGGCGGCGAGCGCGCCGCCGATGGCGACATAGACCGAAAGCCCGGCCATGGAGGCGAAGGCGAGGCCCGCGAGCAGCACGCGCCGCCAACCGAAGGCGTCCGGAGCGTCGTCGGCGTCGCGGGTCAGCGCCAGCAGGCCGACAAAGGCGGCGCAAAGACCCGCCAGATGATGCGGCACCCACATGGCGGTGGAAAACCACGACGTCACCTGGTCGTTCCACTCGTCCGGCGTCAGCGACCAGTCGCCGCGCAGGATGTTGAGCGCGAGCGCGGGGAAGATGTCGAGGCCGGTGGTGAAGAGCAGCGCGACGAGCAGCCAGAGCGCGCGCGGCGCCCCTTTCGGCGCGCCGGCCGCCTCGTCGGCGCCGGAGCGCTTCCAGATGTGCCAGGTCAGGGCGAGCAGGGCAGGGCCGCCGAACACCGCCCCCGCATAGGCGGCGTGCCGGGGCATGATGCCGAAGGGGCGGCCGAGGAAGGCGTCGACGGCGGTCAACTCGTAGAAGAAGTAATAGTAAGGCGTGTGGCCGCCGGGCGTATAAACCGTCGGATTATATGGCGGCGTGCCGGAGGCTTCGATCGCCCAGGTGGCGGTCACGTGCTTGACGTAGTCGCCGATCAGCAGGGAATGGCGCAGCCCGTCCGCCGTCGGCCAGTCGACCAGAAGGCTCGCGGCGAACAGCGCCCAGGCGAGAAGGGCGAGCGCGGCCACGCCCAGGCGGGCGCGATCCGCCAGCAGCGAACGGGCGAAGTCCCGCGCGCCGAGCGCGGCGAAGGCGAGCCATGCGCCGCTCATCGCCCAGATGCCGGCGCGGCCGGCGAGGTCGAGCAGGATCGGCAGGCAGGCGAGCGCGCAGACGATGGCGACGCCGATCCGCTCGATTCCACTCGTCTGGTCGAACCCCGGCAGGCGCAGCGCGCTGGCGAAGAAGGCGCCGGCCGCGCCCAGAAGAACGACGAAAATCAGGGATGCAAGGAGCGTCGCGGCGAGCTCCCCGAGCAGGAATTGCATGCTGGAGCTTCCGTCCGGGAACAGCGAAGCAGTTCCGGATTCGCCGGGAACGGTCAAGTTCGAGGGCGCGGGTCGCGGAATTTTCTTGGCGCAGGCCGCGCAATCGGCTATGAGGCTCCCGTGGCGCGCGACCTCCGGTCCCGCGCCGCGATTGTTTTGCGGCGTCGTTATCCGGACTGTCTGGCGGGGCCAGACGCCGGAACCGCGCCGGAATTCGTACGAGACGCTCATGGCCAATCCGTTTCAGTTCCTGCAGGACGTGCGCTCGGAAGGCGCGAAGATCACCTGGCCGTCGCGCCGCGAGACCCTCATCACCACCGGGCTCGTGCTGGCGATGGTCTTCGTCGCGTCGCTGTTCTTTGTTTCTGTCGACCAGACGCTGCGTCTGATCGTCGGCTTCCTGCTCAGCCTCGGCCGCTAAGACGGCCCAACAGGATCCACCATGACGACCCGCTGGTACATCGTCCACGCCTATTCCAATTTCGAGAAGAAGGTCGCCGAATCGATCCGCGAGCAGGCCGCCCAGCGTGGCCTCGCCGACAAGTTCGAGGAAGTGCTCGTGCCGACCGAGCAGGTGATCGAGGTCCGCCGTGGACGCAAGATCAATTCCGAGCGCAAGTTCTTTCCGGGCTACGTGCTGGTGAAATGCGACCTGACCGATCAGGTCTACCATCTCATCAAGAACACGCCGAAGGTCACGGGCTTCCTCGGCGCCGACAACAAGCCGATGCCGATCTCGGAGGCCGAGGCCGACCGGATCAAGGGGCAGGTGGCCGAGGGCGTCGAGCGTCCGAAGGCCTCGATCTCGTTCGAGATCGGCGAGACCGTGCGCGTCGCCGACGGGCCGTTCGCCTCGTTCAACGGCAAGGTCGAGGAAGTCGACGAGGGCCGCTCGCGCCTCAAGGTCGCCGTTTCGATCTTCGGCCGCGAGACGCCGGTCGAGCTCGAGTTCGGCCAGGTCGAGAAGGTCTGAGCGGCGCTCAACGGCGGGAGAGGAAATTTCTCTCCCGCGCTCGCGCGACGACAAGAAACTTCTCCCGCGCGGAATTGCTTCAGCACTGATTTTCTTATTTTTTCCGGCCTATTGCGCCTGCAATCGGCTTCGTTCATCTCGTTGCCATCCAGCGCCGCCCGCCCCATTCGAGGGGCGAAAGGCGGCGGGCGATCGAGACGGAGCGGGCACATGGCGAACCGGGAAATTCTCAGCGTCGAAGACCTGATCGACGAGGCCGAGCAGGAAATCGAGACGATTTCTGTGCGGCAGGCCCTGGCGCTGCACAAGGATACGGACGTCGCCTTCATCGACCTGCGCGACACGCGCGAACTCGACCGCGAAGGCCGCATCCCCGGCGCGATCCACATTCCGCGCGGCTCGATGGAATTCCGGATCGACCCGCGCAGCGCCTCGCATCACGAGGTCTTCTCGTCCGACAAGCGCTTCGTCTTCTTCTGCGCGGGCGGCGTCCGCTCGGCGCTGGCGGCCCATACGGCCAAGCGCATGGGCCTCGAGCCGGTCTGTCATGTCGCCGGCGGCTACGGCGCCTGGAAGCGGGCGGGCGGTCCCGTCGAACTGCCGGAGCAGGCGCCCGGCGAATACGATTTCGCGCCCCGCAAGGTGCGCAGGCGGACGCCGAAGCCGCCTGAGACTTGCATTTGCGGACGACACGTTTATAAGCCCCCCAGCCCTCGCTGGAGGGCTTTTTCTATTCGGCGTCCTGCCGGTGGGAAATCCACGTGGGAGACATGCCCGGTCGCCATCCGGGAGGCCATGTCCGACCACGAACTGCAACCGATGGCGGGTTTCGATCCCAGGATCGCGGCTCGCCGTCATTCGTTGGAGAAACAACGATGGCGAAGAAAATCGCCGGCTATATCAAGCTGCAGGTGCCCGCGGGCGCCGCCAATCCGTCGCCGCCGATCGGCCCGGCGCTCGGCCAGCGCGGCCTCAACATCATGGAATTCTGCAAGGCCTTCAATGCGAAGAGCCAGCAGATCGAGAAGGGGACGCCGATCCCCGTCATCATCACGGCCTACCAGGACCGTTCCTTCACCTTCGAGATGAAGCAGCCGCCGGTCTCCTTCTTCCTGAAGAAGGCGGCGGGCCTCAAGATCGGCAAGAAGCCGGCCTCGGGCTCCAAGACGCCGGGCCGCCAGGTCGTCGGCAAGGTGACCAAGGCGCAGGTGCGCGAAATCGCCGAGAAGAAGATCGTCGACCTCAATTGCGCGACGATCGAGTCGGCCATGTCGATGATCGAAGGTTCCGCCCGCGCTATGGGCCTGCAGGTGGTGGAGTAAGCCGATGTCGCACGGAAAGCGCCTTATCAAGGCCCGCGAGGGCATCGAGCGGACCAAGCTCTACCCGATCGACCAGGCGGTGAAGCTCGTGCGCGAGCGCGCCAAGGCCAAGTTCGACGAGACCGTCGAAATCGCCATGAACCTGGGCGTCGATCCCAAGCACGCCGACCAGATGGTGCGCGGCGTGGTCAACCTGCCGAACGGCACCGGCCGCACGCTCAAGGTCGCCGTGTTCGCGCGCGGCCCGAAGGCTGACGAAGCCAAGGCCGCCGGCGCCGACATCGTCGGCGCGGACGAACTCGTCAACGAGGTGATGGGCGGCAAGATCGAGTTCGATCGCTGCATCGCCACCCCGGACATGATGGGTCTGGTCGGCCGCCTCGGCAAGGTTCTCGGCCCGCGCGGCCTGATGCCGAACCCGCGCGTCGGCACGGTCACGATGGACGTCGCTGGCGCCGTCAAGGCGTCCAAGGGCGGCGCCGTCGAGTTCCGCGTCGAGAAGGCCGGCATCGTGCAGGGCACGGTCGGCAAGGCCTCGTTCGACGACGCCAAGCTCGTCGAGAACATCAAGGCCTTCGTCGACGCGGTCTCCAAGGCCAAGCCGACGGGCGCCAAGGGCAATTACATCCAGCGCGTGGCGATCTCGTCCACCATGGGCCCGGGCGTGAAGGTCGAACTCGCCTCGGTCGCGCCCGCCGCCGGGGCTTGACAAACCGACAATTTATCCTCCGCCCCCTTGGCATGGGGGGCGGAACCGGATAAAGACACCCCTCCGGGGCCGACCGCCTATCGCGGCCCCGTTTCAATTCATCTTCCGCACGCTTGGCGTTCTTCCCGCAACGGGAGACGTCGCGCGTGCGGTGGACATGGCCGAAAGCCCCGGATTTTCCGATGCTTGCGGCCATATCCTGTCCGAGACTGCCGGCGCCGCGGGGTTCCCTGCGGCTTAATCGGATGACGGCGCCGCCAGCGCCGAATCGGCCTGCATAGACGGGGAAGAGCGGAATTTTTGGGCCAGCGTCGCGTCCTTGCGGAGGCGACGGGACGTCCTGGTTTGGTTCGAACCCTCTGATCCACGGAAGACCCTCCGGGTCCTCCAGGAGGACAGGAACACGGCGCCGGGCGTCGCAAGACGGCCGGCAATCGAAGAGCGGCAGCCTCCCGGTTGTCGCTTTCAAGGAGAAGAGCACCGTGGACAGAGCGGAGAAGAAAGAGGCGGTAGCGTCGTTGAACGGGGTCTTCAGCAAGACCTCCGTCGTCGTCGTCGCCCATTACTCCGGCCTGACGGTGGCCCAGATGCAAAAGCTGCGCGCCCAGATGCGCGAAGCCGGGGCCACGGTCCAGGTCGCCAAGAACCGCCTGGTCAAGATCGCTCTCGACGGCACCGACGTCGCCTCGATCGGCGCCCTGATGAAGGGCCCGACCCTGATCGCCTATTCGGACGATCCGGTGGCGGCGCCGAAAGCGGCCGTGGCATTCGCCAAGGACCACGACAAGTTCGTGATCCTGGGCGGCGCCATGGGCGCGACGGCCCTCAACCCGGACGGCGTGAAGTCGCTTGCGACCATGCCTTCCCTCGACGAACTGCGCGCCAAGCTCGTGGGCCTCATCCAGGCTCCCGCGACCAAGCTGGCCCAGCTTTCGACGGCGCCCGCGGCCAAGCTCGCGCGCGTGTTCGGGGCCTACGCCAATAGAGACGCGGCCTGACGGCCGGCATTTGCAATATCGCCAATCGAACCTATCTGAAGGACTGAACCAATGGCCAATCTCGAAAAGATCGTTGAAGAGCTGTCGTCGCTGACGGTTCTCGAAGCCGCCGAACTCGCCAAGCTTCTCGAAGAGAAGTGGGGCGTGTCGGCTGCGGCCGCCGTTGCGGTCGCCGCTGCTCCGGCCGCCGGCGGCGCCGCCGCCGCTGTCGAAGAGAAGACCGAGTTCACGGTCGTTCTCGCCTCGGCCGGCGACAAGAAGATCGAGGTCATCAAGGAAGTGCGCGCGATCACCGGTCTCGGCCTCAAGGAAGCCAAGGACCTGGTCGAAGGCGCGCCGAAGACCGTCAAGGAAGGCGCCACGAAGGAAGACGCCGACAAGATCAAGGCCCAGCTCGAAAAGGCCGGCGCCAAGGTCGAGCTCAAGTAATCGTGCGCGCCGCTCGCGCGGCGTGATGCGTTTTCCGGTCCCGGGGCTCGCCCCGGGGCCATTTATGCGTTTCGGGGATCGGTTCCCCCATTCCGCCTCGGGCCGTGTGGCCGGGAGGCGCGACGGAGCATTCGGCTCCCGCCCGTTCGGAAGTGGAACGGGGAGGCGAGAGGCCCGGCGTCGAGCTGTGGCCCGCCAGGACAAGAGGTGCGAGGAGCGACATGGCGCAGACGTTCACCGGCCGGAAGCGTGTTCGTAAATTCTTCGGGCACATCCGCGAAGTCGCGGAGATGCCCAACCTGATCGAGGTTCAGAAGGCCTCCTACGATCAGTTCCTGCTGGTCGACGAGCCCAAGGGCGGCCGTCTCGACGAAGGTCTGCAATCCGTCTTCAAGTCCGTTTTCCCGATTTCGGATTTCTCGGGCGCGTCGCTGCTCGAGTTCGTGAAGTACGAGTTCGAGGCGCCGAAGTACGACGTCGACGAGTGCCGCCAGCGCGGCATGACCTTCGCCGCGCCGCTGAAGGTGACGCTGCGCCTGATCGTGTTCGATATCGATCCGGATACGGGCGCGAAGTCCGTGAAGGACATCAAGGAGCAGGACGTCTACATGGGCGACATGCCCTTCATGACGTCGAACGGCACGTTCGTCGTGAACGGCACCGAGCGCGTGATCGTCTCGCAGATGCACCGCTCGCCCGGCGTGTTCTTCGATCACGACAAGGGCAAGAGCCATTCGTCGGGCAAGCTGCTGTTTGCCGGCCGCATCATCCCGTATCGCGGCTCCTGGCTCGACATCGAGTTCGACGCCAAGGACATCGTCTACGCGCGCATCGACCGTCGCCGCAAGATTCCGGTGACGTCGCTCCTGTTCGCGCTCGGCATGGACGGCGAGGAAATCCTCTCGACCTTCTTCAAGACGATCCAGTACACGCGTACGGGCGACAACTGGCGCATGCCGTTCGACGCCGAGCGCCTGAAGGGCGTGAAGGCCGCCGTCGATCTCATCGACGCCGATTCCGGCGAGGTGGTGGTCGAGCAGGGCAAGAAGCTGACCGTGCGCTCCGCGCGCCAGCTCGCCGAGAAGGGCGTGAAGGCGCTGCGCGTCACCGACGAGGAGCTGTTCGGCCAGTATCTGGCGGAAGATCTCTATGACCCGAACACCGGCGAAATCTTCGCCGAAGCGGGCGACGAGATCACGGCCAAGACGCTGCCGGCGCTGCTCGAGCTCGGCTTCGACGAACTGCCGATCCTCGACATCGACCACATCAACATCGGCCCCTACATCCGCAACACGCTGGCCGTCGACAAGAATTCCTCGCGCGAGGAAGCCTTGTTCGACATCTACCGTGTCATGCGTCCGGGCGAGCCGCCGACCATCGAGACGGCGGAAGCGATGTTCCATTCGCTGTTCTTCGATCCCGAGCGCTACGACCTCTCGGCCGTGGGCCGCGTGAAGATGAACATGCGCCTCGACCTCGATGCGCCCGACACGATGCGCGTGCTGCGCAAGGCCGACATCGTCGCCGTGGTGCGCGCGCTGGTCGACCTGCGCGACGGCCGTGGCGAGATCGACGACATCGACCATCTCGGCAACCGCCGCGTGCGCTCGGTCGGCGAGCTCATGGAAAACCAGTATCGCCTCGGCCTGCTGCGCATGGAGCGCGCGATCAAGGAGCGCATGTCCTCGGTCGACATCGACACGGTCATGCCGCAGGACCTGATCAACGCCAAGCCCGCGGCCGCCGCGGTGCGCGAGTTCTTCGGCTCCTCGCAGCTCTCGCAGTTCATGGACCAGACCAATCCGCTGTCGGAGATCACGCACAAGCGTCGTCTCTCGGCGCTCGGACCGGGCGGACTTACCCGTGAAAGAGCTGGCTTCGAGGTGCGCGACGTGCATCCCACGCACTACGGCCGCATCTGCCCGATCGAGACGCCGGAAGGTCCGAACATCGGCCTCATCAACTCGCTCGCGACTTTCGCGCGAGTCAACAAATACGGGTTCATCGAGGCGCCTTACCGTCGCGTGCATGACGGCAAGGTCTCGAACGAGGTCGTCTATCTCTCGGCGATGGAAGAGGCGAAGTACAACGTCGCGCAGGCGAATGCGCCGATCGACGCGAAGGGCATGATGGTCGAAGACCTCGTGGTCTGCCGCCACGCCGGCGACGTCATCATGACGCCGCGCGAGAAAGTGGAGTTCATGGACGTGTCGCCGAAGCAGCTCGTTTCGGTGGCCGCCGCGCTCATCCCCTTCCTGGAGAACGACGACGCCAACCGCGCGCTGATGGGCTCGAACATGCAGCGCCAGGCGGTGCCGCTGGTGAAGGCCGACGCGCCGCTGGTCGGCACGGGCATGGAAGCGATCGTGGCGCGCGATTCCGGCGCCGCCATCGCCGCGCGCCGCTCGGGCATCGTCGACCAGATCGACGCGACCCGTATCGTCGTGCGCGCGACGGAAGACCTCGACCCGACCAAGCCCGGCGTCGACATCTACCGCCTGATGAAGTTCCAGCGCTCGAACCAGTCGACCTGCATCAACCAGAAGCCGCTCGTTCGCGTCGGCGACCAGGTGCGCAAGGGCGACATCATCGCCGACGGTCCCTCGACCGATCTCGGCGACCTCGCGCTCGGCCGCAACGTGCTCGTCGCGTTCATGCCGTGGAACGGCTACAATTTCGAGGATTCGATCCTTCTCAACGAGCGCATCGTCAAGGACGACGTGTTCACCTCCATCCACATCGACGAGTTCGAGGTGATGGCGCGCGACACGAAGCTCGGCCCGGAAGAAATCACGCGCGACATTCCGAACGTCTCGGAAGAGGCGCTGAAGAACCTCGACGAAGCCGGCATCGTCTACATCGGCGCGGAAGTGCAGGCGGGCGACATTCTCGTCGGCAAGATCACGCCGAAGGGCGAAAGCCCGATGACGCCGGAAGAAAAGCTGCTGCGCGCCATCTTCGGCGAGAAGGCCTCCGACGTGCGCGACACCTCGCTGCGCGTGCCGCCGGGCGTGCAGGGCACGATCGTGGAAGTGCGCGTCTTCAACCGCCACGGCGTGGAGAAGGACGAGCGCGCGCAGGCGATCGAGCGCGAGCAGATCGAGCAGCTCGCCAAGGACCGCGACGACGAGCTCGCGATCCTCGACCGCAACGTCTACGCGCGCCTGGCCGATCTGCTGATCGGCAAGTCCGCCGTCTCGGGGCCGAAGGGCTTCAAGAAGGACACGCAGCTCACCCGCCAGACGATCGAGGAATTCCCGCGTTCGCAATGGTGGGCCTTCGGCGTCGACGACGACAAGCTGATGAGCGAGATCGAAGCGATGCGCAAGCAGTACGACGAGGCGAAGAAGGGGCTGGAAAGCCGCTTCCTCGACAAGGTCGAGAAGCTGCAGCGCGGCGACGAACTGCCGCCCGGCGTGATGAAGATGGTCAAGGTCTTCGTCGCGGTGAAGCGCAAGATCCAGCCCGGCGACAAGATGGCTGGCCGCCACGGCAACAAGGGCGTGGTCTCGCGCATCGTGCCGACCGAGGACATGCCGTTCCTGCCGGACGGCCAGGCGGTCGACATCGTGCTCAACCCGCTCGGCGTGCCGAGCGCGCATGAACGTCGGCCAGATCCTCGAGACGCATCTGGGCTGGGCCTGCGCGGGCCTCGGCAAGCAGGTCGGCGAGGCGGTCAACGCCTACATGAAGAGCCGCGACGCCAAGCCGCTGCGCAAGAAGCTGACCGACATCTACGGCAAGGACGAGACGATCGAGGCGCTCGACGACCGCAGCGTCGTCGAACTCGGCGAGAACCTGCGCCGCGGCGTGCCGATCGCGACGCCCGTCTTCGACGGCGCGCGCGAGAAGGACATCGTCGAGATGCTGGAGAAGGCCGGGCTCGATCCGTCGGGCCAGGTGACGCTCTATGACGGGCGCACCGGCGAGGCCTTCGACCGCAAGGTCACGGTCGGCTACATCTACATGCTGAAGCTGCATCACCTTGTCGACGACAAGATCCATGCGCGCTCGATCGGCCCTTACTCGCTGGTCACCCAGCAGCCGCTCGGCGGCAAGGCGCAGTTCGGCGGCCAGCGCTTCGGCGAAATGGAAGTGTGGGCGCTCGAAGCCTATGGCGCGGCCTATACGCTGCAGGAAATGCTGACGGTGAAGTCGGACGACGTGGCCGGCCGCACCAAGGTCTACGAATCGATCGTGCGCGGCGACGACACGTTCGAGTCGGGCATTCCGGAAAGCTTCAACGTGCTGGTCAAGGAAATGCGTTCGCTCGGCCTCAACGTCGAGCTGACCAACGCGCTGCCGCCGGCCAACGAATCCGAGCCGCCGGCCGAAGCCGCCGAGTGACGATTGTGAGGCGAGCAGCGCGGCGCTTCCTGCGTGAGCTGAGGACGGCGCTTGTCGCGCCGTCCTGTTCGAACTTCAGGCGGAGCGCCACGAGCGCGGCCGCCCCAGGAGACGAAGATGAATCAAGAGGTCATGAATCTGTTCGGTCCGGTGGTGCAGCCCCAGACCTTCGACCAGATCCAGATTTCGATCGCCTCGCCCGAAAAGATCCTTTCGTGGTCCTTCGGCGAGATCAAGAAGCCCGAGACGATCAACTACCGCACGTTCAAGCCCGAGCGCGACGGCCTGTTCTGCGCGCGCATCTTCGGGCCGATCAAGGACTACGAGTGCTTGTGCGGCAAGTACAAGCGCATGAAGTACAAGGGCGTCATCTGCGAGAAGTGCGGCGTCGAAGTCACGCTGTCGCGCGTGCGCCGCGAGCGCATGGGCCATATCTCGCTCGCCGCCCCCGTCGCGCACATCTGGTTCCTGAAGTCGCTGCCGAGCCGCATCGGCCTGCTGCTCGACATGACGCTGAAGGATCTCGAGCGCATCCTCTATTTCGAGTCCTACATCGTCATCGACGCCGGCCTCACGCCGCTCAAGGATCGTCAGCTCCTCTCCGAGGACGACTATCTGCGCGCGCAGGACGAATATGGCCAGGATAACTTCACGGCGATGATCGGCGCCGAGGCGATCCGCGAGATCCTCAAGGGCATGGACCTGCCGAAGATCGCCGCGCAACTGAAGGTCGAGATCGCGGAAGCGACGACCGAGCTGAAGCCGAAGAAGCTCGCCAAGCGCCTGAAGATCATCGAGGCCTTCATCCAGTCCGGCAACAAGCCGGAATGGATGATCCTGACGGAAGTGCCGGTCATTCCGCCGGACCTGCGTCCGCTGGTGCCGCTCGACGGCGGCCGCTTCGCGACGTCCGATCTCAACGATCTCTACCGCCGCGTCATCAACCGCAACAATCGCCTGAAGCGGCTGATCGAACTGCGCGCGCCCGACATCATCATCCGCAACGAGAAGCGCATGTTGCAGGAGGCCGTCGACGCGCTGTTCGACAACGGCCGCCGCGGCCGCGTCATCACCGGCGCGAACAAGCGTCCGCTGAAGTCGCTCGCCGACATGCTGAAGGGCAAGCAGGGCCGCTTCCGCCAGAACCTGCTCGGCAAGCGCGTCGACTATTCCGGCCGCTCGGTCATCGTCGTCGGTCCGGAACTCAAGCTGCACCAGTGCGGCCTGCCGAAGAAGATGGCGCTCGAATTGTTCAAGCCCTTCATCTACTCGCGTCTCGACGCGAAGGGTTTTTCGGCGACCGTGAAGCAGGCGAAGAAGCTCGTCGAGAAGGAGAAGCCCGAGGTTTGGGACATTCTCGACGAAGTCATTCGCGAACATCCGGTCCTGCTGAATCGTGCGCCGACGCTGCATCGCCTCGGCATCCAGGCCTTCGAGCCGGTGCTGATCGAGGGCAAGGCTATCCAGTTGCATCCGCTGGTCTGCGCGGCGTTCAACGCGGACTTCGACGGCGACCAGATGGCCGTGCACGTTCCGCTGTCGCTCGAAGCGCAGCTCGAAGCGCGCGTGCTGATGATGTCGACCAACAACATCCTGCACCCGGCGAACGGCCAGCCGATCATCGTGCCTTCGCAGGACATCGTTCTGGGCCTCTACTACCTGACGCTCGATCGCGACGGCGAACCCGGCCAGTTCCGGCAGCGGCCCGAAGGGCGAGCCGATCGGCGGCGTCTATGCCGACATGGGCGAGATCGAGCACGCGCTCGCCGCCAAGGCCGTGACGCTGCACGCCAAGATCAAGGGCCGCGCCTGGACCTATGACGAGAAGGGCAACCGCGTGTCGAAGATCTTCGACACGACTCCCGGCCGCCTGCTTCTCGGCCAGCTCCTGCCCAGGCATCCCAAGATCCCCTTCGACGTCGCCAACAAGCTGATGACGAAGAAAGAGATCTCGACGATGATCGACACCGTCTACCGCAATTGCGGGCAGAAGGAGACGGTCATCTTCTGCGACCGCATCATGGCGCTGGGCTTCCGCGAGGCGTTCAAGGCGGGCATTTCCTTCGGCAAGGACGACATGGTCGTGCCCTCGACCAAGGAGAACATCGTCGAGGCGACGCGCGCCGCCGCCAAGGAATACGAGCAGCAGTACAACGACGGCCTGATCACCCAGGGCGAGAAGTACAACAAGGTGGTCGACGCCTGGTCGAAGTGCTCGGACAAGCTCGCCGACGAGATGATGCAAGGCATCTCGGCCGTGCGCAAGGACGAGCACGGCCGCGACAAGCCGATCAACTCGATCTACATGATGTCGCATTCGGGCGCGCGCGGTTCGCCCACGCAGATGCGCCAGCTCGCCGCCATGCGCGGCCTGATGGCCAAGCCCTCGGGCGAGATCATCGAGAGCCCGATCATCTCGAACTTCAAGGAAGGCCTCACCGTTCTCGAGTACTTCAACTCGACGCACGGCGCGCGCAAGGGACTGGCCGACACGGCGCTCAAGACGGCGAACTCGGGTTACCTCACCCGCCGTCTCGTCGACGTGGCGCAGGATTCGATCATCACGTCGCATGACTGCGGCTCGACCGGCGGCATTCGCATGCGCGCCATCATCGACGCCGGCCAGGTCGTGGCGTCGCTGGGTTCGCGCATTCTCGGCCGCACGGCGGCGGAGGACATGAAGGACGCCGACGACAATGTGATCGTGGCGGCCGGCGAGCTGATCGAGGAATGGCACATCGCCAGGATCAACACGGCGCAGATCCAGGAAGTGAAGATCCGCTCGGTGCTGACCTGCGAAGCCAAGAACGGCGTCTGCGGCAAGTGCTACGGCCGCGATCTCGCGCGGGGCACGCCGGTCAACCTCGGCGAGGCCGTCGGCGTCATCGCCGCGCAGTCGATCGGCGAGCCCGGCACGCAGCTCACCATGCGCACCTTCCACATCGGCGGCGCGGCGCAGATCGCGGACCAGTCCTTCATCGAGTCGAACTTCGACGGCGTGGTGAAGATCCGCAACCGCCACCTCGCGCGCAACGCGGACGGCGATCTCATGGTGATGGCGCGCAACGTCGCCATCGTCATCGTCGGCCCGGACGGCGCCGATCGCGCCGTGCATCGCGTGCAGTACGGCTCGCGCCTCAAGGTGGACGAGGGCGACAAGGTCAAGCGCGGCCAGCGCCTGGCCGAGTGGGACCCCTATACCCGTCCGATCCTGTCCGAAATCGACGGCGTCGTCGGCTTCGAGGACCTGATCGAAGGCCAGTCGATGAACGAGACGGCCGACGAATCGACGGGCATCACCAAGCGCATGGTCACCGACTGGCGCATGAACCAGCGGTCCGCGTCGCTGAAGCCCGCGATCATCATCAAGGGCAAGGACGGCAAGATCGGCAAGCTCGCCCGCGGCGGCGACGCGCGCTACATGCTGCCGGTCGATTCGATCATCGCGATCGAGCCGGGCGGCAAGGTGCAGGCGGGCGACGCGGTGGCGCGTATCTCGATGGACTCGGCCAAGACCCGCGACATCACCGGCGGTCTGCCGCGCGTCGCGGAACTGTTCGAGGCGCGCCGTCCGAAGGACCATGCGATCATCGCGGAAGTCTCCGGCACGGTGCAGTTCGGCCGCGACTACAAGAACAAGACCCGCATCTCCATCGTCCCGCACGAGGAAGGCGGCGAGCCCGTCGAGTACCTGATCCCGAAGGGCAAGCACATCCATCTGCAGGACGGCGACATCGTCGAGAAGGGCGATTACATCGTCGACGGCAATCCGGCGCCGCACGACATTCTGGCGATCAAGGGCGTGGAGGAGCTGGCCGCTTACCTCGTCAATGAAATCCAGGAGGTCTACCGGCTGCAGGGCGTGAACATCAACGACAAGCACATCGAGGTGATCGTTCGCCAGATGCTGCAGAAGGTCGATATCGTCGATCCCGGCGACACCGACTTCCTGGCCAACGAGCAGGTCGACATCACCGAATTCGACGCCGCCAACGAAAAGGCGCTCGGCGAAGGCGGAAAGGTCGCGACCGGCACGCCGGTGCTGCTCGGCATCACCAAGGCCTCGCTGCAGACCAAGTCGTTCATCTCCGCCGCCTCCTTCCAGGAGACCACGCGCGTGCTGACCGAGGCCGCCGTCAACGGCAAGGTCGATACGCTCGAGGGCCTGAAGGAGAACGTGATCGTCGGCCGCCTGATTCCGGCCGGCACGGGCGCGGCGATGAGCCGGATTCGCCAGGTGGCGTCCGGCCGCGACGATCTGATCCTCGCGCAGCGGGCGGAAACCTCCGCCGGAGCGCCGCAGATCGCCTCCGGCGAGGGCGAGGGCCGCTAAAGGCTCGCCGCAAGGCGCGGAAAAGATTAATCTTTTCCTAACGAGGCCGCCCCACGGGGCGGCCTTTTTCATGCCTCCCGCCGCCTCGAAAAACCTGAGTCATTTCAGAGGTTTTCGACGATTTACGGGTTGACTGGATTCGGGGTCGCGCATATACACGGCCCGAATTCGACAGGCCGTAGGCCCATGTTGTTGCCCGCGACTCGCGGGAAACGCTGCGGGACCTAAACGCTGTCGGCCTCACCTGTGACACGCAAGTCATTCGGCAAACGGTCCTTTCGGGCCTGCCGCCGTTCAGGAAGGCAAGATCGCTGCGCACGCGCGGTGGTCCTCTGCAACCCCAGCGCCTTAAGCCAGCCGGCTGAAGGCGTTGATTCGTTTGCGCATGCTTTTGCGTACGCAGGCGTCCAGTTTCAACTTTTCGCTTCAGAAGGGCGAAGAATGCCGACGATCAGCCAGTTGATCCGCAAGCCGCGGCAACAGAAGACCTACCGCGAGAAGGCCCGCCATCTCGGAGCCTGCCCGCAGAAGCGCGGCGTGTGCACGCGCGTCTACACCACGACCCCGAAGAAGCCGAACTCGGCGCTCCGCAAGGTCGCCAAGGTGCGTCTGACCAACGGCTTCGAGGTGATCGGCTACATCCCCGGCGAAGGCCACAACCTTCAGGAGCACTCCGTGGTCATGATCCGCGGCGGCCGCGTGAAGGACCTTCCGGGCGTGCGCTACCACATTCTGCGCGGCGTGCTCGACACGCAGGGCGTCAAGGACCGCAAGCAGCGCCGTTCGAAGTACGGCGCCAAGCGTCCGAAGTGATCCGCGCGTAAGCGAGGATCATCCCCGGGCAAGCGGAGCGCGACCCGGGGATCGTGCAAACATTCGAGGGATGGCCGGGTCAAGCCCGGCCATGACGAGAAGAAGAGAGACCGAAATGTCCCGTCGCCACAGGGCAGAGAAGCGCGAAGTCATCCCGGACGCCAAGTACGGCGACGTGGTTCTCGCGAAGTTCATGAATTCGATCATGTACGACGGCAAGAAGTCCGCCGCCGAACAGATCATCTACGGCGCCTTCGACCAGATCGAGGCCAAGGCCAAGGCCGATCCGCTCGGCGTCTTCAAGTCCGCGCTCGACAATGTCGCGCCGGCCATCGAAGTGCGCTCGCGTCGCGTCGGCGGCGCGACCTATCAGGTTCCGGTCGAAGTCCGTCCTGAGCGTCGCCAGGCGCTGGCGATCCGCTGGATCATCGCCGCCGCGCGCGGCCGCAACGACAAGACGATGGTGGAACGCCTCTCGGCCGAGCTGCTCGACGCTTCGAACAACCGCGGCAACGCGGTGAAGAAGCGCGAAGACACGCACCGCATGGCGGAAGCCAACCGCGCCTTCTCGCATTACCGCTGGTAAAGCGAACCGAATTCCAAGGACTGAGACAGATGCCCCGCAGCCATCCGATCGAAGACTACCGAAATTTCGGTATCATGGCGCATATCGACGCCGGCAAGACGACCACGACGGAGCGCATTCTCTATTATTCCGGCAAGAGCCACAAAATCGGCGAGGTGCACGAAGGCGCCGCGACGATGGACTGGATGGAGCAGGAGCAGGAGCGCGGCATCACCATCACGTCGGCCGCCACGACGACCTTCTGGAACGGCAAGCGCCTCAACATCATCGACACGCCCGGGCACGTCGACTTCACCATCGAGGTCGAGCGTTCGCTGCGCGTGCTCGACGGCGCGGTCTGCGTTCTCGACGGCAACCAGGGCGTCGAGCCGCAGACGGAAACCGTCTGGCGCCAGGCCGACAAGTACAGCGTTCCGCGCATCGTGTTCGTCAACAAGATGGACAAGATCGGCGCCGACTTCTTCCGCTGCGTCTCCGACATCGTCACCCGCGTCGGCGGCCGTCCGGTCTGCATGCAGCTGCCGATCGGTTCGGAATCGAACTTCAAGGGCGTCATCGATCTCGTGCGCATGAAGGCGGTCGTCTGGGAAGACGAGGGTCTGGGCGCGAAGTACCACGATGAGGAAATCCCCGCCGACCTGCTCGAGCAGGCCAAGGAATACCGCACCAAGCTGATCGAAGCCGCCGTCGAACTCGACGACGACGTCATGGCCGCCTATCTCGACGGCCAGGAGCCGGACGAGGCGACCATCAAGCGTCTCGTGCGCAAGGCCGTTCGCGGCATCGTGTTCCATCCCGTTTTCTGCGGCTCGGCCTTCAAGAACAAGGGCGTGCAGCCGCTGCTCGACGCGGTCGTCGATCTCCTGCCGTGCCCCACGGATCGCGAGGCGATCAAGGGCGAGGACATGGACACGGGCGAAGCGGTCGTGCGCCAGCCGGTCGACACCGATCCTTTCTCGCTGCTCGCCTTCAAGATCATGGACGACCCGTTTGTCGGCACGATCACGTTCTGCCGCATCTACTCGGGTTCGGTGACCTCGGGCACGACGGTCCTCAACTCCACGAAGGACAAGAAAGAGCGCGTCGGCCGCATGTTGCTGATGCACGCCAACGATCGTGAAGACGTCAAGGAAGCCTACGCCGGCGACATCGTCGCGCTGGCCGGCCTCAAGGACACGCGCACCGGCGATACGCTGTGCGACACGCTGAAGCCCGTCATCCTCGAGCGCATGGAATTCCCCGATCCGGTCATCGAGATCGCGATCGAGCCGAAGTCCAAGGCTGACCAGGAAAAACTCGGCGTTGCGCTGTCGAAGCTCGCGGCCGAGGACCCGTCCTTCCGCGTGTCGACCGACCACGAGAGCGGCCAGACCATCCTCAAGGGCATGGGCGAACTGCATCTCGACATCAAGGTCGACATTCTCAAGCGCACCTACAAGGTCGACGCCAACATCGGCGCCCCGCAGGTCGCCTATCGCGAGAAGCTGACCAAGCGCACCGAGATCGACTACACCCACAAGAAGCAGACGGGCGGCACCGGCCAGTTCGCCCGCGTCAAGATCGTGTTCGAGCCGAACGAAGTCGGCGCGGGCAATGTGTTCGAAAGCTCGATCATCGGCGGCGCGGTTCCCAAGGAATACGTCCCCGGCGTCGACAAGGGCATCAAGTCGGTGACGACTTCGGGCATTCTCGCCGGCTTCCCGGTCGTCGACATGAAGGCGACGCTGGTCGACGGCGCGTTCCACGACGTCGACTCCTCGGTCCTGGCCTTCGAAATCGCCTCGCGCGCCGCGACCCGCGAAGCGCTGCAGAAGGGCGGCTCCGTCCTCCTCGAGCCGATCATGAAGGTCGAGGTGGTGACGCCTGAAGAGTACACCGGTTCGGTCATCGGCGACCTCAACTCCCGCCGCGGCCAGATCCAGGGACAGGACATGCGCGGCAACGCGGTGGTCATCAATGCGATGGTGCCGCTCGCCAACATGTTCGGCTACGTGAACCAGCTGCGTTCGTTCTCGCAAGGGCGCGCCGTCTTCACGATGCAATTCGACCACTACGAGCAGGTGCCGGCGGCGGAAGCCGCCAAGGTCCAGGCGAAGTACGCCTGAGCCGACTGCTGAAACAACACTGACGTTTGGAAGGAGCCTGCTATGGGCAAGGAAAAGTTCGAACGCACGAAGCCGCATTGCAACATCGGCACGATTGGTCACGTGGACCATGGCAAGACGTCGTTGACGGCTGCGATCACGAAGGTTCTGGCGGAGACGGGCGGGGCCACGTTCACGGCCTATGACCAGATCGACAAGGCGCCGGAAGAGAAGGCGCGCGGCATCACCATCTCGACGGCGCACGTGGAATACGAGACGACGAAGCGCCATTACGCGCACGTCGACTGCCCCGGCCACGCCGACTACGTGAAGAACATGATCACGGGCGCGGCGCAGATGGACGGCGCGATCCTGGTCGTGTCGGCGGCCGACGGCCCGATGCCGCAGACGCGCGAGCACATTCTGCTCGCCCGCCAGGTCGGCGTTCCCGCGCTGGTGGTGTTCATGAACAAGGTCGATCTCGTCGACGATCCCGAGCTGATCGAGCTGGTGGAGATGGAGGTTCGCGAGCTTCTGTCGAAGTACGAGTTCCCCGGCGACGACATTCCGGTGACGAAGGGCTCGGCGAAGGCCGCGCTCGACAACGCCAACCCGGAAATCGGGCATGACGCGATCCTGAAGCTGATGGCGACGGTCGACGAGTACATCCCGCAGCCGGACCGTCCGATCGACCAGCCGTTCCTGATGCCGGTGGAAGACGTGTTCTCGATCTCGGGCCGCGGCACGGTGGTGACGGGCCGCGTCGAGCGCGGCATCGTGAAGGTCGGCGAGGAAATCGAGATCGTCGGGCTGAAGGCGACGCAGAAGACGACGGTGACGGGCGTCGAGATGTTCCGCAAGCTGCTGGACCAGGGCCAGGCCGGCGACAACGTCGGCTGCCTGCTGCGCGGCACGAAGCGCGAGGACGTGGAGCGCGGCCAGGTGCTGTGCAAGCCGGGCTCGGTGAAGCCGCACACGAAGTTCAAGGCGGAGGCCTACATCCTGACCAAGGACGAGGGCGGCCGGCACACGCCGTTCTTCACGAACTATCGCCCGCAGTTCTACTTCCGCACGACGGACGTGACGGGCATCGTGACGCTGCCGGAAGGCGTTGAGATGGTGATGCCGGGCGACAATGTCGCGATGGAAGTGAACCTGATCGTGCCGATCGCGATGGAAGAGAAGCTGCGCTTCGCCATCCGCGAAGGCGGCCGCACGGTCGGCGCCGGCGTCGTCGCTTCGATCATCGAGTAAGGAACAGGACCGCGGGCCTTCAGGCTCGCCCTCGAAGACAGGACCGCGAGTTCGCTTGCGGTCCAGCGGTCCCAAAGGAAGAAGACATGAACGGCCAGAACATCCGGATCCGCCTCAAGGCCTTCGATCACCGGATTCTCGACACGTCGACGCGCGAGATCGTCTCGACGGCGAAGCGGACGGGCGCGCAGGTGCGCGGCCCGATCCCGCTGCCGACCAAGATCGAGAAGTTCACGGTCAACCGCTCGCCGCACGTCGACAAGAAGTCGCGCGAGCAGTTCGAGATCCGCACCCACAAGCGCGTTCTCGACATCGTCGATCCGACCCCCCAGACGGTCGACGCGCTCATGAAGCTCGATCTCGCCGCCGGCGTGGACGTCGAAATCAAGCTCTGATCTTTCACCGGCGCCTCTGCCTCCAGAGCATGCGCCCTTAGGGAACGAACCAAATGCGATCAGGCGTTATCGCACAGAAGGTGGGCATGACCCGCGTCTTCACGGACGCTGGCGAGCACGTGCCTGTCACGGTGCTCAAGCTCGACGGCTGCCAGGTCGTCGCTCACCGCACCGTGGAAAAGAACGGCTACACCGCCGTTCAGCTCGGCATCGGCCGCGCCAAGGTGAAGAATGTCTCGAAGGCCGAGCGCGCCCGCTTCGCGGCGGCGTCCGTCGAGCCGAAGATGAAGCTCGCCGAATTCCGCGTGCCGGAAGACGGCATGATCCCGGTCGGCGCCGAGATCACGGCCGACCATTTCGTCGTCGGCCAGTTCGTCGACGTCACGGGCACGACGATCGGCAAGGGCTTCGCCGGGCCGATGAAGCGCTGGAACTTCGGCGGCCTGCGCGCCTCGCACGGCGTGTCGGTGTCGCACCGTTCGCATGGTTCGACCGGCGGCCGCCAGGACCCCGGCAAGACCTTCAAGAACAAGAAAATGGCCGGCCATATGGGCGCCGACCGCGTGACCACGCAGAATCTCAAGGTCGTGCAGCTCGACGTCGAGCGCGGCCTGATCCTGGTCGAGGGCTCGGTTCCCGGCCATCGCGGCGGCTACATCTTCGTCCGCGACGCGGTGAAGCGCGCGCTGCCGACCGACGCGCCGAAGCCCGGCAAGTTCAAGGAGCCGAAAGCTGGCGACGCGCCGGCCGCTGCTCCTGCTGAAGAAAACAAGGAGGGCTGAGCCGTGAAGATCGACGTCCTGTCGCTCGACGGTCAATCGGCCGGTTCGATCGAACTCAACGATGAGATTTTCGGCCTCGAGCCGCGCATGGATCTCATCCACCGCATGGTGCGCTGGCAGCTCGCCAAGCGCCGCGCCGGCACCCACGCGGTCAAGAACCGCGCGGAGATCTGGCGCACGGGCAAGAAGATGTACAAGCAGAAGGGCACCGGCGGCGCCCGTCACGGCTCGGCCCGCGTGCCGCAGTTCCGCGGCGGCGGACGCGCCTTCGGCCCGGTCGTCCGCTCGCCACGAGCACGACCTGCCCAAGAAGGTGCGCGCCCTGGCGCTGCGCCACGCCCTGTCGGCCAAGATGAAGGACGGCGGCGTGATCGTGTGGGACAAGGCGGAAGGCGACGGCAAGACCAAGACGCTGCGCGCCAATTTCGCCAAGGCCGGCCTGAAGAGCGCGCTGATCATCGACGGCGCCGCGCTGCAGGACCAGTTCGCGCTGGCGGCCCGCAACATTCCGCAGATCGACGTGCTGCCGATCCAGGGCATCAACGTCTACGACATCCTGCGTCGCGAGAAGCTCGTGCTGACGCGCGCGGCGGTCGATGCTCTCCAGGAGCGCTTCAAATGAGCAAGGACGTCCGCCACTACGACGTGATCGTCGCGCCGGTCATCACCGAAAAGGCGACGTTCGCCTCCGAGTTGAACAAGGTGGTCTTCAAGGTCCGCAAGGACGCGACCAAGCCGCAGATCAAGGCGGCGGTCGAAGGCCTGTTCGACGTGAAGGTCGAGAGCGTCAACACGCTCGTCCGCAAGGGCAAGACCAAGATTTTCCGCGGGAACCGCGGCACGCAGTCCGACGTCAAGAAGGCGGTCGTGACGCTGGCCGAAGGCCACAGAATCGACGTTACGACGGGTCTGTGAGCGGGCAAGGAACAGAACAATGGCGCTGAAGACATTCAAACCCATCACCCCGAGCCTTCGCCAGCTCGTCATCGTCGACCGCAGCGAGCTCCACAAGGGCAAGCCGGTCAAGACGCTGACCGAAGGCAAGTCCTCGCAGGGCGGCCGCAACAACCACGGCCGCATCACCGTCCGCTTCCGCGGCGGCGGCCACAAGCAGTCGTACCGCATCGTGGACTTCAAGCGGCGCAAGGTCGACATGCCGGCGAAGGTCGAGCGGCTCGAATATGATCCGAACCGCACGGCGTTCATCGCGCTGATCAAGTACGCCGACGGCGAGCTCGCCTACATCCTGGCGCCGCAGCGCCTGTCGGTCGGCGACGAGGTCGTCTCCGGCGCGCAGGTCGACGTCAAGCCCGGCAACGCCATGCCGCTCTCGGCCATTCCGGTCGGCACGATCGTCCACAATGTCGAGATGAAGATCGGCAAGGGCGGCGTGATCGCGCGCTCGGCGGGCAATTACGCGCAGATCGTCGGCCGCGACCAGGGCTACGTCATCGTTCGCCTGAACTCGGGCGAGCAGCGCCTGGTGCACGGCCAGTGCTTCGCCTCGATCGGCGCGGTGTCGAACCCCGACCACATGAACACGACGATCGGCAAGGCCGGTCGCCAGCGCTGGCTCGGCCGCCGCCCGCACAACCGCGGCGTCGTCATGAACCCGATCGACCATCCGCACGGCGGCGGCGAAGGCCGCACCTCGGGCGGCCGTCATCCGGTCACTCCGTGGGGCAAGCCCACGAAGGGCAAGAAGACCCGCGTCGAACAAGCAGACCGACAAGTTCATCGTGACGCTCGCGTCACAAAGCCAAGAAGAAGGGCTGATCGACATGGCTCGCTCACTCTGGAAAGGCCCGTTCGTCGACGGCTACCTTCTCAAGAAGGCTGAGACCGCGCGCGGGTCCGGCCGCTCCGACATCATCAAGATCTGGAGCCGCCGCTCCACCATCCTGCCGCAATTTCGTCGGCCTCACCTTCGGCGTCTACAACGGGCACAAGCATGTTCCCGTCGCGGTCACCGAGGACATGATCGGCCACAAGTTCGGCGAGTTCGCGCCGACGCGCACGTTCCACGGCCATGCCGCGGACAAGAAGGCGAAGAGGGGCTGACCATGTCCAAGCAGAAGACGCCCGCGCGCGCTCAAGGACACCGAGGCCAAGGCGGTCGCGCGCATGTTGCGCGTTTCGCCGCAGAAGCTGAACCTGCTGGCCCAGCTGATCCGCGGCAAGAAGGTCGATCGCGCTCTCGCCGACCTCGAGTTCTCGCGCAAGCGCATCGCTTTCGACGTCAAGAAGGCGCTCGAGAGCGCCATCGCCAACGCGGAAAACAACCACGATCTCGATGTCGACGACCTCGTCGTCGCCGAGGCGCATGTCGGCAAGGCGCTCGTCATGAAGCGCTTTCACGCGCGCGCGCCGCGGCCGTGCAGGCCGGGTCGAGAAGCCCTTCTCCAACCTGACTATCGTCGTGCGCGAAGTCGAAGCGGCGAAGGCCTGAGGAGAGAACGATGGGACAGAAGGTCAATCCGGTCGGCCTGCGCCTCGGCATCAACCGCACCTGGGACTCGCGCTGGTTCGCCGAACACCGGCGAGTACGGCAAGCTGCTGCACGAGGACATGAAGATCCGCGAAGTGCTGATGAAGCAGCTCAAGCAGGCGGCGCGTCTCCAAGATCATCATCGAGCGTCCGCACAAGAAGTGCCGCGTGACCATCCACTCGGCGCGTCCGGGCGTGGTGATCGGCAAGAAGGGCGCCGACATCGACAAGATCCGCAAGACCGTCGCCAAGCTGACGGACTCGGAAGTCGTCATCAACATCGTCGAGGTGCGCAAGCCCGAGGTCGACGCGACGCTCGTCGCCGAACTCGATCGCCCAGCAGCTCGAGCGCCGCGTCGCCTTCCGTCGCGCCATGAAGCGCGCCGTGCAGTCGGCGATGCGCCTTGGCGCCGAAGGCATCCGCATCAATTGCTCCGGCCGTCTCGGCGGCGCGGAAATCGCGCGTCTGGAATGGTATCGTGAAGGCCGCGTGCCGCTGCACACGCTGCGCGCCGACGTCGACTACGGCGTCGCCACCGCGCATACCGCCTACGGCACCTGCGGCATCAAGGTGTGGGTGTTCAAGGGCGAGATCCTCGAGCACGATCCGATGGCCCAGGACAAGAAGCTGGCGGAAGCCGATCACGGCGGCGGCGAGCGCCGTCCGCGGCGCGACGACCGGGGCGATCGTCCCGACCGTGGCGACCGTCGCGAGCGTCGCGAAGCGACCGCCTGAAGCTGAAAGAGTTCGACAATGCTGCAACCGAAGCGAACTAAATTCAGGAAGGCCTTCAAGGGCCGCATCCGCAACGTCACCAAGGGCGGCGCCGAATTGAACTTCGGCCAGTTCGGCCTGAAGGCGATGGAGCCCGAGCGCATCACCGCGCGTCAGATCGAGGCGGCCCGCCGCGCGATGACGCGCCACATGAAGCGCGCCGGCCGCGTGTGGATCCGCATCTTCCCGGACGTGCCGGTTTCCAAGAAGCCGACCGAAGTCCGCATGGGCAAGGGCAAGGGCTCGCCGGAATTCTGGGCGGCCCGCGTGTCGCCTGGCCGCATCATGTTCGAGATCGACGGCGTGCCGGAGCCTCTCGCGCGTGAAGCGCTGACGCTGGCCGCGGCCAAGCTGCCGATCAAGACGCGCTTCATCGCGCGCATCGCCGAATAAGGGGGCGACCATGAAATCGAAGCAGCGCACCGGCGACCTCAAGGTCATGACCGACGACCAGCTCAACGAGGAAGTTCTCAAGCTGAAGAAGGAGCAGTTCAACCTGCGCTTCCAGCGGGCCACCGGCCAGCTCGAGAACACGTCTCGCGTGCGCGTCGTGCGCCGCGACATCGCCCGCGCCAAAACCTTCGCCGCGCAGAAGCGCGCCGAAAAGAAATAAGGTCAGACTATGCCGAAGCGCATTCTCCAGGGCGTCGTGGTCAGCGACAAGCAGGCGAAGACGGTAGTCGTGAAGGTCGAGCGCCGTTTCACGCATCCGCTGCTGAAGAAGACCGTGCGCCGCACGAAGAACTACCACGCCCACGACGAGGCCGGGCACAAGGTCGGCGACGTCGTCTCCATCGAGGAGACGCGTCCGATCTCGCGGCTGAAGCGCTGGATCGTGGTCGAAGCAGCGAAGGCCTGAGGCCTCCGAACAGGTGAAATGAGGAAGCGAGAGCTTCCTTCAGGCGAAGTCCGGGGCTTGCCCCGGAAACCGATCTGAACGAAAGGCTTCAAGCCATGATTCAAATGCAGACTAACCTCGACGTCGCGGACAATTCCGGCGCGCGCCGCGTGATGTGCATCAAGGTGCTCGGCGGTTCGAAGCGGAAGTACGCGGGCGTTGGCGACATCATCGTGGTGTCGATCAAGGAAGCGATCCCGCGCGGCCGCGTGAAGAAGGGCGACGTCATGAAGGCGGTCGTCGTGCGCACGGCCAAGGACATCAAGCGCGCCGACGGTTCGGTGATCCGCTTCGACACGAATGCGGCGGTTCTCATCAACAACCAGTCCGAGCCGATCGGCACCCGCATCTTCGGACCGGTGCCGCGCGAGCTGCGCGCCAAGAACCACATGAAGATCATCTCGCTGGCGCCGGAGGTGCTGTAATGGCCGCCAAGATCAAGAAGGGCGACAAGGTCGTCGTCATCACCGGCCGCGACAAGGGCCGCTCCGGCGAGGTCGTGCGCGTCATGCCGGCCGAGGAGCGCGCGATCGTGCGCGGCGTCAACATGGTCAAGCGCCACCAGCGCCAGACCATGCAGACGGAAGGCGGCATCATCAACAAGGAAGCCTCCGTCCACCTTTCCAATCTCGCGCTGAGCGACCCCAAGGACGGCAAGCCGACGCGCGTCGGGTTCAAGGTCCTCGAAGACGGCCGCAAGGTCCGCTTCTCCAAGCGCTCGGGAGACCTGATCGATGGCTGACGACAAGAAGACCAAGGCCCCGAAGGCCGCCGCGCCCGCCAATGCCGGCGGCAAGGATTCCGCCAAGGTCGCCAAGCCCAAGGCCGAGAAGGTCGCAAAGGGCTCCGGCGCCAAGGCCGCTCCGCTGCCGGAGGGCTACAGCCCGCGCATGCGCAAGATGTACGACGAGGTCGTGCGCGCCAAGCTGATCGAGCAGTTCGGCTACAAGAACCCGCTCGAAGTGCCGCGCATCGACAAGATCGTGCTGAACATGGGCGTCGGCGACGCCGTCAACGACACCAAGAAGGTGACGACGGCGGCTGGCGACCTCGCCCTGATCGCCGGCCAGAAGCCGATCGTCACGCGCGCCCGCAAGGCGATCTCGACCTTCAAGGTGCGCGAGAACATGCCGATCGGCGCCAAGGTGACCCTGCGCAAGACCCGCATGTACGAGTTCCTGGACCGCCTGGTGACGATCGCGCTTCCGCGCGTTCGCGACTTCCGCGGCCTGAACCCGAAGAGCTTCGACGGCCGTGGCAATTACGCCATGGGCATCAAGGAGCACATCGTGTTCCCCGAGATCGACTACGACAAGGCGGAGTCGGTGCTGGGCATGGACATCATCGTGTGCACCACGGCGAAGACCGACGACGAAGCCCGCGCGCTGCTCAGCGCGTTCAATTTCCCGTTCCGGCAGTGAGCTCCTAGCTCAAACGCGGATACCAAAGGAAAGTACATGGCCAAGAAAAGCGCTATCGAGAACAACAAGCGGAAGATGCGGCTGGTGAAGCAGTTCGCCGGTCGCCGCGCCCGCCTGCAGGCGATCGCCGACAACATGGACCTGAGCATGGAGGAGCGCTTCGAGGCGCGTCTCAAGCTCGCCGCGTTGCCGCGCAATTCCGCGCAGATCCGCATCCGCAACCGCTGCGAGGTGACGGGCCGTCCGCGCGCCTATTATCGCAAGCTGAAGATGTCGCGTATCGCGCTGCGCGAACTCGGGTCGAAGGGTCTCGTCCCCGGCCTCGTCAAGTCGAGCTGGTGAGGAGGCGCCCATGTCGATGACCGATCCGTTGGGCGATATGCTCACCCGCATCCGCAACGCGCAGATGCGTCGCAAGAACAAGGTGTCCACGCCGGGCTCGCGCCTGCGCGGCCACGTGCTCGACGTCCTCAAGGACGAAGGCTATATCCGCGGCTATTCGACGACCGAGCTCGGCAACGGGCGCACGGAGTTCGATATCGAGCTGAAGTATTTCGAGGGCCAGCCGGTGATCCGCGAGATCTCCCGCGTCTCGAAGCCCGGCCGTCGCGTCTACGCGGCTGTCGACGCCATGCCCCGCGTGGCGAATGGCCTCGGCATCACCATCGTTTCGACCCCGAAGGGCGTCATGGCGGACCATGCGGCCCGCGAGGCGAACGTCGGCGGCGAAGTTCTCTGCAAGGTCTTCTGACCGGACCTCGAGAGGAAAAGCACATGTCTCGTATCGGCAAGAAGCCAGTGGCGATCCCTTCGGGCGTCACCGCCAAGGTCGAGGGCCAGAAGGTCTCGGTCAAGGGCGCCAAGGGCGAACTCTCCTTCGTCGTTCCCGACGACGTCGACGTGAAGTTCCAGGACAATGAGATCAAGGTCGACCCGCGCAACGAAACCAAGCGCGCCCGCGCGCTGTGGGGCACGGCGCGCGCCCAGGTGAACAACCTGGTCGTCGGCGTGACGCAGGGCTTCGAAAGGAAGCTCGAGATCACCGGCGTCGGCTACAAGGCCGCGGTCGCCGGCAAGAGCCTGCAACTGTCGCTGGGTTACAGCCACGACGTGAACTATCCGATCCCGGCCGGCATCGCGATCGCGACGCCCAAGCCGACGGAAATCACCGTCACCGGCATCGACAAGCGCCAGGTCGGCCAGGTCGCCGCCGAAATCCGCGCCTATCGCGGCCCCGAGCCCTACAAGGGCAAGGGCGTCAGGTACGCAGACGAATTCATCTTCCGCAAGGAAGGCAAGAAGAAGTAAGGATCGGCCATGGCCAAGGACAACAAGGCTCAGGATCGCCGCGTCGCGCGCGTTCGCCGCTCGATCCGCGCGCGCGCCTACGGCAAGCCGCGGCTTTCCGTGTTCCGCTCGTCGAAGCAGATCTATGCCCAGATCATCGACGACGAGAAGGGCGCGACGATCGTCGCCGCCTCCTCGCTGGAAAAGGACAAGCGCGATGCGCTGAAGACCGGCGCGACGGTCGAGGCGGCGAAGGAGATCGGCAAGCTGATCGCCGAGCGCGCGGTCGCCAAGGGCGTCAAGAACGTCGTGTTCGATCGCGGCGGCTACATGTACCACGGCCGCGTGAAGGCGCTGGCCGAGGGCGCGCGCGAAGGCGGGCTGGAATTCTGATCGAATTCGACCTTCGCCCGCTTGCGAGAGAGGTGTCGCGCTTTAAGCGCGACGGATGAGGGCGCCGCGACCAGTTCGACTGTATCGGCAAGTCCCTCGCCCCAGACCAAAGTCGGCAAAAGCCGACTTCGTGTCGACCCGCTTCGCGGGGCCACCTCGCCCGTTTCACGGGAGAGGGTAGAAAAGTTCGAAGCGAGCGGGCGCATGAGCGTTCCGCGCAAGTGACGGAAAGAGAGAATGGCTGAACCCAGGCATGAGGGCGGTCGCGGCCGCGGTCGCGAACGCGATCGCGAAGAGCGCGATTCGGAATTCGTGGATCGCCTCGTCCACATCAATCGCGTCGCCAAGGTGGTGAAGGGCGGACGTCGCTTCGGCTTCGCCGCGCTCGTCGTCGTCGGCGACCAGAAGGGCCGCGTCGGCTATGGCCACGGCAAGGCGCGCGAAGTGCCGGAAGCGATCCGCAAGGCGACGGAAGCCGCCAAGCGCGCGCTGATCCGCGTGCCGCTGCGCGAAGGCCGCACGCTGCATCACGACGTCGCCGGCCGCCACGGCGCGGGCCGCGTCATCCTGCGCGCCGCTCCGGCTGGCACGGGCATCATCGCCGGCGGCCCGATGCGCGCCGTTTTCGAGACGCTCGGCATGCACGACGTCGTCGCGAAGTCGCAGGGCTCGTCCAACCCCTACAACATGATCCGCGCGACGTTCGACGCGCTTGGCCGCGAGGATTCGCCGCGCCAGGTCGCCGCCCGCCGTTCGATCAAGGTCTCCACGCTGCAGTCGCGTCGCCCGGGCGGCGACGCCGAAGCGGCCGATTCCTGATAGGGGGCCGAGATGAGCGACAAGACGTTCACCGTCGAACAGACGAAAAGCCCGATCGGCCGCCCCGCCTTCCAGCGCCAGACGCTGAAGGGCCTCGGTCTCAACAAGATCGGCCGCCGCTCCACGCTGAAGGACACGCCTGATGTCCGCGGCATGGTCGCCACCGTCGCGCACCTCGTGCGCGTCGTCGACAGCAAGTGAGGAGGGGCCGATGAAACTCAACGGCATTTCCGACAATCCGGGCTCCTCGAAGAACAAGATGCGCGTCGGACGCGGCATCGGTTCGGGCAAGGGCAAGACCGGCGGGCGCGGCGTGAAGGGTCAGAAGGCCCGCACCGGCGTCGCCATCAAGGGCTTCGAAGGCGGCCAGATGCCGCTGCATCGTCGCCTGCCCAAGCGCGGCTTCTGGAATCCCTTCTCCACCGACTACAACGAGGTCAATCTCGGCCGCGTGCAGCAGGCGGTGGACGCGGGCAAGCTCGACGCCTCCAAGGCGGTGACGCTCGAAGCGCTGATCGCGGCGGGCGTTCTCACCAAGGCGCGCGACGGCGTGAAGATCCTGGGGCAGGGCGAACTGAAGGCGAAGCTCGCTTTCGAAGTCGCGGCCGCGTCCAAGTCGGCGCAGGCGGCGATCGAGAAGGCCGGCGGTTCGGTCAAGCTGCTCGCAGCCAGCGCCGAGGCCCCGTCCGCCTGATCTTTTTCACGCATGGCATTGCGCGTGAAAGCAACTATATCGGCGGAGCGCGGGACGCACAGTCCTTCGCTCCGCTTTTGTTTGATGCGCCGGGCGTAACCGCCTGAAGCGCGAGGCCTGAGGACGATCCATGGCGTCAGCCGCCGAACAACTCGCCGCCAACGTCAACTGGTCCGCCTTTTCCAAGGCCGACGAGTTGAAGAAGCGCATCTGGTTCACGCTGGGCGCGCTGATCGTCTACCGGCTGGGAACCTACATCCCGCTGCCGGGCATCGATCCCGAGGCTTTCGCCAATTCGTTCCTCGGCAAGAGCCAGGGCGTGCTCGAACTGTTCAACATGTTCGCCGGCGGCGCGGTGCAGCGCATGGCGATCTTCGCGCTGAACATCATGCCGTATATTTCGGCGTCGATCATCATCCAGCTGCTCACGTCGGTCATTCCCTCGCTCGAAGCGATCAAGAAGGAAGGCGAGAGCGGCCAGAAGCTGCTCAACCAGTACACGCGCTACCTCACCGTCGCGCTCGCCGCCTTCCAGGCCTACGGCATGGCGGTGGGCCTCGAGGGGCAGACCGGCGTCGTCACCGAGCCCGGCTGGTTCTTCCGCATTTCCACCGTGCTGACGCTGATGGGCGGCACGATGTTCCTGATGTGGCTCGGCGAGCAGATCACCAGCCGCGGCATCGGCAACGGCTCCTCGCTCATCATCTTCGCCGGCATCGTCGCGGCCTTCCCGTCGGCCATCGCCAACACGCTGGAACTCGGCCGCCAGGGCGCGATCTCCACCGGCCTGATCCTGGCCGTGATCGTCATGTCGGTGGTCGTCGTCGCCTTCATCGTCTTCGTGGAGCGTGCGCAGCGCCGTCTGCTCATCACCTATCCCAAGCGCCAGCACGGCAACCGCGTCTACGAGGGCCAGACCTCCTTCCTGCCGCTGAAGCTGAACACGTCCGGCGTCATTCCGCCGATCTTCGCCTCCTCGCTGCTGCTGTTGCCGACGACGATCGCCAATTTCTCGGAGAGCGCCGGCTCGACCGGCATCATGGCGACCATCGGCCAGCTGCTCGGCCACGGCCGGCCGCTCTACATGCTGATGTATGTGGCGCTGATCGTGTTCTTCGCCTTCTTCTACACGGCGATCGTGTTCAACCCCGTCGACACGGCCGATAACCTCAAGAAGCACGGCGGCTTCATTCCGGGCATCCGGCCGGGTGAGCGCACGGCGCAATACATCGACCAGGTGCTGATGCGCGTCACCGTGATCGGCGCGGCCTATCTCGCCGTCATCTGCCTCATACCCGAATTGCTAATTTCCCAAGCCGGCATGCCGTTTTATTTCGGCGGCACGTCGCTGCTCATCGTGGTGAGCGTGACCATGGACACGGTGGCCCAGATCCACGGCCATCTCCAGGCGCATCAATACGAAGGGCTTGTCCGCAAGGCCAAGCTGCGTGGGAGGAAGAAATGAGGCTGATACTTCTGGGACCGCCCGGCGCGGGCAAGGGAACGCAGGCGTCGCGTCTGGTCGAGAAGTTCGGCATTCCCCAGCTTTCCACCGGCGACATGCTGCGCGCGGCGGTCAAGGCCGGCAGCGCGATCGGCCTCAAGGCCAAGGCGGTGATGGAATCGGGCGGCCTCGTCTCGGACGAGATCGTGATCGGCATCATCAAGGACCGCATCAAGGAGGCCGACGCCGCCAAGGGCTTCATCCTCGACGGCTTTCCGCGCACGGTGGCGCAGGCCGAGGCGCTCGACCAAGCTGCTCCAGGCCGAGAAGATGAAGCTGGACGCGGTGGTCGAGCTGAAGGTCGACGAAAAGGCGCTGCTCGCCCGCATCGAGAACCGCGCCAGGGAAACGGTCGCGGCCGGCGGCACGGTGCGCGCCGACGACAATCCCGAGAGCTTCAAGATCCGCCTCGACGCCTACCGCGAGCAGACCGCCCCGGTCTCGGCCTATTACGCCTCCATCGGCGAGTTGAAGACGGTCGACGGCATGGCGCAGATCGACGCGGTGACGAAGGCGATCAACGAGGTGCTGGCGGGGTAGCTCCCGTCATTGCGAGGAGCGCAGCGACGAAGCAATCCATCCCCGCAACTGGCCCGCCATTCGGGGATGGATTGCTTCGCTCCGCTCGCAATGACGTCGCGGAAATACTTCGAATCCGCTTGACCCCACCCGCCATCCCCCGTAAACACCCGCCATCCGATGCGATCGCGCCCGAGGCCCCTTCCGGGGACGCGGGCTTTTGCGTTTCGGAATTAACCTCCCGCATGGGCCGGCCTCCACCGGACGCGGGGACAACAAACCGAAGAGCTTGCGGAAATCGCTCGCCCTTCCCACATGGAGAGATGAAATGGCTCGTATAGCCGGCGTCAATATTCCGACCAACAAGCGCGTCGTCATCGCGCTTCAATACATTCACGGCATCGGCGCCAAGAAGGCCGAAGAGATCTGCGAGAAGGTCAATATCCCGGCCGAGCGCCGCGTGTCGCAGCTCACCGACGCCGAAGTGCTGCAGATTCGCGAGACGATCGACCGCGACTATCTCGTGGAAGGCGACCTGCGCCGCGAAGTCGCGATGAACATCAAGCGCCTGATGGACCTCGGCTGCTACCGCGGCCTGCGCCATCGCCGCCAGTTGCCGGTCCGCGGCCAGCGCACGCACACCAACGCCCGCACCCGCAAGGGCAAGGCCAAGCCGATCGCCGGCAAGAAGAAGTGATCGCCGCTCAAGGCGATCATCCCCGGACTTGATCCGGGGATCTCACCGACGGATGGCCGGAACAAGTCCGGCCATGACGTGAACACCTGATTGGCTCTGCCGATCGCATCCCGAGCGCCTGGCATGACGGGCGCGCCAGAAGGACCAGAATACATGGCAAAAGAAGCTACCCGCGTCCGCCGCCGCGAACGCAAGAACATCGTTTCGGGCGTCGCGCACGTGAACTCGTCGTTCAACAACACGATGATCACGATCACCGACGCGCAGGGCAACACGATCTCCTGGTCGTCGGCCGGCACCATGGGCTTCAAGGGTTCGCGCAAGTCGACCCCCTACGCCGCGCAGATGGCCGCCGAGGACGCCGCCCGCAAGGCGGCCGAGCACGGCATGCGCACGCTGGAAGTCGAAGTGTCCGGCCCGGGTTCGGGCCGCGAATCGGCGCTGCGCGCGCTGCAGGCGGCGGGCTTCACCGTCACCTCGATCCGCGACGTGACGCCGATCCCGCACAACGGTTGCCGCCCGCGCAAGCGTCGCCGCGTCTGATTTTATCGAATTCGCGCGCAAGGCCGACGGGTCTTGCGCGCGAAAATTGCGACTTGCAGCGCCCAAGCCAGGGTCGACGGACCGATATGCCGGCGCTCAACAGCACAGGAAGACCATGACCATTCAGAAGAACTGGCAAGAGCTGATCAAGCCGAACAAGCTCGAGATCGCGCTCGGCGACGATCCCAAGCGCATCGCGACCATCGTCGCGGAGCCGCTGGAGCGCGGCTTCGGCCTCACGCTCGGCAACGCGCTGCGCCGCATTCTCCTGTCGTCGCTGCAGGGCGCGGCGATCACGTCCGTGCACATCGACGGCGTGCTGCATGAATTCTCGTCCATTCCGGGCGTGCGCGAGGACGTGACCGACATCGTCCTCAACATCAAGGACATCGCCATCAAGATGCAGGGCGATGGGCCGAAGCGCATGACGCTGAAGAAGCAGGGCCCCGGCCAGGTGACGGCCGGCGATATCGCCACGCCCGGCGACGTCCAGGTCCTCAATCCGAACCTCGTGATCTGCACGCTCGACGACGGCGCCGAAATCCGCATGGAATTCACCGTCGCGACCGGCAAGGGCTATGTGCCGGCCGAGCGCAACCGCGCCGAGGACGCGCCGATCGGCCTGATCCCGGTCGACAGCCTGTATTCGCCGGTCAAGAAGGTGTCGTACCGCATCGAGAACACCCGCGAGGGCCAGGTTCTCGACTACGACAAGCTGACGATGACGGTGGAGACCAACGGCGCGATCTCGCCTGAGGATTCCGTCGCTTACGCTGCGCGAATTCTGCAGGACCAGCTCAACGTCTTCGTGAATTTCGAGGAGCCGCGCCGCGAGGAGGCCGCGACCTCGATCCCCGAGCTCGCCTTCAACCCGGCGCTGCTCAAGAAGGTCGACGAGCTCGAACTGTCGGTGCGTTCGGCGAACTGCCTGAAGAACGACAACATCGTCTACATCGGCGACCTCATCCAGAAGACGGAAGCCGAGATGCTGCGCACGCCGAATTTCGGCCGCAAGTCGCTCAACGAGATCAAGGAAGTGCTGGCGCAGATGGGCCTGCACCTCGGCATGGAAGTCACCGGCTGGCCGCCGGACAATATCGAAGAGCTCGCCAAGCGCTTCGAGGAGCATTACTGAGTTTGCGTTCCGCGCCCGCAGGTCGGGCGCGGAAATCAAGAGAGCGGCCGTACCTTGGCACGGCGGCCGCAGACCCGAAAAGGAGAAAGCCATGTACCACGGACGCGCAAAGCGCCGCTTCAACCGCACCGCCGAGCACCGCAAGGCCATGTTCGCTAACATGTGCCAGGCGCTCATCAAGCACGAGCAGATCGTCACCACGCTGCCGAAGGCCAAGGATCTGCGTCCGGTCGTCGAGAAGCTGGTCACGCTCGGCAAGCGCGGCGACCTGCATGCCCGCCGCCAGGCGATTTCGCAGATCAAGGACGTCGCCCTCGTCAAGAAGCTCTTCGACGTGCTGGGCCCGCGCTACAAGGAGCGCAACGGCGGCTACACCCGCGTGCTGAAAGCCGGCTTCCGCTATGGCGACAACGCCGCGATGGCCGTGATCGAATTCGTCGACCGCGACGAGAGCGCCAAGGGCCAGGATTCCGGTCCGGTTCAGGGCGGCGACGAGCAGGAAGCGGCGTAAGGCGGTAATGTCATCCCGGACGGCCGAAGGCCGATCCGGGACCCGGCGCCAGGCGCGTGAGGCTGGATCCCGGCTCTCCGCTTCGCTTCGGCCGGGATGACATCCACCTTTTCAAAGGCGGGCGCTTGCGTCCGCCTTTTGCGTTCGAGGGCGCATGGAACCCTGGACCGAGATTTCGCGCGCAACGACGCCCGCTGGCGACGAACTCGTCCTGCGCGAGCGCGCGGGCGTGTTCGAAATCCGCTGCAACGGCTGGGACTTGATGTCCAACCGCGCGCACGCCTCCGAGGAGCGTATGGCGCGCGAGGCGCTCGGGCTGCTCGTCGACAGGCCCGCGCCGCGCGTTCTGATCGGCGGGCTCGGCATGGGCTTCATGCTGCGCGCCGCGCTCGACGCCGCGCCGGCGCGGGCGCGGATCGAGGTCGCCGAACTCGTGCCCGAAATCGTCGCTTGGAATCGCGGTCCGCTGGCGGCGCTCGCCGGCCGTCCGCTCGGCGACGGGCGCGTCGATATCCGCGTCTGCGACGTCGCGGACCTGATCGCCGGAGGCGGGCCTTACGACGCCATCCTGCTCGATACCGACAATGGCCCCGGCGGCGGTGATGCTGGCCGGCAACGCCGCCCTCTACGCCCGCGATGGGCTCGCCCGCGCCCGCGCCGCGCTCGCGCCCGGCGGCGTGCTGGGCCTGTGGTCGGCGGATCGCTCCGCCGCCTTCGAGGCGCTGCTGGCGCGCGAAGGCATGGCCTGGCGGGTGGTCGAGACGCCGGCGGCGGCCGGCAGGCCCACCCCGCTGCACGCGCTCTATTTCGTCGCCTGAGCGCGGCGGCCGCGCGCCGGCCGTGGGCCACGTGCGCTCCGCCACTTTGTCGCCGTTTCCATTGCGCCTATATCGAGACGGATATTTCCGGAGTTGCTTCCATGATTTCTTCGATCCGCGCCGGCGCCGCCGTCCTGTTTGGCCTCAGTCTCGTCTCCGGCGCCTTCGCCCAGAGCCCGGTCGAGCGCGTCGCGCCGCAGACCCGTTCCGAAGCGCTGCTGTCCTTTTCCGCGACCGTGAAGAAGGCCGCGCCCGCGGTCGTGAACGTCTACGCCTCGCGCACCGAGGCCACGCCGCGCAATCCCCTGTTCGACGATCCGATCTTCCGCCGGTTCTTCGGCGAAGGGCAGGGCGGACCGAGGGAGCGCACCGCGCAGTCGCTCGGCTCGGGCGTGATCGTCGAATCCAACGGCCTCGTCATCACCAACAATCACGTCATCGAGAACATGACGGAAGTGAAGGTGGCGCTGCAGGATCGTCGCGAATTCCCCGCCGACATCGTGCTGCGCGATCCGCGCACCGATCTCGCGGTGCTGCGGCTCAAGGGCGCGGGAGCGCTGCCGGCGATCGAGATCGGCGATTCCGATACGCTCGAGGTCGGCGATCTCGTTCTTGCCATCGGCAATCCCTTCGGCGTGGGGCAGACGACGACGCAGGGCATCGTGTCGGCGCTGGCGCGCACGCAGATCGGCATCACCGACTACGGTTTCTTCATCCAGACCGACGCCGCCATCAATCCCGGCAATTCCGGCGGCGCGCTGATCGACACGAAGGCGCGGCTGATCGGCATCAATTCGGCGATCTTCTCCAAGTCCGGCGGCTCCGTCGGCATCGGCTTCGCCATTCCCGTCAACATGGTCAGAAGCGTGATCGCGGCGGCCAAGAGCGGCGGCAAGCAGGTGCGCCGCCCCTGGCTCGGCGCCTCGTTGCAGACCGTGTCGAAGGAGATCGCCGATTCCATCGGATTGGATCGCCCTGTCGGCGCGCTCGTCGCCGACATGAATCCGAAGGGGCCAGCGAGCGAAGCCGGCCTGAAGCGCGGCGATGTGGTCATGGCGGTCGACGGTCAGGCGATCGACGATCCCGAGGGCCTGGGTTACCGGCTCGGCACGAAGCCTATCGGCGGAACGACCGAGTTCACGGTCATGCGCTCGGGCAAGAAGACGCAAGTGTCCATCAAACTCGTGCCCGCGCCCGAAACGCCCGCGCGCGACTCCGTCACCATCGATACGCCTTCGCCCTTCATGGGCGCGACCATCGTGAATCTTTCGCCGGCGACGGTCGAGGAATATTCGGTCGAAGGCGCGAACCAGGGCGTGGTGATCGCGCAGATCGCGCCGGCCTCGCAGGCGGCCGCGCTCAACTTCCAGCGCGGCGACGTCGTCATGTCGATCAACGACACGAAGATCGACACGACGCGCGATCTCGAGAAGACCGTCGGCAAACGCCATTATTTCTGGAAGATCACCATCAGCCGCGGCGGCCAGGTGCTGACCAGCGTCATCGGCGGCTGACGCGCGCTTCGACAACAAAAAAGCCGGGAAGCGCGGGCTTCCCGGCTTTTTTGTTTTGCGCGGCGGCCGTCAGGCCGCCTTGCGCGCCTTGCCTGCGGCCGCGACGTTGCGCTGCGCGACCGCCTTGTTGAGGCGCCGCTTGATCGACGACCAGAGCGTGCGGATTTCATCCGCGGCCGCGCCTGACGGCGCGATCTCGGTGACGCCCCAGCCCTGGCGCGCCGCCTCCTGGAAGTCGACGCGCGCGGAGACCAGCGGCGAGAGAAGGCCGCCGAAGGCCTCGAGCGTCTTCACGCCCATCTGCACGCGCGCGCTCTGCTGCGCAGGCGGACATTGGTTGAGCAGGAAGGCATAGTCGCGGCCGGCGGCCTTGACGGCCTTGCGCGTCTTCTCGCTCGCCCAGAGATCGAATGCGTTGGGGCGCGCGGGAACGATGCAGAGGTCGGCCGCCTTCACCGCCGCCATCATCGCGGCGTCGTCGGCGCCGGGCGTGTCGACAACGACGAGCGTCACGCCTTTCTTCTCGAGCGCGGCGAGCACGGCCTTGAGCTTGCCGGGGGGAACGGCCTCGACGGCGATATCTTTTTCGCCGCGCGCCTGCGACCAGTTGATAAGCGAAGCCAGTGGGTCCATGTCGATGACGAAGACCCGCTCTCCGGCCTCATGCGCCGCGACCGCGACGCAGGATGCGAGCGTGCTCTTCCCTGAGCCGCCCTTCTGTGTGACGAAGGCGATTGTCCGCATTTTGGGAAACCTGTGCTGAATTGTCGGGAACGCAACTCGCTTCGAACATGCCCGAAAAACATTGATTTGTATCGGCGTCGCGCGCGACGCGACGAAATATTGATCGGATTGTTGCATCGGAATCACTGTTTGCGTCATGTTGCAGCGCAGGAAGTTCTAGGGTTTGGCTGACATGAGCGATCTGTTTGCGCATGCTGGATTTCGAAAAGGACGCGCCGCGTCCGCTCGCGGATCGCTTGCGTCCGCGCACGTTGGCGGAAGTCGCGGGGCAAGATCATCTGCTCGGTCCCGATGGCGCGTTGACGCGACTCGTGCGCTCCGGATCGCTTGGAAGCCTTGTATTCTGGGGGCCTCCGGGCACCGGCAAGACAACGGTGGCGCGATTGCTCGCGCATGAAACCGATCTTGTATTCGTGCAGATTTCCGCGATCTTCTCCGGCGTCGCCGAACTGAAGAAGACATTCGAGGAAGCGCGTTCGCGTCGCAGCATGGGCAAGGGCACGCTGCTGTTCGTCGACGAGATCCATCGCTTCAATCGCGCGCAACAGGATTTATTCTTGCCGGTGATGGAAGACGGCACGATCACGCTGATCGGCGCCACGACCGAGAATCCATCCTTCGAACTCAACGCCGCGCTGCTTTCGCGCGCGCGAGTTATGACTTTCAAGGCGCTCGACGAAGCGGCGATCGAGAAGCTGCTCGAACGCGCCGAAGCCGCGGAAGGCAAGACGCTGCCGCTCGATGAAGACGCGCGCGCCGCGCTGATCGCCATGGCCGATGGCGATGGCCGCGCGTCTCTCACGCTCGCGGAGGAAATCTGGCGCGCGGCGCGCGAGGGCGAGGTCTTCGACCGCGCGCAGCTTTCGCAGATCGTGCAACGGCGCGCGCCGATCTACGACAAGGGGCAGGAAGGCCACTACAATCTCATCAGCGCCCTGCACAAGACGGTGCGCGGCTCCGATCCGGACGCCGCGCTCTATTATCTCGCGCGCATGTTCGATGGCGGCGAAGATCCGCTGTTCATCGCGCGGCGCGTCGTGCGCATGGCGATCGAGGACATCGGCCTTGCCGATCCGCAGGCGCTCGTCGTCGCCAACGCCGCCAAGGACGCCTACGACTTTCTCGGAAGCCCCGAAGGCGAACTGGCGATCGCCGAAGCCGTCATCTATTGCGCGACGGCGCCGAAATCGAACGCCGCCTACACCGCCTTTTCGCGCGCGAAGAAACTCGCGAAGGAACACGGCTCGCTGATGCCGCCCAAGGTCATCCTCAACGCGCCGACGAAGATGATGCGCGAGGAGGGCTACGGCGAGGGCTATGCCTACGACCACGACGAACCCGACGCCTTCTCCGGCCAGGATTATTGGCCGGACAGGCTCGGCCGGCAGACCGTCTACGAGCCGGTGGAGCGCGGTTTCGAGCGCGAGATCGGCAAACGGCTGGAATATTGGGCCAAGCTCAGGAAGGAGCGGGGCGGCTAGGCGGCATGACACGCCGCCCCCTTTGCGCTACCAAGCGGCCATGAAGGCTTATCTCATCGTCTTCCTCGGCGCCGGCGTCGGCGGCGCGCTCAGGCACGGCGTCAACGTCGGCTGCGGCCGATTGTGCGGAACCGAGTTTCCGTGGGGCATTCTCGTCATCAACGTGACGGGCTGCCTCGTCATGGGGCTGATCGCGGGCTGGCTCGCCTTCAAGGCGCAGATGAGCTGGTCGCAGGACATGCGGCTCTTCCTGATGACGGGCGTGCTCGGCGGCTATACGACCTTCTCCGCCTTCTCTCTGGATTTCGCGACGTTGTGGGAACGCGGCGCGCATTCGCTGGCGATTGCTTATGTGCTCGCCTCCGTCGTGCTGTCGCTCGCCGCCGTCTTTCTCGGGCTTGCGCTCGTGCGGATGGCGTCATGACCAACGGATCGCAGAAGCGCAAGCAGCGCGCCGCGCAGAAGCACGAAGCGGCCGCGCCGAAAGCGGCGACGACGCCGGTGCGCACGGGCGTGCAGACGCTGCAGGTGGAAGCCGACGAAGCCGGGATGCGGCTCGACCGCTGGTTCAAGCGGCGCTTTCCCGGGCTGGCGCTCTCGCATCTCGCCAAGATCGCGCGCAAGGGCGAGGTGCGCGTCGACGGCAGGCGCGTCGACACGGCGACGCGGCTGGAGGAAGGCCAGAGCGTGCGCGTGCCGCCGCTGACCATCGAGGCGCCCGCCGCGCCGGCCGCCAAGCGCGCAAATCCGGAAGACGCCGAAGCGATCCGCCGCATGGTCCTGTTCGAGGACAAGCATGTGCTGGTGCTCAACAAGCCCTACGGGCTTGCGGTGCAGGGCGGCTCCGGCACGAAGCGCCACATCGACGGCATGCTCGCCGCGCTCGCCGACGAGAAGGGCAATCAGGCCCGTGCTCGTGCATCGCCTCGACCGCGATACGTCGGGCGTGCTGCTGGTCGCCAAGAACCGCAAGATGGCGGCCGAGCTCGGCGAAATTTTTCGCTCGCGCAAGGCGCAGAAGATCTATTGGGCGCTGGTGGAAGGCGTTCCGAAGCCGTCGCAGGGGCGCATTTCGCTCTATCTGGCGAAGGGGCCGGCGATGGGCGACCAGCGCGGCGCGCCTTCCAGCGCGCGCCGTGGCGCGGAAGCGAAGCGGTCGCAGGCCGATCTGGAAAAGATGCGCGTGGCCAAACACGGCGAAGGCGATGCGCAGCATTCGCTCACCTATTACGCCATCGTCGACAAGATCGCGCCGAAATGCGCGTGGCTGTCGATGAAGCCGCTGACGGGACGCACGCATCAGTTGCGCGCGCATGCGGAAGCCATCGGCCATCCGATCTTCGGCGATCCGAAATACGGACAAGGAAGACCACCGCCGGCGCGACGCCATGCATGTCATGCCCGAGGCGCTCGAGCGCAAGCTGCATCTGCTGGCGCGCCGCCTCGTGCTGCCGCATCCGGCCGGCGGCGTGATCGACGTGACGGCGCCGCTGCCCGAGCACATGCAGAAGACGTGGGACATGTTCGGCTTCGACGCGAAGCAGTACGACCCGATCGTCGAGGCGCCGGAAGAATGAGCGCCGCGGCGATGCGTCTCCTGATCTTCGATCTCGACGGCACGCTGGTCGACAGCCAGGACATGATCGTCGAGTTGCAGCGCCGCACGTTCCTGGCGCACGGGCTGACGCCGCCGGACCGGCGCACGAGCCTGTCGGTGGTCGGTCTGTCGCTGCGCGAGGCCTTCACGCAACTCGTCGGCGCCGACGGGCCGGCGGATGCGATGGCCGAGACCTACAAGAGCCTGTTTCAGGAGCTTCGCGCAGATTCTTCGCATGCGGAGCCGTTCTTTCCGGGCGCGCAGGAGACCGTCGCGCGCTATGGCGCGGACGCGGGGTATCTGCTGGGCGTCGCCACCGGCAAGTCGCGGCGCGGCGTGCGGCATCTGTTTTCCCGCACGGGGTGGCACGATCTGTTTGCGACCGTGCAGACGGCCGACGACCATCCCTCCAAGCCAGCGCCCGACATGATCCACGCCGCGCTCGCCGAGACCGGCGTCGCTGCGATGAACGCCTTCATGATCGGCGACACCAGCTATGACATGGCGATGGCGAAGGCCGCCGGCGTGCGCGCGATCGGCGTCGACTGGGGCTATCACGAACCGTCCGCGCTGATCGCGGCGGGCGCGGACGCGATCATTTCCGACTTTGCGGAGCTGGAGAGCCTGCTCGAGGCGCCGGTTCCCTCTCCCCGCAGGGCGGGGAGCGGGCTAGGGTGAGGGGCCGGGCCGCTTGGCCAATCGTTCCAGTAGCCCCTCGGCCCCTCATCCGGCCTCCCAAAGCGACTTTTGTCGCTTTGGGAAACGACTGCGAAGTCGGCAACAGCCGACTTCTAAACGCCACCTTCTCCCCGCAGGCGGGGAGAAGGAGTAACCGCAGCATTCCGACACATGCCCGACGATTTTAATTCCGACTTCTTCGTTTCCAACGTCGACCGCGACCCGCTGCGCGCCGTGCAGAAGGACTTGAAGCGCGCGCTGCCGAAACGCTTCTACAAGGAAGCGGCGGCGGCGCCGCGCGACGGCGCCTACGCGGTGCTGCTCGACGGCCGGGCCGTGCGGACGCCGGCCGGAGCGGCGCTGGCGCTGCCGACGGACGCCGCTGCGCGGCTGGTGGCGGCCGAATGGGCTGATCAGGGCGAGCAGATCGATCCCGCTGTCCATGCCGGTCACGCGGCTGGTCAATTCCGCGCTCGACGGCGTGGCGCGCGACCTGTCGGGCGTCGTCGCCGATATCGTGAAATATGCGGGGTCCGATCTCGTCTGTTATCGCGCGGGCGAGCCGGACGGCCTCGTCGCCGCGCAGGCGGCGGCGTGGGACCCGGCGCTGGCGTTTGCGCGCGAAAAATTCGGCGCGCGCTTCATTCTGGCGGAAGGCGTGATGTTCGCCGCCCAGCCCGATCACGCGATCGAAGCGTTCGCGCGCGCCGTGGACGCTTTCGCGAACGACGACCGGATGCGGCGCTCGGGATCGCGGCGCTGCATTCCATGACGACGCTGTTGGGCTCCGCGCTGCTCGCGCTGATGGTCGCGCATGGCGCGCTCGCCATCGAGGACGCCTGGGCCGCCGCGCATGTCGACGAGGACTGGCAGATGAGGCTGTGGGGCGCCGACGAGGAGGCGCTCGCCAAGCGCGCGCAACGTTTCGTCGACGTGAAGGCGGCGGCCGATCTCTGGGCGGCGCTATAGCATTTTATCACTGGGCGGAAACAGCGCCGTCATTGCGAGCGCAGCGAAGCAATCCGTCCACCGGGGCTGACTTTGTGGACTGGATTGCTTCGCTGCGCTCGCAATGACGGGGCACGATTCCGTCTCCTCATGATTTGCTCTAGGTGAATCTCACGCGATCGGCAGCGCCGTCGTCTCCTTCACGCGGTTGAGCGCGATCGAGGTGCGCGTATTGGCGATGCCCTTGATGCGCGTGAGGAAGTCGATGAGGAAGCGGTGGAAGGCCTCGATGTCGCGCGTTGCGACCTTCAGCAGGTAGTCGTAGTCGCCGGTCACGCGCATGCACTCCAGAACTTCGGCGCGCGCCAGCGCCGCCTTCTCGAAACGCTCGCTGAATTCGACCGCCTGCCGCTCCAGCCTGATGTCGACATAGGCGAGAAAGCCGGCGCCGACGGAAGGGCCGTCGAGCAATGCGACATAGCCGCGGATGACGCCGGCTTCCTCCAGCGCGCGCACGCGGCGATGGCAGGGGGAGGGCGACAGCCCTATCTCGCTTGCCAATTGCTGGTTCTGGATGGTCGCGTCGCGCTGCAGGCGGGCGAGGATCTTGCGGTCGACCTGGTCGAGAGTGGTGGAATCCGATTCCATCGTATGGCCTGTATCTGATCTGAAATTGCTCACTTTGAGCCTGTAGAGCCAAAGATTAGTCTGAAATTGCGCCTGGATGCGACCCATGATTGTGCATTAGCCAATTTGGAGGGCGCCCATGTCCAGAAAGACCGCCAAGACCGCCAAGACTGTCCGCGCCGTCGACATTCTCCTCGACATCCTGCGCGACGAGGGCGCGACGACGATTTTCGGCAATCCCGGCTCGACCGAAATGCCGCTGATGGACGCGCTCGTCGACGCCCCCGACTTTCGCTATGTGCTCGGGCTGCAGGAGGCGACGGCGGTCGCCATGGCCGACGGCTATGCGCTGAAGACAGGGCGGCCGGCCTTCGTCAATCTCCACGCGGCGGGCGGCCTCGGCAACGCCATGGGCGTGCTGGTCGCCTCCAAGGCGAGCGAGACGCCGCTGGTCGTCACGGCGGGCCAGCAGGATACGCGGCATCTGTTCAGCGACCCCTGGCTTGCCGGCGATCTCGTGTCGCTCGCCAAGCCCGTGACCAAATGGGCGACGGAAGTGCGGCGCGGCGCGGATGTCGGCATGGCCTTGCGCCGCGCCTTCGCCATCGCCGCCACGCCGCCGCAGGGTCCGGTGTTCCTGTCGCTGCCGATGGACATTCTGGAGCAGCAAGTCGAGGCGCGCATTCCGGCGAAGTCGCGGCTCGCCGCGCGCGCGCCGAGCCCGGGCGCCGGCGACCTCGCCAAGCTGCTTGCCGCAAGCGATCCCGCGCGCGTGGCGGTGCTGATCGGCGACGACGTGCCGGCCGACGCCTGCGAGGGCGCCGTCGCGCTCGCCCATGCCGGCGGCTATGTCGTCTATGGCGCGCAGCTCACCTCGCGCGCCGCCTTTCCCTCGCACGATCCTTGCTGGGGCGGGATGCTGAAGCCCGACTTCGCCGCCATTCGCGAAAAGCTGAGCGACGTGGAAGCCGTGCTGATGATCGGCGGCCGCGCCTTCGTCGCCTATCCCTATCGCGAGGAGCGGCCGATACCGGAGAATGCGAAATTCTATCATGTCGCCGGCTCGCCCGAGGCGATCGGCCGCGAGTTTCCGGCAGACTATGCGGTGACCGGCGATGTCGGCGCGACGCTGGAGGAAGCGGCGCGCGACCTCGCCCTGCTTGTCGACCAGAAGAAGGCCGCGAAGCGCGTCGCAGCGCTCGGCGCGCACAAGGCGGACGCCGAGCGCATTTCGCGCGCGGCGATTCTCGCCGATAGCGCGATGCGGCCGATCACGCCCGATCTCGCCGTGCTCAGCGTGCTCGACGCGCTGCCCGAGGGCGCGCTGATCGCCAACGATTCCGCCGCCACCTTCGGCCTCGTGCAGGCGATCATGCGCACGGAGCCCGGCCTCTACTTCTTTTCGCGCGGAGGCGTGCTGGGATGCGCCATGCCGGCGGCGGCGGGCATCGGGCTCGCGCACGAGGGCTGGGTCGCCTGCTTCTGCGGCGACGGCGGCGCCATGTATTCGCCGCAGGCGCTGTGGTCGGCGGCGCATTACAAGTCGCGCGTCATCTTCTTCGTGTTCAACAACGCCCGCTACAACGTGCTGATGAACGTCGCCAAGGGGCTCGGCGCGAAGAACGCGCTCGCCGGCAAGTATGTGGGCATGGACGTGGTCGAGCCGCGCATCGATTTTCAGGCGCTGGCGAAGAGCATGGGCGTGCCGTCGATCCGCGCCGACGACCCGCAAGCGATCGCGGCGGCGGTCGCGCAGGCGACGACGCGCGACGGCCCGAGCCTGATCGAAATCGCCATCGCGTGACGTCGGTCGGTTTTGACTTCCTTCCCGCCCGGCCCATCTAATCCGGCGCGGGGAGGATCAGCGCATGAATCTCAGGCTTGTCGGGTTCCTGGCGTGTGCGGCGCTCGCCGCGATCGGACATGGCGCGGCGGCGCAAACGAAGAATGCCGACCGGCTGTACATTCTCAATTGCGGCGAGGGCGCGACGCCGGACGTGTCGAGATGGACGCCCGGCGCGACGGGCGCCAAGGACTTCGTCGACAATTGCTATCTCGTCCGTCACGGGCAGGACTGGATGCTCTGGGATACCGGCGTGCCGGACGCCGTGGCCGACATGCCTCAGGGTCTTGCGCCCGCCGATCCGCGCGCCACGACCTGGAAGCGGCCGAAGAAGCTCTTGGCGCAGCTCGCCGAAATCGGCGTCAAGCCGGGCGACCTCAAGTACCTGTCCGTGTCCCACACGCATCCCGATCATATCGGCAATGTCGAATTGTTCCCGCAGGCCATGCTGCTCGTGCAGAAGGCCGAATACGACTGGCCGGCGCCGATGGGCATGAGGTTCAAGGCCGAGCATCCGGTCACCAAGCTCGCAGGCGACCATGACGTTTTCGGCGACGGCAGCGTCGTCATTCTTTCGACGCCCGGCCACACGCCGGGCCACCAGTCGCTGCTCGTGCGCCTCGCGCAGACCGGGCCTGTCGTGTTGACCGGCGACGCCGTTCATTTCAGGTCGAACTGGGATGCGCGCGTGACGCCGACGATGAATACCGACGCCACGCAGACGCAGGCCTCCATGCAGAAGATCGCCGATGTGCTGGCGCAGCAGAAGGCGCAGCTCTGGATCAATCACGACAAGGCGCAGCGCGACAGCCTGAAGATGGCGCCCGCCTTCTACGAGTGACGGGGCGCCCTGCATTCCGAGGCGACCGGGATGCGGGGAAGAGCGCGCTTCCCCTTTTTCGCCGCGCGCTCTAGCCTTGCGCTCCGCGAAACGGGGCGCGTCTCGATGGTCATGCAGTTCAAACATATCCGGGCGCGCGCGGAGAAGCGCAAGGGCGCGAAGGTTCTGGCCTCCCTGATCCCGGAGGCGAAATCCAGCAAGTCGCTCGCCAAGGTCGGCGACGACCGTTTTCTTTCGGAGATGACGCGGCGCGTGTTCTCGGCCGGCTTCGTGTGGCGGGTGATCGACCAGAAATGGCCGGGCTTCGAGGAAGCCTTTCTCGGTTTCGCGCCGAAGGCGCTGCTCTTCCAGCCCGACGAATTCTGGGAGAGCCTCGCGCGCGACACGCGCATCGTGCGCAATCCGCAGAAGATCAAGTCCGTGCGCGACAACGCCGCCTTCGTCGCCGACATCGCCAAGGAGAAAAAGAGCTTCGGCAAGATGCTCGCGGACTGGCCGCAGGACGACGAGGCCGGCCTGCTCGAATTCTTGGGCAAGCGCGGCTCGCGGCTCGGCGGCATGACCGGGCAGTATTTCCTGCGCTTCGTCGGCTGGGACGCCTTCATTCTTTCGCGCGACGTGGTCGCGGCGCTGCGCGAAGCGGGCGTGGAACTGTCGGAGAAGGCCTCGACGAGGAAGGATCTGCGCAACGCGCAGGCGGCGTTTGCGGCATGGCGGAAGGAGACGGGGCTCTCCTTCACGCAGCTCTCGCGCATCTGCGCCATGTCGACGGGCGAGAACATGGATGCGGCGACACTGGCGGCGCGCGGCATGAGCGATGAGTGAGGACGCGGGGCTCGCCGTCCTGCGACGCCGCGCGCTGGTCTCGACGACGATCGGCAATGCCCTCGAATGGTTCGACTTCGTCGTGTTCGGCCTGTTCGCGGGCGTGATCGGCAAGTTGTTCTTCGCGACGGACGGCGCCGGCAATGCGCTGCTGCTGGCGTTTGCGACGTTCGGCGTCGCCTTCGTCGCGCGCCCGCTCGGCGGCGTCCTGTTCGGCCTCGTCGCCGATCGTATCGGACGCAAGACCGCGCTCGTCTGGATGATCGGCCTCATGGCGTTCGGCACCGGCATGATCGCGGTGTTGCCGACCTATGCCGCCATCGGCATAGCCGCGCCTGTCCTGCTCGTGCTGGCGCGCGTCATCCAGGGCTTTTCGGCGGGCGGCGAATTCGGCGGGGCGAGCGCGCTTCTGATCGAATTCGCGCCGCCGGGACGGCAGGGATATTTCGGCGCGTTCCAGATGATGTCGCAGGCGCTCGCCTATGCGCTCGGCGCGGCGATCGCGCTGGCGCTCGCCCGGGCGTTGACGCCGGAGGCCTTTGCTTCCTGGGGCTGGCGCGTTCCCTTCGCCATCGGCCTGCTGATCGGGCCGGTCGGCGTCTACCTGCGCCGGGCCTGCGCGGAATCGCCCGAATTTCTCGCCTATCGCGCGCAACACGCGCCTCCCGCAAGGCCGTTGCGGGACCTCGTTTCGACGCATCGCCGCGAGATCGTCGCCTCGTTCGGCGTCATCGCCGCCGGCGCGGCGATGAATTATGTCGGCGTCGTCTTCGTGCCGGTCTATGCGACGACGCGGTTCGGCCTGCCGGCGTTCGAGGCGCAGGTCGGACTGCTGGCGGCGAGCCTCGTCGCCGCCGCGCTGGTCGCGCCGTTCGGGGCGCTGTCCGACCGCTTCGGCCGGCGCGCCGTGATCGCGCCCGCGCTGGTGGCGTTCGCTGCGTTGTTCTGGCTGTTCATGCACAGGCTGGCCGCCGAGCCCGACGTCGCCAATCTCTGGCTGCTGCAGGGCGTGGGCGCGCTATTCGCAGCCTTCGCGGGGCCGGTGCCGGCGCTGATGACCGAGATTTTTCCCGTCTACCTGCGCGCGACAGGCGCTTCGCTGGCGTTCAACCTCGCCGGCGCCTTGTTCGGCGGCCTTGCGCCGGCCATCAACGGCGCGCTCGTGCAGGCCACGGGAAACGCGGCGGCGCCGGCCTATTACATCGCCTTCGTCGCCGTCCTCGGGTTGATCGGGCTCGCCGGGCTGCCGCGCCGAAGCCCGGCCTGACCGCTTCTCTCGCGCCCTCCTTGCCAAGCTCGCGCTTGGGCGAAACAATCGGGCAAAACGAGAAGGCGGGTGGGAACATGCAGAAGATTTCCGAGGCGGAGATGCGCCGCCGTGTCGTCGTGTCCTCGACCATCGGCAATGCGCTCGAATGGTTCGATTTTACCGTCTTCGGCCTGTTTGCCGGCGTCATCGGCAAGCTGTTCTTCCCGGCGAGCGATCCGACATCCTCGCTGCTGCTGACGTTCGCGACCTTCGGCATCGCCTTCGCCGCGCGACCGCTCGGCGGGCTCGTCTTCGGGCTCTATGCCGACAAGCACGGGCGCAAGAAGGCGCTGGTGGTGATGATCACGCTGATGGCGATCGGCACGGGCCTTCTCGGCTTTCTGCCGACCTATGCGGCGATCGGCATAGCCGCGCCGCTGCTGCTGCTGCTCGCGCGCCTGATCCAGGGCTTCTCGGCGGGCGGCGAGTTCGGCTCGGCCAGCGCGCTGCTCATCGAGTTCGCCCCGCCGGGAATGCGCGGCTTCTACGGCGCCTTCCAGATGGTGTCGCAATCGCTCGCCTTCGCGCTCGGCGCGGCCATGGCGATCGCGCTCAACGCCAACCTGTCGCCGGAGGCCTTCGCCTCCTGGGGCTGGCGCGTGCCGTTCATCCTCGGCATCCTGATCGGGCCGATCGGCTATTACCTGCGCCGCAAGGTCGACGAATCCCCGGAATTCCAGGCCTATCTGGCCGACCACGCGAAGGCCGCCGCGCCTGCCCGGAAGACGACGCTGGGCCAGCTTTTCACCGAGCATCCGCGCGAGCTTCTCGCCTCCTTCTGCCTGATCGCGGCGGGCACGGCGATCAATTACGTCGGCGCGGTCTTCCTGCCGGCCTTCGCCGCGACCGAACTGAAACTGCCGCTGATCTCGGCGCAATACGGGCTGATGTTCATGAGCCTCGCCAATGCGGCGCTCGTCCTCGCCTTCGGCCTGCTGTCGGACAGGATCGGGCGGCGCGCGGTCATCGTGCCGGCGCTGATCGTCTACTGCATCCTCTATTTCTTCATGCTGAAGCGGCTGGTGGCCGAGCCGACGGTCGCCCATCTCTGGCAATTGCAGGGGATAGGGGTGCTGCTGGGCGCGCTGGCCGGGCCGATGCCGGCCTTCATGACCGAGATATTCCCCGTGCGGGTGCGCTCGACCGGGGCGTCGCTGATGTACAATTTCGCCGTCATGCTGTTTGGCGGGCTCGCGCCCTTCATCAACACCTGGCTGGTGCAGGCCACCGGCGACAAGACCGCGCCGGTCTACTACATCTTCTTCGCCGCCGCCGTCGGCCTCATTGGGCTCGCCGCCTACAGGCCGGCGGCGCCGGCCCGGATTGCGGCTCCTGCCGAATAGGGAGGGGCGGTTCGCCCATCCCTCAGACGAACGGGTGAGCGCGGCGCCGGTTTGTGCGGCGCGGCAAGCGTGCTATCAGCGCGCGACGGTTTTGTGAAAGGCCCGGGACGCCAGCGATGAAGCACATTATCGAAGCCCTCGAACAGCGCCGCGAGGCGGCCCGCCTCGGCGGCGGCCAGAAGCGCATCGACGCCCAGCACGCCCGCGGCAAGCTGACGGCGCGCGACCGCATCGAGCTCCTGCTCGACCACGGCTCCTTCGAGGAATTCGACATGTTCGTGCAGCACCGCTGCGCGGATTTCGGCATGGACAAGGGCGAGAAGATTCCCGGCGACGGCGTCGTCACCGGCTGGGGCACGGTCAACGGTCGTGTCGTCTATGTCTTCGCCAAGGACTTCACCGTGTTCGGCGGCTCGCTGTCGGAGACGCACGCGCAGAAGATCACCAAGATCCAGGACATGGCGCTGAAGAATCGCGCGCCGATCATCGGCCTGTTCGACGCCGGCGGCGCGCGCATCCAGGAGGGCGTCGCCGCGCTCGGCGGCTACGGCGAAGTGTTCCAGCGCAACGTGCTGGCGTCCGGCGTCATCCCGCAGATTTCCGTCATCATGGGGCCGTGCGCGGGCGGCGACGTCTATTCGCCCGCCATGACCGACTTCATCTTCATGGTGCGCGACACGAGCTACATGTTCGTGACCGGCCCGGAAGTCGTGAAGACCGTGACCAACGAGACGGTGACGGCCGAAGAACTCGGCGGCGCCTCGGTGCACACGACCAAGAGCTCGATCGCCGATCGCGGCTACGACAACGACGTCGAGGCGCTGCTGCAGATGCGCCGCCTCATCGACTTCCTGCCGTCGTCGAACACCGATCCGACGCCCGAGTGGCCGAGTTTCGACGACAGCGAGCGCGACGACCATTCGCTCGACACGCTGGTGCCCGACAATCCGAACAAGCCCTACGACGTGAAGGAGCTGATCGCGAAGGTCGTGGACGAGGGCGATTTCTTCGAGATTCAGGACGCCCACGCCAAGAATATCGTCGTCGGCTTCGGCCGCATGGAAGGCCACACGGTCGGCGTCGTCGCCAACCAGCCGATGGTGCTGGCGGGCGTGCTCGACATCGACGCCTCGCGCAAGGCCGCGCGCTTCGTGCGCTTCTGCGACTGCTTCAACATTCCGATCGTCACCTTCGTCGACGTGCCGGGCTTCCTGCCCGGAACGGCGCAGGAATACGGCGGCCTCATCAAGCATGGCGCGAAACTGCTGTTCGCCTATGCGGAGGCGACCGTCCCGAAGGTCACGATCATTACGCGCAAGGCCTTCGGCGGCGCCTATGACGTCATGGCCTCGAAGCACCTGCGCGGCGACATGAACTACGCCTGGCCCTCGGCGCAGATCGCCGTCATGGGCGCAAAGGGCGCGGTCGAGATCATCTTCCGCCAGGACCTCGGCGACCCCGCCAAGATCGCCAAGAGCACGAAGGAATACGAGGACCGCTTCCTGTCGCCCTTCGTGGCGGCGGAACGCGGCTACATCGACGAGGTGATCCAGCCCTACGTCACGCGCCGGCGCATCGCCCGCGCGCTCTCGATGCTGCGCCACAAGCAGCTCGAGAACCCCTGGAAGAAGCACGACAACATTCCGCTGTGAGGCTTTTGCCTTCTGCACAAATGAAAGGGCCGCCCCGAGGGGCGGCCCTTTTGTTTCAATCCCCGCCGAATTCCTTCGCCTCGGGGAAGAAGGCGTCGGTGAAATTGTCCGGTTTCTTCTTCATCAGGCCGGTCATCGACATGAAGTCCGCCATTTTCTGCACGCCGCGCGGCTGCAACGTGAATTCGTTGCCCGGGGTCTTCATCGCGGCGACCGTGTTGGCGACCGTGTCCTTGTCGCCGGAATTGGCGAGATAGAGTTCGGCGGCCTGCGTCGGATTCTTGACGATGAAGTCCGTCGCCTCGGCGAAAGCCGCCATGACGGCCTTCCACGCGGTCGGATTGGCGTCGCGGAACGCCGACGCGCCATAGACCACCGACGGCGTCACCGATTTCGCATCCATGATCGAGAAGGCGTCGGCGACCTCGTGAACCAGGGGATTGGCGAGTTCGCGCTCCTGGAACGGCGTCGACGTCCAGTGGCAGTTGATCTCGCTCTTCGACAGCATCTGCGCCATCGAATCGGGATGGGCGCGCGCGATGGTGAGCGAATCGAATTTCGCCCATTCGCTCTTTCCGAAGGCTTTCACCGCCGCCATCTGCAGGTAGATCGCCTGCGGCGAGGTCTTGACCGCCGGAAGCGCGATGCGGTCGGTCGGCTGGAGGTCCTTGATGGCCTTCAGATCGGGCCGCACGGTCACGAGCTTCTGGTTCGACGCGTTGATGCCGAAGCACATCTTGATGCCGCCGCGCGTGCGGTCCCACAGCAGAAGCGCGCCGGGCGATCCGCCGCAGGCGAATTGCAGCGAGCCGGCGAGCAGGGCGTCGGTGACGGGGCCTGTGCCGGCGAGGCGCACGAAATTGGCCTTGAGATTGGGCAGGCCGAGCTTGGCCGCCTGTTTCTCGATCAGCTTCTCGCGCTGCATGATGTCCTGCTGGATGTAGAGCAGGCCGAATTGCTGCGCGATGTTCACTTCCGACGCCTCGGCATGGGCGCGGCGGATGAACGGGGCCGACACCGCCGCTGCGCCTGCCGCCGAAATCAGCGCGCGGCGCGACAGCCGCGACATGTGTATCCCGACGGAATTATCCAAATCTGGCTTCATTTCTGGACGCTCCCTCTTGCGGGCGCGATTGAAGCACAGACCGTCGGCATGCGGAACAGGCTCGCGGCTTGCGAAAATCCGTCTCAGTCGTCGTCGCTCAGTGTCGTGTATCGCACCCATACCGCGCCGGGCACGCCGGGCGCCCGCACCTTGGTGAGGCCGGCGACGATATCGTTGTCTTCTTCCTCGACCAGCATGCCGGCGGGCAGGGGCGTGCATTCTCCCGAGTCCAGCGCATCCTGCGCCATGGCGTCGGCGGCGAGCATCCCGTTGTCCTCGCGCAGGTTGCGCATGTGCTGAACCAGATGCCGGTCGACGCAGCCGATGGTCGGCGCCTTGACGCGATAGGCCTGCCGTGCGGATGCGGGGTGAGCAATGGCGAAAAGAGCGGCAATGGCCGCTGCGGCGCCCAGATTGCGCATGACGCCCTCCTGGCTTGCGCCCCCGGACGACATCTAGCGCGCGCGCCGCGATTGCAAGCGGAAGGGCGGCCTTACCGGCGCGCCTTCTCGACGGCGCGGAAGACGCGCAGGAAATTCTCCCCCGCGAGCTTCTTCAGATGCGCCTTCGGCCAGCCCCGCCGTATCAGCTCCGCGAAAATATGCGGGAAGCAGGCGACGTCCTTCAGGCCCTCGCCCTGCGGGCCGCCGAAGAAATCCGAGCCGATGCCGATGTGGTCCGGCCCGACCTTCGATTTGAGATAGTCGAGATGATCGCAATATTGCTTCAGCGAGCCGCGCGGCCAGGGGCCCGCCGATTTTTCGCGCGCGGCGAAGGCGGCCTCGCCGTCGCCATTGTCGTCATGGCCGCCAAAGGCGTTCTGCATGGACGTCAGCCAGTCCTGCGACTTCTGGCAGATGAAGTTCGGCACGAAGGTCGCCATGACCAGCGCGCCCTTGTCGGCCACGCGCGCGAGCACGTCGTCCGGCACGTTGCGCCTGTGGTCGCAGAGCGCGCGCGCGTTGGAATGCGAGAACACGATCGGCGCACGGGAAATATCGAGCGCCTGATGCATGACATGCGTCGCTGACATGGGCGCAGTCGACGATCATGCCGAGATCGTTCATGCGCGCGACGACCTGCCGGCCGAAATCGCTCAGGCCCTGCGAGCGCGGCTTGTCGGTGGCGCTGTCGCACCAGTCGAGCGTGGAATTGTGGCAGAGCGTCATGAGACGCACGCCGAGATCGTAGTAGGCGTCGAGCGCGTCGAGCCGGTTCTCGATCGCCGCGCCGTTCTCGATGGCGATGAAACTCGCGATCTTCTCTCTGGCGGTGCGCGCGCTTCACGTCGCTGGCGCGCAGCGCCGGCAGGAATGCGTCCGGATGCAGTTCGTTCATGCGCCGGATGAGCGCGATCTGCTGCAGGGCGTAGCTCGCCGGCCGCTGCTCGCCCGGCGGCACGAAGGCCGCCCAGAACTGCGCCGCCACCTTGCCGTCGCGCAGGCGCGGAATGTCGGTGTCGCCGGAATTGCGGCGCTGGTCGAGGCCGAAGGCGGCGACGTCGCCCCTGGCCTGCGGATCGACGCGGATCACGTAGGGCAGGTCGTTGTGGGCGTCGAACAAGGGGGTTTCGGCGAGAAGCGCGAGGGCCTGCCGCAGGGCGCTGTCGGTCATGAGGGGAACATAGGACAGATTCGGCCGTCGCCGAACGATTACCCCGCACGTCATTGCCATTCCCCGGCCCGCGCCCGAAACTCGGGGCAGGGAGGACAGAATGATCGACGTCAACATCATGCCGCTGGCGCGCCTCATGGGCATCAGGCTGGTCGAGCAGTCGCCGGACAAGGTCGTGGCCGAAATGACGGTGCGCGAAGACCTGTGCACCACCAATTCGATCCTGCACGGCGGCGCCTACATGGCCTTCGCCGACACGATCGGCGCGGTGGCGACGGTGCTGAACCTGCCGCCGGGCGCGGGCACGACGACGGTCGAGAGCAAGACGAATTTCATTTCCGCCATCCGGGCCGGCGAGATCGCGCGCGCCGAATGCACGCCCGTCCACCGCGGCAAGACGACACAGGTCTGGACGACGCGCATTCTCCGGCCGGACGGCAAGCTCGCCGCCATCATCACGCAGACCCAGATGGTGCTGGCCCCGCGCGGGTAAGGATAGACTTGTACGCAAATCCCTAAGCCGGCCGAAACCACGCGCTTTGCCAAGCACTTAACCGTTAATCGGCTTTCGGCGGTCCGATTCAGATTCCGGCAATCCGGCCCGGCCCAAGGTTGCCGTGCGTCAGTCCTGGCGCTCGGGAATTTCGTCGTGACAGAGCATTTCAAGGTCGAGATCTTTCGGACCGCCGTCGAACTCGACCGCCGCCGCCTGGCGCTGGTTTCGGTGGAGCGCGAGGGCGCCGTCGACGCCGATCTCGTGCGCCGGCTGCGCTACGACCTGTTTCGCGGCGACGCCCTGACGCAGGACGAGGCGGAGGCGCTGTTTTCCATCGAGCGCAACGTGCGCCCGGACTGCCCGGCGTGGCGGGATTTTTTCGTCGACGTGATCGTGGACTTCCTCTTGTGGCAGCAGCGCCCGAGCGGCGTCCTCAACGAGGCGCAGGCCGAGTGGCTCGTCGCGCAGGCGGACAGGGCGAAGACGTTGACGGCCTTCGCGGCGCTGGTGGCGGCGCTGGAGGAAGCCCATCGCACGCCCGGCTGGTTCGCGGCCGCCGTGCGGGGCCGGGCGGCCAAGGGCTGGGCGGGACCGGAAATCGCCCGCGCTGCGTGATCATGAAGGATATATAGACGGGCGGCGCGGCCTCCCGTAAAAGCGCCTCAACTGGATTTTGCCGCGGTGCAGCGGCTTCTGATCGGTGGGCGCATGTTCAAGAAGATTCTGATCGCGAACCGCGGCGAGATCGCGTGCCGCGTCATCAAGACCGCCCGGAAGATGGGCATCAAGACGGTCGCGGTCTATTCGGACGCCGACGAGGACGCGCTGCATGTCGAGATGGCCGACGAGGCCGTGCATATCGGCCCGCCCGCCGCCGCCGAATCCTACCTCGTGATCGAGAAGATCATCGACGCCTGCAAGAAGACCGGCGCGGAGGCCGTGCATCCGGGCTACGGCTTCCTGTCCGAGCGCGCGGCTTTCTGCCAGGCGCTGAAGGACAACGGCATCGTCTTCATCGGTCCGAACCCGCGCGCCATCGAGGCGATGGGCGACAAGATCGAAATCGAAGAAATTCGCCAATGCCGCGAAGGTCTCGACCGTGCCGGGCTTCCTCGGCGTGATCGATACGGCCGAGCAGGCGGTGAAGATTTCCGACGAGATCGGCTATCCCGTCATTCTCAAGGCGTCGGCGGGCGGCGGCGGCAAGGGCATGCGCATCGCCAATTCGCGCGAGGAAGTGAAGGAAGGCTTCGAGCGTTCGAAGTCCGAAGCGAAATCCTCGTTCGGCGACGACCGCATGTTCGTCGAGAAGTTCATCGTCAATCCGCGCCACATCGAAATCCAGGTGCTCGGCGACAAGCACGGCAACGTGATCTATCTCGGCGAGCGCGAATGCTCGATCCAGCGCCGCAACCAGAAGGTGATCGAGGAAGCCCCATCCCCGCTGCTGGACGAAGAGACCCGCCGCAAGATGGGCGAGCAGGCCGTCGCGCTCGCCAAGGCGGTCGACTACGATTCCGCCGGCACGGTCGAATTCGTCGCCGGCCAGGACAAGAGCTTCTTCTTCCTCGAGATGAACACGCGCCTGCAGGTCGAGCATCCGGTGACCGAGCTCATCACCGGCGTCGATCTCGTCGAGCAGATGATCCGGGTCGCGGCCGGCGAGAAGCTCGCCATCAAGCAGAGCGACGTGCATCTGAAGGGCTGGGCGGTGGAGAGCCGCATCTATGCCGAGGACCCGACCCGCAACTTCCTGCCCTCGACCGGTCGCCTCGTGAAATATCGCCCGCCGCACGAGGGCCACGAGGAAGGCGTGACGGTGCGCAACGACACGGGCGTGTACGAAGGCGGCGAAATCTCGATCTACTACGATCCGATGATCGCCAAGCTCGTGACGCACGCCGGCGACCGCGCCACGGCCATCGATGCGCAGGCGCGCGCGCTCGACGCCTTCTACATCGACGGCATCCGCCACAACATTCCCTTCCTCGCCTCGCTGATGCAGCACAAGCGCTGGCGCGACGGCGCCCTGTCGACTGGCTTCATCGCCGAGGAATATCCCGACGGATTTGCGCCGCTCGTCGCCTCCGGCGAGACGGCGCATGTCATGGCGGCGGTGGCGACGGCGATCGACCATGTCGCCAACGAGCGCAAGCGCCAGATTTCCGGGCAGATGCGCTCGCAGCGCGCCGTGCAGTTCCAGCGCGACCGCACGGTCGTGCTCGGCGCCGAGCGCTACGACGTGTCGATCGATTCCGGCGACGAGGCGATCCTCGTGCGCTTCGACGATGGCGAAGCCTATCGGCTGCTGTCGGCCTGGGTTCCGGGCGAGCCCGTGTGGAACGGCCTCGTCAATGACGAGCAGGTCGCGGTGCAGGTGCGCCCCATCCTCAACGGCTACGCCATCGCGCATCGCGGCGTCTCCGTCGACGCCTGGGTCTATACGCGCGACGAGGCGCGCTTCGCCGCGCTGATGCCGGAAAAGAAGATCGCCGATACCTCCAAGTCGCTGCTGTGCCCGATGCCGGGTCTCGTGAAGGCGATCTACGTGAAGGACGGCCAGGAGATCAAAGCCGGCGAGCCGCTCTGCATGGTCGAGGCCATGAAGATGGAAAACGTGCTGCGCGCCGAGCGCGACGTGACGGTGAAGAAGATCAACGCGAAGGAAGGCGACTCGCTCGCCGTCGACGCGATCATCATGGAATTCGCCTGATCGCTCGCCTCACCACGGCCGGACGAGCGCGACGATCGCGAAGGCGATCGTCGCCAGCGCCGTTCCGGCAATGAGAACGTAAAGCACGGGCGTGCCCCATCGCCCCTGTTTCGCCTGCTCGGGCGTTTCGACGATTTGACGGTCCATCTGCGCCTCCGTTTCGGACATCAACGTCCGGCGGAGCCGATGGTTTCCGGCGCAGTTTTCGCGGAGCGGCCGCCCGATGCCCTTTTATTTTGCCTATGGCTCGAACATGGACGCCGCCGCCATGCGGGCGCGCTGCCCGAAGTCGCGGCCGCTCGGGCGGGCGCGGCTCGCCCGGCATCGTTTCGCGCTGATGGCCGACGGCCATGCGACGGTCGTGCGCGATCCCAATAGCGAAACGCACGGCGTCCTCTACGATCTCGCCCTGTCCGACGTGCCCGCCCTCGACCGCTACGAGGAGGTTTCACGCGGGCTCTACCGGAAGGCGATCCAGCCGGTGCTGCGCGCCGACGGTTCGCCGGCGCGCGCGCTCGTCTATATCGGCGTTGCGCCGCCCGGCGCCGGACCGGCGAGGAAGCCCGGCTACATGGAAAGTGTGATCGCCGCCGCCCGCGCGGCGGAATTGCCGGCGCCCTATGTCGATTTTCTGCGCAGCCTGCTATCAGGAGGCGGCGATGCTGCGCCGCAGCGGCGCGCGATCAAATGGTCGCCGCCGAAAGACTGAAACGTACCGCCCTGAGGAGTTCGCGTTGAACGCCAAGAGCCATCCGTCCTCGCCGCTCGTGCTGCACGATGTCGCCGGCCTGCGCGCGCAGGTGCGCGCCTGGCGCGCCACGGGCGAACGCGTCGCGCTGGTTCCCACGATGGGCGCGCTGCACGCCGGCCACGTATCGCTGGTGGAGGAGGGGTTCCGCCGCGCCGACCGCGTGATCGCGACCGTCTTCGTCAATCCCACCCAGTTCGCGCCGACGGAAGACTTTTCCAAATATCCGCGCACCCTGCCGTCCGACGTCGAGAAGCTCGGCGAGGTCGGCTGCGATGTCTGCTTCGCCCCTGACGTCTCGGAAATGTATCCCGAGGGCTTTGCGACGACCGTGACGCTGACCGGTCCCGCGAAGGTCGATCTGGAAGATCACTTCCGCCCGACGCATTTTGCCGGCGTCGCCACCGTCGTCTCGAAGCTGCTCAACCAGGCGCAGGCCGATTGCGCCGTCTTCGGCGAGAAGGACTACCAGCAATTGCGGGTCATCACGCGCATGGCGCGCGACCTCGACATTCCCACCGAGATCGTCGGCGCGACGACGGTGCGCGAGGCGGACGGCCTCGCCATGTCCTCGCGCAACGTCTATCTCTCGCCTGCCGAACGGGCGCGCGCGTCGGCCATGTATCGCGCGCTGAACCACGCCGCCGCCAAGATCCGCGAGGGCGAGGTCGTCGGCCACGAGATGACGGAAGCGCGCGAGATGCTGGTCGAGGCGGGCTTCGTCATCGACTATGTCGAGGCGCGGCATGCGCACACTCTCGAGCGGGTCGCGCGCCGCGCCGACGGGCCGATCCGCCTGCTCGCAGCGGCAAAGCTCGGGCAGACGCGCCTCATCGACAATATCGCGGTGTGACCATGGGCGCCGTTCGCGTCCTGGTCGCGGGACGGGTGCAGGGCGTGGGCTTCAGGTATTTCGTCGCGCTGGAGGCGCGTTCGCTCGGCCTTGCCGGCTTCGTGCGCAACCTGCGCGACGGGCGTGTGGAGGCGATGGCCTCGGGGGCGCCGGACAAGGTCGAGGCGCTGCTCGCCGCCTGCCGCCGCGGGCCGCCGGGTTCGCGCGTCGACAGCGTGGAGGTCGGGCCGGCCGAGGATGGGGGGCTCGCCGCTCCCTTTGAAATTCGCCGCGACGGCTGAGTTTTACCGCCTGTTGACCGGCTGGAGGCACATTGGGCGCCTCGCTGTCGGAAGGGCGCGATGCCGGCTCAATTCCTCTGGTTCCTGTTCGATTGGCGCGGCCGCATCGGTCGCGGTCCCTATCGCATCGCCGTGCTGGTTCTGTCGCTGCTCGTCGCGTCGCTGGAACTTGCTCCGCAAAGCCTGCATGGCCTGCTCGTCGGCGTGCTCGGACTGCAACTCGTCGTGCAGGCGGCGCTCGACGCCAAGCGTCTGCACGACATCGGCTTCAGCGCCACATGGATCGCGATCAGCAGTCTGGGCTGTATCGCCGGCGCGGCAGCCCTCGCCGCGCAATCGCCCGACGTCCTGGCGCTGTTGGCGCAGCATGCGCGAGAAATCCTTGGGCCGGCCGCCGACAAGAGCGGACCGCTCACGATTGTGCTGACGGGGCTCGAAGCGGCCGCTGTCCTGCGCATGTCGTTGCTGTGGACGCCAAAATCCAATGCGGCCGGCGACGCCTACGCTCTTGCGCCGGCCAAGGATCGACGGGCGGGCTTCGATGCGCCCGAATCTTCGGCGGCCGGCGCCGACGCGCTGATCGCGCGCGCGTTGGCGGAACACAAGGCGCGCGGGCCGGCCCAGGTCGACGACCGCGCCGTCCGTTCGCCCGTCGGGGCGCGCAAGAGCTTCGGCGCGCGCAAGTCCGCCTGAGAGTCTGACCCATAATTCGGTTCTTCATCCTGAGAGTCCGACTCGAAATTCGCTGAAGACCCGAACCCTTCATGCTGAGGAGGTCGCGCAGCGACCGTCTCGAAGCATGATCCAGAGTTTCGCGCCTCGGCCGCCCTTCGAGACGCCGCTTCGCGGCTCCTCAGGACGAGGAGTTTCCAGGTTCCAGTCAGACTTGAAGGCTCACGCCGCCACGGTCGGCCCGAAAATCTCCTCGAAGGCGCGGCGCAGCGCCACGTCCACGTCGGCCATCGCCACGGGCAGGCCGAGATCGGCGAGGCTGGTGACGCCGTAGTGGCTTTCACGCACGCCGCAGGGCGTGATGCCGGAGAAATGCCCGAGATCTGGCTCCACGTTCAGCGAAATGCCGTGGAACGTCACCCAATGGCGCACGCGGATGCCGATGGCGGCGATCTTGTCCTCGGCCATTTCGCCGGCCGGGCCGGCGGACTTGTCGGGCCGGCGCGTCCAGACGCCGACCCGGTCCTCGCGCCGCTCGCCCCGGACGTTGAAGGCGGCGAGCGTGGCGATGATCCAGGCCTCCAGCGCCGCCACGAAAGCGCGCACGTCCGGGCGCCGGCGCTTCAGGTCCAGCATGACGTAGGCGATGCGCTGGCCGGGCCCGTGATAGGTGAACTGGCCGCCGCGCCCCGTCTCGAAGACGGGAAAGCGCGCGTCGAGCAGATCGCCCGGTTTGGCCGAGGTGCCGGACGTGTAGAGCGGGGGATGTTCGAGCAGCCAGACGCGCTCCGCGGCCTCGCCTCGGGCGATTTCGGCGGCGCGCGCCTCCATTTCGGCCAGCGCCTGCGCGTAGGGAACGAGCGTGTCGGAAATGGCCCATTCCACAGGCGGCGAGCCGGGGCGGGCAAGGAATTGCGCAGAAAGCGCGTCGCGGGAAATCTGCAGGGTCACAGGACTGCAATAGCGCGGCTTTCAGGCCTTGTCAGTCACAGAACCGTTTGCTAGACGACGCCTGCCCGAAGCGAAGCGCTTTGCGTCGAGCGGGCATGCGGTCGTGGCGGAATTGGTAGACGCGCTAGCTTGAGGTGCTAGTTGGGCAACCAGTGGAGGTTCGAGTCCTCTCGACCGCACCAAGCGCTTCAAGAGTAGCGCAAACGAAAGCCCGGTTCTCGCGAACCGGGCTTTGTTGTTTCGGGCGTCAGTTCGCCGCGAAGCAGTAGAGCAGGGCGCCGCCGCCCGTGGCGTTGAGCGCGGGCAGGCTGCAGCCGCGGCTCGGGTGCGACGAGTTCCACGAATGCGACGGGACGTCGTCGCGCAGGCCCATGCGGTCGGAATGGCCGACCATGGCCGAGCCTTCGCCGCCCTTGGTCCAGTTGCCGCAGGTCATGTCCTTGTCGGCCGGCAGGGCCTTGCCCTCCATGTCCGAGCCGGTCAGCACGTCGTGGTTATTGTTGTTGAAGCCTACGCCCGCGACCTTCGAGCCGCGCTCGGTGAGGCTGTTGTCGATGCTGAGTTTCGCGTCCTTGTGCAGTTCGTCGAGGTTGGCGGCGATCTGCACGCCCTTGGCGTTCTTCCACGGGCCCTTGCCGATGCGGTCGCGCGCGTTGACCGCGCCGGCGCCTTGCGTGGACAGGTAGGCCTTCCAGCTCTTCGCGCCGGCGCCGGCGGCAGTGGCCAGCGTCTGGCAGTGCTTGTCGGCGCCGTCGAGGCCGCCGAGATTGGCGCCGTCGGGGCCGGGCTTGGAGCTGACGAAAAAGGTCATGTCCGGAAATTGCGGCTGCTGCGGCGCGGGCTGCGCCTGCTGGGCGCTGGCGGCGCAGGCCCAGACGCCCGCCGACAGGATCGCCGCGCCAAACAGAATCGATTGAACTTTCATGGTTTCCCTCCCTTGCCGGGCAAATTTCCGACGCGCGGCCAGGTTCAAGCAAGCGGCGCGCAATCACGAAGCCGTGAGACGCGAGCCGAGAAGGGTTTGCGCGGATGCAAGCGCCGGAGGGAGTTCCTCGTTTCCATGTCGTTCGTGCAACGCAGTCTCCCGTCTGCAACGATCGGCCGAAGCTTTATTTTCCGCAGCTTGGCGTCATGATGCGGGCCCCGGCGGAGGCGCCCAAGAGAGAGAAGCGGTCAAATGTCACGTCCAGTCGCTGTCATCACGGGTTCGTCCACCGGCATCGGCGCGGCCACCGCGATCAGGTTCGCGGAGAACGGCTACAATGTCGTCGTCAATTACTCGCGCGACCCGGCGCCGGCGCTGGAAGTGGCGACCATCTGCCGCAAGGCCGGCGCGGAGGTGGAGACGATCAAGGCGGACGTCTCCTCCGACGCCGACTGCAGGATGATGGCGGAACTGGTCGAAAAGCGCTGGGGCGGGGCGCGCCATCTCGTCAACAACGCCGGCCGCACGAAATTCGTCGAGCAGCGCAATCTCGACGGCCTGTCGGCCGAGGATTTCCAGGCGATCTACGCGGTCAACGTCATCGGCGCCTTCCAGATGTCGCGCGCCTTCGCGCCGCTGCTGCGCAAGTCGCCCGGCGCATCCATCGTCAACGTCTCCTCGATCGCGGCGGTGGCGGGGCGCGGCTCGTCCATCGCCTACATGGCCTCGAAGGGCGCGCTCAACACCATGACCATCGCGCTCGCGCGCGCGCTCGGGCCGGAAATCCGCGTCAACGGCGTCGGGCCGGGCATGATCGAATCCGACTGGTTGAAGGACGGCTATGGCGCGCAAGCCTATGAGGCCATGGGCAAGATGTATCGCGCCACATCCGCGCTCAACGCCACGATCTCGCCGGCCGACGTAGCCCAAACGATTTACGCGCTTTGCACGGCTTTCCCGAAGACGACGGGCGAAACCGTGCTAGTGGATGCCGGGTTCCGCATCCAGAAAGCGTGATCGGAGATTTCGTGACGGTTTCGTTGAGCAGCAGCCTGCCGGTTGGCGACCAGGTCGCCCGCCGCGGCAATTCCTTCTCGCGCGCCGTGGCGCGCTTGTGCCTCAGTCTCACGGGCTGGCGGCTCGACGGGGCGGTTCCGAACCTGCCGAAGATGATCCTGATCGGCGCGCCGCACACCAGCAACATGGACGGCGTGATCGCCATCGCCATCCTGTCCGCGCTCGGCCTGCGCTCCGGCACGATGATCAAGGACACCGCCTTCAAGGGCGCGATGGGGCCGGTGCTGCGCTGGTTCGGCGCCATCCCGATCGACCGCAAGAAGGCGGGCGGCGTCGTCGGCCAGAGCGTCGCCGCCTTCAATCGCGCCGACAAGCTGCTGCTGCTGATCGCGCCGGAAGGCACACGCTCGTCCGCGTCTGAATGGAAGCGCGGCTACTGGCTGATCGCGGCCAACGCCGAGGTGCCGATCCTGCCGGCGGCGATCGACTATGTGAAGAAGGTCGTCACCTTCGGTCCGCCGCTGACGACGACGGCCGATTACGACGCCGATTTCGCCCGGCTGATGGCGTTCTACGGCGCGCATTCGTCGCCGCGCCATCCCGAGCGCGCCTCCGCGCCGATCTGCGCCGCGCTCGGCCTGCCGTTCAATCCGCAGGAAAAATCGTAACGGCGCGACGGGCGCCGCGGGAGGAAACATGAGCAACGTCACATCGACGCACGGCGCCGGCCACAACGAGGTCCTCTACGAAATCGAGGACGGCGCCATCGCGCTCATCACGCTGAACGCGCCCGAGCGGATGAACACGATCTCCCGACCGATGCTCGGCGAATTGACGCGGCTGTTGGTGAAAGCCAACGAGGATCCCGCCGTGCGCTGCGTGATCCTCACCGGCATCGGCCGCGCCTTTTGCGCGGGACTCGACTTGCGGCAGGAGCGCGATGGCGAAGGCCTGTCGTCGGCTTCGGCCTCGGGCCCGACCAATCTCGACCTGCGCAACACGCCGCCGACGGTGATGTTCGAAATGGACAAGCCGATCATCTGCGCCGTCAACGGCGGCGCGGCGGGCTACGGCATGGATACGGCGCTCGGCTGCGACATCCGCATCATGGCGGAAAGCGCCAAGATGGCGGCGGCCTTCGTCAAGCGCGGCGTCGTGCCGGAATCCGGCGGCACATGGTTCCTGCCGCGCATGCTCGGCTGGGCGAAGGCGTCGGAGCTGATCTTCACCGGCCGCACATTGAGCGCGCGCGAATGCCTGGAATGGGGCATCGCCAACGAAGTCGTTCCCGACGGCGAATTGATGGGGCGCGCGCGCGAAATGGCGCGCGAGATCGCCGCCAACGCGCCGCTGGCCGTGCAGGCGTCCAAACGCATGATGCGCATGGGCCTGAACGAGACGTTCAAGGACCATGTGCATCACGTCTACCTGCAATTGCTGCCGCTGTTCCGCTCGGAAGACATGAAGGAGGGCGTGCGCGCCTTCATGGAAAAGCGCGAGCCGAAATTTTCGGGGAAATAGGCTTACTGTTTCTTCGCCTGCTGCAAGACGAAGACGCGCAGCGCCGACGACAGATTCGCTTCGCCCCGGCCCGCGTCGATTTCCGCGACGAGCGACGCCACGGATTGCGCGCGCCGCTCGGCGATGGCGCGCAATTCGCTCCAGAAAATCTCTTCCAGCGATATGCTGGTGCGATGGCCCGAGATCGACAGCGAGCGCTTGACGACGCGCTGCGGCGCGGCGTCAGCCATCGGTCGCGTCAGGCTTCTCGCGCCTGTGGCCGTCGAGCTTGCGCGTCTCGAGCGCGCGCTGCGCTTCCGTTTCCTTCTTCTCGGCGCGCGTGCGGCCGAAGGCGAGGCGATTGTCGGCGGCCTTCGCGTCGGCCTCCCTGCGCGCGCGATCCTTTCGCGCGCGGCGGAGGTTGACGACCTCGGCCATGGATCAGGTGTTCTTCTTGCGGAAGGCGTCGATGGAGACGACCTTCGGCGAATCCTCGACGGGCTCGGCTCGCCGGTTCGGCGGCGGGCTCCGGCTCTGTCGCGCGGGCGCGGGCTTTTCGGCGGGCTTGCCGGCGACGGGCTCCGCGGAGGGGACGGCGGCGAGGGCAGGGGCCTTGTCGGCTTCCTCCTCGGCGCGGGCGGCGTCGGGGTCCTCGGCGGTGAATTCCGCGCCGAAATTGACCGAGGGGTCGAAGAAGCCGGTCACGGCGGCGAACGGAATTTCCAGCTTCTCCGGCACGCGGCGGAAGGAGAGGCCGACCTCGAAGCCGGAATCATGCACCTTCAGGTCCCAGAACTGGTGCTGCAGGATGATGGTCATCTGCTCCGGATATTCGGCGCGCAGCCGATCCGACATGACGACGTCAGGCGCCCCGGTCTTGAAGGTGATGTAGAAATGATGCTCGCCGGGAAGCCCGTGCTGCGCCGCGTCGACCAACACCTTGCGGAAAATGCCGCGGAAGGCGTCCTGCACCAGCAGGTCGTATCGGATGTGATCGGTCGCCATGAGCGGGCGTTCGGCTTTCGATGTCGCGGCCGACAGATCGGCCGCTTGCGGTTCAGCGCCCGATTCGCCGGGCGGTTGCGACGCGCACGCTATACCCGATCAGACGCGAAGAGAAAGTGGAGGCTTCTGTTGCCAGGCGCCTCCGAGCCCCGCCTAGAAGGTGCTAACCCCCTAGGGCTTTATTCCCGATACCGGAACCGCATTACGCGGCGACGGCCACCGGAGCATAGTTGTCGTTGGCAACTATAGGTTTGACCCGATAACGGCGGTATCATGCCGGGCAAAAGATCTTCCTTTACGCCCCCGTCGATCCTGTTTCGCCCCCGCCGCAACCCAGATACGCGCGTTTTGCGCGGTCTGGGCTGGGGTGGAGGCGCCGGGTACCGCCCCCGGGTCCGGATGGTTTATTTCGAAGCCTGTTTATCGCCATAGCCTTCTTGCGAAGGCGTTCCGAATATAGTGCGCGCCGGCGTCCGGCGAAAGGGCCTCGAGCGGCGAAAGCGCGGCCGCGACGACGGCCGGAAAATTGTTTGCAGACAGGACGGAAACGGTTTTTTCCCTTTCGGATCGTGATAGATAGTGGCCAATGATCCGCTCAACGCCAGCGCCGATGCATTCGACCGGGCATTCGTCCGCAAGCCCCCTGACCGGGGGCGGCCCCTGCGCGAACGCCAAGCCCGATTCCCAATGCGCCTATTGCGGCGTGAGGCCCTATTCGGCCTGCGGCGCGCTGGAGGACCACGAACTCGTCGGCCTCGAGGCGCTGTCGCGCTCGAGCTGTTACGCCCAGCGCCAGCAATTGTTCGCGCAGGACGAGGACGCCCAGTCCGTCTTCAACATCACCTCCGGCTCGGTGCGGCTCTACCGGCTGCTGCCGGACGGCCGCCGGCAGGTCGTCGGCTTCGCCATTCCCGGCGATTTTCTCGGCCTGTCGCTGGCCGCCCGCACGGTCTATGGCGCGGAGGCGCTGACCTCGGTGACCGCGTGCCGGTTCGACCGCCAGGCCTTTTCGGCCTTCGTCGACGAGCATCCGCAGCTCCTGCGCCGCCTCTACGATCTCGCCAACCACGAGCTGAGCCTCGCGCAGGAGCAGATGGTGCTGATCGGCCGCCGCACGGCGGAAGAGCGGGTGATCTGCTTCCTCGTCGGCCTGCGCAAGCGCTGGGCCCATATCAACAACAATTCGGTCACCGTGCCGCTGCCGATGACCCGGCAGGACATCGCGGATTTCCTCGGCCTGACCATCGAGACGGTGAGCCGCGCCATCTCCAAGCTGGCGCGCGAAAAGGCGCTGCTGGTGGTGCCGGACGGCGTGCGGCTGCTCGACATTCCCCGCCTGGAAGCGATCGCGGCGAGCTGACGCTGTCCACAGGCTGGATTTCGCCGGAAGTTCGCGCCTTTTGCGGGAATCGCGCTAGATTGGCCTCATGCGCCAATATCTCGACCTGCTTTCGCACGTGCTGCACGACGGCGTCGCCAAGGCCGACCGCACCGGCACGGGCACGCGCTCGATCTTCGGCCACCAGATGCGCTTCGATCTGGCGGAGGGCTTTCCGCTGGTCACGACCAAGAAGCTCTATCTGCGCGCCATCGTGCACGAGCTCCTGTGGTTCCTGAAGGGCGACACGAACGTCAAATATCTCGCCGACAACAAGGTGACGATCTGGGACGAATGGGCGGACGCCAGCGGCGATCTCGGCCCCGTCTACGGCAAGCAGTGGCGCTCCTGGGCCGCGCCCGACGGCCGCACGATCGACCAGATCAGCCGAGGTGGTCGAGGAGATCAGGCGCAATCCGTTCTCGCGCCGGCTCGTCGTCAGCGCCTGGAACCCGGCGGATATTCCGGCCATGGCGCTTGCGCCGTGCCACTGCCTGTTCCAGTTCCATGTCGCGGAGGTCGCCGGCAGGAAACGCCTGTCGCTGCAACTCTACCAGCGCTCGGCCGACGTGTTCCTCGGCGTGCCCTTCAATATCGCCAGCTATGCGCTGCTGCTGGCGATGGTGGCGCAGGTCACGGACTGCGAGGCCGGCGATTTCGTGCATTCCTTCGGCGACGCGCACCTCTACGACAATCACGTCGAGCAAGCGCAATTGCAGCTCACGCGCTCGCCCAAGCCGCTGCCGACGCTGCGCCTCAACCGCGAAGTTAAGTCGATCTTCGATTTCACCTACGACGACATCGCCATCGAGGGCTACGAGGCCTGGCCCGCGATCAAGGCCGACGTTGCCGTCTGAACCCGCAGTCTCGGTCCTCGTCGACGCCGACGCCTGCCCGGTGAAGGAGGAGGTCTACAAGGTCGCGCAGCGCCGGGGCGCGCGCGTCTTCATCGTCTCCAATTCCTTCATGCAGGTTCCGCGCGCCGATTTCGTCGAGCGCGTGATCGTGCCCGCGGGGCCCGACGTCGCCGACGACTGGATCGCGGAGCGCGCGACGCCGCGGACCGTGGTCGTCACCGCCGACCTGCCGCTGGCGGATCGGTGCGTGAAGAAGGGCGCGCGCGTGCTCTCGCCCAAGGGGCAGGAGTGGAGCGCGCAGAATATCGGCGCCGCGCTCGCCACCCGCAATCTCATGACCGACCTGCGCTCGGCCGGCGAGACGACGTCCGGGCCGCCGCCCTTCGGGCCGCGCGACCGCTCGGCTTTCCTGTCGGCGCTCGATCTGGCGCTGACGCGGATTTCGCGCGAGCGCCGATAGCCGGGGCCTTCACGTTTTGTCAGGGGCGCGGCGCTATGCTCGCGCCGCATGAGTTTGGCTTCCCTCTCGCACATCGCTTCGGCCGAGCCGCGCGCCATCAGCCGGGCGCGCTGGCCCGTGGTTGCGGGCGCCTGCGCCATCGTCGCGGTCGCCGCCGCCATCCAGGCGCGGGGCGGCGTCAATCTCGACGTCGCCTGGTTCATGACCTTCGCCGAGCGGACGCTGCAGGGCGCGCGCGCCTATGTCGACGTCACCGATCCCAATCCGCCGGCGGCGATCCTGATCTATCTGCCGGCGATGATCGCGGCGGCGTGGAGCGGCGTCGGCGCGGAAGCGCTGGTTGTCGCGCAGACGCTCGGCGCTGCCGATGTTTGGCGCAGCGTCGCCGCCGCCTCGCTGGAACGTCCGGGCGCGACGCGCGACCGCGCGCTCATCGCCTCTCTCGTCGCGCTGACCATCGTTCCCGCGGCGATGTTCGCCGAGCGCGAACATTATGCGGCGCTGCTGCGCTGCGCCCGCCTGCGCGGTCATGATGACGCTGGCCGACGGCCGTTCGATGAGCGCGCTCGGACGTCTTGCGGCGGGCGCGGCGGCCGGCGCCGTCGTCGCCTTCAAGCCGCATTTCGCCACCGCGCTGCTTGTCCCCGCGCTCGTCGCCACGTTGCAACGCCGCTCGCTGCGCTGGATCGGCTGGCCCGAGCTTCTCGGTTTCGCCGCGACGCTCGCGGCCTACGCGGCGACGATTGCGATCTTCTATCCCGCCTATCTCAGCGACGCGCTGCCGGATGCGCTCGCCGTCTATGCGGCGGCCCGTGCGCCCTTCGCCTCGGCGCTGGAGATGCCGACGACCTGGTACATGATCGCCGCCAGCCTCGTCGCCGCCACGCTCGCCGCGCGCTGCACGCTGTCGGCGGTGGCGCGCGGCGCGGGCTGGGCGTCGGTCGGCTTCGCCATCGCCTACTTCACGCAACAGCGCTACCAGATCAATCATGCTTCGTCCGCGATCGAGCTTGCGGCCATCCCGATGATCGAAGCTCTGTTCGCCGGCCGCATCGCCAGTCTTTTCGCGCGCACGATTGTCATGCTGGTTGCGGCTCTCGCGCCGGCCTTCACGCTGATCCAGGCCGATCTCGCCCAGAGCATGGGCGCTCCCGATGTCGTCGCCGTCGCGCGAAAACTGATGCCGCCCGAGGGACGGCTCGCCGCGATCTCCGATTCGATGGAGCTGACCTTTCCCGCCGCGCGCCGCATCGGCGGCGTATGGGTCAACCGCCACAATTCGATGTGGCGATACAACACGGCGAAATGGATTCTCGACAATCGCAATCCGGATGCGGCCGAGACCGCGCGTCTCAACGCCGTGATCGCATCGGACCGCGCCGATCTCGCCGAGGATATTTCACGCGGCATGCCTGATGTCGTGATGATCGAGAGTCGCGAGGTGCGCTTGCGCGAGACGGCCGATGCGCGGATTGCGGCCGCGCTTGCGCCCTACAGGCTCGCGGCGACCGTCGATGGCGTCGAATTGTGGACGCGCGCGGCGAAATAAGGCGACGGCTCGAAATGAAAGGGGCCGCCCCCTTCGGAACGGCCCCCCACATTGTCTTTTGCCGGCTACAGCGGCGGATTACGCGGTCCCGAACGCTCCACGAGGAGTCCAGGCGCGCAAAGTCCGCAGCGCAGACTTCGGCTGATGACAATGAGACACTGGATCACCTCCTTTCGGCTGGTTGACGACATGGAGAGACTATGGCGATTCTCTAACCGCCGTAAACATGGAAGCGCGATGGCGAAGATCGTTTTAGTGGCGGCCGTGGCGCGCAATGGCGCAATCGGCGTAAAGGGCGGGCTGCCGTGGCGCCTGCCGAGCGACCTCAAGCACCTTCGCGAGACGACATGGGGGCGGCCGATGGTCATGGGCCGCAAGACCTTCGATTCGATCGGCAAGCCCTTGCCCGGTCGCGAGACGATCGTGGTGACGCGCGATCAGGCTTTCGCGCGCGATGGCGTGCATGTCGTGCGTTCGATCGACGATGCGCTCGCGCTCGGCGCGTCGCGCGCGCAGGCGATGGGCGTCGACGAGATCATGGTGATCGGCGGCGGCGAACTCTATCGCGCCACGCTCGATCGCGCCGATCGCATCGTATTGAGCGAAGTCGATCTCGCGCCCGAAGGCGACGCCTTCTTTCCCGAACTCGACATGAGCCAATGGCGCGAAGTCGCGCGAAAGACGCCGCCAAGGGCCGAGAAGGACGAGGCGGCGTTTACCGTGCGCATTCTGGAGCGGGCCTAGGCGCCGCGCGCGGAGACCGAGGATTTTCACTTCTCGCCATCGGCCAGGATATTTCCATCTGATATCCCAGCCATTCGATTTCGACGGCCGCGCTCTATTTTCAGGAGAGCTTCATCTTCTGACGACAGAGGCGGCGGGCAGGGTCGGCCGCCGCCAAAGCATGGAAACCGGAGAACTGGCATGGCGACACGGTTCAAGATCGGCGATCACGTCGGATGGAACTCCGAAGCGGGCCATGTGACCGGGACGATCATCGCCGTTCATACCGCCGACTTTCTGTTCAAGGGCTATAAACACCGCGCTACCAGCGAGGATCCGCAATACGAGATATCGAGCGACAAGTCGGATCATATCGCCGCCCACAAAGGCAGCGCTCTCGAGCGCGTGTGACGACGTGTCGGCCCCGTTCTTCACGGTCGGCCATTCGACGCGAAGCCTCGATGAGTTCGTCGCGCTGATGCGGGAGGTCGATTGTGCCCTCGTGGCGGATATCCGCACGGTTCCCCGGTCGAGGACCAATCCGCAGTTCAACAAGGACACGCTTCCCGGCGAATTGGCGGCGTTCGACATTTCCTACGAGCATGTCGCGGCGCTCGGAGGCCTTCGCGGGAAGACAAGAGACCTGTCTCCGAGCGTAAACGGATTCTGGAACAACGAGAGCTTCCACAATTATGCGGACTACGCGCTTTCGCCCGCCTTTCAGGATGGTCTCCGGCATCTGATACGCGAAGGCGAGCGCCGTCGTTGCGCGATCATGTGTTCGGAGGCGGTATGGTGGCGGTGTCATCGCCGTATCGTCGCCGACTATCTGATCGCCAGCGGCGAAACAGTTTTCCACATCATGGGGGAAGGGCGATTGGAACCCGCGCGCCTCACTCCCGCCGCGGACGTTCGATCCGCAACGACGATCTACTATCCGGCCGAGAGCGCCCCGCGATGAGGCGGGTGGAGGCGCGCTTTGGCTACGGCGCCGCCTGGATCGCCCGCATCAGCCGCAAGCGCGGCGTCCGGCGTTGCTCTCGAGCGAGATCATCGCTGGCCCAAGTCGGAAAAGATCGGCCTGCCGCCATTGCAAGCCGGCCTGCCGGCGCATATCTGACCTGAACATTGCGGGCGCCGACAGGCGCTCCTATAAGTTGCGGGCCGTTTCGGCGGCTGAGGGAAGGAACATTATGCCCTGGAGCAATCAGGACGGGCCGCGCAAGCCCGGCGGCCAGAATCCGTGGGGGCCGCCCGGTCCGTGGGGCGGGGGACCCGGCGGCGGGCAGGGCGGAACGCCGCCCGATCTCGAGGATTTGCTGCGCCGCGCCCAGAATCGCCTGCAGGGCGCCATGCCCGGCGGCTTCGGCGCCAAGGGGCTCATCGCCTTCCTGCTCGTGGGCGTGCTGCTCTGGCTGTTGTCGGGCTTCTACATCGTCGCGACCAACCAGGTCGGCCTCAACCTCGTCTTCGGCAAATATGTCGGCAAGACGAAGGAGGGCCTCAACTACAATCTTCCCTATCCCGTCGGTTCGGTCATCAAGCTCGGCGTCACCGACTTCAACGCCATCGACGTCGGCTCGGCGATGCGTGTCGACACGCGCACGCAGGTCGACATTCCCGAAGAGAGCCTGATGCTGACCGGCGACGAGAACATCGCCGACGTGAAATTCCGCGTGATCTGGAAGATCGACGACCAGAAGCCGGAAGACTACGCCTTCAACATCTCCAATCCGCCGGCGACCGTGAAGGCGGTGGCCGAAAGCGCGATGCGCGAGATCGTCGGCCGCTCGCAGATCCAGAAGCTGCTCACCGCCGAGCGCAAGGTGATCGAGCCGCAATCGCAGGAGCTGATGCAGCGCGTGCTCGACGGCTATCAAGCGCCGGCGTGAAGATCATGCAGGTGCAGTTGCTGTCCGTCGATCCGCCGGCCTCCGTCATTTCCGCATTCCGCGACGTGACGGCGGCGCAGCAGGACCGCGACCGCCTGAAGAACGAGGCCGAGGGCTACGCCAACAAGGTGGTGCCGGAAGCGCGCGGCCAGGCGGCGCGCATCCTGCAGGAGGCCGAAGCCTATCGCGAGCAGACGGTGGCGGAAGCCAAGGGCCAGGCCTCGCGCTTCAGCCAGATCTACGAGCAGTACAAGAAGGCGCCGCAGGTGACGCGCGAACGCATGTATCTGGAGACGATGGAGCGCGTGTTCGGCGCCGTCGACAAGGTCATCATCGACAAGGGCGCGGGGCAGGGCGTGGTGCCCTACCTGCCGCTCGGCGAGATCAACAAGTCCGCGCCGGCGACGGCGGGAGGCGCGAAATGAAGTCGTCCTTCGGATTCGTCGTCGCGATCGTCGCGCTGGCCATTCTCGCCGTGCTGTCGGGCGCGATGTTCCAGGTCGCGCAGACCGAGCAGGCGCTGGTGCTGCGCTTCGGCGCGCCGGTCGCGGGCCGCGGCCTCGTCACGGAGCCCGGCCTGCACTTCAAGATTCCGCTGATCGAGACCGTGGTGCGCATCGACAACCGCATCCTCGATCTCGAGAGCCCGAAGCAGGAAGTCATCGCCGCCGACAACCAGCGCATCGACGTCGACGCCTTCGTGCGCTACCGCATCGTCGACCCGCTGAAGTTCTACCAGGCGGCCGGCAGCGTGCGCGCGGCGAACAATTTTCTCGCCTCGATCCTGAACTCGTCCGTGCGCCGCGTTCTCGGCGAGGCGACGCAGACGCAGATCGTGCGCGACGAGCGCGCGAACCTGACCCGCAAGATCAAGGATCAGGTGAACAACGAGAGCATGAACTACGGCATCGCCATCATCGACGCGCGCCTGCGCCGCGCCGACCTGCCGCGCGAAATCTCGGAAAAGGTGTTCAGCCGCATGCAGTCCGAGCGCAAGCGCGAGGCCAACGAATATCGCGCGCAGGGCAACGAGCAATATCAGCGGATCACCTCGCGCGCCGACCGCGACGCGATCGTCATCCGGGCCGAGGCGCAGCAGCAGGCCGACACCGTTCGCGGCCAGGGCGACGGCGAACGCAACCAGGTGTTCGCCGAAGTCTACGGCAAGGACCCGGATTTCTTCGCCTTCTATCGGTCGATGCAGGCCTACGATCAGTCTTTCAAGGCCGGCGACACGCGTTTCGTCACATCGCCCGCCTCGGATTTCTTCCGATATTTCGGCAATCCCGCGGGCAAGTGATCGCGACGCCGGCAAGGCGTCACGGTTTGGCCGGGTTTCAGACGGACCTTTCCGCGAAAGCGGATTGAATTTACGGAGTTGGACATGTCGAACGTCGTCACGCCGAGGCGTCGTCTCTCGCGGCCGGCGGCCGCCGCCGGGCTCGCGCTGGCGCTGGCGCTCGGCGGCGCCGCGACGCTGGCCCCGCCGATTGCGCCCGCCCATGCGCGGGGCGCGCCGGATTCCTTCGCCGATCTCGCCGCGACCGTGAGCGGCGCGGTCGTCAACATTTCCGCGACGCAGACCGTCGAGGCGAAGCGCGGCGGCGGTGGCGGGCCGCAGTTCCAGCCGGGCACGCCCTTCGACGACCTGTTCGAGGAATTCTTCAAGCGGCGCGGGCAGGGCGGCAACGAGCAGCGCCAGCGCCGCTCCAATTCGCTGGGCTCGGGCTTCGTCATCGACGCGTCGGGCATCGTCATCACCAACAACCATGTGATCGCGGACGCCACCGAGGTCTATGTCGTGTTCACCGACGGCAGCAAGCTGAAGGCCGAGGTGCTCGGCAAGGATTCGAAGGTCGATGTCGCCGTGCTGCGCGTGAAACCGGAGAAGCCGCTGACCGCGGTGAAATTCGCCGACAGCGACAAGTCGCGCGTCGGCGACTGGGTGCTGGCCGTCGGCAATCCCTTCGGTCTCGGCGGATCGGTGACGGCGGGCATCGTGTCGGCGCGCAACCGCAACATCGACAGCGGTCCCTACGACAATTACATCCAGACCGACGCCGCCATCAACAAGGGCAATTCCGGCGGTCCGCTGTTCAACATGGACGGCGATGTGATCGGCATCAACACGGCGATCCTGTCGCCGTCGGGCGGCTCGATCGGCATCGGTTTCGCCACGCCCGCGAATACGGTCGTGCCGATCATCGAGCAATTGCAGAAGTTCGGCGAGACGCGGCGCGGCTGGCTCGGCGTGCGCATCCAGAACGTCGACGACAACATCGCCGAGAGCCTCAACCTCGGCAAGGCGCGCGGCGCGCTGATCGCGGGCGTCGACGACAAGGGCCCCGCCAAGCCTGCGGGCCTGAAGGCCGGCGACGTCATCGTGAAGTTCGACGGCAAGACGGTCGACCAGTCGCGCGACCTGCCGAAGATCGTCGCGGCGACGCCGATCGGCAAGGACGTCGACGTCGTCATCGTGCGCGACGGCAAGGAGACGACGAAGACCGTCAAGCTCGGCCGGCTCGAGGATGGCGAGAAACTCGCCAAGGGCGACGGCGGCTCGTCGCGCGACGAGGACAAGCCGGACAATGCGGTGAAATCGGCGCTCGGCATGGATTTCGCGACGCTCGGCGACGATGCGCGCGCGAAGTTCCAGATCAAGGAAGCGGTGAAATCGGGCGTGGTCATCACGCGCGTCGATCCCTCGTCCAACGCCGCCGAGAAGCGCATCCAGGCGGGCGAGGTGATCGTCGAGATCAACCAGAAGCCGGTGTCGAAGCCCGCCGACGTTCAGGACGCGCTGAAGGCGCTGAAGAAGGACGGCAAGAAATCGGCGCTGCTGCTGGTGTCGTCGGCGGCGGGCGAAGTGCGCTTCGTGCCGGTGACGATCGATTGACGTGTTTTCCTTCTCCCGCTGCGCGGGAGAAGGGAGATCACGAAAAAAACCGCTCCACCTCCGCAAACAACGCATGGCGCTCGCTCTCGAGCGCCATCGTATGCGTGCCGCGCCCCAGCAGCACGAGCCGCTTCGTTTTCGCGCGCGTGAGCAGCGGGAATATCTTGTTGGCCATCGAGGGCGGCGTGTCGGCGTCCCATTCGCCCATGACGATGAGAACCGGGCATTCGATCCTGGCCGGATCCCATGTCGGCGCATTCTTCATCCAGTAGCGGCCGGCGTCGAAGACGACGCCGTTGGGCGCGCGCAGCACGGGCGGGTTCATCGCGGCGCCCCGGGCGTCCGTCGCCTGCGCCGCCTGCCAGAAGGCGTCGAACACGCCTGATGGAATGAGCGAGCCTTGCGCCGCCTCCGGCACGCCGCGCAGCCAGCGCTGCTTCGCCTCGTCTTTCGTCACCGCGCGCCAGGCGCCGAGCTTCGCGCCGGGGTCGCCGATGGTCGGCGTTCCCGTGATGAGCCAGAGCGGCGCGAACAGCGCGAGCTTCTCGACGCGCGCCGCATGGGCCTGCGTATAGCCGGCCATGATCGCCGTGCCCCAGGACCAGCCGAGCAGGTTGAGCTTATCGATCCCGTTTTTCGCGCGGATGAAGTCGGCGACCGCGCTCACAGCGAGAATCGCGGTGTCCGTCGTGATGACGGGTCCGGCGGCGTCGGCGGGCCCGTCCATTTCCTTCGGCCTGTCGGAGCGCCCGTAGCCCGGCAGGTCCATGACCCAGACGTCGAAACCGGCGCTCGCCAGACGATCCATCCACGAGACGCCCTCGATGGCGAGATCGAAGACGACGCTCGCGGGATAGGTCGCGCCGTGCACCATCAGCAGCGTGCGCTCGGGCCCGAACGAAGCGACGCCGGCCCTGCGCTTGTTGCGCATGTAGACGTTCAGGCCCGTGTTGGGCAGCGGCGTCCTGAATTCGCGCATCTCGATGCTGGCCGCCATCGCGCTCATCCCCCTGTCTTTTCCGGCTTGGTCTTTTCCGGTTTGGGCTTGTTCATGTCGCGCACGCGCTTCGACATCTTCAGGCCGCGGCTTTCCTTGCGGCGGTCGCCGTGCGGCTGCAGGAACTTGCGATATTCGTCGCGCTTCTCGTGAATCGAGGCGATGACGAAGCCCATGGGCACGCCGATATCGACGAGCACGGCTTCGGCGAGTTGCAGGCTCGCCTCGATGGTTTCCGGTATCGCGTCGGTCACGCCGAGTTCGTAAAGATGGGTCGCATGCATCGCGTCGCGTGCGCGCGCCACGATCGTCATGTCCGGCCGCGCTGCATGAGCCAGCGTGACGACTTTTTCCACCGCCTGCGGCGCGTCCATGGTGACGACGAGCGCGCGCGCCGCGCTCAGGCCGACGCGCGACAGGAATTCGGGCCGCGCCGCATCGCCCCAGTAGATTTCGACGCCTTCTTCGCGCGCCTTCGCCACCAGTTGCGGCGAGCCGTCGACCGCGACGAAGGGAATGTCGTGGCGCTTGAGCATGTCGGAGACGAGGCGGCCGACGCGGCCGTAGCCGACGATGACGACGCGGTGATCGGCGACGGTCGCGCCCGGCGCGAGATGCGCGAATTCCGCCTCGTCCCTGGCGCGCGATTTGGTGGCGCGCGCGCCGAGCGCGCCGAGGAAGGGAATGGCGGTCATGGTCAGCGTCACGACCAGCAGAAGGTCGCCGCCCGCCTGATCCGGAATGATCTTGGCCGCGATGGCCGCGCCGATCATCAGGAAGGCGAATTCGCCGCCGGGCGCGAGCAGCAGCGACATTTCGCGCGCGACGGGGGCGGCGAGGCGGAAGATGCGCGCGAGCACGTAGAGTATCGCCGCCTTGATGGCGATGAGGCCGAAGGAGAAGCCGAGAATGGTCAGCGGCGCCTCGACGACGCGCGCGAAATCCAGATGCGCCCCGGTCGAGAGGAAGAACAGGCCGAGCAGCAGCCCCTGGAAGGGCGCGACCGTCACCTCGATCTCGCGCCGGAACTCGGTTTCGGCGAGCAGCAATCCCGCGATGAAGGCGCCGAGCCCCATCGACAGGCCGGCCGATGCGCTGGCCACGCTCGCGCCGACGACGACGAGCAGGCAGGCGGCCATGAACAATTCCGTCGAACCCGCCGCCGCCACGAGCTGGAACAGCGGTCGCAGCACGAGCCGCCCGCCCGCGACGATGGCGAAGAGCGCGGCCACCGCCGGCGCCCAGGTCCAGAACAATTGCGCGCCCGCGAGCGCCTCGCTCTTGGCGTCGAGCAGCGGCACCATGAACAGCAGCGGCGCGACCATCAGGTCCTGGAACAGCAGGACGGCGAAGGCGGCGCGGCCGGCGGTGCGGTTCAGGCGCTTGCGTTCGGAGAGGACGGACAGCACGATCGCCGTCGAGGACATGGAGAGCGCCGCCGCGCAGAGAAGCGCGCGGCCGAGGCCGAGATCGAGCCAGGCGCCGATCTGCAGCGTGAGCAGCGCGGTGGTGACCACGACCTGCGCCGCGCCGAGGCCGAAGACGAGGCGGCGCATGCGCACGAGACGGTCCCAGGACAGTTCGAGACCGATCATGAACAGCAGGAAGACGACGCCGAGCTCGGCAAGCTGCGCCGCGCCCGCGCCGCCGCCGATCGTGACGTTGGCGAACCACGGATATTTCTCGGCGAGGCGCCCCGCGCCGAACGGCCCAAGCAGCGCGCCGGCGATGAGGAAGCCGAGCACGGGACTGACGCGCAGGCGGCGGAACAACGGCACGACCACGCCCGCCGTCAGCAGGAAAATCAGCGGCTGACGCCAGGCTTCCCAGTGAAATTCCGCGTCCATTCCTGCTCCGGTCGATTCAATCCGGAGACTATAGCCGGCGCAGAGCGATTGGCCGCAATAAATGGACCGCGAGCCTTCGTGCTCGCTTTTTCATTGCGCTATCGCGAGCCTGACGGCTGTCGGTCCGTCAATCCACGAAGTGGTCGCGCGAATACCCTTGCGCGAAAAGAAGCGCTGTAAGGTCGGAATGTTCGATGCGCGCGTCGGCGGCTTCGGCGACCGCGGGCTTGGCGCGGAAGGCGACGCCGAGGCCGGCCTCGCGCAGCATGGGCAGATCGTTGGCGCCGTCGCCGGCCGCGAGCGTCTGCGCCTTCGCCAGGCCGCGCGCGTCGCGCAGTTCGATCAGCGACGTGAGCTTGGCCTGTGCGCCGAGGATCGGCTCCTCGACACGGCCGGTGAACTTGCCGTCCTGCGCGACGAGGCGGTTGGCGCGGTTCTCGTCGAAGCCGACCATTTGCGCGATCGTGTCGGTGAAGGCGGTGAAGCCGCCCGAGACCAGCGCCGTATAGGCGCCGTTGGCGCGCATGGTGCGCACCAGCGTTTTCGCGCCCGAAGTCAGCGTGATCCGTGTGCGGATGACTTCGGCCGGCACCTCTGCGTCCAGCCCGGCGAGCAGCGCGACGCGCTCGCGCAGGGCCGGCTCGAAGGCGATCTCGCCGCGCATCGCGCGTTCGGTGATGGCGGCGACATGCGCCTTCAGGCCGACGAGATCGGCGAGTTCGTCGATGCATTCCTGCGCGATGATGGTCGAATCCATGTCCGCCACGAACAGGGCCTTGCGGCGCGTCTCGATCGGCTGGACGACGATATCGACCGGCGCGCCGTCAACCGCCGCGCGCAGAACCGCCTCGGTCTCCACGGGCTCGAAGCCGCCTTCCGGCGCAAAGGCTATGTCGGCCGCGATCGCGGACGCCAGCCAGCGCGCGGGGGCGGCGTTGGCGAGCGCGGCGCGCGCGCGTTCGGCGAGCGCCGGCGTGAGGATCGGCGCCTGCGGATTGCAGACGAGCGTGGCGACGTGAGAAAGGGTCTTGGACATCGGACAGCGGATTCAGACGGACATTCGAACCATGGGGCGGATTCGCGCCATCCTCATCGCAGGCCCGACGGCGAGCGGCAAGTCCGCCGTGGCGCTGGGCCTTGCGCAACGGGCGGACGGGGTCGTCGTCAACGCCGATTCCATGCAGGTCTACGGCGATCTCAGGATCCTCACCGCCCGGCCCACGCTCGCGGACGAGGCGGCGGCCGAGCACCGGCTCTACGGCCATGTCGACGGCGCCGTGAATTATTCGGTCGGCCGCTGGCTCGAGGATTTTGCGGCGCTCATGACGGAATTGGCGGCGGCCGGCCGCCTCGCCATCGTCGTCGGCGGCACCGGCATGTATTTCAAGGCCGCCACACAGGGCCTGTCCGACATTCCCCGCGTGCCCGAGGAGGTTCGGGCGCGGGTTCGCGCGGCGGCGGAAGGCGTGGCGCCGGCCGATCTGCACGCGCTTCTGGCGGCGCGCGATCCCGTCACGGCGGCGCGGCTGCGGCCGACCGATCCGCAGCGCATTCTTCGCGCGCTCGAGGTTTTCGAGGCGACGGGAAAGCCGCTGACGGCCTTTCAGGGCGCGCGCGCCGCGCCGATCCTGGCTGCAGGGATCGTGGCGCGGCTTCTTTCTCGCGCCGGAACGCGAGGCCGTGCGGGCGGCGATCGACGGGCGCTTCGTGCGGATGATCGAGGCCGGCGCGCTCGACGAGGCAGCGAGGCTCGCGGCGCGAAAGCTCGATCCGGCGCTGCCGATCATGCGGGCGCACGGCGCGCCGGCGCTGATGGCCTACTTGCGCGACGAAATGTCTCTCGATGAAGCGATTGCGCGAGGGCAGGCGGACACGCGCGCCTACGCCAAGCGGCAGTTCACTTTCGCGCGCCACCAATTGCCGGATTTCCGCTGGCTCGCGCCGGAGGCGGCGGGCGGAGATCGCGGCGCGCTGGCGTGAGCGCTGCGCCGCCGGTAGCCTGGAAGCGGGAGGCGGCAATGCGCAAGGTGGAGATCGGCAGCGCCGGCGCTGACAGTCGGCGGGATCGCGCATCGCGGCCCCTATGCGGAGATCGGCGTCGCCTTCGGCCGGCTGCACGCACTGTTGACCCGCGCGCGCTCTATCGGCCGGCGAGCACAATGTCGCGGTCTATTTCGACGATGCGAGGCACGCCGCCGGCGAATGCCGGGCGCTCGCGGCCGCCGATCGCCGGCGACGCGAAAATCGAGCCGCCGCTGGAGCGTGGATATCGCGGCGGGCGAACATGCCGTCTGCGCCACACAGGCCCCTATGCCGACCTCGGCGCCGCCTACGGCTGGCTGCTCGGCGTCTGGCTGCCGGGCTCCGGTCGCGCGGCGGCGACCGGCCCTGCTACGAGATCTACATCAACACGCCGATGGACGCCGAGCCCGGGACTTGATCACCGACATATACGTGCCGCTGAAATAACGGTCTGGATTTGCCGACCGGCTGTCGCATTCTCGCGCCGACAGGGGAGCAGAATGAAACTCTACGATCTCAAGAACGGCCTCAATCCGCGGCGCGTCCGCATCTTCCTGGCCGAGAAGGGCATCGCCATCCCGTCCGAATTCGTCGACATGATGAAGGGGGAGAACCACGGCGCGAGATACATGGCGATGAACCCGATGGGCACCATGCCGGTGCTGGAGTTCGACGACGGCACGCATCTGGCCGAATCCATAGCCATCTGCCGCTATTTCGAGGAATTGCATCCCCAGCCGCCGCTGTTCGGTTCGACGACGCTGGAGCGCGCGCAGATCGAGATGTGGAACCGCCGCATGGAGCTGGAAATCCAGTTGCCGATCCAGGACGTGTTCATCCACCTCAACCCGTTCTGGGCCGGGCGTCGGCCGCAGGTGCCGGAATATGGCCGCGTGCGGCAGGCGCAATTGCTGGAGCGCATGGCGTGGCTCAACCGCGAGCTGGCGGACCGGCGATATGTCGCGGGCGACCATTACACGGTGGCCGACATCACCGCGCAATGCGCCTTCGTGATGGGCAAGGGCACGGGCTCGAAAATCCCCGAGGACATGACGGATCTGACGCGCTGGTTCGATCTCGTCAGCAGCCGGCCGACCGCGCGCGCCTGAGAGGCCTGACTCGAAACTCTCACTTGCTGTCATCCCGGCCGGAGCGAAGCGGAGAGCCGGGATCCAGCCGGAACCGCCTGTGCCCTGGATCCCGGATCGGCCTTCGCAGGCAAGTTTACGCAGGCTGCGTAAACTTGCCTGCGAAGCCGTCCGGGATGACAGGCGGGGCCGTCACGCGCACTTTCCGGCCAGGCTCCTCGGCATGAAGGACTTGGGATCGCGGCGCTTTTCGAGCCAGCTTCCGAGGCGTCGCGTCAGGATCGAAAAACGTCGCCACGCGGGCCGAATCTGGTCTAGATCAGCCTGCCTTCGAGCGGAATCGCCTGAAGGCGGAAAAGCCGCGCGCGCGTCGCGCGGGCGCCGGTGATCCATGGCCGAAAAATCGACAGAAACCAAAGGCGCTCAGGGCGCCGCCCACGGCGCCGGTTGGCCCTTCCGCGACGAGGACGGGGCGCTGCGCGCCGAATTCGTCGCCTCCGTCGAGACGGCCATCGACGCCTCCGACAGGGAGAGGCTGAGCGCGCTCGCCGGCGAGATGCACAAGGCCGACCTCGCCGACCTGATCGAGGCGCTCGACCCCGACAGCCGGCCGCGCCTCGTCGAACTCATGGGCGACGACTTCGACTTCGCGGCGCTGACCGAAGTGCCCGAGCACGTCCGCGACGAAATCCTCGAGGGGCTGCCGACCGAAACCGTCGCGGAAGGCGTCAGCGAACTCGAGAGCGACGACGCCATCGCGCTGCTCGAGGACCTCGACAGGTCCGAGCAGGAGGAAATCCTCGAGGCCATGCCGCCCGTCGAGCGCTCGGCGCTGCGCCGTTCGCTCGACTATCCCGAGAATTCCGCCGGCCGCCTGATGCAGACGACGCTGGTCGCCGTGCCGCCGTTCTGGACGGCGGGGCAGGCGCTCGACCATCTGCGCGAGGGCGACCAGGAGGAATTGCCCGACAGTTTCTTCGAAATCTTCGTCGTCGATCCCGGCCATCGCCTGCTCGGCAACGTCTTTCTCGACAAGCTCGCCCGCACGCCGCGTTCGACGCCGCTCGACGCGATCATGCAGGACCGCCGCCATGTGCGCGTGAGCGAGGACGAGGAAGAAGTGGCGCGCATGTTCGAGCGCTACAACATCGTCTCCGCGCCGGTCGTGGACGAGGCGGACAGGCTGGTCGGCGTCATCACCATCGACGACATCGTCGACGTCATCCAGGAGGCGGCCGACGAGGACATCAAGGCGCTGGGCGGCGTCAACCGCCGCGAGGAACTGACCGATCCGATCTTGTCGGTCGCGCGCGGGCGCTTCGTCTGGCTGTTCGTCAATCTTGTGACGGCCTTCCTCGCCGCCTCCGTGCTCGGCATCTTCCAGGGCGAATTGCAGAAGATGGTGGCGCTGGCGATCCTCGCGCCCATCGTGGCGAGCCAGGGCGGCAACGCGGCGACGCAGACCATGACCGTGGCCGTGCGGGCGCTGGCGACCAAGGAAATGTCGCGCTCCAACGCCGCGAAGATCATCTTTCGCGAATTTTTGGTCGGCGCGCTCAACGGACTGGCTTTCGGCGTGCTCACCGGCATCGGCGCGGCGATCTGGTTCGGCCTGCCGGCGCTCGGCTTCGTCATCGCGGCGGCGATGCTGACCAACCTGATCGCGGCGGCCTTCGGCGGCATTCTGGTGCCGCTGGCGCTCGAGCGCTTCAAGATCGACCCGGCGGTCTCGTCCGGCTCCTTCGTGACGACCGTGACGGATATCGTCGGGTATTTCTCGTTTTTGAGCTTCGCCACGCTGTATTTCGGGCTAAAATGAAGCGTCCGGCCCGGTGGATTGAGCCGCGGGGGCCGCGCATTAACGACTCGTTACCCCGACAGGGATAATTTGCGCCGATGATGCGTTCCTTCGATCTCCGCCAGCCGCTGCGCGTATTCGCGGCCCTGGGCCTTACCCTCGCGCTCGCCGCCTGCGGCTCGGGCGTCGATTCCCAACTCGGCAAGTCCCGCTTCAGGTCTTCCGCCGTCTCCTATGCGCCCACCCACAAGGTGAAGCCGAGCGAGGCGCTCGACCACAGCAGGGATTTCGATATCCACGGCATCGACGTCTCGAAATACCAGGGCAATATCGACTGGTCGGCGGTCGCCAATTCCGACGTGCAGTTCGCCTGGATCAAGGCGACGGAAGGCGCGGACCTGCTCGACACGAAGTTCCGCCAGAACTGGGAAGCGGCGAAGGCCGCCGGCGTGCCGCGCGGCGCCTATCATTTCGTGTACTGGTGCCGGCCCTGGCAGGAAGAGATGGCCTGGTTCAAGTCCAACGTGCCGCGCGAGCCGGACGCGCTGCCGCCTGTGCTCGACGTGGAGGCGACGCCGGAATCGCGCACCTGCAAGCGCACCATCGTGCCCGAGCAGGCCATCCCTGAAATGCGGCTGATGCTGCAGGAGATGGAGCGCCATTACGGCAAGCGCCCGGTCATCTACACGACCGTCGACTTCTACGAGGCGATCCTCGCGGACGGCGCGCTGACCGAATATCCGATCTGGGTGCGCTCGACCAAGCACCGCCCGCACGTCCGCTACGGTTCGCGCAAGTGGCATTTCTGGCAGTACCAGTCCGACGGCGCCGTGCCCGGCATCGTCGGCAAGGTCGACCGCAACGTGTTCCACGGTTCGCCGGCCGAATGGCAGAAGTGGCTGGCGAGCAATTGAGCGCCAGCGAGGCGGCGCTCTTTGTCCTCTCTTTTCGCTGAGCGACGCGCGGGCGCGAAAATTCCCGAGGAGACGCCGTGTTCTTCCTGATCGCCAAGACGCTCGGCGTGATGGCCGAGGCGCCGCAGGTCTTCATCGAGTTGCTGCTCGTCGGCGTCGTGTTGCTCTGGACGCGCTGGAATCGCGCCGGCCGCATCCTCGCCAGTGTTTCGGCCGTGGCGATCGCGGTGTTTTCATTGTCGGCGGCCGGCAGCCTTTTCGCGCGCCCGCTCGAAGACCGATTCCCACAGCCAGATCTCGAGCGTCGCGCCGACGGGGATCATCGTGCTCGGCGGCGCGATGGACGAAGGCGTTTCGCGCGCGCGCAACATGCCGGCGCTGAACGATGCGGCGGAGCGATTGACCGAGCCGGTGGCGCTCATGCGGCGCTTTCCGGCTGCGCGCCTCGTCTTCTCCGGCGGCAGCGGCCGCATGACGCCGGACCAATGGACGGAAGCCGACGTGGCGCGCATGTTCTGGCGCGCGCTCGGCGTGCCCGAGGATCGCATGAGCTTCGAAAGCCGCTCGCGCGACACCTGGGAGAATGCGGTGTTCACGAAGGAGCTGGTGCAGCCCAAGCCCGGCGAGCGCTGGCTGCTCGTGACGTCGGCCATGCACATGCCGCGTTCCGTCGGCATATTCCGCAAGATCGGCTTCGAGGTGATCCCCTATCCCGTGGACTACCAGACGGGCGGCGTGGCCGGCGATTTCCTCGGGTTCCGCAAGCCGACGGACGCGACGCGCGTGCTGCAGAGCGCGACGCACGAATGGATCGGCCTCGCGTCGTACTGGCTCACCGGCAAGAGCGCGGAGCTGCTGCCGGGGCCGTGAAGGCTCAATCGCTGCGCGGCAGCCCCAGGCGGATCACGCCCTTCACGTCGTCCGGGTCGGCGGGCTTGCCCTTGCGGTAAATGACGAGACGGCCTTCGCGCGCGAGCCCCTTGGCGGTCGAGCGCGCGCGCGGCAGCCATTTGCGCCAGCCGAGATCGTCCTCGCCGCGCTCCTGCGCGATGCGCTTGGCGGCGTCTTCCGGCGAAATCGTCTTCGCGGCGCCGCGCGCGGCGATCTCGGCGAATATGGCTGCGGCGACGATATCGGCGTCGGCGCTCGAATCTTTCCTGTCCGGCATGGGCCGCTGATGCGCGCGCAGCGCGCCTGCGTCAAGATTGCGGATCGTCGCCCGCCTCGCGCGCAAGCGCGTCCAGCGCATCGGAATGGAACTGGCGCCGGTAGATCACGACCATGATGAGCAGGGTCGTGAGCATGAACACGACGGGGCCGAGATACCAGCCGAGATAGGCGAAGGAGAAGAACAGGGCGCGCTGGCCGTCGGCGAAGTGACGGCCCGCGACCGTGCTCATGCCGGCCGCGCGCCGCGCCGCTTTTTCACGCGCGGCGCTATCGGGCGAAGTCGCGGGCGGCGTCGCGCCGATCAGGATCGCCGAATAATTGTAGAGCCGGTAGGACCAGCCGAACTTGAAGAAGGCGTAGCCGAAGATCGCCATCAGGCCGATGGTCTTCAACTCCCACAGGCCGCGCGAGATCGACGGCGCGAAGGGAAGCTCCGCGAACAGGCGCACGACATCGTCGGTCGAGCGCAGCACGGTCGCCGCGCCGCCGATGGCGAGCAGCGAGGTGGAGGCGAAGAAGGCCGTGCCGTTCTGCAGCGTGGAGGTGATGGCGGTATCGACGATGCGCACTTCGCGCCGCGCCATTTCTCTCATCCAGACATCGCGCTGCGCATTCATCAGCGCGTTGAGCCCGGGGCTCCTGTCGTGCCTGAGCTTGACGAAGCGCGCATAGCCGATCCACGCCGCCAGAAAGGCGAGGAGCGCGGCGGCGTCGGCGGAATAGGGAAGCATGTCGACGTGTCCGGTCTGGCAGGCTCGGCGCGCAGTTGATTTTTGCGGCGCGGTCCCGTCAATCTGTGGCAGGAGGACCCCAATGGCGCAAGAGATCACGGTCGGAATCAAGAAGTTGATCGAGGAGGCGAACGCCGCGATCGAGACGCTCACGGTGGAGCAGGCGATCGCGCTGCACGGGCGCGACGACATCACCTTCGTCGACCTGCGCGACCCGCGCGAGATGGAGCGCGACGGCCATGTGCCCGGCACGTTCCATTGCACGCGCGGCATGCTGGAATTCTGGATCGATCCGGCGAGCCCCTACGCCAAGCCGCAATTCCAGGAAGACAAGAAATTCGTGTTCTTCTGCGCCGGCGGCCTGCGCTCGGCGCTCGCCGCGCATACGGCGGCCAGGATGGGACTGAAGCCGGTCGCGCATATCGAGGGCGGCTACGGCGCCTGGAAGAAGGCGGGCGGGCCGACCGAGCAATGGGTTCCCAAGGCGCGCAAGGGCGGCTGAGCGCGCGATGTCGCTCACCCTCTACATCGGCAACAAGAGCTATTCGTCCTGGTCGATGCGGCCGTGGATGCTGCTCGAAGGCTTCGGCATTCCCTTCGCGGAAGTGGTCATCCCGCTCTATGCGGAGGGGTCGAAGGAGACGATCCTGAAGACGTCGCCGTCGGGCAAGGTTCCGGCGCTGGTCGATGGCGACGTGACGATCTGGGACACGCTGTCGATCTGCGAATATGTGGCGGAGACTTTTCCGCAGCACGCCATCTGGCCGCGCGACAAGGCGGCGCGCGCGCTCGCGCGCTCCATGAGCGCGGAGATGCACTCCTCGTTCCAGGCTTTGCGCCAGCTTTGCCCGATGGTCGTGCATCGCCCGAAGGCGCCGGCGGATTTCACGCCCGACGCGCTTGCCGACGTCGCGCGCATCGAGGCCATGTGGGCGGCTTCGCGCGCGAAATGGGGGCAGGGCGGGCCGTTCCTGTTCGGCGCTTTTTCCGCCGCCGACGCCATGTATGCGCCGATCGTGCTGCGCTTCGACAATTATCGCGCGCCGGTGAGCGCCGGGACGCGCGCCTACATGGAAACGATCATGGCGACGCCGGCGTGGAGGAAATGGATGGCGGGCGCGGCAGCCGAAACGTGGCGCATTCCGCGGTTCGAGCCGTAGCAAGCGCCGCTATCAATCGTCGGCGCGTCCGCGCAGGACGAAGCGCCCGTGGCTCAGGAGCGCGCCCCAGTCGAGCCTGACGAACAGGTAGAGAAAGGGCACGATCAGAAGCTGCGTCGCGATGAAATACACGCCGAACCCAAGCCCGGCCTGATCCCTGTCGAGATCGAGCTTCTGCCCGGCGAGCGCGGCGCCGTAGATCCAGAAATAATAGCTGGCGAACCTGCCGAAGAAGAACGGAACCGCCGCGAACAGGACGTTGAGGCTGGTGAGGCCGTAGGCGATGAACAGGTGATTGGACGGCAGCGGGCTGAGCGCGAAGAGGGCGAGCCCGGCCGCCGACGCGACGCGGTTGGCTTCGATCCTCGTCTTGATCTGATCGACGTTCTGCTTCGACTTTTCGCTGAGCCATCGCCCGCGCACGAGGCGCCGCGCAGCCTTCGCGAGCGTCATCCGCCCGGACGCGGCCGCAGCCGCTGCCGTCAGCGCCAGCCCGAACGTATCGACATCGGGCGTGGTCAGGCTGAACGCCGAAAGCGCCGCCCAGGTCGGGGGCGCGAACGCGGGAATGATGTTCAGGAGGAAAACGAGAAGAAAAACGAGGGCCGTCCGCCAGGCTTCGTCGGTGAGGGTGAGCGCTTCGAGGTTCATCTATGCTGCATGCCGCGTTGGCCGCCGCGGCGTTGGAAAAGGATCGGTTTCGAGACTTTGGCGACGTCGACCGTCGACCGCAAGAGCGAATGGATCAAAGCGCAGTCTCTGTCGCGCGTTGGCCCTCGCGCGCCGACAGGCTATCAAGGGTCAAGACAAAGAGAGGGGCGCGGGGCTGCGCCGGAACGAAGGGACGGAACATGTCGCAACGCAAGGTCGCTCTCATCACCGGCGCATCGGCCGGCATCGGCAAGGCGTCGGGCCTGGCGCTGGCGCGGGCGGGCTGGGACGTCGCGCTCACCGGTCGCCGCAAGGACCTGCTCGACGCCGTCGCGGCGGAAGCGCGCGCATCGGGCGCGCGCGCCATCGGCGTGGCCTGCGACGTCGGCAACCCGGATTCGGTGAAGGCGCTGTTCGACGCCGTGATGGCGGAATTCGGCCAGCTGCATCTGCTGTTCAACAACGCCGGCATCGGCGCGCCGCCGATCAACATGGAAGACCTCACCTACGCGCAATGGCAGGCGGTGGTGGACACCAACCTCACCGGCCCCTTCCTGTGCACGCAGCAGGCCTTCCGCATCATGCAGCGACGCAGAACGCCGCATCGGCGGGCGCATCATCAACAACGGCTCGATCTCGGCGCACGCGCCGCGTCCGAACACGGCGCCCTACACCTCGACCAAGCACGCCATCACCGGCCTGACCAAATCCACCGCGCTCGACGGCCGCAAGTACGACATCGCCTGCGGGCAGATCGACATCGGCAACGCCGACACCGACATGGCGCGGACGCATGAAGGCCGGCGTGCCGCAGGCCGAACGGCCAGATCGCGGCCGAGGCGGTGATGGACGTCGCAGCATGTGGCCAACGCCGTCGTGCACATGGCGAGCCTGCCGCTGGACGCCAACGTGCCTGTTCATGACCGTGATGGCGACGAAGATGCCGTTCGTCGGGCGCGGGTGAGGGGAGGTTGCTGAAACTGCGTTGCGCACGAGGCCCGGGCGTTCGAATTCGTGACCGAAGCCGGTGGATGGTTTCGGCCGTTCTCGGACATTGATCGTGCGCCGGCTGAACGTCCGCTTTCTCAAGCAGAACCGAGATCACTCCTGTCGCGCGAAGGGCAGACGAGCGGGGGCGCCTGCGACGTCTTCTCCTGCGCCCTCAAGGCGCGTCATGACTCCGTCTCTCCTTCCGCCGCCAGCCAGAGGACGCCGCCTAGCCGCTTTGGGAATGGCTCACTGCACTATGGTAATTTCCGAATAGGAATAGCGGATTTTCTCGACCTTCTGGCCCAACCATGTGTTGTTGGCGATGAGAATATAGGCGTCCTTCAGGTCGAAGATATCGCGGCAGCCGTAAGTGATGGCTTGGTATTCGAAGCCGACGTAATTGTCTGACTGTTTGTCGGCCAAACGCGCCACGTTAAGTACGAGCGGAAGAAGCCCCCCGGTATATTCCTGCTTGCCATCTCCCTGCATCGAGAAGCCCTTGTCGAAGCAAATTCGGTAATTCTTTCCAGCCGTCAGTTCCTTGAGTTGGCAATAGCCCGACCAGCTCGGATCGACCTTTGGCCCACCCTGCCAAGGCGGCAATGCGCAGTCCGCTGTCGCCAGTTTAGGGTCGGCGATGCTGACGCGACCCCGCAAGGTTTGATCGAGCTTCTCGTCCGCTGTCATATGCAGACGGACTTTGCGTGTGCGCGGAAAAGCACCGGCGGCAAAGGCGCGGTAGAATCCCAATTCGTTCACGACAACCGTATCTGGGGTCCTAAACGCCATACCGGCCGGCTTCTTCGCTTCGACGCATGTGCCCATCGGCACGAAAAGAGGCTTGACGCCACCCGCGTCGACGACCGCTATGTCGGCGCCGCCGGCGGTATTGCAGAGGCGGTAATCGACCGGCAAGGACTTTTTCGGATCGCTGCCGTTTATCGCGAGGACGACCGTGTTCCCCCTAGCCCGTCGTTTGAGAAAGGTGCGCGTTTGGTGGAATTTCCAGGCGCTCCTGGCGCGATGCCGCATACCCAGAGTTGCAGTTTTACTGCAGGATAGTTGACGTGGCTGTTAGCTTGCACCACGCAATGGGAACCGAGCCCATCCCCCGCCGCCAAGGCGCCCTCGATGCGCCACTCGTCGGGGTCTTGTTCCACGCCTTTCGTGAAAGCGCAGGTCCCGGGGCCAACCGGTATCCAACCATCGGGGATACGATTAGGCGGGGCGGCCCGCGAGGAAATTTCGACGTCTACCTTCGCTCCGTAACCGCCTTTGCCGGAGGCCTCCATCAAAGTGCAGCCGATTCTGTCGGCGGCAGCGGCCGGCGCGACCGTGGCGAGAAAGGCGACTGTCACCAGAAGACGTCTAATCATCGGTCCCCCCAATGTTAGTCAGCGGCAGCAAAATAGCGCCGGCACAGGTTGCTAGCAAACCGTTTGGCTCACGTCCGCCCGAGCCTGTACGCTGATAATCGTTCAGAAGCCTGCGACACGGCAACGAAGTCGGTCGCTACTCCAATTGCTTGTTCAACAAGCTTGCGGTCGAGCCGGCGCTTCAATTTGGCGCGTCGGCGAGCCCCTTATTTCACATCGAAACGATGGTGAACTGAGCGACCAATTTTGGCTGGCGCCTCGTGGCCATGCAACGACCGCTTCGGGGCGCAAGCCTTAAGTCCGTCATCGACCGGGGTGCGGACAATATCCTCTCCGCATCATGGCCGGGACAAGCCCGGCCATGACGCATTCAGGGATGCGTCCACTTTCCGCCCATTGCAGCCGCTCGGAAGGTCCGTTACGGAACTCCGTCCTCGACCATTGCGCATGAGCCGTCGCGATCGGCTACACTGCCACCATGTCCCTCCACCTCCTCAAACTCTGCGTCGGCGCGGAATCCATTTCCGATCTTCAGGAATGGATCGACCAGCGCCTCGCCGTGAAGAAGAAGCGCGGCGAGGCGCTCGAGCATATCCACACGACGCGGATGACGCCCAGGCGCCGCGACGAATTGCTGGACGGCGGCTCGCTCTACTGGGTCATCAAGGGCCAGATCGCCGCGCGCGAAACTCTCGTCGACATGCGGCCGGTGGTCGGCGCGGATGGAATCGGCCGGACGGAGCTGGTTCTGGACGGCGTCGTCGTTCCCGTCCATCCGCGCCCCTGCCGGCCGTTCCAGGGCTGGCGTTATCTGCCGGTCAAGGACGCGCCGGCCGATCTCGGCAAGTACGTCCGGCGCCATCGCCGAAATGCCGGAGGAATTGCGCCGCGAGCTGCGGGAACTCGGATTGCTGTGAGGGGCCGGCCCGCGCCTCTTGCGCGGCGCGACGCGCGATCACGATTTATGGGACCCGGCCGACGCGGACCACTGACATGAGCCAGCTTCCCGACAGCGCGCGCAAGTCGAGCGCGGAGGTCGATTCCTTCATCTCTAAAGCCGCGAAGGTTCCAGCTCCCTCGGAAGGGCGGGGCCGCCTGATCTTCGCGCTCGACGCCACCATGAGCCGCCAGCCGACATGGGACATGGCGCAGACGCTGCAGCAGCGCATGTTCGAGGAAGCCGAGGCTTTCGGCGGGCTCGACGTGCAACTCGTCTATTTTCGCGGCCTCATGGAATGCCGCGCCTCGCGCTTCGTGTCGCAGGGCGCGGGGCTGGCCGCCGTCATGTCGAAGATCGATTGTCGCGGCGGCAATACGCAGATCGAGAAGGTCTTGCGCCACGCCCGCGACGAGGCGAAGGCGGCGCCCGTCGGCGCGCTCGTCTTCGTCGGCGACGCGATGGAGGAGAATGTCGACCGCCTCTGCACGATTGCGGGCGAGCTGGCGTTGCGCGGCGTGAAGGCCTTCATGTTCCACGAGGGCGGGGACCGGCAGGCGGCGGCGGCCTTTCAGGAAATCGCGCGGCTGACGGGAGGCGCCTATGCCGCCTTCGACGCCGGCGCGCCGAAAAAGCTCGCCTCGCTGCTCGGCGCCGCGGCGGCCTATGCGGCGGGCGGCTTTACGGCGCTCGAAGCGCAGGCCAAGAAGGGCAATGCCGATGCGCGATTGCTGATCGAGCAGATGGGCAAGCGAGGCTGACGTGCCGCAACTGATCCTGGCGATAGCGATTTTGGTCGGCGGCTACTGGCTGCTGCGGCTGTTCGCGCGCACCCCGCCGGCGGTGATCGCGCGCTGGATCCGCGGCGTCGGCGGCGTCTCGGCGATCGGCGCGGGCCTGTTGCTTCTGTTGCGCGGCTCGTTTCCGGCGGCCGGCGCTGTGGCCGCGCTCGGCGCGCTGATCCTGGGGCAGGGGCGTTTCCCCAGGGATTGGAACTTTGGCCGGGCGAAGGGGCCGGGCGTGTCGCGCGTGCGCTCGGCGATGATCGAGATGGAGCTCGACCACGCGACGGGCGCCATGTCGGGCACGATTCTGGCAGGCGCGCAGGAAGGGCGTTCGCTCGACACGCTGGCGCGGCCGGCCTGCGAGGAGCTCTACCGCCAGTGCCTGAGCGACGACCCCGACGGGGCGCGGCTGCTAGAGGCTTATCTCGACCGCCGCTTTCCCGGCTGGCGTCAGGCAGGAGAGCGAGAGGACGACGCGGGGGGCGGCGGCGCGCGGACGCGGCGCGCGCGCGCTCCCGCCATGTCCGAGGATGAAGCGTATGAGGTCCTCGGCCTTCGAAAGGGGGCCAGCCGGGAAGACGTCTCGCGCGCGCACCGGACGCTGATGAAGAAACTGCATCCCGACCAGGGGGGGTCGACGGATCTGGCGGCCCGGGTCAACGAAGCCAAGGACGTCCTGCTGCGCCGTCATCTCTGAGACTCCAACTCGTACGCTTCCACCGCGCTTGCGCGCCTCAGTTCTTGCACCGCGCTTGCGCGCCTCAGTTCTTCATCGCGAAACAGGCCATGCCCGAGCGCTTCAGCTCGCGGCAGGCGCTTTCGGCGGCGTTCTCCTGCAAGCCGGCGAAACGGGCGCGCCACAGCGTTCCGGAGCCTTTCTGCACCTTCTCGGTGAAGGGCTGCGCCCTGGCGATCGTGCGGCTGTGGTCCTTGGCGCGCGACAGAAGCTCCTTGGCCTTGGCGATGTCGTCGGTCGCGCCGATCTGGATGATCCAGCCGGAGCGCGCTGCGGTCGGCGCTTCGTCGTCGTCGTCCTTCTTCGGCTGCGCCTTGGCGACCTGCGTGTGCCCGGCCTTCACAACTTCTTTGGCGGGCTGCTTAGCCGTCTCCTTGGCTTCGCCCGCCTTGGCGGGCTGGGCGCCGGTCACCCAGCGCAACGAGGAGGGCGTGGTCGTGGCGAGCGCCAGCGGAGCGCGGGCGGTCGTGCCTTCGGCGGCGACGGGCGTGCGCGGAGCGGCGCGCAGCTTGATCTTCTCGACCGGGACCGGGGCTTCCGCGACGCGGGCCGCGCCGGCGACATAAGCGGGACGCGGGCGTTCGGCCGCATCGGCCGGGCGGTTGGGGATCGGGGCGGGCGGCACGCCGAGGAACAGGCCGGCTTCGGCGCGGGCCGGTTGCGGGCGCGCGGCCTCGGCGCGGACCGATTCCACCTGCGCCGGGGGCATCAGGCGCATCGGTTCGGCGGCGGCGACGCGGACGGTCTCGCGCACAGGCGTCGGCTCGGCCTTCTGGAGCGGGCGAACTTCTTCCTTGATCGCGGGACGGGCGTCCTCGTCTTTTTCCGCCACGGCGACGGCGGTGCGGCCCGTGGCGCCTTCCTCGATATTGCTCTCGAGCAGCGAGGCCATGCGATTGTCGCGGGCGCGGGCGGTGCGGCCGCCCAGCACGACGCCGACGATGTGGTAGCCGTCGCGGCGCACCGAGGTCAGCAGGTTGAAGCCGGCCTTGCCGGTATAGCCGGTCTTGATGCCGTCCATGCCCTCGACGCGGCCGAGCAGATGATTGTGGTTGCGCAAGCTGCGGCCGGCGAAATTGAACACGCGCGTCGAGAAGTACCGATAGTACTTCGGGAAACGGTCCTGGATGGCGCGGCCGAGGGTCGCCTGGTCGCGGGCGGTGGTGGTCTGGTCCTCGTTCGGCAGGCCGGAGGCGTTCGCATAATTGGTGCGCGACATGCCCAGCGCCTTGGCCTTGCGCGTCATCATCTCGGCAAAGCGGTCTTCGGAGCCGCCGACCGCCTCGGCGATGGCGACGGCGATGTCGTTGGCCGACTTCGTGACGACCGACTTGATCGCGTCCTCGACCTCGATGGTCGAACCGGGGCGCAGGCCGAGCTTGGAGGGCGCCTGCGCGGCGGCGTGCGCCGAAATCGGGATTTCCGAATCCAGCTTGAAGCGGCCGGCCTCCATCTGCTCGAACAGCATGTAGAGCGTCATCACCTTGGTCAGCGAGGCCGGGTGACGCTCGACATTCTCGTTATGCGCGTGGAGAACGCGGCCGGAATTGACGTCCACGACGAATTCCGCCGGCATCGGGCCGGCCGCGACATGGCGGGCGCGCGCGACGTGGCGCTTGCGGATGTGGACATAGCGCTTGACGTGCCAGCTCGCGTGGACGCGGTGCTTGGAATAGTGCCGATGGCGGCTGCGGGCCTCGGCCGGCGCAGTCGCCGCCATCATGCCCAGAACGAGTGCGGCGCCCGCGGCAAGCAGGCCCAGACGCTTGGATACAACGCTACGCAACCCCATGCGACGCCTCGCTTCGCATCCTGTCAAACTTCATCGCGGGCTCGTTGGCCGTTGCCGCGAAAACACAGGGACGAAGCGTAGGCGGGTTGGGTTACCCTCCGGTTAAATCATGAAAAATTGAGATATTTTGCACTGCAAAAAATTTCTTGACATCTATTGTGCAGTGCACATAGAAGGGAGCCGTTGTTATGGGCCTCTTCGTGGGTCCCCCGGCTGCCCCCGGATGCGGGCGATATTCGAGGATCCAGACATGGCTTATGATTTCGAAGCTATCCAGAAGTTCGGCAAAGAGCAGCTCGACGCCACCCAGGCCGCCTTCACGGAAGTCGCCAAGGGCCTGCAGGCGATCGCCACGGAAGCCGGCGACTATTCCAAGAAGTCCCTCGCGGACGGCTCGGCCTATGTCGAAAAGCTCGTCGGCGTGAAGAAGCTCGACGAGGCGATCTCGCTGCAGACGGAATTCGCCAAGGCCTCCTACGAGGGCTTCGTCGCCCAGGCGACCAAGTTCGGCGAGATGTACCAGGCCGTCGCCAAGGAAGCGTTCAAGCCGGTGGAAGGCGCGATCGCCAAGCTGCAGGCCTCCGCGAAGTAATCTCGCGCGACATTGAAATCGGCGGCTCCGGTCGCCATGTGGAAAGCCCGGCCTCGCGCCGGGCTTTTTGCTTTTCTGGCGCCTTGCCTTCGCCGCGATGGCGAAGAAAGATCATGTGCGTAGACTGAATCGTTTCGCGGCGCTCTCTCACCCAGGCGCCGATGGAACTGGCGGCGGAGAACGACTGGCCTATTTGCTGCATGGAGAAGGGCTGCGACGGACCGGGGAACCGGGCGCGTTCGACCCGGTTCTTCTCAAACGTGTCGACGGGAGAAAGATGAGCGCAGGGGCTATCCGGGCAAGCACGCCAACCCGCCGCAACGGCGATGGTCCGCCGGGCTCGGGCACACAGGTCATCACGCGGCCCAAGACCCAGACGCGCAAGCCGTCGATGTACCGGGTTCTGCTTCTCAACGACGACTACACGCCGATGGAGTTCGTTGTGACGGTGCTGGTGAAATATTTCTCGAAGAGCCGCGAGGACGCCTGGCGCATCATGATGCACGTGCACCAGCAGGGCGTGGGCGAATGCGGCGTCTACACCTACGAAGTCGCCGAGACCAAAGTCACGCAGGTGATGGACTACGCTCGCAAGCATCAGCATCCGCTGCAATGCATCATGGAAAAGAAGTGAGGGTGAGGCATGCCGTCTTTTTCCCGAAATCTCGAGCAATCGCTTCACCGGGCGCTTCAGGCCGCCAATGAACGGCGGCACGAGTACGCCACGCTCGAGCACCTCCTCCTCAGCCTGATCGACGATCTCGACGCGGCCGCCGTGATGCGCGCCTGCTCCGTCGACCTCAACGCGCTGCGCAAGACGCTGCGCGACTACATCGACACCGAACTCGACAATCTCGTCACCGACGGCCGCGACGACGCCAAGCCGACCGCCGGCTTCCAGCGCGTCATCCAGCGCGCCGTGATCCATGTGCAATCGTCCGGGCGCGAGGAAGTGACGGGCGCGAATGTCCTCGTCGCCATCTTCGCCGAGCGCGAGAGCCATGCCGCCTATTTCCTGCAGGAGCAGGACATGACCCGCTACGACGCGGTCAATTACATCAGCCACGGCATCGCCAAGCGGCCGGGCATGTCCGAGGCCAAGCCGGTGCGCGGCTCGGAGGAAGAGGGCGAGAAGAACGAGCCGCGCGAGCCGCGCGAGAACAACGGCGAGGGCAAGAAGAAGGAGAGCGCCCTCGACGCCTATTGCGTCAACCTCAACAAGAAGGCGCGCGACGGCCGCATCGATCCGCTGATCGGGCGCGAGGCCGAGGTGCAGCGCACGATCCAGGTGCTGTGCCGCCGCCAGAAGAACAATCCGCTGCTCGTCGGCGATCCCGGCGTCGGCAAGACGGCGATCGCCGAAGGCCTCGCGCGCAAGATCGTGAAGGGCGAGGTGCCCGACGTGCTCTCCAAGTCGACGGTCTTCGCGCTCGACATGGGCACGCTGCTCGCCGGCACGCGCTATCGCGGCGATTTCGAGGAGCGCCTGAAGCAGGTGATGAAGGAGATCGAGGCGCACAAGGGCGCGATCCTGTTCATCGACGAGATCCACACGGTGATCGGCGCCGGCGCCACGTCCGGCGGCGCGATGGACGCCTCCAACCTGCTCAAGCCCGCGCTGGCGCAGGGAACGCTGCGCTGCATCGGCTCCACCACCTACAAGGAATACCGCCAGTATTTCGAGAAGGATCGCGCGCTCGTCCGCCGCTTCCAGAAGATCGACATCAACGAGCCTTCGGTCGCCGACAGCGTGGAGATCATGAAGGGGCTCAAGCCCTATTTCGAGGAGTTCCACAAGATCCGCTACACCAACGAGGCGATCAAGGCGGCGGTGGAACTCTCGGCGCGCTACATCCACGACCGCAAGCTGCCGGACAAGGCGATCGACGTGATCGACGAGACCGGCGCGAGCCTGATGCTGCTGCCCGAGGCCAAGCGCAAGAAGGTCATCGGCATCAAGGAAATCGAGGCGACGGTGGCGACGATGGCGCGCATCCCGCCCAAGACCGTGTCGAAGGACGACGCCGAGGTGCTCGCCCATCTCGACGAGACGCTGAAGCGCGTCGTCTACGGGCAGGACGCCGCGATCGGCGCGCTGGCCGCCGCGATCAAGCTCGCGCGCGCCGGCCTGCGCGACGGCGAGAAGCCGATCGGCGCCTACCTGTTCTCGGGTCCGACCGGCGTCGGCAAGACCGAGGTCGCCAAGCAGCTCTCGGTCGCGCTCGGCGTCGAGCTCATCCGCTTCGACATGTCGGAATACATGGAGCGCCACACGGTGAGCCGCCTCATCGGCGCGCCGCCCGGCTATGTCGGCTTCGACCAGGGCGGCCTGCTGACGGACGCCGTCGACCAGCATCCGCATTGCGTGCTGCTGCTGGACGAGATCGAGAAGGCGCATCCCGATCTCTTCAACATCCTGCTGCAGGTGATGGACCACGGGAAGCTGACCGACCACAACGGCAAGCAGATCAACTTCCGCAACGTCATCCTCATCATGACGACCAACGCCGGCGCCTCGGATGCGCAGCGCCAGGCGATCGGCTTCGGCTCGACCAAGCGGACGGGCGACGACGTGGAAGCGATCAATCGCATGTTCACGCCGGAGTTCCGCAACCGCCTCGACGCGATCGTCGCCTTCGGCCATCTGCCGCGCGAGGTCATCGCCAAGGTGGTCGACAAGTTCATCATGCAGCTCGAGGCGCAGCTCGCCGACCGCAACGTGTCGATCGAACTGACCGACGAGGCGCGCGACTGGCTGATCGAGCATGGCTACGACGAGACGATGGGCGCGCGGCCGATGGCGCGCGTCATCCAGCAGACGATCAAGACGCCGCTCGCCGACGAATTGCTGTTCGGCCGGCTGAAGAGCGGCGGCACGGTGCGCGTCATGGTCACGGCGGACGAGAAGGGCGCAAAGAAGCTCGGCTTCGTCTTCCCCGAAGGCCCGGTCCTGCCGCGGCCGGAGCGCGAGATCGTCGGCGCCGCGAAGAAGCGCAAGCCGAAGGCCGAGCCGGAGGTGCGCCGCGCCAAGGCCAAGAAGTCGGGCGGCTCGCCCGACGACGGCGCGCCGCCGATCGGCAGCGTGCCGAGCGTGCCGCTGAAGAGCTGACACCAAGAAAAGCGGCGGGATTTTCCCGCCGCTTTTCTCTTGTGCCGATCGGGACCGTCAGGGCCGCCGCGGCCCTGCGGCATGAGGCGAGTTCAGCGCCGTCAGTTTCACGCGCGGCAGGCGCAGCGCGCCGATCGACTTCACGATCTTCTTGACCGCGCCGTCGATCTTCGCGAGCGGCGACCGCTTGCCGGCCGGATGGGCCTCCGCCGGGCCCGGCCGCTTGGCGGCGGCAGGCGGGGAAACCTTGGCCGGGTGCGCCGGGGCGCTCCTGCGTCGGCCGCGAGGCTGCGCGGGCGCTCGGGGCGATTGCCGGCGCGGTGAGCGCGAGGGTCGCCTGCGCGACGGTGGGCGCGAGCGCGGTAAAGCGCGCGTCGGTGGCGTCCGGGCTCCAGAACGAGCGCTCGTCGAGCGAGGCGACCTGAACATGCGGGCCGGCATGCGTCTCGACGGCTGCGCGCCGCGACGGCGCGGGCGCGGCTTCCGTGTTTTTGGTCGTCATGACGGCGCTCCGGAGCGCGGCGCGCCCTGTCCGCGCCGTCCCTGGCTCGCCAGAGCGGCGGCCAGCGCCGCGAGGCCGACCAAAGCGATCGCCGCCGCCACGGCGCGACGGCGGGGCGCAGGCCGCGCCGCCGCGCGGGCCGCAACGGGCGGGAGGCGGCGCCGCGCCGCCGCCGGCAGGGCCGGCAGGCGGGTCGTGTCGAACGCTTCGAGCGGAGCTTCGACCGGCCAGAGGTCGTCGGGACCGAGGCGCGGCTCGCCGAAGAGCTCCTCGCGCAATCTGGTCTTCCAGACGTCGACGCCCGTCCGAATGCGTGGCGAACAGGCCCTCGGAACCGTCCATGAGGCGCGCGGCCAGACGCTCGCAAATCTCGTCCATCGACAGGCCGACGTCGAGCGGCTCGGCGCTGCGGCGCCCACATGACGAAGCGGGAGGCGAGCTTGATCGCGAGCCGCCAGTCGTCGGTCTCGGAGGGCGTCTCCACGACCAGCGGCTCGCGGACGCCCAGCAGGAAGGCGCGGATCAGCTCGAAGCGCTCGGCGTCGGTCAGCGTCGCCGGACTGTTGTCGGCGCCCGCGGTCGCCTCGATCTCGAAGCGCAGCGGCGGCTCCCCGAACCCGCCGGCCGCCGCGCGGGGCCGCGCGTCGTAGCGGACGCGGAAGACGAGGGCGAAATCCTCGCCCGCCGCCTCGATGACGCGTTGCGGCGGATCGGGATCGGCCGCGTCGCGGATCAACGGGGGCAGAATATGGTCCTCGCCCGCGCGGACATAAATCGTCCGGCAGGCTACGCCGAGGGAAGAGGGGCCTAACGCCGACATGGCCTCAACACCGTTCCGGCCGGTTTTGACAATCGCACGCTCGCGAACATTCGTCGGGACGGCCCGGCCGGCGCCGTCACGCCAGAAATTAGGCGCCCCGTCGCCGGGCGGAAGCCCCGCGGCGTTGCGCCGCCTGTGGATTGAGGGGAAAAGTCGGCGGAAAATGCGATTTTTCGGTGGCCGCGGCGCCATCCGGCTCGGGCGGGCACGATTTGCTAACCCTGCGCGCGGGAAGGCTCACATATGAACATTCGGCCGCGCAATTCATACCCGCGGTTAACGGTTGTTCGTGAAACTCCGATGCTCCGATGGGGCATTTTCATGCTTGAACACGAGACGTCAAACGGCGCGGCGCGCCCCGGCGAGGATCGCCGCGATCCCGGGCAAAGCCGCGAGCGCAAATCCGGCGTCGTCGTCGCCGTGAACGGTTCGCGCGCGACCGTGGCGGCGCGCATGGCCGATCTCATCTCGGACGCCGAGCAGTTCTGGTCGGTCGGCGAACTCGTCTCGATCTACGCCAAGAATTCCCGCGTCGTCTGCCTCGTGCAGGAAATGGTCGCGCAGGACCGCATCTGGGATCCCGCTTCCAATCACTACGTCCACGCCAATGTCGAGCTTCTCGGCGAAGTGACCGACGTCGACGGCCGCCCGACCTTCCGGCGCGGCGTCGCCAGCTATCCCTCGCTCGGATCGGTGGTGAACCGCATCCGCCAGTCCGACCTCGCCGCCATCTACGATCTCGGCGACCGCAAGGCCTCGGTCATCGGCAATCTCGTGCAGGCCCAGATTCCAGCCGCCGTCGATATCGACGCGATGCTGAAGCGCCATTTCGCCATCGTCGGCACGACCGGCGTCGGCAAGTCGACCAGCGTCGGCATCCTGCTGCGCGCGGCAATCGCCGAGCGGCCGGGCATGCGGATCGTCATCCTCGATCCGCACAACGAATATTCCAACGTCTTCCGCAGGGAATCGGCCACGGTCGAAGCCAGCCGCTTCGAATTGCCGTTCTGGCTGTTCCAGTTCGAGGAATTCCTGGAGGTCGTCTATCGCGGCACGCCGGCGCCGCTGGAAGAATCCGATTTCCTGCGCGAGGCCGTCGCCGATGCGCGCGAGCAGTTTTCGGGCGTGGAACGGTCCTCGACGCTGGCGAAATGGAACAATCGCTCGGAGGAGGGCTGCGCCGAGACGCCGCGTCCCTACCGGATGGCCGATGTCGTCACGCAGATCGACGCCGAGATCGGGCGCCTCGAGCCGCGCTACTCGCGCATTGCGCTGCGCAACCTGAAGCATCGCCTCGAGACGCTCGCCAACGACCAGAATTTCCGCTTCATGTTCGGCAAGGCGGCCGTCGACGCGCGCATGGATTTCGTCACGCGCAGCCTGTTCCGCCTGCACGACACGGCGCGGCCCGTGACGATCCTGCGCATGGCCGGCATTCCCGCCGACGTGGTCAACGCCTCCGTGTCCGTTCTCTCGCGCCTGGCCTTCGACCTGTGCGTCTACAATCGCGGCAAGCAGGAAGTGCTCGTGCTCTGCGAGGAAGCGCATCGCTACGTGCCGGCCGACCACGCGCTCGGCTTCCATCCGACGCGGCGCGCCATCGCCCGCATCGCCAAGGAGGGCCGCAAGTACGGCTGCTATCTCGGCATCGTGACGCAGCGTCCGGCCGAACTCGACCCGACGATCCTGTCGCAATGCTCGACCGTCTTCGCCATGCGCCTGTCCAACGCGGCCGACCAGCAGATCATGCGCTCCGCCATTCCCGACAATGCGGCAGGCGCGCTGGAATTCATCTCCGCGCTCAACAATCGCGAAGCCATCGCCTTCGGCGAGGCGGTCGCGACCGCCATGCGCATGGTCTTCGCGCTGCAGGACGAAACGCAATTGCCGCGCATGTCGACCGACTGGGAAGAGCAGAACGCCGCGCAGGACGAGGCGACCGGGGCGCGGCCGCCGATCGCCGCAGTCGACGCCAAACCCAAGGCCAACCCGATGGCGCGGTTCAACGAGCCGATTTCGGCGCCGACGCTCGGGGGCTGGCGCAGCGACCAGCGCCTGGGCGAAGCCGTCCCGGCGACGCGCGACTGGCCGTCGAGCGAACGCCTGAGGCGCTAGGTCAGCTTTCAAAACGCAGAGCGCGCGTACCGCGAAAAACCGGCCTCCACTTTTTCGGCCCACGCGCTCTCGCCGAAGCCGCATTTTCCGAAGACCCGCCCCGCGCTTCCGCCGGGCGGGTTTTTTCGTTTGAATCGGCTAGTTTCTTCCCGATGGCGCAAACAGACTTCCCGAAAGAGGCCGCGAGCCTGACGCCCGCCGAGCGCCGTGGCCTCGTATTGGAAGGAGCGCGTCAGGCGCTCGGCGGCCCCGCCTATTTCGTGGCCATCGCGCTGATCGGCGTCGGCGGGCTCGCCAAGGCCGCGGATTTTCCGCCGGCGGCCGCCTTTCTCTCCACCCTTCTGATCTGGGCGGGGCCGGCGCAGGTGCTGTTCTTCGGGGCGATCGCCGCCAAGACGGCGCTGCCCGCCGTCGCCGTTTCGATCACGCTGTCGTCGATCCGGCTGATGCCGATGGTGCTCTCCATCCTGCCGATGCTGCGGGCGCCGGGCGTCAGCCGTCGCTCGCTGTTCTTCGCCACGCATTTCGTCGCCGTGACGGTCTGGGCGGAATCCCTGCGCCGCCTGCCGGACATCGAACGCGAGAAGCGGCTGCCGTTCTTCTTCGGCTTCGCCTTCGCCTGCATCGGCATGACGGCGATCTTCACGCAGGCCGGCTATTACCTGACCGAGGCCTTGCCGACGCCGCTGGCGGTGGGCGTGCTGTTCCTGACGCCGATCTACTTTCTCGCGACGCTCGTGCGCGCGGCCCGTATGCCGGTCGACTGGTTCTCCATGATCTTCGGGCTGGCGCTCGCGCCGGTCACGCAGGCGTGGGTGGGCGGCGGCTTCGACCTGCTGGCGCTCGGGCTCGTCGGCGGGACGGGCGCCTACGCCTGCGGCCGCTTCGTCACTGCGCGCCGGGCGGAGCAGGCGTCATGAGCCTTTCCGTTCATGACGGCGGGCTCGCCCCGTACATCATCCTGATCGTCTTCGGCTTCCTGCCGAGCGAGGTCTGGCGCTGGCTGTCGTTCTTCATCGCGCGCGGCGTGAACGAGGGGTCCGAACTCTTCGTCTTCGCCCGAACCGTCTCCTCCGTCCTGCTCGTCGGCGTCGTCGGCAAGCTGATCTTCTCGCCGGTCGGCGCGCTGGCGGGCGTGCCGCTGGCCGCACGCCTCGGCGCGATCGCGGTCGGTTTCGGCGTCTTCCTGGCGTTTCGTCGCTCCGTGCTCGCCGCCGTGCTCGGCGGCGAGGCGGCGATTATTTGCGCGGGATGGTGGTTCGGGTAGATGAATTGTAATGTATAACGTTATGCGTTATGATATTTCATGATCCGCAGCTTTGCCGATCCGGAAACAGAACGCATCTGGTCGGGACGGCGCAGCAGAAAGCTGCCGCCGGACATTCAGTCCGTCGCTTTGCGCAAACTTCGTCTGCTCAATCAGGCGCGCGCGATCTCGGATCTGCGAGCGCCGCCGGGCAACCGACTGGAGGCGCTGAGGGGCGACCGGGCAGGGCAACATTCGATCAGAATCAACGACCAATGGCGCATCTGCTTCATTTGGTCCGAGGGAGGCGCCGCCGATGTCGAGATCGTCGACTACCATGACTGAGCTTCTGCCCAATCCGACCCCCGGAGAAATCCTTCTCGAGGAATTCCTCAAGCCGCTTGGCCTGAGCCAGAACGCGCTTGCGCGCGCGCTTCTCGTGCCGCCGCGGAGGATCAACGAGATCGTTCTCGGCAGGCGTGCTGTCACGGCCGACACCGATCTGCGGCTGGCCCGCTATTTTGGTCTGACCGACGGCTTTTTTCTGGGCCTGCAGGCCGACTACGACCTGATGGAGCGTCGTCGCGAGATAGGCGCCGCTCTCGAGAGCATCGCGCCGCGCGCCGCTTAGAGCGCGCGGCGAAAAAGTGGCGCCGGCTTTTTCGCAAGACGCGCGCTCTACACTTTGAAATAGATCAGCTTTTCCGCATTTGAGCGATTCCGCTCAAATGCAGGCTGATCTAACCCAGCGCCGCCTTGATCTTCTCGGCGTTCGCGGCGATCGCCGCCATGTCGCCCATGTGCCCGGGCGGCCGCAGCGTCACGCCCGCCCAGCGCGGCAGAACGTGGAAGTGGATGTGGAAGACCACCTGTCCGCCGGCGGCCTCGTTGAACTGCTGGATCGAGACGCCTTCGGCGCCCATGCCCTTCACCGCCGCGCGGGCGACGGTCTGCACCCGCCGGATCACGGCCGACAGCGCGTCCGGCTCGATGTCCATGAGGTTGCGGGCGGGGGATTTCGGGATGACCAGCACATGGCCGTCGGCGCGCGGCATGATGTCCATGAAGGCCAGCGCCACGTCGTCCTCGTAGACCTTGGTGCAGGGCATTTCGCCGCGCAGGATCTTGGCGAAGACGTTGTTGGGATCGTAGGCGGACATCGGAGCCTCTTTGGGGAACCTCTTTGGTTGTCGCGAATTTCCCCCGCGAGCCCTGATCCGGTCAAGCCGCGTTCAGGGCCAATTCATGTGGGGCGGGCGAAAGTCACGCCACTTGGCGCTCGCCAAGCGAAAGAGGGTGAGACGATGATGAGGAAAGCAATTTTCGCCGCGATTGTTCTGGCCGGTTCGGCCTTCGGCGCGACATCGCAGGCTTCGGCCATGCCGCTGGCGAGCGATTTCGGCGGGACCGCCGCGCAGGTCGATCTCGTGCGCTTCGGCTGCGGCCCGGGCGCGCATCCCAACCGCTTCGGCCGTTGCGTGCCGAACATGCGCCCCCGCGTCGTGCGGCCGTATCGCCCGATGTATCGGCCGCATCGTCCGCATTGGCGCGGCAATCGCTGGTGATTCTTTCGAGGCGGCGGGCCATCCCGCCGCCTCAGCCCTTTCTGAAGGGGGCGAAATCCTCGTAGGCCTCGATGGTCGCCGCGACCTGCCGGCGTTCGCGTTCCAGATAGTCCGCGACCGCGCGCTCGAGCCTGATATCCGCGATCTCATGCGCCGAATAGGTCGTCACCGGCCGGTAGCCGCGCGCGAGCTTGTGCTCGCCCTGCGCGCCGGCCTCCACGCGCTTCAAGCCGCGTGAGATAGCGAAGTCGATCGCCTGATAATAGCAGGCCTCGAAATGCAGGCAGGGGTGTTCCTCGATCGCCCCCCAGTTGCGGCCGTAGAGCGCGTGGTCGCCGATCAGGTTGAGGGCGCCGCCGATATAGCTGCCCCCGCGCCTGGCCATCACCAGCAGGACGCGGTCGGCAAGCCGTTCTCCCAGAAGCGAAAAGAAGGTGCGGGTGAGGTAGGGCCGGCCCCATTTGCGCGAGCCCGTGTCCATGTAGAAGGCGAAGAAGGCGTCCCAGTGCTCCTCCTTCAGGTCCGCGCCGGTCACCCATTCGATCTCGACGCCCGCCGACAGCGCGGTCGCGCGCTCCCGGCGGATCGCCTTGCGCTTGCGCGAGGCGAGGTCGGCGAGGAAATCGTCGAACGTCCGGTAGCCGCGATTGAAGAAATGGAATTGCTGGCCGGTGCGCTGGAGCAGGCCGTCTTCGCCCAGCGCCCGCCATTCCTCGCGCGTCGGGAAGGTGATGTGGATCGAGGAGGCGCCGGCCTTGCGGGCGACGGCGCGCAGGCCCTGAAGCAACGCCGCGCGCTCGGCCGCCCCGGCGCCGTCCGCCAGAAGCAGGCGGCGGCCGGCGACGGGCGTGAAGGGCACGGCGACCTGCAGCTTGGGATAATAGGCGCCGCCCGCGCGCTCGTAGGCGTCCGCCCAGCCGTGGTCGAAGACATATTCGCCCTGGGAGTGCGACTTCAGATAGGCCGGCGCGCAGGCGACGAGCCGGCCGGACGCGTCCTCCACGAGTATGTGGGCGCCGGCCCAGCCCGTGCGGGCGGTCGCGGACCCGGATTCCTCCAGCGCCGACAAAAAAGCGTGTGTCAGGAAGGGGTTGAAGGGTTCTTGCTGAAGTCTTGAATCAACGGGCCCCATCGGGTCGTCGGCGCCGGCCGGCGGCTCGGCGGTTGATTCAACGGCTTCGCGAGCAGAGTTGGATTCGCCGGCCAAGTCGTTGGCGGACTGTAGAAATTGCGGGTTGGCGCAGGCGTCCCATGCGGCGGGGTCGACTTCGCGGAGGCTCGGGACGACGCGGATCGTGAGTTCGGCGGGCACGGGCCAATTTCGGCTGGCGGGAGGTCTTTGCCAAGATAGGCGCCGGCCGCCGCGGCGCAACGCCGGTCAGGGAACGAAGCCCTCGAACACCATCTGGTCCGCCCATCGCGTCGCGAGCGCGCGCTGCTCGGGCGTGCGGACGGTCCAGCACATGACGGGCATGCCGAGGCCGGCGCGGCAGAGATAGGGCGTGGGGTGCGGCAGGTCGCGGACGCCCCAGGACAGGAAATCCGGCCGGCTGCGGTCGAAGTGCAGGAAGTTCGCCAGCTCGACCTGCTTTTCCGGCGTCAGCTTCGCCCATTCGCCGTGCGTGTAATTGGCCTCGGCGACGATGCCGAGCGGCGTCGCGGCCAGTCCGAGCGCGGCGCGGTTTTCGTGCAAATGGGCGATCACGTCGGGGTCGAAGCTCTTGATGGCGATGGGCGCATTGCGGGCGGCCACGATCTCGGCCGTGCGGCGGGCAAGCCGCATGTCGCCGTCGAAGGCGCTCTTGATCTCGACGACGAGCGGAACGCGGCCGCCGATCAGCGCGAGAAAATCGGGCAGGGTGGGAATGCGGTCGGTCGAGCCGGACAGGGCGGTCGCGGCCAGTTCAGCGGCGGACCGGTCTTTGACCGCGCCGCTTTGGCCGGTCAGCCGCTCCAGCTTGAAATCGTGGAAGACCATGGCCTCGCCGTCGGCCGAGGGCTGGACGTCGCATTCGATGGCGAAGCCGCCTTCCACCGCCGCTCTGGCCGCCGAGGCGGAATTCTCGATGCGGCCGTTGGCTTTGTCGTGCAGGCCGCGATGGGCAATGGGGCGCGCAGTGAGCCAGGAGGGCGCCAGAGCGGGCGCGATCACAGCGCCGCCTCGAACATGGCCTCGACTTCGACCGCGGCGTCGAGCGGCAATTGCGCGACGCCGATGGTCGAGCGGGCGTGGCGGCCGCGGTCGCCGAACACCTCGACCATGAGATCCGAGGCGCCGTTCATCACTTGCGGCAGTTCCTTGAAATCGCTCGCGCAATTGATGAAGCCGCCGAGCCGCAGGCAGCGGCCGACGGGATCGAGGCTGCCGAGCTGGGCGCGCACCTGCGCGAGAATGTTGAGGGCGCAGGCGCGCGCGGCGGCGCGGCCGTCCTCGGAGGACACGCCGGCGCCGAGCTTGCCGACATGGCGCGGGTCGATCTTGCCGTCTGGCCCGAACGGCAACTGGCCGGAGACGACCAGCAGGCCGCCCATCTTGGAGACCGCGATGTAATTGGCGACGGGCGCCGCCGCAGGCGGCAGCTTCAGGCCGAGCGCGTGGAGCCTCTGTTCCGGCGATCGCAGGCCCTGGTTCATGGCGCTTCCTTTCCTCGGCGGCCGGTCGTGACGCTCGACCAACTCGCCGCAAGCTCGTATTTTCGCCACGAGGGTAATGCAAACGCTGCGGCCGGGAGATCAATCGATGCCGAATTTCGCAGTTTTCGCACGCACGCTCGTCGCGCCCGTCGCCATCTGTCTGGCGACAGGCGCCTATGCCGCCGGCGCGGCGGCGCCGAGCCTCGCCTCGCACCGGGCGGTCTACGAGCTGACCCTGTTCTCGGCCAAGGGCGACAAGGGGCCGAATACGGCGCGCGGGCGCATCGCCTTCGATTTTTCCGGCAACGCCTGCGACGGCTATACCCAGAATTTCCGGCAGATGACCGAATTGCAGCCGCCGGAAGGGCCGGCGCGCCTCTCGGACATGCGCTCGGCCACCTACGAGGACGCTTCGGCCAGGACTTTCCGCTTCAAGGTGGAATCCAAGGTCGACAACAAGGGCGTCGAGGAGATCGACGGCGCGGCCTCCAAGTCGGGCGACGGCGCGCTATCCGTGCGCCTGATGCGCCCGCAGCCGAGCCGGCTCGATCTCGACCAGGATGTCGTCTTCCCGACCGAGCATATCGTGCGGATCATCGAGGCGGCGAAGGCCGGCGACAGGACCCTGTCGCTCAAGGCCTTCGACGGGTCGGACACCGGCCGCAAGGTGTTCCAGACGCTCACCATCATCGGCAAGGAAGCCTCCGCCCAGCCGCTGGAAAAGGCCGCGCAGGCGACGCAGCTCAAGGGCCTCAAGCGCTGGCCGGTGACGATCTCCTATTTCGAGGAGGACAAGAAGGACAATGCGCCGAACTACGTTCTGTCCTTCGATCTCTACGAAAACGGCGTCTCGCGCGCGCTCAAGCTCGACTACGGCGATTTCGTGCTGGCCGGCGAGATGAAGCAGCTCGAATTCCTGCCCAACAAGCCCTGCAAGAAGTAGGGCGACTCAGCGCCGGTCCTTGCCGAATCCGATGCCCTTGACCAACGCGCCGCCGCCGAATTTCGCGCGAATGGCGTCGATGGCGGTCTCGGTCGCCTTCAGCCTGCCGATGTCGGGATCGGCGAGATCGGCGGCGTCGGCCTCAGCGCCGTCGACGAGATCGCCGACGCCGACGCCGATCAGCCGATAGCGCGCCTTGCCGATCTCCGGCGCCAGCATTTCGCGGGCGATCGGGAAGATGCGGGCGGCGAGCTGCGTCGGCCTGAGGCCCGAACGGGAGCGCGTCCTGATCCTGAAATCCGCGGTCTTGAGTTTCAGCGTGATCGAGCAGCCGGCAAGCTCGGCCTTCTTCAGGCGGCTGGCGACCTTTTCCGTCAGCGCGTGCAGGACGCGCACCAGCGTCTCCTCGTCGGAAACGTCCGTGTCGAAAGTCGTTTCCGAAGAAATGCTCTTGGCCTCGCGGTCGGGGCTGACGGCGCGATTGTCGACGCCGTTGGCGAGCCGCCACAGGCGCTGCCCTTCGGGGCCGAGCGCGCGCATCATGTCGGTTTCCTCGCGCGCCTGGATGTCGGCGATGGTCTTCAGGCCGTCGCGGGCGAGGCGTTCGGCCGCGACCTTGCCGACGCCCCAGATGCGCGAGACGGGCAGGGCGGCGAGCAGTTCCTTCGCCTCGGCGCGGCCGATGATCGTGAAGCCGCGCGGCTTGTCCATGTCGGAGGCGAGCTTCGCCAGGAACTTGCAATAGCTCAGGCCGACCGAGACCGAGATGCCGATTTCGGCCTCCACGTCGCGGGCGAAGCGCGCCAGCGTGAGCGCGGGCGAACCGTGATGCAGGCGCTCCGTGCCGGAGAGGTCGAGGAACGCTTCGTCGATGGACAGGGGTTCGACGAGCGGGGTCAGCGTCGTCATGCGGCGGCGAACCTCGCGGCCGACCTCGGCATATTTCGCCATGTCGGGCTTGAGGATGACGGCGTCCGGGCAGAGCGCGCGCGCCTTGAACATGGGCATGGCCGAACGCACGCCGCAGGTGCGGGCGATGTAGCAGCAGGTGGAGACGACGCCGCGCTTGCCGCCGCCGATGATCAGCGGCTTGTCGCGCAGCGACGGATCGTCGCGCTTCTCGACCGCCGCATAGAAGGCGTCGCAGTCGATATGGGCGATGGACAGGGCGTCCCGCTCGGGATGGGCGAGGAGACGCGGCGAGCCGCAGGCCGCGCAGCGCGTCGCGCCCGCAGGCGTGCGCGTCAGGCAGTCCCGGCAGAGCGGCGCGACGTCCATCCGGTTCCGTCCTCAATCGTTCCAGCGGTCGGGGCCGGACAGGACGAGGCGGGCGGCCGCGACCTTTTCGGGCGCGATGCCGGCCTCGGCGGCGAAGGCCAGCAGGTCGGGCTCGTAGCCGGCCAGATGATCGAGCACGGAGGCGAGGAAGGCAGGCTCCCGCGCCGCCGCCCGCAGTCCGTCCGGCTCGAGGCCGGTCAACGCCAGAAAGCGGCCGAGACGGTCGTCGTCGGCGGCAATATGCGCGATCGCCCGGATCGCCATGGCTTCGGCTTCCTCCCGGCTCGGAGCGCCACGTCGGGAACCGTGTCCGAAAGGCGGCTTTTCTGTGGATAATCGTCGGAGCGACAAGGATTTTCCTTTCGTAAATCTCTGGCGGATAGAGTCCGCCGGATCGCGTTTCTGCCGATCGGGATTCGCTGCGGCGAATCCGGGACCGCGCCCGGGCTTGTGATGTCGAAAACCATTCTGATCGTCGAAGACAACGAGCTCAATATGAAGCTCTTCAACGACCTGCTGGAGGCCCACGGCTATTTGACGCTGCAGGCCCGCAACGGCGTCGAGGCGGTCGAGCTCGCCCGCAAGCATCATCCCAACCTGATCCTGATGGATATCCAGTTGCCGGAGGTTTCCGGCCTGCAGGTCACGCAATGGATCAAGGACGACGAATCGCTGCGCTCGATTCCCGTCGTCGCCATCACGGCCTTCGCCATGAAGGGCGACGAGGAGAAGATCCGGCAGGGGGGCTGCGAAGCCTATCTGTCGAAGCCGATCTCCGTCGTGAAATTTCTCGAAACTGTCCGCAATTACGCGTCCGATTCTCTGGGGTAAGCGTATGACCGCTCGCGTTCTCGTCGTCGATGACCTTCTGCCGAACATCAAGCTGCTCGAAGCGCGGCTGACGGCGGAATATTTCGACGTTCTGACCTCGACCAACGGGCCGGAGGCGATCGAGGCCTGCAAGGCGGGCCTCTGCGATATCGTGCTGCTCGACATCATGATGCCCGGCATGGACGGGTTCGAGGTCTGCACGCGGCTGAAGGCCGATCCCACGACCTCGCATATTCCCGTCGTGATGGTGACGGCGCTCGACCAGGCGGCGGACCGCGTGCGCGGCCTCGACTGCGGCGCCGACGACTTCCTGACCAAGCCCGTGGACGAAGTCGCGCTGATCGCGCGCGTAAAATCGCTGTCGCGCCTGAAGGTGACGATGGACGAATTACGTTCGCGCGCCGCGGCCTCCGCGCGTCTCGGTCGTTCCGATCCCTTCGTCAACGCCTCGGCCGCCGACGGCCACCATGGCCGCGTGCTGCTGGTCGACGACCGCATGGCGTCCAGCGACCGCATCGTCGCCTCGTTGCGCGGCAACCAGACCGTGGACGTCGAGACCAATCCGCAGGAAGCGCTGTTTCGCGCGGCTGAGCAGCCCTACGACCTCGTCATCGTCAGCCTCGGCCTGTCGAACTACGACGGCCTGCGGCTTGTGCAGCCAACTCCGTTCGCTCGAGCGCACGCGCGCGCTGCCGATCCTGACCATCGCCGACCTCGAGGATCGCCCGAAAATCCTGCGCGGCCTCGATCTCGGCGTGAACGACTATCTCGTGCGCCCGATCGACCGCAACGAACTGATCGCGCGCGTGCGCACGCAGGTCCGTCGCAAGCGCTATGCCGAAAGCCTGCGCAACAATGTCGAGCAGGCGATCGAGATGGCCGTGGTCGACGCGCTCACCGGCCTCAACAACCGGCGCTATTTCGACATGAACCTGGCGAGCCTGCTGGACCAGGCGGCGCAGGAGGCCAAGCCCCTGTCGCTGCTCGTGCTCGACATCGACTTCTTCAAGAAGGTCAACGACACCTATGGCCACGACGCCGGCGACGAAATTCTGCGCGCGCTGGCGGGACGAATCCGCAGGGCGGTGCGCAGCGTCGATCTCGTCTGCCGCCTCGGCGGCGAGGAATTCGTGATCGTGATGCCGGAAACGTCGATCGACGTCGCCAGCCGCGTCGCCGAGCGCGTGCGCCGCGCCGTCGAGGCCGAGCCGTTCAACGTCAAGGAAGGGCAGGTCGCCGTGCCGGTGACGATCTCGATCGGCATCGCCGACCGGGGCTCGGACGCCAATCCCGACTTCATCTACAAGTCGGCGGACAAGGCGCTGTACGAATCGAAGGCGTCCGGCCGCAACAAGGTGACGCTGGCGGCGGCCTGACCGCCCGCGACCCGGGGAAACTTACGCAGAATCCGTATTTTGCGAACGGGCGCGAACGTGCGCGCGCAAGCGGCGTTCACCTCGTTCGTTTAAGTTAACAAACGGTTTCCATGAGGCTTCCAAGTCTAGCGATTGCATTTCGCCGGGCTCCGGGTAACGTGGTCCTGCCGAGCTAGTTGCATCTGGCGGCGCGGGTCAGACCCACACCGAAGCCTCTTACGGGTTTCGTAAAGCTCGAAGTCGGATATATCCGACTTCGCAAGAGAGCGGGCAGGTCGCGTCAGTTCGCGTTACGGTGCGTTTCGGCAGTTTGAATACCCTGCGGAGTGCTCAGGTCCGCCGCATCTCCTGGGTCCGTGGGGTCGGCCGGTCGTCGGCGGTGTAGGAGTGGCCTCCTCGACGCCGTTGACGACCGGCCACCTTCGTTTTCCGAGCCAATTCAGTCCTCTCGCCCGAGCGAGGCCTTGCCATGCGCGATCTTGCCGGCCGCACCGCCTTCGTGACGGGCGCCGCCAGCGGCATAGGCTTCGCGCTGGCCCGCGCCTTCGCGGCCGAAGGCATGAACGTCATGCTTGCCGATATCGAGGCGCCGGCGCTGGCGGCGGCGCTCGCGCAACTCGAGGATTTCGCGCCGCGCGTCGCCTCGGTCGTCTGCGACGTCACTGATTTCGAAAGCGTTTCGCGGGCGGCGACAGCGACCGCGGAGCGATTCGGCGCGGTCCACATTCTCTGCAACAACGCCGGCGTCGGCGGCGGCAGCGGGATAGAGGCGATTTCGCCTGCGACCTGGCGCTGGGTGGTGGACGTCAATCTCATGGGCGTGGCGCACGGGATCGCCGCCTTCCTGCCGGCCATGCGCGCGCGGGGCGAGGGCGGGCACATCGTCAATACGGCCTCGATGGCGGGCTTGCAGGCGAATCTTGGCTTCAGCCCCTATGTCGCGACGAAATACGCGGTCGTCGGCATGTCGGAGGGGCTGGCGAAGGAATTGGCCCCTGAGGGAATTGGGGTGAGCGTGCTCTGTCCGGGCTTCGTGCAGACGCAGATCGCGCGCAGCGCCCGCAACCGGCCGGATCGCTACGGGCCGGCGATCCCGCCAGCGCCGGGCAGCGCCGCCGCGAAACTCGCGGCGCATCTGGCCGAAAACGCCAGCGCCGGGCTCGATCCGGCCGAGGTGGCGGCGCGCGTTCTCGATGCGATCCGCGCCAATGAACTCTACGTCTTCACGCATCCCGGGATGCGCGACGAGGTGGACGAAAGATTCGCGGCGATCGACGCCGCCTTCAGGCGCTCGAAGCCCTGATTACGGCAGTTTCTTCGCGAGGAAGACCGCGCCGGGGATGGGCGAGGGATAATAGGGCTTGATGCGCTCGAATCCCTCTTCCGCGTAGAGCGCCAGCGCCGCCGCCATCGAGGGCAGCGTGTCGAGGCGCATCTCCGTATAGCCCTTGCTCACCGCCTCCTTGATGATCGATTCGACCAGCGCCTTGCCGGCGCCGAGACGGCGGCCCTTGCGCGCCACGTAGAGGCGCTTCATCTCGCAGCAGCCGGGAATGTCGAGCGGGCGCAGCGCGACGCAGCCCACCGCCTCGCCGTCGGCGGCGCGGGCGAGCAGCAATTCGCCCTTCGGCGGCGCGTATTCGCCGGGCATGTTCTCCAGCTCGTCCTCGAAATTCTGGAAGGACAGGTCGACGCCGAGCGTGCCGGCATAGGCGCCGAACAGGCGGACGGCGTCCTGAAATTCGGCGGCGGTGCGGGCGGGGACGATGCGGAAGGGCATTTCGCGGGCCTTTCGTTATGCGGCGACCAAACAAAAAGGGCGCTCGCGCGCCCTTTGATCAATCAAGCGGCGGATTGCCTCACTTGATCTTGGTTTCCTTGTACTCGACGTGCTTGCGCGCGACCGGGTCGTACTTCTTGAACGACAGCTTGTCGGTCTTGGTGCGCGCGTTCTTCTTGGTGACGTAGAAATGGCCGGTGTCGGCGGACGACAGCAGCTTGATCTTGATGGTGGCGGCCTTGGCCATGATCTTGTTCCGATAGTTCGGGCGACGCGGAGCCCGCGCCAACGAAAACGAGCCGGGGAACAGCGTCGTCCCGGCCCGGAAGCTCTAGGCGCGGAAAATACCCATGGAGCGCCGATTGTCAATGCGGCGGCTTACGGCGAAGCTGGCGCATGATTTTGGTCTTCGGCTCGATCAACCTCGACCTGATCTTCGACATGGAGGCGCTGCCGGCGCCCGGCGAGACCCGCCTGGCGCGCGCCATGCGCACGGAGCCGGGCGGCAAGGGGGCCAATCAGGCGGTGGCGGCGGCCCGGGACGGGGCGGAAGTCGCGCTCTATGGCGCGGTGGGCCAGGATCCCTTCGCCAATCCGGCGCAGGCCGGCCTCGAATTGGCCGGCGTCGACGTCTGGGGCGTGGACGCGGTCGCGGGCGCGACCGGGGTCGCCTCCATCGTCACGGACGCATCCGGCCGCAACGCCATCGCGGTGGCGCCGGGCGCCAATCTCAAGGCGCGGCAGGACAAGGTTCCCGACGAATTCCTCGATGCGGCGACAATCGTCCTGCTGCAGATGGAATGCGACGCGGCCGAAACCGTGCGGCTCATTTCGCGCGCGTCCGCGGCAGGCGCGCGCGTCATCCTCAATCTCGCGCCGGCCGCCGACCTGCCGCTGGAAGCGCTGAAGAAGACGTTTCTGATCGTCGTCAACGAGCAGGAGGCCGCGTTTCTTGCCGATCGGGTCGGACGCCCGGCGGATGCGGCGTCGATCGCGGACGCGCTCGGCGTCGGCGTGCTGCGCACGCTTGGGGCCGAGGGCAGCGAAGCCTGCGTCGGCGGCGCGACGCATCGCGTCGCCGCGCATGCCGTGAAGGCCATCGACACGACGGCGGCGGGCGATTGCTTCGTCGGCGTTCTCGCCTCCGGGCTGGATCGGGGGCTCGATCTGGAGAGCGCGATGACGCGCGCCAGCGTCGCCGCCGCGCTCGCCTGCACGAAGCGCGGCAGCCAGGGCAGCCTGCCTGACGCGGCGGAAATCGACGCGGCGCTGAAGGGCTGACGGTCAGATCGTTTTTCGGCGCGCGGCGACGACGGCGAGATAGAGCGCGAACAGCAGCGCCACGCCGCCGAAAAGGCCGTGCGAGGGCGAGGCGTCGAGCGTGAGCCCGAGGATCGGCGGGCCGATCATCATGCCCGTCGCATAAAGCATGACATAGGCCGAATTGGCCGACGCGAGATCGGCGCCCGTATAGCGCGCGCCGAGCATGGCGAGGCCGACCATGTAGAGGCCGCCGACGACGCCGCCCCACACGAACAGCAGCGCGGAAAAGGCGACGTAGTGCGGCGAGAGCAGCGTCGCCGCAAGCGCGCCGGCCAGACCGAAGATCGCGATGGCGACGATGAGCTTCAACCGGTCGATGCGGTCCGAGAGAAGCCCGAGCGGCAGTTGAAAGGCGACGTTGCCGAAGGCGACGAAGGAGACGAACAGCGCGCCGGTCGCCGCGTCGTAGCCGTTGCGCAGCGCGTGAACCGGCAGGAGGCCCATCGCGCCTGTCTCCAGCGCGCCGAACAGGAGCGAGGCCAGCATGACGAGCGGCGCGCGCGCGATCATCGCCCAGGCGGGTCGCTCGGCGCGCTCGCTGAAAGTCGGGATATGCGCGCCCGCGGCGATGATCGGGGCGCCGCCGAGAACGAAGAGCGCCATCGCCGCGTAAAAGCCGATGCGTCCTTCCGTGCCGACGAAGCCGATGATTGTCGGCCCCAGCGCAAAGCCGAGATAGAGCGAGGTCGAGTAGATTCCGATCCACAGGCCGCGCCTGTCCGCCGGCGCGAGCGCGTTGATGGCGTATTCGCTGACGACGAAGAACAGCGTCAGCGCCGCGCCGAGCAGGAAGCGCATCGGAAACCACCAGAAGACATCCGGCACGAAGGCGAGGCCGGACAGGCTCATGAGCGCAAGCGCGAGCGCGACGATCATCAGCCGGCGCACGCCGAGCACGCGCACGAGCGTCGGAATGAGCGGCGAGACGAGGATGGTCGCGAGCCCCGACATGGCGACGCCCCAGCCGTTGGCGCTGGCGCTGTAGCCCGCCGCCTCCATGCGCACGGCGATGAGCGGGATCGTCATCGACAGGCCGACGCCGACGATGGAGATGGCCGCTATGGCCGCGATGAGGGGAAAGAGGCGGGGCATGGGGGGAGGCGTAAAGCGTTTCAGCCGTCATTGCGAGGAGTGAAACGACGAAGCAATCCAGTCCACCGGAACTTGCCGCAGATGCGGGGATGGATTGCCGCGTCGCTGCGGCAGAAATCGGCAAGCCGATTTCGCCTGCGCTCCTCGCAACGACGGGCCAGTCGCTTGCTACAATTCCTCGCGGAACCACACGCGCTTCTTCTCGTAGTAGAACGGCGTCGGGACGTCGTGCGTCATGCCGCCGGCGATGCGCTGTTCGAGCTCTTTCAGCACGACGCGCGTGATGTGCGGCAGGTCGAGCTCCTGCGCTTCCTTCAGCGGCACCCAGACGAGTTCGACGAGCTCCGTATCCGCCGTCACCACGCCTTCGACGCGATGCGCGATCCATTTGGCGTCGATGCACAGGAAGGTCGTGTCGAAGCGCTTGGGACGCTTGGGCGGCGTGATGGCGCGCGCGATGAAGCGCACCTCCGACAGATCCGGCGCGACGCCATGCGCCATGAAATCGGTCCAGTCGCCGTCGGGAACCTTGTCCACCTTGCCGGGTCGGCCGAGCACGAGGCCCGTCTCCTCGAATGTCTCGCGGATGGCGGCGAGCGCGAGCGCGCGGCCGCGCGACTTCGACGGTTTTGTGCGCCGCTTCGCCAGTTTTTCCTCGACGGGCGCGGGCAGGGGCGCGAGCGCCTGCATCTTGCGGTCGGCCGGCTCGATGCGGCCGCCGGGGAAGACGAACTTGCCGGCCATGAACTTGTGGCCGGCGTGGCGCTTGCCCATCAGCACCTTCGGCACGGGGCCGGAGCGGTCGAGCAGGATGAGCGTGGCCGCGAGCTTCGGGCGGACGTTTGGCCACTTCCGCTCGCGATCGTGCTCGGTCATGAATTTCGCGTGCGAATGCTCTTTGCTCGGCTGCGCCGCATTTCCCGTCATCGTTCGTCCGCCATCTGTCGATCTTGTCGGACAATCTTACGCGGAACGGTCGGCCGCGCCAATCGCAGGCTTGGCCGCCGTGAGCCTGGCCATGGCCTCCTCGTCGGAGACGCCGCCGAAACCGTGCATCCGCAGCGCCCATTGGTAGCCGACGAGCGCGCCCTTCACGAGCGGCAGCAGCCAGAGCGAGGAGACGATGATGAAGGCCGACCAGAGCAGCGCATGCAGCCAGTAGGGCGCGTCCGGCCAGTATTCGTCGAAGGCCAGAATCGCGGCGATGACGAAATGGCCGACGATGAAAATGGTGAAATAGGGCGGGGCGTCGTCGGCGCGGTGGTGATGCAGCTCCGTCCCGCAGACGTCGCAGCGGTCGGCGACCTTCAGGTAGGACTTGTAGAGCCTGCCTTCGCCGCAGGCCGGGCAGCGGCAGGCGAAACCGCGCCGCGCCGCCTGCCAGGCGTCGCGGTCGGCGGGCTTGGCCCGTGCAACATTCGTCGGGGCGAGCGCGCTCATGTCGTTCCTCTCGGTCACTTTCCGCGCCCCTTGTAACCCTTGGTCGCTTTGCGGGAAGACGACTTGTTGTCGCGGCGGCCCTTTTTATCGCTTGTCTTCATCTTGCGGCCGCGCAGGCCCGCGCCGCGCATGGCCCGGCCTTCGCTCAGAATCTCGAAGCGCAGCGCGCCGGCCATGGGCGCGACTTCGAGCAGGCGCACGTCGACGGAATCGCCGAGACGGTACGCCGTTCCCGAGCGCGAACCGATCAGCGCGGCATGCGCCTCGTCGTGACGGAAATATTCGTCTCCGATGGTCGAGGCCGGTACGAAACCGTCCGCGCCGGTCTCGCTCAGCTTGACGAACAGGCCGGAGCGCGTGACTCCGGAAATCTTGCCGGCGAAATTCGCGCCGACCTGTCCCGCAAGAAAGCCCGCGATGAGACGGTCGACGGTTTCGCGCTCGGCCGTCATGGCGCGGCGCTCGGCGGCGGAAATTCGCGCGGCGATCTCGGCCAGTTCATCGAGGGCGGTATCGGGCAGTCCGCCGGGGCCGAGATGCAGCGCGCGCACCAGCGCGCGATGCACGATCAGGTCGGCATAGCGGCGGATGGGCGAGGTGAAATGCGCGTAGCGGCGCAGGTTGAGGCCGAAGTGCCCGTAGTTCTGCGCCGTATATTCGGCCTGCGCCTGTGAGCGCAGCACGACTTCGTTGACGACATGCTCGTGCTCGGTCTCGCGCACTTTGCTGAGAATCTCGTTGAACTGTTTCGCGCGCATCGTCTGGCCCTTGGCGAGACGCACGCCGATGGTGGCCAGAAACTCCGAGAGCGCGTTGAGCTTCTCGACCGTCGGCTCGTCATGCGCGCGATAGATGAGATGCTGGCGCTTTTCCTCCAGCGTCTCGGCGGCGGCGACATTGGCGAGGATCATGAATTCTTCAATGAGCCGATGCGCTTCGAGGCGCGGCGGGATCTCGACGCGATCGACCGTGCCGTCCTCCTTCAGCCTGATCTTGCGCTCGGGCAGATCGAGATCGAGCGGCCCGCGTTTTTCACGCGCAATGGTGGCGCAACGATACGCCGCGAGCAGCGGTTCGAGCGCCGATTTCATCAGCGGCGCGCAGGTCGCGTCGGGCCTGCCGTCGAAAGCCTGCTGCGCCTGTTGGTACGAGAGCTTTGCAGCCGAACGCATCATCACGCGATGGAACGTGTGCGCGATCTTGCGGCCCTGCTTGTCGAGCGTCATGCGCACGGCGAGCGCGGGGCGATCCTCGTCCGGGCGCAGCGAGCAGAGATCGTTGGAGATGCGCTCGGGCAGCATCGGCACGACGCGGTCGGGAAAGTAGACGGAATTGCCTCGCGCGACAGCCTCGCGGTCGAGCGCGGAATGCGGGCGCACATAGAAGGAGACGTCGGCAATGGCGACAGTGACGACGAAGCCGCCTTCGTTCTCCTTGTTTTCATCGACTTCCGCGAACACCGCGTCGTCGTGATCCTTGGCGTCGGGCGGGTCGATGGTGACGAGCGGAACCGAGCGCCAATCCTCGCGCCGGAAGCCTTCGGCCTCCATGCGCGCCTCCTGCGCCTTGTCGGCTTCCGCCAGCGTCTCGGCGCGAAACACGTCGGGTATGCCATGCGTGGCGATGGCGATCTGGCTGACGGCCTTCTCGCTGCCGATGGCGCCGATCACTTCTCGCACACGGGCGGTCGGCAAACCCGCGAGGCGCGTGCGCAGAATGTCGACGGCGACGAGATCGCCGTCGCGCGCATCTTCGCGATCGCTCTCGCTCACCGCGAGTTCGCGCCCCAACTGCTTCTTGTCGATGGGTTCGATGCGTCCGCCGCCGCCTTTCGCATTGACGCGGAAGATGCCGAGCACGCGCGCCTTCTGCTTCGACAGCAGCTTGATGACGCGGCCGGAATATTCCGGCGCGCCGGGCTCGGGATCGCGCTCGCGCTCGGTGCGCACGAGCGCGCGGTCGCCGACGCCGGGCATGGGAAAGCCCGGCTTCGCGCGGCGCGGGACATGCAGGAGAATGCGCGGCGTCGGGCCGAGCTGGCCCGAATCCCATTCGACGGGCCGCGCGATCAATTCGCCGTCGAGATCGCGGCCGGTGACGTCGCAGAGCACGACCGGCGGCAGCACGCCGGGCTTGACCAGAATCTTGCCGCGCTTCTCGACCGCGCCCTCGTCCTGCATGTCGCGCAGGATGCGCTTCAGCTCGATCTTGTCGGAACCGCGAATGCCGAATTCGCGCGCGATCTCGCGCTTGCCGATCTTCGTCGCATTCCCGGCCGCGCGTTCGCGCGCGATGAAAGCGAGAATGTTTTCGCGCGAAGGGAGCGCTGGCTTTGTTGGGTTCTTGGACAGTTGCGGGCCTTACAGTCGCTTCGCCATGACGATCGTGTCGCTCTTTTCGTAACCGAGCTTCGCATAGAAAGCGGCCACCGCGACATTTTCCGTCCGGATCATCACATGCAATTTGGGGACGCCGCGCGCTTTCAGCCAGTCGGCGGCTGCCTGCATCATCGCGCCGCCGTGGCCCGCGCCCCTGAATTCCGGCGCGACGCCGAGGTAATAGACCCAGCCGCGATGGCCATCCGAACCGGTCATGGCGGTGGCGACGAGTTTTCCGCCGATGCGGCCGGCGAGAATTGTCGAGTTCTCCTTGCCCAGCGCCAGCGCTATGTCGGCGCGCGGGTCGTTCCACGGGCGGGTGAGGCCGCAGGCTTCCCATAGGGCGACGGCGGATTCGGTTTCATCGAGGCGGAGAGGGGAGATGGCGAGGGTCATCATCCCGCTCTTGTCATCCCCGCGAAAGCGGGGATCCAGCGTCCAGGCGGCCGTGGTCTTGCCCTGGATCCCCGCCTTCGCGGGGATGACAGGTGGGGCAAGCCTCACTTCTTCGCGGCTTTCTTGGCAACCTTTTTCGCCGCGCCCTTCTTGGCGACAGCCTTCTTGGCGGGCTTGCCGCCCTCGAACGGCGTCTCGTCCGATTCCTCGATCTTCTTCGGCTTTGCGGCGGCCTTCTTCGCCGCCGGCTTCTTCTTCGCGGCGGCCTTTTTCACAGGACCCTTCTTGCCGGTCGCCGCCGCGCGCGCGTTGACGAGGTCGATGGCGTCCTGAAGCGTCACGCTGTCGGGCGACTGGCTCTTCGGAATGGTGGCGAAGACCTTGCCCCAGGCGACATAGGGACCGTAGCGCCCGTCCTTCACCACCAGCGCGCCGCCGTCGGGATGGTCGCCGACGTTGCGGCCGCCGCCGTCTCCGCCGCCGCCGTCCTGCTTCGCCTTGATCATGGCGAGCGCGGCCTCGAGCGTCAGCGCCTCGATATCCGTGCCGCGCGGAACGGTGGCGTTGACCTTGCCCCAGTTGACGTAGGGGCCGAAGCGGCCGGACTTGACCGTGACAGCGCCGCCTTCCGGATGCGCGCCGAGTTCGCGCGCGGTTCCGCCGCCGCCGAAGCGGCCGCCGCCCTGTTCCTTCTGCACGATGAGGTCGATGGCGCGATTGGCGCCGATCTCCAGCACGTCGTCGTCGCGGCCGAGATTGGCGTAGGTCTTCGCGTGCTGCACGTAGGGGCCGTAGCGGCCGATGCCGGCGAGAATGGGCTCGCCCGATGTCGGATGGCGCGCGACCTCGCGCGGCAGCGACAGCAGCGCCAGCGCCTTTTCGAGCGTCACGTCCTCGGGCTTGAGGCCGCGCGGCAGCGAGGAGCGCTTCGGCTTCTCGGCGTCTTCGTCGCCCTGTTCGCCGATCTGGATGTAGGCGCCGAAGCGGCCGTCGCGGATCGTGACCTCGGCGCCGGTTTCCGGGTCGTTGCCGAGAACCTTCACGCCCGGGCGCTCGCCGGCCGCGATCGCTTCCGCCGTCAGCGGCGAGAGCGTGCGGGTGAAACGGCACTCGGGATAGTTCGAGCAGCCGATGAAGGCGCCGAACTTGCCGATCTTCAGCGATAGCTGGCCATTGCCGCAGGACGGGCAGCCGCGCGGGTCCGAGCCGTCGCCCTTGCCCGGGAAAATGTGGGGGCCGAGCAGGTCGTTGAGCGCGTCGAGCACCTGCGTGGTGCGCAGGTCCTTGGTGGCGTCGATGGCGGCGGAAAACTCCTGCCAGAAGTCGCGCAGCACCTGCTTCCAGTCGACTTCGGAATTGGACACGCGGTCGAGCTGTTCTTCCAGGCCGGCGGTGAAATCGTATTCGACGTAGCGCTGGAAGAAGCTTTCGAGAAAGGCGACGACGAGCCGGCCCTTGTCCTCCGGCACGAGGCGCTTCTTGTCGATCTTCACGTAGTCGCGGTCGCGCAGCACGGCGAGCGTGGAGGCATAGGTGGAGGGACGGCCGATGCCGAGCTCCTCCATGCGCTTGACCAGCGTCGCCTCGGTGAAGCGCGGCGGCGGCTCGGTGAAATGCTGCGTCGCCTCGATCTTTTCACGCGAGCAGGGCTCGCCGGCCGCCATCGGGGGCAGGCGGTTTCCCTCCTCGTCGTCGGAATCGTCGTCCTTGCCTTCCTGATAGAGCTTCAGGAAGCCGTCGAAACGCACGACCTGGCCGGTGGCGCGCAGGTCGATGGTTCTCGAACCCGCCTTGGCCTCGATCTCGACCGTCGTGCGCTCGAGTTCGGCCGATTCCATCTGGCTGGCGATGGTGCGGATCCAGATGAGTTCGTAGAGCCGCGCCTGCTCGGGATCGAGCATCTTCGCGACGCGGCGCGGCAGTCGCGCCATGTCGGTCGGCCGGATCGCCTCGTGCGCTTCCTGCGCGTTCTTGGCCTTCACCTGATATTTGCGCGGCGCGCCCGGGCACGTAATCCGCGCCATATTCCTCGCCGATCACCTTGCGGGCGGCGGCCACCGCTTCCGGCGCCATGTCGACGCCGTCGGTGCGCATATAAGTAATGAGTCCGACCGTCTCGCCGTCGATGTCGACGCCCTCGTAGAGGCGCTGGGCGATCTGCATGGTGCGGGCCGGCGCCAGCCCGAGCTTGCGGGAGGCCTCCTGCTGCAGGGTCGAGGTGGTGAAGGGGGCGGACGGGTTGCGCCGCGCGGGCTTCGCCTCGACCGATTTCACCGTGAAGGTCGCCGTTTCCAGCGCCTTCTTGAAGGCTTCCGCCTCCGCGCCGGCGCCGATGTCGAGCCGGTTGATCTTGCGGCCGTCGGCGCCGACGAGGCGGGCGATGAACGGCGCGCCGGCCTTGGTCTTGAGGTGGGCGACCAGCGACCAGTATTCGCGGGCGACGAATTTCTCGATCTCGAGCTCGCGGTCGCAGACGAGGCGCAGCGCGACCGACTGCACGCGGCCGGCCGAGCGGGCGCCCGGCAGCTTGCGCCAGAGCACGGGCGAGAGGTTGAAGCCGACGAGATAATCGAGCGCGCGGCGCGCGAGATAGGCCTCGACCAGCGCCGCGTCGACCTCGCGCGGATGCTTCATCGCGTCGAGGATCGCGTCCTTGGTGATGGCGTTGAAGACGACGCGCTCGATCTTCTTGTCTTTCAGGACCTTCTTGTTCCGCAGGACCTCCAGCACGTGCCAGGAAATGGCCTCGCCCTCGCGGTCCGGGTCGGTCGCCAGAATGACCTTGTCGGCGCCCTTCACGGCGCTGGCGATGTCGGACAGGCGCTTGGCCGCCTTGCCGTCGACCTCCCATTTCATGGCGAAATCGGCGTCCGGCTCGACCGAGCCGTCCTTGGCGGGCAGGTCGCGCACGTGGCCGAAGGAGGCCAGGACCTCGTAGCCGCGGCCCAGATACTTGTTGATCGTCTTGGCCTTGGCAGGCGATTCGACGATGACGACGTTCATGAAATTGCTGTCCCTTCCCGCCTCGGGGCGGGGCGAAATCCCGGGGCCGGGGGCCTCCCGGCAGGCGCGGGAACATGGTCGAGAGGGTCTGGACTGTCAAATCGCAGGCGGCAAACCGGGGCCGCCGCGGCTTTACGGCTTGTCAAACTCCCTTTGGAATACTGGGGCATTCCCGTGAAGACAGGGACTGGAGATGTTTGCCCGCATAGCGTCCTTTCTGCCCGGCCTGATGGTCCTCCCGACGGCTGCGCTCGCCGCCGAAGCCGAAACACGGGCCATCGCCAACGCCTATTCGATCATGCTGGAGCGCCAGCTCTTCTCGTGGCGCATCTGGACGACCGGCGTCTCGCGGCTCGACGACGGCTCGTTGTTCGGGCTCGTGTCGATCATGCTGGTCATGGCGTTCGGCGTGTCCGGCCTCGGCATCATCCTGTTCAAGGACCGGGGCCTGGGCTTCCGCGGCGGATGGCTGCTGTCGCTGCCGGTGATCGTGGGCACGCTCGTCGTCTACACGGTCGTCCGGCCCTATCCGGGCGCCCGGGAAGTGCCGTCCATGTTGCTGATGGCGGGCCTCGCCGCCCTGATCGCGCTGCTGCTCGCCCGCCTGCTCAAGGGCTCGATGAGCGAGCCCGTCGACCGTCCGGCGCGCAAGGCGGAACTCGACCGCGCCGCCGAGGAGCGGCGGCTGCGGATGGCGGTGCGCGCGCCCGGCTCCGGCAAGCGCGGCTGGTGATCGTCGCTGTGGAATTTGGCCGCGGGGGCCGCGGCGCCCCTTGCGAAGGGCGCGCCTTTCCCGCATAGACCCAGCCGATGTCGCAAGCTGCGCCCCGGCCGACCTTTCCGCACCGTCACCTGCTCGGAATCGAAGGGCTTTCGCGGCCCGACATAGAGGTCCTGCTCGACCTCGCCGACGAGGCGGTCGATGTTTCCCGCCAGGTCGAGAAGAAGCGCGCGACGCTGCGCGGCCGCACGCAGATCAACCTGTTCTTCGAAGCCTCGACCCGCACGCAATCCTCGTTCGAACTCGCCGGCAAAAGGCTCGGCGCCGACGTCATGAACATGTCGGTCGCCAATTCCAGCGTGAAGAAGGGCGAGACGCTGATCGACACGGCGATCACGCTCAACGCCATGCGGCCCGACATCATCGTCGTGCGTCATGCGCAGGCCGGCGCCGTCCATCTTCTCGCGCGAAAAGTCGACTGCTCCGTCGTCAACGCCGGCGACGGCGCGCACGAACACCCCACGCAGGCGCTGCTCGACGCGCTGACCATCCGCCGCAACAAGGGGCGGATCGACGAACTGACGGTCGCCATCTGCGGCGACATTCTCCATTCGCGCGTCGCGCGCTCCAACATCATCCTGCTGACGGCGCTGGGCGCGCGCGTGCGCGTGATCGCGCCCTCGACGCTGCTGCCCGCCGGCATCGACCGCATGGGCGTCGAGGTCTATCGCGACATGCGCGCCGGCCTGAAGGACGCCGACATCGTGATGATGCTGCGCCTGCAGCGCGAGCGCATGAACGGGGCCTTCGTGCCCTCGGTGCGCGAATATTTCCGCTTCTACGGGCTCGACGCCGACAAGCTGAAGCTCGCCAAGCACGATGCGCTGGTCATGCATCCCGGCCCGATGAACCGCGGCGTCGAGATCGACTCCAGCATCGCCGACGGGCCGCAGTCGCTGATCCGCGAGCAGGTGGAAATGGGCGTGGCCGTGCGCATGGCCGTGCTCGAAGCGCTCGCGCAGCATCTGCCGAACGGATGAGCGCGCGCGACACAGGAACGCCCAATGGTCCGCATCGCGCGCATGATCGGCTTCTTCTTCTCCGCTGTGAGCGTGCAGATCGCGAGCGGCGTCGGGCTTGTGGCGCTGATCGTCGCCGCGCTCTTGGGCTGGAAAGGCGCCGGGGTTCACTGGCTGCTGGCGCCGGCCGTGGCGGGCGCGATCGCGGCGCATGTGATGTTCGAGGGCGTCTCGACCGGCGGCAAGGTGGTCAACGCCATGTCGAACGGCGTCTTCGAACTCATTGTCTATGTCTTCATTTGTCTCGTCGGCTACGGCCTCGGCGCGCTGGCGCGCCGGTTGCGCTGAGCCGAGCGTGAAACCGAGCTGACGGAAAAGCCCATGCCGTTCCAGGCCTCCCGACCCATCGCGCTCGTCAACGCCCGCCTGATCGATCCCGCGCGCGGAACCGAGACGCGCGGCGGCGTCTTTACGCGGGACGGCTACATTGTGGCGTTGGGAAGCGACGTGACGGCGCAATCCGTTCCATCCGATGCGCGCGTCGTGGATTGCGCGGGCGACGTGGTCGCGCCCGGCCTCGTCGACATGCAGGCTTTCGTCGGCGAGCCCGGCGCGGAGCATCGCGAGACGATCGCGACCGCCACGACGGCGGCGGCGATCGGCGGCGTGACGACCATCGTCGCGCGCCCCGACACGCATCCGCCGGTCGACGACCCCGCCGTCGTGGACTTTCTCAAGCGTCGCGCGCGCGACACGGGCAGCGTGCGCGTGCTGCCGATGGCGGCTCTCACGAGAGGGCGCGAGGGCAAGGAGATCGCCGAATTCGGCCTGCTGCTGGAAGCCGGCGCGGTCGCCTTCGGCGACGCCGGCCATTCGCTGCGCAACGCGCGCACGATGCGACGCGCGCTGTCCTATGCGCGCGACTTCGACGCGCTGATCGTGCATTACGCGGAAGAGCGCGATCTCGCCGAGGGCGTGATGAACGAGGGCGAACTCGCCTCGCGGCTCGGTCTTTCCGGCGTGCCGGCGGAAGCCGAGTCGATCGTGCTCGAACGCGACATGCGCCTCGTGGCCCTCGCGCGGGGCCGCTATCACGCGGCGAGCGTCACCTGCGAGCAATCGCTCGACATTATTTCACGCGCGAAAGGGGCGGGGCTGCCGGTGACCTGCGGCGTCTCGATCAATCACCTCACGCTCAACGAAAACGACATCGGCGACTATCGCACCTTCCTCAAGCTGCGCCCGCCGCTGCGCCGCGAGGAAACGCGGCGCGCGCTGGTGGCGGCGGTGGCGAGCGGGCTGATCGACATCATCGTCTCCGACCACGATCCGCAGGACGTCGAGACCAAGCGCCTGCCGTTCGCCGAAGCGGAATTCGGCGCGATCGGGCTGGAGACGATGCTCGCGGCCGGCCTGCGCCTCGTGCACGCCGGCGACCTCGACCTGCCGCAACTGCTGCGCGCGCTGTCGACGCGGCCGGCCGAAATCCTCAAGCTGCCGCAGGGCCGGCTCGCGGCCGGCGCGCCCGCCGACCTCATCCGCTTCGATCCGGACGAGCCTTTCGTCGTCGATCCGGAAAAGCTGCATTCCAAATGCCGCAACACGCCGTTCGACGAGGCGCGGATGCAGGGCCGCGTGAAAATGACGCTGGTTGCCGGCGCCGTCGCCTACGAATAGGCTCTGCGCGCAATCACACGTCGGGCGTCCATGAACCTCACTTTTCTCACCGAGATCGCCGGCGCCACGCTGATCATCGCGTTTGTGTTCGGCTATCTCTGCGGCTCGATTCCGTTCGGCCTCGTGCTCACGAAACTCTTCAGCACGACCGATCTGCGCTCGATCGGCTCGGGCAATATCGGCGCGACGAACGTGCTGCGCACCGGCCGCAAGGATCTGGCGGCGGCGACGGTGCTGCTCGATGCGCTCAAGGGCACGGTCGCCGTGCTGATCGCGGCGCGCTTCGGCCCGGCGGCGGCGGGCGTCGCGGGGCTCGGCGCCTTCATCGGCCACATCTATCCGGTCTGGCTGAAATTCAAGGGCGGCAAGGGCGTCGCGACATTCCTCGGCGTGCTGGTCGCGCTCGAGTGGCGCGCCGCGCTGGTCTTCGCAATCGTGTGGCTCGGCGTCGCCTTCGCCACGCGCTACTCGTCGCTGGCGGCGCTGGTCGGATCGCTGGCGGCGGGTCTTTCGATGTTCGCGCTCGGGCGACCGGCGCTCGGCAATCTCGTCGTCTTGCTGATCCTCATCCTGTTCTGGAAGCACAGCGACAACATCCGCCGCTTGCGCATGGGCGTGGAGAGCAAGATCGGGCAGAAGGGATGAGCGTGCGGCTGACCGACGCGCAGAGGCTCGACTGGCTGCAGTTGATCCGCTGCGACAATGTCGGTCCGCGCACCTTTCGCGCGCTCGTCAACAAGTTCGGCGGCGCCGGCGCGGCGCTCGCCGCCTTGCCCGATCTCCTGCGCAACGCCAAGGGCGAGCGCGCCATCCGCATCTTTGCGCGCGACGAGGCCGAACGTGAAATCCTCGCCGCCGCCAAGGCGGGCGTGCGTTACGTGGCGCTGGGCGAGGCCGACTATCCGGCCACGCTGCGCGCCATCGATTCGCCGCCGCCGCTGATCGCCGTGCGCGGGCGCGCCGAGGTTCTCGCGCGGCCGGCGGTCGCCATCGTCGGCTCGCGCAATGCGTCCGCCGCCGGGCTCGCCATGGCCGAGCGGCTTGCGCGCGCGCTGGCGAAAGAGGGAATCGTCGTCGTCTCCGGCCTCGCGCGCGGCATCGACGCGGCCGCGCATCGCGCGAGCCTTGCGAGCGGCACGGTCGCCGCGCTCGCGGGCGGGCAGGCGCGGCTCTATCCGGCCGAACACGCCGAACTTGCACAGACGATGTGCGAGAGCGGCGCCGTGATTTCCGAAATGCCGCACGAATGGGAGCCGCGCGGGCGCGATTTTCCGAGGCGCAACCGGCTGGTGTCGGGGCTCGCGCTCGCCACCGTCGTGGTGGAGGCGGCGCGCCGCTCCGGCTCGCTCATCACCGCGCGTTTCGCCGGCGAGCAGGGGCGCGAGGTTTTCGCCGTGCCCGGTTCGCCGCTCGACCCGCGCGCGGAGGGCGCGAACGACCTGCTGCGCTCCGGCGCGACGCTGTGCACGCGCGCCGAGGACATTCTGGAAACGATCGCGCCGATGATCGAGGGCGGCGCGCCGCGCGGCGATCTCTTCGGCGAAGATGCGGCGGCGGCGCGCACCGAACCGCTGTGGGACGAGAGCGACCTGTTCGACGCCGGCGCGCGCGACACGCCGCATACGCTGCCCGATCACGAAATGAGCGAGCCGCGCGAGAGCTTCGAGCACACGAAAGCGCCCGCGTCCGGCGCGGACGCCGCGCTCGAACGGGTGAGCGCTTTGCTCGGGCCTTCGCCTGTCGGCGTCGACGATCTGGCGCGCGCGGCGCAACTGCCGCCGCAGGCCGTGCATACCGCGCTGCTGGAACTGGAAATCGAAGGCCGCCTCGCGCGCCACGGCGGCAATCGCGTTTCTTTGGCGCCTGAAGGATAGACGCCTCAGCGCACGCCCGAGCGCGCCATCGGCGAGGCATGAGCGTCGTTGAGCTGCATCTCCGCCTCAACGCGCGCCATGTTCAGAAAATACGTGAGCATGGGCATGCGGGCCGCGCCGGCGATTGCAGCGAGTTCCCCGGTCATTTCCGAGATGTAGCGCAGCATGTCCGCGCGCTCGCCTTCGCGCGCCGTCGCAAGCTCGCCGACGCGCGGCGCTGCGACCTCGATCTTCCGCCGACTCATTATTGTCCCCAACCCAATATCGCAACTATGGGTTGTTTATGTATTCGATGCAACCTATAAGTAAATGGCTGCGTCAATCTGCCGACTGAATTGCGCGCAACCGGTCGAGCGCGCCCTGAAGTATGTAGGCCGCGGCCATGCGGTCGACCACTTCGGCGCGTTTGGCGCGGGACACGTCCTGCGCGATCAGTTCGCGCGTGACGGCGGCGGTCGACATGCGCTCGTCCCAATAGACGAAGGGGATCTGCGTCTTCGCCGCCATGGCGCGCACGAAGGCGCGCGTCGCCTGCGAACGGGGGCCTTCGGTTCCGTCCATGTTGAGCGGCAGGCCGATGACGAAGGCGGCGACCTCGTATTTGGCGGCGAGCTTCAGCATGGCCTCGGCGTCGAGGGTGAACTTGCGGCGCGCGATCGTCTCGAGCGGCGAGGCGAGGCTGCGCTCGACGTCCGACAGGGCGAGGCCGATGGTCTTCGTGCCGAGGTCGAGGCCCATCAGCCGGTCGAAACGCCTGAACCGCTGCGGCAGGGCGGCGAGATCGAGGACATTGGGCTCCGCTTTCGGGGGCTTGGGGCTCGCGGCATCGGGGCTCGCGGCATCGTCGGGCTCGTTCGTCATGGCCTGCCTGTCGCGCAGGTCGGCGCGGCAGTCAAATTCGTCGCGACGATTAACGCTCGCTGCGCAACAGATCGCCTATCTTTGGCGCCATGACGCAAGACCCTGCACAAACGCGACGCGGCCCGAGCCCCTGGACGATCGCGGGCCTCGCGTGCGCGCTGTTCGGCCCGCTGCTCATGACCACCGCGCCGATGCAGCGCCTCTATCTGCTGGCGGGGTCGGGCCATGCGACGGTCCTGGTCGCGCAATCCACCATATGGCTGGTGCTCGGCCTCGCGCTCGCCTGCCACGTCTATGGCGACAGGCTGCCGCTCGCGGCGGTCGGGCTCGTGCGCCCGCGCCTGCGTTCGATCCTGTTCGGGCTCGCCGTCGGCGCGTCGGTCTACATCGGCCTCTACGCCATCGCCTTCGTTCTGTGGAAAAACGGACTGTTCGAAGCCAAGGCGCCGGTGGATCAGATCCTGCAATGGCCGCTGTGGCTGCGTCTGTTCATGCTGGTCACCGCCGGCGTCGCGGAAGAAGCGATCTATCGCGGCTTCGCCATCGAGCGCCTGACGGCGCTGACGGGAAAGCGCTGGCTCGCCGCGCTGATCGCGCTTGCGGCGTTCGTGGCGGCGCATGTGCCGTTCTGGGGGCTCGGCGCCATCGCCACGCCGATCGTCGGCGGCGGCTTCTTTACGCTCGTCTATCTCTGGCGGCGCGATCTCGTCGCCTGCATGATCGCGCATCTGGCCGTCGATTCCGTCGGCCTGTTGATCGCGCCGGCGCTGGGGATTACGTCCTCCGGCTGAAAGTGGAGGATGAATGGGAACGACGCTGGCGCCCTACGAGAAGTTCTCCTTCTCCGCGGCGGGCTTCACGCATGACGTCTACAGGCGCGGGCAGGGGCCCGCCGTCGTCATCATTCATGAAATCCCGGGCCTGCATCCGCTGGTGATCCGCTTCGCCGACCGCGTGATGGAAGCCGGCATGACCGTCTACCTGCCGAGCCTGTTCGGCGAGCCGGAGCGGCCGGTGAGCCCGGGTTACGTCATGAAATCGCTGGTCCAGACGGTGTGCATGCGGCGCGCGTTCTCGGTCTGGTCGACGGATCGTTCGAGCCCGATCGTAGACTGGCTGCGCGCGCTGGCGCGCAAGGCGCACGAGGATTGCGGCGGGCCGGGCGTCGGCGCGCTCGGCATGTGCCTGACGGGCGGTTTCGCGCTGGCGATGATGACGGAGCCGTCCGTGATCGCCCCGGTTCTGTCGCAACCTTCGCTGCCCTTCACGATGGGCAAGGCCCGCCGCCGCGCGATCGACGCCTCGCCGGCGGAAATCTCTTGCGCGCGAGAACGGTTCAAGAATGAGGGGCTGTCGATGATCGGCCTGCGCTTCAAGGGCGATCCACACGTCGGCGATGCGCGCTTCGCCCGCTACCGGCGCGAGTTCGGCGACGCTTTCGAGCCGATCGAGATCGAGGACATGGCGACCAATCCGGAAGCCACCACCTATCCGCATTCGGTTTTGACCGTGCATCTGAACGATGCGGACCCGGAGGGGCCGACGAAGCAGGCGGAAGCGCGCGTGATCGCGTTTTTCTGCGCGCGATTGAAGGCCGGTTGAATCAGGCCGGCAGACGAATCTCGCTGTGGCGCCATCGCGCGATGTCGCCGATCGCCTCGAGCTGCCTTTCGGAGACGAGCCTGCCAATCCGGGCGGCAATTCGCTCCAGGAATTTTTCGTCCATCCGTCCGAATTCCTCGCTGACGTCCGCGATAATCCGCGCCACCTTCAGAAATTGCGTTCCCACGGCATCCAGAATGGCGCGGTCGATTTTCTGATCCAGAATTGCGGATGCGTCGGTCATGGCGGGACGGTAACGCACAGCCGTTTGCGCTGCAAAAGCCGGGAATGCTATAGGGCGCGCACCAATTTCGCGCGACGCTTGGCTGAGCGTGGCGCCAGTCCGGAGCCCTCATGTCCGTCGATCAGGCCACCGTCCGCCGCATCGCGCATCTCGCGCGCGTCGCGGTCGAGGACAAGGAAGTCGAGCATCTGCAAGGCGAGATCAACGCCATCCTGTCCTTCGTCGAGGCGCTGGGCGCCGTCGACGTCGAAGGCGTGGAGCCGATGACCTCCGTCATGCCGATGCATCTGCGCATGCGGCAGGACGCGGTGACGGACGGTTTCATCGCCGCCGACGTCGTCGCCAACGCGCCGGAGCGCGAGGACGATTTCTTCGTCGTGCCGAAGGTCGTGGAGTAAGTCATGACCGATCTCACCCGCCTTTCGCTCGCCGCCGCGCGCGACGGCCTCAAGGCCAAAACATTCACCGCGACCGAACTCACGCGCGCGCATATCGACGCGGTGGAGAAGGCGCGCGCGCTCAACGCCTATCTGAAAGAGACGCCGGATCGCGCGCTCGCCGCCGCCGCCGACAGCGATGCGCGGCTGGCGAAGGGCGAGGCGCGGCCGCTCGAGGGCCTGCCGCTCGGCATCAAGGATCTCTATTGCACCAACGGCGTCGAGACGACGGCGGCGAGCCGCATTCTCGAAGGCTTCAAGCCGCATTACGAATCCACCGTGACGAGCCAGCTCTGGCGCGACGGCGCGGTCATGCTCGGCAAGCTCAACCTCGACGAATTCGCCATGGGCTCGTCGAACGAGACGAGCGCCTATGGTCCGGTCGTCTCGCCGTGGCGCCGCAACGGTAGTGACGCGAAGATCGTGCCCGGCGGTTCGTCAGGCGGCTCGGCCGCTGCAGTGGCCGCGCATCTGTGTCTGGCCGCGACCGCGACCGACACCGGCGGCTCGATCCGTCAGCCCGCGGCCTTTACCGGCACGGTCGGCATCAAGCCGACCTACGGCCGCTGCTCGCGCTGGGGCATCGTCGCCTTCGCGTCCTCGCTCGATCAGGCCGGCCCGATCGCGCGCGACGTGCGCGACGCGGCGATCATGCTGCGTTCGATGGCGGGCTTCGATCCCAAGGATTTCGACCTCCGTCGATCGTCCGGCGCCCGATTACGAAGCCGCGGTCGGCGCGTCGGTGAAGGGAAAGAAGATCGGCATCCCCCGGGAATATCGACTCGACGGCATGTCCGCCGAGATCGAGGCGCTCTGGCAAAAGGGCGTCGAATGGCTGAAGGCGGCGGGCGCCGAGATCGTCGACATCTCGCTGCCGAACACGCATCACGCGCTGCCTGCTTATTATATTGTCGCGCCGGCGGAGGCCTCCTCCAATCTCGCGCGCTACGACGGCGTTCGCTACGGGCTGCGCAAGCCCGGCAAGGACATCGTCGGCATGTACGAGAATACGCGCGCGGCGGGCTTCGGCGCCGAGGTGCGGCGGCGCATCATGATCGGGGCGTATGTGCTCTCGGCCGGCTATTACGATGCCTATTATGTAAGGGCGCAGAAAATCCGCACGCTGATCCGGCGCGATTTCGAGGCGGCGTTCCATGCCGGCGTCGACGCCATCCTGACGCCCGCCACGCCCTCGACCGCCTTCGCCATCGGCGAGAAGGGCTCCGCCGATCCGGTGGAAATGTATCTCAACGACGTCTTCACGGTGACCGTGAACATGGCGGGCCTGCCGGGCCTCGTCGTTCCCGGCGGCCTCGCGTCGGACGGGCTGCCGCTCGGCCTGCAGCTCATCGGCCGGCCCTTCGAGGAAGAGACGTTGTTCTCGCTCGGCGGCGCGATCGAGAAGGCCGCGCCGAAATTCGAACTGCCGCAGGCCTGGTGGGCGTAATGCCTTTCGCGAGGGCCATGCTCGCAGCCTGCGCCGCGGTCCTCGGGTTCGTCTTCTACGCGATAGCGTTTCTGTTCGTCCTGCTGGCGCTCGCCAATTTTCAGCGCGCGGACGGGCAGGGCGCGCCGATGACGACGACGCTGGCGCTCGCCGCCGGCGCGCTCGTCGCGGGCTTTGCGAGCCGCTTCATCGCGCGCAGGATTTCCCCGTCTCCCTGATCCATTGCGCGGGCTTCAGTTCGAGCAGGTCGTCGGCGATGGCGAAGGCGCGCGCGAGCAGCCGCGCCCGTCGCGCCGCGCCGGCTTTCTCGAGATCGTGGACGGCGACCTGGTCGCCGGGGTCCGCGCGGCGCCTGACATGGCCGCACAATTCGTCGAGATCGTTGATGTCGCCGAGATACTGGCGCAGGCGGTCGGCGTCGCGGCGCTTGCGCTTCATGTCCGCCGAGAAGCGCGACAGGAAGTCCATGTCGTATTCGAAATCGACGACCGCCGCGCGCCAATGGTGCAGCGCCTCGCTGTCGCCGTCGCGCGCCGCTTTCGCGCGCTTGCGCATCCGGCGGTAGGTGACGCCTGCCGCCGCGACGATGTCGTCGAGCGCGCCGTCGGCTTCGCACAGACGCCAGTCCCTGACCAATGCGGCGAGTTCTTCGCGCAGGGCAGGCTCGACCGCGGCGCCGGCCTCGCCCGGAGGCGCGTCCGCCAGCCGCGCGAGCGCCTCGTGCGCGGACCCCAGGCGCGGCTTCAGCGCGTCCAGCGTCTTCGCCCGCACCTCCACGTCGCGGGCCGCGCCCAGCGCACGGCGCGCGCGGTCGACGATCCTGCGGGTGTTTCGCGCGAGAGATGCGAGCCCTGCCGGCGCGAGCCGCGCCAGCGCTCGCGCGCGCTTCGCGCCGCGGCGCGCCAGATGGATTTCGGCAGCGCTCATCTCGCCGGACAGCCGCGCGTCGATCTCCAGCAGGGCTTCGAGGATCGCCTGCCGCAGGGCTTCGCCGGCCGGGGTCATTCCGTTCTTGCTCATTCACGCACGCGCACATTGCCGGTCGCCGGCGCCCGAGCAGGCCCGAATGGCGCCGTCACAGTCAAGACGCTCCGATTGCCCGAATTTGTCGCTTCGCGGCAAAAGGGGCTAAAAGACCGGCCAAATCGACCGGACATCTTCTGAACGCCGAGGACGCGATGAGCGCGCATGCCAAACCTTCCAAGCTGATCAAGGGCGCCACGGGCGACTGGGAAATCGTCGTCGGCATGGAAATTCACGCGCAAGTGACGTCCAAGTCGAAGCTGTTCTCCGGCGCCTCGACCGAATTCGGCGGCGATCCCAATTCGCATGTCTCGCTTGTCGACGCCGCCATGCCGGGGATGCTGCCTGTTATCAACGAGGAATGCGTGAAGCAGGCGGTGCGCACCGGCCTCGGCCTCAAGGCGCAGATCAACAAGCGCTCGGTGTTCGACCGCAAGAACTATTTCTATCCCGACCTGCCGCAGGGATATCAGATCTCGCAGTACAAGAACCCGATCGTCGGCGAGGGCGAGGTGATCGTCGACGTCTCGCCGACCGAGCAGATCAAGGTCGGCATCGAGCGGCTGCATCTCGAACAGGACGCCGGCAAGTCGCTGCACGACCAGTCGCCGGATTCGAGCTTCGTCGATCTCAACCGCTCCGGCGTGGCGCTGATGGAGATCGTCTCCAAGCCGGACCTGCGCTCGGCGGAGGAGGCGCGCGCCTACGTGACGAAGCTGCGCACGATCCTGCGCTACCTCGGCACCTGCGACGGCAACATGGAGCAGGGCTCGCTGCGCGCCGACGTGAACGTGTCGGTGCGCCGGCCGGGCGAACCCTTCGGCACGCGCTGCGAGATCAAGAACGTCAACTCGATCCGCTTCATCGGCCAGGCCGTCGAGGTCGAGGCGCGCCGCCAGATCGGCATTCTCGAGGACGGCGGCTCGATCGACCAGGAGACGCGCCTGTTCGATCCCGGCCGCGGCGAGACGCGCGCCATGCGCTCGAAGGAAGAGGCGCACGACTATCGCTACTTCCCCGATCCCGATCTGCTGCCGCTCGAATTCGACCAGGCCTTCGTCGACGAACTCGCGAGCGCCCTGCCGGAACTGCCCGACGCCAAGAAGGCGCGCTTCATGCGCGACTACGGCCTGCCGGCCTACGACGCCGGCGTGCTCGTCGCCGACCGCGACGTCGCCGACTATTACGAGGCCTGCGTGACGGCCGGCGGCGGCAAGCGCGACGCCAAGGCGGTGGCGAACTGGGTGATGGGCGATCTCGCCGCGCTCGCCAACGCCGCCGGCTTCAGCGTCGCGCAGACGCATGTGCCGCCCGCGCACGTCGCCGAGCTGGTCGATCTCATCGGCGAGAACACGATCTCCGGAAAGATCGCCAAGGACGTGCTCGCGCTGATGTTCGGCGAGGAACGCGCCGCGGGCCCGCGCGAGATCGTCGAGCGTCGCGGCCTGAAGCAGGTGACCGATACGGGCGCGATCGAGAAGGCGGTCGACGAGATCATCGCCGCCAATCCCGACAAGGTCGAACAGGCGAAGGCGAAGCCGACCATGCTCGGCTGGTTCGTCGGGCAGGTGATGAAGTCGACCGGCGGCAAGGCGAATCCGCAGGCCGTGAACGAGCTGCTGAAGAGCAAACTCGGTCTCTGAACTTCGCATCGGCGCGCGAATTGAGTCGACGGGATTCGACCGATTCGCGCGATTCGATCCTTCGACGGCGTGTTTCGACGACGCACGAAGGACAAAAATCGATCTTCGCACAAAAAAATTTTTGCGCGTCTCGACGCATCCCGCGACGCGCGATCTTGCGCTCGCGGCGAGATCATGGAAGCGCGCCGCGCGTCGTTCCCGGGCGGCGTCGCGCGCGCGCGACGGAGAGCGACGCGCAGTTGCGCGAAAATGTTTCGAGATGATGCGCGCAATAGTCTCGCGCAAATTCTGCGATCTTCGTGCGTGCCTAGAGAATCATGGGAAATTCGAGTAACGCGATTGCGATGCGCATGACGTCGTAAGGCTTCGACGGCGTTGTCCAGACGATGCGAAATGCGTGTCGCCGAATGCGCGCGGACGCTTTGCAGAAGTACTTCGGCCGACGTCTTTCGCAGGCGTCGCGGGGCGTTCAGGGAGACGTCCTGCGACGTGTCTTCTGTCTTCGCGAGCGTCGTTTGAATGCCGGACGCGCGCTGTTTGCTTGCATCTCAGCGCTGCGCCACTTGCACGAGTAGTTAACCACGCTACGCTAATCAGGCCTCTTGCCGGCTCGCAAATTCATGCCGGCGAACTCGATAAGGGGACACAAGATGGCGAAAGCAACCACGAAGCGTAAGCCGGCCGCTAAGAAGGCCGCCAAGAAGGGTGCGCGTAAGACTGCGGCGAAGAAGTCCGCGAAGAAGGCCGTGAAGAAGGGCGCCAAGAAGGCTACCAAGAAGGTCGCCAAGAAGGCCGCGAAGAAGGCCGTGAAGAAGGGCGCCAAGAAGGCCGTCAAGAAGGGCGCCAAGAAGGCCGCCAAGAAGGGCGCCAAGAAGGCCGCCAAGAAAGGCGCTCGCAAGGCCGTGAAAAAGGCTGCTACGCCTGCTCCGTCCGAGTCGGCCTGACGCAAGTCGAACGGGCGCTTCCTCTGCGGTTGGGCGAACAAGCCCGATCGCAGGTTGAACGGCGGCGCCCACTTCGATCGCAGAAGCATTTGCGGTTGAAACTCATGTCCTCCTGATCGGTCCGGTCGGGGGGACATTTCATTTTGCGCGGCGCCATCCGACGAACGCGCGCTTCCTCTTCATGCGATCATCGTTTGCGCACATGCGACTCGTGATGTGCGACGCTCGCCTGCCTGCGTGCGAAGCCGGAAGCGTCGTCGGCGAGCGATCGAGAGGAGCGCGCCCGTTCACGCAAACGCGCGACGCGCACCGACGCTTCGTCGCGCGCATGTTCGTCGCGCTTGTCCGCGCGTCCAATCCTAGCGGGTGAGGCAGCGGGTCGCGAACTCGCGCCAGCCGACGCCGACGTCCTTGCCGGCTTTCTTCATCGCCTGCCATTCGTGACCGCATTCGCTCATGCGCTTTCTGCTCGCGCTCGGCAGCATGGGCGGGTGATCGAGGTCGAGCGGTTCATCCGCCTTGGGCGCAGGCGCCGGCGTCCCCGGCGGCGTCGTGTTCTGCGGCGGCTGCCCGAGCGTCGAAGGGCGCGGCGGGGGCAGGGGCGTCGCGCGCGTCTGCGCCAGCGCGGCGCCGGAGGCGGCGAGCGCGAAGGCCAGCGTGGAGGCCGCAATCCAGTGTGCCGCGATTGGCGCCAAGAGTTTCTACCGCATCAGCCCGCCGCGCATCCGTTCGCGCGTGGATCAGAGTTCATTGCCATTGTTCCAAGCCCCGCTGCAACCGCGGAAGAGGTCGCCGGCTTCGGCCGGGTCGCGAACGAGAGAATCGCGGGTTCGACGGCACGCGAAGGGCCAAATGGCGGAGACGGTGGGGTTCGAACCCGAAAATTTGCATCGTCCCGGCTCTGCCGGGTCGAGAATGAAGAGAATCGTGGGTTCGAACGGAAACCGGCCAAATGGCGGAGACGGTGGGATTCGAACCCGAAAGTTTGCATCCTCGTCCCGGCTCCGCCGGGTCGAGAATGAAGAGAATCGTGGGTTCGAACGGAAACCGGGCGCCAAATGGCGGAGACGGTGGGATTCGAACCCACGATAGGGTTTCCCCTATAACGATTTAGCAAACCGTCGCCTTCAGCCTCTCGGCCACGTCTCCACGGCGACGGCGAACCGCCTGTCGCGCCCGCGTGATATGCCCTGACCGCCCGGGATTGGCAAGCGCGCATTGGCCCCGCCGGCTTTCGCGCCTGTTGATTTCCGAAGTCTGCGAAGCCCGCAAACCGCGCGACGGGTATCCAGGTCGTGGGTGTCGTCGCGCCGATGTCGACGGGCCGCCGTTGTCGAAGCAACGGGCGGGCGCGCGTTCGTAGAACGATATATTCGCGCACGGGATTTATGTATATTTTGAATAATTCGACAGGCCCCCGGCGGGCGGGCGCGGCGACGAGCCGGGCGGCTTGTGGCCGGGCCTTGCGCGCGGCGCCCGAGGGCAGGATCAGCGGCCTTCGCACAGAGCGGCGGTTTCCGGCGCCCGGAATGTGGCCGAGGCCTCCCCGCCGTCTCAGGACACGGCGAAACCAGGAATTGACGGACGGGCGCCGCGCGTTCCGATTTAATATATTGATATATCTACGCCTTCTCAAAAGATGCTGCGCTGCAAAAAGACTGTGGCGTGAATGCAACGCTTTGAGAGATACGGCTTTTGTGGCCCTGATTTGGTTTCAACCATGGCGAAAAGAGGGGTATGAACAATCTGCGAGCAGGGCCCGTTCCACCCCGCTCCAAGGATGCGCAGGCAAGCCCTTCCGAGGCTTCCCCGCCCATCCCCAGAGAAGTGGAGCCGGGGCCCAGCGTTCCGTTCGTAAGAAGAAGAGTTCAACCGCCCGACTGGGCATTCTTATCTGGAGGTAACACATGAAGGTCGCCAAGAGCCTTCTCCTGGGTACCGCCGCGGTCCTCGCGACCGTTGCTGGCGCTCAGGCTGCTGATCTGCCCACGCGCAAGGCTGCGCCGGTGCAGTACGTGAAGATTTGCGACGCCTACGGCGCCGGCTTCTTCTACATCCCGGGCACGGAAACCTGCCTGCGCGTCGGCGGCCTCGTGCTGGCCGAAGTCGCGGTCTCGAACACCCCGGCTCGTCTCAACCTCGCCAACGTCGTCCTGACCGCTGGCGGCGCCGGCGCCACCGTCGGCATTCCCGGCCTGATCCCCGGCGCGTCGCGTGACGCCGTCGCGTGGGCCGCTCTCGGCCGCGTCGAGCTCGACGCCCGCACGCAGTCGCCGTGGGGCACCGTCCGTTCGTTCATCCGCATCGACTCGTACTTCGGTTCGGGCGCGGTGGCGAACACGGGCGCGCTTGCGAACGCGTTCATCGGCCAGCCGGCTCTCGGCACCCAGGCTGCTCGTGAATCGACCATCCTGAACAAGGGCTTCATCCAGTTCGCCGGCTTCACCATGGGCCGCATCCAGTCGATGTTCGACTTCTATGCGGACGCTGCGACCTACTCCGGCCTGCGCGGCTCGAACCAGACCGTCAACGGCCTGGCTTACACCGCGACGTTCGGCGGCGGCTTCTCGGCCACCCTGGCGATCGAAGACGAAGTCTCGCACCGCGCTCGCGGCACGGTCACTTCCTCGCTCGACCCGGCCGGCGTTGCTGGTACGGTCCTTCCTCCGACCGTCAACCAGTTCCTCGGCACCCGCATGCCTGACGTCGTCGCCAACCTGCGCGTCGATCAGCCTTGGGGTTCGGCCCAGCTGTCCGGCGCGCTGCATCGCGTCGGCGTCGGCTCTGTACAGCGGCGCTGCGCCTCGTCGGCATTCCGTGCGATGGCCGTTCTCAACAAGTCCGACTCGCTCGGCTTCGCGGTTCAGGGCGGCGTCAAGTTCAACCTCGACATGATCGCCCCCGGCGACAATCTGTGGCTGCAGGCGACCTACGCCAAGGGCGCGGTCGGCTACACGAACGGCTCGAACCTCGCGTTCGTGAACGGCGTGTACTCGTCCACGAACTACGGCGTCGGCATCGCGCGCGTCTCCTCCGGCAACGGCTGGCAGGAAGGCGTGACCGACGGCGACTGCGTGTGGACCTACGGCGGCACCTGCGACAAGTCGTCGGCCTTCGCGGTCGTCGGCGCGTTCACCCACTACTGGACCCCGTCGGTCAAGTCGTGGTTGGCGGCTGCCTACTACCAGGTCAACTACAGCGGCAATTCGTCTGAACCCGCTGCCGCAGGCCCTGGCGCTCGGCATCAACACGTTCAACTCTGGCCTGACGAACTACAAGGAGTTCGATCTGGTCGGCGGTCTCGCGTGGAACCCGATCCGCGGCTTCGAAATCGGCGCGGAAGTCACCTGGATGCACGGCGTCGCCAGCCGTCCGGTTGGTCTCGCGACCGACGCGACGCTCATCGCTGCTGGCCTCCCGGCCTTCAAGTCTTCAGTGGCGACCTGATCCGCGGCCGTCTGCGCATGATCCGCGCTTTCTGATCTCCCTAGAGATCCGAGACGCTACAGACCCCGGCGCGAAAGCGCCGGGGTTTTTTGCCTGCCTCGGCGCGAAAGCGCCGGGTTTTTTCATCCGCCTCGGCGCGCATGAGCCTGGCCGATAACTCGAACCCCTCACCCTGAGGAGCGCCATCGATCTCGGGCAAGCCCGAGATCGACATGAAATGCCAAGTCGGGCTCGCCCGACTTGGGTGGCGCGTCTCGAAGGGTGGCCGAGACCCGAGAACTCTGGACCATGCTTCGAGACGCCTGCTGCGCAGGCTCCTCAGCATGAAGGTTCGGGATCGCAGCGCATTTCGAGGCAGGCTCTGAGAGCCTGAGCGGGGATTGCGCGTGATATCCCCGCCTGCCATCCCGGACGGCCGAAGGCCGATCCGGGATCCAGAGCGCAGGCGTTTCCGGCTGGATCCCGGCTCTGCGCTTCGCTCCGGCCGGGATGACAGCAAGTCTCCAGACGCCGCCTCGCGGCTCCTCCGGCGAGGGTTTTCATGCGTGCACAGGAATCTTGTCGTGCGCCCGGCGCCGTCACGCGTCGCGGCGAGCCTGCCGTGAACGCGCTCCGCGGCGATCGGCCGCGCGCGCCGGCGCATCGCGCGCGGGCAAACGACCGCGGACACGTGGACAAGTTTCCGCTGAAGAATATGCTTGAGGCCGACTGGAGGCGGGCGGCCGGGGCAACGCCGACGCCGGACGCGCCAGTCGTCGTTTCTCTGCGGCGCAGCCGTTCATACTTTGTCGGGTTTCAGCATGTGTCGTCCCCACAGATGGCTGGCGGGCCTCATCCCGCTTTTCCTGCTCTTTCTCGTCGCCATCGTTCTCAAGCCGCATGAAATCCGCGAGGATCTGAGCCAGCGCGCCGCGACCGCGGTCGCCGCGGCAGGCCTTGCGAAGAACGCCGTATCCGTCGCCGGCCGCGACGTGACGCTGCGCGGCATGGCTTTTTCGGCGGAGGATCAGGCGCGCGCGATTGCGATCGCGGACGCCGTCGACGGCGTGCGACTGGTCGCCAACGGCGTCGCTCTGCCCGCCGAGGCCAAGCCCTTCGCCTTCGCCGCCAGTCGGGACGCGGACACGATCGTGCTGACGGGCTCCGTCCCCGATCCGGAGACACGGGCGAAGATCGTCGAGGCCGCCCGGGCGATCGCGCCCAAGGTCGAGGACAGGATGGCTTTCGCGCGCGGCGCCGCTCCGGAGTTCGCGGGCTGGGCGAGCGCGGCGCTCGCGCCGCTCGCCTCGCTCGGCAAGGGCGCGGCCAGCCTGACGGACGGCGCGCTGTCGGTGTCGGGCGTCGCCAAGGACATGGCGGCCTATCAGGCGGCCGCCGCATCGCTCAAGACGCTTCCATCGGGCATGTCGCTGGCCCGCAACGACATCGTCGTGCCGGCGATCTCGCCCTACGTCTGGTCCGCGTCGAGCGACGGCAAGAGCGTGACGCTCGAAGGCTACGTTCCCGACGAAGGCGCGCGCGCGGAAATCGTCGCCGCCGCCAGGGCCGCCATGCCGGGGCGCGAAATCGTCGACCGCATGCAACTCGGCAATGGCGCGGCGGGCGGGTTCGCCGGTTGGGCGAAGGCCGCGCTTGCCGCGCTCGGCAAGCTCGCCTTCGGCAAGGCCGGCCTGACCGACGCAAGTCTCGCGCTGTCCGGCGACGCCGCCGACACCGCGGGCCATGCCGGCGCGCTCGCCGCCCTGAAGCAATTGCCGGCGGGCCTGACGCTCGGCAAGGCCGAGATCAACGCGCCCGTCGTCGCGCCCTATACGTGGTCGGCGAATTTCGACGGCAAGACGATCACGCTCGAAGGCTTCGTTCCCTCGGAGGAGGCGCGGGCGGCGCTCATCGCGGCGGCCAGGGCGGGCGCGCCCGGCGCCGCCATCGTCGACCGCATGCAGATCGCGCGCGGCGCGCCGCGCGACTTCCTCGAGACGGCGAAGGCGGCTCTCGGCGCCTTCGGGCGGCTCGGCGGCGGCAAGCTCGGCCTGTCCGACCAGCAGCTCTCGCTGACGGGTTTCGCCAAGATCGGCGAATTGGCCGAGGCCGTCGGCGCCTGGCTGAAGGGCCTGCTGCCGGGCGGCTTCGCCATGCGCGCCGATCTCAGCGCGCCGGAACAGCATCCTTACCTGTTCACGGCCAGGAAATCCGACGACGGGCGAATCGAGATCGGCGGCTTCGCGCCGAGCGAAGCGGCCCGCGCCGCCGCGCTCGCCGCGGCGCATGCGGCGGGTTCGGGCGTCTCGGGTCAGGCGGCCATCGCCTCCGGGCTGCCGTCCTCGATCGACTTCGGCGCCTCGACCGCGCTCGGTCTTTCCGCGCTCGCCAAACTCAAGAGCGGCGAGATGATTCTGGCGGAAGACGGGCTGACCATCCGCGGCCTCGGAGACCAGGGACCGGTCGACGCCATCCGCGCGGCGCTGTCGAACCTGCCGGCCGGCGTGCGCATCAAGCTCGCCGATCTCATGGCGACCGCCGCGCCGCCTCCGCCGCAAGCGCAACCCGCGCCGCAACCTGCGCCTACGCCCCAATCCGCGCCCACGCCTGCGCCCGCGCCGGAACCCCGGCGGCCGCTGACGGCGGAAGAATTGGCCTGCCAGAAGCAGATGGTCGATCGCCTGGCGCAGAACACCATCAAGTTCCGCACCTCGTCCGACGAGATCGAGGCGGATTCGGCGCCGGTGATCGCCGATCTCGCGTCGGTGCTCAAGGGCTGCGCCAGCGTGAAGGTCGAGATCGCCGGCCATACCGACAATGTCGGACCGCCGGAATTCAACAAGGACCTGTCGCAGCGCCGCGCGCAATCCGTGGCGAAGGCGCTCGAGGGACAGGGCGTCGCCGCCGATCGCATGACGGCGGTCGGCTACGGCGAGGAACGCCCGGTCGCCTCGAACGACACGCGCGAGGGCCGCGCGCTGAACCGCCGCACCGAATTCGTCGTGAAGTGAGGGCGACGACATGATCTACGTTCTTCTCCAGTACTGGATTTTCGTCGCCCTCGCTTTCACCCTCGGCCTGTTCGTGGGCTGGGCGACATGCAGCGGCGGCGAGGATCGCAACCGCAGCAACTGGCTCGCCTGGGCTGTCGCCGCCTTCCTCGCCGGCTTGTTCCTCGCCGGCTTCAAGTGGATTCCCGGGCTTCTCGGCCATCTCCTTGAAGTGGCGTTGCTTTTGTTTGCCGCCTATATCATCGGCTGCCTGACCGGGTGCGGTTGCCGACAGGCGGCGGGCGGCGAAGGCGCGCATGGGCCGGATGGCGGGCATGGCGCGGGTCACGACGCGCATGGGCATGGCCATGCCGATGCCGCGCCACATGGATCCAGCGCGCAGGCGCAGGCGAGCGGACCTGCGGCAGGGGCCGTGGCCAGCGCGCCGGTCGCGCTCGCCGAAGCGGCGCCTTCGACTGCGGCGCCCGGGCCGGTCGCCGATGCGGCGACGCCGGCCGCTTCGACCCCCGAACCTGCGGCGCCGTTGGCCGTCGCCCAATCCGCGGCGCGCCCAGACGCCACGGTCGAGGCGACGAGCGGATCAGCCGCTTTGCCCGTCGCTTCGTCCGGCGCGGCGGCCCCGGACGCGCCGGCGCCGAACGCGTCGCCAAGTATCGCTGCGGCAGCGCCGGCCATAACGCGCGCCGGCATGACGGACGGGCAGCGTTCGATCCTCGCGGCGAAGGAAAAACTGGCGCTTCAGCGCGCGAAGGCGACGCCAGCCGGCGCGTCGCCGGGCGCAGCCGACAGCGCCGAAGCCGCGTCCGCGCCGGCCTCCGCGCCGGCCGTCTTGTTCTCGCAAGGCGCGCCGACGCTGCGTCCGGGCATGACCGACGGCCAGCGCTCGATCATCGCCGCGCGCCAGAAGATGGCGGAAAAGGCGGCCAAGGCCGCTGCTCCCGTCGCGCCGGCCGAGACCTCCGCCGCGCGCGCGGAAGCCGGGAGCGCGGAGGGCGCGCGGCCCGAGCCCGAGTCGCATCCGGACGCGCGCCCCGACGATCTCAAGCTCATCCGGGGCGTCGGGCCGAAGAACGAGGCCGCGCTCAACGGTCTCGGCGTGCGGCGCTTCGCCGATATCGCCGACTGGAGCCGCGACAACGAAAAGTGGATCGGCCATTTCATCAAGTTTCCCGGCCGCATCGAGCGCGAGCATTGGGTGGCGCAGGCGCGGCTGCTCGCCGCCGGCATCGAGACGCCCCACGCGGCGGCCGTCAAGGCCGGCGCGGTCCGGATCGACGACAGCGCCGACGCGCCGTTGAGCGAGGCGGAAGCGGCGCAACTTGCGCGCGCGCTGCCGCGACAGGCGCCGAAGGTGGAGGACGAGCACGCCCATCCCGGGCGCGCGGCCGCTCGGGCTGGCCGCGCCGTCGACGGGCAAGGCCGACGACCTCAAGCTCATCAAGGGAATCGGGCGGCAGAACGAGGAGCGGCTGCACGCGCTCGGCGTCTGGCGTTTCGAGCAGATCGCGGCCTGGACGCCCGCCAACGTGAAATGGATCGGCTCCTATCTCGCCTTTGCCGGCCGCATCGACCGCGAGGGCTGGATCGAGCAGGCCGTCAGGCTGGCGCGCGGCGAGTTGACGGAATTCGCCAGGAGGGTCGAGGCCGGCGACGTGCCGACGTCCTCGAGCGCGCCGCCGCGCGATGCGGCGCTGATCTGACTAAGGCGGTTCATCGTTAGGCGGAAACAACGCCGTCATTGCGAGCCCGACAGAAATCGGCGCCGGGAAGTCGGCTGTCGCCGACTTCCCTTGAAGTTGCCGATTTCGTCTGAGAGCGAAGCAATCCATCCACCGGAACTTGCTTGGATGCGGGGATGGATTGCCGCGTCGCTACAGGTGAAACCGCCTTGCGGTTTCACCGGAGCTCCTCGCAATGACGGCGTTGTTTCCGCGTAATGATGAAATGCTCTAAAAGCCCACGCGCTCGACGAAGGTGCGGATGCGCTCGATGGTGATGGAATTGGTCAGCAGCGGCGCGTGACCCTGGCCCGGAACCACCCAGCTTTCGCAATTCGGGCAGCGGCGGGTCATCTCCTGCAGCGTTTCGACCGACAGGAGGTCCGAGTTCTCGCCGCGGATGGCGAGGGTCGGAACCCGCGCCATCGCCTCGAACTGCGGCCACAGCTCGATCCGCTTCATGTCCGGCCCGACTTCGGCGAGGGTTTTCGCCAGCTTGGGGTCGGAGCGGCCGACGAACTTGCCGTTCTTCTCCTCGAAGGTGCGGCGGGCATAGCCCTCCCAGTCGCGCTGGGAGAGGCCCGTGAACTGCGCGCTCATCGTCGCCTTCACGATGTCGACCGCCTCGTCCCAGTTGCGGGGCTGCGGCATCTTGCCGACGTAGCTCTTGATGCGCATGAGGCCGAGCGGCTCGACCACCGGCCCGACGTCGTTGAGCACGACCGCCCTGAGCAGCGTCGGGCGGGCCGCGGCGAAGGTCATGGCGTGCAGGCCGCCGCGCGACGTGCCGACCACGATGGCGTCGCGGATCTCGACCGCGTCGAGAAGGCTCAGGATATCAGCGTTCTCCACGCCGAGATTGTAGTTTTCCCACTTGCGGTCCCACTCGGACTTGCCGCGGCCGCGATAATCGAGCGCAAGCACGCGCCGCCGCTTGCGCCCGCCGAAAGCGAGCGCGCGCGCCAGCGGCTCGAAATCCTCGGCCGAGCGCGTCAGGCCCGGCAGGCAGACGACCGGCGCGCCGGCGTCGAGCGACGAGCCATATTCGACGTAGTGCAGCTTCAGCCCGTCCGGGGCCGAGACGAAGCGATCTGCGGGCTGCGGCTGGTGGATTCGGCATGGACGGATCACTTCCTGAACGGCCAGAGGTCGGCTCGCCGCTTGCGGTAGGGCAATCTCGCCCAATCCATGGTCATCGAACCCGGCGTTTCCGCATAGAGCACCTGGTCCGCCGATGGCGCATAGGCAGCGTAAAAATGCTGCGAAGACTTGACGACCACGATCTTTTTGCTTTTCCAGTCGACGCCGAGCGGCGTGAATACGTCGCCGAGCGCCTGCGTGCGGTGTTGGTTGAGCACGATTTCTATGCCGCCGACCTTGACGACAGCGGCGTCGCCCAGCGGCGCCGTCGCCTGCGGGCCGTGGCCGAACGTGTCGACCATGTGGGCGCGGGGGACGCAGGCGAGCACTTCGGCCTCCACGTCGACCGGGTCGCCGGACGCGGGCGAGGTCTTGCCGCCGATGCGCAGCGGCAGGCGCGCGCCGACGCCGGCGGCGAAACAGAGTTCGACCGCGCCGGCGTCCCAGAGCGGGCCGAGCGCGGCGCTGTCCACGTTGCGCTCGATCAGGCGGCGCAGGATGAAGGTCGAATTGCCGGCCGATCCGCCGCCGGGATTGTCGGCGGAATCGGCGACGACGACGCAGCCGTTGCTGGAACGGGCCGCGTCGATGGCGTCGTCGGCCGAGAGATATGCGGCGAGCGTTTTTTCACGCACCGCGATGACGGCCTCGCCGAGTTCCTTCGCCAGCGCATCGCCCTTCGCCTTGGCGTCGTCGGTGACGACCAGGATCTTCGTGCCCATCTCCGGGCAATCGCCCCAGGGGAAGCCGTGCACGAACGAGATGGACAGCACGCCGTCCTTGCCCTCGAGCGCGCTCATGCGATCGACGAAGGAGCGCGTCGGTTCGCGCGAGGTGTGGAAGACCGAAATCATGCCGCAATCGAACACGGTCATGACCGGCTTGATGCGCCTCTCGACGGCGGCGACGCCGAGATCGACGACCTCGACGGCGCGCTCGTAAATGTCGGTGTGCGGGTACTCCTTGAAGAAGACGAGTATGTCGGAATTGTCGAGCTTGGTCTTCGTCAGATGGCCGTGCAGGTCGAGTTCGACGGCGATCACCGTATCGGGCCCGACGATCGCGCGGATATGCGCGATGAGGTCGCCTTCCGCGTCGTCATAGCCGTCCGCGATCATCGCGCCGTGCACGCCGAGCGCGACGAGATCGATCGGGCAGCGACGCCCTTGAGATCGGCGAGCAGATTGTCGCGCAACGTCTCATAAGCGTGCCGCGTCGTGACGCCGCCCGGCGTGGCGAAGCCGCCGCGCCCGACCAGAACCTCGTGGCCGTCGCGCAACGCGCGCTCGCGCGCGGCGCGCACGACGCCGGCGAATGGGTGTTTGATCTCGTCCGGCGGGCCGCCCGGCGTCGGTTCGATCTTCTCGAATTGCGCGAGGCCGGTGGGCAGGGGAGCGAATGTGTTGGTCTCGGTGCCGAGAATGGCGGTGAAGATGCGCATGGCGCGATTGAAGCCAAGGATGCGGGCGAAAGCAATCGGCGCCTTGCGCAATCGCAGCGCGAGCCTTCAGGCTCGCCGCCAGAAAATGCGGGCCCGAAGGCTCGCGGTCCACGGGAGGACGCGCCGATGGCTGAGAATTTCAAGGGCAGGATCGGCGCGACGATCAAGGAGTTGCAGCCCTGGTGGCCTGACGCCAGGAAGGCGCCAGCGGGCGCGCCGAACATCCTGATCGTGCTGTTCGACGACGTCGCCTTCTCCGATTTCGGCTGCTACGGCTCGGCCATCGCCACGCCCACCATCGACCGGCTGGCGGCGGAGGGCCTGCGCTACACGGGCTTCCATACGACCGCCATGTGCTCGACGACGCGCGCCGCGCTGCTGACCGGGCGCAATCATCACGCGGTCGGCGTCGGCTGCCTCGCCAATTTCGATTCAGGCTTTCCCGGCTATCGCGGCAAGATCGCGAAGGAGGCCGGCACGCTCGCCGAAATGCTGCGCCCGCACGGCTATCGCAATTACATGATCGGCAAGTGGCATGTGACGCCGCTGACCGAAAGCGGCGCGACCGGGCCGTTCGACGGTTGGCCCCTCGCGCGGGGATTTCGACAGGTTTTACGGATTTCTGGATGCGGAGACGGATCAATATGCGCCCGAACTGGTGCTCGACAATACGCATGTCGAGGCGCCGGGAAACTATGAGAGCGGCTATCACCTGACCGCCGATCTCGTCGACCGCACGATCCGTTTCGTCGCCGATCACATCGCCGACCGGCCGCAGGATCCGTGGCTCGCCTGGCTCGCGCTCGGCGCCTGCCACGCGCCGCATCAGGCGCCGGCCGATCTCATCGCGCCACTACGACGCGCAATTCGGCCACGGCTGGGACGAGGAGCGCGAGCGCCGTCTCGCGCGGCAGAAGAAACTCGGAATCGTGCCGGAGAATACGCGCATGCCCGGCCGCAACGATTTCGTGCGCGCCTGGGCCGATCATTCCGACGACGAACGCACGGTGTTCACGCGCCTGCAGGGCGCCTACGCCGCCATGCTCGATCATGCCGACCGGCATCTCGCGCGCTTGATCGCCTTTCTCGAAACCGCCGGCGTGCGCGACGACACGCTGGTGATCGTCATGTCCGACAACGGCGCGAGCCAGGAGGGCGGGCCGCTCGGCATGTTGAACGCCATGGGCCCGTACAATTTCCGATGGGAATCGATGGAGGAGAAGAAGAAACTCATCGACCGGATCGGCGGGCCGAAGTCGCATTCCAACTTTCCGCTGGGCTGGGCGATGGCCGCGAATACGCCGCTGCGCCGCTACAAGCAGAACACGCATGGCGGCGGCATCCGCGATCCGCTCGTCATCTCGTGGCCCGCGAAAATTTCCGCGCGAGGAGAGTTGCGGCATCAGTTCGCGCACGCCAGCGATCTGGCGCCGACGCTGCTCGACGTCATCGGCGTCGCCGCGTCGACCGAGGTCAACGGCGTGAAGCAGATGCCGATGACGGGCGTGAGTTTTGCGGCGAGCCTGTTCGACGCAAACGCGCCGTCGCGCGAGAAACCGCAATATTTCGAGATGTTCGGCCATCGCGGCCTGTGGCGCGACGGCTGGAAGGCGGTGGCCTTTCATCCGCCGGGCACGCCGTTCGAGAAGGACAAGTGGGAGCTGTTCCACCTCGACGCGGATTTTTCCGAGACGAACGATCTCGCCGCCGAGAAGCCGGAGCTGCTGAAGGAACTGGTCGATCTCTGGTGGAAGGAGGCGGAAGCCAATCAGGTGCTGCCGCTCGACGACCGCTTCGGCCCGCGCTTTGCGGAGACGGCGGCGCGCTATCACGGCGAGCGGCGCAAATTCACCTTCCATCGCGGCATGGGGCATGTGCCGACGGACGTCGCGCCGGACGTGCGCTCGCGCTCCTACACGATCGAGGCCGACGCGCATGTGAGCGACGGCGCGGAGGGCGTGCTGATCTCGCATGGCGATGCGACGTCGGGCTATGCGCTCTATCTGCGCGACGGGCGGCTCGTGCACGACCTCAACATCGGCGGGACGCATACGGTCGTCACGTCCGACCGCATCGTGCCTTCAGGCGACCGCAAGCTCGGCGTGCGCGTGCGGCGACTGACGAAAGTCGCGCCGCCGCAGATGGGCGTGGGGCAGGGGACGAGCCGCTACACGCTGCTGATCGACGGACAGGAAGCAGGCTCTGTCGAGACGCCGCTCGGCTTCGTCACGCTGATCTCGTGGTCGGGCCTCGACATCGGCTTCGACCGCGGCAGCCCTGTCGGCGATTACGCCGCGCCCTTCGCCTTCACCGGCGAGCTGCGCAAGGTGATCGTGACGATGGACGGGGATCAGGCGCTGGACGGCGAGGCCGTGGGCAATACGGAAATGGCGCGGCAATAGGGCGGTGACGCGATGCCGCGGCTGATGACGCGTGTCATTCCCGACGCTTGCCAGAGGCAAGCGATCGGGAATCCAGCAAGGGCGCATCGTCTGACTCTGGATTCCCGCTTTCGCGGGAATGACAGCCTGCCTCACATCCGCGCTTCCTTGCGCAGCGGGTCGATGGCCTTGGGGTCGATGGCCTTGGGCTCGATCGCCTTCGTCTCGGCCATGCCGAGGCGCGCGCGATAGATGGTGAGGTTTTCCAGCACGCGCTGCACGTAATTGCGCGTCTCGGCGATCGGGATGCGCTCGATCCAGTCGATCGGATCGACGCTCGCCTCGCGCGGATCGCCATGCGCGGCGATCCATTCCTTCACGCGCTTGCCGCCGGCATTGTAGGCGGCGAACGTCAGGATCAGCGAGTTGCGCTGCTCCTTCAGGAGATCGCCGAGATGCGCCGCGCCGAGCTGCGCGTTGAAGACGGGATCGCTCGTCATGCGGCTCGCCTCGAAGCCGACGCCGACCCTTCGCGCAGTCGAGCGCGCGGTGGATGCGATCATCTGCATCAGGCCCATGGCGCCGGCATGCGAAACCGCCTTCGGATCGAAGGCGCTCTCCTGCCGCGCGATGGAATAGACGACCGGCAGCGAGGCGGAATTCGAGAAGGGCGAAAACTGCGGCACGCCATAAGTGGGGAAGGCGACATCGTCGATCGGGTGGCCGTGCTGCGAGGCGAGCTTGCCGAGATTGAGCGAAACCTTGGCGTCGCGATCCTTGACGACGACGCTGGCGAGCGCGGCCATCTGCTCGGGCGCGTCGATGGACTTGGCGGCGACATAGGCGAGCGGCACGGCGAGGTCCTTCGCGCCGGCGGCGTAGAGCAGCTCGATCACGCGCACGCTTTCGGCGCGCGCGGCGCCGTCCGCGGGCAGGGGCGCGAGCCGGATCGGCGTATCGCTCTTGCCGAGCCGCAGGCGCGCGAGCTGGCCGTAGAAGGTCGCCGATTCCGCCGCCGCCTTTTCGTAGAAAGGCGCGGCGTCGGCCTGCGCCGTGTCGTTCTTCGTCGCTTCCGCCGCACGACCCCGCCAATAGGCGGCGCGCGCCCGCGAAATCGGCGTGCGCGCGATCTGCATGGCCTTGTCGAAATGCGGCGCGGCGAGGTCGGGCTTGTCGAGGTAGCGCAGCGCGATCCAGCCGGCGTGGAACTCGGCTTCCACCTGCTTGTCGTTGGCCTCGGCGGCATGGCCGGCGCAGATGCGATAGGCGGACGCGGCGTCGCCGGCGTCGAGCAGTTTTCGCGCGAGGTTGCGGCGCTCTTCCCACCATGTGTCGCCGTCGACGACGGCGGCGGGATCGCGCGGCGCCGTCTGCATCAGCGCGCCTGCTTCGGCGAATTTCTTCTGGCGGACGTAGTGCTTGATCTTCGCGAGAATGAAGCCGGCGTCCGCCTTCACGGCGGGCGGCGCGTCGGCGAAGGTCTTGTCGGTCGACACGCCGCGCTCGGCCGCCGCGCGGATTTGCACGAGCGCGACGATGTCGGGGCCGGCGAGAGAGGCTGCGCGCAGCGCGGCGGAGAATTGTTCCTCGTAGGCCAGATGCGATGCGCGCCGCGCGCTGTCGGCGGCGGTCAGAACGGCGCCGAAGCTCTTCTTCAGCGCCCCTTCCTGCGACGTGTTGAGCTCGTCCTCGCGCCAGATTTTTCGCGCGAGGTCGTTGGCGCGCGCCGTCTCGCCGGATTCGAGCAGGGCGGCGGCGAGCGCGACGCGGCCGGACGGCGTCGCCGGTTCGCCCGCGCGGAAGAAATCGATGACGGTCTTGGCCGGCGGGCGGGCGGCATAGAGCGCAAGCTCGGCGTGCTTGCGCAGCCAGTCGAGCGCCGGCCAGTCGGGATGGGAGGCGATGAAACGGGCGAGGCGGCGATGGCCGGCCTCCATCGGCCGCAGGCGCAGCGCCGTCCATTCGAGCGCGGTTGCGACGAGCGGGTCCTTCGCGGTCGCCGCCGCCGCGTCGCCCTTGGCGAGGTCGCCCTTCTTGTAGGCTTCCAGCCCTTCGCGCAGGCTGGTGAGGTCGACGCCGAGGCCGGCCGCCGGATCGACGACGCCGTTCGGGTAGGCCGGATCGACGGCGCGCGCATAGGCGCTGACCAGCGGCGGATCGAGCGAGGTGCGGCGCGGGGCAGCGGGAGCCGCCGTCTCGATGGCGGCGGTCGCGTCGAGGGGCTGCGGACGCTCGGGCGTCAGGGAGGCCGACTTCAGGGACGCGGACGGCGTGAAATCCGCGTGCCGGTCGTCGCCGAGGTCGAAAACGAACGTATTTTCAGGGGGTAGGGGAATTTCGACCGCTTGCCGCGCGCTGGCGGGGCGCTGGACGAGGTCGATATGGCGGATCGTGGCGGGCGCAAGGCAGCCGGCCGCAACCACCGTCGCGGCGACGGCCTTGCGTTTCCAGGCGCGCGACGCCCCAGCTCTTGCCTCGGATTTCTTCGTCACGCGACGAACGCTCCTGACGATCCAGACCCAGACTGCCGCGCGTTGATTAACGAATCGATAACCATACGCGGCCCTTTGGCCCGGCTCGTTGCACGACTTGCCGCCTTCGGGCGGCGCCCCTTTTCGGCGCGCGCGCCAGAGGCTATGTCTACGCCCACACAAAAACCGGCGATTGCGGCGCGGATTAGGCAGGGCCGCCGCCAATTCAGGACGCGAAAATGGGCGCCAGAGCGAATTTCAGGGGATCGATGCCGGCGCTGGTGACGCCGTTCAAGGACGGCGCGGTCGACGAGGACGCCTATCGCAAGCTGATCGACTGGCAGATCGGGAGCGGCCAGCACGGGCTCGTGCCCGTCGGCACGACCGGCGAAAGCCCGACCCTGTCGCACGACGAGCACCGCAAGGTCGTGGAAATCTGCATCGCGGAAGCGCGCGGGCGCGTGCCGGTGATCGCGGGCGCGGGCTCCAACAATACGCGCGAGGCGGTCGAACTGGCCAGGCATGCCGAGAAGGCCGGCGCGGACGGCGTGCTGATCGTGACGCCCTATTACAACAAGCCGAACCAGGAAGGGCTCTACCAGCACTTCAAGGCGATCGACGCGGCCATCGGCATTCCGATCGTCATCTACAACATCCCGCCGCGCTCGGTGATCGACATGAGCGTCGACACGATGAAGCGCTGCTACGAGCTGAAGAATGTCGTGGGCGTGAAGGACGCGACCGGCAATATCGGCCGCATCTCGCTGCAGCGGCAGGCGATGGGGCCGGAGTTCATCCAGATGTCGGGCGACGACATCACCGCACTGTCCTGCATGGCGGCCGGCGCGCACGGCTGCATTTCCGTGGTGGCGAACATTGCGCCCAAGCCGACGGCCGACCTGATGGAAGCCTGTTTCGCCGGCAAGTACGACGAGGCGCTGAAGATCCAGGATCGCCTCGTTCCGCTGCACGCGGCGACCTTCCTGGAGGCGGGCGTGACCGGCGCGAAGACGGGCCTGTCGTTCCTCGGCCGCGTCGGCGAGGAGGTGCGGCTGCCGCTCGTGCCCTCGACGGAGCCGACGAAGAAGGCCATTCGCGCCGCCATGGTCCATGCGGGCGTGCTGAACGCCTGATTCCGCCTGTCATTCCCGCGCAAGCGGGAATCCAGCGGGCGCGGCGCCTGGATGCCCGCTTGCGCGGGCATGACATTCGAGCTGGAACGCCGCTTTGGCCGAAAAACCCAAATCCAACTTCAAGGTCGCCTCCGACAATCGCAAGGCGCGGTACAATTACGAGATCGGCGACAAGATCGAGGCCGGGCTCGTGCTGACCGGCACCGAGGTGAAGTCCCTGCGCACGGGCAAGGCGACAATCGCGGAGAGCTACGCCAGCGTCGACCGCCAGGGCGAGATGTGGCTCATCAACGCCACCATTCCCGAATATGGCGGCGGCAATCGGTTCAATCACGAGCCGAAGCGCCCGCGAAAACTGCTGCTGAAGCAGCGCGAGATCGCGCGGCTGTCGCAGGCGGTGCAGCGCGAGGGCATGACGCTCGTGCCGCTGCGCGTCTACTTCAACGATCGCGGGCGGGCGAAGATCGAGATCGCCATCGCGCGCGGCAAGCAGTTGCACGACAAGCGCGAAACCGAGAAGAAGCGCGACTGGGCGCGTGAAAAAGGGCGCCTGCTGCGCGACCGCGGATAGGAGTTGTCATGACAGGGCAGATGTCGGGCCAGGACGCGGCGCAGGGCGCGCCGACCTTCAAGCGCACGTGCGGGACCTGCACCTTGTGCTGCAAGGTCTACGGCATACCGGCGACCGACAGCGCGATCGGCAGTTGGTGCAAGCATTGCGAGCCCGGCAAGGGCTGCGGGATCTGGGAGACCCGGCCGGACTTCTGCCGGTCGTTCTTCTGCAACTGGATCATGCTCGACTGGCTCGGCGAGGAATGGCGTCCGGACGTCAGCAAGATCGTGTTCACCATGGACCCGGCCTCGGGATACCTGATGTTTCAGGTCGATCCCGGCAGCCCGGACGCCTGGAGGCGCGAGCCCTACTACAGCCAGATCAAGACCTGGGCGAGCGAGGGCCTTTCGCGCGCCAAGGGCACGCTGGTGTTCGTCAACAAGGCGGCGACGCTGGTGCTGCCGGACGGGGAGCAGCAGCTCGGGGAACTCGGGCCCGAAGACCGGATCAATATCGGGCCGGGCGGCGACGGCACGATCAAGGTCGAGGTGAAGCGCGGACCGAAGGCGAATTAATCGGATTTCTCGACTGTGATACTGTGGAGCCATGAAAAATATCACAGTTTCTGTGGATGATGAAACCTATCGCCGCGCGCGCGTGAAGGCGGCGGAGATGGACACGTCCGTATCGGCGCTGGTCAGGCGATAGCAAGTCACGTCATTCGATCGCTACGGATCGGCTGACGCGCGATGAGGTGCATGAGCGCAGGCGATGACACTGCGTTTCCTCGATACAGACATTCTGATCCATGGCATCGGCTTGGAGCAGATCGCCCCAGGCAAGATTTAGAAAGCTCGCGATCCGCTCGGACGGAGGGACTGCGCTCTTTCGATTCAGGTTCTTCAAGAATTTTACGTTCAAGCGACCCGCGCAACGCGAAGCGATGCTGTTTCGCACGAGCGGGCGCTTGCTTTCATCACCGTTTGGTCGCGCTTTCCCATACAGGACATGACGCGAGACGTGTTCGACGCCGCCCTCGACATCAAGGCGCGGCATCGCCTGTCGTACTGGGACGCCGCCATCGTCGCGGCCGCGCAAGCGCTGGGCTGCGAGACGCTCTACTCCGAGGACATGGCGCACGGCATGACGATCGGCGGGACGCGGATCGTCAATCCGTTCTTGTGACGGCGCGCGATCAAGCCGGCGTCTTGCGCGACTCCCGCTTCACATCGCAGATCTGCAGCTTGTATTCGGTGTAGAATTCCGCGCGGCCCTGGCGCTGCGCGGCGCGATGCTCGGCATGCTCGGCCCAGGCGCGATGGCTCTCCATGTCGGCGAATTCGACGATGGTGACGCGCTCGCCGTCGTCGGCCGTGAACACCTTGTGCGAGACGTAGCCCGGCATGGCGCGCGCCAGTTCGCTCATGCGCGCCGCCATCGGATCGTATTGCGCGCGGGCGTCGGACTTCAGGCGCGAGCGGAAGACGGTGACGATCATGCGGGACTCCGGAAGGGTCGAGGAGCGCTAATCTAGCCCGCGTTCCGCCGGAGGCCAGCCCTTGCTCAGGGACGCGCGACAGCCGCGCCCGCGCGCGCCGCCGGGCCCCGCACGAGCCAGGCCTGCGCCAGCGCCGTCAGCGGCTTCTCGATCCAGCGGTAGATGGCGAGCGCGAGCGCGATGGAGGCGAAGGTCGCGGCGATGACGAGCGGCCAGAAGCCGAAGCGCTCGAAATGGCCTGCGATCCAGAGCTTGCGCAGCACGATGATCGCCAGCGGATGGAAGAGATAGAGCGCATAGGAGGCGTCGCCGACGGCGGCGGCAAGGCGCATGGCCGGACCCGCGGGTTGCGCTTGCGCGCGCAGCGTGATGGCGGCGAACAGCGCGGCCATCGGGACGCCCCAGGAGAACAGGCGCAGGAAGCCGTTGGGATCGAGCGCGTCGAAGCCCTCGGCCGCCGAATGCATGGGATCGTAGACGAGCACGCCGAGCGCGGGCGCGGCGAGGGCGAGCGCTGCGATGTTCGACAGCCTGACGCCGCTGCGGTGGGCGAGCGCTATGCCCATGCCGAGCGCGAATTCGAGGACGATCGGGTCGCTCCAGTAGGCGAGCGCGACATTCTGCGGCTGGAACGCGACATGCGCGAGCACGAGCGCGCTCAAGAATATCGCGACGCTCGCCACCGCCCGCATGCGCGGCAGCCAGAGGAAGCAGGCGAAGACGAGATAGAAGAACATCTCGTATTCCAGCGTCCAGCCGAGCGAATGGATCGGGCGCGGCGCGCCGTCGATTCCGCGCGGAAACGGCAGGAAGGCGAAGGAGGAGAGGATTTCAGCCAGCGTGGGCGCAAGCTGCTTGCCGGCGGCGGCGCCGCGCAGCGCGGCGACGAGGAAGACCGCCGTCGCCAGCCAGTAGAGCGGCACGATGCGGGCGATGCGCCGGCTCATGAATTGCGCGGCGCCGCCCGACGCCGCGAACATCTTCTCCGAGGAGAAGACCATGACGAAGCCCGAGACGACGAAGAACAGGTCGACGCCGGCAGCCCAGGGCAGGGCGAAGAAGCGCTCGAAGGCCGCGCCCGCTTCGGCGGCGGTGCGGCCGGCGTCGTTCTGGGCGTGGTGGAACACGACCATGACGGCGGCGAGCGCGCGGAGCGCCTGTATCGAGAGAAGATGCTGCATCGGTTCGCCGGCCAGCAAACCAGAGGCCGCTTAACGGCGCTTTACCGGGGTCTCGTCGAGGATCCCGCGCGCGCGGGCGAAGACGGCGCGGAACATGTCCGGCGTCAGCACGCGCGTGTTCGTGTTGTAGCGCGAGCAATGGTAGCTATCGAGCAGCGTGACCGCGCCGTCGAGCGCGAACTCGCCGCCGTGGGCGAAGGGAAAGGCCGAGAGCTTGCCGCCGGCCGCCCGCACCACGCTTTCATGCGCGACCCGCCCGAGCGCGACGATGGCGCGCAGGTTCTTCATTTCCCCCAGCGCCGCCGCGAGAAACGGCCGGCACTGCGCCATTTCCGCCGGCAGCGGCTTGTTCTGCGGCGGCACGCAGCGCACGGCGTTGACGATGGCCGCATCGACCAGGCGCAGCCCGTCGTCGGGGCGGGCGGCGTAGGTCCCGGCCGCAAAGCCATATTCGCCGAGGGTGGCGTAGAGGAGGTCGCCGGCATAGTCGCCGGTGAAGGGACGGCCGGTGCGGTTGGCGCCCTGCAGGCCCGGCGCGAGGCCGACGATCAGCAGGCGCGCGTCGGGCGCGCCGAAGGGCGGCACGGGCGCGTTGAACCAGTCGGGCGCGCGCGCCTGCGCCTCCCGGCGATAGGCGACGAGGCGCTCGCAGCGCGGGCAGTCGCGCGCCGGGCAGGCGTGGCTGGAGAACAAGTCAGGCGTTGGGATCGTCGAAGCCGCCGCCGCCCGCGGACGCGGCCTGGCGACGGTCCTGGTAGCGCTGCATCCGCTCCATGCGCTCGCCCGGATCGCGGCCGATCTTGGCGACGAGCTGGACGATGTCGACGAATTCGTCGGCCTGGCGGCGCAATTCGTCGGCGACCATCGGCGGCTGGGTGGTGATCGTGGACACGACCGAAACGCGCACGCCCTTGCGCTGGATGGCCTCGACCAGCGAGCGGAAGTCGCCGTCGCCGGAGAAGAGCACGATGTGGTCGAGATGCTCGGACATTTCCATCGCGTCCACCGCGAGCTCGATGTCCATATTGCCCTTGACCTTGCGGCGGCCGGTGGAGTCGACGAATTCCTTGGTCGGCTTCGTCACGACGCTGTAGCCGTTGTAGTCGAGCCAGTCGATCAGCGGCCGGATGGCTGAATATTCCTGATCCTCGACCAGCGCGGTATAGTAGAACGCGCGAACGAGCCGGCCCTTCGACTGGAACTCCTTGAGAAGCCTCTTGTAGTCGATGTCGAAATTCAGGGCTTTGGCGGTGGCGTAGAGATTTGCTCCGTCAATGAATAGAGCAATACGTTCCTGTTCGGCCATCTTCGATCTCTTGCGTTCGTCCGCGACGCTCAACAACCGCGCGGCCGTCTTTTTCTGAAATCCGCCGTGCGGGCTAATGGGGATCCCGAGCGACGATCTGCCCGTGGGCCGCGGAAAAATGATTTCGCGTATCGCCCACCGCCGCGAAAATCGTGCTTCGCGGGACCTTCGTCAAGGGAGAAGGCGCCGCGCGGCCCGGTTTCTTGTTGAATTAAAAGACAATTTTTTGCTTCCACGCCGGCAGAAATTCCCTTTCTGCGCGATCATCGTTAAATCGTAACGGCTTTTCATGTCTTTTGCGGCGCCGCGAAGCGTGCTTGCGGCTTGCGCGCGCAGGGTGTATGCAACCGCTCCTTCCGAATTCAGCATTTCAGGAGACGACCCCGCATGGCGCGCGTCACGGTCGAAGATTGCATCGAAAAGGTCGACAACAAATTCGATCTCGTTCTGCTGTCCGCCCATCGGGCGCGCATGATCTCGTCGGGTCAGCCGATCACGATCGACCGCGACAACGACAAGAACCCGGTCGTCGCCCTGCGCGAGATCGCCGACGGCACGCTCACGCCGGCCGATCTCGAGGAGGATTTCATCCACTCGCTGCAGAAGCATGTCGAGGTGGACGAGCCCGAGGCCGAAGTCGTGCCCGCGCTGGTGACGCCCGAAGCCGCCGCCGACGCCAGCGGCGACGTGCAGTTCGACCGCATGACGGAAGAAGACCTGCTGCGCGGCCTCGAGGGCCTCGTGCCGCCGGCCGCCAGCGACGACGACGGCGACTGATCCGCCCCATGCGAGGTCGGATAGATCCGATCTCGCGGACACTTGTTCGAAGTCGGGCAGGCCCGGCTTCGCATTTCAGACAAACGCCGCGCTTGTCTTGAATCCGCGCACGCACGATATTGCAGTGCGGTCGGGAAGCGGGGTTTACATCACATGATGCGGCAGTACGAACTCGTCGAGCGCGTTCGGAAATACAACCCGAATGCGGACGAGGACCTGCTGAACCGCGCCTACGTCTACGCGATGAAGGCGCATGGCGCGCAGACGCGCGCCTCCGGCGACCCCTATTTCTCGCATCCTCTCGAAGTCGCCGCCATTCTCACCGACCTCGGCCTCGACGACGCCACCATCGTCGCCGCCGTGCTGCACGACACGATCGAGGACACGGCCGCCACGCGCGAGGAGATCGAGCGCACGTTCGGCGCGGAAATCGCGCGGCTCGTCGACGGCCTCACCAAGATCAAGAAGCTCGATCTCGTCTCCAAGCGCGCGGAGCAGGCGGAGAATTTCCGCAAGCTGCTGCTCGCCATCGCCGACGACGTGCGCGTCCTGCTGGTCAAGCTCGCCGACCGGCTGCACAACATGCGCACGCTGCATTTCGTGCCGCCGGACAAGCGCAAGCGCATCGCCGAGGAAACGCTCGACATCTACGCGCCGCTCGCCGGCCGCATGGGCATGCAGACCGTGCGCGACGAACTGGAGGCGCTGGCCTTCCGCCACCTCATGCCGGAGGCGTGCGAGACGATCAGCCATCGCCTCAACGAGCTGCACGCCAAGAACGGGCCGATCATCCGCCGCATCGAGCAGGAATTGCAGCAGGAGTTGAAGCTGCGCGGCATCGACGCCGACGTGAAGGGCCGCAGCAAGGCGCCTTACTCCATCTGGCGGAAGATGGAGCGCAAGTCGATCGGCTTCGAGCAGCTCTCCGACATCTACGGCTTCCGCATCATCGTCGCCAGCGTCGAGGATTGCTACCGCGTGCTCGGCGTCGTGCACACGAAATGGCCGACGGTGCCGGGGCGCTTCAAGGATTACATCTCGACGCCGAAGCAGAACGATTATCGCTCGATCCACACGACGGTGGTGGGGCCCGGCCACCAGCGCGTCGAACTGCAGATCCGCTCGCGCGAGATGAACGACATTGCGCGGCTCGGCATCGCCGCGCATGCGCTCTACAAGGACTCGCACGCCGCCGACAAGGAAACGCTGAGCCACGAGAGCGGCGCCTATCGCTGGCTGCAGCGCACGCTCGAATTGCTCGCCGAGGGCGACAGCCCGGAGGAATTCCTCGAGCACACCAAGCTCGAACTGTTCCACGACCAGGTGTTCTGCTTCACGCCGAAGGGCCGCCTGATCGCGCTGCCGCGCGGCGCGACGCCGGTCGACTTCGCCTATGCCGTGCACACGCGCGTCGGCAATACGGCGGTCGGCGCCAAGATCAACGGGCGCATCGCGCCGCTGCTGTCCGAATTGCAGAACGGCGACGAGGTGGAGATCGTGCGCGCGGAAGCGCAGACGCCGCCGGCCGCCTGGGAAGCGCTGGCGCGCACGGGCAAGGCGCGCTCCGCGATCCGCCGCGCGACGAAGGAGGCCGCGCGCGCGCAATATGCCGGGCTCGGGCGCCAGATCGTCGCGCGCGCCTTCGAGCGCGCCGGCAAGCCATTCACGGACGACGCGCTGAAGCGCGTGCTGTCGCGGCTGGCGCGGCCGAATGTCGACGACGTCTTCGTCGCGGTCGGGCGCGGCGAGATGTTTTCGGGCGACGTGGTCAAGGCCGTGCATCCCGAATTCAAGGACGAACGTAAGGTCACGCCCGCGGTCGACAGGAAGGAATCGGGCTGGTTCAACTTCAAGAACGTGTCGCGCCTGATGTTCCGCGCGCCGAGCGGCGATCCGGACAAGGCCGTGCCGATCCGCGGCCTGCGCGGCGACCTGCCGGTGCGGTTCGCGCCGAACGGCGGCGCGGTGCCGGGCGACCGCATCGTCGGCATCATCACGCCCGGAGAGGGCATCACCATCTATCCCATCCAGTCGCCGGCGCTGTCGGCCTTCGACAACGAGCCCGAGCGCTGGATCGACGTGCGCTGGGATCTCGAGGAATACGGACGCGACAAGTTCCCCGCGCAGATCAAGGTGACGGCGATCAACGAGCCGGGTTCGCTCGGCGCGATCGCGAATGTGATCGGCGACGCCGGCGCCAATATCGCCAACATCGCTTTCGAGGAGCACTCGCCCGATTTCCGCGACGTGCTGATCGGCGTCGAGGTCAACGATCTCAAGCATCTGACCGGCATCATTTCGCAGCTCAAGGCCAAGCCTGTCGTGAGCAAGGTGGAGCGGATCAACGGATGACGCGCGCTGCAAGACTTCGACTTGGCGTCAACATCGACCACGTCGCCACCGTGCGCAACGCACGCGGCGGCGCGCGGCCCGATCCTATGCGCGCCGCGCTCATGGCGATCGAGGCCGGCGCCGACGGCATCACCGCGCATCTGCGCGAAGACCGCCGCCACATCCGCGACGAGGACATGCGGCGGCTGAAGGCGGCGATCTCCAAGCCGCTCAATTTCGAGATGGCCGCGACCGAGCAGATGCTCGACATCGCGCTCGCGGTTGCGCCGCACGCCTGCTGCCTCGTGCCGGAAAAGCGCACGGAGCGCACGACCGAGGGCGGCCTCGATGTCGTCGGCGGGCTCGCCTATCTCAAGCCGTTCGTCGCCGAACTCGGGCGCGCCGGCGTGCGCGTCTCGCTGTTCATCGAACCGGAGGCGGATGCGCTCGAAGCGGCCGTCGCGCTCGGCGCGCCCGTCGTGGAGCTGCATACCGGCGCCTGGTGCCATGCGGTGGAACTGAACGAGGAGGCGCGCGCGGAATCCGAGTTCGAGCGCCTGCGCGCCGCGGCGCGCACGGCCGAGCGGCTCGGCCTCGAGTGCCATGCCGGCCACGGTCTCGATTTCGATACGGCGCGCCGCATCGCGGCGCTGCCCGAGATCGTGGAACTGAACATCGGTCATTTCCTCATTGGCGAAGCGATCTTCGGCGGCCTTGCCGAATCGGTGCGATTGATGCGCAAAGCCATGGACGAGGGGCGAGCGGCGGCAGAGGGCGCATGATTATCGGTTTCGGCAGCGATCTCTGCGACATAAGGCGCATCGAGGAGGCGCTGGCGCGCTATTCCGGGCGCTTCGAGAAACGCTGCTTTACCGACGTCGAGCGCAAGAAGTCCGACGCGCGGGCCGGGCGCGCCGCCTCCTACGCCAAGCGCTTCGCCGCCAAGGAGGCCTGCTCCAAGGCGCTGGGCACGGGGATCAGACGCGGCGTCCACTGGGTGGACATGGGGGTCGTGAATTTGCCATCTGGCCGTCCCACCATGGCGTTGACGCGGGGCGCGGCCGCCCGGCTCGCCGAGATCACGCCGCCGGGCTGCGAGGCCCGCGTTCACCTGACGATCTCGGACGAGTTTCCGCTGGCCTACGCCCAGGTCATCATCGAGGCGCTGCCGATCGGGCAGGGAACAGGCCCTGCCGGCGGCGCATGACGGGGCGCCCCCTCCCATGCTAGGAGGGGCGGCTTCGCGCCGGCGGGGGCCCGGCGAATCCTGAAGGAAAGAGTTAGATGAGCGAACCGCTCGGCCTCGACGCCGACAAGTCCAAGTCGCAGAAGCACGCGGAGGGCGGTCTCGGCGAAACGGTCAAGGTCGTCATCCAGGCGCTCGCCATCGCGCTGGTCGTGCGCACGCTGCTGTTCCAGCCCTTCAACATTCCCTCGGGCTCGATGATCCCGACGCTGCTGATCGGCGACTTCCTGTTCGTCTCGAAATATTCCTACGGCTATTCGCGCTATTCGATCCCCTTCAGCCCGGACCTGTTTTCCGGCCGCATCCTCGCCTCGAAGCCCAAGCGCGGCGACGTCGCGGTGTTCAAGCTGCCGCGCGACACGTCGAGCGACTACATCAAGCGCGTGATCGGACTGCCCGGCGACAAGATCCAGATGATCGACGGGCGCCTGCACATCAACGGCCAGGCCGTGCCGCGCGAGCCCATCGCGAAAGTGCGCACCGAGGACCGCTTCGGGCGGCCGACCGAAGTGCCGACCTACAAGGAGACGCTGCCCGGCGGCGTCAGCCACACGATCATCGAGATCGAGGGCGACACCGGCTTCAACGACAATACCGGCGTGTTCGAAGTGCCGCCCGACCATTACTTCATGATGGGCGACAACCGCGACAATTCCACGGATTCGCGCGTGCCGCCGGAGCAGGGCGGCGTCGGCTTCGTGCCGTCGCAGAACCTCGTCGGACGCGCCGAGATGATCTTCTTCTCGGTGAAGGACGGCAATCAGGCCTGGGAGTTCTGGCGTTGGCCGTGGTCGGTGCGCTTCGCGCGGCTGTTCCAGCCGGTGCGCTGATGTCCAGGCGCCACGACGCCGATCTCGGCCCGCTCGAGCACCGGATCGGCGTGAAGTTTTCGGACGTGTCGCTGCTGCGGCAGGCGCTCACGCATGTCAGCGCCTGCGTGCGGCGCGGCGACAGCTATCAGCGCCTCGAGTTTCTCGGCGATCGCGTGCTCGGCCTCGCCGTCGCCGAACTCCTGTTCGAGACCTTTCCGGACGCCAACGAAGGCGAGCTATCGCGCCGTCTGGCCGATCTCGTGCGGCGCGAGACCTGCGCGGAGGTCGCGGCCGAATGGGGCGTTGCGCCCTTCATCATTCTCGGCGGCGGCGAGGCGCAGTCCGGCGGCGCGCAGAAGGCGGCGATCCTCGGCGACATCTGCGAGTCGATCCTGGGCGCGGTCCTGATCGACGCGGGGTTTGCGGCCGCGCAGCGCCTCGTGCGCGAGAGCTTCGCCTCGCGTCTCGACCAGGCCGGCGCCTCGCAGCGCGACCCCAAGAGCGCCTTGCAGGAATGGGCGCAGGGGCGCGGGTTGCCGACGCCGGTCTACCGGCTCGATGGACAGACCGGGCCCGATCATGCGCCGCGCTTCCTGATCTCGGCGGTCGTCGACGGCTTCGCGACGGCGCAGGGCGAGGGTTCCTCCAAGCGCCACGCCGAACAGGCTGCGGCGGAAGCCTTCCTGGCGCGCGAGAAGATCGGAGGCGCGGCATGAGCGAGACGGCCGAACATACGGCGTGCGGTTTCGTCGCGCTGATCGGCGCGCCCAACGCCGGCAAGTCGACGCTGCTCAATGCGCTCGTCGGCGCGAAAGTGTCGATCGTGTCGCGCAAGGTGCAGACGACGCGCGCGCTGGTGCGCGGCATCGCGCTCGAAGGCGACGCGCAGATCATCTTCGTCGACACGCCCGGCATTTTCGCGCCCAAGCGCCGGCTCGACCGCGCGATGGTGACGAGCGCGTGGGGCGGGGCGGGCGACGCCGACGTCGTGGCGCTGCTCGTCGATTCCAAGAAGGGGATCGATGCGGAAGTCGAGGCGATTCTGGAGAAGCTGAAGGACGCGCCGCGCAAGAAGGTTCTCGTCCTCAACAAGATCGACCTGATTCCGCGTGAAAACCTGCTGGCGCTGGCGCAGGAGCTGAACGCGCGCTGCGCTTTTGCCGAAACGTTCATGGTGTCGGCCGCCAAGGGCGACGGCGTCGCGCATCTGCGCAAGCAGCTTGCCGGCATGATGAAGCCCGGTCCCTGGCTCTATCCGGAAGACCAGGTGTCGGACGCGCCGCTGCGCTCGCTCGCCGCGGAGATCACGCGCGAAAAACTGTTCGAGCGCCTGCACGACGAATTGCCTTACGAGGCGACGGTCGAGACGGACCAGTGGAAGGCGATGCCCGACGGTTCGGCGCGCATCGAGCAGACGATCTTCGTCGCGCGCGACGGACAGAAGCGCATCGTGATCGGCGAAGGCGGCAAGATGATCAAATCCATCGGCCAGGCCGCGCGAAAAGACATTGCGGAAGCGGCCGAGCAGAAGGTGCATCTCTTCCTGTTCGTGAAGGTGCGCTCGAACTGGGCCGACGATCCCGAGCGCTACCGCGAGATGGGACTGGAATTTCCGCGGGGGTAGGCGCTACTTCGCCTTGACCTCATGCAGCGCGCGCTCGATCGCCAGCCGCATGAACCGCTGATAGGGCATTCCTGCTTTCTCCGCGCGTTCGCGCACCGCGTTCAGAAGCGGTTCCGGCAGACGCAGGCTTACCGACTTGTCCTTGCGGCGCAGCTCGAAACGCATCGGCTTCATGTCGGAGAAATCGTATTCGCTGAGATCGGACGTTTCGACGAAACGCTCAGCGGCCGCGTCGCTGCGGAACTCAGGGAATTTCTTTTTCATGGGCCTCTACCTCCTTTCGGTGCATGTAACGCGCGCTGATCGGCCGGATCAGAAGTCCCTCGGCACGCTTTCGCAGCGTGAATACGAGGAAGACCGCTCTTCCTGCTCGCGTGCGCCCGACTGCTCGAAATCTCTGTTCGCGCGTCGAGTGCGTAATATCGGGCGCGACGCGAAGTTCGTGTTCAAACAAAGATTCGATCTCTTCGCGCGACACGCCGTGCTTCTCACACTTGGCGGCATTCCCGAGATCCCAATCAAAACCGTCGAAGTTCATTGCCAAGGCAGCCTAATAATATGCATTTGTATATGCAAATGCAATGCCCTGCAATTTCCCTCGACGCCTGCTGGCGTCGATCATCATATCGCGCTTGTTGGCTGCCCAGCGCCAGGGAACTTGTCCGCGCGCCATCCGTTCATGCTTCTCGAACGACGTTCGATCGACAGCATGAAGGGACACGCCATGAACAAGCTACTTCTGATCGGCGCGCTTGCGGGCGAGACCGAAGCAAAAGGCGGAGCCGGGGCTCCGCCTTTTTTTGCGTCCGTTTCAGCGAGCGCCCGCGAGCCATCGGATCGTTTCGACAAGAGCGAGCAGGATCGCCGCGCCCAGCGCGAAAATCGCGGCGCGTTGCAGCCAGAGCGTCGCGCGGCCCGGAAAGACGCGGAAGCTCGACAGCACGTAGAGCAGGACCGCGACGAGGCTCGCGGCCTGCATGAAGGTTTCGGATGCGCTGCCCATATCGCGCCTCAACGGCTCGTTAACGTTACGCAGGCTCAATCCTACACGCTTTCCCCGCTGCCGCCCCTACGGCGACCACGGGGACTCGCACGCATGGGAGTATTTGATGCGTAAGACCCTGCTCGCCGCCCTCCTGTTCCTTCCGTTTTCCCTCGGCGCCGCGCAGGCGTCCGAACGCCTGCTCGACGGCGCGCTCGGCGGGGCCGCCGGCGGCATCGTCTTCGGTCCGGTGGGCCTCGTCGCCGGCGCGGTGGTTGGCGCGACGGCTGGACCCGCGATCGCCTCGAGCTGGGGACTGAAGGAGAAGCGCAAGGCGAAGCGCCGCTACGTCCGGCGCTGATTTCGTCTGCGCATGTGCATGCGCGACCGCACTGGACCCATTGCGCGCGCCTGCCCATAAAGGCGCATGGACTGGTCCGATCGCGGCATCGTCATCGGCCTGCGCAAGCATGGCGAGACGAGCGTCATTCTCGAGGCGATGACCGAAAGCCACGGCCGCCATCTCGGCGTCGTGCGCTCCGGCCGTTCGCGCGCGATGCAACCGACGCTCCAGCCCGGCAACAGCGTCAATCTCGTGTGGCGCGCGCGGCTCGAGGAACACATGGGCGCCTTTGCGGTGGAGGGCGACCGGCTCCGCGCCGGCCGGCTGATGGCGAGCCCGATGGCGCTGCACGGCCTGCACTGGCTTGCCGCGCTGCTGCGTCTGTTGCCCGAGCGCGACCCGCACGCCGGCCTCTTCGCCATGACGGAGGCGATCGTCGACCATTTCGACGATTCCGCGCTTGCGCCCGAACTCGTCGTGCGATTTCGAGCTGGCGGTTCTGGCCGAACTCGGCTTCGGGCTCGATCTCGAAAGCTGCGCCGCGACGGGCGCGCGCGAAGACCTTGTCTATGTCTCGCCGAAAAGCGGGCGCGCGGTCAGCCGCGCGGCGGGCGCGCCCTGGGCGGACAAGATGCTGGCGTTGCCCGATTTCATCGGGCGGGAAGCGGGGGCGGGCGCGGTTTCCGCAGAGGCGCTCGAGGCGGGGCTGCGGCTTGCCGGCTATTTCCTGCGCCGCGATCTTTTCGAGCCGCGTGGGCTGGCCGACGCCATGGCGCCGCGCGACGCCTTCGCGCGAGAGGCGCTGCGAGCGTCAGCCGGAACGGCGCGCTATAGCAGTTCATGATGAGGTAGAATGCGTCGCAGTCATTGCGAGGAGGCGAAGGCCGACGCGGCACCATCCCCTCGCCTGAGCAAGTTCCGGTGGCGGATTGCTTCGCTCCGCTCGCAATGACGGAATCGTTTCCGCCTAATGATGAACCGCCCTAGCCGACGCGAGAAGCGGTGTCGGAGCGGCCGGTTCGGGCGGCGACGCAATCGGCGCGGAAGGCGGGGCTCTTGACGCCGTAACCGTCGTCGAAGGCGGCGGCCGCGCAGGCGTCGGGCAGGGCGCCCTGCGCCATCACGTCGTTCTGGCCCGGCTGAAACAGCGCGATGCCGCCCAGCGACAGCGCGACAATGAGACCCAAAGCGGAAACGATCTTCGTCATCTCAACACCATTTGGTTCGGGCGGCCCGCCCGTTCCTGAAATTTCGATCTTAATGATCCGGATCGCAGTGCGAATTCGCACGTCCGATTCATCGCCCCCCAGCGCGGGACATGTTTAGCGAAATGTTGCGTCGCGGAACAAGTGCAGGAATGCCACAGTCCGGCTAAAGCCGGCGCCTGCGGAAGTCCTCATGAATTCAGTCATGAAAGTCATGCGCTTGCCGCGACTCAGCGGGCCGGATAGGCACAGAACATGGCAAGAACGATCGATCCGCCGCGACTGCCCGAGGCGCAGCCCGTCAACCTGCGCGAGGCGCTGGAAGAGCGCTATCTCGCCTATGCGCTCTCGACCATCATGGGCCGCGCGCTGCCCGACGCCCGCGACGGGCTGAAGCCGGTTCATCGCCGCATTCTCTACGGCATGCAGGTGCTGCGGCTCGATCCCGGCTCCGCGTTCAAGAAATGCGCGAAAATCGTCGGCGACGTGATGGGCTCGTTCCATCCGCACGGCGACCAGGCGATCTACGACGCGCTGGTGCGGCTCGCGCAGGATTTTTCCTCGCGCTATCCGCTGGTCGACGGGCAGGGCAATTTCGGCAATATCGACGGCGACGCGGCGGCCGCCTACCGCTACACCGAAGCGCGCATGACCGACGTCGCGCGTCTGCTGCTGGAAGGCATCGACGAGGATTCGGTCGATTTCCGCGACAATTATTCCGGCGACCAGCAGGAGCCGATCGTCCTGCCCTCGGCGCTGCCGAATCTGCTCGCCAATGGCGCGCAGGGCATTGCGGTGGGCATGGCGACATCCGTGCCGCCGCACAATCTCGCCGAACTCTGCGACGCCGCGCTCTATCTCATCTCCAATCGCGCGGCGACGCCGGAAGCGCTCGTGCGCTTCGTGCCGGGGCCGGATTTCCCGACAGGCGGCGTGATCGTCGATACGCCCGCCGCCATTACCGAAATCTATCGCACCGGGCGCGGCTCGATCCGCCTGCGCGCGCGCTGGCACAAGGAAGAGGGGCAACGCGGCGTCTGGAACGTGGTGGTCACCGAGATTCCCTACGGCGTGCAGAAGAGCCGGCTGATCGAGAAGATCGCCGAGCTGTTCAACGAGAAGAAGCTGCCGCTCGTCGCCGACATCCGCGACGAGTCGGCGGAAGACATCCGCATCGTCATCGAGCCGCGCGCGCGAACCGTCGACGCCGACGTGATGATGGAGACGCTGTTCCGGCAGACCGAGCTGGAAAGCGCGCATCGGCGTGAACATGAACGTGCTGGTGCGACGGCGCCGTGCCGCGCGTCGTCTCGCTCGGCGAGGCGCTCGGGCAATGGCTCGACCACCGGCGCGAGGTGTTGCTGCGCCGCTCGCGCAACCGCCTGGCCGAGATCGAGCACCGGCTCGAACTGCTCGCCGGCATGATCTGATCGTCTTCCTCAACCTCGACAAGGTGATCAAGATCATCCGCGAGGAGGACGAGCCGAAGGCCCAGTCTGATGAAGGTCTTCAAGCTCACCGACAAGCAGGCGAACTACGTGCTCGACACGCGCCTGCGCTCGTTGCGCAAGCTCGAGGAAATGGAGCTGCGCAAGGAGCACGACGAGCTGACGAAGGAGAAGGGCGAAGTCGAGAAGCTGCATCGCGGACGAGAAGCTGCAGTGGAAGACGATCACCGCGCAGATTCGCGAGCTGAAGAAGAAATATCCGCCCGGAGATCGAAGATCGGCAAGCGCCGCACGACCTTTGCGGAAGCGCCGGCGGCGGTCGCCGATTTCAATTTGGCCGAAGCCTTGATCGAGCGCGAGCCGATCACCGTCGTCGTGTCGGAGAAGGGCTGGATCCGCGCGCTGAAGGGCCATGTGCAGGACCTGTCCAGCCTGCAGTTCAAGGGCGACGATACGCTGCTCGCCTCCTTCTTCGCGGAGACGACGTCGAAGGTGCTGGTGCTGGCCTCGAACGGCAAGATATTCACGCTCGACGCCTCGAAACTGCCGGGCGGGCGCGGGCATGGCGAGCCGATCCGCCTGATGGCCGACATCGACGAGGGCGCCGACATCGTGACCGTGCTGCCCTACGAGCCGGGCAAGAAGATGCTGGCGGCGACGTCCGACGGGCGCGGCTTCGTCGTCAGTCAGGACGAGATGATCGGCGGCACGCGCAAGGGCAAGGTCCTGATGAACCCGGACGAGGGCGCGAAGGCCGCGCTGCTCGTCGCAGCGCAGGGCGATCATGTCGCCGTCGTCGGCGCAGAACCGCAAGCTGGTCGTGTTCGCGCTCGATCAGGTTCCGGAGATGGCGCGCGGCAAGGGCGTGCGGCTGCAACGCTACAAGGACGGCGGCGTGTCCGACGCCAGGGTGTTCGCGATGGCCGACGGCCTGAGCTGGACGGATTCGGCGGGCCGCGTGTTTGTTGTCGCGAAGGCCGATCTCAAGGAATGGATCGGCAATCGCGCCGACGCCGGCCGCCTGCCGCCGCGGGGATTTCCGAAGAACAACCGCTTCGGGTAAGCAACCTCGCCTGTCCCGGAGATTGCCTTGGCGGAGCGCCGCGCCAAGATTGTCTTTCCTTCATCGGCCGTTCCCGCATGACGCCACCCCTCCCGCCTTTGCCGCCGCCGCCCGCGGTCAGTCTCGCGGCCATGTTCCGGCTGCGGCCGGGGCCGGATCGAATCTTCTTCGCCCTGCGCGCGGCGCTGGCGGTGGGCGTCTGCGCTCTCGGCGGTTGGCTCGCGGGCGACGAGCCCGCGGGGTTGCTGGCGACGCTCGGCGCCTTCGCGTCGCTCTACGGCAGCGGGCGGCCCTATCGCCATCGCGCCATGTTGCTGGCGGTGATCGGCGCGGGCTTCGTCGCCTGCGTCGTCGGCGGCGTGCTTGCTGCCGCGTCCCCCTCGGCATGGCCGGGCGTGCTTCTGGCGGCGGCCATCGCCCTGGTCGCGAGCTTCCTGTGCAGCGCGCTCATCGTCGGGCCGCCGGGCGCCTTCATCTTCGCGCTTGTCTGCGCGGCGGCGACCAACATGCACGGGCAGGTCGCGCATATCGGCGCGATCGCGGCGGCGGTCGCGGCGGGCGCCGCGATCTCCTGGGTCTTGCAGATGGCGGGCGCGCTGTGGCGACCGCGCGGGCCGGAGGAAGAATCGCTGAAAGCGGCGGCCCACGCGGTCGCCGCCTATATCGAGCGCGCGGGGCAGGGGGCGGCCGACATGCAACGCCATATGACGGCGCTGGCGCTGCACGAGTCCTGGCTCAATCTGGTCGCGCGCCAGCGCGGACGCGCGCAGCCCGACGACCGTTTGCATCGCCTGCGTGCGCTGAGCCGCGAATTGCATCGAATTTTCGGCGCCGCGATCGTCGGCGCGGGCGGCGCCGGCCTCGATCCGCAGGCGGCCGCGCAGGCGCGCGCCATCGCGGCGAAGGTCGCCGAGCCGCCGCATGTTCCGGCGAACGACGCGCTCTACAAGCCGCTCGCCTACATCACGGCGCGCGAAATGATCGCCATGTCGTTGCGCTGGGGCTCGACGCCGATGCGCATCGCGCTGCGCGTCGGCGCCGCGGCGCTGATCTGCGGCGGCGTCGGCGCGCTGATGGGACTCGACCGCGCCTATTGGGCCATCGCGGCGGCGGTTCTCGTGCTCTACCAGGGGCTCGATCTCACGCGCGCGCTGCAACGCGGCCTCGAGCGCACGCTCGGCACATTCGTTGGGCTGGCGCTCGCTGCGGCGCTGCTCGCCGCCCATCCGCACGGCCTCGTGCTGGCCGCCATCGTGACGATCCTGCAATTCCTCATCGAGATCGTCGTGGTGCGCAATTATGCGCTCGCCACCGTGTTCATCACGCCGATCGCGCTGGTGGTGGCGGAGGCGACGACGCCCTCCGTCGATATCGGCGCGCTGCTGTTCGACCGCGGCGTCGACACGGCGCTCGGCTGTCTCGTCGGGCTCGGCGTTCTGTTCTTCACCTCGCAGCGCAGCGGCGCGGGATTGCGCGCGGCGATGGATGCGACGATTGCTGCTGCGCGCAATCTTCTGCCGCTGCTCGCGGCGGGAAACATCACGAGCGCGGAGGCCCGGCGCGCGCGCGTCGGCCTGCGCAACGCCGCCGTCGACATGATGCTGCTCTACGACGAGAAGACCGGCACGGGCGGTCGCGCGCGGGAAGAGGCCGACAGGCTTTGGCCCGCGATCGTCGCCGCGCAGCGGCTCGCCTTCCGCATTCTCGCGGCGTGCTGGGAGCTCGAGGCGTCGGGCGTGCGCGCGCTCGGGCCCGACGAGGCGGCGCGGCTCGAACGCGATTTGCGCGACATCGACGCCGAAGCGGCGCCTGAGGCGTCCGATGGGTTTCTGACAGCGGAAATCGCGACGCTGCGCGCGGCGCTGGCCAGCGCGCGCGTCACCTGATCGGCCAGGCCCAGGCGATCAGGGGCGTGCCGACGACGAGCACCATCAGCGACAGGGGCAGGCCGAGGCGCGAATAATCCGCGAACGTGTAGCCGCCGGGCTCCTTCACCAGCAGGTTGTTCTGGTGGCCGATGGGCGAGAGAAAGTCGCAAGCCGCGCCCAGCGCCACCGCCATCAGGAACGGGTCGGGACTGTAGGACAGCGACCTGGCGAGCTGCGCGGCGATGGGCCCCATGATGATGACGGCCGGCGCATGGTGCATGACGGGCGTCGCGAGCATCGAGACGAGGAGAACGAAACCGAGCGCCAGAATCGGCGCGAGATGACTTGCAAGCGCGGTCAATTGCGTCGCGACGATCTGGGTCACGCCGACGTCCCGCAACGCCTCGCCGATAGGCAGAAGGCAAGCGAGCATGACGATCACGGGACCTTCGATCGCGCCATAGGCGTTCTTCAGCGTGATCTGGTTCGTGATGATGACGGCGGCGGCCGCGCCGAAGAACGCGACCTCGACGGGCGCGACATGCAGGATCATCAGTACAAGCGCGACGCCGAGGATCGCGATCGACACGTAACCCTTCTCGGCGCGATGCAGTTCGAGATTGCGGTCGGCCAGCGGCAGGCAGCCGAGTTCCGCGAAGGTCGCGGTCAGGCCGTGCGCGTGTCCCTGCATGACGACGACGTCGCCGGGCGCGAACACATGGTCGCGCAGGCGCTCCCGGGCGAGACCGCCCGGGCGGGTGACGGCGAGAAGGTTGACGCCGTAGCGCTGGCGCAGCCGCAGCGCCGCCACGCTCCAGCCGCTGAGCATGGACGTGGCGCCGACGATGGCCTCCATCGTCACGATTTCCTCGCCCGGCTGAATGTCGATCTCCTCGTCGCCGGCGAGCTCCAGCTTTTCGCGCGCGACGAGCGCCTTCACGACGTCCGGCCGCGACTGCACGACGAGAATGTCGCCGGCCTCGAGCCGCCAGCTCCGCGGCGGGATGGAATGTCGCCGGTCGCCGCGCAGCACGGCGGTGACGATCAGGTCGCCTTCCTCGGTGTCCTCGACATTGCCGACCGTGCCCCCGGCAAGGGCCGCGCCCCTGGGAATGCGCAGCTCCGTCATGTAGCGGCCGACGTCGAACTTCTCCTCGTCGGTCGGCCGGCCCTGGCGGTCGGCGGGCAGAAGGCGCCAGCCGACCGAGAGAAACAGGATCGCCAGCAGCGTCAACGGCAGGCCGACCCACAGGAAGTCGAACATGCCGAAGGGGCCGCCGCCGGCTTCCTGACGCACGGTGGAGATCAGCAGGTTCGGCGAGGTGCCGACCAGCGTCATCGTGCCGCCGATGAGGGAGGCAAAGGACAGGGGCATGAGGTAGAGCGACGGCGACTGGCCGTTGCGCCGCGCCGACTGGATGGCGATGGGCATGAAGATGCCGAGCGTGCCGACATTCTTGATGAAGGCGGACAGCACGGCCACGCAGCCCGCCAGCGCGGCGATGCGCCCGCCGGTGGACGGGGCGCGGCGCAGCAGGCCATGCGCGATCTCGTCGAGCACGCGCGAGCGCGAGATGGCGCGGCCGACGATCAGGACGGAGGCGATGACGACGACGACCTGGCTGGAAAAGCCCTCGAAGGCGCCCTTCGGCTTGACGACGCCCGTGACCAGCGCCGCGAGCAGCGCCCCGAGCGCGACGACATCATAGCGCCAGCGGTCCCACGCGAAGAGCGCGAGCATGACGACGACGATGAGCGCCGCTTCGATCTGGATGAGGGTCACGGGCCGCCTCGCGCTTGTGCTCGAGGCGTAACGCGCAAGTTCGGCAATGGTCGCCGAGGCCCCGCAGATTTCGTCGCTTAAGTCGCAATTAACCATGTCCGTTTACCAATCCGGGAAGGAGACGGATTCGGCGCATGAAGCGGAAAGCCCATATTTGCCTGGCGTTTGCCGCCCTGACCCTGACGGGGTGCGCGGGCCGGCCGCTTTCCGTAGCAGGCGCGGTCTGCGCGGATCGAGACTCCCCGAACGGGCCGGTGCGCATCTGCGAGACGGCGACGCAGGTCGTGGTGGAACAAGAGGCGCGCGGCGAGGGCCGCATCGTCGCGAGCGATCCGGAGCCGCGCATGCTGGGCCTGACAGAAGGCGCCGCCGCCGACAGGATCATCGCCAGCGCGCGCCGGGACCGGCCGGGCCGGTGTTCGATCGACCGTCGCGCGCTGCGCGACATGCTGGCGCGGCAAATCGCCCGCAAATTATTGGCCGACCTTTGAATCGGGATATTGTGCGACGCAAGTATTTATTCGGGTGAATTCCGGACGAAAGCTGACATCGTACCCGGCTGTAATCAATAATAACAGATGGTTGTGCGGTCTTATGATGGCCGCTCCGTTTTGTGCGTTGCAAATCGCAGCCGCTAGATTTCCGCCATCGTGCATGAAATGCAGGAAGTGCGTGAAATATGTATTGACGGGCGCGTTAACCAATTTTAACTTATCTGCGCGGCAAGGAGGCTACGCATCTCCGGGGGGAGAGCCTTCCCATGAAGAAACTAGCGATTGCTTGCGGCGCATTGCTTACGCTCGCTTTTTCCGTGACTCCGTCTTCGGCTCACTGGCGGCGCGGATGGTGCCACAATCCGTATTGCCGGGCGCCCATTGTCCATGTGGCGGCGCCTTGGGACGTTCCTTATTATCGCCGATCGCCCTATAGTGTCGTCAACGGTGTTCTCGTTCCAATTCCCTACGTTGTCGGACCAACTCGGCGCGTTCTCGTCTGGACGCGCTGATCAAATCCGTTCGTAGAACGTATACTGACCCCAATTGAAAACCTATATCGCGCGCGATGTCTATAATTGCGCGCGGTGTTTTCTATGTTTCGGTCGCGTAATCGTATTCAGATCGATTGGTTAAAATAAACGACTGAAACTAGATTGACAAAGTCTGCATTTTGCGTAGAATGCAAATTGCGGCGAAATTCACCGGTGGGGAGTTTTTCCTGATGAGCAAATTGTCGAGGCGCAGCGGTTCGACTATCCTTGCCGGACCGGCCGGCGCGGGGCGTGCGTTGCCTGGTTCGGCTTCCTCGAACAATGGACAAGGCCGCGCGATGAAGCGCGTTACGTCTTCCGAGGCCGCACGGAACTTCAGCGAGCTCAGCGACCAGGCGCTCGGCGCGCCGGTCGTCGTCACCAAGAACGGCCGCGACCGGCTCGTGGTGCTGGGCGTCGACGAGTACAATTTCCTGATCGACACGATCGACGAACTGGGCGGGAGCGCGGACCGGGCGCAGGCGCCGCAGCTCGACCGCTTGCGGCTGGCCGCGCGCAAGCGCGGCGGTCGCTGAATATCAGACGGTCAGTTCCCAGCCGTTCATGCCGAGCCGCTCCTGCGGCAGGAAGCGGGACTTGTAGCCCATCTTCTTGGAGCCCTCGACCCAATAGCCGAGGTAGACATGCGGCAGGCCGAGCGCGCGGGCGCGCTCGATATGATCGAGGATCATGTAGACGCCGAGCGAGCGGCCGGCCTCGTCGGGTTCGTAGAACGAGTAGACCATCGACAGGCCGTCGGCGAGCACGTCGGTCAGGCAGCAGGCGATGAGCTCGTTGCGGCCGTCGGCGCCCGGCCGCCGGTATTCCACCAGCCGCGTCTCGACGTGGGAATCCTCGACCATCATGGAGAAGTCGAGCACGCTCATGTCGGCCATGCCGCCGTCGCTGTGGCGAGAGTCGACATAGCCGCGAAACAGCGAATATTGCTCGCTCGTCGCCTGCGCCGGGGCATAGGCGGCGTTCATGTCGGCGTTGCGCGCCAGCACGCGCCGCATGGTGCGGCCGGGCCGGAAATCGTCGACGAGAACGCGCACCGAAACGCAGGCGCGGCAATTCTCGCAGGCCGGGCGGTAGGCGATGGTCTGGGAGCGGCGGAAACCGGATTGCGTCAGCGCGTCGTTGAGCTGCGCCGCCCTTCGTCCGACCAGATGCGTGAAGACCTTCCGCTCCTCGCGGCCGGGCAGGTAGGGGCAGGCCGAAGGCGCGGTCAGGTAGAATTGCGGGGCGTCGCGCGGCTCTCTGGTCACGTTTGCTCTCGCGTTAGGATGTGTCGGCGCTCCACACGTTTCGCGCGGCGGAAGCGAATCCGCCGCGCGAAGAATCTAACGCGAAAACCTGCCGATGGCACAGACGGATTTACGCGGTTCGGCGCACCACGACGAGGCCGGCGAGAATGTCGTGCAGGCAGCGCTTTTCCGGCGTAATCAGCGAGGTGAGCAGCACAAGGCCGCCGGTCACATACCAGCTCAGCCAGAACAGCACGCCGTGCACGGCCGCGTTGATGAAGGGCACGGGGCGCCCGTCCATCAGGCGGACCTCGAGGTCCATGGCCTTCATGCCGGGGGTCGCGCGGTTGCGGCCCGACACCGTCATGCCGTTGTAGAAGAAGGCGACGACGGGAAGGATGATCGGCGGCAGCAGGATCAGCGACAGGCCGAGCGTTGCGACCATCAGCACGAGGAAGATCACGGACGAGATCAGCGCGACCAGGATGAGGTCGAGCAGCACCGCGATCATGCGCCGCGTGCGCACGCTGGCCAGCGCCTGCGGCGGCAGGGCGGGGACATAGCCCGTCTGCTGGGAGGTGTTGAAGCCGGTCGTATTGCTCATGGACGCTATCTCCGCGGGCCGAATGGCGAGACCACGCCGAGATCGGGCTTGGGCCCGATCTCGGAAACGTGATCGTTTTCAAGTGCGGAGCGCGCTTTCAGCAAAAACCGGATTCCACTTTTCGCTGCGCGCTCCGGCTGGCGAAATGTGGTAGAGCCGGCCGGGGTTAACAAGAGCCATCGGCGGGCCAGCGGAAAAATGACCAACAATTCGCCTAAGGGTCTGTTCTGGCTCGGCGTCACCATCCTGATCTGGGGCGCCTACATGCCGGTCGGCAAGGTGGTGTCGCAGGCGATCGACCCCTATTGGATCACCGGCATCCGCTATCTGTTCTCGGGCCTGTTCCTGGCGCTCATCGTCGCCGCGATCGAGGGGCCGGACGCGCTGGTGCCGCCGCGCAAGGACCTCGTCGCGCTGCTGCTGCTGGGCGCGCTGGGCTCGGCGGGCTTCGGGCTCTTCTCCTATCTCGGCGTGCGGCTGACGCGGCCGGAGCACGCCGCCGCCATCACCGTGCTGACGCCGATCAATGTCGCGATCTACCGCGCGCTGGAGGCCCGCGCCTTTCCGCCGCGCGGCGTCGTGCTGGCGGCGATCGCGGTCGTCTCCGGCGCGCTTCTGGTCGTCACGCGCGGCGATCTGTCGACGCTGGCGTCGGGCGGCAGCATGGTCGGCAATTTCCTGGTCTTCGTCTCGTCGCTGTGCTGGACCTTCTATACGATCAAGGCGCAGTCGATGATCGGCTATTCGGCGCTGCGGCTGACGACGCTCACCTGCCTGCTCGGCGCGCCGGTGGGGCTGCTGCTCGCGGTCGTCATGACGGGGCTCGGCTATGCGAACGCGCCGCACTGGGGCGACTTCCTGCCGATCTGGCCGCAACTGGTCTATCTCTTCATCTTCGTCTCGGCCGTCTCGATCATCACCTGGAACCTCGCGGTGCGGATGGTCGGCGCGCAGACGGCGACGCTGGTGTCGACCTTCACGCCGGTCATTCCCTTCACCTGGGCGGCCTATGGCGGGCGCGTGTTCACCTATTGGGAAATCGTCGGCGTGGTCGTCATCATGGGCGCAATTCTCGCGCATAATCTGAACGAACAGCGCAAGGCGCGGGCGCTGAAGGCGGCGTAACGGCGGCGCGGACATCGGGAATCGGCGCTTGACGTAACGCAACGCGCCTTGCGGCAAATGGGTGCTTGCTTGCGCCCAGGCAACGTGAGGCGAGCCCATGTCTGGACTGCGAGCGATAGCCGCGCTGGCGGCGCTGGTCGTGACCGGGCATGCGCCAGTCGCGAATGCGTCGAGGCCTGTGCCGCGAACGATCACGGGCTGCGTCAGCGGCGGCGTGTTCACGAGCGAGAACGGCTATGTCATCCGCGCGATGGGGCCGGAATTCCAGGACTACGATCTCAGCCGGTTCGAGGGCCGCCGCATCCGGGTTCACGGGATGCTGACGCCGGGCGATCGGTTCAGGGTCAAAAGCCGCCCGCGCGATCTCGGCCCCTGTCGCTGAGGGGGCGATCGCCATGCGCTTCGATCCCTGGCGCGGCGTGCTGGCCAGTCTGCTGATCGCATGCGCCAGCCTGGCGTGGTTCGCCGCCCTGTGGATCGACGACGCGGCGATATTCCGGCGGCTCGGCTATACGATGCATGCCGCGACCCTGCTCGCCATCTTCGCCTTCGTGGCGGGCGCGGCGGTCGCGGGCCTGTTCCTGCGGTTTCACAAGGTGCGAACCGAACTTCTCGAAGGCCGGCGCGTGCTGGCGCGCTGGAGCGTCGACGAGGCGACTTTCAAAGCATTCGTTCCGCGCGCGCTCGATGCGGATCGTCGAGACAAGCGGCAGGCGCTCGCCGCCGTGGGATTCTTCCTCGTGCTGATCTTCGGCGGCTTCGCCCTGTACGATGTCGAGGCGGCGCCCCTGATGCTCTCGATGGCGGGCGCCGTGCTCGCGCTCATGTTCGTCGCCTATTGGCTCGGGCAGCGCGCGATGGCGGGGCAACTCGTCTATCGCGGCGGCGCGACGATCATCGGCGAGCGCGGGTTGCTCTTCAACGGCGTGCTGCACGTCTGGGACGCGCCGCTGAGCTGGCTTTCCGGCGCGCATGTGTCGCGGGACGGTCGCGCGCTCGAAGTCGATTATGCGTTCCTGTCGCGCCTGGGCGTCCAGGGCGTTTGCGTCCTCGTCCCGGTTGCGCCCGAGGGACGAGCGGCGGCCGAGACGGCCGCGGCGCGGCTGCAGGCGCTGGCCGGCTGACTGGACGAGAGCGACGACGAGTGACAGATAGTGCGCGTCAAACGCGGACAAGGAGATCGCGATGCGCCGCAGCCGATGGATCGTACTCCTCGTCGTGGCCGCGCTCGCGCCCGCAGGCGCGCGCGCCGAACAAGGGCCGCGGCGCGCGAAAGCCGACGCCGCGCGAGGGGAGACGAAGAAGCCCAACCCCTGCGCTTCGCAAGGCCCGGGCTTCGCCATGCTGCCGGGCACGGCGACCTGCGTGCGCATCGGCGGCGCGGTGGAAGGGGATTTGAGCGTCGGGCGCGGGTCTGCGCCGAATCTGGGCTGTGAAGTAGGGGATGTCATCCCGGCCTGACAGAAGTCGCCTGTTGGCGACTTCGCAGACTGCCGACAAAGTCTCGTTTTTGCGGCCATGGTTCGAGACGGCGGCTTCGCCGCCTCCTCACCATGAGGGGGTGTGGTTTGCAAACAATTCGGTAGCCCTCATGCTGAGGAGCCGCTGAAAGCGGCGTCTCGAAGCACGAGGGCGAGCCACGGGTTTGTCAGCACCCTGAAAGAAGCCGCCTGTCGGCGCTTCGTCAGATAGCGCAGCGGAGAGCCGGGATCCGACTGCAAGGATCGTCGCTGGATCCCCGATCGGCGTTCGGCCGTCGGGGACGACATGCGGCCCTACGCCACGCCTTCCGTCTTCAGCTTCTCCGCCACGCGCACGGCGAAATAGGTCAGCACGCCGTCGCAGCCCGCGCGCTTGAAGGCGAGCAGGCTTTCCATCATCGCCTTGTCGCCGTCGATCCAGCCGTTATTCGCGGCCGCCATGATCATCGCGTATTCGCCGCTGACCTGATAGGCGAAGGTCGGCCTGCCGAACGTGTCCTTCACGCGACGGATGATGTCGAGATAGGGCATGCCGGGCTTCACCATCACCATGTCGGCGCCTTCGGTGAGATCGAGCTCGACCTCGTGCAGCGCCTCGTCGGTGTTGGCGGGGTCCATCTGGTAGGTGCGCTTGTCGCCGATCAGCGTCTTGTTGGTGCCGACGGCATCGCGGAACGGGCCGTAGAAGGCCGACGCGTATTTGGCGGCGTAGGACATGATCTGCACATGGCCGAAGCCCGCCGCGTCCAGCCCCTCGCGCAGGGCGCCGACTCTCCCGTCCATCATGTCGGAGGGCGCGATGACGTCGGCGCCGGCGCGCGCCTGGTTGAGCGCCTGCTCGACGAGAATGTGCACGGTCTCGTCGTTGAGAATGTGCTCGCCTTCCATCACGCCGTCGTGGCCGTGGCTCGTGTAGGGGTCGAGCGCGACGTCGGTGACGATGCCGAGTTCGGGCGCGACGGCCTTGATCGCGCGCACGGCGCGACACACGAGGTTCTGGTCGTTCAGCGCCTCCGAGCCCGTGGGATCGCGCAGATCGGGGTCGGTGTAGGGGAAGAGGGCGATAGCGGGAATGCCGAGCGAGGCGGCATGGGCGGCGGCCTTCGCCGCCTCGTCGACCGAATAGCGGAAGACGCCGGGCATCGAGGCGACGGGAACCTGCACCTTCTCGCCGTCGACCACGAAGATCGGCCAGATCAGGTCGTTGATCGTCACAACGTTCTCGCGCACGAGGCGGCGCGACCAGTCGGTGCGGCGGTTGCGGCGCGGGCGGTGGGTGAGGTCGAGTTTGCGCGCGAGCGCGGTCTTGGCGTCCATGGGTCTTTCCCCGAAATTTCGGGCCGCACATTAGGACTCGGCGCGTATGGGCGCAATCGGCCAAGAGGGCGTGTGGCGCGCATGGCTCAAATGCTCTATCCCTGCCGCCATGACTCTCACCGAAAGCTCGACCGACGAAGCGATCTGCCGGCGCCGCGGCGCGATCGGCCACATCACCCTCAACCGCCCGCAAGCCTTGAACGCGCTGACCCTGAACATGGTGCGCGCGATCTCCGCGGCGCTCGACGCATGGGAGCACGATGCCGCGATCAAGGCCGTGGTGGTGGAAGGCGCCGGCGACCGCGCGTTTTGCGCGGGCGGCGACATCCGCCTGCTGTGGGAGCAGGGGACGGCCGGCGACCACAGGTCGCAGCTCGATTTCTGGCGCGAGGAATATGTCCTCAACGTGCGCATCAAGCGCTATCCGAAACCCTATGTCGCGGTGATCGACGGCATCGTCATGGGCGGCGGCGTCGGCGTGTCCGTGCACGGCTCGCATCGCATCGCCGGCGACGGCTTCGCCTTCGCCATGCCGGAAGTCGGCATCGGCTTTTTCCCGGATGTCGGCGCCACCTGGTTCCTGCCGCGCCTCGCCGGCAAGACCGGAACCTATCTCGGGTCTGACCGGAGCGCGCGCGAAGGCGGGCGACGCGGTGGCGCTGGGGCTCGCCGAAGCGCATGTGTCTCGCGCGAAGATTCCCGAATTCGTCGCGGCGCTGGAGGCGGGCGAGGGCGTGGACGCGGCGGTCGCGCGATTCCAGAGCGAGGCCGCGCCCGGCCCGATCGTGCAGAACCGCGCGGCGATCGATGCGGCGTTTTCCGGCGCGAGCGTGGGCGAAATTCTCGCGCGCCTCTCCGCCGACGGCTCGGACTTCGCCAAGGAGGCGGCCAAGCTGATGGGCCAGAAGGCGCCGTTGTCGCTCGCCGTCGCGCTGCGCCAGATGCAGGTCGGCGCCGGCGTCGATTTCGAGGAGGCGATGCGCACGGAGTTCCGCATCGTCTCGCGCATCTGCCGCGGACCGAATTTCTACGAGGGCGTGCGCGCCACGATCATCGACAAGGACCAGAAGCCGGCCTGGAAGCCGGCGCGCATCGAGGACGTGACGGCGGCCGACGTCGATGCGATCTTCGCGCCGCTGGGCGCGGACGAACTCGATCTCGCCGGCGTCGCGGAGACGGCCGCGTGACAAAACCGCAGGACATGGACTCCGGCGCGGCGATCCGGCTCGGCGAGAAGATGCTCGACCCGAACGCCACGCGCTGGGGCATGTTGCTCGTGCTGTTCATGCGCGTCGTCGCCGGCCTGTGGATCCTGCAGGGCCTGGTGCAATGGCAGATCGTGCTGACCGCGCCGTCCGATCTCTTCTCCACCATTCCGACGCCGACCGCCGTCGCCATCGTCTATTTCGCCGTCATGGATCTGCTCGCCGCTGTCGGCCTGTGGCTCGCGACGGCCTGGGGCGGCGTGCTGTGGCTGCTGGTGGCGCTGTCGCAGATTCTCGTCGCTTTCCTGATGCCGGATTTCTTCGGCGGCGGCCTGCTCGTCGTCGCGCTCGACGTCATCCTGATCGGTCTCTACCTGCTGCTGACCTACGAGGCCGGGCGCGAGCCCGACCGGCGCAGCGCGCCGCGCCGCGCGGCCACGCGCCTGTGGAACCGCTCGTGGCGGGTGTGGGAGAATTTTCGCAGATAACCCGCGTTGTCATGCCCGCGAAGGCGGGCATCCAGTCGGGCCGCCGTCCCGGTTGCTCTGGATCCCCGCGCCACGAAGTCGGCTGTTGCCGACTTCGGCCGGATTTCGCGGGGATGACAATCGGCGGCTGGCCAGCCGTCAAGAACTCGTCGATCCGGTAACGCCAGCTTCATCGTAAACTATTGTTTTGATTCACTCACCGTTCACTAGGAATCACGGCGTTCGGGTAAACGCCGGATTCAGCCTGTTACTTAAACTGGTTTTCATTCGCCCCGCCTAAATTGCTCGTAACGAAGCCGGACAAACACCGGCCCGGGGAAGCAAAGAACAGGGGTTGTGCCATGAACCAGGTCGCAAAAGCAGAAAGCGCCACCGCCCGCGCCGAGCGCATGGGCGAAGTCCGTCCGGTCTATCTCGAGGCCCTGACGCTGGTCGAGCGTCTCCACCGCCGTCTTCTCGACGTCATCAAGGACGAATTCGACCGCCGCGGCCGCTCGGACATCAATTCCGTGCAGGCCCTGCTTCTGTACAATATCGGCGACAAGGAGCTGACCGCCGGCGAGCTGCGCACCCGCGGCTATTATCTCGGCTCGAACGTCTCCTACAACGTCAAGAAGCTGGTCGAGATGGGCTATCTCCACCACGCCCGCTCGCGCGTCGACCGCCGCGCGGTGCGCATCAGCCTCACCGAGACCGGCCGCGAGGTTCACCGCATCGTCGCCAGCCTCTACGACAAGCATGTCATGACGGTCGAGCAGATCGGCGGCATCACCTGCGACGAGTTCCGCCAGGTCAACCAGGCCCTCGTGCGCCTGGAGCGCTTCTGGACCGACCAGATCAGGTACCGTCTCTGATTTCGCCGCCAGAAGCGCTCAGAATTCGAGAGTTCTTCAAATCGGGCAGGCCCGATTTGAAGTGCGCTTCTGGACCGACCAGATCCGCTATCGCCTCTGATCTTCAGGCAAAACTCGGCTTCCCCGAGAGCCCGCCGGACGCTGGTCCGGCGGGCTTTTGGCTTTCGAGCCGGGACCGCCGGCCTCCGGCCGGCTGCTGGCTTCAGGCGCAGCGCGCCATATCTGACTCGTTCCGGCAGGCCAGCCGGAGGCTGGCGGTCCCGGCTGTGTCGCCGAAATGCAACAGGGTTGCCGCTGTGCACATCCAGCCCCGCGAAAGCGGTCGAAGTCACAAATTCGCCAGCTTGTTGGGTCCTTTTTAACCCTGACGATGACAGGGTTCGGCCGTTGCGTTAGGTCGCGCCGTAGTTCCCATCGAACGTTCTGAGACGACCCGTCCGGGCGAATTTCGCACGCGGCGGGGCAGGGCGTTCAAGCCTGATCTGGATTTCGCCGCCAATGACTTCAAAGCCGTCCGCCTCCGTTTCGCTCTCGCGCCGCGCCTTCGCCAGCGGCGTGTCGCTCGCCGGTCTCGCCGCCGTACTCGGCTTTTCGCCCGCGCTGGCGGCGCCGGGCGACGGCTTCGGCCAGGCCGAATGGGCGCAGCGCTTCGACTCGGACGCCCGTCTCGTCGTGCCGCGTTCCACCACGCCGCTGCTTTCGCCGCAGACGCTCGCCGCCACCGAGGCCGCGATCCAGCGCTACCAGCAGATGGTGCAGGCCGGCGGCTGGCCGCAGGTCAGCGGCCCGACGCTGAAGATCGGCGTGCGCTCGCAGGCCGTGGTGGCGCTGCGCGACCGGCTGATGCGCTCGGGCGACCTCGATTTCGCAGGCCGGCGCCTCGCCGGTGTTCGATTCCTACGTGGAAGCCGGCGTGAAGCGCTTCCAGGCGCGCCACGGCATCGGCCAGACCGGCGTCGTCGGCAAGGAAACCTACGCGGCGATGAACATTCCCGCCGACGTGCGCCTGCGCCAGCTCGAAACCAACATCGTCCGCCTGCGCTCCTTCGCCAACAACATCGGCCGCCGCTACGTGACCGCCAACATCCCGGCCGCGATGGTCGAGACGGTCGAGAACGGCGAGGTGATGACGCATCACGCCGCCGGCGTCGGCAAGATCGACCGCCAGTCGCCGGTCATGCAGGCGCGCGTGCTCGACATCAATTTCAATCCCTACTGGACCGTGCCCGCCTCGATCATCCGCAAGGACCTGATCCCGAAGATGCAGGCCGATCCGAACTATCTGACGGACAACAAGATCCGCATCTACAACAAGGAAAATCAGGAGTTGCAGCCGAGCCAGGTGAACTGGAACTCGATGGAGGCGACCAATTACCGCTTCCGCCAGGACCCCGGCGGCGATTTCAACTCGCTCGGCGTCGTGCGCATCAATATCGCCAATCCTTACGGCGTCTACATGCACGACACGCCGGCCAAGGGCATTTTCGGCGACGATTACCGCTTCGTGTCGTCGGGCTGCATGCGCATCCAGAACGTGCGCGACTATGTGGCGTGGCTGCTCAAGGAGACGCCCGGCTGGGATCGCGAAAAGATCGATCAGGCGATCGCGTCCGGCGAGCGCATCGACGCCAAGCTGACCGAAGCCGTGCCGGTCTACTGGGTCTATGTGACGGGCTGGGCGACGCCGGAAGGCATCGTGCAGTTCCGCGACGACATCTATCAACGCGACGGCCTCGGCGCGATCGCAGCCTATCAGGCGGCGCCGGGCGGCGGCGGCGACGGCCACGGCGGCTCCGCGCCGCAGCCGAAAGCGCAGCCCGTGCGCGCGACGACCGGCGCAACGGCCGGTGGCGGCGGCGGCCGCCTGCAGCCGATGAGCGACGACGACGATTGAGCGTCCTGCGCCGCGATTCCACCTCATCATGAACTGCTCAAAGAAAAACCCGCCGGAGACGGCGGGTTTTTTGTTGGCTTCTCCGACCGGCTATTTGGCGCCGTTCAGGATCGCCACCGGCTTGTCGGCGGCGTCGGTCGCCGCGACCTTCCCGCCGTCGATGACGAAAGTGTGCAGGTCGCGCCCGACGACCAGCGGGCCGGCGTAGGTCGTGCGCGTGCGCGCGACGAGATCGGCGTCGGGGATGTCGGGTTGCGGCGGCTGGGTGGCGAAGACGATGTGCGAATAGACCGCGAGCTTGGCGCCGGCCTGCGTGAAGATGCGGCCGGCTTCCTCGGGCGAGGTGTGATGGTCCTCGATCTCGCGGTAGGCGGGATATGACTTGGACAGGTCGGGCTGGATGATGCAGACCTCGTGCACGAGGAGGTCGGCGCCTTTCGCCGCCCTCGCGACGCGCTCGTCGTACTTGGTGTCGCCCGACAGCACGACCTTCTTGCCGTCGTATTCGATGACGTAGCCGAAGGACGGCTTGATCTTGTCGCCGTGATTGACCTCAATCGCGGTCACCTTCACGCCGTCCTTGTCGTAGACGAGCCCCGGCTCGATGTCCTTGGCCGCGAAGGCGACGCCCTCGGGCTTGAGATGCTCGTCGTCCATGCGGATGCGTATGTCGTCGGCGAAGGCTTTCGTCAGGTTCTCGGTCATGGCGACCGTGCCTTTCGGGCCGAACAGAACCATCGGCGTCTTGCGCGAGGCCCAGGGCGTGGCGATCCAGCCGGACAGCCACATGTCCGGCAGGCCGACGACGTGATCGGAATGCATGTGCGTGATGAAATGCGCATTGATCGCGCCGAGCGGGATGCGCTTCTGGAACAGACGCATGGTCGAGCCGCGGCCGAGATCGAACAGCAGTTTCTGCCCGCCGGCCTCGACCAGGGTGGAGGCGCTGAACGCGCTGAGCCGCGGCGTGGGCGTGCCCGTGCCGAGCAGGGTGACTTTGAGCGGCTCCGCCGACGCCGTGCCGAACGATGCGCAAAGACCGATCGCCGCGAGAGCACGCAAGGAGATCATCGCTTCCTCCACCTGTCGTTCTTATGACAATCGACGCAGCGCAAGAGGCGCTGCGTCTTCGATTCCGGATCAGCATATCTGTATTTGAGCGCTCCGCTCAAATGCGGATCGATCTGCGCAAATCGCGCAGGCGCCGCGCCGGAACTCGGACGTCAGTGCCGGGTTTTAAGGACATGGGGCAGCGCCATCGGATCGATGACAATGCGCTGGCTCCTCCTTGTCGCGAGCTTCTGTTCTCTCGTCTTCGCAGTGGACGCGGCGTTCTCCCACGAATGGCGCGGCAAGGCGTCGTACTACACGCTGCGGGGCAAGACGGCGTCCGGCGCGGTCGTGTCGTCGATGACCGCCGCGCACAAGACGCTTCCGTTCGGCTCGCGCATTCGTGTCGTCAATCTCGCCAATCACAAGTCGGTTGTCGTGACCGTTAGGGACCGCGGACCGTTCGTCGCCGGTCGCGTCGTCGACGTGACCAAAGACGCCGCGGAGGCGCTTGGTTTCGTGGCGCGCGGCGTGGCCGAGGTCAGTGTCGCCACGATCAATTGATCAACGCCTGCGCATGAAATCCAGCGCGGCCTTCGGAATGGTCTGCTTCGTCTTGAAGAAATCATCCCAGGGATCGGAGCGTTTGCGCGCGCTGCGTATGTCGTAGGCGGCGGCTGATTTCACGCGGGCAAGACCATCCCACGACAAGGGAACGGCGACCGTCGCTCCTTTTCGCGCACGCAGAGACCACGGAAGGATGGCGGTGGCGGCGCGCTTGTTGCGCAGCCAGTCGACGAAAATCTTTCCCTTGCGGCGCGCCTTGCTCATGTTGGCGACGAATTTTTCGGGCGCCTGCTCGGCAAGTCCTCGCGCGAAACCTTCGGCGAAGATTTCCGTCTCCTCGAACGGCAGCGAGCGGTCGAGCGGAACGACGACATGCACGCCCTTGCCGCCGGAGATCATCGGCCATGATTTCAATCCGACGTCCTCGAGATGGCCGGCGATTTGTCGCGCAGCATTCTTTACCTCCGCGAACGGCATGGCTTCGTCGGGATCGAGATCGAAGACGAGCCGGTCGGGATAGTCGATGCGGTCGAGACGGCTCATCCAGCCATGCAGTTCGATCGCGCCGAATTGCGCCGCCGTGCGCAGGCCCAGCGCGCCGTCGAGCGCCATGTAGGAATCGCCGCCGGCCTGCGGAATCTCGATAATGCCGCGCGACATACCCTTGAGCGGATGGCGCTGGAAGAAGGTTTCCCCGATGTTGTCGGGCGCGCGCACGATGCTGACAGGGCGATCCTTCAGGTAACGCAGGATGCGGTCGGCGACCGCGTCGTAATAGTCCGCGACCTCGCCCTTGGTGACGCCGTCTTGCGGGTAGACGACGCGGTCGGGGTGGGTGATGACCACGGGCTTTTCGTCGGCGCTCGGCGCGGCTGTCGTCGCCTTGCGCCCGAGGTTGGCGGGCGTTGTCGATTTTGGCACGGGCAAATCCTCACGCAGCGCGAGAAAGCGAGCCTGCCGCAACTGGCCCGATCCGGTCCAGCCGCCGAAGCGGATTTCGGCGCGCAGCGGCGTGCGCAGGAACTTCAGGCCGCGCGGAATTTCTCCACGCAGGTTTGCCGGCTGCGGTCCTGCGTCGGCCTTCAGCTTCGCGAAAATCGCCTTGCGCGCTTCGTCGCTGAAGCCTGTTCCGATGCCGCCGATGTAGCGCAGTTCGTCGCTTTCCTCGAGCGCTGCGTGGAGCGAGGCGAAGAGTTCGTGTTTGGTCGACGGCTTGTAGCCGACGATCAGCACGTCCGTGCGCGGATAGCCCTTGATCTTGAGCCACGAAAGCGTGCGGCCGGAGCGATAGGGCGCATCGGCGCGCTTGGCGATGATCCCTTCCGCGCCCGCCGCGACAGCGGCGTCGAAGGTCGCCTTGCCGTCGCCCTCGATATGCGTGGCGAAGCGGATGTTACGCCCCGCTGTCTGCAGGAGCGCCGCGAGTTTCTTCTTGCGTTCGCGCAGCGGCCGCGCGCGCAGATCGACGCCGTCGAGCTCGAGCAGATCGAAGGCCATGAGCACGATGTCGCCGGCGCGATGCTGCTCGAGCGCGGCGACGAGACCGGGGAAATCGGACACGCCTTTCGCGTTCATGACGATGGCTTCGCCGTCGATCAGCGCGCTCCTGCATTTCAGGCGCGCGGCGTCGGCGGCGACGGCGCCGAATTTCTGCGTCCAGTCGAGGCCGGAGCGCGTGTAGAGCCGCGCCTTGCCGCCGGCGACGGCGAGTTGCAGCCGGTAGCCGTCGTATTTCAGTTCGTACAGCCAGTCGGCGCCTTCCGGCGGCGTCTCGACCTGTGTGCAGAGTTGCGGCGCGACGAAAGCGGGGAGGGCGGGACGCTTCTGTTCCCTCCCCGCTTGTGGGGAGGCCGGCAGAATCGGCTTCGCCGATTTCGCCTGTAGGGTGGGGGTCGGGGAACCCTTCCGATGATCGCCCGACGCCCCTCCCCACAAGGGGGAGGGGAGTAGTCTCGTGGCGGGATATGCCTCTCTCGATCTCCTCGCGTGACCTTTCCGTCGAAACCGAATCCGGAAACCGCGCCGTCAAACTGTCATCGTCTTCCGCGAATTCGTCGCGCTCCTTGATGAGCAGCCAGTTCTCGCGCTTCTCCTTCGTCTTCATGCGCACGAGAACCCAGCGCCCGCGCATGCGCGCGCCATGCGCGAGAAACTTGATCTCGCCCTTGTCGATCGCGTCGCCGGGATCGCCGTTGAGCGGCGTGAAGGTCGTGTATTCCCAGAGGATGACCGTGCCGCCGCCGTACTGCCCCTTCGGGATCAGGCCCTCGAAGGTCGCGTAGTCGAGCGGATGATCCTCCGTGCGCACGGCGAGGCGCCGGTCGTGCGGATCGGCGGAGGGGCCGCGCGTCACCGCCCAGCTCTTCAGGACGCCGTCGGTTTCCAGCCGAAGATCGTAGTGATCGCGCGTCGCGAAATGATGCTGGACGATCAGCCGATGCCCCGGCGCGACCGTGGCGCCGGAAGGTTCTGGCGTACGCGAGAAATCGCGCTTCGCCCTGTAGGTCGCGAGCGGACCGGGTTTCGCACGTATCTTGCGCGCGACCATGTCTCAGCCCGCCTTGCGGCGGCTCGTCGCCTTCGCCTTGCCCTTCGGTTTCGCCGGCGCCTTGCGGGAGGCGGCGCGCGTCGTCTTCTTTCCTTCCGGCGCAGTCTTGGCGGCGGCTTTCGCGGGCTTCTCGCCTTGCGCATCCTCGCCCTTCAGCGAGCGCTTCAGCGCTTCCATGAAGTCGATGACCTTGGCGCCGGGCGCCGTCTCGCTCTCCACAGGCACGGCGCCGCCGGATTCGAGCTTGCGCTTCACGAGGTCGCGCAACGCCTCGGCATAATGGTTCTTGAATTCGGTCGGATCGAACTCGCCGGAGCGCGAGCGGATCAGTTCCTCGGCCATCTGCAGCATGTCGGCGCGCGGCTTGTCGCGGCCGAGGCCGGAGAAAATATCGTCGGCGTCCTTGATCTCCTCGCTGTAGCGCATCGTCTCCAGCACGAGGCCGGCGCCGCCGGGATAGAGCGCGACGAGGTTTTCGCGGCCGCGCAAAGTCAACTGGCCGATGGCGATCTTGTGCTCCGCTTTCAGCGCGTCGCGGATCACGCGGTAGCCTTCCTCGGCGACGTCGCCGTCGGGCAGCACGTAATAGGGCTTTTCGAAATAGAGGGGGTCTATGTCGTCGGCGTCGACGAACTGCTTCAGTTCGATCGTGTGCCTGGTCTCGAGCCTGATGGCGTCGAGCTCGTCGGAGTCGAACAGCACGTAATTGCCGGGCTCGACCTCGTAGCCCATGACGATATCGTCCCTGGCGACCTCGCCCTTGCCGGGCACGACCTTGGAATAGCGGATGCGCTGCTTCGACTTGCGGTCGATCTGGTGGAAGCGCGGCGTCGCCTGCGCCTTTTCGGCCGAGACGAGGCGCACGGGAATGGTGACGAGGGCGAGCCGCAGATAGCCCTTCCAGAAGGTGCGGACGGATTCGGCCATGGGGAACTCCAACGCGAGGGACGGCCGGGGCGCGGCCGGCCGCGAATGCTCAACTAGGGCTTCCGCCCGCGGTTCCGAATCGCTTGCCGCCTTCCCCCCGCGCGGCGCCCGTGCTAAACGGCGCCCTTCGCTTCAGCCGGCAGCCGATTCCGCCGTCCCTCCCGGGGCGGGGAAGAGGGATTTCCGGCCTCCGGGTCGGTCAGACCCCCAGCGTCAGGAAGGGTCGCCACATGAGCAACGCCGCCGAAGTCCACGCGCCCAAGTCCAATTCCTTCTTCTCCGCGCCGCTTTCCGCCGTCGACCCGGAGATCGCCAAGGCGATCGACCTGGAGCTTGGCCGCCAGCGCGAGGAAATCGAGCTGATCGCCTCGGAAAACATCGTGTCGCGCGCCGTGCTGGAAGCGCAGGGCTCGATCATGACCAACAAGTACGCGGAAGGCTATCCGGGCAAGCGCTACTACGGCGGCTGCCAGTACGTGGACATTGCCGAGAAGCTCGCCATCGAGCGCGCCTGCCGCCTGTTCGACTGCAAGTTCGCCAACGTCCAGCCGAATTCCGGCAGCCAGATGAACCAGGCCGTGTTCCTGGCGCTGCTGCAGCCCGGCGACACGTTCATGGGCCTCGATCTCAATTCCGGCGGCCATCTCACCCACGGCTCGCCCGTCAACATGTCCGGCAAGTGGTTCAAGGTCGCTTCCTACGGCGTGCGCAAGGACGACCAGCTTCTCGACATGGACGAGATCGCGGAAACCGCGCGAAAAGTGCGCCCGAAGCTCATCATCGCCGGCGGCACCGCCTATTCGCGCGTGTGGGACTGGGCGCGTTTCCGCGAGATCGCGGACGAGGTCGGCGCCTATCTGATGGTCGACATGGCGCATATCGCGGGGCTGGTCGCCGGCGGCGCGCATCCCTCGCCGCTGCCGCACGCCCATGTCGTGACGACGACCACGCACAAGTCGCTGCGCGGCCCGCGCGGCGGCATGGTGCTGACCAATGACGAAGAGATCGCCAAGAAGATCAATTCGGCTGTCTTCCCCGGCCTGCAGGGCGGCCCGCTGATGCACGTGATCGCCGCCAAGGCCGTCGCTTTCCAGGAAGCGCTGCGGCCGGAGTTCAAGCTCTACGCCCACGCCGTGGTGGACAATGCGCGCGCGCTCGCCGCCTCGATCAAGGCTGGCGGGGCGGACATCGTCACCGGCGGCACGGACAATCATCTGATGCTGGTCGACCTCCGTCCGAAGAACCTCACCGGCAAGGCGGCGGAGGCCGCGCTCGGTCGCGCCCATATCACCTGCAACAAGAACGGCGTGCCCTTCGATCCGCAGTCGCCCTTCGTCACCTCGGGCGTGCGCCTCGGCGCGCCGGCGGCGACCTCGCGCGGCTTCGGCGTCGCGGAATTCAAGCGCGTCGGCGAGCTGATCGTCGAAGTGCTGGACGGACTGGCCGCCAACGGCGAAGCCGGCAATGCGGCGGTCGAGACGGCCGTGCGCGAGAAGGTCTCCGACCTGACCAAGCGCTTCCCGATATACTGAGGCTGGCGGCGCCCGCCCGAATCGGCTTGTTGCGATTTACGAAACGCGCGCCGGCCCGCCCGGCGCGCGTTTTTGCGTTTTCTGTTGCGTCAATCGCAACAATGCCCTTATGCTGATCACGGATTGAAGAGGCTGTCATGCGCTGCCCCTATTGCGGCTCCCTCGATACGCAGGTGAAGGATTCCCGGCCGACGGACGATTCCGCCGCCATCCGGCGCCGGCGCGTCTGCCCGGATTGCGGCGGGCGCTTCACCACGTTCGAGCGCGTGCAATTGCGCGACCTCATCGTGGTCAAGAAGAGCGGCCGGCGCGTGCCGTTCGAGCGCGAAAAACTGATGCGCTCGCTGTCGGTGGCGCTGCGCAAGCGGCCCGTCGATCCCGAGCGCGTCGAGCGCATGGTCAACGGCGTGGTGCGCCAGCTCGAGAGCGAGGGCGAGGCGGAAATCGCCAGCGCGCGCATCGGCGAACTCATCATGCAGGGCCTGAAGTCGCTCGACGACGTCGCCTACGTGCGCTTCGCCTCGGTCTATCGCGACTTCCGCGAAGCGGCCGATTTCGGCGCGCTGATCGACGAACTCTCGGTCGAGGACGAGCCGCCGAAGGCGAAAGCGAAGGCGCCGAAGGGATGATGGGCTTGGGTACGAGCGTCATTCCCGCGAAAGCGGGAATCCAGTCTCGGGCTGGCGCGAGATTTTCATGTTTGCCCCTGGATTCCCGATCGCTTCCTGCGGAAGCGTCGGGAATGACAGCGGGAATGTCCGTATGACCCTCGACTTCTGGAAATCTCCCGCGCCTGCGCGCGAAGACCCCGACTACATGCGCGCCGCGCTGGCGCTGGCGCGGCGCGGGCTCGGGCGTACGGCCGAGAACCCGTCCGTCGGCGCGCTGATCGTGCGCGACGGCGTGATCGTCGGGCAGGGCTGGACGCAGGACGGCGGGCGCCCGCACGCCGAGCGCGTGGCGCTGGACGCGGCCGGCGACCTGGCGAAGGGCGCGACGCTCTACGTCACGCTGGAGCCGTGCAGCCACCACGGCAAGACGCCGCCCTGCGCCAACGCCATCGTGGCGGCCGGAATCTCGCGCGTCGTTTCCGCCCTGGAGGATCCCGATCCCCGCGTGGCCGGGCAGGGGCACGAGATATTGCGCAAGGCGGGCGTGGCGGTGACGACCGGCGTCTGCGCCGGCGAGGCGCTGCGCGTGACGCTCGGCCATGTCCTGCGCGTGCGCGAGACGCGGCCGATGGTGACGCTGAAGCTCGCGGAAACCTTCGATGGCTACGCGGCCGGCGACGAGCACGACCCGCGCCTGACCATCACCTCCGCGCCCGCCAACGCGCGCACGCACACGCTGCGCGCCATGCATGACGCGATCATGATCGGCATCGGCACGGCGAAGGCCGACGATCCGCTGATGACGGTGCGCGCGCCCGGCCTCGAGGACAGCAAGCCGCTGCGCGTGGCGCTCGACGCGCGGCTGGCGCTGTCGCCACGCTCGCGGCTCGCAATGTCAGCACACGAGACCCCAGTCCTGCTGCTGGCGGACGCCAACGCGGATTCTTCGCGCGCGAAAATCTTGCGCGAGGCAGGCGTCGACATCGCGGCTGCGGCTGTCGGGGACGATGGCCGCATCGAATTGCGGGATGCGCTCGCCGCGCTGGCGCAGCGCGGCATCACGCGCGTGTTCAGCGAAGGCGGCCCGCGCATCGGCGCCGCGCTGATCGCGCAAGGCCTCGCCGACGAGGTCGTCATCTTCACCGCGCCAAAGCCGCACGGGCGCGGCGCGCCGGCGCTGTCGAAAGACGCGCGCGCCATTCTTGCCGATCCGGAACGCTACACGCTGGTCGAGGACGCGAAGCTCGGCGTGGATCGGATGCGGCGCTACGAAAGGGTCATGTAGATGTTCACCGGTCTGGTCACCGATGTCGGCGAAATCCTCTCGGTCGAGGCGCGCGGCGATCTGCGGCGGCTGCGCATCGCCTGTTCCTACGATCCGGAGTACCATCGCGCTCGGCGCCTCCATCGCCTGCTCCGGCGTGTGCATGACGGCGGTCGACATCGGCAACGATGGTTCGCGCAACTGGTACGAGGTCGACGCCGCCGCCGAAACGCTGGCGAAGACGACGGTCGGCCTGTGGACGGTCGGGCGGCGCATCAATCTCGAACGCTCGCTGAAGATTGGCGACGAACTCGGCGGGCATATCGTCACCGGCCATGTCGACGGCGTCGCGCGCATCGTCGCGCGCAAGGATTTCGACGGCATGGCGCATTTCGAGATCGAGGCGCCGCACAGTCTCGCGAAATTCGTCGCGGCCAAGGGCTCGGTCGCGCTCGACGGCACGTCTCTGACCGTCAACGAGGTCGACGGCGACCGTTTCACCATCCTGCTCATCCCGCACACGCTGGCGGTGACGACCTGGGGCGAGAAGGGCGACGGCGATCCGCTGAACATCGAGGTCGACCTGATGGCGCGCTATGCGGCGCGGCTGATCGAGGCGCGGTAATGTGTCATGCCCGCGAAGGCGGGCATCCAGAGCAAAGCCGCAAGCATATCCGTCGCCCTGGACCCCCGCTTTCGCGGGGGTGACATTTGGGCGCCTGCCCTCTATTGAAGCGCCTCACTATTTCGAGGACCCCATGGCCGAGCCGCAGCGCGCGAAACATCAGGACGGGACGCCGGTCGGCGGCGCGAAGTTTCTCATCGTGGAAGCGCGCTATTACAATTCCATCGGCGCCATGCTGCTGGAAGGCGCCACCGCCGCGCTGAAGAAGGCGGGCGCGACATGGGACATCGTCAACGTGCCCGGCGCGCTGGAGATTCCCTCGGCCATCGTCATCGCCAGCGACGTGTCGCGCGAACCCTATGCGGGCGCGATCGCGCTCGGCTGCGTCATTCGCGGCGAGACCTATCATTTCGAGATCGTGGCGGGGGAATCCTCGCGCGCGCTGATGGATATTTCCGTGTCGCTGCCCATGCCGATCGGCAACGGCATCCTCACCGTCGAGAACGAGGACCAGGCCATCGTGCGCGCCGATCCTCGCCAGGGCGACAAGGGCGGCGATGCTGCGCGCGCGGCGCTGTCGCTGTTCAGGCTCTCGCAGCGCGGGGACGCCTGACATGTCCAGGGGCGAAAACCGCTCGGCCGCGCGGCTCGCCGCCGTGCAGGCGCTCTACCAGATGGACGTCACGGGCAAGGGCATCGTCGACATTCTGGCCGAGTTCGAGGCGCACTGGATCGGCCGCGAGATCGAGGGCGCCGAATACAAGCCCGCCGAGATCGCCTATTTCCGCGACATTCTCGAAGGCGTGCTGGCCGACCAGATCGCCATCGACCGGCAGGTGGACGAGACGCTGTCCGAGGGCTGGCCGCTGAAGCGCATCGAGGCGGTCATGCGCGCCATTCTGCGCGCGGGCGACTACGAGTTGCGCAAGCGCGCCGATGTGCCGGCGCGCGTGATCGTGTCGGAATATGTCGATATCGCCGGCGCCTTTTTCGCGCGCGACGAGGCCGGCATGATTAACGCCGTGCTGGACGCGCTCGCGCGAAAAACGCGCGCGGCGGAGTTCGCGCGCTAATAAGGCCGCGCCAATCCCTTGAACATCGGGAAGTGCTTCAGATTGAGCGTCGCGAGCGTCGCGCCGCGAATACGGGCTGTCGCGGCGATCAGCGCATCGATGGGGTCGGCGCCGTGGCTTGGTCCGTAGGCGCGGATGAATTCGCCGGCGAGGCAGGCTGTCTCGCGATCGATGTCATGGACGACATAATTCTCGATCAGGCGATCGATCTGCCGGCGCTCCGTCACATTTCTGCAACCCGCGACAAGTTCGGTCGCCGTCACCGCGGAAATGGCCGGCTGCGCGTCGAGGCCAGTGACATATGCAAGCGCCTGCTCGCGTCCGCGCAGGACGTCGATCAGGATGCACGTATCGATCAGGATCATCGCTTGCCGTAAATGTGTCCGAAACGCGCTTTGGCAGCCTCGCGTATGCTGGCGAAATCCGTAGCGTCGCGCTCCTTCCACACTCCCGATGCGGCTCGCGTCGCCGCCCGCCAGTCGTCGGTCATCTTGCCGGCGCCTTCGAGCAAAAGGTCGACGCTTTGGCGCACGAGTTCGGACTGGCGCGATCCCGTCCGCGCGGACAGTTTCTTCAGCGCCTGCTTCTGATCGTCCCGGAGGAACACCTGAATCTTTTGCATGGTCTGCCTGCGAGAGCCGACATATAAAATATATGTCGAAAAGCGGACGGTCAATTTATGATCCGCAAGAACTGGAATTCGTCGTGACAGCCGACCGCCCCTCCGAAGACGACCTGATCGCGCGCTACTTCGCGCCGCTGGCTGGCCCCGGCGGCCTCGGGCTGCGCGACGACGCCGCGCTGATCGCGCCGCCCGCGGGCTGCGAGATCGTGCTGACGGTCGACGGGCTGGTGGCGGGCGTGCATTTCTTCGCCGACGACCCGCCCGCCACGATCGCGCGCAAGGCGCTGCGGGTGAACCTCAGCGACCTCGCCGCCAAGGGCGCGGCGCCGCTCGGCTTCCTGCTGACGCTGGCGCTGCCGCGCGACTGGAAGCCCAAATGGCTCGAGGTTTTCGCGCAGAACTTGGGCGAGGACGCGGAGGCTTTCGCCTGTCCGCTGCTCGGCGGCGACACGGTCTCGACGCCGGGGCCGCTGACGCTGTCGATCACGGCGCTCGGCGCGACGCCAAGGGGACGCATGGTTCCGCGCGACGGCGCGCGGGCGGGCGATGCGCTCTACGTTTCGGGGACCATCGGCGATGCGGCGCTCGGCCTGCGCTTGCGCAGCGAGCCCGAACGGACGCGGTCCATGGGGGCCGAGGCGCGCGCCTTCCTCATCGACCGCTATCTCGTTCCCCAACCGCGCCTCGCGCTGGCGGAGGCGTTGCGCGAAAACGCCTCCGGCGCGATGGACGTGTCGGACGGGCTCGTCGGCGATCTCGACGAAGATGCTGCGCGTCTCCGGCGCAACCGCCGAGGTCGAGGTCGCGCGCATTCCTTTGTCGGACGCGGCGCGCGCGGCGATCGGCGCCGAGCCGCGCCTGCTCGAGGCGGCGCTGACCGGCGGCGACGATTACGAGATCCTGGCGAGCGTGCCGCAGGACCGCGCGCAGGCGTTCGAGGCGGCGGCGCGCGCGGCGAACGTCGCGGTCGCGCGCATCGGCGCCGTCGCGGCCGGGCAGGGCGCGCCCGTCTTCCGCGATGCGCGCGGGGCGGCCATGTCTTTCGCACGCGGCTCATACAGCCATTTTTGATTGCGTGCGCGCGGCCCGTCGTTAGTTTGCCCGGACACATTCGGAGGGCGAGATATGACGGAGGCCGAGCGGCGCGCACAGGCCGAACGCGACCGGGCGGCCAAGCGCCTCGCGCTGCGGCTTGCGGCGGCGTCGGCGCTGGCCGGCGCCAACGCCTCGGTGATCTTCGCGACGGAAGCCATCCTCGGCGTCAGCATGGCGCCGTCGCCCGGCCTCGCCACCGTGCCGCTGACCTCGTTCGTCGTCGGGCTGGCGCTCGGCACGCTGCCGATCGGCGCCATCGCGCGCCGCTACGGCCGCCGTCCGGCGCTGCTGACGGGCTCCTTCTCGGGCGTGCTGGCCGGCTTGCTGGCGGCGGCGGCGACGCTCGCCTGGTCGTTTCCGCTGCTGTGCATTTCCGCGGTCTTCGGCGGCATGTACGCCTCGGCGGCGCAATCCTATCGCTTCGCGGCGACCGACGGGGCGAGCCCGTCGCTTCAGCCCAAGCTCATCTCCTGGGTGCTGAGCGGCGGCGTGCTGGCCGGAATCATCGGGCCGCAACTCGTGCAGCACACGATGGACCTGTGGCCGCAGCACCTGTTCGCGGCGACCTATGTCGGGCAGGCCGTCGTCGCGCTCATGGCCATGGCGGTGCTGGCCGGCGTCGAGCCGCCGCCGGCCACGCTCGCGCCGGCGGACGGCAAGACCGGCCGGTCGCTCGGCGAGATCGCGGCGCAGCCGCAATTCATCGTGGCGGCGATCTGCGGCACGGTGTCCTACGCCCTGATGAACATGGTGATGACGGCCGCCCCGCTCGCCATGAAGATGTGCGGCCTCTCGCTCACCCAGTCGAATCTCGGCATCCAGTGGCACGTGCTGGCGATGTATGCGCCGAGCTTCGTCACCGGCGCGCTCATCGCCCGTTTCGGGGCCTCGCGGGTCGTGGCGTTCGGGCTGGCGCTGGAGGTGGCGGCCGCGCTCGTCGATCTCGCGGGAATCACCGTCGCGCATTTCTGGACCGGCCTCATCCTGCTCGGCGCCGGCTGGAACTTCGGCTTCATCGGCGCCTCGGCCATGGTGGTGGCCGCCCACCGGCCGGAAGAGCGCGCGAAGGTCCAGTCTTTCAACGACTTCATCATCTTCGGGACGATGGCGGTCGGCTCGTTCATGTCGGGCCAGATGCTCGCCGGCGGCGGCTGGAGCCTGGTCAACATGATCGTGTTTCCGCCCGCGGCCATCGGCCTCATGGCGCTGGTCTGGCTCGCTCTTCGCCCCCGCAAGGAGCCGAAACCCGCGCAGGCGGCCTGATCTGGCGCAAATTAGCGACTGAAATCGCCCTACGGCCAATTGCAGCCATAATTCATTTCTGGCAAGAAGCGCGCGCTCCATGGCCTCGCCCGAAGCCTGGAACAGGGAACGCACATTTCGCCGCGCGGCCAAGCGCGGCCTTGAAAGCCGCCGGAACAGGCGGCCGACCGAACGAAGACAGGACAGGCGGACAATGACACTCTGGCTCATCATCCTTGGCGGACTACTGTCCGTCGTCTACGGGGTCATGACGATCTCGCAGCTCATGTCGGCGAGCACCGGCAACGCGCGGATGCAGGAGATCGCGGCCGCGATCGCCGAAGGCGCGCAGGCCTACCTCAATCGCCAGTACACGACCATCGGCATAGTCGGCGTGGTCATCTTCGTCGTGCTCGGCCTGCTGCTGTCGTGGCCGGTCGCGGTCGGCTTCCTGATCGGCGCGGTGCTGTCGGGCGCGGCCGGCTACATCGGCATGAACGTCTCGGTGCGCGCCAACGTGCGCACGGCGCAGGCGGCCTCCGAATCGCTGGCCAAGGGCCTCGACATCTCGTTCAAGGCGGGCGCGGTCACCGGCATGCTGGTGGCGGGCCTCGCCCTGCTCGGCGTCGCTGGCTACTACATGATCCTCACGCAGGGCATGGGCCGGACGGTCGGCGGCGCGGACCGCACGGTGATCGACGCGCTGGTCGCGCTCGGCTTCGGCGCCTCGCTGATCTCGATCTTCGCGCGTCTGGGCGGCGGCATCTTCACGAAGGGCGCCGACGTCGGCGCCGACCTCGTGGGCAAGGTGGAAGCCGGCATTCCGGAAGATGATCCGCGCAACCCGGCGACCATCGCCGACAACGTCGGCGACAACGTCGGCGACTGCGCGGGCATGGCGGCCGACCTGTTCGAGACCTACGCGGTGACGGTCGTCGCCACGATGGTGCTCGGCTCGATCTTCTTCGTCGGCCAGGGCGCGGCCCTCGTGAATTCGATGGTCTACCCGCTGGCGATCTGCGCGGCCTGTATCGTGACCTCGATCATCGGCACCTACTTCGTGAAGCTGGGCGCCAACAACTCGATCATGGGCGCTCTCTACAAGGGCCTGATCGCGGCGGGCGTGCTGTCGATCGTCGGCCTCGCCATCGCCACGCAGTTCGTCATCGGCTGGGGCGACCTCGGCGTCGTCGCCAAGCAGACGATCACCGGCAAGGCGCTGTTCATCTGCGGCGTCATCGGCCTCGTGGTCACCGGCCTGATCGTGTGGATCACCGAGTACTACACCGGCACGGGCAAGCGCCCGGTCGTGTCGATCGCGCAGGCCTCGGTCACCGGCCACGGCACCAACGTCATCCAGGGCCTCGCGGTCTCGCTGGAATCGACGGCGCTGCCGGCGATGGTGATCGTGGGCGGCATCATCGCCACCTACCAGCTCGCCGGCCTCTACGGCACGGCGATCGCGGTGACGACCATGCTCGGCCTGGCCGGCATCATCGTCGCGCTCGACGCTTTCGGCCCCGTGACCGACAATGCCGGCGGCATCGCCGAAATGTCGGGCCTGCCGAAGGAAGTCCGCCAGTCGACCGACGCGCTCGACGCCGTCGGCAACACGACCAAGGCGGTCACCAAGGGCTATGCGATCGGCTCGGCGGGCCTCGGCGCGCTGGTGCTGTTTGCCGCCTACACCAACGATCTGGAGACCTTCGCCAAGGTCCGGCGCCAAGTACTTCCAGGGCATGGGCCCGGTCACCTTCGACCTGTCCAACCCCTACGTCGTGGCGGGCCTGATCTTCGGCGGCCTGATCCCCTACCTGTTCGGCGGCGTCGCGATGACGGCGGTCGGCCGCGCGGCGGGCTCGGTGGTCGAGGAAGTGCGTCGCCAGTTCAAGGAAAAGCCGGGCATCATGGCCGGCACCGACCGTCCGGACTACGGCCGCGCGGTGGACATGCTGACCAAGGCGGCGATCAAGGAGATGATCATCCCCTCGCTGCTGCCGGTTCTGGCCCCGTTCGTCGCCTACTTCGGCGTGCTGGCGCTCTCGGGCTCGAAGGCCTCGGCCTTCGCCGCTCTCGGCGCCATGCTGCTCGGCGTGATCGTCAACGGCCTGTTCGTCGCCATCTCGATGACGTCCGGCGGCGGCGCGTGGGACAACGCCAAGAAGTCCTTCGAGGACGGTTTCGTCGACAAGGACGGCGTGAAGCACCTCAAGGGCTCGGACGCGCACAAGGCGTCGGTGACCGGCGACACCGTCGGCGACCCCTACAAGGACACGGCGGGCCCCGCCGTGAACCCGGCGATCAAGATCACCAACATCGTGGCGCTGCTGCTGCTGGCGATCCTGGCGCACTGAGCCGGTTCGATCCGAACGACATCAAGGGCGGGGGAGACCCCGCCCTTTTCTTTGGTAGGTCCGGCGGCGGGCCAGAGCTTTGGAGCCGAAAATGGAAACCCGCGACTCGAACGGAACCGTGCTCGCCGACGGCGACAGCGTCACCATCATCAAGAGCCTGAAGGTCAAAGGCGCATCCGACACGCTGAAGCGTGGAACCGTTTTCAAGAACATACGTTTGACCGATGATCCGCGGGAAATCGAATGCCGCTCGGCGCAGATCAAGGGGCTGGTGCTCAAGACCGAATTCGTCAGGAAAGTCTGACGCGGGCCACGGTCGCGCCCGCGGGACTTCGCGAGGGCGGCGCCGGCACGGGACGGCGCGCGTCGGAGGAATGCGTGGGCGCGAGCAGGGCAAGGCGACAGAAAACAGCGGCGCCGGCCGGCCCGCACGAAGACATGTTCGCCACGCTGGCGGACAACATTTCGCAACTCGCCTGGATGGCGGATTCGAGCGGCTCGATCTTCTGGTACAACAAGCGCTGGTTCGACTACACCGGCGGGACGTTCCGGCAGATGCACGGCTGGGGCTGGACCAAGGTCCACCATCCCGACCATGTCGAGCGGGTGGTCGAGCGCATTCGCCGGTCCTTCGAATTCGGGCGAGCCGTGGGAAGACACATTCCCGCTGCGGGCGGCGAACGGCGCGTTCCGCTGGTTCCTGTCGCGCGCCATGCCGATCCGCGACGCAACCGGCCAGATCGTGCGCTGGTTCGGCACGCATACGGACATTTCCGACCAGCGCCAGATAGAGCAGCGCCTGCGCGAGAGCGAGGCGACCTTCCGCGCCATGTTCAACAATTCCTCGCTCGGCAAGGCGCAGGTCGACGTTTCGTCCCGCCGCTTCACGCGCGCCAACGACGCCCTGTGCCGGCTGGTCGGCGCGCGCAGCACCGACCTCCTGTCGGCCACCTTTCCCGAAATCGTGCATCCCGCCAGCCGACCGGCGCTGGAGGCCGGGCTCGACCGGCTCGAGCGCGGCGACATCGCCGCCTTCGACATGGAAGCGCGACTGGACCAACCGACGTTCGGACGAGATCGTTCGATTTCAGAAAATATATCTCAATCCAACGATATAGAGCACGGTCCTCACGAAGAGCCTTCATTCGATTTCGCGCCGCGCGCGCTATCGAACGGGCGCCGGCGCGTGTGGGCGCAAATCACGATCAACACGATCGTCGACGAAAAAGGCGCGCCATACCGCTTCGCCGTCGTCGTCGTCGACGCGACGGAGCGCAAGCTGGCCGAGCAGCGCAATCTCGTGCTGATGCGCGAGGTCAACCACCGCGCCAAGAACCTGCTGGCGGTCGTGCAGGGGATCGCGCGGCAGACGGCGGGCGGGGAAGATTTCGAGGCGCGCTTCCTCGAGCGCGTCGTCGCGCTCGCGGCGGCGCATGAGGTCGTCGTCGAGAACGAATGGCAGGGCGCGACGCTGGAGCGCCTGCTGCGGTCGCAGACCAGCCTGTTCGCAGACCCGCAGTCGCGCCGCATCGCGCTGTCGGGGCCCCCGGTGCTGGTCAGCGCCGACGCCTCCCAGATGATCGCCATGGCGATCTACGAACTCGCCACCAATGCGGTGAAATACGGCGCGCTGTCGACGGAGGCGGGAAGCGTCGCCATCCGCTGGTCGGTCGCCGGCGGCGGGGGCGCGGAAGAATTCACGCTGGAATGGCGCGAGACGGACGGCCCGAAGGTCGAGAAGCCGCAGCGCAGCGGCTTCGGCAGCGTCGTGACGCGCCGGCTGATCGCGTCGCGGCTCGATGCGAAGATCGACGCGCAATATGCCGGCGACGGCTTCGTCTGGCGGTTGACCTGTCCGCTGGCCAGCATGGTCGGCCGCGAGACGACGGCCGAGCTGAACGGCGTAGGGCCGGGGTAGGCGGTCAGACGGGTTGCAGCGGCTGCGCTTGGCCGGCTGGCCACTCCACCACGACAGGATCGTCGGCTGCGACGTTCCCTCCAGCCACGACTATGCCCATCACTCCGCTCTTGCGGATCAAGCCGCCGCCGGGCGAACGATCGAGGCACGCGGCCATCATGCCCGGCCGAAAGCCGTCGATCTGAAGACAGGGGTTGCGCAGTCCGGTCAATTCGATGACTGCTTCCGCGCCAATCAGGAGACGCGCGCCGGTCGGCAGCGCCAGCAGGTCGAGATCGCGCGTGAGGATGTTCTCGCCGAGGTCGCCCGCGCCGACCAGACCGAAACGCTGCGACAGTTCGTCGAGGAATTCGGCGTGGATGAGGTGGACTTGCCGCAAATTCGGCATATCCGGGAATTTTGCGGCGCGCGAGCGGTGCTGGACCTTCTCGCCAAAATGGCCGTCGCCCTCGACGCCGAGGCCGGCGACCAGACGGATCGCCGACGCCGGCGTCTTCGAAAAATGATGGCCGGGCCTACGGGAAACTGCGACGACGCGAGGCGTCATCGAGGCTGATCTCAGGAGAACTTCAGCAGGCCCTTGATCATGTTCTGCACGAAGCTCTCGTCGCCGCCGACCGTCGGGGTCGTGCGCGTGACGTAGTCGAACAGCTTGCCGTCCTGCAGGCCGTAATTGGCGACGCGCACGACGCCGCCCTTGCCGAAATAGACGGCGAGCACGCGCTGGTCGGTGACCTGCGCCCGCATGAAGGCGGCGCCGCGCGAGACGGTCTGGCTGACGTAGTACCAGGCGTCGCCGCCGACCGTGGAGGTCGTGGAGGGCGTGCCGAGCAGGGCGAGCGTCTTTTCCTTGGAAAGGCCGTTCTTGAGCTGGCCCATGGTCGCGGCGTCGGCCTGATAGCCGCGCTGGACCACGCCGTCGTAGCTGATGCCCGGCAGGCCGCCGGTCGAGCAGGCGCCCAGCGGAAGCGCAAGGGCGGCGACGAGCGCCAGTCGCGTCGCATTCAGCAAATGCCGCTTATCCCCCAAGGCCATTCCCACGCTCCGCATCTTCATCTGGGTCGGGTCGACCAAACCGAACGCCCGCCACGCCAATATCGAAATTCGGACTTGCATCGGCGACCGGCGATGCCTAACCCCCGGAACAGCCAAATGCAAGCTGGCCACGCTTGCGCCGCAGAGGTCGCGAAGTCCGGAGCCATGATCTTCAAGCTCTTTTCCCGCAAGCCCCGCAACGAGGCGGCCGACCGTCTCTATGGGCAGATCATGGCCGCGGCGCGGCGCCCGGCGCTTTTTCTGCCGCCCTATGGCGTGCCGGATACGCTCGAGGGCCGGTTCGACGCGCTGATCCTGCATGTGTTTCTCGTGGTGCGGCGGCTGGCGGCGATGCCTGACCCCGCGCCGCGGCTCGCGCAGGACCTGTCCAACGCGATGTTCCGCGCGCTCGACCGCGCCCTGCGGGAGATGGGCGTGGGCGACCTCGCCGTGCCCAAGCGCATCGCCAGGCTCGCGGCCGACTACAATGGCCGCCGCACGGCCTACGAGGCGGCGCTGGGGCAGGGCGAGGGCGCGCTTGCCGAGGCGGTCGCCCGCAACGTCTACGGCCGGGCCGACGCCGCGGTCGGCGCGCCGCTCGCGCGCTACATGCTGAAGACCGAGGCGGCGCTGGCGAGCGCGCCCCTCGCAGTTTTCGAGAACGGGCCGGTCCCGTTTCCCGCGCCGGAGGAGCAGCCATGAGCAAGGGCGAACAGCCGCGCGGGGCGCCCGTCTGGTCGGCGCCGCTGGTCGTCATGGAGGTGCCGCCGCAAGGGGCCGACATCGTCCTCGAGGCCGACGCGGCCGTGCGCGAGGAACTGGCGCGGCTGAACGGCCTCACGGCGCTGTCCTCGGCGACGGCCAAGCTGCACGCGACGCGGCGCGGTCGCGAGGGATTGCATGTGACGGGCGAAGTGCGGGCGCGGGCGACGCAGATTTGCGTCGTCAGCCTCGAGCCGTTCGAATCCGAGATCGTCGAGCCCGTCGACGTCGAATTCGAGCCCTCCCGCACGCCGAAGCCGGCGCGCGCGGAAGAGCGGACGAGCCGCAGGCGCCGCGAGGCGCGGCCGCCGCTGGAGGAGGACGAGGAGGGCATGGACGACCTGAACGCGCCGGACGAGATCGTGGACGGCAAGGTCGATCTCGGCGCGCTCGCCAGCGAGTTCCTGACGCTCGGCATCGACCCCTATCCGCGCAAGCCCGGCGTCGCCTTCGAGGAGCCGAAGGAGAAAAGCGCGTCCGTCTCGCCCTTCGCGCGACTGGCCGAGCGCAAGAGCGATCCTTGAACCTCGCTATCGCCGTCTCATCATTGCGTCGAAACCGGCAAAAACCGTTTGCCATAGCCGCCCCAGCCGTTATGGTCCGCCGCCCGCAGACCAAGGCCGGGCTTTTTATGGAGCCCCGGTGCAGATGACGAACGGCGTGCGGATCGCGCTCGACGCCATGGGCGGCGACTTCGGTCCCTCCGTGGTCGTGCCCGGGGCGGCCATTGCGCGCGACCGGCGTCCCGACACCAGCTACCTGTTCTTCGGCGACGAGAAGCTCATCCGTCCGCTGGTCGAGCAGCATCCCCGCCTCGCCGCCGTCTCGGAAATCCGCCACACCGACGTGGTCGTGAAAAGCGACGACAAGCCGAGCCAGGCCGTGCGCGCCGGGCGTCGCGGTTCGTCCATGTGGCTCGCCATCGAGGCGGTGAAGAAGGGCGAGGCGCAGGCGGCGGTCTCGGCCGGCAATACCGGCGCGCTGATGGCGCTGTCGAAAATCTGCCTGCACATGCTGCCGGGCATCGAGCGCCCGGCGCTCGCCGCCATCTGGCCGACGCTGCGCGGCGAATCCATCGTGCTCGACGTCGGCGCGACCATCGGCGCGGACGCCGAGCACCTGTTCGATCTCGCGATCATGGGCTCGGCCATGGCGCGCATCTTCTTCGACATCGATCGTCCCACGGTGGGCCTGCTCAACGTCGGCACCGAGGAGATCAAGGGGCTGGAAGAGGTGAAGGCCGCCTCGCGCCGCCTGCGCGAAGCCAATATCCCGACCATGGACTATCGCGGCTTCGTGGAGGGCGACGACCTCGGCAAGGGCACGGTGGACGTGGTCGTGACCGAGGGTTTCACCGGCAATATCGCGCTGAAAACCGCCGAGGGCACCGCCAAGCAGATCGCGCAATACATGCGCGACGCCTTCCGCTCCTCGCTGATGTCCAAGCTCGGCGCGCTGCTGGCGCGCGGCGCGTTTCAGGCGCTGAAGCAGAAGATCGATCCGCGCCGCGTCAACGGCGGCCTGTTTCTGGGCCTCGACGGCGTCATCATCAAGAGCCACGGCGGCATGGATTCGGTCGGCTTCGCCGGCGCGATCGAGGTGGGCTACGACATGGCCCGCCACAAGCTGCTCGACAAGATACGCGAGACCATCATGCTCTCGAGCGAAGCGGAGGCGGCGGCCGCCGCCGCGCCGCCGCCCGAGGACGACGCAACCCGAGGATAGCGACGACCCCATGCCCGACGGCGCGAACAAAGACGACAAGACGCAGTTGCGCTCGGTAGTTCTGGGCGTCGGCGCCTATCTGCCGGCCAGGACCCTGACCAACGCCGATCTCGAGAAGATGGTCGACACGACCTCGGACTGGATCGTGCAGCGCTCGGGCATCCGCGAGCGCCATATCGCCGCCGAGGGCGAAACGACCTCCATGCTGGGGACTGAGGCCGCCCGGGCGGCGCTCGCCAATGCCGGCGTCGAGGCGTCCAGCATCGACCTCGTCATCTGCGCGACCTCGACGCCGGACTACACGTTTCCCGCCACCGCCACGCAGATCCAGGCCGCGCTCGGCATCACGAAGGGCGTGGCGTTCGACCTGCAGGCGGTGTGCTCGGGCTTCGTCTTCGCCGTGACGACCGCGGACAAGTTCCTGCGCTCCGGCTCGCACAAGCGCGCGCTGGTGATCGGCGCCGAAACCTTCTCGCGCCTGCTGAACTGGGAGGACCGCACCACCTGCGTCCTGTTCGGCGACGGCGCCGGCGCGATCGTGATGGAGGCGCAGCCCGAACGCGCGGACGGGCGCGGCGTGCTCTCCACCCACCTGCGTTCCGACGGCCGCCACCGTGAAAAACTCTATGTCGACGGCGGGCCGTCGACCACCGGCACGGTCGGCCACCTGCGGATGCTCGGCAAGGATGTGTTTCGCCACGCCGTCGGCCAGGTCGCCGACGTCATGCTCGACAGCTTCGCCGAAGCCGGCATCGACGCGAAGACGCTCGACTGGTTCGTGCCGCACCAGGCCAACGCCCGCATCATCGACGCTTCCGCCGAAAAGCTGGGCATCCCGCCGGAGAAGGTGGTGAAGACGGTGGCCCTGCACGGCAACACGTCGGCCGCCTCGATTCCGCTCGCGCTCGACGTCGCGGTGCGCGACGGGCGCATCAAGCCGGGCCATGTCGTGATGATCGAGGCGGTCGGCGGCGGCTTCACCTGGGGCGCGGCGATCATAAGGTGGTGAGAAGCGGGCGGCGGACACAATAGTGGCCGGATTCTGCTTGCGTTTCCGTCCAGCGAAAGCATAACATGTTCGAGTTTCGTCAGTTTGGGACTGACGCAGCGTGACGACGGCCAGTTATTTTGGGGGCGCGCTGCGGAACATGTTCGCGGTGTGTTGTTTCGTCTTTTATTTTACTGAGCTGACCCATGATTTTTGATGGCGCTTCCAGCGACAAAGCCGGCAATGGGGCCGCAGCGCAGCGCACGCTGACGCGCGCGGATCTCGCCGATGCGGTCTATCGCGCCGTCGGCCTGTCGCGCGCCGAATCGGCCGCGATGGTCGAGACGGTGCTGGGCGAGATTTCCGACGTCATCGCCGGCGGCGAGACCGTCAAGCTGTCGTCCTTCGGGTCGTTCCTCGTGCGCGCCAAGGGCGAGCGCGTCGGCCGGAACCCCAAGACGGGCGTCGAAGCCTCGATCTCGCCGCGCCGCGTCATCGTCTTCAAGGCCTCGCATGTCCTGAAAGCGCGCATCAACGGCGACGCGATCGACGGCGCGGCCCACGACGACTGAACCGCAGCCGCATAAGGGCCTAGAATAGGCGCGTCGATTCGCTTGCCGCGAGAAGGCGCATGGAAAAGAGCCCCGACGCATTCCGCACCATCAGCGAGGTGGCCGACGATCTCGGCCTGCCGCAGCACGTCCTGCGCTTCTGGGAGACGCGGTTTTCGCAGATCAAGCCGATGAAGCGCACGGGCGGCCGGCGCTACTACCGGCCGGACGACGTCGAGCTGGTGCGCGCGATCAAGACGCTGCTCTATGGCGAGGGCTATACGATCAAGGGCGTGCAGCGCCTGTTCAAGGAGAACGGCGTGCGCGCGGTGGTCGCCGCCGTGCGCGGCGGCGTCGCGCTGACGCCCTCGCAGCAGGCGCTGGCGCTCGGCGACGACGAGGACGACGAGACGACGGAAGCCGCGGACGAGACGGGCGAGGAGAGCGCAACCACGCTCGCGGTCGGCGCCGCGACTGCGCCGCAACTCGCGGAACTGGCCGCGGGAACTGGCGGAATGCGCGCGCATCCTGCGGGCGGCGCGATTGGGCTGAGCAATCGCGGTTTGCGCGTTGCGCGGGGCGGGCGGCCTCGTTATAAGGCGCGCAGTCGGAGTGTAGCGCAGCCCGGTTAGCGCACTTGTCTGGGGGACAAGGGGTCGTGGGTTCGAATCCCGCCACTCCGACCATTCCGCCTCGTGCGAACGAGGACGGCGGCGGCTGAAAACGGAAACGGCCGACCTGTACCTCCGAGGTCGACCGTTCGTATCGCCGTTTGCCGAAGCGGGGCGAATCATCAGATTAGAATTGCGTTTGCCGAATCCGTCAAGAGTCAACGGACTAGTTGCCGGCGTCCACTGTGAATTGCGTTGAAAACGGTCGCTCGTCCGCTTTCCTGCATTCGAGCCATTCCGCCGGGATGCAGGACGACCGGCCGCGCGTTCGTGCTATATGTGCGCATCCGATCGCCCGAGGTTCCCGACAGATGACGTACGGGTCGTTTCTGAAACTCAGCATGGACATGACGATGCTGGCGCTCGAGGCGCAGCAGGTGATCGCCCTGCGGATGGCGCGGCTCGCGCTCGGCGGCCCGGCCGTGGCGGCGCGCGAGACGCGGCGCATGGTGTCGGAAAAGGCGGTCGCGGCGGTCGAGACCGGCCTGCATCTGGCGGTCGGCGGCAGCCCGGACAAGGTGGTGCGGCACTATCGGCGCAAGGTGCAGGCGAATCGCGACCGTCTTTCCGCCAATGTGACGGGCCGCCGCTGAGCGATCTCACGCTTTCTCGCGGCAAGGCGCGGTTGCGGCTGGCGTTGCGCGGCGCGGAGCCGCTTTCCTGGTCGGTCGGCGCTCTCGATCTTCTCTGGCAGGCCGATGCGGCCGTCTGGGCGCAAACCGCGCCGATTCTCTTTCCTGTCGTCGGCTGGACGCGCGAGGGGCAGGTCCGGCATCGCGGGCGGGCCTATCCGCTCGGCCTGCACGGTTTCGCCGCGCGCAAGGATTTCGCGGTCGTCGAGCAGGGCGGCGATTTCGCGCGCTTGCGGCTGGACGCCGACGCGGAAACGCGGGCGCTCTATCCCTTCGACTTCCGGCTGGAGGCCGTCTATCGCCTCGAAGAGGAGGCGCTGGTCTGGACGCTGGAGGCGAGCAATCTCGGGTCCGAGCCCATGCCCTATGCGCTCGGCCTGCATCCCGGCTTTCGCTGGCCGCTGGCGGACGCCGCGACGGCGCATACATTCGTTTTCGATGCGCCCGAACGTCAGCAAGTTCCCGTCATCGCGCCCGGCGGCCTGTTTTCGCCCGAGAGCCGTTCGATCCCGCTCGATGGCCGGCGTCTTGCGATCACGCCGGAATTGATGGCGCAGGAGGCGCTCTGCTTCCTCGACATCGCCAGTCGCGGCGCGGTTTTCGACAATGGCGCCGGCCTGCGGCTGCGCGTCGACCTCGAGGATTTTCCGCATCTGGCGCTCTGGGCGCGGCCGCCCGCGCCGTTCCTGTGCATCGAGGCCTGGACCGGCCACGGCGATCCCGTCGGCTTTGCCGGCGAACTCTCCGACAAGCCCTCCATGCGCCTGCTCGCGCCCGGCGCGACGGCCCGCCATTGCGCGCGATTTTCTCTGGAAATGGATGGCTGAACAGCGCCCGCGCGCTTGGCGCCGTCGCGCCCGTCTGACAGAAGAACGCGCAAATCCCCGACCCGCGAGCCCGCCATGACCGACTTCCTCAGACCTTCGGCCAAGAAAGCCCTGATCATCGACGGCAAGATCGCCGCGGCCGGCGTCGTCGAGGAGACGCGCGCGAAAACGCAGGCCCTGATCGCGCGCGGCGTCACGCCGGGGCTCGCGGTCGTGCTGGTCGGCGACGATCCGGCGAGCGGCGTCTACGTGCGCTCCAAGAGCCGCATGGCCGAGACGCTCGGCTTCCATTCCGTGCAGCACAATCTTCCAGCCAATGTCTCGCAGGGCGAATTGAACGCGCTGATCGAGAAGCTGAACGCCGATCCGAAGATCCACGGCATTCTCGTGCAATTGCCGCTGCCCAGGGGGCTCGACACGGCCGATGCGCTGGAGCGCGTCGATCCGCGCAAGGACGTGGACGGCATCCACCCCGTCAACGCCGGCCTGCTTTCGACCGGCGCGATCGAGCGCGCGCTCGTGCCCTGCACGCCGTTCGGCTCGATGGGGCTGATCGAGCGCACCTGCGCCGCGCTCGGCCGCAAGGTGGAGGGCGCCGAAGCCATCGTCATCGGCCGCTCCAACCTCATGGGCAAGCCGATGGCGCAATTGCTGCTCGCCGCCAACGCCACGGTGACGATGGCGCATTCGCGCACGCGCGACCTGCCGGGCGTCGTGCGCCGCGCCGACATCGTCGTCGCCGCCGTCGGCCAGCCGGAGATGGTGCGCGGCGACTGGATCAAGGAGGGCGCCGTCGTCATCGACGTCGGCATCAACCGCGTGCCGACGGCGGACGGCAAGTACCGGCTGACCGGCGACGTCGCCTACGAGGAGGCGCTGGAGCGCGCCGCCGCCATCACGCCGGTGCCGGGCGGCGTCGGGCAGATGACCGTGCCGCTGCTCATGGCCAATACGGCGGAGGCCGCGCGCCGCTCAGCCACGTAAACGCTGATCGCGCGATGGCGTATTTCGAAGTCGGATATATCCGACTTCGGATGGACGGCCAGCGCGCGTCTGATACATTTGCCGCCTGTGGCCGCGGGGGCGGCGCGTCAGCTTGGATCGGCCATGCAATCTCTTGCTCGTCATCCCTTCTTCAAGGATGTCGCCGGTTTCGACTTCGACAAGTTCGATCGCCGCGTGATCTGGAAGAAGTGCGACGATGGCGAGACCATCGTCGACTTCGAGGACAAGTCCACCGACGTCTACTTCCTGCTGTCGGGCGACGTGCGCGTCCTGCTGCGCACGGCGGCGGGCAAGGAAGTCATTCTGGCCGACATCAAGGCCGGCGAATTCTTCGGCGAAATGTCGGCGATCGACGGCGTCGAGCGCTCGGCCAACGTCACGGCGCTGACCAAGGCGGAAGTGGCGATCATGACCTCGCCCGTGTTCCGCGAAATCCTGTTTTCCAACCCGCACGCCTGCGACAAGGTCATGCGCCTCCTGACGCATCGCGTGCGCGACGTGAACACGCGCCTCGCCGAAATGGCGATCTTCGACCTGCGCCACCGGCTCTATTCGGAACTGCTGCGCTCCTCGCATGCGCGGCCGGGCCATCCCGGCGAGCGTGCGGTGACGCCGCCGCCGTTCCATCACGTCGTCGCCGCGCGCATCGGCTGCCGGCGCGAGCAGGTGACGCGCGAATTGTCGACCATGACGCACGAGGGCCTGATCGAGAAGACGCGCGGCGCGCTCGTGCTCCTGAAGCCCGGGGTGCTGGAGGCGCGCCTGCACGAGGCGATGCGCGAGGGCGACTGATTGCCGCAAACGCCCATCCTCGGCTTCGAGCGCGTCTCGAAGCGATTTGGCGCGACTGTCGCTGTCGACGACGTGTCGATCGACATAGCGCATGGCGAATTCTTCGCGCTGCTGGGGCCGTCGGGCTGCGGCAAGACCACGCTGATGCGCATGGCGGCGGGGTTCGAGCGGCCCGACGAGGGGCGCGTGCTGATCGACGGCGCGGACGCGACCGACGTCGCGCCGCATCGCCGGCCCGTGAACATGATGTTCCAGTCCTACGCGCTCTTTCCGCACATGAGCGTCGCCGACAATATCGCCTTCGGCCTGAAGGCGGCGGGCCTTTCGCGCGATGCGATTTCCTCGCGCGTGACGGAAATGGTGCGGCTCGCGCAATTGCAGGGTCTGGAGAAGCGCAAGCCGCATCAATTGTCCGGCGGGCAGAAGCAGCGCACGGCGCTCGCGCGCGCTCTCGCGCGGGGAACCAAACTGCTGTTGCTCGACGAGCCGCTCGGCGCGCTCGACCGCAAGCTGCGCGAAGAGACGCAGTTCGAACTGATGGACATCCAGAAGCGCCTCGGCGCGGCCTTCGTCGTCGTGACGCACGATCAGGACGAGGCGATGTCGATGGCCGACCGCATCGCCGTGATGCGCGCGGGCAGGATCGAGCAGATCGGCTCGCCTTCCGACATCTACGAGCGTCCGCGCTCGCGCTACGTCGCGGAATTCATCGGCGAGATCAATATTTTTGAAGGGCCGGCGGCGCGCGCGGGAAACGCGCTGCGGCTCGACACGAAAGACGGCGCGATCGAAGCCGCCGCGCCTGCGTCTCGCGCGGACGGCGCATCGGTCGCGGTCGCCGTGCGGCCGGAGCGCATGGGTTTTGCGCCTGCGCGGGAGCAGGGCGCGAACCGCCTTGCGGGCGTCGTGCACGACGTCGCCTATCGCGGCGACCACCGCGTCTTTCGCGTGCGCCTGAATTCCGGCGCGCTGGCGCGCATCGCAATGCCCGCGACCGCGCCCGCGCCGCAACCCGGCGAGACGGTGACGGTCGCCTTCGACGCCGCCGCCTGCGTGGTTCTCGATGCGTAGGGGCGCGCTGTCCGGCGGCCGCCTCTGGGCGCTCGCGCTTCCCTACGGCTGGCTCGCGCTGTTCTTCCTCGCGCCGCTCGCGCTGGTCGCGAAGATATCGCTGTCGAAATCGGTTATCGCGCAGCCGCCCTACGAGCCGGTCTTCAATCTCGCGGATGGGCCAGCCGTCTGGATCGAGCGCGCCGGAGCGTTCGCGCTCGCCTCCTATCGCGGCCTGTTCGAGGACCCGCTCTACCTGGAATCCTATCTGTCGTCGCTCGCCATCGCCGGCGTCTCGACGCTGATCGCGCTGCTCATCGCCTATCCGCTGGCGCTGGCCATCGCGCGCTCCGATGCGAGGCGGCGCCCGCTGCTCATCGCGCTCGCCGTCGCGCCGTTCTGGACGAGCTTTCTCATTCGCGTCTACGCCTGGATCGCCATCCTCAAGGACGAAGGCTTTCTCAATCACGCGCTGATCGCGGTCGGGGCTGATCGACAAACCCGTCGCGATCTTCGCCACGAACACGGCGGTCGTGATCGGCATCGTCTATTCCTACCTGCCGTTCGTCGTGCTGCCGATCTACAATTCGCTGGAGAAGCAGGACGCGACATTGCGCGAGGCGGCGGCCGACCTCGGCGCCGGCGCGCTTGCGACGTTTCTCGAAGGTGACGCTGCCGCTGTCGCTGCCGGGCGTGCTCGCCGGCGCGCTGCTCATGTTCATTCCGGCGGTCGGCGAGTTCGTCATTCCCGACCTGCTCGGCGGGTCCGACACGATCATGATCGGCCGCACGATGTGGAACGATTTCTTCGAGAACCGCGACTGGCCGGCGGCGTCGGCGGGCGCGATCGTGCTGCTCGCGCTGCTCGTGGGACCCATCGTCTGGTTCGAGCGGCGGCAGACGAAGGGGGAGGGCGCGTGATGCGGCGTGACGCGCTCCGGCGCCATTCCCGGCGCCCGCGAAGCGGGCGATCGGGAATCCAGAACATGCGTCATCGGCCCTGGATTCCCGCTTTCGCGGGAATGACATGCGTAGCGAGGCCGGCGCGATGACCTCCTCCCGCCTGCCGCGTCTGGCCACGCTCGCCTTCGGCTTCGCGTTTCTCTACGCGCCGATCGTGCTGCTGGTCGTCTACAGTTTCAACGCCTCGAAGCTCGTCACCGTCTGGGCCGGCTTTTCCACGCGCTGGTATGAATCGCTGTTCTCCAACGCGCAATTGATCGCATCGGCGAAGATCAGCCTGCAGATCGCGGCGCTCTCCGCGCTCATCGCCACGTTCAACGGAATGCTCGGCGCCTTCGCGCTCGAACGCTTCGGCGCCTTTCGCACGCGAACGATCTTCGTCGGCTCGGTCTATGCGCCGCTGGTCATGCCCGAGGTCATCCTCGGCCTGTCGCTGCTGCTGATCTTCGTGGCGCTCGGCGTCGATCGCGGCTTCTGGACCGTCGTGGCGGGCCACGCGACCTTCTCCATGTGCTTCGCCGCCGTGGTCATTCGCGCGCGTCTTGCGGGGATGGACCGATCGCTCGAGGAAGCGGCGATGGATCTGGGCGCGGGGCCGGTCATGACCTTCCTGCGCGTCGTGCTGCCGCAACTCGCGCCGGCGCTGGTCAGCGCCTACATGCTCGCCTTCATCCTGTCGCTGGACGATCTGGTGATCGCGAGCTTCACCTCGGGACCGGGCTCGACGACGCTGCCGATGCGCATCTACAGCCAGGTGCGGCTCGGCGTGACGCCGGAGATCAACGCCATGTCGAGCCTGCTGCTCGCGGCCGTCGGACTGGCGCTGCTCGTCTCGGCGGTCGCCGGACGCAAGCGCGAAGCCTGAGCGGCTTTACTCGGCGTTGCGCGGCGCCAGCAGCGGGCGCGCGGCGCCGGAGCGGCGGATGAAGGACGGCGCGTCGGGCACGATGGTCGCATTGTCCCACTGGCCCTGCACGTCGAAGGCGAATGTCGGCGCGTCGGCGCGCGCGTCGCCCTTGGCGTCAGTGGAAGCGACGGTCGCGTGCAGCGCCACCTGCCGGTCGGCGATCTGGCTGCCGCCCGTGAGCGCCATGGCGAAGCCGTCCCCTTGCACGAGCGCGTCGGCGACCGTCGCCGCGCCGCCGGCGATGTCGGCGGACATGCGCGCGGAATTGAAGGGCGTGCGGCCGCTGTTGATGTCGAGCCCGCTGGCGAGCGGGCGCTTCTCGATGCGCCGCAGGACGCGCGAGACATCGAGGCCGACGATCTCGCCCTTCTCGAAATCTATGTCGCCGCGTCCCTTGAGGCTGCGCGCGATCTGGTCGGCGCTGGCGCCGGCGCCTTCGACGGTCAGGTTGATGTTGGCTGCGCCCGCGATCTTGGTCGCGCCGAACCGGTCCCACCCCAGCGCGCCGATGTCGACGCCGCGCGCTTCGATCACCGATTTCATTTCCACGCCGCCCTCGGCCGGCGCCATGACCAGCCGCGCCTTGAGCGTGCCCTTGTAGAGCGAGGCGTCGGCGAGCGAGGCTTCCAGCCGGCCCGCGCGCAACAGCAGGGCGCCGGCGACGTCGCGCGCCTGCAGGCGATCGTACGAGGCGCGCGCCGCCGACAGGCGCAGGTCGATGTCGAGCGCGTTCTGGTCGCGCCAGCCGATCTGCTCGCGGCTGAAATGGCCGTCGCGGCCGACGAGCGGCGGCAGATTGCGCAGGAGATCGCGCAGATCGAGCGCGCTCGTCGCCAGCGTGCCCGACAATTGCGGGCGCTGGTCGTCCAGGCGCCAGGACAGCGAGCCCTCGTAGGACGAATTGTCGAGCTTCAATTGCACGGCGGCGAGATCGACGCCCTTCGGCCCGGCGTCGGCCCTGGCGTCGAGCGAAGCGGGACCGAGCGCGAATGGCAGGGGAATGGCGCCGCGCAGCGTCTGCACGACATCGCGCAGGGACTCGGTGGAGGCGACGACGCGGCCCTCGAAATGCGGGCGCGCGCCCGCAAGCGCGTCGCCGTTGGCCGAGAGGGTCAGCGCCGGCGCCTTCAACTGGAGCGTGAGGCGGCTCGGCTCGCCGCGCAGCGCTTCCGAGGGACGCGCGACCCAGAGGGCGACCACGCCGCGCTGGCCGCGCCAGGTCGCCGCGCCGTCGAGGGAGGCGGCGGACGAAACGGTCGGCCAGTCCAGCGTCGCGTCGATATGATCGAGGGTTTCGACCTCGACGCCGCCCCGGCGCAGGGTCGCCGACCCGTCGATGAAGGACACGACGCCGAGGCGGGCGCGGTCGGCCTTGACCGCCTCGGGCGTCGCGGGCTTGGCGTCGGCGGCGCGCACGACGGCGCCGGCCTTGGTCATCGGCTTGCCGTCTATGTCGATGGCGAGCTGCGGGCGCAGAAGTTCGGCGCTCTGCAATTCGAGCCGGCCGGCCAAGAGCGGCAGCCAGCGCAACTGGCCGGTCAGGTTTTCCGTCTTGAGGACGAGGGCGGCCTGCGGCTCGACGAAATTCACGCGGCCGAGCTTCACGTGCGGGCTCGGCAGCAGTGCGAAGGTCGAGGGTCCCTCGATGAAGACGTAGAGGCCGAGGGAAGAGCGAAGCTGCGAGGCGATTTCCTCGCGCAGGGCGTGGCGGGAAACGGTCCAGGGCGCGATCGCGGCGCCGAGACCGAGCGCGGCGGCGGCGAGGCCGGCAATGCGCAGGCCGCGTCCGAACCGGTCCTGCGGCCACAGGCGCGCGCGCAGCGCCGCGCGGCCGTCGGACGAGGAGGCCTCGTCCGTGGGTCTTCCGGCGCGGAATCGCAGTCCGAACATGTGGGGAAACCGTCGTTTGCTGGCTTGGAACAGGCCAAGCCTTCGACGAAAAGCGCGGCGAAATCGTGGCCCGCCGCGCGCGCCGTCGAAATCGCCGCCCTTGCGCCGCCTCAGGCGGCCTTGGCGAGCGCGACCTGGAAGGCGCCCTCGGTATTGGCCTTGATGTCGTCGAGCGTCACGCCCGGCGCGAGCTCGATCAGCTTCATGCCGCCCGAGCCGTGCTTGTCGATCGTGAACACGCCGAGGTCGGTGATGACCATGTCCACCACATGCGCGCCGGTCAGCGGCAGGTTGCAGCGGGCGAGCAGCTTCTTCTCGACCGTGCCGTCCTTGGCCTTGGCGACGTGATCCATGACGACGACGACCTTCTTGACGCCGGCGACGAGGTCCATGGCGCCGCCCATGCCCTTCACCATCTTGCCGGGGATCATCCAGTTGGCGAGGTCGCCGTTCTCGGCCACCTGCATCGCGCCGAGGATCGACAGGTCGATATGGCCGCCACGGATCATGGCGAAGGAATCGGCCGAGGAGAAATAGCTGGTCGTCGGCAGTTCGGTGATCGTCTGCTTGCCGGCGTTGATGAGGTCGGCGTCCTCCTCGCCCTCATAGGGGAAGGGGCCCATGCCGAGCATGCCGTTCTCGCTCTGCAGCGACACTTTCATGCCCTGCGGGGATGTAGTTCGAGACGAGCGTCGGGATGCCGATGCCGAGATTGACGTAGAAGCCGTCGCGCAATTCCTGCGCGGCGCGGGCGGCCATCTGGTCGCGGGTCCATGCCATGGTTCTGTTCTCCACGGGTTTGTCTGTGGCTCGGATGTCATTCCCGCGAAAGCGGGAATCCAGTTGCGCCGCGATCTTTTCGGGCTTGGCTCTGGATACCCGCTTTCGCGGGTATGACAGTCGCAAGGCGTCTGATTACGCCGCTTCGCGCTTGCGGGTGGTGCGCTGCTCGATGTGCTTCTTGGCGTTCGGCACATGGATGATGCGCTGGACGAAGACGCCGGGCGTCACGATCGCGTCGGGATCGAGCTGACCGGGCTCGACGAGATGCTCGACCTCGACGATCGTCACCTTGCCGGCGGTCGCCATCATCGGATTGAAGTTCCGCGCGGTCTTCCGGTAGATCAGATTGCCTTCGGTATCGCCCTTCCAGGCGTGGACGAGAGCGATGTCGGCGACGATGCCGCGCTCCATCACGTAATCCTCGCCGTCGAAATTGCGGACTTCCTTGCCTTCCGCGATCAGCGTGCCGACGCCGGTCTTGGTGAAGAAGGCCGGGATGCCGGCGCCGCCCGCGCGAATGCGCTCGGCCAGCGTGCCCTGCGGGTTGAATTCGAGCTGCAGCTCGCCGGACAGGTATTGCTGCGCGAACAGCTTGTTCTCGCCGACGTAGGACGAGATCATCTTGGCGATCTGCTTGGTCTCCAGCAGCCGGCCGAGACCGACGCCGTCGACGCCCGCATTGTTGGAGACGGCGGTGAGGTTCTTCGCGCCGCTTTCCTTGAGCGCCTCGATCAGCGCTTCGGGAATGCCGCACAGGCCGAACCCGCCGCACATGATGGTCATGCCGTCCTTCACCAGGCCGGCGAGCGCGCTTGTGGCGTCCTTGTAGACCTTCTGCATTCTCGTCCTCTCCGAGACCGAACCTCTCCCGCCGCAGGCCGCGTTTCGCCCTGCGGTCGTCGCCGCCCGTTCTATAGGAGAGAAGCGCGGGGCGCCAACATATTGGCGCCCCCTTTCGGGCCCCGCGTGGCCGGCGCTATTCCGCCGCCTCCGCCGGGGCAGGAGCCGCCTCGACCGGCACGGCCGCCTTGCGGCCGCCGGAAAGCCATTGGTCGATGAAGTCCATGTAATAGTAGACGACCGGCGTGATGTAGAGGGTCAGCACCTGCGAGACCGCCAGGCCGCCGACAATGGAAATGCCGAGCGGCTGGCGCAGTTCGGCGCCCGCGCCCGCTCCAAGCGCGATCGGCAAGGCGCCGAGCGCGGCGGCCAGCGTCGTCATGATGATCGGGCGGAAGCGGATGAGGGCCGCCTCGCGGATCGCGGTTTCGGCGTCCACCCCCTCGCGCCGGCGCACCAGCGCGAAGTCGATCATCATGATCGCGTTCTTCTTCACGATGCCGATGAGCAGCAGGATGCCGATGATGGCGACCACCGACAGGTCCATGTTGAACCAGCGCAGGAAGATCAGCGCGCCGAGGCCGGCCGACGGCAGGCCGGACAAGATCGTGATCGGGTGGATGTAGCTCTCGTAGAGCACGCCGAGCAGGATGTAGATGGTCAGGACCGCGGCGAGCAGAAGGGCGCCCTGGCCCTTCAGCGATTCCTGGAACATCTGCGCCGTGCCCGAGAAGCTGGTCGAGACGTGGGCGGGCATGCCGATCTCGCGCTCGAGCTTCTGGATCGCCTCCACCGCCTGACCGATGGAGACGTCCGGCGCGAGGTTGAACGACAACGTCACGGCGGGCTGCTGCGCCTGCCGGTTGATGGTGAGCGGCCCGACGCTGCGGCGGATCGTGGCGATCTGGTCGAGCGGGATCAGCGCGGCCTGGGTCGGCGCCGTCGCGCCGGGCGGCTGTCCGCCGACGCCGGCCGCCGCATTGGCGGGGCGGATGTACAGACGGCCGAGCTGGTTCGGGTCGCCCTGGAATTCGCGGCCGGCCTCCACGATCACCTGATAGTCGGTCGCCTGCGTGTAGATGGTCGAGGCCTGATAGGCGCCGAAGGCGTTGTAGAGCGCCAGACGGATCTGGTCGGTGCTGATGCCGTAGGCGGCGGCCTTCTCGCGGTCGATGTCGACGAACGATTGGGGATTGCGGATCTGCAGGTCGGTCGTCACGTCGCGCAGGCCGGGCAGGTCCGTCATGCGCGCCATCATGCGATCGGAACTCGCGTAGAGCGCGTCGAGATCGGAGGATTGCAGCGTGTACTGGTAGTTGGAGCGCGTGATGCGGCCGGCGTTGAGGTTGAAGTTCTGTATCGGCACGAAGGAGACCGTCATGCCGGGAATGACGGCGGCCGCGCGCCGCAGCCGGCCGATGATCGCCATCTGGTCGCCGCGCTCCTTCTTCGGTTTCAGCGCGATGAAGATGCGGCCCTGGTTGAGGATCGAGCCGAAGCCGATGGCCGAGCTGAGATAGTCCACCGCCGGATCGGCGCGGACGAGATTGATCATCTTGAGTTGCAGCTCGGACATGGCGTCGATGGAAATGTCCGGCGCCGCCTCGGTCGAGCCGATGATGAAGCCCGTGTCCTCGATGGGGAAGAAGCCCTTGGGGATGGTCGTGTACATCCAGCCGCTGATCGCGAAAGTCGCGAACGTAACCAGAAGCATGAGAAACTTGGCTTTCAGCACCCAGTCGAGCGTGACCCGGTAGAAATCGAGCACGCCGTCGAGCACGCGGTCGACGGAGCGCGCGAAAAGACTGGGCCTGGCGTGATGGTCGATGGGCTTGAGGATGCGCGCGCAGAGCATGGGCGTCAGCGTCAGCGACACGAAGCCGGACACCAGGATCGCCACCGAGATCGTCACCGCGAACTCGCGGAACACGCGCCCGACCACGCCGCCCATGAACAGAACGGGGATGAACACGGCGACCAGCGAGAAGGTGATCGACAAAATCGTGAAGCCGATCTCGCGCGCGCCGCGCAGCGCCGCCTCGAAGGGCTTCATGCCCTCCTCGATGTGGCGCACGATGTTCTCGAGCATGACGATGGCGTCGTCGACGACGAAGCCGACGGCGAGCGTGATCGCCAGCAGCGAAATATTGTCGATCGAATAGCCGAACATGTACATGAAGGCGAAGGTGCCGATGATCGAAACCGGCAGCGCCAGCGTCGGAATGATCGTGGCCGACAGCGTCTTCAGGAACAGGAAGATCACGAGCACGACGAGGACGATGGCGATCAGCAGCGTTTCCTGCACGTCGTGGACGGATTCGCGGATCGACTTCGACCGGTCGTTGATGACCGACACCGAGATCGAGGCCGGCAGTTGCGACTGGTAGACGGGCAGGCGGGCCTTGACCTGGTCGACGACGTCGACGGTGTTGGCGTCGGACTGGCGGTAGACGGCGAGGATGAGGGCGCGCTCGTCGCCGAACCAGGCGGCGACCTGATCGTTGTCGACGCTGTTGCGGACGGTCGCGATCTCGTCCAGCCGCACCGGCGCGCCATTGCGCCAGGCGACGACCAGCGGCTTGTAGTATTCGGCCTTCTCGAGCTGGCCGGTCGCCTCGATGGTGACGTTCTGGCGGCGGCCGAGCTGCACGCCGACGGGCGCGTTGGAATTGGCGGCGGCGACCTGCTTGGCGATCTCGTCGAGCGTGAGGTTGCGCGCGGCGGCCTTTTCCGGATCGACCTGCACACGCACGGCGAATTTCTGCTGGCCGAAGATCTGCACCTGCGCGACGCCGGGGATCTGCGAGATCTGCTGCGCGAAATTCTGCTCGGCGTAATCGTTGGTGACGTAGAGCGGCAGTTCGTTCGACTTCAGCGCGATGAACATGACCGCGATGTCGGCGGGATTGACCTTGCGGAAGGTCGGCGGCGCCGGCAGGTTCTGCGGCAGCTTGCGCATGGCGGCGGAGATCGCCGACTGCACGTCGAGCGCCGCGCCGTCGATGTTGCGGTCGAGATCGAACTGCAGGACGATCGACGTCGTGCCGCGGCCCGACTGCGACGTCATGGTGGTAATGGCGGGGATGGTGGCGAACTGGCGCTCCAGCGGCGCGGCGACGGAGGCCGCCATCGTGTCCGGGCTCGCGCCGGGGAAGGAGACGGTGACGGCGATCGTCGGGAAGTCGACGCGCGGCAGCGCCGCCACGGGAAGCTGGCGATAGCCGAACAGGCCGAAGATGACGAACGACATCATCAGCAATGTCGTCATCACGGGTCGGCGGATGCAGAGTTCCGGCAGAGACATCAGGAAGCGCTCGGCTTGGATGCGGGCTTGGTCTCGGGCGCGGCCTGCGGTTGGCGGACCGCGATTTCGCCGCCGTCGCGCAGCAGGTTCGCGCCGTCGACGACGACCGTCTCGCCCGGCTTGAGGCCTTCGAGCACGACCGTGCGGCCGCCCTGTTCGCGGCCGGCCTGGATCGGCCGCAGGCTCGCCTTGTCGCCGTTCGCGACGAAGACGTAATTGCCGCGCTGGCCGACCTGCACCGCCTGACGCGGCACGGTCACCAGATTGTCGTCGACGCGCAGGCGCACCTTGACGTCGCACAATTGCCCCGGCCAGAGCGCCTCGTCCTTGTTGGGGAACTCCGCGCGCGCCACCAGCATGCCGGTGGCCGTATCGATGGTGTTGTCGAGCACGGCGACCTTGCCCTCGATCCAGTTCGTCGCGCCCTGCGGCCTGGCGGCGGCGTTGGCGCCCGCGTTCTTCAGAACCGCGCGCAGATCGGGCAGATAGCGTTGCGGCACGGACAGGGCGACGTAGATCGGCGTGATCTGGTTGATCGTCACCAGAACGCCGGTCGGCGTGTTGTCGTTGGCGCGCACCATATTGCCCGAGCGCAGCGAGAACGTGCCGACCTTGCCGGAAACCGGGGCCGTCAGCGTGTAGTAGGAAAGCTGCACCTTGAGGTTTTCGATCGCGGCCTCGTCGCCGGCGATGAGCGCCTTGGTGGCGAGCGTGGCGGTCTTGGCGTTGTCGAGATTGAGCTGCGGCGTCGCTTTCTTCTCGACCAGTTCGGTATAGCGCGCGACGTCGCGCAGGTTCTGCTCGAGTTGCGCCTGGTCGCGGGCGAGCTGCGCCTGCGCCTGCTTCAACTGCGCGGTCACCTGGCGCGAGTTCGAGCTTCACCAGAACGTCGCCCTGTTTCACGGTCGCGCCGTCCGGCACGGCGATGGACTCGACCTGCGCGTCCACGCGGCTGCGCATCTGGATCGAGGCGATCGCCTGCACGGAGCCGATGGTCTCGATCTCGTAGGGCAGGGAGGACACGCTGACTTGCGCGACCGTTACGGTGGTGGGCGGGCGGCGAACGGGCGCTTCCTGGGCGTTCACGGCGGTCGCCGCAAGCGCGACCGCGCCGGCCACGGCCGACACAAGGGACTTCGTGTTCATTGGTTCCTCAAGCCGCACGGCGCGGCATGCTTGCATACTACGCGTGGGCGCAGCTTGGCCATGATATTTGCTTGCTGCAGTGCGGTATCCGCGACCGCTCGGCGCTTCGGGACTTAGAGCGCGCAGCGAAAAAGTGGATGCCGGTTTTTCGCGCTATGCGCGCTCTGCACTTTGGAATCGATCAGCTTTCCTGCATTTGAGCGATTCCGCTCAAATGCAGGAAAGCTGATCTAGTATCGACTGCGCAGCGCGGCAAGGACGCAGACGCCGGCCGTCACGACCCAGGACAGGATGGTCAGACCGCCGCCGAGCGGCGCGGCAAACGGAAAAAGGCGGCCGCCGAGCCATATCCGCGCCGCCAGGTCGCCGGCGAAAAGGCCGACGCCGAGAACCATCATGCCCGCCGCGGCCGCGAACCAGGCCTCATGCGGCCCGCCGCGCCCGAGCCCCAGCACGCCGAGGATGGCGGCGGCGTGGATCATCAGCATCTGCGACATCGTGCCGAGCAGCGGATTGGCGCTGGCATGGGCCGCGGCAGCGGCGGAAGCGACGCCGGCGGCCCCCATGAGGGCGGCGAGCGCGGCGAGAATGTAGGTCATCGGCGGTTCTGCGGTCTGGCGATCTGGTCGCCGGCAATGTCGCATGGGCGGCGCGGCGGGACCAGACGGACGCCCTCGACCGTCAAACGGCGACGCTCGCGCCGCTCATGAAGCCGGCGAAGCGCCCGCGGGCTGCGACATCCACCTGCGGCGCGCCGCTTCCATGCCCCAGATGAGGCCCAGGTCGAAATAGAGGAAGCGCCAATGGTCGATGTCGATCTGGAAGCCTTGCAGCAGGATGCCGAACAGCGGGGGGAAAATGGCCTGGGCGTAACTGCGGAAAGGGGAGGCTTTGAACATCAGGCGGAACCCGACGAACATGGTGGCCGCCACCATCGAAAACCACAGGCACCCGCCTATCCAGCCGGCGTTGGCGAAGGCGCCGATGTAGGAATTGTGCGGCTCCAGTCCGAAATACTCGCGAAACCGCAGCGGGCCGAAACCGAGCGGCAGGCCGAGCAGCATGTCGAGCGAACGAAGCTGGTTGCCGAAGCGCTCGGAATCGTAATCCTGCTTGACCGCGGCGCGCATCAGGAAGAATTCGCGGATCGATTCCTGCGCGAGGATGATCGCCAGCACCAGCGCGATCACCGCGACCGTCGCCAGGCCCATGATGAGAATCCGCCGACGCAGCCGCGGCGTCTCGGCGGTTGCGAACACCGCGCCGTAGGTCATGAGCAGCGACAGGGTCGTGGCGCCCCATGCGCCGCGCGAAAAGGACAGGAAGACGCCGGTCAGCAATATTCCGAAGGCCCCGAGCGAGACCAGCGTGACGCGCGAGCGGCCGAGCAGCAGGCCCTGAAGGAGCCAGCACGCGCCCAGCACCGAATAGGGACCGAACACGTTCGGGTCCTTGAACGTGCCCGAGACGCGGCCCTCGAGCGTGATGAGCGCCTCCAGGCCGAACAACGAGAGATAGCTGCCGATCGCGATCGCGCCGGACATGACCGCGCTGGCCGTATAGGCGTTGACGCAGGCGTTGAGGCGCACATGCGTCCGCTCGGCGAAAAAGATGGTGAAGAAGATGACCGTGACGACAAGGTAGAGCGACTGGAACTGGTAGAGCACGGCGTCGCGGTCGTTCCAGTGCGGCGCAAGCGCCATGAAGTGGACGGCTTCGCGAGCGAGCCAGAAGATCGCGATCGCCATCAGAAAGCGATTGACGCGGAAAGCCGCCGAAGAACCAGAGCGGAATCGCGATCAGCGAAGCGAAATCGTAGGGCGACGGCTCGATGAGCGAGATGACGCCGCAGAAGACGAAGAACGACGTCGCCCAGAGCACGATCTGCTGGTACTGCCGGCTCGCGCCGAGCGAGGTCGGCGCCACGGAGGAAGGAGCGGCATGCGAATGCGCGGCATGGGCGGCATAGGTCATCTTGTGCTTTCCTTGCCGTCGAGCGCTCGGGAAATCCGCAATTTCTGACGCATCAACACACGCTCGGCGCCGGGAATGCAGCCGTTGTTCTTCACGCGCGCGTAGAACAGCGAAGGCGTGTCGCCGGCATTGTCGAAATTGCGGCCTTCCGCGCTTTCGTCGAGCAGGGAAGGATAGGCCAGCACCGTTCCGTTCCTGTTGCTCTCGCCCGCGCCGCAGGGCTGATACATGATCGGCGTGGCGGCGAGCAGGGCGGGAAGGCTCCAGTCGATCAGGTTGCGCGACGTCGCATAATAGAAGCCCGAGGTCGGGAACTTGCCTTCGATGCGCGGCGCTTCCCACAGCGCGAGCCAGTTCTCGCTCGGGCGATGGCGCAATACGGCGCTGACCGGAAAGCCGAAGGGCTCGAGCGGCTTGCAGACCGGCTGGTCGTAGGACGCCTTCTGCGCGTAGGGATCGCGCCAGCGCACGCTGAACTCGGCGCCGTCGAAGCCGCGCCACCCGGCCGAGTCCAGCGGATTGCGATTGCGGACGAGGCAGGCGCCGTAGTGCTGGCCCTCCCAGCCCGTCGTCGAGACGAAGGCGTAGATGTAGCCGTCCTTGCCGACCATGTTCGACGGGTTGAAGAAGCCGCGATGGCGGCCCTGGCCGACATCCTGGCGGAAAGGCGCGGCGGCGACGACCAGCGGCTTCGAGGCCGTGAAACTCGCGCCGCCGTCGTCCGAGCGAAACGACAGGACGGCGTTCCACCAGCATTGCAGGTCGCTGCTGAAAACACAGCGGCCGGGGTGTTGATCGGCGTGATATTCGTCGTGCACGAGCGCGGCGACGCGCTTGCCGTCGGTCGTCCATGTCGAGGTCAGGAAGCGGCGTCCGTCATAGGCCGCCGGGTCGGCATTGCCGCCTGAAGGCAACGACACGCGGCAGTCGATCTTCAGATGCGCGAAGTCGGGCCCGCGCAGCGCCCGCGCCTCGTAGTGGAGGGCGAACATGACGATCGAGCCGTCGGCGGCGCGATAGGCGCGCGGGTTGACGTCGGGCATGTCGACCGGCGCGCATTTGTCGGTCGCGCTGTCGAAGACTTTTTCCGCACGACCTTCCAGGGCCAGTTTCAGCGCGGGCAGGGTTTGTGCGCGCACGGGCGCAACGGACGACACAAGCGCGAGCGCGACACAGGCCGCGCGTCGCGCTTCAGTAGGCATTTTCCGCCTTTATCAGCGCAAACGGCGTCGCCGCGAGGATATAGACGTCGAGCAGCAACGACCAGTTCTCGATGTAGTAGAGGTCGCATTCCACGCGCTTCTGGATCTTTTCCGGCGTATCGGTTTCGCCGCGCCATCCGTGGATCTGCGCCCATCCCGTTATGCCGGGCTTGACGCGATGGCGCGCGAAATAGCCGTCGACGACGACTTCATAGGGATGTTCGGCCGCCGTGGCGTAGAGCGCGTGCGGGCGCGGGCCGACGAGCGAGAGATTGCCCTTGAAGACGACATTGAAGAGCTGCGGCAGCTCGTCGAGCGACGTCTTGCGGATGAAACGGCCGACGCGCGTGACGCGCGAGTCGTTGCGCGTGACCTGCTTGGCGGCGTTGTGGTCGAGCTGGTCGACATACATCGAGCGAAACTTGAAGACCTCGATCTCTTCGTTGTTGAAGCCATGCCGCTTCTGCCGAAAGAGGACAGGCCCGCGGGAATCGAGCTTCACCGCCAGCGCGATCAGCGCCATGACAGGCATCAGGAGAAGGAGCGAAAGCGCGCCGACGACGCGGTCGAACACATTCTTGGCGACGACGTCCCAGTCCGCGATCGGCTTGTCGAAGACGTCGAGCACCGGCACCGAGCCGATCCACGAATAGGAGCGCGGACGGAAGCGCAGCTTGTTGGCGTGCGCCGCGAGGCGAATGTCGATCGGCAGCACCCAGAGCTTGCGCAGCATCTGGAGAATGCGCTCTTCCGCCATGATCGGCAGCGTGAAGATGATGAGGTCGATGCGCGTGCGGCGGGCGAATTCGACGAGATCGTCGACCGTGCCGAGCTTGGGGAAGCCGACGACGACATCGGGCGAGCGATCCTCGGCGCGATCGTCGAACACGCCGCAGATGCGCAGGTCCGTGTGGCGCTGCGCGGCCAGTTCGCGCAGCACTTCCTCGCCGGCCGGACCGCCGCCGACGATGACCGTGCGCCGCTCGAGGCTGCCGGAAGCCGTCATGCGGCGCACGACGATGGAAACGGCGAGACGCTCGAGAATCAGGAGCGCAAAGCCGCAGACGAACCACGACAGCAGCCAGATGCGCGAATAGGCGAGGTCGTGCTTGAGGAAGAAGATGGCCGCGAGCGCCAGCAGGAAGGCGAAGGACCATCCGCCCGCCATGCGCAGCACGGCGTATGTCGGGTCGCGGAAGGCCGTCACGGTGTTGACGCCAATCGCCTGAAAGGCCGCCAATGCGACAAGTGCGATGGCGAGGATCGCGACGGCCGCGTCAAACGACCAGCCGAAGCCGAGATAGGCGACATGCGCGACCGCGCCCACGCCCGCCATGATGGCGAATTCGATCAGCCGCACGATTCCGGCGAGCACGACCGAGGAATAGGCGGGGCGGGGGCTCAGGCCGGCGAGCGATTCGGCGAGCGCGACGCGACGCAGCTTTTCCTGCGCCATCGTCGCCGAATCCCGGGCGTCCGCATGATGACGCGGCTCCGGCTCGGGCATGTTCGAGAAATGGTCGGTCGCGTAGGCGGTCATGGCGTCGCCGTCATTCGGCGGCCTGGCGGAGCGAGGGCGTCTCGCCCGAATCGTGCGCGCCCTTGCGGGCCAGCGCCTCGCGATAGCCGTCGATCACGCCCTCCACCATGTTGGCGAGCGTGAACTTCGCGCCGACGAACGCGGCGAGCCGTCGCGCCAGAACAAGATTCTGGGCGCGCGTCGCGGAGAGTTTTTCCGCAAGCGCTTCCGCGAGCGTCAGCGGCCGGTCGCAGCGGATCAATTCCGAGGCGCAGGGGCCGAAGATTTCGGGAATGCCGCCGACGTCGGTGGCGACCATCGGCACGCATGCGCCGGCGGCCTCGAGAACGACGTAGGGCAGCGATTCAGCGCGGCTCGGCACGACCAGCACATGGCCGAGACGGAATGCTTCGCGCGCCGGCATGGCGCCGGCGAAACGCACGGACTCGGCAAAGCCGACTTCCGCGGCATGCGCCTGCAACCGGTCGCGGTCCGGGCCGGAGCCGACGAGGACGAGCGAGGGACGCCGGCCGATCTTGCGCTCGATCATGGGCAGGGAATCGATGAGCGTGTCGATGCCCTTCGCCGAGCGCAATTCGCCGATGTAGAACAGGTCGGCGGCGTCCGGCGCGGGCTCGACCGGCACGAGTTCGGCGGGGCTGACGCCGTTGACGATGACGCGCTGGATGGCGTCGACGTCGCCGACGAATTGCCGGTAGCGGCGCCCGATGTAGGCGCTCTCGAACAGGAGCAGGTCGGTCGTGCGGGCCAGCAGCGATTCCACCGCCATGTAGCCGGTGTGCGCCAGCGTGCCGGGCTTGTAGTTGAACGAGCCGCCGTGCGGCGTATAGGCGCGCACGGGCGCCTGGTCGAAGGTCCAGAAGCCCGGCAGGCGCGCATAGGCGCCGCCCTTGGCGCCGTGGCCGTGCACGATGTTCGGCTTGAGATCGGACAGGCGCCGCGAAATGCGCGTGAGGGCGGAAAGGTCGGTCATATGCGGCAGGCGATGCATCGGCGCGCGCATGACGCCGAGCGCGAGACGCGGCGCGAGCGAAGCGAGGATTTCGTCGGCCCGGGCGCCCCCGGTGCTCGAAATCGACGATCAGGCCGACCTGATGGCCGCGGTCGACCTGCTCGCGCGTGAGGTCGACGACATGCCGGAACAGCCCGCCCAGCGGCGCCCGCAGCACGTGGACGATCTTCAGGCTCGAGGGCGAAGGGGTGGACATGAATGCTCTGGCCTCGTTACGCGCGTTGCGGCCAGTTGAAGCCAAAAGTTCAAAAGAACCGTTCACGTATCTGAATCGTGTCGCCGGGCTGGACGGGATAGGACATGTCGACGTCGCCGATGACCTGCCGGCCCTCGATCACGCGGGTGACCCGCGCCGAGGACTGCGCGGCGCGGGGCGTGTAGCCGCCGGCGATGGCGACCGCGGTCTGCGCGGTCATGCCGTTCACGTAAGGATACTGGCCGGCGGTGGTGACCTCGCCGAGGATGAAGAAGGGGCGGTAGGCCTCGACCTCGCAGGAGACGCGCGGTTCGCGCAGGAAGCCGGAGCGCAGGCGGGCTTCGATCGCGTGCTGGACCTGCTGCGTGGTCATGCCGTTGACCGGCACCAGGCCGATCAGGGGCATGGAAATCTGGCCGCTGGCGTCGACCGAATAGGAATTCGACAGCGAATCCTGGCCGAAGACGATGACGCGGAGCCGGTCGCCGGAGCCGACCGCATAGGGATGATCGGTCGCCATCAACTCGCCCTGGTAGGGACGGGTCGCGCAACCGCTGGTGAGCGCGACCAGGATCACACTGAAGGCAGCCGCCATACGACGCATTTGGTCACCATTTTTCTTCGCTCGATCGTCGCGAGCCACGCACGGTCTTTTTATGCCGGCATGGTTAACAAACACTGACGGAACAGGATTAACGCGCCCTCAACCATAAGCCGCTTAAATCCGACCACAGACAGGTTGGAGTAGAGCATGCGCGTCGAGTCGCAAGGACAGAGCCAGGCCGCGGCGCAGCCCGCCCAGGACGCCGAGATCGATCTCGGCGGCGTCGGTCGCGCGCTGTGGACGCATCGCAAATGGCTGTTGGGCGCGACCGCGCTGGCGTTCTGCGCGAGCGCGGCCTTCGTCAATATCGTCACGCCGCGCTACACGGCGGAAACGCGCGTGCTGCTCGAACTGCAGTCGAGCTTCATGCCCGGCGAGGACGTCAAGGCCGAATCGGCCGGCGCGCTCGACCCCGAAGCCGTCGGCAGCCAGATCCAGCTCGTGACCTCGCGCGACGTGGCGCGTCGCGCGATCAAGCAGATCGGCCTTCTCGGCAATTCCGAATTCGACCCGATGTCCAGCGGCATGGGCGCGATGTCCCGCGTGCTGGTGCTTCTCGGCCTGAAGCGCGATCCCTCGCAGATGTCGCCGGAAGATCGCGTCTTCGAGAATTACTACGAGAAGCTGCAGGTCTCCTCGCCCACCAAGACGCGCGTGCTGAACATCGAGTTCCAGTCGCGCGATCCCGATCTCGCGGCCAAGGCGGCGAACACGGTCGCCGGCATCTATCTGGACTTCCAGCAGGACGCCAAGCGCGCGAATGCGCGGTCCGCCGCCGTTTCGCTCGGCTCCATCGTCGCCGATCTCAAGACCAGGGTCGGCGTCGCCGAATCGCAGGTCGAGGATTTCCGCGCCCAGACCGGGCTGCTGGTCGGCACCAACAACACGACCATCACCGCGCAGCAATTGGGCGAGGTGAACACGGAGCTTGCGCGCGCGAGAACCTCGCAGGCCGACGCGCAGGCCAAGGCGAAGCTCATTCGCGACATGCTGAAGCAGGGCCGCGTCAGCGAGATTCCCGACGTCGCCAACAACGATCTGGTGCGCCGCATATCCGAGCAGCGCGTCACGCTGAAGGCGCAACTGGCGCTGGAATCGCGCACGCTTCTGCCGGGCCATCCGCGCATCAAGGAACTGACGGCGCAACTCGCCGATCTCGACAACGAACTTCGCGCCGCCGCCGACAAGGCCGCGCGCACGCTCGACAACGACGCCAAGATCGCGGGCCAGCGGCTGCAGAACCTGCAATCTTCGCTCGACCAGCAGAAGAAGGTCGTCGGCGCGCTCAGCGCGGACGAGGTGAAGCTGCGCGAACTCGAGCGCACCGCCAAGTCGCTCAAGGACGATCTCGAAGCCGCGACGACGAAATACCAGCAGGCTCTCGCGCGCGAAAACTCCAAGTCGACGCCGGCCGACGCGCGCATCATCTCGCGCGCGATCGCGCCGCAGATACCGTCGTTCCCGAAGAAGATCCCGATCATCGGCTTCGCGACGATCGCCGCGTTGCTGCTGTCGGCGGCTTTCGTGATCGCGCGCGAATTGCTCAAGGACGGGCCCGCGCCGCGCGCCCTGGGCGCGCCGGTCGCGCCGCCGACCGAAGCCGTCGCCATGCAGAAGGCGGACGAAACCGAGCGTCGCGTCGCCGCCAACGACGGCGCGCCGGCGGCCTTGCTCGGCCTGTCCCAGAGCTTCGCGCAATCCGCCGTCGAGGCGGCCGGCGAGGGGCCCGCGCTGGCGCTTTCGGTCTGCGAAGGCGACAGCGACGAAGGATTTGCGCTGGCCTCCGCGCGCGCGCTCGCCCGGCGCGGCCGCACCATTCTCGTGGCGCTCGACGAGGCGGCGCGCATGCCGCAGGCGAGCGGTCCGGGCCTTGCTGAACTGCTGTCCGGCCGCGCGAGCTTCGACGAGACGATTCATCGCGACCAGATTTCGCGCCTGCATTTCCTCGCCGCCGGGGAGGGCGCGCGGGGCGGCGCGGACGCGCTGCTCGCAGCGCTCGATGCGCTGATGGAGGCCTACGATTTCGTCGTCGTCGCGGGGTCGTCCGCGCTCGATGTCGACGACGCCTACGCCCTGTCGCAGCTCGCCAGGAGCTGCGCGGTCTTCGCGAGCGATGCGCATTCCGCCGCAACGCTCGCCGATGCGCTGGAGAAACACGGCCTGCCGCGCCCGGCGATCCTCGGCGCGGAGGACGTGCGCCTCGACCAGACCGCCGCGTGACGCTTCACGCGGCGATTCCGGTTTCGACGCTAACGCGTTGAAAGGGAATCGCTCTTCAGGCCGGTCCGGCGCGCATCTGCTCGACGAAGGACAGCGCCCAGGGCGTCTTCTTCACCCAGCGCTTGGCGGCAAGGCGCCGACGCTCGATCGGCGCCCAGAGCGCGCCGAGGCGCGAGCAGGGCAGCACGAGGTCCGCCAGTTCGATCTCTTCGTCGCAGATCGCGTTCTTGTAACGCGACTCGCCGACGCCGAGATCGAAACGCTCGAAGCCGCGCCGCGCGAGATCGCGGATGATATGGCGCAGCAGCAGTTCAGCGGGGCTGGAGCGCGCAATCTGCGGATCGACGTTGAACGAGTTGACGAGACCATGCCAGCCGCGCCCACGCGGCAGGCCGCCGTAGGTCGCCACGATGCGGTCGCCGACGCTCAGCGCGTAGAATTCGAGCGCCACGGGTCCGCCGCAGCGTCCGCTCGACATGGCGTCGAGAAAAGCGCGCACCGCGACATGGGCGAAGCCGGGGTCGCGGTTCTTCTGGCTGAAACGCAGGGTCTTCTGATCGACGAAGGCTTCGAGAATCGTGTGCGCGCGCTCGAGGTCGGTCGCGCGTTCGTAGGTCAGCGGCGCCCAATGCGGCGAGCTTGCTCTCCTTGGCGCGCAGCTTCTTGCGGGTGGAGGCGGAATCCACGCGCTTGAGAAAGGCCTCGGCGTCCCGGCCGATGGTCGCGCCATAGGCGAAGCTCGGGCTCGGCGTCGCGTCGGACGCAGCGAAGGGATTTGGCTCCCCGGCCCACACGCGCGGCTGGTTGAGCAGCACGAAACAGTCGATGGAGGCCGCCGAAGCGCGGGCCGCGCCCAGCAGGAAGTCATGTGCGCCGTCGGGCGCCAGCGAGAAGCCGGGGCGCATGAGCGGCAGGTTGAGATTGGAATGCTTGCCGCCGGCGAACATGGCGAGGCAAGCAGGGCCACGGCGCTTGAGGGCGAGCGGCAGGACGATCGCGGGGCGCTCCTGCGCATCGTAGCCGACGACGACCAGCGGCGTGGCGCCGGAGCGCTGCGCCAGATGCTCGTACCAGGGCAGGACGAAGCCGAGCGTCTGGTAGGCCGTTCCGGTCGAGAAGCTCTCGACCTCGCGCCAGGCGCGCAGCGCCGGCCACGGGCGCTCGAACGCCTCCACGCGCGACAGCACGCCCGGCGCGTCGTCGACGCGCGCGGGCGCATTCTCCGGGGCTGCTGCTGCGGCGTGGGCGTTCATCAATTCCACCTTCGGCGTGGACGCTAGCAACAAATGGTCAAGGAGAACTTGCCATTGTGGGGGCCTGACCGAATACAGAGGCCTGACCGAGAACTGGAACCTTCATCCTGAGGAGCGGGCAAAGCCCGCGTCTCGAAGGATGGCCGCATTCCCCATGCTTCGAGACGCGCCCTCCAGGCGCTCCTCGGCATGAAGGAGCGTGGTTGATGGCGCCCTTTGTCGGTCCCGAACAGCGGAGCACCCGTGGGCATCAAGCGCGACGCGATCGATCTGGGGTTCCGCATGTTCGGCGCCACGGGCCTGCATCGGCTCGCCGCCCGCTACACGCAGGGGCTCGGCGCGATCCTGATGTTCCACCGGGTCCGGCCCGCTTCGCGTGAAACATTCGCGCCGAACGGCGGGCTCGAGATCACGCCGGAATTTCTGGACCTGTTGCTGACGCGGCTGAAGGCGGAGGGCTACGCCGTCGTCTCGCTGGACGAGGCGGTGGCGCGCATCCGCGCCGGCGCCGCCGAGGCCGCGCCCTTTGTCGCGCTGACCTTCGACGACGGCTATCGCGATACGGCCGACGTCGCCTTGCCGATCCTGGAAAAGCACGGCGCGCCCTTCACCGTCTTCGTCACCACCGGCTTTGCCGATCGCACCGCGCGCATGTGGTGGGTGGAGATGGAAGAGGCGATCGCCGCGCTGCCCTGCGTGCGCATCGAGGCGGGAGGCCGCCTGTTCGACCTGCCGGCCGGAACGCCCGAGGAGAAGCAGGCGGCCTTCGAGGCGCTCTACTGGTTCTTGCGCGCAGGCGACGGAGGCTGAACTCCTTCGCGTCGCCGGCGCCTTGGCCGACGAGGCCGGCGTCGAGCGCCTCGATCTCGTCGACGAACTCTGCCTCAACTGGTGCGGTCTACGAAAACTGGCGCAGCATCCGCTGGTCACGATCGGCGCGCATACGCTGACCCATCCGATGCTCGCCAAGCATCCGGACGATGTCGCGCGGCGCGAAATCTGCGAGAGCAAGGCGATCATCGAGCGCGAGATCGGCGCGCAGGTGAAACATTTCGCTTATCCCGTCGGCGATCCCGGCTCCGCCGCCTTGCGCGAATTCGTGCTGGCGCGGCAGGCGGGGTTCGAGAGCGCGGTGACGACGCGGCCGGGCATGGTCTTTCCCGAACACGCGGACCACCTGACCGCGCTGCCGCGCCTGTCGGTGAACGGCAACCACCAGTCGCTGGCGACGCTCGATATTCTGCTGTCGGGCGCGCCGTTCATGCTGTGGAACCGCGGGCGGAAGCTGTCGGTGGCGTGAGGGTGGGGCGGCTTCTGAGCGTTTGTCGACGAGCGTCGCTCGCCGTCGTGGCCGGGCTTGTCCCGGCCATCCACGCCAAAGGCTCGCGGCGCGCTTTCGAGGGTCTGTGAAGCGGAACGGCGTGGATGCCCGCGACAAGCGCGGGCATGACGGTCTTGCTGCACGCGGTCCGGCTTTACCTACAGCGGCCTTGGTCCCGGCCTCACCGATCCTCGCGCGCCATCCATTTGACGAGCGGCAGCAGCGGCACGATCCAGATCAGGCCCAGCACGGCATAGAGCAGGGGCTGCACGTAGGGCGAGGCCTCCTGCAGCGGGCGGGATTGCGCCAGCGCCATGGCGATCAGCGCATAGAAGATCACGTAGACGACCATGAACAGCGCGCCGATGAGCTTGCGTATGCGCATGGACATGGCGTCAGTCCACGATCATGTGCGGCTCTTCGGCGAGCCAGCGGACGAAATGGTTCTCGGCGTTGACGAGAATGACCTTGGGCTTGAGCGGCTGGTCGGCCAGCTCGAAGCCCATGACGATGATCTGCTCGCCCGCGCCGATCAGATGGGCGGCCGCGCCGTTCATGCACATGTCGCCCGAACCGCGCTCGCCGGCGATGACGTAGGTTTCCAGCCGCGAGCCGGAGGTGTTGGAAACGACGAGGACCTTTTCGCCCGGCCAGAGGCCGACGAGGTCCAATAGATCTTCGTCAATCGTTATGGAGCCGACATAATGCAGGTTGGCCTCGGTGACCGTTGCATTGTGGATCTTGGAACGCATCACCCAGCGCATCTGGCCTGCCTCCGCGGCGATGGACGCCGCTTCCGGCAGGCCTTATCAATCGCCGCACGCGCGAAGGCAAGCGCAAGGCCTGGTGGACCGACATGACCGACTGGATCAATTTTCCCGCCGCAACCGGCGTCAGCGGCGCATCCGCGACGCCTGGCCGCGCCGGCGTCGAGCGCTGGCTGTGGGCGGTCGCGGCGCTCGTGTTCGCCATGGTGATCGTCGGCGGCGCGACGCGGCTCACCGAATCCGGCCTGTCGATCACCGAATGGAAGCCGGTGACCGGCGTCATCCCGCCGCTGACCCATGCCGAATGGCTCGAAGCCTTCGAGAAATACAAGCAGATCCCGCAGTACAAGGAATTGTTTCCGGACATGGATCTGGCGCGCTTCCAGACCATTTTCTTCTGGGAATGGAGCCATCGCCTCCTCGGCCGCCTGATCGGCCTCGTGTTCGGGCTGGGCTTTCTCTACTACTGGGCGCGCGGCGCGCTCGACCGTCGCCTCAAGACGCAGCTTGCGGCCGTGTTCGCGCTCGGCGCGCTGCAGGGCGCGGTCGGCTGGTGGATGGTGGCGTCCGGCCTCGTCAAGCGCGTCGAAGTCGCGCAGGAGCGGCTGGCGATCCACCTGCTGCTCGCCTGCCTGACCTTCGCTGCCCTCGCCTGGATCGCCATCGGGCTACGCACGCCCATCCGCGAGGAGCGGGCGTCGGGAACCGCCAAATTCCTGGGCATCGTGCTGGCGGTCGCCACGCTCGTGCAGATTTTCCTCGGCGCGCTGGTGGCGGGGCTTCGCGCGGGGCTCACGTATAATACCTGGCCGCTGATGGACGGGCGCTTCGTGCCGCCGACCGAGCACCTGATGAAGCTCGATCCCTGGTGGCTCAATCTCGTCGACAACATCACGACGGTGCAGTTCCAGCACCGCATGGCGGCCTATGTGCTGCTGGCGCTGGCGCTCGTCAACGCGCTGCTCGCGCGCCAGACGGGCGTGGCGCGGCGCGGCTGGGCGATCTTGGCGACCGTGCTCGTTCAAGCCGGCTTCGGCATCGCCACGCTGATCTACAACGTGCCGCTGCTGGTCGCGCTGGCGCATCAGGCGGTGGCGATGATCGTGCTCGGCATGACGATCGCCAACGTCAGGGCGGAATATCCGGCGCGCGGATAGACGGTTCATCACTAAGCGGAAACAACGCCGTCATTGCGAGCCCGACAGAAATCGGCGCCGGGAAGTCGGCTGTCGCCGACTTCCCTTGAAGTTGCCGATTTCGTCTGAGAGCCAAGCAATCCATCCACCGGAACTCGCTCAGATGCGGGGATGGATTGCCGCGTCGCTACAGGTGAAACCGCCTTGCGGTTTCACCGGAGCTCCTCGCAATGACGGCGACGCTCCGTCATTCCTGCGCGCGGCCGCGAAAGAACTCCCATTCCTCGATGCGCCGTCCGTCCGGCAGGACGCAGATGCCGATCTGCCCCTTGTCCGTCGTGACGATCTCGACGCGGCCGCCCTGCTGCACGCAGTAGACGGAGGCGGGATTGGCGATGGCCTTCTCGGCCGGCAGCGGCGGCGCCTGAAGCAGGCCGGCGGCCAGCGCGACCGAGGCGATCATGCCGCCGCTCCGCATTTCTCCGGCCTGTGCTTGCGAATGGTCGAAGCCGGATATTGCGCGAGCTTGTCGGCCGGGCGCACGGGGCGGGCGACGAGTTCGCCGCCGCAGTTCGGGCAGCGCATGGCGAGCCTCATCTGCCCGCAGTCGCGACACCAGGTGCATTCGAACGAGCAGATCAGCGCGTCGCGGCTGTCGGGCGGCAGGTCGTGGTCGCAGCATTCGCAGTTCGGGCGCAGTTCGAGCATGGCGAAGACCTCGAAACGAGAGTCCGATGAATCGCTTGCGCCGGTTTCCTGCGAAAGCGATTCATCTTTTCGTTTGCCGCCTGCTCGATCAGCCCGCCGCAGCCAGCGCCTGATCGAGATCGGCGATGAGGTCGGCGACATCCTCGATGCCGACGGAAATGCGCACGACGTCGGGGCCGGCGCCGGCGATGATCTTCTGCTCGTCGGTGAGCTGGCGATGCGTGGTCGAGGCGGGGTGAATGACCAGCGAGCGCGTGTCGCCGACATTGGCCAGGTGCGAGAACAGCTTCAGGTTCTTCACCAGCGCGAGGCCGGCGTCGTAGCCGCCCTTGAGACCGAAGGTGAAGACCGCGCCCGCGCCCTTCGGGCAGTATTTCTTGGCGAGGTTGTGGTAGCGGTCGCCGGGCAGGCCGGGGTAGCTGACCCATTTCACCGCCGCATGGTTCGACAGATGCTCGGCGATGGCCTGCGTATTGTCGGCGTGGCGCTGCATGCGCAGCGGCAGCGTCTCGATGCCGGTCAGGATCATGAAGGCGTTGAAGGGCGAGAGCGCCGGTCCGAGATCGCGCAGGCTCAGCACGCGCAGCGCGATGGCGAAGGCGAAATTGCCGAAGGTTTCGCCGAGCACCATGCCGCCGTATTCCGGGCGCGGCTCGGAGAGCATCGGATAGCGCTTGTCGGCGAGCCAGTCGAACGTGCCGCCGTCGACCACCACGCCGCCGATGGAATTGCCGTGGCCGCCCAGGAATTTGGTGGCGGAATGCACGACGATGTCCGCGCCGTAGTCGAACGGCCTGAGCAGGTAGGGCGTCGCCAGCGTGTTGTCGACGATCAGCGGCACGCGGGCGCGCTTGGCGATCTTGGCGATCGCCTCGATGTCGACGATCACGCCGCCGGGATTGGCGATGGACTCGACGAAGATCGCCTTGGTGCGCGGCGTGATCGCCGCCTCGAAGGTCGAGAGATCGTCCGGGTCGGCCCATTTCGGCGTCCAGCCGAAATTCTTGTAGCTGTGGTTGAACTGGTTGATCGAGCCGCCGTAGAGCTTGGTGGAGGCGACGAATTCGTCGCCGGGCGTCAGCAGGGCGTGGAAGGTGAGGAATTCCGCCGCATGGCCGGAGGCGACGCCGAGCGCCGCCGTCCCGCCCTCGAGCGCGGCGACGCGCTCCTCCAGCACCGCCGTCGTCGGGTTGGTGATGCGGGTATAGATATTGCCGAACGCCTGCAGGCCGAACAGCGAGGCGGCGTGATCGACGTCGTCGAAGACGAAGGACGTCGTCTGGTAGATCGGCGTGGCGCGCGCGCCCGTGGCTGGATCGGGCTTGGCGCCGGCGTGGACGGCGAGGGTGGAAAAGCCGGGAACGGGCGTGTCGGTCATCGGGTCAATCCGTTTGTTATATCGGTACAGTCGTTCTTTATAGAGAACAGACTGGCGGAGTCAATCGTCGGCCGGTTTTGTCCGCGAGACAAGTGTGGCGGCCGCGAAGGATCAGGAGCGGCGGCCAGCCCGCAACGCGCGCAACGTTTCCAGCGCGCCCTGAATGTGCGGCTGCGCCTGCGATGAAGACACGACCGACAGGATGCGGGCTTCCGGCGAGATCACGTAGGACACGCGCGCCGCGTAGGGGCCGCGGCCGCCGACGTCGTAGGCCTTCATGACGGCGCGGTCCGCATCGGCGCCGACCGCGAACCTGTCGCGACATTCCGACGCGGAGAACTTGCGCTGCGTTTCGATGTCGTCGCCGGAGACGCCGATGACGCTTGCGCCGAGCGCGGCGAATTCCTCCGTCGCCTCGGCGAAGAGATGCGCCTCCTCGGTGCACACGCTGGTGAAGCTCTTGGGGTAGAAATAAAGGACGACAGGCCCCTTCCGCAGAGCCTCGGCCAGCGAGAAGCGGAAGTCCTTGCCCGCCAGCGCGCCGTCGATCTGGAAGTCCGGCGCCGGCGCGCCTTCGGAGAGGGCGGCTCTGGCGGCCCCGGCGGCGACGAGAAAGGCGAGGGCGAGCGCGAGCGTTCTTTTCATGCGGCCTCCGGCTTGCTGCGCTGGCGAAGATAGCGCTGCCGTCGCTGTCGCACAGAGGTCAGGCGATCCTGCGCGCGATCGGCAGGCCGAGATCGCGCCGCGCGCCGATGAAGGGCAGGACCTGGTCTTCCGCCAACGGGCGACTGAACAGGTAGCCCTGCGCCATGTTGCAGCCGAACGACCTGAGCAGCGCGAGCTGCTCGCCGGTCTCCACGCCCTCGATCACGCAATCGAAGTTGAGATTGCGGGCCATGGCGATCATGCTCCTGACCACGTCGCGCGCGAGCGGACTCGTGTCCATTTCCCGCACGAAGCTGCGGTCGATCTTGATGCGGTCGAGCGGCAGGCGATGGACGTAGTTGAGGCTCGAATAGCCCGTGCCGAAATCGTCCAGCGATACGCTGGCGCCGATGGACTTCAGGGCCAGGACCGCCTTGCGCGCGCGCTCGAAATCCGTGACCAGCGCGGTCTCGGTGATCTCGAAATCGATGCGGCTCGGCGCGATCGGGCCGCTGGCGGCGATGGCGATGATCTGCGTCAGCGCTGACGGCGACATCAGATCGCAGGCCGAGAGATTGAACGACAATTGCACGTCCTGCGGCCAGGCGCTCGCTGATCTCAGCGCCTTGCGCAGCAGCGCGCGCGAGAGGGGATAGATGATGTCCGAGCGTTCGGCGATGGCGACGAATTCGCCGGGAGCGACGAGGCCGAGGTCGGGACTGTTCCAGCGCGCCAGCGCCTCGAAGGAAACGATGGCGCCGGTCTCGGCCTCGTGCAGCGGCTGGTAGACGAGGCTCATTTCGGCGTCGAGGTCGGCGCGGCGCAGGCATTGCTCCACCAGCGCCGCGCCCTTCATGCGGCGCTCGTGCTCCTCGCTGAAGACGATGGCGTGGCCGCGATGGTTCTGCTTGGCGAAGTACAGCGCGAAATCCGCGCGCTCGTAGAGGCGGCGCGGCGTCTCGCCGGCGTCGGGAAAGGCGGCGAAGCCGATGGAGGAGGAAATCGCGGCGATGGCGTCGTCGAAGGCGAAGGGCTCGCGCGTCGTCTCGCAGATCAGGCGCCCCAGCGCGAGGATGCGGTCTTCGTCGCGCACGTTCTCGACGATGAGGCCGAATTCGTCGCCGCCGAGTCGGGCGATGAAGGCGTCCGCGTCGAGCGCCTCGCTGAAGCGCGCGCTGCATTCGACCAGCACGCGATCGCCGACGAGATGGCCGAAGACGTCGTTGACCGGCTTGAAGCCGTCGAGATCGAGAATGCCGACGTAGACGCGGGCGCCCTCGGCGTTGCGGGCGACCGCCGTTTCGAGCCGCTCGAAGAACTGGCGGCGGTTGGGCAGGCTCGTGAGGCTGTCGACATGCGCGAGCCGGGAATTCTCGTCGCTGAGCTTCTGCGCGTCGACCTGCGCCGCGACGAGTTCGAGAAAATCGCGCGAGGAGCGCATGACCATGAAGGTCGTGCCGAACATGACGACGAAAAGGCCGCAGGCGCCGATGACCATCGGCTGCGGCGTCGCCAGGGCGAGCAGCAAGGAGACGGAGGGAATGCAGACGGCCGAGACGGCGAGCGCGGAAATCGGGAAATTGACGAGGCAATAGACCGCGGCCAGCGCCGTGATGCCGAAGACGCCGGCGATGACGCCGCGCAGGGATTCCGCGCCGTGGAAGTAGAGGCTGCACACCCAGGCGGTGCACAGGATCGCCATGGCCGTCGCCATGAAGCCGGCCGAGACGAGGCGGCGCGACATGGTTTCGACGTCGACGTCGGCGTTGCGGCGACGCAGCCAGACCGCCATGCGCGCGAGCGCGGCGACGACGAGCAGCGACGGGCCGACGATCGTGACGAGAGGTTCGGCTGCGTCGGCGCAGACATAGATCGCCGCCGCAACGACGATGGCTATGGTGAAATAGAGAACCGGGGCCTGGCGGACGTAGGCGGCATATTGCGCGCGCGCCAATGCGCGACGAACCTCGGGTCGGCGGTGGCTCGCGCCGGCCCAGTTCAGAAAACGTTTCATTCGGCCCCCAGCGCGAACAATGAACGCGCGCAGGCGATCATTGCTTTCCGGCGTTTAACTTTCCCTTACGGCTGCGCGCGCGCCGATGCGCGCGGGAGGCCGTATCGCCTGTCTTTTCCGCTAGATGCGATCAGCGCTCACAAGGCGGTGAACGCGTCCGCGCGCCGGCCGCGCGCAATCGTCACCGCGCGTTAACTTTTTGCGGTGAAGGCTGCGCGCCTGTTTGCGTCATACGGAAGCGTTCCATGCGTCGTTCTATTCCCGCCCTCTGCGCGGTTTCGTTGGGCGCGCTCGCGCTCGGCGGCTGCGCCAGCACGATGCCTGCGGAGCCGCAGGTCATGGTCATGCCCGGCAAGGGCAAGTCGTACACGGCCTTCCAGCGCGACGACGATTATTGCCAGTCCAGCGCCCAGGCGGCGGTCGGCTATCGTTCGCCGGGCCAGGCCTCCAACGACCAGACTGTCGGCGGCGCGGCCGTCGGCACGGCGGTCGGCGCGCTCGCGGGCGCGGCCATCGGCGCCGCCGCCGGCAATGCGGGCACGGGCGCGCTCGTCGGCGCGGGCGCGGGGCTCGCGGGCGGCTCGATCGTCGGCGCGCAGAACGGGCGGCGCGCGGGCGGCGCGATCCAGGGACGCTACGACCGCGCCTATGCGCAATGCATGGTTTCGCGCGGGCATCGCATGTCGGAGCCCGAGGTCGAGCCGGTGGTCGTGGTCGACGAGCCGCCGCCGGTCTACGTCTATCCGCGGCCATACTATTGGGGGCCGGGCGTCTATTACGGCCCGCCGCGCCCGTACTACCGGCGCGGCTGGTGGTAGGCGCGTTTGCGCGCGCCTGCGCCTGCGGCCAGATCAGCCTGCATTTGGGCGGAATCGCTCAAATGCAGGAAAGCTGATCGCTTGCAAAGTGCAGAGCGCGCGTACCGCGAAAAACCGGCTTCCACTTTTTCGCCGCGCGCTCTAGAAACGTGATGTTTCAGCACCAGACGGGCGCCGCGCCATGCGCAGATTTCAGTCGACCGCGTCTCCAGTCATAGAGGCTCGCGCGGGCGGCGCGCGGCCTGCGGCCTGACCGCCCATGCTCGACGCTCTCTCCACTCTCGCGTCCAATCAATTGCTGGTCGGCGGCGTCGGCACGCTCGCCTTCGGCGCGCTCATGTATCTGTTGCGCGCGATCCCCGAGAAGTTCGTCGACATGCTCGGCCGCGTCCTGTGGACGAAGCTCTTTGTCGAGAGCCTGTCCAACGAATACCGCGACGTCGACGGCTTCATCGCCACGCGGCGGCTCGATTTCTTCTCGCGCTCGCTGGAGATCAAGGACGGCGCGCTGAAGACCGGATTCGGCGGCGGCTGGGGCGTCTACAACGGCGTGCTGTTCAAATATTCCAAGTCCAAGGCCGCCCAGCAGATCGCGCCCTTCGAGTCGATCACGATTTCCTTCCTCACGCGCGACCGCACGCTGCTCGCGCGTTTCCTGGAAGATTGCAAGCCGGCGGAACATCGCAATTCGCTGACCGTGGCGCTGTATTCGGTCGGCGGCAGCGCGGGCGCGCTGCGACGGCGCAAGCGCAGCCTCGACACGGTGTTCGTCGATCGCGCGATCAAGCAACGGCTGGTCGAACGCCTGCGCTGGTTCGTCGGCGCCGAGGCCTGGCATTCCACGCGCGGGATTCCGTGGAAGCTCGGCGTCATCCTGCACGGGCCGCCGGGCACCGGCAAGACGAGCCTCATCCACGCGCTCGCCTCCGATCTCGGCTTCGACATCAAGTACATCAAGTCGCTGCACGGCGTCGGCGCGGCCTTCCTGTCGGGGCGGCCGAACGACCTGTTCGTGATCGAGGATATCGACACGATCTCGGGCGCGCTGAGCCGCGACGGCGAGGCGCGGCCGGAGGAGCGCGGCGCTAGCGGCTCGCCGCTGCACGAAATCCTCAATTCCATGGACGGCATGCAGACGCCGGACGGGCTGAAGTTCATCGTCACGACCAACCATATCGACAGGCTCGATCCCGCGATCGTGCGGCCGGGCCGTATCGACGACGTGATCGAGATCGGGCCGCTGTCGCTCGACAGCGCGCGCGACATGTTCCGCGCCTTCTACGGCCGCGACGGCATCAGCGATTATGCGCCGCGCACCGGCGCGGAACTGCAGCGGCTGTTTTCGACCCGAAGCGCGGAAGAGGCCGAAGCCGCGCTCGCCGCGCGCTGAGCCGGGCGCAGGGTCACGCGCGGCATTGCTTCAGCGTCGCGCGCAGATCCTTCAGCGCGGATTCGTAGCGGTAGAGATCGAAGGGCGGGTATTTTTCCTGCAATTTTTCGTCGCTGGCGTCGGCGTCTTCGACAAGCGGCTCGAGCGTCTTCAGGCAATCGGCCTTGCGGCCCTGGCGGAACTGCGCGGCGGCGAGATCGGTACGTGCGCCGACGCCGTCGAGCCACGGCAGGGTTTTCACGCAAGACTCGAGCTGCTTCGACAGAAGCGTTTCGACCTTCGCGTCGTCCTTCGCCTCGGTCGCGGCTTCCACGGCTTTCTGCGTGCGCTCGCGCTCCTTGTCGGAGCAGCCGGCGGCGGGCTTGAGATAGACGCCCTCGAACGTCGCCTCCGCGCCGCAGAAGCGCGCGCAGATGCTGCGCGTCTGCGCCTTCACCTCGACGCCGTCGGGATGCCTTGCGAATTTCACGACGCAGACGCGGCCGGCGTCGGAGGCGCGGCCGGTCAGGCCCTGCCGCAGGCCGTCGATGGTGCAGGGATTTCCGTTCGAGCCGACGCCCGATATCTCGAAGGCGCCGGGCGTGACCTGCAAGGTGAACTCGCCGCCCCTGGTCGCGTATTCGCCCACCGCGATCTGCGCGTGGGCGGCGGAGGCCGCGAGCAAGAGCGGAGAGGGCGAGGGCGGGGCGGCGCACGGCGGGGCTCCTGAGCTTGTCGGGAGCGTTGTACGGCGGCGCTTGCGGCGAAACTGTGATGTGGAGCACGAAGCGCGCGCCCCTCTTGTCGCCAGGCGGAGGAGGGATTTCACGCCCCTCATGCTGAGGAGCGGGCGAAGCCCGCGTCTCGAAGCATGCGCATTGCGGCCATCCTTCGAGACGCCCGCGTTCGCGGGCTCCTCAGGATGAAGGCTTTAGGCTGGACAAAAAAGGCCGGGCGCAAGCCCGGCCATGATTGTCGATGATCGATCGAACGCCTTGTCAGCGCCTTACGAACACCCCGTCGTGCTGCCGCACGTATCGCACTTCAGGCACGTCCCGTTGCGCACGAGCGTGAAGTTCGCGCATTCCGGGCAGGCCTCGCCGACGTAGCCCTTCATGCGGGCTTCCGCGCGCTTTTCGGCGATGAGGTCGGCCTCGGACGGCTGCGCCCAGCCGAGCTTGTCGAGGTCGTGCGCGACGGCCGCCACTTCGTGCGCGACGTCAGGCTTCAGCGCGGTCGCGCCGTCGGTGGCGAGCATGGTCGGCGTGTTGACGACCTGCGTTCCCGCGCCGCCGGCCACCACCATCAGGCGGTCGGTCTTGGAGCGCACCAGACCGCGCGACACGAAGGTCGGCGCCGCCTTGTGGCCTTCGGGCGCCTTGCCCTCGTCCTCGCCCTTGCCCATCGCGGTGTAGCCGATGTCCTCGGGCGAGACGTGCGCGAGGTCGTTGCGCTGCAGGTAGGAGATGGCGAGTTCGCGGAACACGTAGTCGAGGATCGACGTCGCGTTCTTGATCGCGTCGTTGCCCTGCACGAAACCCGCCGGCTCGAAGCGGGTGAAGGTGAAGGCGTCGACATATTCCTCCAGCGGCACGCCGTATTGCAGGCCGAGCGAGATGGCGATGGCGAAATTGTTCATCAGGCTGCGGAAGGCGGCGCCTTCCTTGTGCATGTCGATGAAGATTTCGCCGAGACGCCCGTCGCCGTATTCGCCGGTGCGCAGATAGACCTTGTGCCCGCCCACGACCGCCTTCTGCGTGTAGCCCTTGCGGCGATCCGGCAGTTTTTCGCGCTCGCGCATCACCTGCACGCGCTCGATCACGCGCTCCACGATCTTCTCCGCCACGGCGGCGGCGCGCGCCGGCGCGTTGGAGGCGATGAGGTCGGCGATCGCGTCCTCGGCCTCGTCGGCCTCGTCCTCGATCAGCTGCGCGTTCAGCGGCTGCGACAGCTTCGAGCCGTCGCGATAGAGCGCGTTGGCCTTCAGCGCGAGGCGCCAGGAGAGCATGTAGCTTTCCTTGCAATCCTCCACCGTCGCGTCGTTCGGCATGTTGATCGTCTTGGAGATCGCGCCGGTGATGAAGGGCTGCGCCGCCGCCATCATGTGGATGTGGCTCTCGACGGAGAGATAGCGCTTGCCGATGCGGCCGCAGGGATTGGCGCAGTCGAAGACGGCCAAATGCTCGGCCTTCAGGAACGGCGCGCCTTCAAGAGTCATCGCGCCGCAAACGTGCGTGTTGGCGGCTTCGATGTCGGCCTTGGAGAAGCCGAGGAACGGCAGGAGCTCGAACGAGGGATCGTCGAGTTTTTCGGCCGGCGCTTTCAGCGTGTCACGCAGGAAGTCTGCGCCGAGCGAATATTTGTTGAAGACGAACTTGATATCGAAGGCCGAGGCCAGCGAATCCTCGATCGTCTTGATCTTTTCATCCGTGAAGCCGCGCGTGCGCAGGCTCGAATGATTGATGGCGGGCGCATTGGCGAGGCTCGCATGTCCCACCGCATAGGCCTCGATCTCGCCGATTTCCGCAGGCGTATAACCGAGCGTGCGAAGAGCTTCCGGCACGGCGCGGTTGATGATCTTGAAATAGCCGCCGCCGGCGAGCTTCTTGAACTTCACCAGCGCGAAGTCCGGCTCGATGCCCGTCGTGTCGCAATCCATCACCAGGCCGATCGTGCCGGTGGGGGCGACGACGGAAACCTGCGCGTTGCGGAAGCCGTGCGCCTGGCCCATTTCCAGCGCCTCGTCCCACGCGGCCTTCGCGCGCAGCCCGAAATCTTCCTGCGGCAGCGAGGCGAGGTCGAGCGGCACCGGATTGACCGAGAGCTTCTCGTAGCCCGAGGCCTCGCCATGCGCGGCGCGGCGATGGTTGCGGATGACGCGCAGCATGTGGCTGGCGTTGCGCTTGTAGTCGGCGAAGGGGCCGAGTTCCCTGGCCATTTCGGCGGAGGTCTTGTAGCAGACGGCGGTCATGATCGCCGACAGCGCGCCGCAGACGGCGCGGCCCGCCGCGGAATCATAGGCCATGCCCGACGACATCAGGTAGCCGCCGACGTTGGCGTAGCCGAGGCCCAGCGTGCGGTATTCGTAGGAGAGCTTGGCGATCTCCTTCGAGGGGAATTGCGCCATCAGCACCGAGATTTCGAGCACGATGGTCCACAGGCGCACCGAATGCTCGTAGAGCGCGGTGTCGAAGCGGTTGGTGGCGGGATCGCGGAAGGTCAGCAGGTTCAGCGACGCCAGATTGCAGGCGGTGTCGTCGAGGAACATGTATTCGGAGCACGGGTTCGACGCGACGATCGGGCCGGCCGCCGGGCAGGTGTGCCAGTCGTTGATGGTCGTGTGGAACTGGATGCCGGGATCGGCCGAGGCCCAGGCGGAATAGCCGACCTTCTCCCAGAGTTCGCGGGCGCTCAGCACCTTGTGCGTCTTGCCGTCGAGGCGGCGCGACAGCCGCCATTCCCCGTCCTTCTCCACCGCGCGCAGAAAATCGTCGGTGACGCGGATCGAATTGTTGGAGTTCTGGCCGGATACGGTGAGATAGGCCTCGGAGTCCCAGTCGGTGTTGTAGGTGTCGAACTCGATGTCCTTGTAGCCCTGGCGCGCGAACTGGATGACGCGCTTGATGTAGCTGTCCGGCACGTCGGCGCGCCGCGCGAGGCGGATCTCGCGCTTCAGCGCCGGGTTCTTCTCGGGGTTGAAGCAATCGTCGCCCGAGCCTTCGCAGTTCACGGCGGCGCGCATCACCGCCTTCATGTGCTTCTTGACGGTCTTGGACCCCGCGACGAGGGCGGCGACCTTTTCTTCTTCCTTCACCTTCCAGTCGATGAAGTCCTCGATATCGGGATGGTCGATGTCGACCACCACCATCTTGGCCGCGCGGCGCGTCGTGCCGCCCGACTTGATGGCGCCGGCGGCGCGGTCGCCGATCTTGAGGAAGGACATGAGGCCGGACGACTTGCCGCCGCCGGAGAGTTTTTCATTTTCGCCGCGCAGGCGCGAGAAATTGGTGCCGGTGCCCGAGCCGTACTTGAACAGGCGGGCTTCGCGCACCCACAGGTCCATGATGCCGCCCTCGTTGACGAGATCGTCGGCGACGGACTGGATGAAGCAGGCGTGCGGCTGCGGATGCTCGTAGGCGGACTTCGACTTGGTCAGCTTGCCGGTGGCGAAGTCGACGTAATAATGGCCCTGTCCGGGGCCGTCGATGCCATAGGCCCAGTGCAGGCCGGTGTTGAACCATTGCGGCGAGTTGGGCGCGGCGACCTGCGCGGCGAGCATGAAGCGCAGTTCGTCGTAGAAGGCCTGGGCGTCCTCTTCCGTGGTGAAATACTTGCCCTTCCAGCCCCAGTAGGTCCAGGCGCCGGCAAGGCGGTCGAACACCTGGGCGGCGGTCTTTTCCGAGCCGTAGCGCTCGGCGGCGGGCAGGGCGGAGAGGGCGGCGTCGTCGGCGACGGAGCGCCACAGGAAGGAGGGGACGTCGTTCTCCTCGACCTTCTTGAGGCGCGCGGGCACGCCGGCCTTGCGGAAATACTTTTGCGCGAGAACATCGGCGGCGACCTGGCTCCAGCCGGCCGGCACTTCGATGCCATCGAGCGAGAAGACGATCGAGCCGTCGGGGTTCTTGATCTCGCTCTTGGTCGTGCGGAATTCCAGCCCCGCGTAGGGGGAGCGTCCGGCCTCGGTATAACGTCTGTCGATCCGCATTATCGTCCCCTCTGGCGCAGATAGCCCCGCGCCGGCTGGCAACCAGCCCTGCCTGTGTTTCTGTTCGACGCCTGTTGAAAACACGCTACGGCCGTTGCCGGCTCTAACAGCGAGCCACAACCGGACCTCTTCGAGGCGTTTCTTGGCCGCCTCGTCGGGACCGGTTGCGATTGAGTCGAGACTAGGGCGAGTCGTCAGGAGGCGTCAAGATATTGTGCGATTTATGACGCCATACCCCATATATAGGGTAAATCTGTGGATTGTGGGGAAAATCTTAACCACAAGGCGCCTCAGACTTTCGCTTCTCGAGAGATTCGGCAAGGGCCGTTTCGCCACGCCCCCGCGTCGAAAGATCGGGTTGCGCGCCAGCGCGCCATCGGCCATAGGTGTGCGCGAATCCGGAGGCTTTTCGATGCTGTGGCTCCAGCGCTTTTTCTCCTGGTGGCAGGGCGGCACCTGGAACACGTTCTTCTACACCTGGCGCAAGGGCGTGCTGGTCGGCCACGACGAGTTCGGCAACGCCTACTACAAGGAGCGGGGCATCCATCGGGACCTCGGCTTCGAGCGCCGCTGGGTGATCTATGCCGGCGAAAGCGAGGCGTCCGCGACGCCGCCCGGCTGGTACGGCTGGCTGCATCACACCGTCGACACGCCGCCGACCGACGAGAACTACAAGCCCTACGAGTGGGAACAGCCCTATGTGCCGAACCAGACCGGCACGGCCAACGCCTGGCGTCCGCAGGGCTCGCTCTACCGCACCGGCCAGCGCCCCGCCGCCACCGGCGATTACGAGGCCTGGACGCCGGGCGGCTGAGTTCCGGGCTTCGCCACGATTTCGCCCGCACGGCCGTTCATGGCTCTAGCCAGCATCCGCTGGCGCGATAGTCTGCGCAATCTGCTGGCGTTCAGGCAAGACCCACGCGCCGGGATTCGCCGGCCTACGAGAAAACGAATGCGGCTCCATTTCAGCACGTCGATTCTTCGCGCAACGGCGCTCGCCGGCTTGGCGCTCGGCGGTTTCGCCGGGGCGGCCCATGCCGACAAGATCAAGCATCCCAACGCCGTGTTCGCCGGCCTCGACAAGATCACCGGCCGCATCATCGCCTTCGACGTCGCCATCGACGAGACCGTGCAGTTCGGCTCGCTGCAGATCACGCCGCGCGTCTGCTATTCGCGGCCGGCGACCGAGGCGCCGCTGACGGATTCGTTCGTCGAGGTCGACGAACTGCTCGAGGACAAGAAGTTCAAGCGCATCTTTTCCGGCTGGATGTTCGCCGCCAGCCCCGGCCTGCACGGCGTCGAGCATCCGGTCTACGACGTGTGGCTCACCGACTGCAAAGGCGACGGCCAGCTCATCCAGACGCCCGTGGAGGCGCGCAAGGAGGAGGCGCCGCCGCCGAACGCCGACGTGGTTTCGCCGGGCGCCGACGCCAAGCCCAAGACCACGAAGCGCAAGGTCGAGCCGAAGGCGCCGCCGGTGGTGCAGCCCGATATCGGCGCGACCATGCCGCCGCCGGAGCCCGTCGCGCCGCAGCCACGCCGTTCCTCGCCCGGACGTTGGTTCAACACCGACGGCCCGCCCGGCGCCGGCCCCGATCCGGCCGGGCGCTAAGCGGCTTTCTCCGCGACGAAACTGTCGAGCGCCGCGCTCAGCGCCAGGCGCGCGCTTTGCGGCGTCAGTTCGTGATCGGCATTGGCGATGACCGCGGTGCGCACGCCGGGCAGGGGCGTCTCGGCATGGCTGCGCGCGCCAAGGTGCCTCTCGAGCTCCGACAGGCCGGGATCGTTCTCGCTGTACACCAGCAGCACCTCGGCCCCGCGCGCCGACAATTCGCCGAACCAGCGCTCCACGAGATTGAGACCGGGAACGCGGCGGCGGATGGCGTATGTGGCGTCTGTCGCGTGAACGAGGCCTGCCTTCACCAATTTCTTGGCGAGCGAAAACAGGAGCGCGCGGGCGCCCCCGACCTGCGCGTCGGCGCCGGCGCTGGCGAGTTTCATGCCGACGTCGGCGGCCTTGGTGCGTCGCCAGGCCGCCATCTGCATGGCGTAGGTCGGCCCGTAGATGAAGCACGCCTGATTGACGAGCGCGATCTTCGTCACGCGCTTGTCCCGGACCGCCGCGTGAAAAGCCTGATAGGCGCCCGAACACGCGCCGAACAGCGAAACATCGCGAATGCCGCGCGAATAAAGCCAGTCGATGGCGGCTTCCACGTCGCGCGTCAGGCTCCGGTCGAACAGCGGCGCGCGATCGGGCCCATGTGGCGAAAGGGAATCGCCGACGCCGCTGAGGTCCATGCGCAGCGAGGCGACGCCGTTGGCCGCCAGATGACGGGCCATGTCGACGAACATGCGCGCCCAGCCGATGTGATAGACGCCGCCGGAATTGAGGAAGATGACCGCTCTCGACCGGCGCTCGCCGGCCGCGCGCGCGCAGTAGATTCCCACGAGCCGATTGTCGGGCCCGAACTGGGCGGCTTCCTCGCGCCAGATGTCGGTGGCGAGGATGGCGGCATCCGCGGCTGTCATCCCGGACGGCCGCGGGCCGATCCGGGAACCAGTCTCGGCCATATGCGTCCTGGGTCCCGGCTCTTCGCTTCGCTGCGGCCGGGATGACACTCCCGGTTTCGCCCCCTCCGCCACAAAATCCGCAATCCGCGCGATCGCCTTCATCGGCGGCAGGGCGGCGGTGGGATCGCACATCATCTCCGCATAGCCCTCGAAGGGCTCGACCACGACGTCGGCGCCCGCCTCGCGCAACTTCTCCGCCAGCGGAGACCCCTCGGGGTTTTGCGACAATACGAGCGTCGCGCACTCCCGCGCGCCGGAAAAACGGCGCGAGCCGACAAAGGCGAGATCATCGAGGGTCTCACGCGAAATGCGGAAGCCTGCGGCCGACACGCCGTCGAAGCCGGCGTCGTCGCCCGCGCCGGGCTTGCCCTGAAAGATGCGGCTCATCACCTCGAGCTCGCGCTTCAACGCGCGGCCGGAGGCGGGCGGGGCGAGCAGAACGAGGCGGACGGGCGCGATGTCGCGGGCGGCTTCCAGCGCCAGCAGCGCGCCGAGACGCAGGCCGACCAGAACGATCTCCTCGACGCCGGTCATGTCCACGAGCTTGCGGGCGGCTTCGCCGATATTGCCGAGCCAGGTGGCGACGCGATGCGGCGCCTCGCCGTCGCCTTCTGAATCGGCCGTGCCGCGCCAGTCGAAGCGCAGAACGGGAATTTCGCGCGCCGACAATTCCTCGGCCAGCAGGCGCAGCGACGAACGCGAGCAGAGGTCCTCGAAACCGTGCGCGCCGCAGACGATGACGCCGCGCCGCGACGTGCCGACTTCGGTCGGAGGGTGCAGCCAGCCGCGGCAATTGTCGAAGACGACGGGGATCAAGCAAGCCTCCACGAATACGGAGGCCATTGTGCGCGCGACCGGTTAGGGCCGGGTGAATCGGACGGCGGGCCGGCTACAGCGGCTTGATCGCCTTGGCGTCCTCGCCGCGATGCATGGCGATGGCGATGCGGAACGAGGTCGCGATGCGGTCGGCCATGGCGGCGACGGCGGGCGCGCCCATCTGCGGCATCTGCTCGTCGGCCGTCTGGCGGAACAATTCGAGCCAGCGGGCGAAATGCGCGTCGGAGATTTCCGGCAGCTTGAGGTGCGGCGGCAGCGGCCGGCCGTCGTAGCGGCCGCTCCGGAGCATGGTCGAGGACCAGAAATCCTTGAGCTTGGCGAGATGGGCCGGCCAGTCGTCGATCTCGCGGTTGAAGATCGGGCCGAGCATCTCGTCTTCCCGCACCTTGGCGTAGAAGGCGTCGACGAGACGCGCGAGGCCGTCCTCATCGACGCCTGCGGGCGGAACGAAGCCGAGTTGCTGGCGGGGCGCGTTGGTCATTTTCTAACCTCTGCCGCGATAGGGCGCGACGCCCTGGTCCGGCAGCCACAGGCCTTCCGGCGGGGCGCCCGTCTGCCAGAACACGTCGATCGGCATGCCGCCGCGCGGATACCAATAGCCGCCGATCCGAAGCCAGCGCGGCTCGAGCAGGCCGACCAGATCCTTGGCCACGCGCACCGTGCAATCCTCGTGGAACGCGCCGTGATTGCGGAACGAGGCGAGGTAGAGCTTCAGCGATTTCGACTCCACCAGCCATTTCGCCGGCGCGTAGTCGATGACGAGCGTGGCGAAATCGGGCTGGCCGGTGACCGGACAGAGCGACGTGAACTCCGGCTGCGTGAAGCGCGCCAGATAGAGCGTGTCGGAATGGGGGTTTGGCACGCGATCCACTTCCGCCTCGTCGGGCGAGGCGGGCAGGGCGGCGTGCTTGCCGAGCAGGTTGGGGCCGTCTGCGGACTTCATGGGCCGACAGATAGGCCGATGGCAATTTTCCGGCAAGCGCGGCGCAATGCCGCGCTTTTCAGATGCGAAAAGGCCGGCCCCGGAGGGACCGGCCCTGCCTCGGCGGGGCAAGCCGCTAGATGCGGTTGAAATAGTCGTCGACCGCCTTCTTGGCCTGATCCTTGGAATAGCCGTAGCGCTCCTGAATCTTGCCTTCGAGCTGCTCGCGGCGGCCGTTGATCTGCGTGAGATCGTCGTCGGTGAGCTTGCCCCACTGCTCCCTCACCTTGCCGGTCATCTGCTTCCAATTGCCCTGCACCTGATCCCAGTTCATGGCGATCTCCTGTCTCGAATGAACGAAAGGCCGCGCGAAGCCCGCGCCGGGCGGCGAGCCCGGCGTTTGCGAGAGTGAATCGTGCGGCTTGTGGCGGCGCCGCCGCCTGCAGGATGAACGCTGGAGGCGAGGGCGGGTTCCCGCGCGCAAACGCGCCGCCCGCCTTCCCCTCAAGCCCCCGCCGCAGTAAAAGGCGGCGCGCAAGCTCCTTTCAGATTCCCATCCCGAGGCCGCTCATGACCGACATCATCGACATCCACGCCCGCGAAATCATGGATTCGCGCGGCAATCCGACCGTCGAGGTCGACGTGACCCTGTCCGACGGCTCGTTCGGCCGCGCGGCCGTGCCGTCGGGCGCCTCCACCGGCGCGCACGAGGCGGTCGAACTGCGCGACGGCGACAAGAAGCGCTTCGGCGGCAAGGGCGTGCTGAAGGCCATCGACAGCGTCAACGACGCCATCGCCGACGCGCTGGTCGGCATGGACGCGACCGACCAGATCGCCATCGACGAGACGATGATCGCGCTCGACGGCACGCCCAACAAGGCCAAGCTCGGCGCCAACGCCATCCTCGGCGTGTCGCTCGCCACCGCCAAGGCCGCGGCGGATGCGGTCGGCCTGCCGCTGTGGCGCTATGTCGGCGGCGCGCACGCGCGCACGCTGCCCGTGCCGATGATGAACATCGTCAACGGCGGGGCGCACGCCGACAACCCGATCGACTTCCAGGAATTCATGATCCTGCCGGTCGGCGCGCCGTCGCTGAAGGAAGCGGTGCGCTGGGGCGCGGAAATCTTCCACACGCTGAAGGGCGCGCTGAAGAAGGAAGGCCACAACACCAACGTCGGCGACGAGGGCGGCTTCGCCCCGAACCTGCCGTCGGCGGAAGCCGCGCTCGACTTCTGCATGAAGGCGATCGAGCAGGCGGGCTTTGCCGCCGGCAAGGACGTGATGCTCGGCCTCGACTGCGCGTCGACCGAGTTCTTCAAGAACGGCTCGTACCATTACGAAGGCGAGGGCAAGACGCGCTCTATCCCCGAGCAGGTCGACTATCTCGCCGGTCTCGTGGCCGCCTATCCGATCGTCACCATCGAGGACGGCATGTCGGAAGACGACTGGGAAGGCTGGAAGCTCCTGACCGAGAAGATCGGCGGCAAGTGCCAGCTCGTCGGCGACGATCTCTTCGTCACCAATGTCAGCCGTCTTTCGCGCGGCATCAAGGAACGCATCGCCAATTCGATCCTGGTGAAGGTCAACCAGATCGGCTCGCTGACCGAGACGCTCGCCGCCGTCGAGATGGCGCAGCGCGCCGGCTATACGGCGGTCATGTCGCACCGCTCGGGCGAGACCGAGGATTCGACCATCGCGGACCTGTCGGTCGCCACAAACTGCGGGCAGATCAAGACCGGCTCGCTCGCCCGTTCCGACCGGTTGGCCAAGTACAACCAGCTCATCCGCATCGAGGAGGAGCTGGGCTCGCAGGCCGTGTATGCGGGTCGCGCGGCGCTGAAGGCGCTGGCGTAACCGTCGGAAATATCGAACCGAAGGCCGGGCTCTGCCCGGCCTTTTTTATGATCGGACGCGCCCGACGATCAGGCGCCCGACCGCAGCCACCCGAAGATCGCGACGGCGATGCAGCAAGCCAGAAGCATCGTCTGGATGCCTATCTGTATCCAGTAGCTGACCGGGCTGACGCTCCTGTCGGCCGACCAGCGCGACCAGTCGACAAGGTCGGGATTGAAGAAGACGATCTTTCCCTCGGCGAGCGCCCGCCTGATCTTGCGGAAGCACTCGACGCCCAGGTAGACCGCGACGATGCGGGCGACGATTTCGTAGAGAAAGAACTGCATTCGAGCGTCCGTTCCTCGTCAGGCTGTGCGTCGCACTCGCCCGCGCGGCCGCTGCGATGCGCCGGCCGATCACCACGCGGAATATGGCGTATTGCGCGGCCATCGCCGCGAGCTTCGCCGCCGGCGCGACGCCGAAGACGAAAACGCCCCATAGTTTCGCGTCGCCCGACAGCGCCGTCGCCACGACGCCCACGCCGGTCGTGAGCATCAGCGCCGCCCAGCAATAGCCCGCGACGACCGGCAGGTCGGGCGCCGTCTCCATCACGCGCGGCGGCATGTAGCGGCCCATCCAGCCGCGCTTCAGCATGAGCCCGCCGACGCGCGAAATGCCCGAGGCTCGGCTTGATCAGCACGAAGCGTGAATCGCCGGTGAAGATCGTCGCGCCGCCCAGAAGGATGATGAGGGCGAGGCTGATGTAGGAAATGGCGTTCATGGCGTAGCCCGAACGCTTCGCCCAGAGGAACTGGCCGAGCGCGCCGACGACGGCGAGAACCGTGGCGAGCGCGACATTGTCCGTCGCCACCCAGATGATCACGAACAGCAGCGTCGAGAAAAAATCGCCGGCCGCCCGCGCCAAAACGCTCTTCATGCATCGCCTCCGCGCTCCGCATGCGAGGGTCTATCACGGTTCTTCCCGCAGGCTCTTGCGAAATCAGGGCTGACTCGCGCGCTCAACGCCGCTAAACCCTGCCGCCATGACCATGGAAAAAACCTTCGATCCCAAATCCGTCGAAAGCCGCATCGCGGCCGCGTGGGAAGAGGCCGGCGCCTTCAAGGCCGGACGGCCGGAGCGGGCCGGCGCCGAGCCCTATTGCATCGTCATCCCGCCGCCCAACGTCACCGGCAACCTGCACATGGGCCATGCGCTCAACAACACGTTGCAGGACATTCTCTGCCGCTTCGAGCGGATGCGCGGCAAGGACGTGCTGTGGCAGCCGGGCACGGATCATGCGGGCATCGCCACGCAGATGGTGGTCGAGCGCCAGATGATGGAGCGGCAGGAGCCGGGCCGCCGCGACATCGGGCGCGAGGCGTTTCTGGAGAAGGTCTGGGCGTGGAAGGCGGAATCGGGCGGCGCCATCGTCGCGCAGCTCAAGCGTCTCGGCGCCTCCTGCGACTGGTCGCGCGAGCGCTTCACCATGGACGAGGGCCTGTCGCAGGCCGTCATCAAGGTGTTCGTCCAGCTCTACCGCGACGGGCTGATCTACAAGGACAAAAGGCTGGTCAACTGGGACCCGAAGCTGCTGACCGCGATTTCCGATCTGGAAGTCGTGCAGGTCGAGACGAAGGGTTCGCTCTGGTACTTCCGCTATCCCGTGGTGGATGGTTCCGGCCATGAGACCGGCGAGCATATCGTCGTCGCCACCACGCGCCCCGAGACGATGCTCGGCGACACCGGCGTCGCCGTCCATCCCGACGACGAGCGCTACATGGACCTTGTCGGCAAGCGCGTGCGCCTGCCGCTGGTCGGCCGCCTCATCCCGGTCGTGGCCGACGAATATTCCGACCCGGAAAAGGGCACGGGCGCGGTCAAGATCACGCCGGCGCACGACTTCAACGACTTCGAAGTCGGCAAGCGCCATAATCTCAACCAGATCAGCATCCTCGATCAGGAAGCTCGCGTTTCGATTCAGGAGAATGCGGAGTTTCTGGACGGCGTGCCCGAGAGCGCCGAACTGACCGAGACGCTCGCCGCGCTGCATGGTCTCCCGCGCGAGGCCGCCCGCAAGGCCGTGGTCGAGATGATGGAGGCGAAGGACCTCGTCGAGAAGATCGAGCCGCATACGTTGCAGGTTCCGACCGGCGACCGCTCGAACGTGGTGATCGAGCCCTTCCTCACCGACCAGTGGTATGTCGACGCAAAAACGATGGCGCAGCCCGCGCTCGCCGCCGTGCGCTCGGGCGAAACCAGCTTCGTGCCGAAGAACTGGGAAAAGACCTATTTCGACTGGCTCGACAACATCCAGCCCTGGTGCATCTCGCGCCAGCTCTGGTGGGGCCACCAGATTCCGGCCTGGTATTCCGGCTGGGGCGGCGTCTATGTGGCGGAAACCTACGAGGACGCGCTGGTGCAGGCGCTGGCCGACGCCACCGAACGCGAGATTCTCGACGACGTGGAGGCCGGCCGCATCGCCGGGCATCCCGACCGCCATCCCGACTTCCTGACGCGCGACGAGGACGTGCTCGACACCTGGTTTTCCTCCGCGCTCTGGCCGTTCTCGACGCTCGGCTGGCCGGACGAGACGAAGGAGTTGAAGCGCTTCTACCCGACCTCGGTTCTGGTGACGGGCTTCGACATCATCTTCTTCTGGGTCGCCCGCATGATGATGATGGGCAAGCATTTCATGCAGGATGCGCCCTTCAAGGACGTCTACATCCACGCGCTCGTCCGCGACGAGAAGGGCGCGAAAATGTCGAAGTCCAAGGGCAACGTCATCGACCCGCTCAACCTCATCGACCAGTTCGGCGCGGACGCGCTGCGCTTCACGCTGGCCGCGATGGCGGCGCAGGGACGCGACATCAAGCTGTCGACGCAGCGTGTCGAGGGCTACCGCAATTTCGCGACCAAGCTGTGGAACGCCTCGCGCTTCGCGGAAATGAATTCCTGCGCGCGCGTCGACGGGTTCGACCCGAGGGCGGCGAAGGCGCCGATCAATCGCTGGATCGTCGGCGAGGCGGCCGCCGCCGTGACCGAGACGACGGCGGCGATCGAGGCCTATCGCTTCAACGACGCCGCCAACGCCGCCTATCGCTTCGTCTGGAACGTGTTCTGCGACTGGTATCTCGAACTCGCCAAGCCGCTGCTGATGGGCGACGACGAGGCCGTGAAGGCCGAGACGCGGGCGACGGCGGCATGGACGCTCGACGTCATCTTCAAGCTGCTGCATCCCTTCATGCCGTTCCTCACCGAGGAACTCTGGGCGATCAAGGGCGTCGAAGGGCCGAAGCGCGAAAGCCTGCTCGTGCTGTCCGACTGGCCGGCGCTCGAGGGCTTGGGCGATCCTGATGCGGAGGCGGAAGTCGGCTGGGTGGTCGACCTCGTGACCGAGGTGCGCTCGGTGCGTTCGGAAATGAACGTGCCGGCCGGCGCGCAGGTTCCGGTCGTGCTGGTCGGCGCGGACGCCGCCGCCAAGCAGCGCGCGACCGACTGGGGCGACACGATCCGCCGCCTCGCGCGCATTTCCGAGATCACGTTCGGCGTCGCGGCGCCGGCCGGCTCCGCGCAGATGCTGGTGCGCGGCATGACGGTCGCCATGCCGCTCGCCGGCGCCATCGACATTTCGGCGGAAAAGGCTCGGCTCGCCAAGGAAATCGGCAAGCTCGACGGCGAGGCGAAGAAGATCGAGGCGAAGCTCGGCAATGCCGATTTCGTGTCGCGCGCGAAGGAAGAAGTGGTCGAGGAAAACCGCGAGCGTCTCGAGGATTCGCGCGCGCGAATCGCGAAACTGAAGGCGGCGCTGGAGCGGCTGGGCTAGCAGGCGCCCTGTCATCCCCGCGAAAGCGGGGATCCAGCGGGTCGTCGCTCTGGATGGCCGTATCCTGTCGAAGTCGGCAACAGCCGACTTCGCAGACGCGGGCATGACAATCTGGCCTATTCCGAGACCTTCGCCTCGAAATCCTTCGCGTCGAGTTCCCTGGGCTCGGGCTTCTGCTTGCGCAGCGCCGTCTTGCCGCCCTTGGGCGTGGTTTCCGCGACCGTGGCCGGCGCATAGGCGGCGCCGGGCGTGCGGCTCGCCTTTTCGAGGGTCGCGAGGTCGTCGCGCGCCTTGGTCAGCGGCTCGAAGTCGTTGCGCGAATGCGCGCCGCCCTGGCCGCGGTAGACCAGAAATCCTTCCGACGTCACCACCACGTCGCCACGGCGCAACGTCTTGTCTTCGGCAAAGTGGGCGACCGAGCCGACGCTCGCGCCGGACGGCGGGGCGAGGGCGGCCTGCTTCGCGCCGTGCGACGAGGCTGCCGAGGCCTTGCGCTTCGCCTTCACGACCGGGCCCTGGTTGCGGTCGATGAGATTTTCCAGCGTCGTCTGCGGCTGGGGGGTCGGCTGCGGCCGGCACCCGCCGAACAGGAACTGGATCGGATTGCAGGCGAGCGCCGCGCCGGGCGCGAAAGCCGCTGCTGCGAAGACTGACGCGGCCACGATGCGCGCGCGAAACTGACACTGGATCATCACAAATCCCGGAATGCGAAAGTGCGACGCCTGAACCCGGACGCGAGAACACCACTCCTCGTCGCGCGCCCCGGTCTCAAGTCACCTTCGTCACTCGCCAGAAGCTACTGGCTCGACGCGACCCGGATAGCGCGACGCAACGCGACCAGACCGCTCTTCTCGCCGGACGTCGTGACGACTTCCGAGACAGCCGCAGTCTTCGGCCGCATGCTGGCCTTTTCGAGTTGGGCCAGCGCACCGCCATCTTGCGCGATCGCGGTAAACCGATTGTTGCGATAGACGCGGAAACCTTGCGTGGTGACGACAATATCGCCGGCGCGCAGCGTCGGGTCGGCGGCAAAGCGCGCAACCGAGCCCACGGGCGCGTCCGGACGCTGCGCGATCGGCTTGTGCGCTTCGGCGGACTTCGCGGCCTCCGCCGACTTGTGCGCGACGTGCCGGTGAGCCGCATCGGCAAGCGGCTTGCGGGCATGGGCGTGCGGCAGCGCGGCCTTCTGGCGGCTCGCCTGCGGCGTGAGGACGAGGGGTTCGTAGGCTGGCAGGGCGGGGGCGACACGGGCCTGCTGGCAGCCGCCGAAGAGAAGCGTCAGCGGGTTGCAATCGCCGGCGGCGGCGGGGGCAGCCGAGACGGCGAGGCCGACGAGAGCGGCGACGCACAGGGCGGCCGTGCGGGTAGACGCGGTCAGCGAGGAATTCGTGCGGGTCATGGATGGACCTCCCACAGCGAATAGACGCGATCGCCAAACCGGCGGATGTACGAATACGCACACGGCGTGGGCGAGCGCAGGGATGGAGATATGTCAGCGCCGGCGATCGGCAACCGACTGGCGCCGGACCGGTCGAACATGGGCACGGCCCTTCATGCTCGCCTGCTCCAGTTGGGCGAGGCGGCCGCCGTCATGCGCGATCGCGGCGAAGCCGCCGCGACGGTAGATCTTGAAGCCGTCGTTGGTGACGACGATGTCGCCGTCGCGCAGCGTCGGATCGTGGCGGAACAGCGCGAGCGAACCTTCGGGCGCCTCGGCCGTCGGCTTCAGCGGCGTCTGCTTGCCGCTTATGCCGTCGGCGTTCGGCGTGCGGGCGGCGACCTTGTGCGCCGGCCGCGCGTGCTTGACCGGCGGACGGGCGGGGCGCCAGCGCGGGCCGACATCCTGCGGAACATAGGAAGGACGGAAGACGTCCATCCTGCAGGCGCCGAACAGCGCTTCGAGAGGGTTGCAGGCGAGGGCGGCGCCGGGCACGAGGATCGCGGAGAACGCGAAGACCGCCGCAGCGAGGGATTTTCGATGGCGCGTCATACTCCTCAGTACGCAGCCGACGGGTCCGCGGTTCCAGCGCCCGCAAATAATTGCGATTTCTCGCGGGTTAGCCGAGCCCGGGAATCGGCGCGCCGAGCGCTGTCAGAATCAGCACGACATTCAGCGCCAGCACGATGGCCGCGCCGATTATCGCCGCGACCTGCGTCGAGCGCCCGTTGACGTGGTCGCCCATGATGTCGCGGCGGCCGGTGAACAGGATGAGGGCGATCATGGGGATCGGCAGCGCGATCGACAGGACGACCTGGCTCATGACCAGCGCCTGCGTCGAATCATAGCCCATGGCGACGATGGCGAAGGCGGGCGCCATGGTCACGAGGCGCCGCAGCCAGATCGGTATCGAAAAGCCGACGAAGCCCTGCATGATGATCTGTCCGGCCATCGTGCCGACGACGGAACTCGCCACGCCCGACGCCAGCAGCGACACGAGGAAGGCCGACGCCGCGAAGCCGCCGAGCAGGGGGGTGAGCGTATGGTAGGCGGTCTCGATCTCCGCCACGTCCGAATGGCCGGCGTGGAAGGCGCTGGACGCCATCATCACCATGGCCATGTTGACGATTCCGGCGACCGAGAGGGCGAGGATGACCTCGACGTTGGAGATGCGCACGAGCTTGCGCCGCTCGGCATTGTCGCGGGGCGGCGTGCGCGATTGCGTCAGGCTCGAATGCAGGAAGACGGCGTGCGGCATGACGGTCGCGCCGATGATGCCGACAGCGAGCATGAGCGCGCGCGCGTCGTCGATCCTCGGCGTCACGGCGTGCCTTGCGGCGGCCTTCCAGTCGACGGGCGAGAGAACGAGTTCGGCGAGATAGCAGAGCGCGATGGTCGCCACGAAGGCGCCGACGATCAGTTCGATCGGCCGGAAGCCTTTCCGCTCGAAGGCGAGGATGCCGGAAATGACGATGGCGACGACGAGCATCCCCCAGAGAATCGGCAGGCCGAACAGCAGCGACAGCCCGATCGCGCCGCCGAGGAATTCGGCGAGATCCGTGGCCATCGCGGCGATTTCGCTGGCGACCCACATGGCGTAGGCGACGGGCTTCGGGAAGCGGTCGCGGCACATTTCCGCGAGATTGCGGCCGGTGACGATGCCGAGCTTGGCGGAGAGCGCCTGGAACAGCATGGCCACGAGATTGGCCATCAGCACGACCCAGAGCAGATTGTAGCCGTATTGCGCGCCCGCCTGGATGTTGGTCGCGAAATTGCCGGGGTCGATATAGGCGATGGAGGCGACGACCGCCGGGCCGAGGAAGGCGAGATAGGCGCGAAGATTGCGGGCGCCGCCCGACAGGACCGCGCGCGCCTCGTCCTGCGTGCGCGCCGTCAGGGTGGTTCTGGCCGCATCCTGATTCATGCCGCGCGCATCCCGATTTGTAGCCACGGCTACAATTAAGGGTGGAGGCGCTAAAATCAACCCCGGTTGAAATCCGCCGGCCCAGGGCGCATTGTGGGGGCAGGTCCGCCATGCCCAAATCCAGATCCTACAAGCTCGTCGCCGAACCCGCCGATCTCCCGTCCGAGGCCGATCAGGCGCACCGCTTCGAAAAGGCGCGCAGCGCGCAGGCGACCGCGCTTCTGGAAGACTATGCCGAACTGATCTCCGACCTCATCGGCACCGAAGGCGAGGCGCGTCCGACCGACATCGCGCGGCGGCTCGGCGTGTCGCACGCTACCGCGATCAAGAGCATCGCGCGCCTCAAGCGCGAGGGGCTTGCGACCTCGAAACTCTATCGCGGCGTGTTTCTGACGCCGGCCGGCGAGATGCTGGCGCGGCGCGTGCGCGCGCGGCACCGCCTCGTCGTCGATCTGCTGGTCGCCGTCGGCGTGCCGCAGGAGGCGGCCGAAGTGGACGCCGAGGGTATCGAGCACCACGTTTCCGAAGAGACGCTGCGGGCCTTCGCCAAGTATCTCGGCAGGGCCTGACGCCACGACATGGGGCCGGGCCGCGCTCCCGACGTGGCGGCGCGGCCGCAACTTTGTGGCTTTGCTGCAACAGATTGAATCAACTCGCAATCGCCGCAATCGCAAGCGCAACACGCCGCTTTTCAGCCATAAACCACGCGCTAATCTCTCCGCGTTAAGAAAGTCCGGGGCAACGTTCGCATTCTTTCGCGGAGCGAAACCGAAGCCTCGATTTCGATGTGTTGCGCATATGCCTCACCCGCAAGTCCTGCATCCGCCTCGGGCGGAGCGGCAGGGAGGCGAGGCGCGTAGGGTTCTTGCGTGTTCGTCTCTCGACATCGCCGGATCTCTGCGCTCGCGTGACACGCGGCGGCGACGTCGCGTGTGAGCTTTGGGGGGCGCTACGGGGGCGCCGAGGGGGTCTCGCGGCGGGGCCGCAGAGATGGTGTCGATGGTCAAGGTCGGTCGGTTCAGTCTTGTGATCGCCTGCGGTCTGTTCGTGACCGCCGGGTCGGCCCTCGCCTTCGACGGCGAGCGGATCGCCGACGCGCGCAGCGCTGGCGCGCAGCACAAGTACAAGGACGCCGAGCAGGCGCTGGCCGCCGGCATCGCCTCCTACCGCAACGGCGACGCCAAGAATTCCGTCGAGCCGCTGACCTACGCCGCGCAGGGCGGCGCCGCGCTGGCGCAATGGAAGCTCGGCAAGATGTATGCGGCCGGCGACGGCGTCGCGCCCGACGACTACAAGGCCTACAAGTATTTCCTGCAGATCGTGGAGAACTACGACGAGGACGATACGCCGCGCCGCGAGATTTCGGTGGTGGCGAGCGCCTTCGTCGCGGTCGGCGCCTACAGCCTCAACGGCATTTCCGGCGCCGGCATGAAGCCCAACCCCGGGCGGGCGCGCGAGATGTTCCAGTACGCCGCCACCAATTTCGGCGACGCCGACGCGCAGTACAATCTCGCGCGCATGTATCTCGACGGGTCGGGCGTCGAGAAGGACGCGCGCCAGGCCGCGCGCTGGCTGCGGCTTGCGGCGGAAAAGGGCCATACGCCCTCGCAGGCCATGCTCGGGCACCTGCTGTTCACCGGCCCGGACGGCGTCGCCAGGCAGCGCGCGCAGGGGCTGATGTACCTGACGCTCGCGCGCGAATCGGCGAACGATCCCGTCAACGACAAGTGGATCGTCGACCTCTACGACAAGGCGATGCGCAGCGCGACGGACAACGACCGCCAGGCGGCCGCGGTCTATCTCGAAACCTACATGAAGCGCCGCTGAGGCCGCTTTTCCCGGTCAGCTCCTGAATTCCGCCCGTATCGGCACGTGGTCCGAAGGCTTCTCCTTCGACCGCATGTCCTTGTCGATCGCCACCGACGCCAGCCGGTCGGCGGCTTGCGGCGAGAGCAGCAGGTGGTCGATGCGGATGCCGTTGTTCTTCTGCCAGGCGCCGGCCTGATAATCCCAGAAGGTGTAGAGCCCGCCGGCGTCCGTGCAGGCGCGCAGCGCGTCGGTGAAGCCGAGATTGACGAGGGCGCGGAAGCGCTGGCGCGTCTCGGGCAGGAAGAGGGCGTCGCCCGTCCAGGCCTGCGGGTCGCGGGCGTCTTCGGGCGCGGGAATGACGTTGTAGTCGCCCGCCAGAATCAGCGGCTCCTCGAGCGCGAGCAAGTTCGCGGGCGTGCGCGCGCAGCCGGTCCATCCAGGCGTATTTGTAGGCGGTCTTCTCCGTGCCGGCGGGATTGCCGTTGGGCAGGTAGATCGAGGCGACGCGCGCGACCTTGCCCGATTCGTCCTGCGTCAGCGCCTCGAGATAGCGCGACTGCTCGTCGTCGGCGCCGGGCAGGCCGCGCTGCGTCTCCTCGAGCGGCCGCTTCGAGAGAATGGCGACGCCGTTCCAGCTCTTCTGTCCGTGGATGAGCGCGTTGTAGCCGGCGTCCTCGATTTCGGCGCGCGGGAACTGCTCGTCCGTGCATTTCAGCTCCTGCAGGCACAGGACGTCCGGCGCGCGCTCCTTCAGATATTCCAGCAGCAGCGGCAGGCGCAGCCGCACCGAATTGATGTTCCACGAGGCGACGATCATTCGCAACTCCTTTCGGGCATGGTAGCAGACCAGAAACCGCCGGGTCGAAAGCGGGGAGGACGCCATGAACGAAGTCGAGAAACTCGCCGCCGAGGTCGCGCGGAAACTGATCGCGCGGCGCGAATTGCTGGCCGTGTCCGAATCCTCGAGCGGCGGGCTGATTTCGGCCGCGCTGCTCGCCGTGCCCGGCGCTTCCGCCTTCTACATTGGCGGGGCGGTCGTCTATACGGCGCGGGCGCGGGCGGCGCTGGTCAATATCGAGCGCGCCGATGTCGAGGGGATGCGCTCGGCCAGCGAGCCCTACGCCCTGCTGCTCGCGCGCCGCACGCGCGAACTCCTGCGCGCGGGATGGGCGATCGCGGAGACCGGCGCGGCGGGGCCGACGGGCAATCCCTACGGCGATGCTGCCGGCCATACGGTGGTGGCGATCAGCGGGCCGGTCGAGCGCGTGCGCACGATCGAGACGGGCTCGTCCGACCGGCGCGCCAACATGGACGCCTTCGCCCGCGCCGCGCTGGAATTGCTGGACGAAGCGCTGTAAACGGGCGGCTTGCAATTCGAGGACCGACATGACCGACACGCCGCCCGACCGCCTCTCCGTCGATCCGCGCAGCCCGTTCTACAACGAGGAAGCACTCTCCCGCGACGTCGGAATCCGCTTCAAGGGCGTCGAGAAGACCAATGTCGAGGAATATTGCGTCAGCGAGAACTGGGTGCGCGTGTCGGTGCCGAACACCAAGGACCGGCGCGGCAATCCCCTCACGCTGAAGCTGACCGGCAAGGTCGAGCCGTACTACAAGACGTAGCTTTACAAATTGGCGGCGACGGAAACTGCGCCGTCATCGCGAGGAGCGCAGCGACGCGGCGATCCATCCATGCGGAAAGACGCGAGGCTGGATTGCTTCGCTGCGCTCGCAATGACGATCGCCAAATTCAAGCTAAATCACGGCCGCTTCATCCAGCCGATGGAATGGGCGTGCAGGCTCTGGATGTAGAGCCCGTCGATGCGTTCGGCCGCGCTCGTCGTCTCCGGATAGGCGCCCGAGGGGTCCTGCAGATCCTCGACGACCTCGCCGTCCTCGGTGAATGCGAAAATGTGCCCGTAGGCGGGCGGGATCGGCCAGAGGGCGCGCGGCAACCGCATGATCATGGCGCGCACGAACGGCTTGTCGGCGAGCTTGTCGATGAGGTCGTTGCGCGGCTTGGTCAGGCCGACCCAGAGTTTCGGCTTGCCGCCCGGCGTCGGCAGGCCGCGCATGAGATTGTCGGGATAGCCCGGCAGGTTGCCCAGAACGATTGTCGCGCCGCCGGCCGGCCCCTTCGACAGATCGAGGTTGCGGGCGGCGACCGGCACTTTCCAGATGCGATACTTGCCGGTCTCTGCGACGAAGATGGATTTCTCGTCGCTGGACACGGCGACGCCGTTGGCGAAGGAGAGGCCCGACGCCACCACCTTCGTCGTCTTCAGGCCGGGGTCGTAGACGAGGATGCGGCCGGTCGCGGCCTGCTCCAAGATGTCGAGCACGCTCGCCTCGAACGTGCCGCCCCAGTCGCGCGGTCCAAAGCGCTGCGAGGCGTCGGAGAAATAGATCAGCCCGTCTTTGGCGACGACGACGGCGTCGGCGTAGCGGATCGGCTGGCCGTCGACCTTGTCGGCGAGAACCTCCACCTTGTCCCTGGTGACGGCGAGCAGGCCGCGCAGCGCGTCGGCCGCGATCAGCCGGCCTGACGGGTCGAAGTCGAAGCCGAGCGTGCGGCCGCCGGTGTTCACGAAGACCTCGCGATTGGTCCCCTTGGCGTCCATGCGCAGGATGTTTCCCGACGCCACCGCCGCATACAATCTGCCGTCCGGCCCGAAGGCGATGTGCTCGGGGCCGACCTCATTGCCGATGTCTATGTTTTGCAAACCCGCGAGGCGGGTGTTGCGGACATGCGGACCGACGTAGCCGGGCGCGGCGTCGGCGGTCCAGGCGTGCGGCGAGATCGGAATCGGCCAGAAGACGAAATAGCCGGCGAGCGCCATCAGGGCGACGCCGAGCCATGTCACAAAACGTTTCATCGCGCGCCCCCGATCCCAATTCCGGCCCTTGCCTGCGATTTGAGGCCGCGCGCGCCTTTCGCGCAAGCGGGATGTCGCCTGCATGGGAGCCGCGCGGCGCGGCGCGTTGACACGGCGCGCGCGCCTTCCTAGCCAAGGCCGGCCATGCGCGCCGCAAACGCCAGAGACAGGCTGCTGTCGATCCTTCCCGTGCTCGCCGGTTTCTTCGGGCTGATGGCGCTCGGCGCATTCTTCCCGAAATTCGCGCGCGTGCTCGATCTCGCGCTGCCGTTCTTCGGCCTGATCGGGCTCGGCTACATCTGCGGCCGCATCTTCGACTTCGGCGAGGAGGGGCTCGCCTGGGTCAACGTCTTCATCGTCTATGTCGCGCTTCCCTCGATGTTCTTCGTGCTGATCTCGAAAACGCCGCTGCACGAGCTCCTGAATTTCCGTTTCGTCGCCTGCACGGCGGGCGCGACGATCACCGCCTTCGCCATCGCGTTCGCGGTCGGCATGAAGGCCTCGGGCGGCAATATTCCCGAGGCGACGATCCAGGCGAACGCCGGCGCCTACGCCAATATCGGCTACATGGGGCCGGGCCTGACGCTGGCGACGCTCGGCGCGGGCGCCGCCGCTCCCGTCGCGCTGATCTTCGCGGCCGATACGATCTTCCTGTTTTCCGCCCTGCCGCTGCTGATGGCGATCGGCCGCGGGGAGGGGCGTGGCGTCCTGCGCACGATCTGGATCGCCTTCCTGCGTATCGTGACGCATCCTTTCAACATAGCGACGGCGGTGGCCGTCGCGGCGGCGGCCTTCGCCTGGCAGCCGCCGCCGGCCGTGGCCAAAATGGCGACCATGCTGACCGGCGCGGCTGCGCCCTCCGCGCTGTTTGCGCTCGGCGTCACCGTGGCGCAGCGGCCGATCAAGCGGGTCGCGCCGGAATTGCCGATCCTGCTCTTCATCAAGCTGATCGCCCATCCGCTGATCGTCTATTTCTACCTGTCGGCCGTCGGCGGCTTCGATCGCGTCTGGACGTTCACCGCCGTGCTGATGGCCTCGCTGCCGCCCGCCCTCAACGTCTTCGTCATGGCCAGCCAGTATCGCGTCTACGTGGAGCGCGCCTCGAGCGCGATCCTGATCGGCACGCTCGCCTCGGTGGTCACCGTCACCGGTCTGTTGTGGCTGATTTCCAACGACCTTCTGCCGCTGTCGCTGTTGCCCCGCTGAACCCGCCTTCCGTTACCGCCTGTTAGCACATGTGCGTCATGGTGCGGCTCACGGGTGTGTCGTTTCGCGTTGGGGGTTGGGTCATGGCCATGGGTTCCGTCGGCAAGCGCAAGGCCGAGAGGCGCGGTTGCCAGGTCAAGGCCCAGGTCGTCAGGCCGGACGGGTCCGACCCGATCGAGTGCGTAATCCTCGATTTCAGCGCCACCGGCGCGCGCGTGAAACTGAATACGCAGGCCGAACTGCCCGCGCGCTTCAAGCTCTACATTCCCTCGCGGCCCGAAACGAAGAGCGTCATCCTGCGCTGGACGAAGGGGCTGGAGTTCGGCGTCGAATATTCGACCGGCGTCGCCGACGAAAAGACCTTCTTCGAGCTGATCGACCGTGTCGCCAAGCTGGAGAAGGCCGGCGGCGGTTCGGGCGATCCGGCGGCGCTGGAGGAATTGACGAAACGCATCGCCGCGCTGGAAACCGCGCGCGCGGACGGCGAACGAGACCGACGCGCCGCAGCCGGACGCCGACGCCCAGAAGGCCGACGCCGACAGGGTCGACGCCCTGGATCGGCGCGTCGACAAGATCGCCAGGACGTCCGAGGGCGCGCTCAAGCGCAGCGAGGAATTCCTGTCGGCGCGCATGGACCAGACGGAGGAGCGCCTGCGCGCGCTGCTCGCGCCCGACGTCGCCGAGAGGCTGGCGCGGCTGGAAGCAATGGTCGAGAGCGGCGCGCTCGCGCAGGCTGCGTCGCCGGTGGAGGCGGACAGCGGTCCCGATCCGCGCATCGTCAGCCGCATCGCCGATCTCGAAGCCAGGCTGATGTCGGCGCCGCGCGCGCCCAGCGCCTTCGACGCCTCGGGGCTCGAGGAGCGGATCGAAAAGGTCGCGCGCATGGCGGAAGAACGGGCCGAGCGCATCGAACGATTCCTGATGACGCGCATCGACGACATCGAGACGCAGATGATCGCCGCGCCCTCGGCGCCGGCGCCGACGCGCTCGGCGGAGATCGTCGACCTCGAATTGAAGCTGCACGAACTGGCCGCCCGCTTCGAGCGCGAGGCCGAGGCGCCCGCGCAGGCAATTGCGCCTACGCCCGACAATCTCATGGCGCTCGCCGAGCGCGTGTCCGATCTCGAAATGTCGGTGATGGAGATGCGCCTCGACAAGCCCGCGGCGCAAGACGCGCGCGATGGCGACGACGCGGACCTGCATCGCCGCATCGTCGAGATCGAAGGCCGTCACGCCGAGATCATCGGCACGCTGCGCAACCTGCTGGCGCTGCTGACGGCCGGCGAAGCGCGACGCATCGCCGGCTGAGCGGCTTGCCTATTCCGCGCGGCCCCGGCGCGAAATTCGCCAGGGCGCGCGCAAGCGTCGGCTCGACGCCTTCGCGCAGGATCGCGCGGCGCAGCGGGCCGATGGCAGTGACCGCCGCAAGCCCCACGCCGCGCAGAAAGTCCACGGGCAGGAAATCGGCGAGCAGCGTGCGGTTGAGGATGTCGATGCCGCGCGTGCGGATGTCGATATCGGCGCGGCGCGACTTCTCGTATTCCGCGACCGCCGCCTCGATCGCCTTTGGATCTTTCAGATCGACGCCGTCGAGCGCGAGCGCGGCGTCGGAGGAATCGCGGATGCCGAGGTTGAGCCCCTGCGCGCCGAGCGGCGGGAAGACGTGGCAGGCTTCGCCCACCAGCATCAGGCGCGGTCCGCTGACTTTCAGCGTGCGCATCCCGGCCATCGGAAAGGCGCCGAGCGCGCCCTCGATCTCGATCGCGCCGTAGCGGTAGTGCGACTGGTCCTCGATCTCGGCGGCCAGTTCGCGCGGCGCGAGCGCAAGGCGGCGCTTCGCCTCGTCCGGCGGCATCAGCCACACGAGGCTCGAGCGGCGCGGCGCCTCCGCCGTCGATGGCATGGGCACGAAGGTGAAGGGCCCAAAGCGCGTGTGGAATTCGGTGGTGATGTCGTCGTGCGGGCGGCGGTGGCGCAGAATGCCGGTGACGGCGGTCTGCGGGTAGGACCATTCCTTGATCTCGATGCCCGCCGCCTTGCGCGCCGGCGAATTGCGGCCGTCGCCGGCGACCACGACGGCGCATTCGATCTCGCGGCCGTCGTCGAGCCGCGCGGTGACGCCGTCGTCGCGGAAGTCGTAGCCCGTGACGAAAGCCTCGAAGCGCACGATATCGCGCATGTCGGCGACGACCTTCGACAGCATGTCGACGATATCGTCGTTCGGCACGTTGAGGCCGAAAGCGTCGAGGCCGATCTCGTCCGAGGTGAACAGCGCCGGCGGCGGCCGGAAGATCGACGAGGTGTCGTCGATGATGCGGATGCCTTTGACGATTGCCGAGATTTCCTCCAGCGGCTCGCGCAGGCCGAGATCGTCGAGGTGGCGCAGCGAGCCCTCGAACAGCGCGACGGTGCGGCCGGGCAAGGGGCCCGGCGTCTTGCCGACCAGCGCGACCGAATGGCCGGCGCGCGCGAGCGCGATCGCCGCGATCAGGCCGGACGCGCCGGCGCCGGCGACGAGAACGTCGAAATGCGTTTGCGGGGCCGCTGCTGTCGCCATGAATGAATCTCCGGATGGTCCTAGATAGCGCGGCCGGTCCGGGTCCGGGAGACTTTCCGATCAAGCTGCGTCGGCGGGTCGCAGCCGCCGCGCCTACCTCCCCGCTCGCGGGGAGGTCGCGATGCGCAGCATCGCGGGTGGGGTTCTGTGGCGTGGTCCCCACCCGTCGCCTTCGGCGACACCCTCCCCGCGAGCGGGGAGGGAGAAGAAGCCTCACGGCGTCAGGATCACCATGCCCGTGGTCTCGCGCCCCTGCAGGTCGCGGTGCGCCTGTTCGGCGTCGGCGAGCTTGTAGCGGCCGGTGATCGGAATCCTGACCGTGCCGTCCGCCACCACCTTGAACAGGTCCTTGGCCATCTTCTCCAGCCGCGTGCGGTCGGCCAGGAAGGTGAACAGCGTCGGGCGCGTGGCGAAAAGCGAGCCCTTCTGGCCGAGCAGGCCGAGATTGAAGGCGTCGACCGGCCCCGACGCCGAGCCGAAGCTGGCGAAGGTTCCGAACGGCTTCAGGCAATCGAGCGAGGCGGGGAAGGTCGCCTTGCCGACGCCGTCGTAGACGACCTCGCAGAGCTTGCCCTTGGTGATCTCCTTCACGCGCGCCGCGAAATCCTCCTCGCGGTAGAGGATGACGTGCTTGGCGCCGAATTTCTTGGCGAGCTTGGCCTTTTCCGCCGAGCCGACCGTGCCGATGACGGTGGCGCCCAGCGCCTTGCCCCACTGGCAGAGAATGGAGCCGACGCCGCCGGCGGCCGCGTGCACGAGGATCGTGTCGCCTTCCTTCACCTTGTAGGTCTGGCGCAGCAGGTATTGCGCGGTCAGGCCCTTGAGCATCAGGCCGGCTGCGGTCTCGTAGGAGACGTTCTTCGGCAGTTTCACGCCGAGGGAGGCCGGCAGGTTGCGCACTTCGGCATAGCCGCCGAGCGGGCCGGAATAGGCGACGCGGTCGCCGACCTTGAAATTCGTCACGCCCTTGCCGAGCGCGATCACCTCGCCCGCGCCTTCGTTGCCCGGCGTATAGGGCAGCGGCGTCGGATAGGAGCCGGTGCGGTAGTAGACGTCGAGGAAGTTCACGCCGATGGCGTGCTGGCGGATCTGGATTTCGCCCTTGCCCGGCGCGGGAATGTCGACGTCCTCGTATTTCAGGACTTCCGGTCCGCCCGTCTGATGAACGCGTATCGCCTTGACCATGTGATGTCCCCATCGATTGCGCCGCTCTCGCGCGAATGGCGGGATCATGCTTCGCGCGGTTGTTGCTTGCAACGTGGAACAAGCTCGAGGCAGCCGCCTGACTGTCATCCCGGCCGGAGCATCGCTTGCGATGCGGAGAGCCGGGACCCAGCGGTCATACGCTGCTGCCGGGTCCCGGATCCGCCTTCGGCCGTCCGGGATGACAGCGGCTACAACCGGGCCAGCACGCGCGCCTTCGCCGCTTCCAGAATGCCGTCCGACAGCGCGCGGTCCTCGCGCGCGACGCTGCGGGCGAGCGAGAGGGCGCCGACGAGTTCGGACATCAGCGCGTGGGCGGCGGGACGGTCGGATTCGAGCGCCTGCGCCATCACGTCGATATAGCCGCGCAGGCCCTCGGCATACCGCGCCTGCACTTCGCGGCTCTCGCGCGAAACATCCGTGCCGAAGGCCACCATCGGGCAGCGCGCGCCGGCCGAGTCTCGCGCGCGAGAGGAAAGATAGCGCTCGACGTAGAGCCGCATGGCGGCGCGGCGGTCCGCGCCCGCAGGCTTGGCGGCGACCTTGCCGATCGCTCCGAGCGCGCGCTCGAAAGCGAGCGAACAGGCCTCGACCTCGAGCGCGGTCTTGGATTCGAAATGATTGTAGAAGCCGCCATGCGTCAGCCCGGCGGCGCCCATGAGTTCGGCGACGCCGACATTGGAAAAGCCGCGCCGCTGGAACAGGCCGAGCGCGGCGTCGATCACCTTCGCCCGGTTTTCCGCCGTTTTTTCCCTGGTGAGGCGCATGGGTTCCTTCCTGCGCTCGCCTGTTTGTGATCGCCGCCGACGAATGCGGCCTTGACACAACAATGACGATCATCATCAAATAACGATGACGTTCATCATCATAAACCTGCGCCACCGGCGCGGCAAGGCCTGCGGAAAACCCCATGTTTGCATCGACACTCGCCTCCGCGCTGTCCCGCCGCGGCGTGCATTATGGCTGGATCGTCATCGCGACGGCGTTCTTTTCCTCGCTGGTGATGGCCGGCGCGGTCGGGTTGCCCGGCGCCTTCATCATCCCGTTGTCGAAGGAGTTCGGCTGGGACACGGCGCAGATTTCCTCGGCCATGGCGGTGCGGCTCGCCCTGTTCGGACTGATGGGGCCGTTCGCGGCGGCGCTGATCGAAAAATATGGCGCGCGAAAAATCATGTTCTGCGCGCAGGGGCTGGTGTTCGCCGGACTCGCGGGCTCGCTGTTCATGACGAGCCTGTGGCAGCTCTTCCTGTTCTGGGGCCTGATGATCGGCTTCGGCACGGGGCTCACCGCGCTCGTTCTCGTCGCCATCATCTCGACGCGCTGGTTCACCGAGAAGCGCGGCCTCGTCGTCGGCATTCTCACGGCGGCTGTGGCGACGGGGCAGCTCGTGTTCCTGCCCTTCGCCTCCATGCTGATCGAGGCCTACGGCTGGCGGCAGGCGCTGGTTCCCTCGCTCGTGGCGATCGCGCTCGCGGCGCTCGGCGTGCTGCTGCTGCTGGCGGAGCGGCCGTCCGACGTCGGCCTGCGCGCCTATGGCGAGAAGACGGATGCGCCGTTGCAGCCGGCGCCCGCGCCGCCGTCAGGCAATCCTGTCGCGCGCGCCTTCCGGACGCTGGGCGAAGCCTCGCGCAATCCGGCGTTCTGGCTGCTCGCAGGCTCGTTCTTCATCTGCGGCCTGTCGACCAACGGCCTCGTGCAGACGCATTTCATTCCGTTCTGCATCGACTACGGATTGCAGGCGGTGGCGGCGGCTTCCGTGCTGGCGATGATGGGCGTGTTCGATTTCGCCGGCACGGTCGCGTCCGGCTATCTCTCGGACCGCGTCGACTCCCGCAAGCTGCTGTTCTGGTACTACGGCTTGCGCGGCCTTTCGCTGATCTGGCTGCCGTTCTCGACCTTCACCGTCTACGGCCTGTCGATCTTCGCGATCTTCTACGGCCTCGACTGGATCGCCACCGTGCCGCCGACCGTGAAGCTCGCGGGCTCCATGTTCGGACGCGAGAAGGCGGGCCTCGTCTTCGGCTGGATCTTCGCCTCGCACCAGATCGGCGCGGCGGTCGCGGCGCTGGGCGGCGGCCTGTCGAAGACCTACCTGCTGACCTATGCGCCGGCTTTCTGGGTCGCGGGCGCGGCCTGCCTCTTGGCGGCCGTGTTCAGCCTGATGGTCGGCCGCAAGAATTCTGGCGCGCAGCCTGCGCCGGCGGCTGGCGTAGCGCTCCAAGAATCTTCATCCTGAGGAGCGATCCGACAGGATCGCGTCTCGAAGGATGGCCGCAGCCCCCATGCTTCGAGACGCTTGCTTCGCAAGCTCCTCAGCATGAAGGGTCCGATTGAATCGATGGAGACCTCAATGCACGACGCCACCGCCGCCGACCCGCACGCGAACCGTGCAAGTGGGAAGACCCGAAGGCGCTCGCCGCCTATATCCGCGACCACGCCGGCATCGACGTGTTCCGCAAGCTCTTGACGGGCGAGGGTCCGCCGCCGCCGATCATGAAGCTGATCGGCCAGACGCTGGAGGAAGTCGACGAGGGCCGCGTCGTCATGAAGCTGGAAGCCGGCGAATGGCTCTACAACCCGATCGGCACGGTGCATGGCGGCGCGATCGCCACGCTGCTCGATTCCGTCATGGGCTGCGCCGTGCACACGACGCTGCCCAAGGGTCGCGCCTACACGTCGCTCGAGATCAAGGTGAATTTCCTGCGCGCGGTGACCGTGGAGATGGGCGCGATCACCGCCGAGGGCAGGGCGGTGCATGTCGGGCGGCGGTCCGCCGTTGCGGAAGCGAAAGCCTTCGACGCGGCCGGCAAGATCGTCGCGACCGCGAGCACGACGTGCCTGGTGTTCGATCTCTAACCGTCGTTAGCCATGAAGATTAACGGAGAATTCAGACTTGCGGCCATGTCCCGCCGGACGGTGTTAGGTTCGCGCCGAACCAGGCGTCTGCGAATTGCGCGTCATGAATTTTCCCTCGCCAGCATCGCCCGCGGCCGCCGCTCGTTTCGCTGCGCTCGATGGCTATCGGTTCATCGCCGCGCTGTGCGTGGTCGTCTATCACTACGACGCCGAATTCGGCGTTGGCCTCGCGCATGTCTCGCCGGCTGTCGGGCGGCTCAACGCCTTCGTTGATTTCTTTTTCATCCTCAGCGGATTCGTGATCGCCGTCGCCTATGCCGGCCGCATGGCGAGCAATGCTGACTATCTGCGTTTCCTCGAGGCGCGCGTGGCGCGACTCTATCCGCTGCATCTGCTGACGCTCGCAGGCTCGCTGTCGCTGCTCGCAGTGGCGGCGATCACCGGTCTGAAGCCGAACCATCCCGAAATTCTCGCGCTGTCGGCGCTGCCCGCCAACCTCACGCTGATGCAGGCGTGGGGCGTGGTCGACCACCCTTCATTCAACGTCGCGTCGTGGTCGATCAGCGCGGAATGGTTGTGCTACCTGCTGACGCCGCTCGTCTTCCTCGCGGCCCGGCGCTTGTCGGCTGCGGCCAATCTGGCCGTAATCCTTGCTTTCGTCGGCCTGATGATCCTGGCGCGAAACGCAATGGGCATGGGGCCGTGGACGGACGCCGCGCACGACTACGGCGCGTTTCGTGCGCTGCCGGGATTCTGGCTCGGCGCGACGCTCGCGTTCAATCTCGAGCGCATCGCCGCTCTCTGGGCGCCGGGGCCGTGGATCGCGCCCATCGCATTCGTCGGCGCGCTCGTCGTGCTGCATGTCGGGGCGAACGAGGCTGTCGTCGGCGCCGCCTTCGTCCTGTGCATCGTCGGCTGCGCGCTGGCCGAACGGCGTGGGCGCGCCGGCGCGATGGCGTCTGCGCCGATGCAGCGCCTCGGCGACATCTCCTACACGCTGTACATGACCCACTACCTGCTCGCGACGCCGGTCCTGTTCGTCGCGCGCAGGTATGCGCTGGCGGGAACATGGGGCGGGGTCGGCGCGGCGATCGGGACGACGCTGGCGGTTCTGGCGCTCTGCTTCGCCATTCACCGGTATTTCGAAATGCCGGCGAAGACAGGCTATCCTGAAATGGCGCGCCGGCGGTCGACGGACGTTTGCAGCGCGCCGCGCGTGAAATCCCGATGGCCTCCCTCTACGAACGCTACGTCCTGCCCCATTTCATCCGCTGCGCCTGCGGCGGCCGGCCGATCATGCGCCAGCGCAAGAAGGTCGTGCCGCGCGCGACGGGCCGTGTGCTGGAGATCGGCATCGGCAGCGGGCTCAACCTGCCGTTCTACGATCCTGCCCGCGTCGAAAGCGTCACGGGCGTCGACCCGTCGGCCGAAATGCGGGCGATGGCCGAGCAGGCGCCGCGTCCCAAGGGACTTGCGGTGACGATTGCGGAAGGGACGGGCGAGAGCCTGCCCTTCGCGGATCGCTCTTTCGACACGGTGCTGGCGACCTACACGCTCTGCTCGGTCGCCGCGGTCGAGCGCGTGCTGGCGGAGACGCGGCGCGTGCTGAAGCCGGATGGGGCGTTCCTGTTCTGCGAGCACGGGCTGTCGCCCGACGGCGATGTCGCGCGCTGGCAGCGACGGCTCGATCCGATGTGGAAGCTGATTGCGGGCAATTGCCGCCTGTCGCGGCCGGTGGCGCGCACGATAGCGGCGAACGGCTTCGCGATCGCAGACGTCGACACGATGTATCTGCCGAAGACGCCGCGCTTCGCCGGCTGGAACGAATGGGGTCTCGCGCGGCCGGCGTAGGGAGCCGCGGGCCGCCAGGCCCGCAGCCGCGTTTACAGGCGAGCCGAGCAGAAGTCGGCTGTTGCCGACTTCGCATCGGGGCTCGCGGTCCGGCGCCTTGTCAGGCGCGCTCGCCCTGGAAGGTCGAATCGCCGAACGGTCCGAGCGTCACCGAACCCGAGAGCGAATCGCCCGAAACCTTGCCCTTGAAGGTCAGCGTCATCGGCATGGGCGAGGTGATGTCGATCGACCAGGTCGCCTCGTCGCCGTTGACCGCGCCATTGTTGATCGCCTGCCCGCCCTGCGCGCCGGCCTGCGTGCCGGTCAGGCTCGAGCCGGAGGAGGTCACCTCGAGCGTCGAGGTTTGCGCGCCCATGGGCGTGTTGACCGTCAAATTCCACTTGCCGTCGATGGCCATATTGTTCTCCCGAGGACTTCTCGCGCCGCTTGGCGTGTCCGACATGGACGATAGACCGTTTAGACGTGAACAATCAACAGGCCTTCTGTCGCAACCCGCGCCCGGAGGAACGCCTTGCGCCAAAAAGAAAGCCCGGCGCGGGGCCGGGCAAAGAGGGAGGAGGTATTTGCAATTCATACCCCGCTCCGCGATCAGGCGCTGTGCGCTCTCGCACGAAGCCGGACAGCGCCGAGCGGACGCGTGGGGTCAAGAAAACAGACATGTCTTGTCGACAGCGGGCACGCTAAGCCCTTGCGCATTCGCGCGGCCTCGGTCAGCTTGAACGTCGCGGATGATCGGGGCCGGCGCGCTGTAGCGCGCCCATCGTGCGCCTTGACTGCGCTTCTTAAATCAGGCGACGCCATCTCAATGTCCGAGCGCGACGATCCTGCATTTGTCCTACGCATCTGGTCCAATTTGATTGGGCTCGTTGCGGGGCTGGCCATCGGGCACACGCAGATGATCCTCGGCGCGCCGCTCTGGGTGCTTTTCCTGAGCGTGGCGGTCGGCGTCGGCGCCGGCGAAATGACCTTCCGCCGGATGCTGCGATTGCGCGCCGAAGATTTCCGGCTGTCGCACCGACTGGCCTGTTTCGTCGGCGGCGCCGGCGCCGGCGGCGCGACCGCGCTGATGAGCCAGACGGCGGATCTGGGCGTGGCGTCGGGCGCGCTGGTCGTCGGCCTGATCGCGCTGGTGGTGTTCGCCGTCTACCTCGGCGCGAGCGGCGGCCTCGGCGCGATGGTCGGCAGCGTGCTCGGCATCCTCTACTGGGTGATCCCGCCACACGACAGTTTCGCGCTCGCCGACGCCAACGGCGTGTTCCAGCTCCTCACGACGCTCGCGTGCTGCGCCATCGCCTTCGGCATGATCTGGGCGCAGCGGAAGCTGAACGCGACGTCGCAGGATCAGTAGGGGCCAGTGGCGGAAGGGGTGGGATTCGAACCCCGAAAATCTTTTCGCTCGCGCGGCGGGCCAGCCCGCCACGCGAGCGCGCGGAACCGTGGGTTCGAATAACGAAGCCTCGCGGCGATCTGGCGGAAGGGGTGGGATTCGAACCCACGGTGAACTTGCGCCCACGGCGGTTTTCAAGACCGCTGCCTTAAACCACTCGGCCACCCTTCCGGCGCCAGCGCTTATGACAGGGCCGGCGGATTCTTCAAAGCCGCCGGCGCGCGGCTTCGAGGGCGGGGGCGTTTCCCAAGAGGAAGCCGCGCGTGGCTCTGGCGTAGAAAGACGGGGTCTGCGACATTTCTGTAACAAGCAGAAATAATACACTTACAGCAGATATTTGAACGATATATCTAATGTTTTGATGGATCGTGTTCGTGGCGGTTCGGCGCCGTCGCCGCATTTCCGTCCCAATCGGAAAGCCTCCTCGCTGCAAGCGCCGAAACGGCTGCGCCTGAGGTCTCGACCCGCGCGTCCGGCTCGTTTAATGGTCGCTTAAACAAATAGGTAGAACGTGCGCGCGTTTTGCAGTGCGTGGGCGCGTCCAGGGGACAGGATCGAGCCGTGACGGACAGCAAGCGATCGAATTCGTCTCTGCGTAAAGCGTGCCTGTCGATGTCTCCTGCCATTCGTATTGAAATTTCCGCCGCCCGGCCCGCCGTGCGCGTTCTCGCCATCGCCGCCTGCGCCGCCGCGCTCGCTGGCTGCGCCCAGAACCAGCGCTATTCTGGCGGAAGTTCCGGCGGCGTCGACCCGAAATATGGCGTGGCCGCATCGCCCCGCGTCGTCGCGGACGGCGAGGAAGTGCCGAAGGGCGGCGGCCAGTACATGGTCGGCAAGCCCTACCAGATCGCCGGCAAGACCTATTATCCCTCGGAGCGCCGCGTGGCGCAGGTCGGCACCGCCTCCTGGTACGGCGCCGATTTCCACGGCCGCAAGACCGCCAATGGCGAGGTTTTCGACCGGGGCTCGATCTCGGCGGCCCATCCGACCATGCCGCTGCCGAGCTATGCCCGCGTCACCAACCTGCGCAACCAGCATTCGATCGTCGTGCGCGTGAACGACCGCGGCCCCTATCACGGCGGCCGCGTCATGGACGTTTCGCAGCGCGTGGCGGAGGCGCTCCAGTTCAAGCATTTCGGCACGGCCAAGGTCCGCGTCGAATATCTGACCAAGGCGCCGATCCGCGGCTCGAACGACGGCGCGCTTCTCGCCTCGCTGCGCACGGACGGCTCGCCCGCCACGATCGACGGCTTGCCGGCCAGCGCGCCGGTCATGGTGGCGGACCGCCCGCCGGAGAGGCCGCGCCTGGCCGCGCTCAGGCCGCAGGCGGCGGTCGCGGACACCGATGGCGACGACGCCCAGCAGCCGGAAGCCGCACCCGTCGGCAAGCCGATCGCCGCCGCGCCGCTGCCGCCTTCGCGCCCGTTCGATCTCGGCACGATCCCGGGCGCCGGCACGCCGATCGCCGGCCGCAGCGCCGTGGCCATGACGTCGTCCGCACGGTCGCGCGCCGCGCGCGCGGACATGGCGGAACGCTGATCTTCCAAAGGCTTCCGCAACGAAGCGTTCGCCGCTAATCTCCGCTCGCCTGTTTGGGCATTGGGGGACTGCGCCGCCGGCTTGCCGAGGGCGCGAGCGGAAGGCGAAACATTTGGGCTACTCGGCATTCCTGCTGCGCGCGTTCACCGCGATCGGGCTTGTTGCGTCCTGCGCGGCGCAGGCGCAGACCTCCACCGTCAACGTCGCCTGCCGCCAGGCGGTCCTGATGGACGCCGAAAGCCAGTCCTTCATCTTCGAGCGCAACGCCGACGAGCTGGCCTCGCCCGCCTCGACCGCCAAGATCATGACCGCGGAACTGCTGTTCCGGGCGCTCAAGGAAGGCAAGGTCACGCTCGACCAGACCTACGAGATTTCCGAAAAGGCGTGGCGCGAGGGCGGGGCGCCGTCCAAGGGCTCCAGCATGTTCGCCTCGCTGCATTCGCAGGTGCGCATCGAGGACCTCATTCGCGGACTTGTGGTCGATTCGGGCAATGACGCGGCCATCGCCATCGCGGAGGGGCTCGCCGGCACGGAAGAGGCTTTCGGCGAAGCGATGACGCGCCGCGCGCGCGAACTGGGCATGAGGCGTTCGAGCTTCACCAACGCCTGGGGCCGCAGCGATCCCCGGCAGAAGACGTCCGTCCGCGAGATGGCGCAATTGGCGGCGCTATGTCGTCCAGACCTATCCCGACTACTACAAGTACTTCAGCGAAAAGAGCTTTACCTGGAACAAGATCGCGCAGCAGAACCGCAATCCCCTGCTGCTGATGAACATCGGCGCCGATGGGCTCAAGACCGGCAATATCGACGAAAGCGGCTTCGCCATCGTCGGTTCGGCCGTCGAGAACAACCAGCGCCTCGTGGTTTCGCTCAACGGCTGCAAGTCCGCGTCGGAACGGGCGGACGACGCCCGCAAGCTGCTGCTCTGGGGCTTCCGGTCGCTGGACGCCAAGAGCCTGTTCGACGCCGGCGAGACGATCGGGACGGTGCCGGTCTACGGCGGCGAGCCGCACGATGTTCCTGTCGCGGCCTCCCAGAAGGTCAAGGTCTTCCTGCCGCGCGGCTCCGGCGAGCGGCTGCAGGGCAAGATCGTGTTCGACGGGCCGCTGACCGCGCCGATCAAGAAGGGAACCGTGATCGCGCGCCTGAAGCTGACGCGCGGGCAGGCGCTGGCGCTCGACATTCCGCTCGAGGCCAGGGAAGACGTCGTCGTCGGCTCGCTGCCGCGCCGCTCGTTCGACGCCGGCATGGAATTCGTCGGCCAGATGATGCGCAAATACGTCCTGAAGAAATGAATGCGCCCTTGATCGACAAGCCCGAAGCCGGCGCCGCGCCGGTCGTCCCAGGCCGCTTCATCACCTTCGAAGGCGGCGAGGGCGCGGGCAAGTCGACGCAGGTGCGCCATCTCAGGGCGCATCTCGAGCAGGCCGGAATCAGGGTGATCGCCACGCGCGAGCCGGGCGGCTCGCCGCGCGCCGAAGCGCTGCGCGCGGCGCTGCTCGCCGGCAAGGCGGCGGAACTCGGCGCCTTCGGCGAGGCGGTGCTGTTCGGAGCGGCGCGGATCGACCATATCGACACGCTCATCCGCCCGGCGCTCGCCGGCGGCGCGTGGGTGATCTGCGACCGTTTCGCGGATTCGACGCGCGCCTATCAGGGCGCGGCGGGCAATGTGAAGCCGGAGCTGATCGCCGCGCTCGAGCGCGTCGTCGTCGGCTCGGTCAAAGCCGGACCTGACCTTCCTGCTCGACATCGAGCCGTCGCTCGGCCTCGCCCGCGCCCGCGCGCGCGCCGGCGACGCCGCAGCCGACCGTTTCGAGGGCGAGGACCTGTCGTTCCATCAGTCCCTGCGTCGCGCCTTTCTCGATATCGCGACACGCGAACCCAACCGGATGAAGGTCGTGAACGCGGCGTGGCCCGAGCATGAGATCGCCGACGAAATCTGGGCGCTGACGCGCCGCGCCTTTCCTGCGCCGCTCGGGGCGTCGGCCGCGTGAGCGCGCGCCGTCGCGACGAGGCGCCGCCGGAAAGCGACGCTCTGGAGGGCGCGCTGGCGCCGCGCGCCAACAAGACGCTGTTCGGCCACAAGGCGGCGGAACGCGCGTTTCTCGAGGCCTACAAGTCCGACCGGCTGCCGCACGCCTGGCTGATCGGCGGCAGGCCGGGCATCGGCAAGGCGACCTTCGCCTGGCGCATCGCGCGGTTCCTGACCGCCCATCCCGACCCGCGGCTGCCGGCGGTGCAGAAGGCCGGCGACCTCTATGTCGATCCCGACGCGAAAGCGTCGCACCTCATCGAACTCGCTTTCGGCGCCGGACATCTTCCTGCTGCGGCGCGAGTGGAATTTCCAGACCAAGCCGCCGAAGCATTTCACGGAGATCCGGGTCGACGACGCGCGGCGCGCGCTGCACATGTTCCACCACAACGCCGCGAGCGGCGGCTGGCGCATCTGCATCGTCGATTGCGCGGACGACCTCAACAAGTCGAGCGCCAATGCGCTGCTCAAGATGGTGGAGGAGCCGCCGGCGAAGGCGCTGTTCCTGATCCTGGCGCACCAGCCGGGCCGCGTCCTGCCGACCATCCGCTCGCGCTGCCGCAAGCTGATGCTGCAACCGCTGAAGCCGTCCGAGATCGTCCACGCGATCGAGGCGCAGGGCGAGGGGTTCGCAAAATACGGCCACGCGGAGATCGAGAAGGCCGCGCATCGCGCCGACGGGTCGGTGCGCGAGGCGATCCGCATTCTCGCGCGGCAGGGCGCGGCCTCGGCCAAGATGGCGGAGGACATGCTGCGCAACCTGCCGAGGATCGACTGGGGCGGCGTGCAGAACCTGGTCGACGCCGTTTCGCGGCCGACGGCGGCCAACGAGTTCGACGCCTTCATCGAGACGGTCTTCCTGTGGCTCGACGCGCGCGTGAAGGACGCGGCCGGGCAGGGGCCGCGCCGCCTCGCGCCGCTGGCGGAAGCCTGGGAGAAGATCGGCAAGTCCGTGCGCGAGACGGAAATCTACAATCTCGACAAGCGAGCGCTGATCCTCGGCATTGTCGAGGAACTGGGCGCGGCGACGCGGTAGGGGAGCGCAAGGCGAGGAAAGTCGCTGGACAATGCATTAGCGCTAATGTATTTCGCTGCCATGATCGAGAAAGTCAGACCCGGCCTCGGCGAATTGCTCCGGTACGTGGGCGAGTTGGTGGAACGCGGCGCCGAAGAAGAATACCGCGCCATGGACGCCTCCTACCGCGCCCGCTATACGCCGGCCCTTCGCGCTCTGGCGGCTGGCGCGCAAACCATCAGCGACGTTACGGCGCGCACGAATCTCACGCAGGGCGCGGTCAGCCAGACCATCGGCTTGATGGTGGAAGACGGGCTGGTCGAACGCCATGCGCTGCCTGATGGCCGCAAGAGCGGCCTGCGCCTGACCGGTCGGGGCCAGAACCTGTTGCTGGAGCTGGTCCCCCGCTGGGCCGTGACTTTCGAGGCGATCGAAGCCCTCGAACGAGAAATCGGCCATCCCTTGCTCCAGGCCCTGGAACTGGCGGCGCGCGCGCTGGAGCGCGAGAGTTTCGCCGCGCGCCTGCGCGCCGCCCGCGCCGAGGCCGACCGGGAGAGCGCGGATGCCGAGTGACGCAAAGGCCGCGAAGAACTGGTTCGAGAAGGGCGGTCAGGCCTACGCGCGCTTCAGGCCGGACTATCCGTCGGAATTGGCCGCGATCCTCGCCGAATACGCGGCTTCGCGCGCGTTGGCCGTGGACGTGGGCTGCGGCAATGGCCAATTGACGACGCTGCTGGCGAGCGCGTTCGATGAAGTCGTCGGCCTCGACCCGAGCGCGGACCAGATCGCCAACGCGCCGCGCCGGGAGCGCGTCCGGTTTCTCTGCGCGCCCGCGGAGCGGCTGCCGCTTCCGGATCGAAGCGCCAACCTCATCACGGCCGCGCAGGCGGCGCACTGGTTCGATATCGACGCCTTCTATGCGCAAGCGCGGCGCGTTCTCGTTCCTTCCGGCGCCCTGGCCCTGATCGCCTATGGCGTGATCGAGGCGGACGGCGATGTCGGCCGGGCGCTCGCCCATTTCTATCACGACGTCATCGGACCTTACTGGCCGCCGGAACGATGCCACGTCGAGGCAGGATACCGCTCCTTGCCATTCCCCTTCAGCGAGGCGGCGGCGCCGAAAATCGCCATGACCAAGACGTGGTCGCTGACGGACCTGCTCGGCTATGTCGGGACCTGGTCGGCGGTCCGCAACGCGGAAGCCTCGCTCGGTCGCGCGCCCCTCGAGACGTTTGCGTCAACGGTCTCCGAGGCATGGGGCGACCCCGGTCAGCGCCGTGAAATCCGTTGGCCCATGAGCATGAGGATCGGCCATGTCTGACGTTCAATTCCCGCTCGGCCTGCGGGGCGAGCAGACGATCGTCGTCGGCGACGGATTGACGGTCCCCTCGATCGCGCCGGCATTCACCGGTTTCGCCGACATGCCTCCGGTCTTCGCGACCGCCTACATGGTCGGCTTCGTGGAGTGGACCTGCGTGGAGGCGCTGCGTCCGTATCTCGGCGCGCATCAGCGGACCGTGGGAACGCATGTCGACATGAGCCATGCCGCGGCCACTCCGGTCGGCATGAGGGTCTCGGCCACCGTCGAACTGGTCTCGGTCGAGGGCAGAAAGCTGCGCTTCAAGGTCGAGTGCCGCGACGAAGTCGACGTGATCGGCAGCGGTTTTCACGAACGCGCGATCATCGACTTCGACAAGTTCATGCAGCGCGTGCAGCGCAAGGGCGGCGACGCCTGAGGAATTCTCGACCAGGGAACGCTGGTTCGGCGGGGCCGAAGCGAGGCCCGCGCGCCGCGCCCCGGGGGCGGAAGTCCCGGCCCGACGTTACGCCGCATCTCGCCTTGGCGAGCAAAGGCGGGTAAACCGGCCCTCATGAGCACCCGCCCCAGATTCATGATCTCCACCGCCATTCCCTATGCGAATGGCGCGCCGCATATCGGCCACGCCTACGAGCGTATCGCCACCGACGCCATCGCCCGGTTCAAGCGGCTCGACGGGCATGACGTGTTCTTCATCACCGGCATGGACGAATACGGGCTGAAGGTGCAGCAGACCTCCGCGCGCGACGGCGTGACGCCGCAGGAATTCGTCGACAAGGTCGCCGCCGACTTCGCGACGCTGGGCGATCTGCTCGACGCCCCGACCGACGATTTCGTGCGCACCACGCAGCCGCGCCACGCCGCCGCCGTCACCGAATTGTGGAAGCGGATGCAGGCCAACGGCGATATCTACCTGTCGAAATACGCCGGCTGGTACTCGGTGCGCGACGAGGCCTATTTCGACGAGGGCGAGCTTTCGGCCAACGCCGAGGGCAAGAAATTCGCGCCGACCGGCAGCCCGGTCGAATGGATGGAGGAGGAGAATTACCTCTTCCGGCTCTCGGCCTACGCCGAGCGCCTGCTCGCCCATTACGAGGCGAACCCGGACTTCATCACGCCCGAGACCTATCGCAACGAGATCGTCGCCTTCGTGAAGCGCGGGCTGGAGGATCTCTCGATCTCGCGCACCAATTTCAACTGGGGCGTGCCGGTGCCGGGCGACCCGAAACACGTGATGTATGTCTGGGTGGACGCGCTGACCAACTACATCACCGCGACCGGCTTTCCCGACGCAGCGGCGCCCCGGGCGAATTTCTGGCCATGCGACGCGCATGTGATCGGCAAGGACATCACCCGCTTCCATTCGATCTACTGGCCGGCCTTCCTGATGTCGGCGGGCATCGAATTGCCGCGGCAGGTCGTGGTGCACGGCTTCCTGTTCAATCGCGGGGAGAAGATGTCGAAATCGGTCGGCAACGTCATCGGCCCGGCCGATCTCGTGCGCGACTATGGCCTCGACCAGATGCGCTATTTCTTCCTGCGCGAGGTGCCGTTCGGGCAGGACGGCTCCTATTCGCACGAGGCGATCGTCGCGCGCACCAACGCCGATCTCGCCAACGATCTCGGCAATCTGGCGCAGCGTTCGCTGTCGATGATCGCGAAGAATTGCGAGGGCAGGGCGCCGGCCTGGGGCGAGCTGAGCGAAGCCGACCGCGCGATCCTCGACGCGGCCTATGCGCTCCCCGAGAAGTGCCGCGCGGCGATGCAGAGCTTCGCCATCCACACGACGCTGGCCGAAACCTTCAAGGTGGTGGCCGACGCCAACCGCTATTTCGCCAGCGAGGAGCCGTGGACCAAGCGCAAGACGGATTTTTCGCGCATGGCGACCGTGCTCGGCGTGACGGCGGAGGTTCTGCGCGTGGTGGCGATCATGGCGCAGCCGGCGATGCCCGGCGCGATGGGCAAGCTGCTCGATATCTTGGCGCAGCCGGCCGACGCCCGCGATTTCGCGCATGCGGACGCCGCGCACAGGCTGGGGGAGGGCGCCGCCCTGCCCGCGCCGGCGCCGATCTTCCCGCGCTATGTGGAGGTTGCATGAGCGTTCCGGTCGGATTTCAGCCGATGGCCTTCAACGCGGAGGGGCTGATTGGCCTGCTCGGCCCCTACCATTGGCGACAGGATGGCGACGCCTACGTCTACGGCTTCCAGTCCGATACGCGTCACGGCAATCCGAACGGCGTGATTCATGGCGGCGCGCTGACGGCCTTCGCGGATACGATGACCGGGCATGTGATCGAACATTCCTGCGGACGGAAATGCGCGACGATCGCGCTCGACAGCCGGTTCGTCGCCGCCGGCAAGGTCGGCGCCTGGGTCGAGGGGCGGGCGCGCCTGCGCAAGCTCACCAAGACGCTGGCCTTCCTCGATGTCGACCTCTCGGCCGACGGCGAATTGATCCTGACGGCCTCGTGCGTCTATCGCGTCTTCGCCCTCGACGCCGGGCATGGACGCGGCTGAACCTGATGCTCATCGACACGCACTGCCACCTCGACTTCCCGGATTTCGCGCCCGAGCGCGACGCCGTCGTTTCGCGCGCGAAGGACGCTGGCGTGAGGCGAATGATCACGATCTCGACCCATGTCGAGCGCTTCCCGACCTATGCCGGGATCGCTGACGCCTATGACAACGTGTTCTGCACGGTCGGCACGCATCCCCATCACGCGCACGACACGCCCGAGGCCAGCGCGGCGGAGCTCGTGGCGCTGGCGCGGCATCCCAAATGCGTGGGCATCGGCGAGGCCGGGCTCGACTATCATTACGACCGCGCGCCGCGCGACGTGGCGCAGCGCGTCTTCCGCACGCATATCGCGGCGGCGCGCGAAAGCGGCCTGCCGCTGGTGATCCATACGCGCGACGCCGACGCGGACACGGCGGCGATCCTGGAGGACGAGATGGGGAAGGGGGCCTTTGCGGCCCTGCTCCATTGCTTCACCGCCTCGCGGGAACTGGCCGAGCGCGCGCTGGCGCTGGGGCTGTACATTTCCTTCTCCGGCGTCGTCACGTTCAAGAACTCGCAGGCGTTGCGCGACATAGCCGCCGCCGCGCCGCTCGACCGGCTGCTGGTGGAGACCGACGCGCCGTTCCTTGCGCCGGTCCCGTTTCGCGGCAAGCGCAACGAGCCGGCCTATGTCGCCAAAACCGCGGCCGTGCTGGCCGAGGCGCGCGGGATCGGCGCGGCCGAGATGGCGGCCGCAACGACCGCGAACGCTCTGCGGATATTCTCCAAGATGCCGCCGCTCGCCGCATGAGCTACACGGCGACGATCCTCGGCTGCGGCTCGTCGGCGGGCGTGCCGCGCGTCGCCCAGGGCTGGGGCGCCTGCGATCCGGCGGACCCCAGGAATCGCCGGCGGCGCTGCGCGCTGCATGTGTCGCGGCAGGGAATCGCCGGCTCGACCGAAGTGCTCGTCGATCTCGGGCCCGATATCCGCGAGCAGCTTCTGGACGCGCGCGTCATGCATCTCGACGCCGTGCTGCTGACCCATGCCCACGCCGACCATATCCACGGGATCGACGACGTCAGGCCATACGTGATCCATCAGGGCCATCTGCTGCCGGTCTACATGGACGAGGCGACCTCGCAGGGCGTGCGGGACAAGTTCGGCTACATCTTCAGGACGCCGGAAGGCAGCCAATATCCGCCGCTCCTGCGCGAGCATCGGCTGACGCCCGGCATGAAGGCGGCGCTGGACGGGCCCGGCGGTCCGGTCGAAGCCTTGCCGATCCTGTTTCGCCACGGCGACATAGACGCGCTGGGCTTCCGGTTCGGCAATCTCGCCTACACGCCCGATGTCAGCGACATCCCGCCGGAATCGGCGGCGATGCTCGAAGGGCTCGACGTCTGGATCATCGACGCGCTCCGCTATCGCCGCCACCCGAGCCACCTGACCGTGGCGGAGGCGCTCGGCTGGATCGGCCGCCTGAAGCCGCGCCGCGCCATCCTGACCAATCTGCACACCGATCTCGATTACGCGACGCTGGCGCGCGAATTGCCGCCCGACGTGACGCCGGCCTTCGACGGGCTGCGAATTGAGCTTTAGCTCCGGCTCTGGATTTGCTTCGCGTCCGGTCGCTGCGTCAGCATCGATCACGATCCGTTCTTCGTTCGCCGAATGTTCCGTTGCGATTTTCATTTCGGCGCGTAAATGCGCGTTTGCGGTTCTATGGTCTATAGATAAAGTTCCATAATATTGATTATGCGAATCACATATCAGAAGCGCAAGCGAGATCAATGCTGTTCCCCAGGGCATAAATCCACGGAACGAATTGAGCGCGCTTCGGTCCGGCGCTGGCGCGGCCGCAAATTCGGACGCGTCATGCCCGCCTGCGCAAAAATCTGTCGGGCGGGCTTCAGAAAATTCGCGGGTTTGAGTAGCCAGCCCTTTATTTTAGCGCTAAAAGATGGTTTGCGCGGGCTTATGGCATTCGAGAGCGAAGTCTAGTGAAAGGCGGAGGCCGCCCCGTTCCGGATGGTCGAAGGACCGACGGGATGGGCATTTGCGCAGGTGTGGCGGTTCTCTCGGGAACCCGTGCGGAACAGGGAAACCGCACGTAAGTGGCGAAACGAGCGATAAGGCATGAGCAAAGGTAGAGATTTCCGTCCCCCGCGCAAGCGCGGCTTCGATGATGACGGCCCGAGTTACGACTACAACCCCCGGAACAGGACGCCGCGCCCGCAGTTCGGCGGACCGCCCGGCGGCGGCTTCCCCGAGATGGGCGCTCCATCAATGGCTCCGTCCAGCCCTCCGATCGACGCCACCGTCAAGTGGTTCAAGGCCGACAAGGGCTTCGGCTTCGTCGAGCTCGACAACGGCACGGGCGACGCCTTCCTGCACATCGGCGCTGTCCAGCAGGCCGGCTATGACAGCCTGCCCCCCGGCGCCAAGCTGAAGGTCAACGTGCAGACCGGCCAGAAGGGCCAGCAGGTCACCCGCATCCTCGAGGCCGATCTTTCGACCGCGCAGGAAGCCCGCCCGCCCCGCTCCGGCGGTTTCGGCGGCGGCGGTGGCGGCGGATATGGCGACAGCCCGCGTCCGCGTCGCGCCGCGCCCGATCCGTCCACGGCCGTGCCGGTGTCCGGCAAGGTCAAGTGGTTCGACGAGACCAAGGGCTTCGGCTTCGTCCAGTCGAACGACGGCGGCAAGGACGTGTTCGTCCACATCTCCGTGCTGACGTCCTCGGGCGTGCAGCGCCTCGTGGAAGGCCAGCCGGTCAACATGCAGGTCGTCGACACGCCCAAGGGCCGCGAGGCGATCTCGATCCAGGCGTAAGGCCGGGGTCATTTCGGGCAGGGCGCGCCCCTGCCCTTCAGTTCCAGCCGGCGCCGCAAGCGCCGGCTTTTCTTTTTGGCTCCGGCAATCCTCCTGAGACGCATGGAAAAGTCACGCGACATTGCGCGCCTTCTCGAGATCATGGCGGCGCTGCGCACGCCGGCGACGGGTTGCCCATGGGACCTCGAGCAGAACTTCTCGACCATCGCGCCCTACACGATCGAGGAAGCCTACGAGGTCGCCGACGCCATCGCGCATGGCGACCGCGAGGATCTGCGCGAGGAGCTGGGCGACCTGCTGTTGCAGGTCGTCTTTCATGCGCGCATGGCGGAAGAGGAAGGCGCCTTCGATTTCGGCGGCGTGGTCGAGGCGATCACCGACAAGCTGATCCGCCGCCATCCGCATGTGTTCGGCGATGCGCGCGACCTGTCGCCGGACGAGGTGTCGGCGCTGTGGGGCAAGATCAAGGCCGAGGAGAAGCGGCTGAAGGCGGCGCGCAATCCCGGCGCATCGGCCCTGCCCGCCGCCCGCACGCTCGCGAAGGTGAAGTCGGGGAGACCCGCTCTCGCCCGCGCGCTCGACTTGCAGAAGGCCGCCGGCGAAGTCGGCTTCGACTGGAACGACATTCGCGCCGTGCTCGACAAGATCGTCGAGGAATCGCGCGAGGTGACCGAGGCGGTGGCGTCGGGCAAGGCCGAGCGCGTGGAGGACGAGATCGGCGATCTCTTCTTCGTCATGGTCAATCTGGCCCGCCATGCGGGCGTCGACCCGGAGACCGCGCTGCGCGGCGCCAACGCCAAGTTCGAGCGGCGCTTCGCCTATGTCGAGGACGGCCTTTTCGCGCGCGGCAAGGCGCCGAAGGACGCGACCCTCGAAGAAATGGACGCGCTTTGGCACGAAGCCAAGAAGAACGGCGCCTGAGCGCCGGATTCTAGCGAAGCCCGCCGAACTGCAGCGCGCCGAAGGGCGCGATGTTGCGGTTCACGTCGCCTTCCTGCGGGGCGAAGCTGAGCGCCGGCGCGGATGCCGCCTCGCCGCCCTTCCCCGCCGCCGCCACTGCGGCGTTCCAGGCCTCGCGCGCCTTGGCGGGGTCGCTGCGGACCGCGACGTTGCGGACCGGCGGCGGCGTGTCCGCCTCGCCGCCCCCGGGCGTTTGCGTCGCATTGTTCTTGTCCGCGGCGTCGGGGGCGCTCCGGGCGGTCTTCGAGGGCGCCGAAGTCTCGTCCTCGTCCGCCTCCGGTTTGGCTGTCGCTTCCGCGGCCGGCTTGAGCGCCGCCGTCTTGCGATGGATCACGATGCCGGCCTTGGCCGCTGCGGCCTTGCTGATGCAGCGTCCCTTGGACACCTGGAATATCTGGCCCGAACCGCATTGTCTGGCGTCCGCGGGCGAAACGAGGGCGACGGCGAGACCGACGCCGGCGGAGGCGAATAGAGCAAGTCGAATGGATCGCATATGGGGGCTCCCCTTTTGACTGACGAACCAGGGGCGGCGCCTTACGGGCCGGGCGCGATAGGAGGGAGCGTTATTGACTGAAATGTGACCCGTTTCCGGCGCTGGCGGGATCAATTCCGCCCGGAATCAGTGCGCTTTCGCCGCCTTGGCGTCGGGGAAACGCCGCAGCACGCGGTCGACCCGCTCGGGGCCGACGCGGATGTCGATGGCGAGCGAGCCGTCCCTGCCCGCCTTGCGCGCCAGCACTTCGCCGTTCTCGTAGAGCCAGGCGAGCCCTGCCCCGTCGGCGGCCGGCACTTTCACCCGCAACAGTTTGCGCTCGCTCGCCATGCGGCTCTCGATCGCGGCGAGAAGCGTATCGACGCCCTCGCCCGTGATCGCGGAAACCAGCACGGGCCGCGCGTCGGCGGGCCGCGCCATCGTCGCCTGCAGCAGGCCGGCGCGGCGTTCCGCGCTCAGGAGATCGGCCTTGTTCCAGACCTCGATCAGCCGGCGATGATCGTGCGGCTCGACGCCGAGATCGGCGAGAATGCGCTCGACGTCGGCGCTCTGGGCTTCCGTGTCCTCGTGGCTGACGTCGCGCACATGCAGGATGACGTCGGCCTCGATCACTTCCTCCAGCGTCGCGCGGAAGGCGGAGACGAGCATGGTCGGCAGGTCGGAAATGAAGCCGACCGTATCCGACAGGATGATGCGCGCGCCGTGCGGCAGTTTCACCGCGCGCAGCGTCGGGTCGAGCGTGGCGAACAGCAGGTCCTTCGCCAAGACCTCGGCCTGCGTCAGCCGGTTGAACAGCGTCGACTTGCCGGCGTTGGTGTAGCCGACGAGCGCGACGACGGGATAAGGCGCGTCCTGCCGCTTCTTGCGGTGCAGGCCGCGCGTGCGCTTGACCTGCTCGAGGTCCTTCTCGATGCGGCTGATGCGCTCCTGAATGAGGCGGCGGTCGGTCTCGATCTGCGTTTCGCCGGGGCCGCCGAGAAAGCCGAAGCCGCCGCGCTGGCGTTCGAGGTGGGTCCACGAGCGCACGAGGCGCGACTTCTGGTAGGCGAGATGGGCGAGTTCGACCTGCAAGGCGCCCTCGCGCGTGCGGGCGCGCTTGCCGAAGATTTCGAGGATCAGGCCGGTGCGGTCGATGACCTTGGCGGCAAAGGCCTTCTCCAGGTTGCGCTGCTGCACCGGCGAGAGCGCGCAATCCATGATGACGAGTTCGACCTCCTGCTCCTTGGCGAGCGCGGCGATCTCCTCGACCTTGCCCTTGCCGAGATAGGTCGCGGGCCGCACCTGCGCCAGCAGCACGAGGCTGGAGCCGACGATGTCGAGATCGATGGCGCGGGCGAGGCCCTCGGCCTCCTCCAGCCGCGCCTGCGGGCCGCGCAGGTTGGCGTCGCCCTGCGAAGCGCGGGCGTTGGGATAGGGGCCGATGACGAGCGCGCGCGCGCCCGCCGCCGCAGCCGCGCGGGCGTCGAGGTCGAGACCCCTGTCGGTCGGATTCGGGCGCTTGTCCTGCTCGCCTATTTTTCCGGCGCCTCTTCGCTCGGCTCGAACATCTGGAGCGGTTGTCCGGGCATGATCGTGGAAATGGCGTGCTTGTAGACGAGCTGCGAGTGCCCGTCGCGGCGCAGCAGCACGCAGAAATTGTCGAACCAGGTCACGACGCCCTGAAGTTTGACGCCGTTCACGAGGAAGATGGTGAGCGGAATCTTGTTCTTGCGGACATAGTTGAGGAAGGTGTCCTGAAGATTTTGCGCGCGTTCAGTCGCCATTGTGCCTGACCTGCTTTTCTTGGCGTCCCTCTCCGGAACGCATTCAGTCGCCCGCCAGCAAAGTCGGCGCCATTCGGCCGGCTGGCCCCCGCGCGGGCGACGCGATGACTATAAGTGTGCTTTTCCTTGAATTCCAACAAGAACCGCACCGCGAAAACTTTAGTCCTAGACGCCGGGCCACATTGTGGCGACGAGCGCCGCGGCCGCGGCGAACAGGCCCAGCGCGAAAATCGGGTTGATGGCCGTGAACAGGACCAGAGCGGCCGTCGCCGCCGTGGCGAGGAAGCCCAGCGCGTCGTGATCGGCCGCGCGCGCCATCACGAGGCTGCTCGACAGCACGAGGCCGATGGCGATGGGCGTGAGGCCCGCCTTCAGCGAATTGAACCAGGCGGCGCGACCGTAGCGGGAAACGAAACGCCCGGTGACCCAGGCGAGCGCGCAGGTCGGCACGAGCGCGGCGAGCGTGGCGACGATCAGGCCGGACAGGCCCGCCATCTTCCAGCCGACGAGGCTCAGCACCATGATGTTGGGGCCGGGCGCCACCTGCCCCAGCGCGAAGAGATTGGCGAATTCCGCGTCGTCCATCCAGTGCAGGACGTCGACGAGCTGGCGGTGCATTTCCGGCGCGATGGCGTTGGCGCCGCCGATGGCGACGAGCGACAGGATCGAAAAGTCGATCGCCATGCGCAGAAGAACGTCGGACTTCACGGCTTGCGCCTGAAGTGCATGAAGCCGACGGACAGCGGGCCGAAAATCGCCACCGCCCAGAGCAAGGGCAGGCGGAAAACGCCGACCGCGACGAAGACCGCCGCGCAAAGGCCGATCTGGAAGGGATCGAGGCGCGCGCCGCGCGCCATCTTCACGCCCGCCGCGAACACGAGGCCCGCGGCCGCCGACGCCGCGCCGCCGACGGCGATGCGCACGAGGCTGGCGCCCGAGAGGTAGTCGTAGGCGGCGCCGATGGCCAGAATCGCGAGCATCGGCACGGCCATCAGGCCGAGGACGGAGACGATGGCGCCGGCCAGGCCGTGATAGCGCTGGCCCAGCACCACGCAGAGGTTCGGCGTGTTTGGGCCCGGCAGCACCTGGCAGATGCCGAGAAGCGCGGAATATTCGCGCGCGTCGAGCCAGCCGCGCTCCTCCACCACCATGCGATGCGCCCAGGGCGTGACGCCGCCGAAGCCCATGAGGCCGACCTTGCCCCAGCCGAGGAAGAGCTCGGCCAGGCCGGGATGGGGCCGCGGATCGGACATCACGGTTTCGGGCATGGCGGCTCCAATCGGCCGCGAGCCTGTCATTCCCGCGAAAGCGGGAATCCAGAATCGCCGGGCGCTCGTGGCGCTGCTCTGGATACCCGCTTTCGCACGTATGACAATCGGCGGACGCGCTCAGTCGATCGACAGCGACTTCAGCTTGCGGTGCAGCGCCGAGCGCTCCATGCCGATGAATTCCGCCGTGCGCGAGATATTGCCGCCGAAGCGGCTGATCTGGGCGACGAGATATTCGCGCTCGAAGACCTCGCGCGCCTCGCGCAACGGCAGGCTCATCAGCTTCTCGCCCCCTGCCCCGTTCGGCGTCGCGGGCACGAGCGCGCCGATCTCGGAGGGCAGCATCTCGGCCGTGACCTCGGCCTCCGGGTCGCCGGCGGTCAGGATCATCAGGCGTTCGACGTTGTTGCGGAGCTGGCGGATGTTGCCCGGCCAGTCGTGCGACTGCAGCACCGCCATGGCGTCCGGGCCGATCTTGCGGCGCGGCATGCCGGTCGTCTGCGAAACCTGCTCCTGGAAGAATTCGATCAGTTCGGGAATGTCGTCGCGGCGGTCGGCGAGCGAGGGCACGTTGATCGGCACGACGGAGAGGCGGTGGAACAATTCCTCGCGGAACTGCCCCTCCGCGATCGCCTTGGCGAGATCGCGCGAACTGGAGGAGATGATGCGGACGTCCACATGGACGCGCGTCGAGCCGTCGACGCGCTGGAAGTTCTGATCGACCAGCACGCGCAGGATCTTCGCCTGCGTTTCGCGCGGCATGTCGGCGACTTCGTCGATGTAGAGCGTGCCGCCGTGCGCCTCCTCCAGCGCGCCGACCTTGCGGCGGCCGTCCTTGCCCTCGGAGCCGAAGAGCTCGAGCTCCATGTTCTCGGGCGTGATGGTGGCGGCGTTGATGACCACGAACGGCCCGGCCGCGCGGCTCGACGCCTCGTGGATGGAGCGGGCGACGAGTTCCTTGCCGGAGCCCGGCGCGCCGGTGATGAGCACGCGCGAATTGGCCGGCGCCACGCGCTCGATCACCTGCCTGAGCTGGTTCATCGCGCTGGACTTGCCGACGATGCGGTCGATGGCGCCGGCGCGCGAACGCAATTCGCTGACCTCGCGCTTCAGGCGCGAAGCCTCCAGCGCGCGGTCGGCGACGAGCACCAGGCGGTCGGCCTTGAAGGGCTTCTCGATGAAGTCGTAGGCGCCGGCGCGGATGGCGCTGACGGCGGTCTCGATATTGCCGTGGCCGGAGATCATCACCACCGGCAGGTTGGGATGATGCTCCTTGATGACGTTGAGCAATTGCAGGCCGTCGAGCCGCGAGCCCTGCATCCAGATGTCGAGGAACATCAGGTGGGGGCGGCGCGCCTCGATGGCGGCGAGCGCCTCGTCGGAATTCTTGGCGGTGCGGGTCGAATGGCCCTCGTCCGAGAGAATTCCGGAAACGATGTCGCGGATGTCGGCTTCGTCGTCGACGATGAGAATGTCGGTAGCCATTCGTCGCGCTTCTTTCTGATCGGTGCGATGTATCAAACCTGTTCCGGGGCGTGCGCGGCGTGCGTTTCCGCGCTCCCCGAAACCTTCATGAAGAGCCGAACGTAGGCGCCGGGTCCCTCCGGCGCGTCGAGCAGCTCGATCCCGCCCCCGTGATCCTCCATGATCTTGGCGACAATAGGCAGGCCGAGGCCGGTGCCTTCGCTACGCGTGGTCACATAGGGTTCGAGAAGGCGCTGGCGGTTCTCCGTCGGGAAGCCGCGGCCGTTGTCGATGACGTCGATCGCTGCGACGCCGTCGGCGACGGCGACCGCCACGTCGATGCGGCCGGGGCCGTTGGCGCCCTCGACGGCCTCGACGCCTTCCGTGGCGTTCTTCACGATATTGGTCAGCGCTTGCGAGATCAGGCGGCGGTCGAATTTCGCCGCCAGCCTTTCGACCGCATAATGCTCGACGATTTCGATCTCGGGATGGCCGACGCGCATCAGGAACACGACCTGCTTGACGCACTGGATCAGTTCGTCCTCCTCCAGCCGCGCCTTGGGCATGCGGGCGAAGGAGGAGAATTCGTCGACCATGCGCTTGATGTCGTCGACCTGGCGCACGATCGTGTCGGTGCACTGGTCGAAGACTTCGCGGTCGGTAGTGATGACCCGTCCGTATTTGCGCTTCAGGCGCTCGGCCGAAAGCTGGATCGGGGTGAGCGGGTTCTTGATCTCGTGCGCGATGCGGCGCGCGACATCCGCCCAGGCCGACGTGCGCTGCGCGGTGACGAGATCGGTGATGTCGTCGAGCGTGATGACGAAACTGCGGCCCGCATCGTCGCTTGAACCCGACGTCACGCTGACGTTGACGATGCGCTCGCGGCCGCTGCGCATCAGCGTGATCTGGCTCTGCACGGAGCGGCGCTGGGCCGCCGAATCCTGCAGGATCGACGCGACTTCCGGCAGCGCGTCGGAGATCGGCTGGCCGATGGCGCTCGCGCCCGCCTCCACGTTCATCAGCTTTTCGGCGGCGGGATTGACGACCGTGACAATGCCCTCGGGATCGACGCCGACCACCGCCGCCGGCACGCCCGAGAGCACGGCTTCCGTGAACGCGCGGCGCTCGTCGATGAGCTGGTTGGCGGCCAGCAGCCTGTTCTGCTGCACGCGCAGCTCTGAGGTCATCTTGTTGAAGGTTTCGCCGAGATGGGCGAGGTCGCCCTCGGATTTGTCGATGGGAACGCGAACGTAGAGATTGCCGGTCGCGACTTCGTCGGTCGCCGAAATCAGGCGGCGGATCGGCGCGATCAGCCGGTTGGCGAAGGCCAGGCCGAGCCAGACCGCCGACAGCAGCATGATGAGCGAGATGAGGCCGAACATGCTGGCGAAGGCGATGACGAGATTGCGGCGCTGGCCCTCGAACGAATTGTAGATGGCGATGAGGCTGGCCGCCTGCGCGGGAAATTCCATCGTGAAGGGATCGACGGGGCGCGCGACGTAGAGGAATACGCCGGGAAAGGCGGCGATCGGGCGCAGCGCGATGAAGGTCTTGCCGCCCTCGGCGACCACGCAGGTCGGCTCGTTCTTGCGCGCCTCGGCGAAATCGGCCGCCTCCGGCTTCACCATCTGCGCGGCCTGCTCGCCCTGCGGCGGGAAATCGGCCTTTTCGAGCGTCTCGCCGTCCTCGCGAATCAGGGCCGCCTGCGTGAAGCCGAGATAGCGCGCGCGCGAGGCGAAGAACTCGTGGAACAGCGCGCGATCCGCGTCGTACATCGGCTTGGCGCGGTCGAGGTCGGCCGCCGTCAGTTGCGCTTCCTGCAGCAACGAGCGGCATTGCGACTGCCGGAACAGGCGCGCGGCCTCGGCCGTGTTGAAGATGAAGGCGCGCACGTCGTGCAGGAAGGCCGGGCTGATCGCCTGGTTGATGGTGATGGAGCCGACGATGGCGATGACCAGCGCCGGCGCCGCCGCGGCGATCGAAAAGGCGCGCACGACGCGGAAATGCAGGCCCGAGCCCGCCGCGCCACGCCGCCAGGCGGCGGCGAGCGTCCAGCCCTCCGCCACGACGAGCGCGATGACCACCAGAAGGCAGACGACATTCGCCGCAAACAGCGCAAGGGCCATGCGGTCGTCGACCGCGACCGGCGTCAGCCCCGACAGCAGGAAGAAGGTGGCGAGCGCGCACAGAAGCGCGAAGGCCACCGCGACCGCGCCGAAGCGCTGCAGCAAACGCCGCCCTGTCGGCCGCGCCGGTTGCGGCGCGTTCATCGAATTCTGCTTCGGACATCGGCCCCCAACGATCCGCTCCGTCTCCGCCAGGGCTAGCGGAGTTGCGGCCTAGTTGCAACGACGCAACGGTGTTGCCCGATTGCGACGTTTTTCTGGCGCCGAGAGGAGATTTCAGCGCGGCAGGCGCATCAGCCGGATGTCGAGGTCGCGCACCTTCTTGCGCAGCGTGTTGCGGTTGAGGCCGAGCAGTTCGGCGGCCTTGATCTGGTTGCCGCGCGTCGCCGCCAGCGCCGCCGATAGCAAGCGGATATTCGATCTCGCGCAGGACGCGGTGATAGAGGCCGGGCGGCGGCAGGCCGTCGCCGTAGGACTTGAAGAGTTCCGCGAGGTGCCGCTCGACGGAAATGCCGAGCGAATCGTCCTTGTCGCGCGGGGCGCCGTTGCGATGCGCGACGGCGGGCGCCTCGGCGGCGGCGACTTGCACGGGCGCGGCGTAGTCCTGGCCGAGTTCGGAATTCGACCAAGGATTCCGAGATGATTTCCTGGGGATAGAGCGCGGCGAGGCGGCGCGTGAGATTTTCGAGCTCGCGAATATTGCCCGGCCAGCGATAGCGCTTGAGGCGGTCGAGCGCGGCCGGCTCCATGCGCTTCTGCGGCAGCCCTTCTTCGGCGGCCAGCTTGAAGAAATGGCGGACGAGGTCGGGCACGTCCTCGGTGCGCTCGCGCAAGGGCGGCAGGCGCAGCGGCACGACGTTGAGGCGGAAGAACAGGTCTTCGCGAAACAGGCCCTGCTGGATGGAAACGCGCAGGTCCTTGTTGGTGGCGGCGACGATGCGCACGTTGCTCTTGATCGGCGTGCGGCCGCCAACCGTCGTATATTCGCCCTGCTGGAGAACGCGCAGAAGCCTTGTCTGCGCCTCCATCGGCATGTCGCCGATCTCGTCGAGAAACAGCGTGCCGCCCTCGGCCTGCTCGAAGCGGCCGGCCGAGCGCTGGGCGGCGCCGGTGAAGGCGCCCTTCTCGTGGCCGAACAATTCGCTTTCGATGAGGTCACGCGGGATCGCGGCCATGTTGATGGCGACGAAGGGCCCCTTCTTGCGCTTGCCGTAATCGTGCAGCGCGCGGGCGACCAGCTCCTTGCCGGTGCCGGACTCGCCGGTAATCATCACGGTCAGGTCGGTCTGCATGAGCCGCGCCAGCGCGCGATAGATCTCCTGCATCGCCGGCGAGCGGCCGACCAGCGGCATGCCCTCCATCTCGTGATGCGGATCGCGGTCGGCGCCGGGGCGCGGCGAGTTCAGCGCGCGGCCGACGATGGCGACCAGTTCCTTCAGGTCGAAGGGTTTCGGCAGGTAGTCGTAGGCGCCGCGCTCGGACGCCTTGATCGCGGTCATGAACGTGTTCTGCGCGCTCATGACGATGATCGGCAGGTCCGGTCCGCAGCTTCTTGATGCGCGGCAGCAGTTCGAAGGCGTTCTCGTCGGGCATCACGACGTCGGTGATGATGAGATCGCCGTCGCCCGCCTCCACCCAGCGCCAGAGCGTGGAGGCGACGCCGGTCGCGCGCACCTCGTAACCCGCCCGCGACAGGGCCTGGCTCAGGACCGTGCGGATGGCCATGTCGTCGTCAGCAACCAGTATCGATCGGCCGGACATCAATTCTCTCTCCAGCGTCGTGGCTTCACGTTGCGCGTCCGTCCTGCGCGGTCCCGCCCTTGGCGCGATACATCGGCATCAAGATCCGAAATGTCGTGCGCCGCGGTTGGGACTCGCATTCGACGATGCCGCCGTGGTCCCCGACAATCTTCGCTACCAAAGCAAGTCCGAGGCCAGTCCCGCTCGTCTTCGTCGTGACGAAGGGATCGTAGAGATTGGCCATGATGTCCTCGGGCACGCCCGGCCCGTTGTCGCGCACGCAGAATTCGAGCGGCAGGCTGACCAGCGAGGTCGAGCCCGGCGTCCGCATCCGCACGCCCGGCTTGTAGGCCGTCGACAGTTCGATCTCGCCGTCGATGGCGTCGCCGCCGATGGCCTCGGCCGCGTTCTTCACGAGGTTCATGAAGAGCTGGACGAGCTGGTCGCGATTGGCGAGCACCGGCGGCAGCGAGGGGTCGTAGGTCTCGGTGAAGCGGATGTGGCGGGCAAAGCCCGCCTGCGCCGAGAGTTTCACCTGGCCGAGCACGTTATGGATGTTGACGCTCTCGCGCTCGATCGGGCCGCCCTCGGAGAACATTTCCATGCGCCCGACCAGTTTCACGATGCGGTCGGTCTCGTCGCAGATCAGCCGGGTGAGCGCGCGGTCGCCGTCCTCGACCGCGGTTTCCAGCAATTGCGCGGCGCCGCGAATGCCGGCGAGCGGGTTCTTGATCTCGTGCGCGAGCATGGCGGCGAGAGCCGAAACGGAGCGGGCGGCGCCTCGATGGGTGAGCTGCCTGTCCATTTTATCGGCAATTGTCCGTTCCTGCAGCATAAGAACTAGGCTGTTTGCATCATCCGAGAGCGGCGCGGCGTGTATGTCCGCGACCCTCTCGGCGCCGATGCGCGGGGTGCCGAGGTCGACGCGGTACTCGTTGATGGCGGCGCGGCGCTCGCGCGCCTGCTCGAGCAGGCCGAGCACGGGCGAGGAAAACGGCAGCAGATCCTCGATGCGCTGGCGGCGCAGCGCCGCGAGCCCCATCTCGAAAAAGGCTTCCGCAGCGGAATTGGCGTCGATGATCCTGTTGCCGCCGTCGAGCGCCAGCACGGGATTGGGCAGCGCAGCCAGAAGGCGCGCGGGGTCGACCGCCGCGGGCCTTTCCTCGCGCCTCGGCCACTGGCGATCGACGACGAAATCGTCCGTTTCGCGGTTCATGCGGCCTCCTCGGCCAGTTCCCCCGTGGCTTCCGACCAGCAGCGCGCGAGCAGCGTCGCGGCCTCGTCGGCGTCGGGCGTGGTGACGAGCTTTTCGCGCAAGGCGCGGGGCAGGCCCGCGCCCTCGGTCGCCGCAATGTCGGCATAGGCGGCCAGATGCTTGCGGGCGTGGCGGGCGCCCTGCTCCTTGCCGAAGGTCGACAGCAGGCTGGCGTAATGGTCGAGCGCGGCTTCGGCCTTCTCGCCCCTGGTCGGCGCGCGCCATGCGCGGCCGCAGAGCGCGGCGGCGACCTGCCCCACGAGCCACGGCCGGCCCACGGCGGCGCGGCCGATCATGACGGCGTCGGCGCCGGAAGCCGCGAGCATTTTTCGCGCATCTTCCGGGCCGTTGCAGTCGCCGTTGGCGACCAGCGGCAGGGCGATCGCCTCGCGCACGGCGCGGATCGCCGCCCAGTCGGCCATGCCCCTTGTAGAATTGCTGGCGCGTGCGGCCGTGCACCGTGATGAGCGCCACGCCCTCGGATTCGAGGCGGCGCGCCAGTTCGGGGGCGTTGATGTCGGCGGCGTCCCAGCCCAGCCGCATCTTCACGCTGACGGGGACCTTCACCGCCGCGACCGTCTCACGCGCGAGCGCCACAGCGAGATCGGGTTCGCGCATCAGCGCGGAGCCCGCATAGCCGCCGACGACGCGCTTGGCCGGGCAGCCCATGTTGATGTCGATGGCGTGCGCCCCCGCCGCTTCCGCCAGCCGCGCGGCCTCGGCCATCGCGTTCGGATCGCGGCCGGCGATCTGGACGACATGCAGCGGCAGCCCGTCGCCTTCGGCGCGCAGGCGCGTCTCCTCGTCGGCGGCGAGGTAGAAGCTGGCGGCGACCATTTCGGAAACGACGAGGCCCGCGCCGAAGCGCGCGGCCGCCCGCCTCATGCCGATGTCGGTGATGCCCGACATCGGCGCCAGAAAGGCCGGCGCCTCGATCTGCAGCGCGCCGAGGCGGATCGGCGGCCGAGAAAGGGCGCCCATGTATTGGGCATCTGAAATCATGCCTATACAATAGACACTATATTGCGCTGCGCCAAGGGCTAGGCTTGATATTTATCATGCCCGGTGCGGCGAAATTGACGGAGGCGCGGAAACGTCGGATTGAAACGCCATGTCCTCGCAAGCCGGCGCCGATACGCTCGTCCTCATTGTCGCCGCTGGCCGTGGCTCGCGCTTCGGCGGCGAAATTCCGAAGCAGTATCGCCTGCTGGGCGGCGTTCCCGTCCTTGCCCGGACGCTTGCCGCCTTCGCGGACGCCCTGCCCGCAGCGCGGCTTCTCGTAACCATCCACCCCGACGATTCGGCCCTTTACGAAGCCGCCGTCGCCGCTCTGCCCGAGGGCGTCGCGGCGCGGCTGCTGCCCTGGGTCGCGGGCGGGGCGACACGTCAGGCCAGCGTGCGGAACGGGCTTGAATCCGTTTCTACAGGAACACAAAAAATCGTTCTCGTTCATGATGCTGCGCGTCCTTTCGCAAGTTCTGCATTAATCGTGCGGGCTTGCGGGGCGGCGCGCGAATTCGGGGCCGCCGTACCGGGTTTTTCCGTCACCGACACGATCAAGATCGTCGACGGCGCGGGCGCCGTGACGGCCACGCCGGAGCGCGCCACGCTTCGCGCCGTGCAGACGCCGCAGGCTTTCGACTATGCCCTGCTGCTTGCCGCGCACCGGGCCGCGGCCGGGCTGGAACTGACCGACGATGCGGCCGTCGCCGAGAAGGCGGGGCATCGTGTGCACATATTCGAGGGAGACGCCGGCAACATGAAGATCACCAGCGCGGGCGATCTGGAGGCGGCCGAGCGCCGCCTGTCCGGCGACCTCAGCGACGTCAGGGTCGGCCAGGGCTACGACGTGCACGCCTTCGAACCGGGCGATCACGTCTGGCTCGGCGGCGTCGCCATCCCGCACGACAAGAAACTGCTCGGCCATTCCGACGCCGACGTGCTGATGCACGCCGTCACCGACGCGATCTTCGGCGCGCTGGCGGACGGCGACATCGGCTCGCACTTCCCGCCCTCCGACCCGCAGTGGAAGGGCGCGGCGTCCTCGATCTTCCTCGCCTATGCGGCGGACCGCGTGCGGGCGCGCGGCGGCATGATCGCGCATGTCGACGCCACGGTCGTCGCGGAGCGCCCGAAGGTCGGCCCGCATCGCGAGGCGATCCGCGCCAAGCTCGCCGAGATCATGAAGATTTCGGTCGACCGGGTGGCGGTGAAGGCGACGACTTCGGAACGGCTGGGGTTTACCGGCCGCGAGGAAGGCATAGCGGCGCTCGCCATGGCGACCGTGCGGCTGCCGGCGGGAGGATAGGATGGATTTCGACGCCGCCCTCGAGGAACGCGCCGGGAAGCTCGTCGCAAGCTACACGGCGGCCGGGCTGACCATCGCCACGGCCGAATCCTGCACCGGCGGGCTGGTGGCCGGCCTGATTACCGAAATCGCGGGCTCCTCCGCCGTGCTGGAGCGCGGTTTCGTCGTCTATTCCAACGCCGCCAAGATCGGCATGCTCGGCGTTTCGCCCGAGACGATCGACGCCGTGGGCGCGGTCAGCGAGGCGACGGCGCGGGAAATGGCGACCGGCGCGCTCGAGCATTCCCGCGCCGATGTCTCCGTGTCGATCACCGGCGTCGCGGGTCCGGGCGGCGGCTCGGCGGAAAAGCCCGTCGGCCTCGTGCATTTCGCCTGCGCGCGCCGCAATGGGCCGAGCGTGCATGTCGAGCGGCGATTCGGCGATATCGGCCGCAGCGCCGTGCGAAAGGCGTCGATCGAGCAGGCGCTGGAACTGCTGGAGAAGGCGATTCAGCCGCGCCCGTAAACCTTGTCGGCGCGTTGCTCGAAGGCGGTCGTGAACTTGCGGAAGGCGTCGTCGAACACCGCGCCCATCAGCGCGCCGAGCGTGCGCGAGCGGAATTCGTAGTCGATGAAGAACTCGACCTCGGAGCGCTTCTGCTCGGGAGATTGTTCGGGGATGTCGCGGAAGCGCCAGCGGTTGCGCAGGTGGCGGAACGGCCCGTCGACGTATTCGACGAGAATTTCGCTGCGCGCGGCGTCGAGCGCGACGCGGGTAGTGAAGCGCTCGCGGATCGCCTTGTAGCCGACCTCCATTTCGGCGAGCAGGACCTCGGCGCCGTCTTCGCGCGCGTCGCGCCGGCGAACGCGCAGCGCCGTGCAGAGCGGCACGAACTCGGGATAGGCCTCGCAGTCCGCCACCAGCGCGAACATGTCGGAAGCGCTATGGCGAACGCGCTTTATGGTGCGATAGCGCGGCATTGCGCTCTGCCGGCGCGCGGCCTCACCGGATCCGCAGGCAGCCCTTCCAGCCCTGGTAGGTGGAATATTGCCGCTTCAGATCGTGCATCCAGCGCGCGCAATCCGGCAGCGACGCGAATCGCGCCGTCACGTCCGCCCAGTCGAGCGCGGTCGGTTGCGCGCCGGGGGCGAGGTTCCGCCCGCCGGTGAAATGGCCTTGCCAGACCTGCGGCGCGCGAACGACATAAACGCTCCCGCCCGCGTAATCGGCGGCGTGCGCGCCGGAAAGACCGATCGCAAGGCCGATCGCAGCCAGAATGACGCGCGCGGTTTTCATCTCGTTTGCTCCCTGCCGTGCGCGGAAACTAGCGCAGCGCGAATGGCCGCGCAAAAGCGGCGTCCCTGTTCATAGATGCGCCGCCTCTGCGGCGCAAAGGCGCCGGCTGCGACGCTGCCTTTGTGCGAAGCGGCGCGAAAGCAACGCGCGGGCGTGTTTTGCCACACAGCCGGAACTTGCGTCCGCCCGCCCCGTTTTTTCCCCGCTTCGGCCGATTTCCAGATCGAGAGTCGAAGCCATCGGGGCATTCGCCGTCAGAAGGAGCCAGTTCATGCCGAAATTCCTCCGCCCGGTGCTGGGCGTTTCACTCCTCGCGCTCGGCGCCGGAACCGCCGCGGCCGCCGACCTGCCGAGCCGCAAGCAGCCGCCGGTCGTCGCATATGTCGCCCCGCCCGTCTTCACCTGGACCGGCTTCTACATCGGCCTCAACGCCGGCGCGGCCATCGGCAATTCGACCTACAACTGGCAGCCGTTCGGCGCCGGCTCCGGCCAGAGCGGCGTCGCGTTCACGGGCGGCGGCCAGATCGGCTACAACTGGCAGACCGGCCCGCTGGTTCTCGGCCTCGAGACGGACATCAACTATCGCGGCGCCTCGAACAATTCGAACGGCGGCTTCTTCAACAGCAGCCTGAACACGGGCTCAGGCTATTTCGGCACGGCGCGCGCTCGCGTCGGCTACGCCATCGATCGCCTGCTGATCTACGGAACCGGCGGCCTTGCCTACGGCGCCGTCAAATTCCCGGGCAGCGCCTTCGGCGTCGGGCCCGCGGGCGCGATGGCGCTGACGCGCCTCGACAACAACGGCGGCGCGAAGCTCGGCTGGACTGCGGGCGCCGGCGCCGAATACGCGCTGACGCGCAACTGGTCGGTGAAGGCGGAATACCTCTACGTCGATCTCGGCCGGACGTCCGCCAATTATGTCGACCTCTTCACCGGCGCCCCCGTCTCGCTGCAGGCGCACAACCGCGACCATATCGTGCGGGCCGGCGTGAACTATCGTTTCTGACGGTTCAGCTTTCGCCTCGACTTGAGCCCGGCCATTTGGTCGGGCTCTTTTCTTTGTCGATTGCTCGAAAAATGGTCACTCGACGATCGTTTGTAAGCAAATGATGTGCGGATACATTGCCCGTGGCGGCCAGGAACTTCAATAAATTGTTGCGCCGTGGCCACATGGGCTGAAAAGACGAACCCGTTAAGGCTCTTGCACAATTTTAAGTATTCACGCGGGGCGATCCCTCACCTAGCGTCGAGTTCGGCCGCTCGCGAAACTCCGGGCGACGCGTGAAAATGTACCGAGTTACGGGGGACGTCATGAAAATGATCAAGATTTTCGCAGCGGCGCTCGCTGTTTCCACCATCGCCGGCTCGGCTTTCGCCGCCGACCTGCCCTCGCGCAAGGTCGCGCCCGCCTATGTCGCGCCGGCGCCGGTCTTCATGTGGACGGGCTTCTACATCGGCCTCAACGGCGGCTACGCGTTCGCCGGCAACGGCGCGGGCAACGGCGGCCGTCTGGTTTCGACCGACGACTTCCACGGCACGTTCCCGGGCGGCCCGGCATGGGTCCTCGGAACCGGACCGAGCGGCGGAATCTTCGGCGGCCAGATCGGCTACAATTTCCAGCTCTCGCCTTCGTTCGTCGCCGGCATCGAGACCGACATCCAGGGCGCCTGGCTTCGCGGGAGCACCCAGTCCGTGGCGACGGTCGACCCGGTGGGCGCCGCGGCGCTCGGCCAGGCGAGCTTCAGCCAGCGCGTCGACTGGTATGGCACGCTGCGCGCCCGCCTCGGCTTCCTGGCCACGCCGTCGTGGCTGCTGTACGCCACCGGCGGTCTCGCCTATGGCGGCGTGAAATCCAGCCTGACGTATTTCGACATCAACCATCAGGGCCATCCGGGCCTGCTGGCGGGCGGCATCGGCTCCAACAGCCAGACCCGTGTCGGCTACACGGTCGGCGCCGGCGCGGAGTGGATGTTCGCTCCGAACTGGACGGTCAAAGCCGAATACGGCTACGTCGACCTCGGCCGCAGCACCGCCAACATGGCGTCGACGTTCAACACGCTGCCGGTCGCCGGCGCGGCGGAGACCGTCACGCTGGTCGCCGCCACGCACAGCTACCGCACGTCGTTCCACACGCTTCGCGCCGGCGTGAATTACAAATTCGGCTGGGGCGCCGCTCCGGTCGTCGCGAAGTACTGATCGACGCAAAACAAGGCATTTATGCAAAGCCCGGCCGCAAGGCCGGGCTTTTTCTTTGAAAATCAATTCTTTCCCGCCGAATACTCTTCCTCCGGCGCAAGCAGGGCCGCAGGTCGCGTTGTGGCGGGCAAGCCACACGAGCCGAAAACAAGGCCCGCGCGAGACCAATTCAGACTTTCCGATGTTCACATGCGCGAGTGGTTTCTCTAGGGTTCAATTCACGCGCTCGTCGAATGTCGGCGCCTGAATTATCCGCTTCGCACTTCGTGAGCGGAGCGTGTCGAGTAAAAAACCCAACCGCTTCCTACCCAGGGGGACATTATGAAGCTCAAGTTTTTCGCTGCGGCCCTCGCCGCTTCCACGATCGCCGGCTCGGCTTTCGCGGCTGACCTGCCCTCGCGCAAGGTCGCTCCGATCATGGCGCCCGTTCCGGTCTTCACCTGGACCGGCTTCTACGTCGGCGTGAACCTCGGCTACGCCTTCGGCGGCAGCAACAACGGCAACGGCTTCGGCGTCGTTCTTCCGCCGGCCACGGCGCAGCACGTCGGTCCGCTCGCGGGCGGCAACGGCAGCGGCAAGGGCATTCTCGGCGGCGCCCAGATCGGCTACAACTGGCAGATGGGCAGCCTCGTCGCCGGTATCGAGACCGACATCCAGGCGGCCGGCATCCGCGGCAATGGCAACCCCGCCGGCGCCATGGGCATCGGCAATAACGGCGCGGCCCAGTTCCTCGCCGCCACCACCAACTCGCGGATCGACTGGTTCGGCACGCTGCGCGCCCGTCTCGGCTTCACCGTCGCCCCGACCTTCCTCGTCTACGCCACCGGCGGTCTCGCCTACGGCGGCGTCAAGAGCAACGTCACCCCGATCTTCGTGAACACGACCGGCGGCTCGCTGATCGGCGTGACCTCGTCCGCCAGCGGCACCAGGCTCGGCTGGACCGCGGGCGCGGGCGCTGAATACGCCATCTCCAACAACTGGTCGGCGAAGTTCGAGTATCTCTACACGGATCTCGGCAGCTCCACCGTCAACCTGACCAACGCCGGCGCGGCGATCGGCGGCTACTTCGGCTGCTGCACGGCCTACTCGGGCTCGCTGTCGAACTCCAACCGCTTCCACACGGTTCGCGCTGGTCTGAACTACCGCTTCGGCTGGGGCGCCGCCCCGGTCGTCGCCAAGTACTGAAAAGCGCACTGATCTTTTCCGCCTCGGCGGAAAGCGGAAAGCCCGGCCCTCGCGGCCGGGCTTTTTCGTTTCTGGCGCATCGGCCGCGCTTTTCCTTGCCCTTGGCCGCGCCCTTCTCTATCTCGCCGGCATGAGCTCTCCTGCCAACTCTCCTGCCGCCCCCCGCATTTCCTTCGTTTCGCTCGGCTGCCCCAAGGCGCTGGTCGATTCCGAGCGCATCGTCACGCGGCTGCGCGCCGAAGGCTACGAACTCGCCAAGACGCACGCCGGCGCCGACGCGGTGATCGTCAACACCTGCGGCTTCCTCGACAGCGCCAAGGCGGAAGTCGCTGGCCGCGATCCGCGCCGGGCTCGAGGAGAACGGCAAGGTGATCGTGACGGGCTGCATGGGCGCGGAGCCCGAGCAGATCACGGAGAAATATCCCGGCGTGCTGGCGGTTTCCGGCCCGCAGGCCTACGAGAGCGTGATGGAGGCGGTGCATCGCGCGCTGCCCGCGCCGCACGATCCCTTCCTCGATCTCGTGCCGGAACAGGGCGTGAAGCTGACGCCGCGCCACTACGCCTATCTGAAGATTTCAGAGGGCTGCAACAATACGCTGCAGCTTCTGCATCATCCCGAAACTGCGCGGCAAGCTGGTGTCGCGGCCGGCGGGCGAGGTGCTGCGGGAGGCCGAAAAGCTGGTGCGCGCGGGCGTCAAGGAACTGCTCGTCATCTCGCAGGACACGGGCGCCTACGGCGATCGACATGCGCTATGCGCCCTCCTCGTTCGGCGACCGCGAGGTGCGCACGAAATTCATCGATCTCGCGCGCGAACTGGGCGTCGCTCGGCGTGTGGACGCGGCTCCACTACGTCTATCCCTACCCGCATGTCGACGACGTGCTGGAGCTGATGGCGGACGGCAAGATCCTTCCCTATCTCGACATCCCCTTCCAGCACGCGAGCCCGCGCGTGCTGCGCGCCATGAAGCGGCCGGGCGACCACGAGACCATGCTGGAGCGCATCCGCGCCTGGCGGCGCGCGGTGCCGGACCTCGCGATACGCTCGACCTTCATCGTCGGCTTTCCCGGCGAGACGGAAGAGGATTTCCGCCAGCTTCTCGATTTCCTGACCGAAGCGAAAATCGACCGCGTCGGCGCCTTCGAATACGAGGCGGTGTCGGGCGCGCCGGCCAACGATCTGGGCTTCGAGCCGGTTGCCGCGGACATCAAGAAGGCGCGCTGGAACCGCCTGATGGAGGCGCAGCAGAAAGTGTCCGCGAAGATTTCGCGCGAAAAGATCGGCAAGCGCGTCAAGGCGATCGTCGACGAGGTCGGCCCGAGCGTCGCCAGGGGCCGCACGACCGCGGACGCGCCCGAGATCGACGGCGCGATCCACATCGCCTCCTCGCGCAGGCTGAGGCCCGGCGACATCGTCGACGTGCGCGTGGAGGCGGCCGACGCCTATGATTTGCGCGGACGGGCGGCGTAGGACGGCGCTGTCATCCCGGCCGGAGCATCGCTTGCGATGCGGAGAGCCGGGACCCAGAACCGGCATTTGGGATGCTGGGTCCCGGCTCTCCGCTTCGCTGCGGCCGGGATGACAATTCGTGGACTTCAATCCGTGTTGTTTGCCTGCTTGCCCTTCCCCAGCATCAACACCGCCGCGCCCACGAGCGCCGAGGCCAGCGAGCCCATGAGCACGCCGATCTTGGTTTCGTCGAGCAGCCCCGCCTCCGGCGGAAAGGCGAGCATGCCGATGAAGAGGCTCATGGTGAAGCCGACGCCGCAGATCAGCGCGACGCCGTAGAGCTGTATCCAGCTCGCCCCGTGTGGCCGGCTGGCGAGGCCGAAGGCCACGGCGAGCCGCGCGGCGAGAAAGACGCCGACCTGCTTGCCGAGGAAAAGGCCGGCGGCGACCCCGAGCGTGACGGGATGGGCGAGGCTCGCCAGCGAGGCGCCCTCGAAGGAAACGCCGGCATTGGCGAAGCCGAAGATGGGCGTGACGACGAAGCCGACCCAGGGAGCGAGCGCATGTTCGAGCCGATGCAGCGGGGAGCGCTCGTCGCCGTCGCTCGCCGGTTGCTCGATCGGAACGAAGGCGGCGAGCAATACGCCCGCGATCGTCGCATGCACGCCGCTGGCGTGAACGAAGCCCCAGAGCGGCAGTCCGACGCCGAGATAGGGCCAGAGAGACGCGACCTTCATGCGGTTGAGCGCGAAGAGCGCGGCGACGCAAACCGCCGCGCCGCCGAGCATCGGCAGCGACAGGCCCGACGAATAGAACAGCGCGATGATCATGACCGCGCCGAGATCGTCCATGATGGCGAGCGCGGCGAGAAATATCTTCAGCGACGCCGGCGCGCGGGAGCCGATGAGCGCGAGAACGCCGAGCGCGAAGGCGATGTCGGTGGCCGTCGGGATGGCCCAGCCGCGCGTAAACAGCGCGCTTTTGCCGGCGAGCGCGAGATAGACGAGCGCCGGCGCGATCATGCCGCCGGCGGCCGCGAGCCCCGGCAACGCGCGGCGGCGCCAGGTCGCGAGTTCGCCGCCGATCATCTCGCGCTTGATCTCGAGCCCGACCAGCAGGAAGAACAGCGCCATCAGCGCGTCGTTGATCCAGTGCAGCAGGCTCAGCGGGCCGACATGGATTTCCAGCGCGTGAAAATAGGCGGGGCCGAACGCCGAATTGGCGACGACGAGCGCAGCCGCCGCGCTCGCCATGAGCACGATTCCGCCGCCCGCTTCGCTGGCCAGGAGGCGCTTGAGAACGGAGCCGGGGCGCAACGGAGCGCTCACAATCCTGCCGCGTGTCGGCGCGGCATGGCGGTCGGGTCGTCGCAGGTCACGGGGCCCTCGGTCGCGAATCGTGCGAGGACCTTAATTCACCGGCCGCCGGGCGCGAAGGCTCGCAGGGCGCGCGCGATGTCTTTCAGTTCGGCCGCATGGTCGTGCGCGGCGTCGGGGTCGAGCGGCAGGAGCTCGCCCGCGAAGGGCGCGCCGACGCGGCGGCTGCGGAAGACGACGAGCCGGTCGCCATCGACGACGATATCGCCGTCGCGCAGCGTTGGGTCCGAATGCCAGAGGCCCGGCCGAGGATCTGCGATGCGCGCTGTCGCGGGATGAGAGAGGGACGCCTTCTCGATGAAGGCGGCGTAATCCTTCCGGCCGCGTTCGACGCGCTCGAGCCATGCCGTCCGGTCGACAGGCGCGGCGTGGGCAATCGTGGCGGCCGTCGTTGCGACCGCGGCGATGATTGGCGAAACGCGCCGTGCGCCGCCCATTGCTTTCGCCTCCGGACGGACGATGCAGGCCGGGCCGCATTCGTTCCGCCGCGAACATAGATGGGGCGGAAGCTCGATCGGAGGTGTGCCGGTTCGCACGTTGTGCGAACCACTTTTCATTTTGGGCGCGCTGATGGCGCGCCAGTTCGCACATTGTGCGAACCACTTTTCATTTTGGGCGCGCTGATGGCGCGCCCAAGGGGAATCGAACCCCTGTTTTCGCCGTGAAAGGGCGACGTCCTAGACCGCTAGACGATGGGCGCGGGCTCGCGAGGCGAACGGCGCGCTTATACGGCGCGGCGGCGCGGCTTGCAACGTGCGTTCGGGGAAAATTCGCGCGCGTTCACTCGGCCCGCGCGGCGTCGAGAATGCGGGCCTGCACCCGCTCGCGCCCGCCGTAATGATCGAGCGACAGGGTGACGGCGAGATGCGCCGGGCCGCCCGCGAGCGCCGGCAGCGCCTCGGCGAGGCCGGACGCCCCGGCGCGAAAGGCCATGGCGTCGAGGCGCGCGCCGTCGGCCGCCTGGGCCGAAACGCGCAGATGATCCTCGCCGACCGGCATGATGTTGACGATGCGGTGGCGCGGCAGGACGAAGATCGGCTCCGGCGCGCCCGCGCCGAAAGGGCCGGCGGCGGCGACGGCGTGGACGAGGTCGCGCGTCGCGCCGGCGGCGGTGACCGCCGAATCGACGAAGAGCGCGTCTTTTTCGCGCGCGGCGGCCACTTTGGTCGCCAGCTTCTGCTCGAGAAAGGCGCGGAATTCGCCAAGCCGCTCGCGCTGGATGGTTATGCCTGCCGCCATCGCGTGGCCGCCGCCCTTGACGAGAAGGCCGGCGTCGACGCCCGCGCGAACGGCCGCGCCCAGATCGACGCCGGCGATGGAGCGGCCGGAGCCCGTGCCGGTCTTGCCAGTCAGCGCGATGGCGAAGGCCGGGCGCTGGAAGCGCTCCTTCAGGCGCGAGGCGACGAGGCCGACGATGCCAGGGCTCCAGTCCTCGCCCGCGACAACGATCGCCGCGCCCTCTCCGCTCTGGCCGAGCGCGAGATCGGCCTCGGCCTGCGCCGCCTCGACGGTCGCCAGCTCGATGGCGCGGCGCTCGTGGTTGAGGCGGTCGAGTTCGGCGGCGATTTTCTGGGCCTCGGCCGGGTCTTCGGTCAGCAGCAGCTTGGCGCCGAGCGCGGCGTCGCCGATGCGCCCGCCCGCGTTGATGCGCGGGCCGAGCAGGAAGCCGAGATGCCAGGCCTGCGGCGGGCCGACGAGACGCGCGACGTCCATCAGGGCCGCGAGCCCGCGCCGCCCGCGCGCGCGAAGCACGGCGAGGCCCTTGACGACGAAGGCGCGGTTGAGGCCGGTGAGCGGCGCGACGTCGGCCACCGTCGCCAGCGCGACGAGGTCGAGGCTCTGGAGCAGGTCCGGCGCAGGGCGCGTCGCGCTCCAGAAGCCCATGCTGCGCAGCGCGCGGTTGAGGCCGACCAGCGTCATGAAGACGACGCCCGCCGCGCAGAGCGCGCCGAGGCCTGACAGATCGTCCTGACGGTTGGGATTGACGATGAGCGCGTCGGGCAGGTTTTCGGGCGCCTGGTGATGGTCGAGCACGATTGTATCGAGCCCGAGCGCGCGGGCGCCGGCCAGAACCTCGTGCGAGGTCGTGCCGCAATCGACCGTCACGAGCAGGTCGGCGCCGGCGGCGCGCAATTCCTTGATCGCCTCCGCATTCGGGCCGTAGCCCTCGAAGATGCGGTCGGGAATGCGCACGATGCGCGGGACGCCGCAGGCGTCGAGGAAGCTCGCGAGCAGCGCGGCCGAACAGGCGCCGTCGACGTCGTAGTCGCCGAAGATCGCGACCGTCTCCTTTTGCGTGACGGCGCGCGCGAGCCGTTCGACGGCGGCGTCCATGTCCTGCAGGACGGAGGGATCGGGCATGAGCGCGCGCAGGGTCGGGTCGAGATAGGCGGATGCTTCGTCGATGCCGACGCCCCTGCCCGCAAGCACGCGCGCGAGAATGTCGGTCACGCCGTGGCGCTGGACGATGGCGAGCGCGCGCTGCTCGCCGGCGACATCGAGACGCGGGCGCCAGGGGCGGCCGAGCGCGGACGCCTCGACGTCGAGGAACAGGCGGAGGTTGGGGTCGGACACGCGGGGATTTTAGAGGTTGGACTGGACCGGCGCAGCAATGGCGACGCGTAACTCACAGGTTCCGAAGCGCCGTGGCCGTTGTCGGCCAGACGCGAACTGACCGCCTCGTCGTCATGGCCGGGCTCGTCCCGGCCATCCACGCCGAAGGTTTGCGGCGCGATTTCTGACGCCTCCGTCTCGGAACGGCGTGGACGCCCGCGACAAGCGCGGGCATGACGCGGGGCGCAAACCCCGGTCCGACCTCCGCCCGCTTCGGCCCTCCACCGACGGCTGCGCGCCCCCTCACCCGCCCGCGTCGATCGCCAGCGCCCTTTGCAGCGCCGCGCGCGCATGACAGCGCTCCAGATAGGCCGCAAATACCGGGCGCGGCTCGACGATCCTGAAGCGCTCGATTCCGAACAGCAGGTCGGAGCCGATCATGACGTCGGCGGCCGAGAACTTCTCGCCGAGAATCCACGGGCCGGCCTTCAGCGCCGTCTCCAGCGCGTCGAACACGCGGTTGAAGTCGCCCCAGCCGGCGGCGGTCGTCGGCAGTTCGAAATTGGCGAATTTCTGCGCGAAGGCCGGCTCGATGCAGCCGGGCTCGAAGAACAGCCAGTGGAAATACCTTCCACGCATGGGATCGCCGAGTTGCGGCGCGAGGCCCGCCTCCGGGCAGCGCTCGGCGATATAGGCGCAGATGGCGGCGCTTTCGGCGAGCTGGGCGGCGCCGTCCTCGAAGGCCGGCACCTTGCCCATCGGATTGATGCGGCGGAAGGCGGGATCGTCCTGCCCGCCGTTGCGGATGTCGACGTGGACGCGCTCGTAGGGGACGCCGGCTTCCTCGAGCATCCAGAGCGTGCGCAAACTGCGCGTGCCGGGCGCCCAGTACAGTTTCATCATGCGACTCACTCCGCAACGGAATGAGAACGTAACAAGAACATTTGACCCTGTCCAGCCGGCGTCCGATTTGTTTACGAGGCAAGCGCAGACTGCCGGAATGACGAGGCAGCGGGTCGAACTGGCGATTTGCGCGACAATCGCGCTGGTTTTCGGGGCGCGGGGATTTTTCGCGATCTGGAGCCGGAGCTACTGGCTTGCCGCCCGCTACGCGCCGCCGCGACATTATGAGGGGACGGAAGCCGTGCTCCTCGGCGTCGGAGAGATCGGGCTCGCCCTCCTGATAGCCGCGGCCTGGTTGTGGTTCAGCCGCGGCCGCAAAGGCGCCGGCGCGGCGACAGCGGCGATCGGCGCGCTGGCCTTCCTCGGCGGGTTCACGACGGCCCTGTTCGGTTAGTCGCGCAGCGCCACCAGCAGCGCGCCGGCGGCGATGAGCGCGACGCCCGCCCAGTTCTTCCAGCTCAGCGCTTCGCCCAGAAACAGCGCGCCGAAGATGGCGACGAGCACGACGGAGAGCTTGTCGACCGGCGCGACGCGAGCGGCCTCGCCGAGCTGCAACGCGCGAAAATAGCAGAGCCAGGAGGCGCCCGTGCCGAGGCCTGACAAAATCAGAAACAGCCAGGCGCGACCGGGGATCGGCGCGGGCGACGCGAAGGCGCCCGATAGCCACGCGACGAGCGCGGCGAGCGGCACGACGACGAGCGTGCGCAGCAGCGTCGCAAGGCTCGAATCGATTTCCGCCACGCCCGCCTTGGCGAAGACGGCGGTCAGCGCGGCGAAGGCGGCCGAGCCGAGCGCCCAGTAAAACCAGGGCTGTGACACGATGTGCGCGAGTGAGGGCATGGGATGCATCCGTCGGTTTCGACGGATTGTAACCGGCGCAGGCGCCGGCGACAGTCGCATGGATTGGCGCGTGATCTGGCGCACGGACGGGGCGCGCGCTTGTGTCAGACTTGCCACATGTCGCGCGAAATCCTCGCAAGACCGGTGGAATCGCCGGTCAAACCGGCCCGTCCAGGGGTTAGAGTGGCGGCGCGGCGCGCTGTCCGGCGATCGGCCGCCGCAGCGGGGGATGCGATGCGGAACTGGAACCATCTTGGCGCGCGCGGGCCAGGTGTCGCCATCGGGTTGGCGGCCGCGCTGGCCGCGACGGCGGTCACGGGCGCCGCACAGGCGCAGAGCGTCGCGCTCGACCAGGCGACGCGTCTGCCTCGCGTGATCGCCAACCCCAGCGATCACGACGCCAATTTCGCCTATGCCCGCGCGTCGGTCGAAGCGCGCGACTACGAGGCCGCGATCGTCGCGCTCGAGCGCACGCTGTTCTTCAACCCCAACCTGACGCGGGCGAAATACGAACTCGGCGCGCTCTACTACCGGCTCAAGTCCTACGACATGGCGCTGCGCTATTTCGAGGATGCGCTGAAGACGCCGGGCCTCGAGCCGGACCTGCGCGCGCGCATCGAGATCATGCTGCCGGCGGCGCAGAAGGAGATGCAGCCCTCGCGCCTGTCTGGCGTGCTGCAACTTGGCGTCGGCTACAGCTCCAACGCGCCGCTCGCGCCGTCGTTCGGCTTCATCCGCTCGAACGGCGTCGACGCGCCCAATCCCGGCCCCTATTACCAGCGCGGCGGCGCCAACCTGACCGCGCTCGGCGAAGTCAGGCACATCTACGATTTCGAGAACCAGCGCGGCGATGTCTGGGAGACGCGGTTCGCCGGCATCGGCACGTCGCAACTCGCTTTCGGCGAGTTGAGCTCCGTCCTGTTCGAGGTTTCCACCGGCCCGCGGCTGGCGATTGCGCCGGAGGCCCTGCCCGGCGCGACCGTCCGTCCCTATGTCGTCGGCTCCTACGCCACGATGGCGCTCGGCCGCCTCGGCTCGAGCCTCGGCGGCGGCGTGACGGCGCGCTTTCCGATCGGCAACGTGTTCCAGATCGAGCCCGGCGTCGAATGGCGCCATCTCGACATTGCCGCGACCAGTCGCTTTCTGGAGGTCGCCTCCACCGCGAACACCGGCAGCCAGTGGACCGGCAGCCTCGCGGCGCGCTGGAGCGCGACCGATCGCCTGACCTTCGACGCCAAGGTCCTGGGGGGCCGCAACGCGTCGCTGACCAGCGCGCTGAGTTCGCGCCGCTTCGGCCTCGAAGGCGCGGCGCGCTACGAGTTCGACCCGCCCTCGGAAACGATCGGCTGGCGCTGGTCGGCCACGCCCTTCGTGCGTTACCTCGAGACGCGCTTCGATGCGCCCGACGTCTTCGTCGATCCCTTCGTCACGCGCGTCGATCGCCAGTGGCGCGTCGGCTCGCAGTTCGACATGCCGATCACAAGAATGTTCGGCGTCGCCGCGATGGTTCAGTACATGCGCAACAATTCGAACCTGCCCAATTATCGCGCCAGCGCCTGGTCCGGCCTGATCGGCCCGACGCTGCGCTTCTAGAGCGCGTCATGCCGCCACGGAATCGCATGACGCGCTCTATCTTGTTGTTTTCGTCGCATATCCTTGTCGCAAAAGTCTGCAACTTTTGCGGGATATGCTTTCAAGGGGGACGGCCATGAATTTCCGCCCGCTTCTACTCGCAGCGCTGCTGGCTTCGGCCGGCGGCGCGGCGCATGCGCAGAATGTCGGCAGCGTCGGCGCCGCCAATCAGGACGCGACCGGGCAACCGCCCGGCAGCGCGGCGCGCAATCTTTCCGTCGGCGGGAGCGTCGTGCAGCGCGAGCGCATCCGCACGAATGCGAATGGCTCGGCGCAGATCGCCTTCAAGGATTCCTCGGCGCTCAACATCGGCCGCAATTCGGACGTGACGATCGACAAGTTCGTGTTCGATCCCTCCTCCGGCGCCGGCGAGATGACGACGTCGATGACGCGCGGCGCGCTGCGCTTCGTCGGCGGCAAGGTCAGCCACGGCAATGGATCGACGATCAAGACGCCGGCCGCGACCATCGGCGTGCGCGGCGGCGTCGCGTCCGCGGCGTACGACGAGAACGGGCGCCTGCATGTGATCCATCACTACGGCGTCGTCAGCGTCACGAACGGCGGCGGCGCGGTGCAACTCCTGCGCTCGGGCTTCGAGACCGTCGTCACCGACTTCAACACGCCGCCCTCGCCGCCCGTCCGCGTCGATCCCAACCTGCTGGCGCAGATCACGGCGCGCGTGACCAGCAATTCCGCGCAGCGCGGCGGCGTGAAAAAGCAACCGACGAATTCGGACGCCACGCGCTTCGATATCGGCATCGACCGGCTCGGCGGCGAAACGCCGAACTTCGACCTGCCCGCGGCGCGCGACAATCTCGTGCGCGGCAAGACATTGACCAGGCCGCCGATCTCGCGCGGCGAGCCCACCAGGCCTGTTTATCCGGGCTGCGGCTCCACTTGCTAGGAAGCAATACGCGCGACCGGGGAGCCGATCGCGCGTCGATGATCGCCGCCGAATTCGACCGGCGGGAGGTTCAGCCGGCCGCCTGCAAGCCCGTGGCCATCGGCACGACATTGTGCAGCCGGTCGGCGTTCTCGAAGAACTTGCGCAGGTTGCGCGCGGCCTGACGGATGCGCTGCTCGTTTTCGACCAGCGCGAGGCGCACGTAATCGTCGCCGTGCTCGCCGAAGCCGATGCCGGGAGAGACCGCGACATCGGCCTTCTCGATCAGCAATTTCGCGAATTCCAGCGAGCCGAGCGCCTTGAACTGTTCGGGGATCGGCACCCAGGCGAACATGGAGGCGGCAGGCGCGGGAATTTGCCAGCCGGCCTGCGCCAGGCTCTCGACCATCACGTCGCGGCGCTTCTTGTAGGTCGAGCGCATCTCGGCGATGCAATCGTCCGGGCCGTTGAGCGCGGCGGCCGCAGCGACCTGGATCGGCGTGAAGGCGCCGTAGTCGAGATAGGATTTCACGCGGCCGAGGGCGGCGAGCAGCCGCTCGTTGCCGACCGCGAAGCCCATGCGCCAGCCGGCCATGGAATAGGTCTTCGACATCGACGTGAATTCCACGGTCACGTCCATCGCGCCCGGCACCTGCAGCACGGAAGGCGGCGGGTTGCCGTCGAAATAGACCTCGGCGTAGGCGAGATCCGACAGGATGAAGATGTCGTGCTTCTTCGCGAAGGCGACGAGGTCCGTATAGAAGTCGAGCGAGGCGACCATCGCCGTCGGGTTGGACGGATAGCAGACGACGACCGCGATCGGCTTGGGGATCGAATGCATGATCGCGCGCTCGAGCGCCGGGAAGTAGTCGGGCGTCGGTTCGGCCGGCACGGAGCGGATGACGCCGCCGGCCATCAGGAAGCCGAAGGCGTGGATCGGATAGGACGGGTTCGGCACGAGCACGACATCGCCCGGCGCCGTGATCGCCTGCGCCATGTTGGCGAAGCCTTCCTTCGAGCCGAGCGTGGCGACGACCTGCGTGTCGGGATTGAGCTTCACGCCGAAGCGGCGCGCGTAATAGGCGGCCTGGGCGCGGCGCAGGCCGGCGATGCCCTTGGAGGCGGAATAGCGGTCGGTGCGCGGCTTGCCGGCGGTCTCCACCAGCTTGTCGACGACATGTTTCGGCGCGGGCAGATCGGGATTGCCCATGCCCAGATCGATGATGTCGGCCCCGGCGTTGCGAGCCTGAGCCTTGAGCCGGTTGACCTGCTCGAAGACGTAGGGCGGCAAGCGCTTGACGCGATAGAAGTCCGACATTGGATGGCTCTCTTTTCCTTGCGCCGGTCGACGGCGCGAACTGCTTTTAGTGCGAATTGGCGGCGTTTTGAACGGAAAAACGCAGCTTTCGGGGATGCTCCCGGGAGAATCCTGGACCCGGCTATTCCGCCGCTGCGCGCTTCGCCGGAGGACGCGCGGCGGGTCTAGCGGCGCCGAAAGCTCGGGCGGCGCGGGCGCGCGCGGCGGCGGCGGCCGAATCGAACCGCTTGATTTCAGCCTCGATTTCCGCCTGCGACTTGCGCTTGGGACGGTCGGCGTTATCGCCGGTCAGCGGCGTGAAACCGAGCCTGTCCTCGGTCGGCCGGCTCTTGCGCACGAAATCGGGCATTTCCTTTTCGCGCGCCGCCGGCTTCCACTTCATCATCACCGAAACCGGGTCTTCGCCGATCTTCGCATCCTGCGCGAAGGCGGAGCCGCAGACGAGCGCGAACGCAATCGCGGCCGCGCCTGCGGTCCGCAATTTTTTCGCTGTCGATCGTCGTCTCGTCGTTCATGCCCTTCCGTCTTCGGAATGTCGTTCTACATCGTTTTGATCATTGGCCAATACGGTGAATAAACCGCTATTGTGTCCGAAACGGGCCGGCGCCGCCGGCAGAGGATTGATTCCGGGAGGTTTAGATGGCTGAGGCTTCTGGCTCGCACGGTGCGGCCAAGAAGGCGCGCGGATCGCGTGCGGCGACCGCACGGAAGGCCGCCGCGCCCAAGAGAAGCGCCAAGGCCAAGGAAACGCCCGAGGCCCAGCTCGAAGACGCGGAAATGACGCCGGAAGCAGCCGCCCATGCGGAAGTGGTGGAGGCGCTGACCGCCGCCATGCCCAAGCCCGCGCCGAAAGCCGCCGCGCCGTCTGCGACGCCGCGCGTGGAAACGTCGCATGCGCACGAGGGCGAGCCGGTCGCGGCGACCATTCCGAATTTCGAGAAGCTCGCGCAGAACGTCTCGCGCATGATGACCGAAGGCTCGCGCGTGATGGCGGCCTACATGCGGCCGCTGGAGGCGGGCGCAAATCCCCACAATGCGACGAACGAGATCGTCGACGCCGTGCGCTCGCTCGGCAAGGTCGCGGAATATTGGCTGAAGGATCCCGCGCGCACGATCGAGGCGCAGACGGCGATTTCCGCCAAGTTCATCGACCTCTGGGGCAATACGCTGCGCCGCATGGTGGGCGAGCATGTCGAGCCCGTCGTGCCCTACGACCAGCGGGACAAGCGTTTCGCCGATCCGCAATGGCGCGAGAGCCCGATCTTCGATTTCCTGCGGCAGGCCTATTCGCTCACCGTCGACTGGGCGAACGACATGGTGGCGCGCGACGAGGAACTGGACACGCTCAGCCGCGCCAAGGCCGGCTTCTACGTGCGGCAACTGGCGAGCGCGCTCTCGCCGTCGAATTTCGTCGGCACCAATCCCGAACTGCTGCGCACGACCTTCAAGGAAGAAGGCGAGAATCTCGTGCGGGGCCTGAACATGCTGGCCGAGGACATCGAGGCGGGGCGCGGGACGCTGCGCCTGCGCCAGTCGGATTCCACCAAGTTCAAGCTCGGCGAGAACATGGCGATCTCGCCCGGCAAGGTGGTGTGGCGCAACGACCTGATCGAACTGATCCAGTACGCGCCGGCGACGGAGAAGGTCTACAAGCGGCCGCTGCTGATCGTGCCGCCGTGGATCAACAAGTTCTACATTCTCGATCTCAACCCCGAGAAGAGCTTCATCAAGTGGTGCGTCGACCAGGGGCTGACGGTGTTCGTGGTCTCCTGGGTCAATCCGGACGGACGCCACCGCGACAAGGGCTTCGACGCCTATATGCGCGAAGGCATTTTCGAAGCTCTCGAGGCGGTGAAGACGATCACCGGCGAGCGGCAGGTCTCGACCATCGGCTATTGCGTCGGCGGCACGCTGATGGCGGTGACGCTCGCCTATATGGCGGCGATCGGCGACGACCGCATCGCCTCGACGACGCTGTTCACGACGCAGGTCGATTTCACCGATCCCGGCGAACTCAAGGTGTTCACCGACGCCAACACGATCCGCAACGTCGAGGCGGACATGGCGCAGACGGGGTTCCTCGACGGCTCGCGCATGGCCAACGCCTTCAACATGCTCAGGCCGACCGATCTCATCTGGTCCTATGTCGTGAACAATTACATCAAGGGCCAGGCGCCGATGGCCTTCGACCTCCTGACGTGGAATTCGGATTCCACGCGCATGACGCAGGCCAACCACTCCTTCTACCTGCGCGAGTGCTACCTCAAGAACAGCCTCGCCAAGGGCGAGATGGTGGTCGACGGCGTGAAGCTCGACATGGGCAAGGTGACGATCCCGATCTACGACCTCGCCGCGCGCGAGGACCACATCGCGCCGGCGCGCTCTGCCTTCAACGGCGCCAAGCTGTTCGGCGGCCCTGTGCGCTACGTGATGGCGGGCTCGGGCCATATCGCGGGCGTCGTCAACCCGCCCTACAAGCCGAAGTACCAGTACTGGACCGGCGCCAAGCCGGAAGGCGCGTTCGAGGACTGGGTGAAGGCCGCCAAGGAGACGCCCGGTTCCTGGTGGCCGGACTGGCTCGAATGGATGAAGGCGAATGCGCCCGAAATGGTCCCTGCGCGCGAGCCCGGCGGCGGCAAGCTGCCCACGCTCGGCGACGCCCCCGGCGAATACGTGAAAATCCGCTGCTGAACGTCGCGCCCGGCGCGGGCCAAGTCCGCGCCGGAACCATCGAGGCGCCGCCCGGTTCTCCTCCCGGGCAGCCGGAGCTTGTGGCTCCGTCACTTGAGGAGACTGTCCCCCATGACATCGAAATCCCTGGCGGCAGCGGCTGCGCTGCTGATCTCGTCCGTCTGCCTGCCGGTCGCGCAAGCGACGCCCCTGCAACTGGCCCAGGCCATGCAACAGCAAGGCGGCGGCGGCGAATCCAGCGGCGGCGCCCGGCCGTCCGCGCCCGGCGGCGGCGGTTCGCGTAGCGGCGGCGGCGACGTGAATCGCGGCGCGCAATCGCAGGAGCGCGGCGCGCAATCGCAAGAGCGCGGCGGCGGAGGAATGCGCGAAGGCGGCGGGATGCGCGAGCGCGGCGAAGCGAGCGAACGCGGCGAGATGCGCGGCGGCGCGCGCGGGCGTGTCGACATCGATCGCGGCGGCGACCGGGACCGCTCGTTGCGGCGTGGCGATCGCGGCGCGCGCGCCGGCGTCTATGTGCGCGGCGACCGTCGCGGCTGGCGCCATCGCCGGCATGGCGTGCGCGTCTGGGTCGGCGGGCCGCGCTGCCGCACGATCATCGTGCGGAAATATTTCCGTCACCGGCTGGTCATCAAGAAGATCAGGCGTTGCCGTTAGAACATAGGCGCGACGGTCTTGCCGTCGCGCCTCCTCGTCAGTTCCAGCCTGTCTTCAGCAGCCGGCGCATCATTTCGCGCTCGAGCCCGTCCGTCAGCTTTCCCGCGCACGGACCATAGACGTCGCGGGCGACGGCGGCTTCGTCCGCCACTTCATTCCATGCGGAAATCCATTCCACCGCGCGGCGCGGCAGCGCGACGAGCGTTGCGAGCGCGCCCGCCCGCTGCGGGGCGGCCGGCTTTGCAAGAACGATCTGGTCGGCGTCGCATACGTAAGCCATGACGGCCTCCTGACTTGGCCGGATGCGCGAGATTTTTTCGCGATCGGCGCTTTCGGCAGGCAAGATGGGCGCTATCATGCCTCGTGACAAAGGATGATGTTTCAGTCGACGGTTGAGATTTTCTCGTGAACAGACCGCTGCCCCCGCTCAACGCCCTGCGCGCCTTCGAGGCCGCCGCCCGCCACCTCAGCATGGCGAAGGCGGCGGAGGAGCTGAACGTCACCGCCGGCGCGCTCAGCCACCAGATCCGCGGGCTGGAGGCCCTGCTCGGCCTCGAACTGTTCGAGCGCGGCGTGCGCTCGATCGCGCTGACCGGCGCCGGCGCGCGCCTCTATCCGGGTTTGCGCACCGCCTTCCTGCACATGCGCGAAGCGGTCGATGCGCTGGGCGAAGCCGACCGCGACCGCATGCTCGTCGTCAGCGCCCTGCCCGGCTTCACCGCGAAATGGCTGGCCCCGCGGCTCTACCGCTTCGCCGCCGCGCATCCCGAGATCGACACGCGCATCGCGTCGACCGGCGCGCTCGCCAATTTTCGTACCGACGGCGTGCACGTGGCGCTGCGCAACCTCGCCAATGATTTCGTCGCCCAGCCGGACCTCGTGTACGAGCGCATGTTCGAGGCGTCCTACATGCCGGTGTGCAGCCCCCGGCTGATCGAACGGCTCGGCGCCTTCGAGACGCCGGAAGCGCTGCGCGCCGCGCCGCTGATCCACGACAATTCCCTGGCGACATGGACGAAGACCATCGGCTGGGCCGAATGGTTCGCGCGCGCCGGCGTGGCGGATGTGGACGCCTCGCGCGGCCTGCGGTTCTCCAGCGCCGACCACGCGCTCGACGCCACGGTCGAGGGCGCGGGCGTGCTGCTCGCCTCGGACGTGCTGGCCTATGACGAATTGCGCACGGGGCGGCTGGTCATGCCGTTCGACCTGAAGATGCCGTCCGGCCGCGCCTATTGCGTCGTCTATCCGAAACGTCTTCAGGACCGGCCGGCGGTGCGCGCCTTTCGCGACTGGGCGAAGGCCGAGGCGGACGCCATGCGCTGGGACGCCTGCGTTTCGGATTGCACGCGGCCCGCGCCGGGCGAGCGCGCAGCGCCTTCCGCGCCCCGACCAGCCAAGCGTCAGTCGCGGCAGCGCACGTAGGTCTTGCCGTCGATCTTCAAGCCGATTCCCGTCGATCGGCGCCAGCGTCGCGGTCTCGCGTCGCCCGTTCCTGTTCGCCGTGTAATCCTCCCAGAACTCGTAGCAAAGCAGCGACAGTCTTGCGCCTGCGCCGGAGCGGTCGACCTTTTCGATGCGGCAATGATGCTCGTACTGGTCGAAGAGCGGCGCCGCCTTGCCGTTTTCGCGGCCGGCGAGATTGATGAGAACGCCGGAGCTCGGCCCCTCCCTGTCCCGGCATTCCTTGCGGGAGCGCGCCCAGGCGCCCTCGAACGGCTCGGCCGCCCAGACGGGCTGGAAACCGAGCGCGAGAAGCGCGGCGGTCATGAGGACGGACCGGATCGTCAATGTTCTTCTCTCGATTGTGCGGCGCGCTTGCTCATGACAAAGCGACGTCGCATGATCGTCACACAAGCATGTCAGCGCAATAGCGCAAACTGGAGCAGGCGCCCGATGAAACTCGTCCGTTACGGCAAGGCCGGAAAAGAAAAGCCCGGCGTGATCGACGCCAAGGGCAAGCTGCGCGACTGCTCGGACATCGTGTCCGACTGGGCGGGCGACGACCTCGCGCACAAGCACATCAAGAAGGTCGCCAAGGCGCTGAAGAAGGACGAGCTGAAGGCCGTGTCCGGCTCGCCGCGCATCGGCGCCTGCGTCGGCCAGCCCGGCAATTTCATCGCCGTCGGCCTGAACTATGCGGACCACGCGGCCGAATCCAACATGCCGATCCCCAGCGAGCCGATCCTGTTCAACAAGGCGCCGAACTGCATCGTCGGCCCCAACGACGACGTCGATGATCCCCAAGGGGTCGAAGAAGACGGACTGGGAGGTCGAGCTCGGCATCGTCATCGGCAAGCGCGCCTCCTACATCGGCGAGGACGAGGCGATGGATCACATCGCGGGCTTCTGCCTCGCCAACGACGTGTCCGAGCGCGAATACCAGTTGGAGCGCGGCGGCAACTGGATGAAGGGCAAGAGCGCGCCGACCTTCGGCCCGCTCGGGCCGTGGCTGGTGACGCCCGATGAAATCGGCGACGTGCAGGCGCTCGGCATGTGGCTCGACGTCAACGGCGCGCGGATGCAGACGGGCTCGACCAGGACGATGATCTTCGACGTGAAGAAGATCGTCTCCTACATCTCGCATTTCATGACGCTGGATGTCGGCGACGTGATCGTCACCGGCACGCCGCCCGGCGTCGGCGCCGGCAAGAAGCCGCCGGTGTTCCTGAAGGCCGGCGACACGATGAGCCTCGGCATCGACAAGCTCGGCGAGCAGGCTTGCCGCGTGGTGGCGTGGGAGAAGGATTAGACCGCGCCGTCATCCCCGCGAAAGCGGGGATCCAGCGCAATCGCGCGTCTGATGGACTGGATGCCCGCATTTGCGGGCATGACATTCTCTCACAGCCCCAGCATCAGCTCGACGTTCTGCACCGCGGCGCCGGATGCGCCCTTGCCGAGATTGTCGAGGCGCGCGATCAGCACGGCCTGCCGCCGGTTTTCATTGGCGTAGACCATCAGCTCCAGATCGTTGGTGCCGTTGAGCGCCAGCGCGTCGAGCCGGCCGGAGGCGTCCGGGCGCACGACGCGCACATAGCGCTGGCCGGCGTAATGCTTCGACAGCGCGGCCTCGAGATCGGCGGCCTTCGGCTTGCCGGGCAGCGCGTCGAGCTGCAGCGGCGCGTTGACCAGCATGCCCTGCCGGAAATTGCCGACCGAGGGCACGAACAGCGGCCGCGCCTTCAGCCCGGACCATTTCACGATTTCCGGAACGTGCTTGTGCTCGAGTCCGAGCCCGTAGGTCTCGAACAGCGGGGCCTTGTGCGTCTCGTAGGCCTCGATCATCTGCCGCCCGCCGCCGGAATAGCCCGAGACGGCGTTGACGGTCAGCGGCCAGTCGGCCGGAATCAGGCCGGCGTCGACCAGCGGCCGCAGCAGCGCGATCGCGCCGGTGGCGTAGCAGCCGGGGTTGGACACCTTGCGGGCGCGCTTGATCGCCTCGCCCTGCCCGGCCGCCAGTTCGGGAAAGCCGTAGGTCCAGCCGTCGGCCACGCGATGCGCGGTCGAGGCGTCGAGCAGACGCGGGCCGTCGGCGCCGAGGCTTTCGACGATGGCCGCCGTCTCGCGCGAGGCCTCGTCCGGCAGGCAGAGAATGGCGAGGTCGACCGAAGCCAGAAGCTCGGTCTTCGCGCCGGCGTCCTTGCGCCGCTCGGGATCGATGGAGACGAGTTCGACGCCCTTGTGCGGCCCGAGCTTTTCCCGGATTTCGAGGCCGGTGGTGCCGGCCTCGCCATCGATGAAGATTCTTGCGGTCATGTAACGCCCTGAACGCGCGGATTGGTTCGGGGCCTTATAGACGGATCGCGCACGCCTGTCGCGGGCGCCGGTCAACAGCGCCCGCCAGGCATTCCCTTCGCGGTTGTCGCGCCCCTCGCTGCGCGCCGACGCAGCGGCGACGCGGGCTGCCGTGGCTTACGTCAGGTTCGCGGTGATCTTGCTGAAGCGGGCCGAGAGGGTCAGGCCGAGACTCTTCACCGCCGCGATCACCGCGACGCCGATGAGCGCGGCGATCAGGCTGTACTCGATCGCCGTCGCGCCACTCTCGTCTTTCAGGAAGAGCGAAAACCTTGTCGTCATTTGCGCACCCTCGTTCGCAAGTATTTCGATTTGCTGAGAGTACACGCGACGCGCTGAGGAAAAGTAAACACTCGGCCCAAGCGGTTGTTTCCAAAATTAACCACCGAGAATCCGACGCTGCGGCGCCTCCGCCGGACGGGCGCGGCGGATCCGAGCGGGAGATGTTCGGCATTTTGAACGAGAGGTTTTTTATGTGAAATTGGAAGGCGTTGCCCGGATCGCCGCCATTGCGGACTTTCGATAGCGCCGCCGCGTCTGCGAGCTGCTCAATATTTTGACAACCATCAAATCTTTTTTCAGCGGCGCGATGTGCCGCCGTCTTCGTTCCCGCAAAAGAAAAAGGGCGACCCGAAGGCCGCCCCCGATATCGTGTTGCGCCCCCGCGCGAGCGCGGGGCGCGAAAACTCAGCGCTTCGAGAACTGGAAGGAGCGACGAGCCTTGCGCTTGCCGTACTTCTTGCGCTCGACCACGCGGCTGTCGCGGGTGAGGAAGCCTTCCTTCTTCAGCGCGGAGCGGAGCTCCGGCTCGAAATTGGTCAGCGCCTTGGACAGGCCGTGGCGCACCGCGCCCGCCTGGCCCGACAGGCCGCCGCCGGCGACCGAGACCATGAGGTCGTACTGGCCGACGCGGTTGGCGACGACCAGCGGCTGCTGGATGATCATGCGCAGCACCGGACGGGCGAAATACACGTCGAGATCGCGGCCGTTGACGACGGTCTTGCCGGAGCCCGGCTTGATCCACACGCGGGCGACGGCGTCCTTGCGCTTGCCGGTGGCGTAGGCGCGGCCGAGCTTGTCGACCTTCTTCTCGTAGACGGGGGCCTCGGGCTGGACGCCGGGCGTCTTGAGATCGGACAGGGAGGAAAGCGTCTCGGCCATATCAGGCGCTCCGGGCGTTCTTGGAATTCATGGCGGCGATGTCGACCGTCACAGGGTTCTGGGCGGCGTGCGGGTGCTCCGCGCCCTTGTAGACGCGCAGGTTGCCGAGCTGCTTGCGGCCGAGCGGACCGCGCGGAAGCATGCGCTCCACGGCCTTCTCGAGCACGCGCTCCGGGAAGCGGCCGTCCAGGATGAACTTGGCCGTGCGCTCCTTGATGCCGCCGGGATAGCCGGTGTGATGGTAATAGACCTTCTGGTCGCGCTTGCGGCCGGTCAGGACCACCTTGTCGGCGTTGATGACGATGACGTTGTCGCCGTCGTCCATGTGCGGCGTGAAGGTCGCCTTGTGCTTGCCGCGCAGACGCATCGCGATCAGCGAGGCGAGGCGGCCGACGACGAGCCCCTTGGCGTCGATCAGCAGCCACTTCTTTTCGATATCGGCGGGCTTGGCCGAATAGGTCTTGCCAAACATGCGGTGAATTCCTTGTGATCGCCGCGAAACGGAACGAACCGGCGCGAGCGGCGCCGGTCCGGATGGCGGGCTTATACGGACGCGCGGGGATCGCGTCAACGTCTTTCGGGCAGCGCCCTACAAAAATATACGAATAATCGTATGCGGTAATTCGATACCGCTCATCTCGGCGGGATCGAATAGGTCCCTACCGCATGGGCCACGGCGTCGTCGCGGCCGGCGGAATGGATGTAGACCTCGCCCACCGCCAGCTTCTTGCCGAGCTTGAGCAGCTTGCAGTCGCCGACGATGTCGCCGGGCTGCGGCTTGGACATGAAGTTGATGGTGAGGTTGGTCGTCACGGCCATCGGCGCCCAGCCGATGGTCGCCAGCACGGCGATGTAGAGCGCGCAATCGGCCAGGCCGAACATGGCCGGGCCGGCGATCGTGCCGCCCGGGCGCAGGTGGCGCTCGTGGAACGGCAGGCGCAGGCGGGCGCGCATCGGCACGGCCTCCTCGATCAGCATGGCGCCGTCGAAGGCGAAGGTCTGCGGGAACTCCTTGCGCAGCAAGACGGTGAGTTCGTCGGGGCCAAGGTGCTTGTGCGGCGCGGTCATCGGGCGTCCTTGTGGGCGAAAACGTCGCCGCCAGTGATATGTGAACAGTCGCGAATGTCCATCGTTTGGCGCGCGCGCGAGCCATGCGATTGCCGAGCGCGCGCGCGGCGGCTAAATCCTGAGCGCTTGCTCGTTCCGGGGAGTTGCATTCGAGCCATGTCGATTCTTGCTCGCGCCTCGCTTGGCCGCCGCACGTTCGGCCGTCTGGCGCTTGCCGGGCTCGGCGTCGCGCTGGCGGCGACGCTGGCCGGCTGCGGCGGCGAGGCCGCCTGCGACAACGAGATCGTCAAGGAGCGCGCGATCGAGGCCGTGCGCGCGCAATATCCCAACGAGGTCTCCAAGGAGCTTCTGAAGCGCGGCAGCATTCCCGCGCTCGACCGAATCCTGAAGGAGCGCAATCTCGACCAGAAGGACGAGAAGCAGCTGGAGGTCGCCGCCAGGGCGGCGGTTCAGGAGATGGAAGACGCCTGGAAGGCCGGACGCTTCACGCTGGAGAACGCCGGCCACGGTCGAATTCGACCCGAAGACCAACAAGGCCTCTTGCCGGGCGCGCATGGTGTTCATGACTGCCTGGGGCATATCCGTGCGCGATGTGAATTACGAAGCGTCCATCGCCAATGGGCAGCTCCAGGTGACGGCGACCGTTCCGAATTAATTTACACGCTTTTACAATTAGTTATGCTGGTATTCTGATCTCGTTTCTCAGCGAAATAGCCGGAACATGGCATAGCCCTTGGCGATGAAATAGCGGTCGACGCCGGCAAGGTCGGTCAGCGTCAGGCTGGCGTTGCGGATCGCCGCCCCGAATTGCGGGATGAACACGAGCGCCAGAAGCAGCAGGCCCGAGATGGCCGCGAAACGGTCGGCCTGCGCCTGCATGTCGTGCGGCAGATGCGGCCGGATGATTCCAAAGCCGTCGAAGCCGGGAATGGGCAGCAGGTTGAGGGCGAGCGCGGTGGCCTGGAGATAGCCGAGGAAGGCGAGCGCGAACCAGAAGCCGCCGCCCCCGCCCTTCATCGGCCAGTCCAGCCAGAAGGGAATGGCGATCGCCAGCAGGAAGGCCGCATTCGCCAGCGGGCCGGCGGCCGACACGAAACTGTCCCACCAGCGGCTGCGCAGCGCCAGGCGCTCGATATAGACCGCCCCGCCCGGCAGGCCGATGCCGCCGAGCAGCACGAACAGGACCGGCAGGCCGAAGGTCAGCATCGGCTGGGCATAGGCCATCGGGTCGAGCGAGAGATAGCCGCGCGTCTCGACCGACCTGTCGCCGCCGATGAAGGCGACGAGCGCGTGCGCCGATTTGTGCAGGCACAGCGAAACGATCCAGCCGAGCACGACAAAGGCGATGACGACGGCGTTGGCGCTCGACAGGCCGAGGTAGAGGACGGCGCCAAAGGCGAGGAAGCCGGCGAGCAGGACGAGGAAACGCGCCGAAAGATGCGGGGAACTGGCGCTGCTCGACATGATTCTCCGGCGTCCGGCGCAGGAATTTGCGCGCGGCTTCTTTAGCGTGGCGACCGCCGCTGCGGAAGCGGCGCGTCCGGACCATGCCTGCTCTCGCCTGACGCTGCGGGCGCGCTAACTGAACTCGCGTGTGACGAGCGGCTGCGAAGGGGCGTTGGACACGGAGATATCAAATGACACTTCAGATCGGCGGCACGGCGCCGGATTTCGAGGCCGAGACGACGCAAGGACGCATCCGCTTCCACGACTGGATCGGCGACCATTGGGCCGTGCTGTTCTCGCACCCCAAGGATTTCACGCCGGTCTGCACGACCGAGCTCGGCTACATGGCGAAGATCAAGCCGGAATTCGACCGGCGCGACGTGAAGATCATCGGCCTGTCCGTCGATCCCGTCGGCGACCACGGCCGCTGGGCGCAGGACATCAGGGAAACGCAGGGCTTTGCGCCCAACTACCCGATGATCGGCGACAGCGACTTCAAGGTGTCCAGGCTCTACGGCATGTTGCCGGCGAACGTGACCGGGGACGCCGCCAGGCGCACGCCCGCCGACAACCAGACAGTGCGCAACGTCTTCGTCATCGGGCCGGACAAGCAGATCAAGCTGATCCTCGTCTACCCCATGAGCGCCGGTCGCAACTTCGATGAAGTTCTGCGCGTCATCGATGCGCTGCAGCTCTCGGCGAAACACAAGGTCTCGACGCCGGCCAACTGGAAGCCCGGCGAAGACGTCATCATCTCGGGCTCGGTATCGGACGCGGAAGCAAAAAAGCTGTTCCCGCGCGGCTGGCGCGCGCCGAAGCCCTATATCCGGATCGTGCCGCAGCCGCATTAGATCAGCCTGCATTTGAGCGGAACGGGACGGCGGTCTTGCGCGCGGAGGTCCGGCGATGATCTTTCGACAGCTCTTCGACAGCGTGTCGTCCACCTATTCCTACCTGCTGGCGTCCCGGCGCGGCGGCGAGGCGCTGATCGTCGATCCCGTGCTGGAGAAGGTCGACCGCTACATCCAGCTCCTGCGTGAGCTCGATCTGCGGCTGGTCAAGGCGGTGGACACGCACATGCACGCCGACCACATCACCGGCGTCGGCGCCCTGCGCGACCGCACCCACTGCATCACCGTCATGGGCGAGCAGACCAAGGCCGACGTCGTGTCGATGCGGGTGTCCGACGGCGAAAAGCTGACGATCGAAGGCGTCGAACTCGACGTCATCTATACCCCCGGCCACACGGACGATTCCTATTCGTTCGCCCTGCCCGACCGCGTCTTCACCGGCGACACGCTGCTGATTCGCGGCACGGGCCGCACCGACTTCCAGAACGGCGACGCGCGGGCGCAATACGATTCGATCTTCAACCGCCTGCTGCGCCTGCCCGACGCGACGCTGGTCTATCCGGCGCACGACTACAAGGGCGACACGGTCAGCACGATCGCGGAGGAGCGAGCCTTCAATCCGCGCCTGCAGGTGAAATCGGCCGACGATTATGCGGCGCTGATGGCCGGTCTGCACCTGCCCAATCCCAAGATGATGGACGTCGCGATCCCCGCCAACATGCGCGTGGGATTGGCGCAGGACGAGGTGGCGCGCAACGGATGGACGGTTTCGGCCGCCGAGGCCATGGCGCTGCTGGGGCGGCCGGACGTGGTCTTCATCGACTTGCGCGAGACATGCGAACGCGAGCGGCGCGGCGAGATCGAGGGCTCCGTCCACCTGCCCTATCCCGGCCTTGCGGAACATCTGCGCCGGGGCGGCCTGTTGCAGCAGACAGGCGCGGGCAGGCGCCTTCTGTTCTACTGCGCCTATGGGGAACGCTCCGCAATGGCGGTGCAGGCCGCGCAGGAGGCCGGCCTGACCTCGGCCCGCCACATCGCCGGCGGGATGGCGGCATGGCGGATCGCGGAACGCGCCCTGGTGGCTTAACGCGCCTTGCCTGCGCCGCGAAAGCGAAGGATTGTGCGCGCCATGCAGACCGCTTCGCGCCCCGCCCCGACCGACGCCACACTCCTGCGCCGCGAGCTTCGCGCCGACGGCGTCCTGACCCTGACGCTCGCGCGGCCGCAGGCGCGCAACGCCCTGTCGATCGCCATGCTGGACGCGCTCAGCGCTGCTTTCGCCGGGATCGCCGCCGACCCAGGCGTGCGCGCCGTCGTGCTGGCGGCGGAGGGGCCGGCCTTTTCCTCCGGCCATGACCTGAAGGAAATCACCGCCGCGCGCGCCGGCGCCGACAGGGGCCGCGCCTTCTTCGAGGAGACGCTGTCGCGCTGCGCCGCGATGATGCAACAGGTTGTCGCCCTGCCCCAGCCGGTCATCGCGGCGGTCGAAGGCATAGCGTCGGCGGCCGGGTGCCAGTTGGTCGCCTCCTGCGATCTCGCCATCGCCGGCGACAAGGCGCAATTCTGCACGCCCGGCGTCAACATCGGCCTGTTCTGCTCGACGCCGATGGTCGCGCTGTCGCGCAACCTGAGCCGCAAGCACGCGATGGAGATGCTGCTGTCGGGCGACATGTTCGCCGCCGACGAGGCCGCGCGCTTCGGCCTCGTCAATCGCGTGGTTCCGGGCGGCGAGGCGCTGGCGGCCGCGCTCGATCTGGCCGGCCGGATCGCCGCGAAATCCGCGCTCACGGTGAAGATCGGCAAGCGCGCCTTCTACGAGCAGGCGGAGATGAAGCTCGCCGACGCCTATGATTACGCGAGCCGCGTCATGGTCGAAAATCTGCTCGCGCGCGACGCCGACGAGGGCATTTCCGCCTTCGTGCAAAAGCGCGCGCCGAGCTGGGAAGACAGATGAGAAATGCCGTCATGGCCGGGCTTGTCCCGGCCATCCACGCCGTTTCGCGCCGAGGATCGCCGGAAGGAAGCTCTTTGAGATATTTTGCCGCCATTTCGCATCGGCTTGGCGTGGATGGCCGGGACAAGCCCGGCCATGACGGCTGGATTGCGGCGCTCGTCGTGCTTCTCGGCTTTCTCTTCCCGGCCGCGGCCCTTGCCCAAACCGCCAAGCCCTACAAGCCGGTGGCCGCGACCTACGACCGCACGGCCGAAAGCGACGCCGGCCTCGTCGCCGTGCTGAACGAGACGCGCGCGGCGGTCGACGCCAAGGATGCGGCCGCGCTGGCCGCGCTGCTCTCGGAGAAGTTCGTCGCGCTCGATTGTCCCGCCAATCCGCTGAAGGCCTGCGCGCCGGGCAAGGCCAAGGCCGTGGGCGCGAAGACCGCCAAGCCGATCGACCGCCTGCGGCTCGCCATGTGCTGCGAGGGCAAGCCGTCGCCCGAGACGCCGGAAGCCGCGCAGAACGACACGATGTTCGCGATCCTCGCCGCCAATCTCGTCGCGGGCGGGCCCGGCGCCAACCCCGACGCCCAAGGGCGAGGTCTGCGCGCCGGCGCTGCCGCGCCTCGACCGCGCCAGGGCCGCCGCCGCCGCCAAGGCCGCGGGCGTCGAGCCGGAAAATCTTCGCATGGCTTCCGTCGCCATTCCCCTGCGCGCCAAGCCCGCGCAGGGCGCCGAAGCGATCTCGCAGCTCGATCCCGGCGATATCGCGCCGCTGGTCACGGACCTCACCGGCAATGTGCCGTCGGGCTGGAACGCCATCGCCATGACCGACGGCGGCATCGGCTACACCGATGCGCTCGGGCTCGACGAACTGACGCCCGGCGCCATCTGCTTCGGCAAGGACAAGGGCCGCTGGCGGATCGTGTCGACGATCCAGCGCGGCGGTTGAGCCCGCCATGAATCACGACAGCTATTCCGACGCCTACATCCGCTCGATCCTGCGCACGACGAAGACGATCGCGCTGGTCGGCGCCTCGGCCAACGAGGCGCGCACGTCCTACATCGTGCTCAAATATCTTCTCGCGCGAGGGTATCGCGTTTTCCCGATCAATCCGGGCCTCGCGGGCAAGGAGATCCTGGGCCGGCGCGTCCACGCCTCGCTCGCCGATCTGCCTGAAGCGGTCGACATGGTCGACGTGTTCCGCAATTCGGAGGCGGCGGGCAAGGTCGTGGACGAGGCCCTGGCTCTCTCCGCCCTGCCGAAGACAATCTGGATGCAGCTATCCGTGCGCAACGACGCCGCGGCTGCGCGCGCCGAGGCGAAAGGCGTGCAGGTGGTGATGAACCGCTGCCCGAAGATCGAATGGGGGCGGCTGTCGGGCGAGATTTCGTGGGGCGGCATAAATTCCCGCATCCTGTCGGCGAAGAAGCCTACGATGATGACGGGCTTCCAGAAGCTGTCCGTCGACAAGGACTGATCGAGCGCGGAGACGACGGCGTGAGCGACGAACATTCCCGCGCCTATCGCGGCTGGCGCATGGTCGCGGTCTGCTTCGTCGTCGCCACGCTCGCCTGGGGTTTCGGCTTCTACGGACAGGGCGTCTATCTCACGCATCTGCTGGCGCTGCGCGGCTGGTCGCTGTCGCTCGTGTCGGGGGCGGTCACCGGCTTCTATTTCGTCAGCGCCCTCATGGTCGCCTTCGTCGCCGACTGGATCGCGCGCTTCGGCGCGCCGCGCGTGGTGGCGGGCGGCATGGTCGCCACGGGGGCCGCGGCGGCCGCGCTCGGCGTCGTGCGCGAGCCCTGGCAGCTCTACGCCGTCTATCTCGTCATGTCGCTCGGCTGGGCCTCGACCAGCCTCGCGGCGATCACGACGATCCTCGGCATGTGGTTCTCGGCGCGGCGCGGGCTTGCCGTCTCGCTCGCCCTGACCGGCGCGAGCGCCGGCGGCATTCTCGTCGTGCCGGCCCTGCAGGCGCTGATCGAGGCGCAGGGCTTTCCGACCGCCATGCTGGTCGGCGGCGCGCTGCTCGCCTTCGTCGGCGCGCCGCTGGCGCTCTGGCTCATCGAATCGCCGGGCGCGGTCGGACAGGCCGGCCATGCGGCGCGTCCGCAGGCCGAAAGCAAGGCGGCGCTGCTGCGCTCCTTCCGCTTCTGGTCGGTCGCCGGCGCCTTCGCCATCGTCTGGGTGACGCAGACCGCGTTCCTCACGCACGAGATCAATATTTTCGTGCCCGTCGTCGGCGCGGCCGGCGCGGCGGCGGCCGTGGCGGCGACGACATTCGCCGCCGTCGCCGGGCGGCTCCTGCTCGGCGCCGTCGTCGACAGGCTCGACCGGCGGCTGGCGACGGCGGTCTCGGTCGCGAGCCAGGCGGGCGCGCTGGTTGCGCTCGTGCTTTGGCCGGAGCCTGCCGTCTTTTACGGGGCGGCCGTGCTCTACGGCCTGTCGGTCGGCAATGTCATCACCCTGCCCGCGCTCATCGTGCAGCAGGAATTCGAGCCGGCCGCCTTCGGGGCGGTGGTGGCGCTCATGACCTCGGTCACCCAGATGTTCGGGGCGTTCGGCCCGGCGCTGCTCGGCTTCGGGCGCGACCTGGCGGGCGGCTACGGCTGGCCGCTCGCCTGCTGCGCGCTGGCCAACCTCTGCGCGGCCTTGGGCATCGTTCTACTAAGGCCGGGGCGCCGGCCTGCATGATTTTGCCACGCGCCGCTCGCATCCGCGCAATGTTTCGTTTATGCAGCCCGCCATGACCCTGATTGCCGACACAGGCGCGCTGGCGGAGGTCTGCAGCCGGCTCGCGCGCCATCCCTTCGTTACCGTCGATACGGAATTCCTGCGCGAAACCACCTTCTGGCCGAAGGTTTGCGTCATCCAGATCGCCTCGCCCGACGAGGCCGTCGCCGTGGACGCCCTGGCCGAGGGGCTCGATCTCGCGCCCTTTTTCGCGCTGATGGCCGACCCGAACGTGGTCAAGGTGTTCCATGCCGCGCGGCAGGACATCGAAATCATGTGGAACCTGGCGCGGCTCGTGCCGGCGCCGCTGTTCGACACGCAGGTCGCCGCCATGGTCTGCGGCTACGGCGACCAGGTCTCCTACGGCGATCTCGTGCAGCAGGTCTGCCGCGTGGCGCTCGACAAGTCCTCGCGCTTCACCGACTGGTCGCGCCGGCCGCTGTCCGACGCCCAGATCGACTATGCCATCGCCGACGTCACCTGGCTGCGCGACATCTACCGGCACCTCGTATCCAAGCTTGAGCGGTCCGGCCGTATCGACTGGCTCGCGGACGAGATGGGCACGCTGACCTCGCCCGCGACCTACGAGCAGAAGCCCGAGAACGCGTGGGAGCGGCTGAAGGGTCGCGCCCGCAAGCCGCGCGATCTCGCCGTGCTGATGGAGGTCGCGGCCTGGCGCGAGCACGAGGCGCAGACGCGCGACGTGCCGCGCTCGCGCGTGCTCAAGGACGACGTGCTGGTGGAGATCGCGCTCGCCGCGCCGCGCGACGCCGCCGCGCTCGGAAACCTGCGCGCCTTTCCGCGCGGCATGGAGCGTTCCAAGAGCGGCGCCGAAATTCTCGCCGCCATCGAGCGCGGTCTCGGCCGCGATCCCGCGACCCTGCCGCGCATCGAGCGCGAGCGGCGCCCGCAGCGCGACAGCGCGACGGTGGAACTACTGAAGGTGCTGCTGCGCCAGGTCGCCGAGAAGCACAGCGTCGCGCCGAAGATGATCGCCAATGTCGAGGATCTCGAGGCGATCGCGGCGTCGGACTCTGCCGACGTGGCGGCGCTTCAGGGCTGGCGGCGCGAATTGTTCGGCGCGAAGGCGCTGCTGCTCAAGCGCGGACGCCTGGCGCTGACGGTGGAAAAATCGAAGGTGATTACGCTCGAGTGGCGCGACGTCGAGGGCTGATCCGGTCCTCGAACGCGGGCATGGCGACGCTTTCGCTCAGGCGGCGGCGCGCACCGGCAGCGTCGCCGCGCCGTCCTTGGACGAGGACAGCCGGATCACGACGTCCACGCCGACGATCTCCGTGCCCTCGGGCGCGGGAATGTTCATCAGCGGGATGAATTCCTCGGGAATGTCGAAGAGTTCGTCGCGCTCTTCCAGATAGAAATGGTAGTGCGGGCCGGTCTTGGTGTCGTACCAGGTCTTGGCGCCGTAGAGCGCGATTTCGCGCACGAGGCCGTGGGCGGCGAAGTCGCGCAATGCATTATAGATCGTGGCCAGCGACGGCGGGTAGCGGTTGGAGCGCGCTTCCGCGAACAGGGTCTCGGCGGTCAGGTGGCGGTCGCCCTTGGCGAACAGGAGCTCGGCGATCTGGATGCGCTGGCGCGTCGGCCGCAGGCCGGAATCGCGGAGCGTCGCGCAGTAGCTCGACTTCCGCCAGTGTGTGGCTGCATTCGCCGGCATCGCCTGTTCCATCCTTTCGCGGGATCGCGAGAGCTAGAAATATAATTCCGTACCTTGCTCTTGGCGCAAAGCATGGGCGGGACGCAAGTCCCCGCCGTTCATTTTAGAAGCGTTTGAAACGCAGTCCTATCCGATTTGGGGCGAGATTATTCAAAAATCAATGGATTGGCGGATTGTCGCGTCAGGCGCGCATTTAGTCGCAGGCCACTTTCGCGACGGTTCCGATGCGCGCGCGGGCGGCGGCCCAGACGCGCCGGGTGAACTCTCCTGCATCCTGCTCCTGCGCCAGCGGCGCCGCCTCGCCCGACCAGAGCGGGGAAAATTCGCCGGACCCCAGCTTTTCCGCATGGTTGCGCAGCGGCGTGATGGCGCCGGTGGCCAGCGGAAAGGCCGGGGCGGCGGCGTTCATCGGGCCCTGCTCGCGCAGGTAGCGGTTGAGATGGCCGCGCGCCGGCCGGCCGGTGAAGAGATTGGTCAGCCGGGTGGTGTCGTCGCGGCCGGCCTTCAGCGCGGCGCGATGCACGGCCGAGGTCGAGGCCTGCGGGCTCAGGAGATAGGCGGTGCCGATCTGCGCGGCCGACGCCCCGAGGATGAGCGCGGCCGCGACGCCGCGCCCGTCGGCTATGCCGCCGGCGGCGATCACCGGAACCTTCACGGCGTCCACGACCTGCGGCAGCAGGGCGAACAGGCCGGGCTGCGCGTCGATGTCGTCCGTCAGGAACATGCCGCGATGGCCGCCGGCCTCGCGCCCCTGCGCGATGACAGCGTCGACGCCGCGCGCCTCGAGCCAGCGGGCCTCCTCCACCGTCGTGGCCGACGACCAGATTTTCGCGCCGGCGTTCTTGACGCGAGCGACCAGCGTTTCGTCCGGCAGGCCGAAGTGGAAGCTGACGACGGGCGGCCGCAGCTCCTCGATCACGGCGCACATGGCGGCGTCGAAGGGCGCCCTGCCCGGCCCCTTGGCGGCTTCGGCCGGATCGAGCCCGAACTCGGCGTAATAGGGCGAAAGCCTTTCGATCCAGGCGCTTTCACGCGTCGCGTCCGGGGTCGGCGGCGTGTGGGCGAAGAAATTGACGTTGAACGGGCGCCTTGGTCGCCGCCCTGATCTCGGAAATCTGCGCGCGAAGAACATCCGGCGTCAGCATGGCGCAGGGAATGGAGCCGAGCCCGCCGGCCTGCGCAGACGGCGATGCAGAGTTTTGGTCCCTGCGAGCCGGCCATCGGCGCCTGGACGATGGGAAGTTCGGTCAGCGTCCACATTCTTCGTACTCCTCGACCTGTCATGCCCGCGCAGGCGGGCATCCAGGGCTCTGGTCCCCGCCTTCGCGGGGACGACATTTTCGTCAGGCGGCGACGATCACCTTCGGCTCGCGGCCGATCAGCTTGCCCAGCGCCTTCATGCGGTTGGCGATGCGCTCGCTGGCGAGCGCGGCCAGATCCGCGGGCAGTTCCAGAACCAGTTCCTTCTTGCGCACGCGCAGCGGCGTCTTCGGCAGCACGCCGGGCATGGCGGCCGAGAGGATATAGGCCACGCGCATGGCCGCGCCCAGGATTCGCGCACGATCCAGCAGGCGCGCCGTCACCAGCGCGCGGATGGTCGGGCTGACCGCCTCGTTGAGGCCGATGTGGCGGATGGCGATGGCCAGCGCGATGAAGGCGCGGCCGGGATGGTCGACGCCGACGAAGGATGCGTTGGCGACGACGTCGAAAGCCTGTTCGCCGCGATAGTCGGGATGCGCGCGCCAGGCGATGTCCGACAGCAGGCAGGCGGCGCGGCGCAGGCGCCTGTCGTCGTCGCTGTCGGGCAGTTCGGCCGAGGCGAAGAAGGCGTCGTACCAGTCCGCGAGCTCCTTGCCGTGCAGGGGCGCGCGCGAGCGCAGGAGATTGAACTCGGCGGCGGACCACAGCAGCGGATCGTGGCTTTGCTCGGCGGCGCTCAATTGCTCGTAGAGCAGCCCCTCGCGCACTCCGGCCGCCGACATGACGATGGAGCGCGGCTTGCCGCGCTTGATGATCTCGTCGAGCACGATCGCGCCATAGGCGAGCAACGGCCGGCGCTGCGCGGAAATGGCGTCGACGGCGTTGAGCAAATCGATGTCGGCGCGCTCGAGCAGTTCGGCGAAATCCTCGGCGTCGCGCGCGGGGATCTCGTAATTGTGCATGACGTTGAGCGGATAGGAGCGCTGGAGCATGTGCAGGCGGGCGAGCGCGCGCCAGGTGCCGCCGACGGCGTAGAAGGTGCGGCCTTGCAGCTTTTTCAGCGCTTCCGCGTCCTCGAGATATTCGCGCGCGATCTTCGCCGCCTGCTTGTGCGACTTGCCGGAAGCGTCGAGCAGCGCGAGGCCGCCGAGCGGCAGGGTCTGGCCCTTGCCGGTGGCGTCGCCGGACACGCCGATCAGTTCGAGCGATCCGCCGCCGAGATCGCCGACCACGCCGTCGGGTTGGTGAATGGCGGAGATGACGCCCTTGGCCGACAGTTCGGCCTCGCGCTTGCCCGACAGCAGCCGGATCGGCGCGCCGACCGCCTGTTCGGCGCGATGCAGGAATTGCGGCCCGTTGCGCGCGTCGCGGGCGGCCGCGGTGGCCACGACCTGAACGTCCTTGACGCCCATGATGCGGCAGAGCGCCTCGAAGCGCGCGAGCGCGGCGATGGCGCGCTCCATCGCCTCGTCGGCCAGCACGCCCGTCGTCTGCACGCCGCGGCCGAGGCCGCAGAAGACCTTCTCGTTGAAGATCGGCGTGGGCGCGCGCGTGCGGCCTTCGTAGGCGACGAGACGCACGGAGTTCGAGCCGATGTCGACGATGGCGACCGGCGCGCCCGTATCGATGCGGCCCTGCGCCTCCGTTTTCGAGATGACCATGCCTTGGAGACCGTTTCTGCGACTATCCGCGTTTCAACGATTTCGGCCGGGATTCCTTCAGCGACTTGCCGCGGCCGGACAGCGACGGGTTGGTCATAAAATATTTGTGCGCGTTGAACAATTCGACGTTCGGCGGCAGATCGACGCGGGCCGACGAGCCGTCGGGCAGGATGCGGTAGCTCTGCTCGGTGTCGATGAGGTTGGCGACCATGATCTGGTCGAGCACCTGCTGGTGCACGGTCGGGTTGAGGATCGGCAGCAGCAATTCCACGCGGCGGTCGAGATTGCGCGGCATGAGATCGGCCGAGGAAATGTAGACGAGCGCTTTTGCGTGCGGCAGCGCGTGGCCGTTGCCGAAGGCGTAGATGCGGGCGTGTTCGAGAAAGCGGCCGATGATCGACTTCACGCGGATGTTTTCCGACAGGCCCGGCACGCCCGGCCGCAGACAGCAGATGCCGCGCACGACGAATTCGATGCGCACGCCCGCCTGGCTCGCCTGATAGAGCGCGTCGATGATCTCAGGGTCGACCAGCGCATTGCACTTGCCCCAGATGGCGGCGGGCTTGCCGGCGCGCGCATAGGCGATCTCGGCCTCGATGTTGCGCAGAAGCGTCTTCTTCAGGCCGATCGGCGAGACCGACATGGCTTCGAGACCGGCGGGCTCGGAATAGCCGGTGATGAAATTGAAGATGCGCGCGACGTCGCGGCCGATGGCGGGATCGGCGGTGAACAGCGACACGTCGGTGTAGATCTTCGCGGTCACCGGATGATAATTGCCGGTGCCGACGTGGCAATAGGTGACGAGCGAGCCGCCTTCGCGCTTCACCACCATCGACAGCTTGGCGTGCGTCTTCAGCTCGATGAAGCCGAAGACGACCTGCACGCCCGCGCGTTCGAGATCGCGCGACCAGCGGATGTTGGCTTCCTCGTCGAAGCGCGCCTTCAGTTCGACCAGCGCGGTCACCGACTTGCCGGCTTCGGCCGCCTCGATCAGCGCGCGCACGATGGGGCTGTCGGAGGAGGTGCGATAGAGCGTCTGCTTGATCGCGACGACGTTGGGATCGCGCGCGGCCTGCTGCAGGAACTGCACGACGACGTCGAAGGATTCGTAGGGGTGGTGGACGATCAGATCCTTCTGCTTGATCGCCAGCAGGCAGTCGCCGCCGTTTTCACGCACGCGCTCGGGAAAGCGCGGGTTGTAGGGCGGGAACTTCAGTTCGGGCCGGTCGAGCGCGATGATCTGCGAGAGATCGTTGAGCGCGAGCATGCCGTCGAGCACGAATATCTGGTCGGATTCGACTTCCAGTTCCTCGCACACGAAGGAGCGCAATTCCTCCGGCATCGAGGATTCCATCTCGAGGCGGATGACCGAGCCGCGACGCCTGCGCTTCAGCGCCGTCTCGAACAGGCGCACGAGGTCTTCGGCCTCCTCCTCGACTTCCAGATCGCTGTCGCGGATGACCCGGAACAGGCCCTTGCCGACGACGTCGTAGTCGGGAAACAGCCGTCTGGAATGCATGAGGATCAGCATTTCCAGCGGCACGAATTGCGTCGGTCCGCCGCCCACGATCTCGGGGATGCGCACGAAGCGGTCGACCTTGTTGGGCATGCGCACGAGCGCGGTGCGGCGCTGCCTGTCCTTCTGTCCCTGCAATTCCAGCGCCAGCGTGAAGCCGAGATTGGGGATGAAGGGGAAGGGATGGGCCGGATCGACGGCGAGCGGCGTGAGAACCGGAAAGACGTTGAGGACGAAATAATCCTCGAGCCATGCGCGCTGCGCCTTGGTGAGTTCGTCCGCCTCCGCGATGACGATGCCGGCGGCGACGAGTTCCGGCCGCAATTCGCGCCAGCGGCGCATCTGCTCGGCGGCCAGCAGCGCGACGCGTTCGTGGATCTTGGCGAGCTGCTGGGCCGGCGTCAGGCCGTCCTGCGAGCGCTCCTCGACGCCCGAGCGCATCTGGCCGCGCAGGCCCGCGACGCGCACCATGAAGAATTCGTCGAGATTGTTGGCGGAGATGGTGAGGAAGCGAAGCTGCTCGAGCAGCGGATGGTTGCGGTTGGACGCCTCCAGCATCACGCGGCGGTTGAATTCCAGCCACGACAACTCGCGATTGATGAAGCGCGCAGGCGAGACCGCGAGCTCGGCGGGGCGCGCGACGATGTCGCCGATCGCATCCATGACATGGATGTCGGCGGCGGACTTCACCGCGCTGGCGGGCTCGTGGCGCAGGTCAACGTCTGTCTCGGCGGTCATGCTCTTCGTCCGGGCTCTGGTCTCTGACAGGAGTCCATGGCGGATTTTCGTTACAGTTCTTCTTCGCTGGCAAGTCCGGCGCTGAATTTCGCCAGCACGTCGGCCGCAAGGCCGCGCCCGACCGCCCTGCCCCGCGCCAGCGCCTCGGCGTCGAGCGCGGCGACGATCTCGCGCGCCGCATCCAGCGAACGGTCGATGCGCAGCGCGATGTAGTCGATCACATTCGCCTCGACGGCGAGTTGCCGGTCCTCGAACAATTTGACGAGAACGGCGTGGACGAGGTCCTCGGACGGCGGCTCGATATGCGCGACCGGGGCGCGGCGCAGGCGCGAGCGCAGGTCGGGCAGGCGCACGCCCCAGCTTTCCGGCGCGGTCCGCGCCGTCATCAGCATGGTCGCCCGCGATTCCTGCACGAGGTTGAACAGGTGAAACAGGCCGCGTTCGTCGGCGACGCCGTCGGCGTCCTCCAGCAGGATGTTGCGGCCGTAGAATTCGCCGAGGTCGGCCTCGGCGCTGACCGCATCGGCCGGCGCGGCGACCGCGCGCGCGCGCCGCGCCCAGATCGCGGCGAGATGGCTTTTCCCCGCGCCGGGCGCGCCGACCAGCGCCAGAACCGGGTCGGGCCAGGCCGGCCAGGCGTGGATCAGGGCGCTCGCGGCGGCGTTCGAGGGCGCGAGCAGGAAATCGTCGTCGCCGTAGCGGGGCTGCGGCGAGAATTCAAAGGCGAGCTGGCGCGCCGCCGGTCGCGCGCCGCCATGCGGATCGGCCGCGCTCATGGCTGGTTCGCCGCCTCTTGCCGAAGCTCGGCGCGCGCGGCCTCGTCGCCCAGATAGAAGGGGCTGCGGCGATAGCGGGCGAAGAAGAAGCGCAGCAGGACGCCGAGCGCGGCAGCGACCGGCACGGCGACGATCAGGCCGGTGAAGCCGAACAGCGAGCCGGACGCCAGAAGCGCGAACATCAGCCAGACCGGATGCAGGCCGACGGATTCCCCGACCAGCTTCGGCGAGAGCACGTTGCCCTCGAGGAACTGGCCGGTGGCGACGACGCCGAGCGCCATGGCCAGCATGGTCCAGTCCGGCCAGCCCTGCACCAGCGCGACGATGGCCGAGACGACGAGCGCGCTGAGCGAGCCGACATAGGGGATGAAGCTGAGGAAGCCGGCGGAAATGCCGATCAGGAAGCCGTAGTTGAGGCCGATCAGCGTCAGGCCGAGGCCGTACCAGAGGCCCAGAAACAGGCAGACCAGCGATTGCCCGCGCAGGAAACCGGCGAGCGCGGCGTCGACGTCGCGGGCCACCGTGCTGACCTCGGGGAGATAGCGCGGCGGCACGAGCGTCTTCACCGAGTCGATCATGTGGTTCCAGTCGACGAGGATGTAGAAGGCGACGACCGGCGTGACGACGATGAGCGACAGCAGGCCGACCAGCGCCGCGCCGCCCGTGATCAGGGATTTTGCGAAAGCGCCGAGCCATTTGGCGGCGTCGCCGGCGAAATCGCCCAGCGCCTTCTGGATATCGCCCGGATTGCCGGAGCCCAGCCCCAGCTTGGCCGCTATGTCGCCGCCCCACGACGTTTCCAGAATCCTCGAGCTCCAGTCGGACACCAGCGCCTGCAGGCGCAGCACGATGCGCGGCAGGTTGTCGACGAAGGCGGAGAGCTGGTGGCCGAGGATCGGGCCGATGAACACCAGCGCCAGCACGACGCATATGATCGAGACGGCGAGAATGAACAGGGCCGCGCCGAGGCGGTTGAGGCCGAGGCGCTCGAGCTTTTCGGCGACGGGATCGAGCAGGTAGCCGAGCGCGATGCCGGCCGCGAACGGCATCAGCACGCCGGAAAACAGGTAGAGAAACAGCGCGACCGCCAGGATGGCGATGGCCCAGGGCGCGAAATCGGCCAGACGCGGCCCGCGTTCGGCGACCGTCACGGGCGGCGGCGGGCTCGGCATGCGTGTCAGTGGCCCATGTGCCTGATCCATGGCCCCAGATAGGCGCCCGCCGAAGCCAGCGTCAATGCCGCCACGACGTAGGTCATCGGCCAGAACCAGTAATCGCCGGAAAAGCCGAAGGCGCTGGCGCCGAGCACGGCGGCGGCGAAGGCGATCTGCAGCGTCGTGTTGATCTTGGAGATGTAGAGCGGCCGGATTTCCAGCGGCTTGTCGAACAGCCAGGCGATGATGACGCCGCCCAGGATCATGACGTCGCGCGAAACCACGAGGATGGCGAGCGTCGCGGGAATCGCGTGCGCCACGCCGAGCGCGACGTAGATCGACATCAGGAGCGCCTTGTCGGCCACGGGATCGAGAAAGGCGCCGAGTTCCGTCCGCAGGTCGAAGGTCTTGGCGAGCCAGCCATCGGCGGCGTCGGACACGCCGGCGATCAGAAAGACGAAAAAGGCGTCGCCCCACTGGCCGGCGACGATCATCGAGACGATGACGGGAACGAGCAGCAGCCGGCCGATGGTGATGATGTTCGGCAGGCTGCCGAAATTGCGGATATTCAAGCGCTTCCCCATGCGCAGGCGCCGCCTGCCCGCGCCCGCCTGCCGCGCATATTTAGCAGGCGCCGCGCCACCGGGGTCAAGCGAAGCCGAAGCGTGGCCGACGGCCAATTACCTCATCCGCTTGAGTTCTTCCGTCAGGGCCACGTATTCGCGCAGCGATCCGTTGGTGCGGGTGGGGTCCTTCGGGCAGGCGTCGGCGCCCTTCTCGAACAGGTTTTTCGCACGCGGCTTGTCGGCTTTGGCGAGGGCGAGTTCGCCGAGATAGAAGTAGACGTTGCAGCGCCGCTCGTCGTCGTCGCCGGCAGTCTGGAGCAACAGGTCGTCGGCGGCGCCCAGCTCGAACATGCGCGCCACCGTGCCGATCCAGTCCGCGCGTTGCAGCTTCTTCGTGTCCTCGACGAAACGCCTGACGGCGTCGGCCTTGCCGAGGCGCGCGCGGGCGAGGAAAGTCCATGCGGCGGCGTTCTGATTGAGCTCCGCGCCCACCGCGAGGTCCGGTTCGGCGGCGACGAAATTCCCGAGGAAGAACTCGGAATAGCCGCGCGCGACGAGAGCCTCCGCATTGTCCTTTTCGCGCGCGAGAATCTTGTCGTAGTCGGCGATGGCGTCGTTGAAGCGGCCGAATTCCTGCATCAGGCCGCCGCGATTGAGCAGAAGGTCGACGTCCTCGGACCCGGCGGCGACGGCCGCGTCGTAGTCGACCAGCGCGGCCGAGAATTCCGCGACGCCGAACAGAAGATCGCCACGCAACCGCAGGGCGGCCGGGTTGTTCGGATGGCGCGCGAGAATCGCGGAATAATCCTCGTAGGCGACGCGCAACCGGCCGGCCTTTTCCGCGAGCCCGGCGCGCGTGACGCGCGCATAGGGATCGCAGGGGTCGAGATCGACCGCCTTGGTCAGCGAGTCCCACGCGGAGCCGAAATCGCCGGCAGTCGCTTCGGCCTGGCCGCGCCATAGCCAGGCGAGCGCATTGCCGGGCTCTTTGTCCGTGATGGCGCGCATCCGCATGACCAGCGCGAGGGGATTGCCCTCGGTCTTGCGCATCTCTTCCGCCGCCTTCATCTCCGCGGATTGCGGCGGGCGCTTGTAGTCGCAGTCCTGCGCGGCGGCCGCGCCGCCGACGGCAAGGGCCAGACACAGGCTCAGGGTGCGCAACATGGGAATCTCCTCCCCTTACTCATACGCCGCTTGCGCGCCCGGCGCCTGTGCGCGGCTTCACGCGGCGCGCGAAACGGTTGATAGGCCCGGCCGCGCCTTGCCAGCGCGGCTGCGACCCGATAATCCCGCCGCAAAACCGGGGACAGCCATGCAGGACAAGCCGAAGGACGGCCTCACCTATGCGCAGGCCGGCGTCGACATCGACGCGGGAACGCGCATGGTCGAGCTCATCAAGCCGCATGTGCGCTCGACCCGCCGCTCGGGCGCGGACGGCGAGATCGGCGGCTTCGGCGGCCTGTTCGACCTGAAGGCGGCGGGCTTTTCCGATCCCGTGCTGGTGGCGGCCAACGACGGCGTCGGCACCAAGGTGAAGATCGCCATCGACAGCGGCATCCACGACACGGTGGGCGTCGACCTCGTCGCCATGTGCGTCAACGATCTCGTCGTGCAGGGCGCGGAACCCCTGTTCTTTCTGGACTATTACGCCACCGGCAAGCTCGACCCGGAGGAAGGCGCGGCCGTGGTCAAGGGCATCGCGGCCGGCTGCGTCGACGCCGGCTGCGCGCTGATCGGCGGCGAAACGGCCGAAATGCCCGGCCTCTATGCGAGGGGCGACTACGATCTGGCGGGATTCGCCGTGGGCGCGGCCGAGCGCGGATCGCTGCTGCCGCGCTCGATCGAGACGGGCGACGTGCTGTTCGGCCTGCCCTCGTCGGGCGTGCATTCCAACGGTTTCTCGCTGGTGCGCCGGATCGTCGAGCGCACCGGCCTCGCATGGGACGCGCCCGCGCCATTCGCTGCCGGCAAGACGCTGGCGCAGGCGCTGCTCGTTCCCACCAAAATCTACGTTCGGCCCCTGCTCGCCGCGCTGAAGGCGACGGACTCGATCCGCGCGCTCGCGCACATCACCGGCGGCGGCTTTCCCGAGAATATTCCGCGCGTGTTGCCGAAGGGACTCGGCGTTTCGCTCGATCTTTCCAGCATCCCGGTCCTGCCGGTGTTCGGCTGGCTTTCGCGCGAAGGCGGCGTGGCGGAAAAGGAAATGCTGCGCACCTTCAACTGCGGCATCGGCATGGTCGTCGTCGTGTCGAAGGCGCGCGCGGCCGAGGGCGAGAAGGCGCTGGCTGAAGCCGGGCTGTCTCCGGTCCGCATCGGCGAAGTGACGGAGGCTCACGGCGAGGAACGCGTGACGACGCACGGGGCGCTGAAGCTGTGAGCGCCGCATTGTCATTCCCGACGGCCGGCGCCGCCGGACGATCGGGAATCCAGGGCAAGACCCGCAATCCGGCGTGCTGGATCCCCGCTTTCGCGGGGATGACATTCTTGATCGTCGGCGAGGTTGGCTCTGGAGCGCAGCCATGAGCAAGAAGCGCGTCGCCATCCTGATCTCGGGGCGCGGCTCCAACATGATGGCGCTGGTGGAGGCGGCCGCTGCGCCCGGCTTTCCCGGCCGAGATCGCGCTCGTCCTTTCCAACCGCCCGGACGCCGCCGGCCTCGAATGGGCCTCTTCACGCGACATTGCCGTGGCGACGGTCGATCACAAGACCTACGGCAAGGATCGCGAGGCGTTCGAGCGCGCGATGCAGGCGGTCCTGATCGAAAACCGTATCGACATCGTCTGCCTCGCCGGCTTCATGCGCGTGCTGACGCCGTGGTTCGTTGCGCAATGGACCGGCCGGATGCTCAACATCCACCCCGCCCTCCTGCCCTCCTATCGCGGCCTGCACACGCACGAGCGCGCGCTGGACGACGGCGTGAAGGTGCACGGCTGCACCGTCCATTTCGTCGTGCCGGAAATGGACGCCGGGCCGATCATCCTGCAGGCGGCCGTGGCGGTCGAGGATTCCGACGACGCCGATACGCTCGCCGCGCGGGTGCTGAAGGAAGAGCACCGCATCTATCCGCAGGCTCTGGCGCTGGTGGCCGCGGACAAGGTGCGGATTTCCGGCAATCGCGTGCTCGTCAAAATCTGATGGGCCATCTGGCTGCGGCCCCTGCATCGTCCTAATCTGTTCGACAGGCGAGATGCGGCGAAGATCGCGGCGCGCGGAGGAAAACATGTCGCTTGCCCTGCAGCCGGACGGCGAACCGCGCCGCGCCTTCGATTCGGCGGAAATGGGCGCGATGGCGCATCTCTATCGCGGCGAGGTCTATCGCTCGACCATCTGGCGCACGCGGCTCGACAACACGACCAACTGGTCGATCGTCACCATGGGCATCGCGCTCTCCTCGTCCTTCTCCTCGCCCGAAGCCTCGCCGCTGCCGCTGATCCTCGTCGGCCTGCTGGTCGCGGTGTTCCTGAATTTCGAGGCGCGGCGCTATCGCTATTTCAACGTCTGGCGCGCCCGCGCGCGCTGGCTGGAGACGCATTTCTACGCGCCGATGCTGCGCGGCGAGGAGGCGCCCGCCTTCTGGCGCGACGTGCTCGCCAAGGACTATACGCAGCCGCGCCATCACATCTCGCTGTCGCGGGCGATGGGCCGGCGGCTGCGGCGCAACTACGCCTGGATTCTCGCGATCCAGACGGCGGCCTATCTCGGCAAGATCATCATCCATCCGGTCGCGGCGACGAGTTTCGCCGAAGTCGTGTCGCGCGCCGCCATCGGGCCCATCCCCGGCTGGGCGATCCTGGGCGCGGGCGTCCTCTACAACGGCGGCTGGCTCGTTTTCGCGCTGTGGTCGCTGGCGCAGGATCGCGCCAAGCACGGCGACGGGACCAAGCGAGTGGCGATGGGGTGAAGATAGATGAACGCGGCATCGCGCTCGACTGATCTCGTCTGTATACTCATAGGATGGATCAGACTGACAATCAGACGTCAACGATGACCGGAAGTGCAGCGAACGCGCCGCAAGGGCGGCAGCCGAGGACCTGCGTAAGCGGCGGCGCGGCGTGACGCTCAACGACGTCAGTTTAACGACTTTGATCTCCGAGGGACGCCGTTAGAGCATTTCATAAATAGGCGGAAACAACGCCGTCATTGCGAGCGGAGCGAAGCAATCCATCCACCGGAACTCGCTCAGATGAGGGGATGGATTGCCGCGTCGCTTCGCTCCTCGCAATGACGGCGATACGATTCTACCTCGTCATGAAACGCACTCGGGTCTCTACCGATCGAGAGCACTTCAAATCTCTCCCACCCGCAGCAGAAAACTCTGGTGCGTGTCGATCATGATCTTCTTGCCCGTGCCTTCGCCGGCCTTTGTCTTGTCGAGCGTGAAACTGTCGAAGCGATAGTGCTTCATGCCCCAGGAATCGAAGAAATAGACGGTGCGGCCGGCGATGCGGTCGACCGCGGTCCAGTGGTCCCAGGGATCGCCGAGACCGACGATCCAGACGGCGCGCCCTTCCCCGTGCGCCGCCAGTTCTTCGCGCAACCGCTCGAAATAATCTTCAACGCGCGAAAATTTCGTGCGCATCAGCGGCGCGCCCCAGAGCAAGCGCGCCTTGTGCTTCTTCTGCGTCCATGCGTCGGCGATGCGGAACAGGCGGTAGAGCGTCGGCACGCCCGTGCCGTCCCAGACGATCTGCGGGAAGAGATCGCCGACGCCCTTGCACAGAACTTCCAGCAGCCTCTCGTCCTGCTTCTCGGTATGGCCGAACATCAGCTTGCAGGCGTTGAGCGTGGCGTAGATCGAGCACAGCCCGTCGATGTCGCCCTGCTCGACGGGCAGACGCGCGCGTTTCCTGGTCATGCTCGGCTCAATCGCTCTTGTGCAGCCAGACGCGATTGTCGTGGAAGGCCGCGCCGCCGAAGGGCGCGGTGGCATCGTCGCCGGTGAGCACGTTGATGCCGTGGCCGTCGACGAATTTCGAATTGGGCCAGACGCCCTCGGCGACCAGCACGCCGCGCTGCACGCCGTCGAACAGCCGTGCGTGAAGCCGCGCCTGCCCGCGCCCGTTGCCGAGCATGACGAGATCGCCGTTCGCTATCTCGTGCTCGGCGGCGTCGGCAGGATGGATCATCACCTCCGGCCGCTTTTCGCGCGCCAGCGATTCCGGCGTTTCGGTGAAGGACGAATTGAGGAAGTTGCGCGAGGGGCTCGTGGCGAGACGGAAGGGATGATCTTCGTCCGCCTCTTCCGTCACCGCCCAGTGGTCGGGCAGGCGCGGCATGTCCCGCCAGGGGCCCTGCGGACCATTGTTGGAGAACGGCACGCGCGGCCAGTCCGGCTTGAAGCGGAATTTCTTGTCCGGCCAGTGGAAGCCGTCGCGGTAATGCGCCTTGTCGAACGGCGGCTGCGCGTCGATCCAGTTGACCTTCTCCAGCGCCTCGAGGCCGCCCCAGCCGGAATCCTTCAACGTGCGGTCGATCAGTTCGCGCGGGGTCATGTCGAAGCCGCGATGCTCGGCGCCGACGCGCCTGGCGAGCGCGCAGATGACCTCGTGATTGGACCGGCACTCGCCGGGCGGCTCGATCAGCTTCGGCCCGAAGCCGATGTATTGATGGCCGCCGCCTGGATAGAAATCGTCGTGCTCGAGGAACATGGTCGCCGGCAGCACGATATCGGCGAGTTTCGCCGTGTCCGTCATGAACTGCTCGTGCACGGCGACGAACAGGTCTTCGCGCGCAAAGCCGCGCAGGACCTTGTTCTGGTCGGGGGCGACGCAGGCCGGGTTGGTGTTCTGGATCAGCATGGCGGTCACGGGCGGGCCGTGATGCAGGGCGTCCGCCTCGCCGGTGAGGATCGCGCCGATGCGGGACTGATCGAGGACGCGCACGGAGCGGTCGACGACGTCCTGGCCCTCCACCACCATCTGCTTGAGATTGTAGATCGCGCCGTTGTTGTGGAAGGCGCCGCCGCCCTCGTAGGCCCAGGCGCCGGTGACGGAGGCGATGCAGCTCGCCGCATGCATGTTGGCCGCGCCGTTGCGCTGGCGCGAAAAGCCGTAGCCGAGGCGGAAGAAGGTGCGCTTGGTGCGCCCGACGAGCCGCGCGAATTCCTCGATTTCGGCGACCGGCAGGCCGGTGATCGCGGACGCCCATTCCGGCGTGCGCGTCTGCAGATGCGCCTCCAGTTCATCTGGAACATCGGTGTATTGCGCCATGAACTCGCGGTCGGCGTAGCCTTCGCGAAACAGCACATGCATGACGGCGCAGGCGAGCGCGCCATCCGTGCCGGGGCGCAGGCAGAGCGCGAGATCGGCCTGCTCCATCGTGGCGTTGCGATAAACGTCGACCGCGACGATCTTCGCCCCGCGCTCTTTTCGCGCACGAATTGCGTGGGTCATGACGTTGACCTGCGTCGCCACCGCATTGGTGCCCCAGATGACGACGCAATCGCTTTTCGCCATCTCGCGCGGGTCGGGACCGGCGAGGCGGCCCGTGCCGGCGATGTAGCCGGGCCAGGCGAGATTGACGCAGATGGTCGAATAATAGCGCGAATATTTCTTGGCGTGCGTCAGGCGGTTGAGCCCGTCGCGCATCACGCGGCCCATCGTGCCGGCGTAATAGTACGGCCACACGCTTTCGGCGCCGTGGCGCTGCTCGGCCTCCAGGAATTTCCGCGCGATCGTGTCGAGCGCCTCGTCCCAAGAGATGCGCGCGAACTGGCCCGATCCTTTCGGGCCGGTGCGCTTCAGCGGATGGACGAGCCGGTCGGGATGATGGACGCGCTGGGCGTAGCGGGCGACCTTGGCGCAGACGACGCCGGCCGTATAGCTCTGCGCCTCGGCGCCGCGGATGCGGCCGATGCGGTCGGGGCCCAGCACTTCGACGTCCAGCGCGCAGACCGACGGACAATCGTGCGGACAGGTCGAATAGCGACGTTCGAGTCGTGCGGGGGCGTTCATGCCCTGCATGATCGCCCCTGTCGCCGCCAGCGGCAAGCCGAAGCGCGCCGGCGCAGCGTCAGCGGCGCCATAATAATAGTCAATGCAATGGCTTGCGTATGTGGCCGGGCGGCTTACAAGTCACCATACCCATGGCCAGATTCCTGCCGACCGCGCAGGACGATGCGGAGACCGTCAGTGACGCCGGAGCAGACCCGACTCGTGGAGGATTCCTTTGCGAAGCTCGGCCCCGTGCGAACCGAAATGGGCGTCGCCTTCTACGACGAACTCTTCGAACTGGCGCCGGACTTGCGTGAATTGTTCGAGCGCGACCACGCCGAGCAGGCGATGCAGTTCATTCAGGTGCTGGCCTATATCGTCAGCAATCTGCGCGCGTCCGAGCAATTGCTGCCGATCGTTCGCGAGCTGGGACGCCGGCACGCCGGCTATGGCGTCGTGCAGGCGCATTACGCGCCGTTCCGGCAGGCGCTGCTCGCCACGTTGCAGCGCCGGCTGCAGGACCAGTGGACGCCCGAACTGGCCGACGCCTGGAGCGCCACCTTCGATACGCTGGCGCACGAAATGCTCAGCGGCGCGGTTGGCGCCTGAAAAAGCGAAAGCCGCAGCCCCGGCGGGACTGCGGCTTCAGAACGCGCCCGAAAGCTACGTCAGCCGACGATCTCGTTGCCCGAGAACCACTGGGCGATTTCGATCGCCGCCGTCTCCGGCGCGTCGGAGCCGTGCACCGAGTTCTCGCCCATGTTGAGCGCGAATTCCTTGCGGATCGTGCCGGCGTCGGCCTTTTCCGGGTTGGTGGCGCCCATCACGTCGCGGTAGCGCTTGATGGCGTTGTCGCCTTCCAGCACCTGCACGACGACCGGCGCCGCCGACATCTGCTCGACCAGTTCGCCGAAGAACGGGCGTTCCTTGTGCACGGCGTAGAAGGTTTCGGCCTGCGCGCGGGTCATGTGCACGCGCTTCTGCGCGACGATGCGCAGCCCCGCGCCTTCGATCAGCGCGTTGATCTTGCCGGTCAGGTTACGGCGCGTCGCGTCGGGCTTGATGATGGAGAAGGTGCGTTCGGTCGCCATGTCGGTTCTTTCGTCCGTTGGGGGAAATCCGGCGCGCTTATAGCGGCGGGCCGGTTTCGGGGCAACGTGCGACAGCGAAAACGGGCGGCCGGAGCCGCCCGAATTGTCTAAATGTCATCCCGGACGGCCGAAGGCCGATCCGGGATCCAGCGACAATCATAGTTGCTGGTTCCCGGCTCTCCGCTGCGCTCCGGCCGGGATGACAGACTTGGCTACCTCGCCCGCAGATCGAAGCGGTCGGCGTTCATCACCTTGTTCCAGGCGGCGACGAAGTCCTTCACGAATTTCTCCTTCGCGTCGGATTGCGCGTAGACCTCGGCATAGGCGCGCAACTGGGCGTGCGAGCCGAAGACGAGATCGACGCGGGTCGCCGTCCAGCGCACCTGGTTCGTCTTGCGGTCGAGCGCCTGGTAGACGCCCTCCGAGCCCGGCAGCGGACGCCATTGCGTGCGCATGTCCAGCAGATTGACGAAGAAGTCGTTGGTCAGCGTCTCCGGCCGGTCGGTGAAGACGCCGTGCGTCGCATGGCCGTGGTTGGCGCCCAGCACGCGCAGGCCGCCGATCAGCGCGGTCGTTTCCGGGCCGGTCAGCGTCAGAAGCTGCGCGCGGTCGACCAGCGCCTCCTCGGCCTTCAGGAACTGCGTCTTCTTCGGGTTGACGTAGTTGCGGAAGGCGTCGGCGCGCGGCTCGAGCGGCGCGAAGGAGGCGGCGTCGGTCTGTTCCGCGCTCGCGTCGGCGCGGCCAGGCGCAAACGGAACCGTCACGTCGACGCCGGCGGCCTTGGCGGCCTTTTCGATCGCCGCCGCGCCGCCCAGCACGATGAGATCGGCGAGCGACACTTTCTTCGCGCCGGCGCCGAATTCCTTCTGGATCCCTTCGAGCTTGGCCAGGACCTTGGCGAGTTCGGCCGGCTGGTTGACGTGCCAGTCCTTCTGCGGCTCGAGGCGGATGCGCGCGCCATTGGCGCCGCCGCGCTTGTCGGAGCCGCGGAAGGTCGAGGCCGAGGCCCAGGCGGTCGACACGAGTTGCGACACGGACAGGCCGGAGGCGAGAATCTTCGCCTTCAGCGCGGCGATGTCGCGCTCGTCGATGAGCTCATGGCCGACGGCCGGGATCACGTCCTGCCAGATCAACTCTTCCTGCGGGACGAGCTTGCCGAGATAGCGGGAGCGCGGACCCATGTCGCGATGGGTCAGCTTGAACCAGGCGCGGGCGAAGGCGTCGGCGAACTGGTCCGGGTTTTCCATGAAGCGGCGCGAAATCTTCTCGTAGGCCGGGTCGAAGCGCAGCGACAGGTCGGTCGTCAGCATCTTCGGCACGTGCTTCTTGCTCTTGTCGAACGCGTCCGGAATCGTCGCGCCCGCGCCCTTGGCGCGCCATTGCTGGGCGCCCGCCGGGCTCTTTTCCAGCTCCCATTCGTAGCCGAACAGGTTCCAGAAGAAATTGTTGCTCCACTTGGTCGGCGTCGTCGTCCAGATGACCTCGGGGCCGCCGGTGATCGCGTCGGCGCCGACGCCCGAGGCGTAGCCGCTCTTCCAGCCCAAGCCCTGGTCTTCCAGCGCGCCGGCTTCCGGCGCCGGTCCGACCAGCGACGGGTCGCCCGCGCCGTGCGTCTTGCCGAACGTGTGGCCGCCGGCGATCAGCGCGACGGTTTCCTCGTCGTCCATCGCCATGCGCGCGAAGGTGTCGCGGATATCATGCGCGGCGGCGATCGGATCGGGATTGCCGTTCGGGCCTTCCGGATTGACGTAGATGAGGCCCATCTGCACGGCGCCCAGCGCGTCGTCGAGCTGGCGTTCGCCGCTGTAGCGCGAATCCCCGAGCCAGGTCCCTTCGGGGCCCCAGTACAATTCCTCCGGCTCCCAGACGTCGGCGCGGCCGCCCGCAAACCCGAAGGTCTTGAAGCCCATGCTCTCGAGCGCGGCGTTGCCGGCGAGCACCAGCAGGTCGGCCCAGGACAGACGATTGCCGTACTTCTGCTTGACCGGCCACAGCAGGCGGCGGGCCTTGTCGAGGTTGGCGTTGTCCGGCCAGGAATTCAGCGGCGCGAAACGCTGCTGTCCCGGCGCCCGCGCCGCCGCGGCCGTCGGTGATGCGGTAGGTGCCGGCGGCGTGCCAGGCGAGGCGGACCATCAGGCCGCCGTAATGGCCGAAATCGGCCGGCCACCAGTCCTGCGAATCCGTCATCAGCGCCTTGAGGTCGGCCATGACGGCGTCGAGGTCGAGCTTCTGGAACTCCTTCGCATAGTCGAAGTCGGCGCCCATGGGATCGGACAGCCGGGAATTGCGATGCAGGGGCTCGATGCTCAGCGCATCCGGCCACCAGTCCTTGTTGCTCGGCCCCTTGGCGCCGCCGAACGGGCACTTGGCTTTGTCGTCCATGATCTTTCTCCCTGTCTTGAACGAAATCCGTCACGCGGCGCGGTCGCGGCGCGAGTGAAGCCGCAACTTAGCCGGCGCTTGCCCATCGTTGAAATCGATTGTTTCAAATCCATTCATCGTTTATGCCGATGGCTATGAACCTGCGGGACCTACGCTATGTCGCGGCCGTGGCCGAACTCGGGCAGTTCGGCCGGGCGGCGGCCGCCTGCAACGTCAGCCAGCCGACGCTGAGCGGGCAGATTTTGAAGCTGGAAGAGGAACTCGGCGTCCGCATCTTCGAGCGCGACGGCCGCGTGGCGCGCGTCACCGAGCGTGGCGAGGCGATCGTGGCGCATGCGCGCCGCGTCATCTCGGCCGCCGACGATCTGAAGGCGGCGGCCGCCGCCTCGCGCGACCCGCTGGACGGGCCGATCCGGCTCGGCGTCATCGCCACCATCGGGCCGTATCTCGCGCCCTACCTCCTGCCCGCCGCCGCCCGCGATCTCGCGCGCGCTCCGATCAGGCTGGTGGAAGACTTGACCGGCCATCTCCTGCCGCTGCTCGCCGACGGCAAGCTCGACGCCGCGATCATCGCCACCGATCCGCCGGGCGAGCGGCTGGAGGAAATAGCGCTTTACGACGAGCGCTTCTGCCTGATGGCGCCGGCCGGCCATCCGCTGGCGAGGAAGAAGGCGGTCGCGGTCGGCGAGATCGACCCGCGCAGCCTGCTGCTGCTGGCCGACGGCCATTGCCTGCGCGACCAGGCGCTCGATCTGTGCGGCCATCCCGACCTCGGCCACGCCGCCGGCGCCGACATGCGCGCCGCCAGCCTCGAAACGCTGCTGCACATGGCGGCGGCGGGCCACGGCGTGACGCTTGCGCCGCAAATGGCCGCCGACGGCTGGCGGGGAAAGGGCGGGCTCGTCGCCGTGCCGCTGAAGGGCGGCAGCGTCGCGCGCCGGGTGCGGCTCGTCTGGCGGCGCGAGATGCCGCGCAGGATCGCGATGCAGGCGCTGGCGAAGGTGGCGCGCGCGTGCCTGCCGCCGGGATTGGCGAAGGTGTAGCCCGCGTTTGCGTCCGGCGACGCCGGCGGCCATAAGGGCGCGCCGATGACCACGATTTCAGACCTCACCTATCGCCTCGGGCCGCGCGTGCTGTTCGACGCCGCGAGCGCGCAGATACCCGAAGGCGCGCGCGTCGGCTTCGTCGGCCGCAACGGCGCCGGCAAGACGACGCTGTTCCGGCTGATCTCCGGCGAGATCGCCGCCGAGAGCGGGTCGATCGCCCTGCCGCGTCGCGCGAAAATGGGGCGGGTCGAGCAGGAGGCGCCGGGCGGGCCGCAGAAGCTGGTCGATTTCGTGCTGGCGGCCGACACCGAGCGCGCCGCATTGCTGCACGAGGCCGAGACCGCCCACGATCCGCATCGCATCGCCGACATTCATGCGCGGCTGGCCGATATCGACGCGCATTCGGCGCCGGCGCGCGCCGCGCGCATCCTGTCGGGCCTCGGCTTCGACGAAGCCGCGCAGAACCGCGCGCTCTCGGAATTTTCCGGCGGCTGGCGGATGCGCGTGGCGCTCGCCGCCGTGCTGTTCACGCAACCCGACCTGCTGCTGCTGGACGAGCCGACCAACTATCTCGATCTCGAGGGATCGCTCTGGCTGGTCGAGCATCTCAAGACCTATCCGGCCACGGCCATCGTCATCTCGCACGACCGCGACCTGCTCGACGCCGTGTGCGACCACATCCTGCATCTCGACCGCGCGAAACTCACGCTGTGGAACGGGCAATTATTCCGGCTTCGAGAAGCAGCGGCGCGAACTGCATGGCGGTGCAGGCCAAGGCCGCGAAGAAGCAGGAGGACAAGCGCAAGCACCTGCAGGAATTCGTCGACCGCTTCCGCGCCAAGGCCACCAAGGCGCGGCAGGCGCAGTCGCGTCTCAAGATGCTGGAAAAGATGGAGCCGACGACGGCGATCGTCGACACGGACGTGCTGCCGATCGACCTGCCCTCGCCCGACAAGCAGCTCTCGCCGCCGATCATCGCCATGGAGCGCGCGTCGGTCGGCTACGATGCGCGCGTCGTGCTGTCGCGGCTCAACCTGTCGCTGTCGAACGACGACCGCATCGGCCTGCTCGGCGCCAACGGCAACGGCAAGTCGACCTTCGCCAAGCTGCTCGCCGGCCGTCTGCAAGCCGATGGGCGGGCGAGGTCGTGCGCGCGCCGAAACTCGAAGTCGGCTTTTTCGCGCAACACCAGGTGGACGATCTCGATCTTGCCGACACGCCCTATCGCGCACGTCGCGCGGCTGATGCGCGATGCGCCGGAGTCGCGGGTGCGCGCGCGCGCCGCGCAGATGGGCTTTTCCGGCGAGCGCGCCGATACGAAGGTCGAGCAGCTCTCGGGCGGCGAGAAGGCGCGCCTGCTGATGGGCCTGTCGACCTTCCACGGCCCGCACCTCATCATTCTCGACGAGCCCACGAACCATCTCGACATCGATTCCCGCGCCGCCTTGATCGAGGCGATCAACGATTACACGGGCGCCGTGGTGCTGGTGTCGCACGACCGCTATCTGCTGGAAGCCTGCGCCGACCGGCTGTGGCTGGTCGCCGACGGCGCGGTGAAGGAGTTCGACGGCGACATCGACGACTACACGAAACTGGTGCTGCAAGGTTCACGCGACGCGGGCGCGAAGACCGACAAGGCAGCGGAGAAAAAGCCGAGTCCCGTCAGGGAGAAGCGCGGCGTCTCTCAGAAAAAGATTCAGGCGCTGGAAGAAAGAATCGCGAAATTCGGCGACCTCATCGCGCGCATCGACGAGACGCTGGGCGACGGCAGCGCGTTTACGACGGACCCGCAAAAAGCAACCGCGCTGGCGAACCAGCGCGGCGAACTGGAGGCGGCGCTCGCCGCCGCCGAAGAGGAATGGCTGGCGCTCTCCGTGGAAGCGGAAAGCGCCTGATCCATCACCAGCGGCGGTAATGCCGGCGATGGCCCCAGCCGCGACGATACATCGGCCGGCCGTAGTAGAAGCGCGGCGCGTAATAGCGCGGGCGCGTGCGCCAGCAACGGCCCCAGGCGTCGCAGACGAGGCGCGCCTGCTCGATCGACGTGGTCGATTGCGCGGCGCCGCCGAGGAAGGGGTCCGCCATCGGCGCGGCGCTTGCCGGGGCCGTGGCGAAAACGGCGGCGCCGAACGCCAGAGCCGCCGAGATGGCGAGAAGTTTCGTTGATCTGGACATACTGGTCTCCCTTCGTGTCTGCCCTAACCATATGCCGCTGCAGCAGATTAATGGCGGCTGAACGCAAGTCTACAGTGAAACAAGACATAAGCGTGGCCGCACGCCGCGCTGTGTGGTCGCAGATCGCTGCGATGGCCGTGCGCCAGCACGGTAACTCCGACTGGGCCGGTTGCGTTCCGGCTCAGCGCGGCGAAAGCATTGCTTTCGCGGCCAGCCAGAGCGCGACGGCGGCGGCGAGCGCGGCGAGCGCGACCATGGTCGCCTCGTAGCCGTAGGCGGCGACGAGCCATGTCTCGGGCAGCGGCGTCGCGTAGATGCCGAGATTGAAAAAGGCGTTGAGCCAGGCCTGCGGGCCGGCGCGGCGCGCGGCTTCCACGCCGTCCGTCACCCAGACGGCGAGGACCGGATAGATCATCGAATGGCCGAAGCCGAACAGAACGCCGCCGATCGAGACCATCCATGCGCGCGATCCGGCGCCGGAAACGCAGACGTAGCCGATCGCCTCCAGCGCGAGCCCCGAAGCGACGAGCAGGCGGCGGTCCACCGCCTCCACGCGGCGCAGGCCGAGAAAGCGCGTCGCGAACATGGTGAGCGTGGACGCCGTGAAGAAAGCGGCGATGGGGATGTGGCGCGCTTCGAGCGCCGGCGCGAGATAGGCGACGGCGAAGCCGAACAGGGAACCGGCGCTGGCGACGGCGACGAGCGGCAGGACGAGTTCCTTGCGCCAGCTTGCGACGAGGTCGAGCCCGCCCGTGCGCGGCGGCGAGGGAATCTGCCGCACGCCGAAGGTGAGCGCCAGTCCGGCCAGCCCCGGCACGACGGCGATGGCGATCATCGCGTTCTCGCCGAGCTTGGCCAGCGTCCATTCCGCGACGGGGGGCCCGAGCGCCTGCGACAGCGGCATCATGGCGGAGAAGACGCCGAGCAGGAAAAGCAGGCGCGCGGGCGTCAGCCGGCTCTGGCCGTAGGTGATGGCCGCCGAGAGGAACAGGCCCTGCCCCGCGCCCTGCACGAACCGCGACGCCAGCGCGCCGCCGAAACTCGCGCGCGTGAAATAGAAGGACGCAAAGCCGACGATGGTCAGGATCATCGCCAAGCCGCAGCGTCGCCAGAACGCCGATGCGCGCGGAAAACTCGCTGGAGATCAGCGCAAAGAGAATGATGGGGATCGCCGCCGCCGACAGGATCACGCCGATGGCGTGCAGATCGTGACCGTTGCGCGCGAAGACGATCGAGAACAGCGTCGCATGGGCGTTCATGAAGGAGACGAGAAAGACGCCGAGGCCGACGCGGATGAATTCGCCGCGCGCGGCGTCGTCGATGTAATCGGGCTGCCTCGTCTCGACGGTCATGCCGGCCGCCGGTACAGCGCGCGCCAGTGCGCGGGTTCGTTCGGCGGCGCCAGTTCCTCGAGGTTTTCGAGCGCCAGGCCATGCGTCGCCAGCGCCTCGATGTCCGCGCGCGACAATGGCCAGGGCGGCCCGTCGGGCGCGGCGGGATTGGGGCGCGAGCGGGCGATGACGAGCAGGCGGCCGCCCGGTTTCAGGAAAGACGCGAGCGCCTTGCCGGCGTCGGGCAGGAGCGCGTTCGGCAGCGCCTGCAGCGTGTAGCACTCGTGCACGAAGTCGAAGGCGCCGCGCCATTCGGAGGGCGGGTCGAAGAGATCGGCGGCGCGGTAGTCGACGGTCGAGCGCGGAAAGCGGCGCTTCGCCCAGTCGATCGCGTTTGCGGAGAGGTCGAAGGCGATCGTCCGCGCGCCGGCGGCGGCCAGCGCCTCGGCATTGTCGCCGAGGCCGCAGCCGACATCGAGGGCGTGGAGGTCGGTGAGGGGTTGCGGTCGTCATCCCCGACGCTTCCGCAGGAAGCGATCGGGGATCCAGGCCCATTGACGCTTGTTGCGGCTCTGGATCCCCGCTTTCGCGGGGATGACATTGCCGGGCAAGCCAGTCGCTCAACAAGCGGATGCGCGGCCTTGTCCGCCCACGGCACGGCGGCTTCGTCGCCGTCCGCGAGATCGTAGACGGCGCGGAACCACTCGCGTCTGTACGGGTCCACGAGCTTGCCGCTTTTCGCCGGGTCGATGGCGTCGAGGCGTTTTCGCGCGAGAGCGCGGCGCGCCGCGAAATCCAGGCTCAAGCAGACTTCTCCCAGCGCCCCTCGTCGTTCTGGCGCCAATAGGACAGCGCGAAGCCCTGCTCGCGCAACTGACGAAATTGCATACGCGCCCTGTTCAGCGCGTCTTCGTCGCGGCCGTCGAACATGATTATGGCGCGTTCCTTCGGTCGCGCCGCTTCGTCGGCCAGCGCCGCGACCGCGTCGGCGCCTTCCACGAAAAAACGGATGGCGGCGGCGTTGGGATTGTCGGTTTCCAGCGTCAGCCAGACCGGCTGCAACGCGCCGTCGCCGTCGCGCGCCGTCCCGTGCGCCACGAAGGACTGGTCGTCATAGGTCCACAGGAGATCGTCGAGCGCGGCGAGCCGCTCGGGGCTCGTCGCCTGGATGACGGCTTTCCAGCCATTGGCGAGCGAGCGCGCGACGAGCGCGGGCAGCGCGCTTTCGAGCGGGCGGCGCTGGAGATGGTAGAACCAGACTTCCATGGGGCTCCAATCCTTGTCCCGCTTCTTGGCGCAGAGCCGCCGCGATTGCTAGCCTGCGCGAGGATTCGGGCCGCGACGCCCAATGAACGAAAAACGGGAAGACACATGCGCAAGCGCAATATCGCATTCGGAATCATCGGCGCGGCGCTGGTCGGGGGCGGCGGCTATTTCGCCAGCCTCGACAGGGAGACGCGCAGCCTGCTGCTGCATCTGCCGACCAATGCGGACGTTCTGATGTGGTCGCAGCCGCAGCGCGACGCCGCTTTTCGCGCGCTCGACCGCCTGCCGTTTCTCGCCAAGGCGCGGGAGGTCGCGCCCTCGGCCAGCCCCACGCCGCTGCCGCCGGGCAAGCCGCTGACCATTCCCGGCCTCGACGATTATCTCAAAACGCAGAACGCCGCCGCGGTAGTCATCCTTCAGGACGGCAAGGTGCGGCTCGAACGCTATGCGATGGATTTCGACGGCAAGGGGCGCTGGACCAGCTTTTCGGTCGCCAAGTCCTTCACCTCGACGCTGGTCGGCGCGGCGATTCAGGACGGTTTCATCAAGAGCCTCGAGGACAAGGTCAGCCAATATGTGACGGGGTTGCAAGGCTCGGCCTACGACGACGTGACCGTGCGCCAGCTCCTGACGATGAGTTCGGGCGTGAAATGGAACGAGGATTACGAGGACCCGAATTCCGACGTCTCGCAATTCAACAAGGCCAAGCCCGAACCCGGCCTCGACGCCATCGTCAGCTACATGCGCAAGCTGCCGCGCGCCGCGAAGCCCGGCGAGAAGTGGAACTACAACACCGGCGAAACCAATCTCGTCGGCGTGCTGGTGACGTCCGCGACGAAAAAGCCGCTGTCGGAATATCTGGAGGAAAAGATCTGGAAGCCGGCGGGCATGGAGGCCAAGGCCACGTGGCTGTTGGCCAAGACCGGCCAGGAGATCGCCGGCTGCTGCATTCAGGCGGCGACGCGCGATTTTGCGCGTATGGGGCTGTTCGTGCTGGCCAATGGAGTCGGCGGCGGCAAGCAGATCGTCCCGGCCGACTGGTTCGCGCAGGCGACAGTGAAGCAAATGGACATCGGCATTCCCGGCCGCGGCTACGGCTTCCAATGGTGGACTTACGACGACGGCTCCGTCGCCGCACGCGGCATTTTCGGACAGGGCATCTTCATCGACGCCGAAGCGCAAGCTGGTGATTGCGTCAAATTCCGACTGGACGCGCGCGAGCAAGGGACCGGAGCCCGCAGCGCGCGAGGAGTTTTATCGGCAGGTGCAGGCGCTGGTGGACAAGGGGGAGTGAGGGCGCCCTAACTCGGCCGCCTTGATTTGCTCGATGTCCTTTTCGAGCATTTCGTTGACCAGCCGGTCGAGCGAGGTTCCCCTCGCCGCCGCGCGGGCTGAGAGATATTCCTGCACATGCGGCTCGAGGTGGACAGGCGGCGCGCAGGACGGCGTCCTTACGGTAGAACTTTCCGCGTTCGCCTTTGGAAAAGTCGTACTCGTCCTTCATGTCGATGGACTTTCGCGGTACTGGCGTTGCTCACGCGATGTCGCGATCCTAGCCGATATTATGCGAATATAGACCTGATCGTCTCGTTCGTCGAACGTATGCACGACGACAAGCAGTCGTTCGCTGTTGGCGAGGCCGAGCGTGATCCAGCGCTCCTCGTTCCCGCTATGAGCTTCGTCGAAGATCGTGAGCGACAGCGGGTCTCGGAGGACCGTCATGGCCTCCTCGAAGCGAACGCCGTGTTTGGCGGCGTTGCTCCGGGCTTTTTCGGGATCCCAGTCGAAATCCAGGGATTGCATGCTTCATCGGGCCTGATCGACCGGACACTCACCCCTCGTAATAATCCTTCACCAGCCGATCCAGCAGCCGCACGCCCCAGCCGGAGCCCCAGCTCTGGTTGATGTCGCTGGACGGCGAGCCCATGCCGGTGCCGGCGATGTCGAGATGCGCCCACGGGGTCTTCTCGACGTAGCGCTGCAGGAATTGCGCGGCGGTGATCGAGCCGCCGTAGCGGCCGCCGGTGTTCTTCATGTCGGCGAATTTGGAATCGATCATCTTGTCGTAGGCGGCCGCCAGCGGCAGGCGCCAGACCTTCTCGCCGGTGGCCTGTCCCGCGCGGCTCAGGCGGTCCGACAATTCGTCGTTGTTGGAGAACAGGCCGGCGTATTCCTGGCCGAGCGCCACCATGATCGCGCCGGTGAGCGTCGCCAGATCGACCATGAACTTCGGCTTGTACTTGTCCTGCACGTACCAGAGCACGTCGGCCAGCACGAGGCGGCCTTCGGCGTCGGTGTTGATGATCTCGATCGTCTGGCCGGACATGGAGCGCACGATGTCGCCCGGCCGCTGCGCGCCGCCGTCGGGCATGTTCTCGACCAGCCCGATGGCGCCGAGCGCGTTGACCTTGGCCTTGCGCGAAGCCAGCGCGTGCATGAGGCCGACGACGCAGGCCGCGCCCGCCATGTCGCCCTTCATGTCCTCCATGCTGGCGGCGGGCTTGATCGAAATGCCGCCGGAATCGAAGCACACGCCCTTGCCGACGAAGGCGACGGGTTCGCCCGGCGCCGTCGCGCCGTTCCAGCGCATGATGACGACGCGGCTTTCGCGGGCCGAGCCCTGGCCGACGCCGAGCAGCGCGCCCATGCCGAGGTCGCTCATCGCCCGCCGGTCGAGGATTTCGACGGACACGCCGAGCTTCTCCAGCTCCTTCGCGCGATTGGCGAATTCCTCGGGGTAGAGGACGTTCGGCGGCTCGTTGACGAGATTGCGGGCGAGAACCACGCCCTCCGCCAGGCCGGCGCGCGGGCCGTGGGCGGCGCGGGCGGCGGCGGGATCGGCGACGCCGATGGTCAGCGCGGCGACGGCGTCCTTGTCCGAATCGTCTTTCTTTTTCGTGCGGTAGAGATCGAACTTGTAGGCGCGCAGCGCGGCGCCGAGCGCAAAATCGGCGGCGGCGCCGGCGCTCGGCCGCGCCCGGCGGCTCGAACAGGACGCCGACCCGCGTCGCGCCGTTCAGCTTGCCCATCGCCTGCCCGCCGAGAGCGACGAAATCGGTGGGATCGGGCGCCGATTCGTCGCCCTTGGGGGCGGCGCCGAGCACGACGAGACGATCCCAGCCGAGGCCGTGCGGGGCGAGAAGATCGAGGGCGGAGCCGGATTTTCCCTTGAACTTGGCCGCGCGCGCCGCGCGCTCGATCGCCGCGCTCGCCGGGGCGACGAGCCGCTGCGTCTGCGCGCCGAGGGCCGCATTCTCGCCGGCCAGCACGATCAGGGCGCTCGCCCCCTCCTCCGCGCCGCCCGCGGCGGGGCCGGCGGCGGCGATGTCGGCGAAGGAAACGAATTCGACCGTGGGGGAAACTGGCATCTGGCCCTCATGCGGGATTGGCTGCGGGATTGGCTGAACGCGGCGCGCGCGGCCCGCACTATATCGGCTCCGTCGCCGAGGCGGTCAATGCGCCGCGCCGCCCGGAAAAGGCCGCATCGACGTGCGACGTGGGTTACGCAGTGTCCTGGGCGCAACGGGCGTTCGGGAAATGGTCCGGCGACGCCGGAAAGCGGCGGAAACGCTTGCCGTTTCCGAAGCCTAGCGGTACCCAAGTCGAGGCGGGAAGAAGGCGATTGACTGAAGCGATGAACAGGGCGGCGCACAGGGTCGACGCGGGATGGAACCGCGCGAGGCAGGCATGATCGGCCTGACCCTCGGCCGCTACCTGTCCGGCCGCTTCCTGCAGCAGATCCTCGTCGTCTTCCTGTCGATCAGCGCGCTGTCCTTCCTGATCGATTTCGTCGAGATGCTGCGCCGCTCGGCCGATTCTCATGTGGGCGCCGGTTTTGTCGCCTTCATGTCGTTCCTGCGCGTGCCCGTGGCGTCGGAGCAGATCCTGCCCTTCGCCGTCCTGTTCGGCACGATGGTCGCGTTCGTCAACCTCACGCGAAAGCTGGAGCTCGTGGTGGCGCGCGCCTCGGGCGTATCGGTCTGGGGCTTTCTCGTGCCGCCGCTGGCGATCGCGCTGCTGATCGGGCTCGCCTCGGTCTTTCTCTACAATCCGATGGCGGCGGCGATGAAGCAGCGCGCCGACGAGATGGAAATCGAAATGTTCGGGCGCACCGGCTCGGACAAGGACGCCGGCGTCTGGCTGCGCCAGCGCAGCGTCGACGGCCGGGCCACCATCAAGGCCGACAAGATTCTCGACAAGGGAACCCGGCTCGAGAAGGTGACCGTCTATCTCGACGATCCCTACGGCCATTTCGTGGAGCGAATCGACGCGCCCGGCGCCCTGCTCGTCCCCGGCGCCTGGAAGCTCGCCGACGCCACGATCGTGCGTCCGGGCGCCGAGGCCGAAAAGAGCGGCGTCTATTATCTGGCGACGGACATGAACGCAGACGACGTGCTGCGCAGCCTGATGTCGCCGGAACTCGGTGCCGTTCTGGCAATTGCCGGTGTTCCGCGACCGCGCCGAGGAGGCGGGCCTGGAGGGACGCACGTTCGCGCTGCGCTACCAGACCCTGCTGGCGCGGCCGCTGATGCTGATCGCCATGGTCCTCATCGCCGCGGCCTTTTCCTTAAGATTTTTCAGGTTTGGTGGCGTTGGCAAAATGGTTGCAGGTGGCGTAGCGGCCGGCTTCGTGCTTTACGTGGCCACGAAGATGGTCGGGGACATGGGCGATGCGGGGCTTCTGAGCCCTTCGATCGCCGCATGGTCGCCGGCGCTGGTCGGGAGTTTGTTGGGTGCGCTTGCGTTGTTGCATCAGGAGGACGGTTGATGGGGCGCGCACGCTGCCCTGTTGAGCGTTCGGCTGGCGTTCTGGCCATGTCCGCGATCCTGCGTGCGGCGCGCGCGGGCGCGCTGGCGTTCGCCTGCCTGCTTGCGCCCACCCTCGCCCTCGCCGCGCCCCAGAAGCCGCAGCCGAAGCCCGAGACCACGCAAAGCCCAGAGCGCCGATGCGCCGCGCATGGTCGTCGAGGCCAAGGAACTCGTCCAGGACGACAACAAGAACACCGTCACCGCGCGCGGCAACGTCCAGATCTACTACAAGGGCCGTACGCTCGAGGCCGATCAGGTCGTCTACGACCGCAAGACGACGCGGGTGCGCGCGGTCGGCCACGTCAGGCTGACCGAGGCGGACGGCCAGAAGATCTACGCCGAGGACATGGAGCTGACCGACGACCTCAAGCAGGGGTTCGTCGACAGCCTGCGCGTCGAGACGCCGCAGAACACCTACATGAGTTCGCCGCGCGCCGAGCGCTCGGGCGAGCAGACCAGCTTCGACTACGGCACCTATACCGCCTGCAAGCCTTGCGAGGATGCGACCGTGCCGCCGCTGTGGCGCGTGCGCGCCAAGCGCATCGTCCACGACGCCGACGAGAAGACGCTCTACTTCACCGACGCGACGCTGGAATTCTTCGGCCAGCCGATCGCCTGGCTGCCTTTCTTCACTACGCCCGATCCGACGGTGAAACGCCGTTCCGGCATCCTCGCGCCGCGCTACATGCCCTACAACACGTATCTCGGCGTCGGCGGCGGCGTGCCGATCTACTGGGCCGTCGCCCCGAACATCGATCTGACGTTCACGCCGTCTGTGCTCGCCAAGCAGGGCTTCCTCGGCGACCTCGAATGGAAGCACCGGCTGGAGAGCGGAACCTATTCGTTCCGCATCCAGGGCATCAGCCAGATGAACCCGTCGGCCTTCCCGACGCCGCCGCTGGGCGCCAGCGACCGACGCCTGCGCGGCGCGGTCATGACCAACGGCGAGTTCGAGATCAACGACAAGTGGAAGTTCGGTTGGGACGGCACAATCCTGAGCGACCGCTACTTCTTCACCAATTATTCGCTCAACAATCCGCTCTACGCGAACCCCTATTTCCGCGAGACGTCGTCGACCGCCTATCTGACCGGCAAGGGCGAGCGGAGCTGGTTCGACGTGCGCGGCTATTACTTCCAGGGCCTGTCGCCGCGCGACTACCAGCCGCAACTGGCCGTCGCCGCGCCGATCCTCGACTACAACCGCGTCTTCCCGCTGCGGCCGAACATGTTCCCGCTCGGCGGCGAGGTCGAGCTCGACGCCAATTTCTCCTACACGACGGCGCAGGCCGCCCTCTACGAGTCGATCCAGCCGCGCACTTTCGACAGCGTCTACGGCCTCTACAACGTCTGCCAGGTCTACTCGCCCTCGGTCATCCGCAACGCTTCGCAATGCCTGTTGCGCGGCGTCGGCGGCGACTATGCGCGCGCGACCGCGCAGCTCTCGTGGAAGCGCAATTACATCGACCCGATCGGCCAGGTCTGGACGCCGTTCGCGTTCGCGCGGGCGAGCGGCAGCTACCTGAACTACGACCAGAGCCGCGTCTACGGCGTCTACAACACGGCGCTCTCGCCGCTGTTCAACGCCTCGCAGTCGAACTTCCTCGGCTCCGACAACGTGCTGCGCGGCCAGTTCACGCCGGGCGTCGGCGTCGAATACCGCTATCCGCTGTTCGCGCGGCTCAACATCGGCACGGTGACCTTCGAGCCGATCGTGCAGATCGTGGCGCGACCGAACGTGATCGGCTCCAACTCGCTGGTGAACATCGACGCGCAGAGCCTCGTGTTCGACGACACGAACCTGTTCTCGTGGAACAAGTTCTCGGGCTACGACCGGTTCGAGACGGGCGTGCGCGCCAATTACGGCGGCCAGTTCACGCTCAACTTGAACAACGGCGGCTTCATCAACGTGATGGCGGGCCAGTCCTACCAGATCGCCGGCAAGAACAGCTACGCCCAGCCCGACGCCGCCAACGTCGGCCTCAGCTCCGGCCTCGACACGCGCCGTTCCGATTATGTGGGCCGCATCGCCTTCGCGCCGGCCAGCTTCCTGTCCTTCGTCGCCAAGGCGCGCTTCGACCAGGCGAACATGCACCTGCGCCGGCTCGACCTCGTGGCGGGGGCGACCTTCGGCCCGCTGACGACGACGATCCAGTACGCCAATTACTCGGCCCAGCCGCTGCTCGGCTTCGACGTGCGCCGTCAGGGCCTGTCGCTCGGCGCGCGCTACGACATCACCAAGAACTATTTCGTGAACGGCAACGTCCAGTTCGACATGTCGCGCTACCTCTACAACAACACGGCCGCGATCAACGGCGTGTGGGGCTATGCGCCGGTCATGTCGATTGCGGGCCTCGGCCTCGGCGCGGGCTATCAGGACGATTGCACGACGTTCACGATCAACTACACCTCGAACTATCAGGTGAATTCCGCGACCGGCCTGCCCGGCCGCAACCAGACGCTGCTGATGACGCTGCAATTGCGCACGCTCGGCGAAGCGAAGGTCGGCGCAAACCTCGGCTTCACGGCGCTGAACGACGGCCTGAAGCAGTCGCAGTGAGCGGCGGCCGCCTCCTCGCCCTGACGCAGGGCGACCCGTCCGGCATCGGCCCCGAAATCGCGATCGCCGCCTACGAGGCTGCGCGCGCGGACGCCAGCCTGCCGCGCTTCGTCCTGCTGGCGGATGTCGACCTGATGCGATCGCGCGCACGAGAAATCGGCAGCGGCGTCGATATTGCGCCCTGCGTCGTCGACGATGCGCACGAGACTTTCGGGCGCGCGCTGCCGGTGCTGGCCCTGAACGCGCGCGCGATGGGCGAGCCGGGCAAGCCCGACGTCACCGATGCCGCCTCCACCATCGAGTTCGATCGAACGCGCGGTGGCGCTCGTGTTCGAGGGCAGCGTGGGCGCGGTCGTCACCAATCCGATCGCGAAAGAGGTTCTCTATCGCGCGGGCTTCGCGCATCCCGGCCACACGGAATTTCTCGGCGCGCTGGCGGCGCAGCGCACGCGCACGACGCAGCATCCCGTCATGATGCTGTGGGCGGAGGAGCTTGCGGTCGTGCCGGTGACGATCCATGTGCCGCTGCGGGAGGTTCCCGCGCGCCTCACCCGCGACCTGATCGTCAACACGGCGCAGATCGTCGCGCGGGACTTGCGCGCGCGCTTCGGCGTCGCCGCGCCGCGGCTGGCGGTCTCCGGCCTCAATCCGCATGCAGGCGAAGGTGGGACGATCGGCCGCGAGGAGGTCGACGTCATCGCGCCGGCCATCGCGGAATTGAACGCTCTCGGGATCGCCGCGAAGGGCCCCTACCCCGCCGACACGCTCTTTCACGCTTTGGCGCGCGAAAAATACGATGCGGCGCTGTGCATGACGCACGACCAGGCGCTGATCCCGATCAAGACGCTGGCCTTCGACCGCGCGGTCAACGTCACGCTCGGCCTGCCCTTCGTGCGCACCTCGCCCGACCACGGCGTGGCTTTCGACATCGCCGGCAAGGGCGTGGCGGACCCGACGAGCCTGATCGAAGCGCTGCGGCTTGCGGCGCGGCTGGCGCAATCGCCGGCATGACCGACGGCCTGCCTCCGTTGCGCGAAGTCGTCGCGCGCTTCGACATCGCGCCGAAGAAGGCGCTCGGCCAGAACTTCCTGTTCGACCTCAATCTCACGCGCCGGATCGCGCGCGCCGCGGGGCCGCTGCAAGACGCCACGATCATCGAGATCGGCCCCGGCCCCGGCGGCCTCACGCGCGCGCTGCTGGCGGAAGGCGCGGGCCAAGTCGTCGCCATCGAGCGCGATGCGCGCTGCCTCGCCGCGCTCGCGGAAATAGCGGCGCATTATCCTGGCCGCCTCGACGTGATCGAAGGCGATGCGCTCGAGATCGACATGCAGGCGCTTTGCGCGCGCTACGCAAGCGAAGGCCCCGTGCGCGTCTGCGCCAACCTGCCCTACAACATTTCGACCGTGCTGCTGACCAACTGGCTCGAAGCCGACATCTGGCCGCCGGCGTGGGACCGGCTCACGCTGATGTTCCAGCGCGAGGTCGCCGAACGCATCGTCGCGACGCCGGCCGAGCGCGCGGACTACGGGCGGCTCGCCGTGCTCTGCGGCTGGCGTAGCCAGGCGCGCATCCTGTTCGATGTCGCGCCCTCGGCCTTCACGCCGCCGCCGAAGGTCACGTCCTCTGTGGTTGAGTTGCGCCCGCGCGAGGCGCCAATGGATTGCGACAAGCGCGCGCTGCTCGCGATCACGCAGGCGGCGTTCGGACAGCGGCGCAAGATGCTGCGGCAATCGTTGAAGGGCGTCGCGCCGGGCGGCGATGCGGAGGGATTGCTGTCGGCGGCTGGGATCGCGCCGACGAAGCGCGCCGAGGAAGTGGAAGTGGAAGGGTTTGTGGCATTGGCGCTCGCGCTTTCGCGATCGCGCTGACGGGACGGCGTGTCATTCCCGACGCGCGAAGCGCGATCGGGAATCCAGGCGTCGGCGCAGGCATGTTCTGGATCCCCGATCGACCGCTTCGCGGCCGTCGGGGATGACATTCTCAATCACTCCGCCAGCAGCTTCGCCACGAACGCCTCCACGCCCGGCTGCCGCCGCGTCCGCCTCAGCCGTTCCGCGCGAAGGATTTGCAGCAGCTCCTCGTAGGTCTTCTGCAGGTCGTCGTTGACCAGCACGTAGTCGTACTGCGCCCAGCGGCGGATTTCGTTGCGGGCGTTTTCGAGACGCTTCTCGATGGTGGCGGCGGCGTCCTCGGCGCGGCGCTCGAGACGCGCGCGCAGTTCCTTCATCGAGGGCGGCAGGATGAAGATGGTGACGACGTCCGACTGCGCCTTCTCGCGCACCTGCTGGGCGCCCTGATAATCGATGTCGAAGAGAACGTCGCGGCCTTGCGACAGCACCGCTTCGACGGGGCCGCGCGGCGTGCCGTAGAAATTGCCGTGCACTTCCGCGCATTCCAGCAGGTCGCCGGCGTCGCGCATCCGCTCGAACTGCGCGCGCTGGATGAAGGAATAGTGGATGCCGTCGACCTCGCTCGACCTTCTCGCGCGCGTCGTCACCGAAATGGACAGCGTGAGGTCGATGTCCTTGGCCTGCAGCAACATGCGCGTGAGCGTCGTCTTGCCCGCGCCGGACGGCGAGGACAGGATCAGCATGAGGCCGCGCCGCCTGAACTCGATGACGCCCGGTGTCGTGTCGCTCATAACGTAACGCTCATTCGATGTTCTGGACCTGCTCGCGGAACTGCTCGACCTCGACCTTCAGTTCGAGGCCGATCGCCGTCAGCGCGGAATCGTTCGACTTGGCGCAGAGCGTATTCGATTCGCGTCCGAGTTCCTGCGCGAGAAAGTCGAGGCGGCGGCCGATCGGCGCCGCCCTTCTGCAAGAGATCGGCGACCGCTTTCGCATGCGTATGCAGCCGGTCGAGTTCCTCGCGAATGTCGGCGCGCGAGGCGAGAAGCACGGCTTCCTGATGCAGGCGCGCGGGATCGAGGCCCTGGGACTGGCCGAGCGCCTCGATCTGGCGGGCGATGCGCGCCTTCACGGCGTCGGCGCCCCTGCCCGGCGCGGCCTCCGCCTGCCGCGCGAGTTCCGCGATGCGCGCGATCCGCTGGGACAGCACGGCGCCGATGGCCGCGCCCTCCGCGCGCCGCATGGCGGTCACGGCCTCGAGCGCCGTCTTCAGCCCCGCGAGCACGTCCTTGGCGAGCGTCGCGCGAGACGCCTCGTCGTCTTCCGTCTCGCCGCTTTCCACGACGCCGCGCAAGCGACAGCAGGCCGTCGAGCGAGGCCGGCCGCACATTGGCGTTGAGCGGCACGTCGCCGAGTTGCGCGATGAGCGCATCGAGCGCGGCGCGATTGATGCGGATGTCGGCGCCCGCGCCCTCGCGCGTCGCGCTCAGATTGGCGTGGCAGGCGCCGCGCGTCAGCGCCGCGGAAATGGCGGCGCGCGCCTCGATGTCGACGGCGTCGAAGCCCGGCGGCAGGCGCAGGCGCAGGTCGAGGCCCTTGGAATTGACCGCGCGGATTTCCCAGGCCCAGCTCCAGGCGCCGGAGCGTCCCGAAGACCGGCCGAATCCCGTCATGCTGTGGATGGTCATGCGCGCCTCGATTCCCGTGGCGCGTTTAGATCACCTGTCGAGCGAATTGCCGAGTCTTTCGCGCGATCAGTGGAAGGCGAGCGCGTTCGACACGCTCTTGGCCGAGTTGAGATCCCAGCTCTTGTTGCGCAGCGGATCGAGCGCGGTGCCCTCGGAAGCGTCGAAGGCGACGGGCTTGCGTGACTGGCCGGCGAGCGCGGCGGTCTGCGCCGACGGCTGCGCCGCCGCGTCTGCGGCCGGCGCGCCGGCTGCAACCGCCGGCAGGCCGAGCTTGGCCGCCTGCGCGCGCTGTTCGGCGAGCGTCCTCGCGGGAACCGGATAGAGTTCGGCGGCGGTCGGCTCGGACATCGGGCCGTCGATCGTGTCGTCGGCGTCGACGCCGCGCACCTTGATGCCGGGATCGTCGAACGAGGCCGTCAGCTTGCCGGGCGGCGCCTTGGCCTGAGCATCCTGGGTCGGCATATCGCGAGGAACGACCGTCGACAGGGGCTTCGAGCGTGTCCAGGGCTGCGGGGCGAAGGAAGCGAGTTGCTTCAGCTCGTCCGACGACATGAGGCTCGGCGCCACGCGGTCGATCGCCTTCGCGGCGTCGGCGGGCGCGAGCTTCGGCTCGGGGTGCGCGACTGCGGTCGGGTCGGCGGCGAGACCCGCCAGACGTCCGAAATTCAGGCCGCGATCAATATCGCTGCGCTGGCCGGGACGCGGCGCGGCGGGCGGCGGCGCGGGCGCGTCCTGCGCACGGTCGACATTGGCGCCGGCGCCTTTCTCGCGCTCGATCTGGCGCCAGCGCACGACGTTGCGGTTGTGCTCGTCGAGCGAGGAGGCGAAGACGTGGCCGCCCGTGCCGTCGGCGACGAAGTAGAGTTCCTGCGTGCGCGAGGGGTTGGCGACGGCTTCCAGCGCGGCGCGGCCGGGATTGGCGATCGGGCCCGGCGGCAGGCCGTCGATCGCGTAGGTGTTGTAGGGCGTCCATTTCTGGACTTCGGAGCCGAGAATGCCGCGCCCGAGCGTGCCGCGGCCGCCGACGAGGCCGTAGACGATGGTCGGGTCGGATTGCAGGCGCATCCGCTTGTTGAGGCGGTTGATGAAAACGGCGGCGACGCGCGGACGCTCGTCGGCCTTGCCCGTCTCCTTCTCGACGATGGAGGCCAGCGTCAGCATTTCGTGCTGCGAGCGCAGCGGCAGGTCGGGGTTGCGCTGCGCCCAGACGCGATCCAGCAGCTTCTTCTCGCTTTCCTGCATCTTGCGCACGAGATCGCGGACATTGGTGCCGCGCGCGATCTTGTAGGTTTCCGGCAGAAGCGAGCCTTCCGGCGGGATTTCCTTGAGATCGCCGACGAGAACGTCGCTTTCCTTCAGGCGGTCGACGATCTGCTGGCTGGTGAGGCCTTCCGGAATCGTGACGGCGTGCAGGATCTGGCGGCCGTTGACCAGGGTGTCGAGCACTTCGCGCAGGCTCGCCTGCTGGCGGAACAGGTATTCGCCGGCCTTGAGCTTGGAGCGCGCGCCCTCGACCAGCAGTTCGATGTTGAGGAGCGCGGTATTGTCGATCACGCCCTCTTTTTCGAGCAGGGCGATGATGTCGGGCACTTCCGTGCCGGGCGCGATGTAGACGACCTTGTCGCTCGGCAGCGGGCCGGGCTCGCGCATCTTGCGCTGCATGAGCACGAGGCCGAGGCCGCCGGCGACGCAGAGCACGAGCAGGAAGGACAGGAAGCCGGAGAAGGCGGAGAGCGTGCCGTCGCGCCGCTTCTTCTTTTTGGGTTCGGGCGGCGGCGGGGCGGCTTCGGGCTGCAGCGCCTCGTTCGGGCTCTTGAGGCTGCGCCGGCGCGAGAAAATGCCGTTGCGCGCCGCTGCGGGGGCTGGCGGCGGAGCCCGATTGTCCGGTTCGACGGTGCTCATACCCAGCGGTCCACCCGATTTGCGCGCCCTTCGGCGAACGGCCGACACTAGCCCGCTTTATGGCGAAAAAGCGGTCGGTTCAGTTCGGCGGGCCGACGAAGATCAGCGAGGCGTTGGTGCCGCCGAAACCGAAGGAGTTCGACAGCGCGGCGCGGATTTCGCGCTTGCGCGCCTTGTGCGGCACGAGATCGATCGGCGTCTCGAAGGCGGGATTGTCCAGGTTCAGCGTCGGCGGCGCGATCTGGTCGCGCAGCGCCAGGATCGAGAAAATGGCTTCCGCAGCGCCGGCAGCGCCGAGCAGATGGCCGATCGCCGACTTGGTGGACGACATGGACGTCCTGGAGGCGGAATTGCCGAGCACGCGCTCGACCGCCTGCAATTCGATGCCGTCGGCCATGGTGGAGGTGCCGTGGGCGTTGACGTAGTCGATGTCGGCGGCCGAAAGGCCGGAGCGCTTCAGGGCGGCGGACATGCAGCGGAAGGCGCCGTCGCCGTCCTCGGACGGGGCGGTGATGTGGTAGGCGTCGCCCGACATGCCGTAGCCGACGATCTCGGCGTAGATTTTCGCGCCGCGCGCCTGCGCGTGCTCGAGCGATTCCAGAACGAGCGCGCCGGCGCCCTCGCCCATGACGAAGCCGTCGCGGTCGCGGTCGTAGGGACGCGAGCCCTTGGACGGCTGATCGTTGAAGCTGGTGCAGAGCGCCTTGCAGGCGGCGAAGCCCGCGATGCCGATGCGGCAGATCGCCGATTCGGCGCCGCCGGCGACCATCACCTCGGCGTCGCCGAGCGCGATCAGGCGGGCGGCGTCGCCGATGGCGTGAGCGCCCGACGAACAGGCCGTGACGACCGCGTGATTGGGGCCCTTGAGGCCATGCTCGATCGAGACATAGCCCGAGGCGAGGTTGATGAGGCGGCCGGGAATGAAGAAGGGCGAGACGCGGCGCGGGCCGCGCTCCTTCAGCAGCAGGGAGGTGTCGGCGATGCCCGAGAGGCCGCCGATGCCGGAGCCGAACATGACGCCGGTCGAAATCTGCTGCTCGTAGGTCTCGGGCTTCCACTTCGCGTCGGCCAGCGCCTCGGTGGAGGCGGCCATGGCGTAGAGGATGAAGTCGTCGACCTTGCGCTGCTCCTTCGGCTCCATCCACTGATCGGGATTGAACGTGCCATTGGAGCCGTCGCCGCGCGGCACATGCGCGGCGATCTGGCAGGCAAGATCGTCGATCTCGAAGCCCTGCATGCGGCCGAAGCCATTTTCGCCGGCAATCAGGCGCCGCCAACTCGTCTCGACGCCTTGGCCCAGCGGGCTGACCATGCCGAGGCCAGTGACCACGACCCTACGCATTGACGACATGTGCAGACGCCCGCTGTTGTTCTTCGATCAGGACGAAACGCCGCCGATCAGGCGGCGGTGGCCTTTTCGAGGAACTTCACGGCGTCGCCGACCGTCACGATGGTCTCGGCGGCGTCGTCGGGGATTTCCACGCCGAACTCTTCCTCGAAGGCCATGACGAGCTCGACCGTGTCGAGCGAATCCGCGCCCAGGTCCTCGATGAAATTGGCGTTGTCGATGACCTTGTCCGCCTCGACGCCGAGATGCTCGACGACGATTTTCTTCACGCGCTCAGCGACATCGCTCATGTGTTCAGTCCTCATCAGTTCTTTTGACTATCTAGGGCGCTCGGCCCCGGATCGATGAAAGTCGCGGCGGGGGTTCTGCGCGACCGGCGATCCGCCCGTTTCACAGCGCCTGACGGCGTCCCGCCCCAACAAATTCCGCGCGTCCGATAACATACTTCCCGAAGCCTCGCCAGTAGCCGGGAGCGCGAGCCGCAGCTTCTCCCGGGATGGCGGAAAGGCGACGCAAAGCCTTTAGATCATTGCCATTCCGCCGTTCACGTGCAGCGTCTGGCCGGTGACGTATTGCGCCTCCTGGCTCGCCAGATAGACGACGGCCGACGCCACATCGGCGCCCTGCCCGAGCTTGCCGGCGGGCACTTGTCCCAGAATCGCTTCTTTCTGCTTGTCGTTCAGCCCATCCGTCATCGGGCTTTCGATGAAGCCCGGCGCGACGCAATTCACGGTAATGCCGCGCGAGGCGACTTCTGCGGCCAGCGACTTCGACATGCCGATCATGCCGGCCTTGGAGGCCGCGTAATTGCCCTGGCCGGGATTGCCGGTGACGCCGACGATGGAGGTGATGGAGACGATGCGGCCCCAGCGCCGCTTCATCATGCCCTTCACGGCGGCGCGGGCGAGGCGGAAGGTCGCCGTCAGGTTGACGGCGATGACCGTGTCCCAGTCCTCGTCCTTCATGCGCATGAACAGGCCGTCGCGGGTGAGGCCGGCGTTGTTGACGAGAATGTCGAGCTGGCCCATCGCCGCCTCGGCGCCCGGCACGAGCTTTTCGACCGCGTCCTTGTCGGAGAGGTTGCAGGGCAGGACGTGCGTGCGCGAACCCAGTTCGCCCGCGAGCTTCTCCAGCGCCTCGGCGCGGGTGCCGGACAGCGCGACGGTCGCGCCCTGCGCATGCAGGCCGCGGGCGATCGCCGCGCCGATGCCGCCTGAAGCGCCGGTGACGAGGGCTGTCTTGCCGGTGAGGTCGAACATGAAATGGCTCCTTCAAAATCGAGTTCGTCTTGCCGTCATGGCCGGGCTTGTCCCGGCCATCCACGCCAATCGGCTACTGCAGGCGCGGTCGAGATCACGAATATCTGCGTAGCGGGACGGCGTGGATGCCCGGCGCAAGGCCGGGCATGACGGCTCGTCACGCGCTCTTATACGCTTCCACATCCGCCGGCGTCCCGACGCTCATGCCGGTGGCGCCGTCGGCCAGGCGCTTCAGCAGGCCCGTCAGCACCTTGCCGGCGCCGAGTTCGACGAAGCGGTCGCAGCCGTTGGCGGCCATGTAGCCGACGCATTCGCGCCAGCGCACGGTGCCGGTCACCTGCTTGACCAGAAGGTCGCGGATTTCGGCCGGATCGGTCACGGCGCGCGCCACGACATTGGCGACGACCGGGACCTTCGGCGCGACGATGTTCGTCTTGGCCAGCGCCTCGGCCATGGCGTCGGCGGCCGGCTGCATCAGCGCGCAATGGAAGGGCGCGGACACCGCCAGCAGCATGGCGCGCTTCGCGCCCCTGGTCTTGGCGATCTCGATCGCCTTGTCGACGGCGGCCTTCGAGCCCGACGCCACGACCTGCCCGCCGCCATTGTCGTTGGCGATCTGGCAGACGCCGCCGGCCTCGGCCTGCGCTTGCGCCGCGACCGCGACGCCCGTCTCGTAGTCGAGGCCGAGCAGCGCGGCCATCGCGCCCTGCCCGACCGGTACGGCCGCCTGCATCGCTTTTCCGCGCAAGCGCAGCAGGCGCGCCGCATCCGCCAGCGAGAAAGCGCCGGCGGCGGCGAGCGCGGAATATTCGCCGAGCGAATGGCCCGCGACGAACTTGGCGTCGCGCGCGAGGTCGAGCCCCGTTTCCGCCTCGAGCACGCGGGTAGCGGCGAGGCTGACCGCCATCAGCGCCGGCTGGGCGTTGGCGGTGAGCACGAGATCGGCCTCGGGGCCCTCGAACATCAGGGCGGAGAGTTTTTCGCCGAGCGCGGCGTCGACTTCGTCGAATGTCTGGCGCGCGACGGGGAAGGCTTCGGCGAGCGCCTTGCCCATGCCCACGGCCTGCGAGCCCTGCCCCGGAAATACGAACGCCTTGGCCATCGAGACCTCCCTGATATTGCTGGCTGAGTGGCGCAGGGGGCGCGGCGAGTCAATGGGGCGCGCGTGGCGGTCGATTGCCGAACGCCGATCGCGCGGCGATACTCGCGCCATGCCCTTCAAATGCGACATCCCCGCCAAACCCACCCAGCTTCAGGACGACGAGGCCGTGCGCATCACGCGCTGGGATTTTGAGCCGGGCGCGGTGACGGGAATGCACCGTCACGGCTGGCCGTATTTCGTCGTCATGCTGACGGACGGCAACCTGCGCGCGGAAGTGGACGGCGTCGTGCAGGACCGGCCGATGACGGCGGGCACGAGCTACGCGCGCCCGGCCGGCGTCGAGCACGACATCCAGAACGGCTCGGACCATCCGATCGCCTTCGTCGAGATCGAGGTGAAGCGGCCGGACCTTCTGGTCATGGACAAAGCCTGAGACAGACGAACGCCCACGCTTGAATGTGACGCGCTTGCGGCCACAATGGCCGCGACGATTCGTTTCACGCTACGGCGCGCTCAGGCTTTCGACTTAAATGGCCATTCCAGGAAAATCCTGCGGCTCCTGCACGATGTGCTGCTCCGCGCTCGAGATCGACCACTTCAACAAGCCGATGGGCGTGGTCTGCCAGTTCTGCATCAAGGGCGGCGGCTGCAAGTCCTACGCGACCCGTCCGCAGGTCTGTCGCGACTTCGAATGCGACTGGATGATGGAGCGCGACCTCCCCGCCACGCTGCGGCCCGACAAGGTCGGCACGATCCTGATGGAAGACCCCGACAACGAGGACTATCAGGCGGTTTGCGACCCGACGAAGCCGATGGCCTGGCGCCATCCGCTCGTCTTCAAGCATCTCGTCGCGCAGGCCAAGGCCGGGCGCACGGTCATCGCCAAGTCGGGACTGAAGGCATGGCGCATCTATCCGGACGGGCATTTCTCCGAATGGTCGTGAGCGCGCGAGCCGCGCCATGACCAGGGCCCCGCTGCCCTGGCGCGTGACGGCGACGCGCACGCTGGTCAAGGACGAGTGGATCGACCTGCGCGCCGACGATTGCGTGCGGTCGGACGGGCTGGAGATCAAGCCCTATTACGTCCTCGACTATCCCGACTGGGTGCAGGTCGTCGCCATCGACGCCGACGAGAATTTGATCGTCATCCGTCAGTACCGGCATGGAATTGGCAAAGTGACGCTGGAAATTCCCTCGGGCTGCATCGATGCGACGGACGCCGACCCAATCGCCGCCGCCGCGCGCGAATTGCGGGAGGAGACGGGCTATGCGGCCGATAACCTCCGCCTTGTCGGCACGATCACCAACAATCCCGCGAACCAGACGAACAGGATTTACATAGTACTCGCGGAAAACGCGCGGCGCGTCGCGGAGCAGGCGCTCGACGAAAGCGAGGAGATCGCTGTCGAACTCATGCCGCTGACGCGCGCGCGCAACCGCGCTTGCGGGCGGCTTCGATCATTCCGCGCAGATCGCGGCCTGCTGATCGCGTTGGAAACGTGCGCCGTCATTGCGGGAGCGCAGCGAAATCGCCGTTGCGACTTCGTCGAAAGCGAGCAATCCATCCACCGGGAAGATAGGGGATGGATCGCTTCGTCGCCCTCCTCGCAATGCGGAAACGACTCCTGCGGTTATGGCAATGAGAGCTGCGTCGACAGCCGCTTCAGACGTCCGGCCGGTAACCCGTGTCGATGGAAATCTCGCCGCCGACGGCGCGCGAGACGCAGGCGCAGATTTTCCTGGCTTCGCGCCGCTCCTCTTCGCTGAAGAAGACGTCGCGATGATCGAGCGGCGTATTGCTTGCGAGCACGTCGACGGCGCAGAGGCCGCATTCGCCGCGCCGGCAGTCCGAGATCATTTCGACGCCCGCCGCCTCAAGAGCGTCGAGCATCGAGCAATCCGCCGCGACCTCGATCGTGCGCTGAAGCGCAGGCACATTGACCTTGAAGGGCTGCGCCGCGAATTCGCCGCTCGAGCCGAACGTTTCGGTGCGAAAGAGGTGCGCGGGGCGGCCGGCGTCCTTCCATGCCTTGCGGAAGGCGTCGACCAGCGGCAGCGGCCCGCAGATGTAGAGTTCGCCGCCGTCTGCGAGCCCCGCGATCTCGCGCGGCGGGTCGATGCGACGGCCTTCGCTCGACACGAAACATTCGACACGCTCCCCGACCGCGCGTGAAAACTCGTCATGGAACAGAATGTCGGCGCGCGTGCGCGCGGCGAGCGCGACGCGCAGCTTCGCGCCGTGGCGGGCGAGCGCCTGCGCCTGACCGATGACAGGCGTGACGCCGATGCCGCCGGCGACCAGCAGATAGGCGGGCCGCGAATAGTCGAGCGCGAAGGCGTTCTTCGGCTCGCTGACGAAAATCTTCGCGCCCGGCGCGAGCGCATGCATGAAGCGCGAGCCGCCGCGCCCGCTGTCCTCGCGCTTGACGGCGATGCGATAGCGCGCCGGCCGCTTCGCCCACGAGCGAATAGGAACGGACCTGCGCCCCGCCCTTCAGCGGCAGCGACACGTCGATATGCGCGCCGGGCGTCCAGGGCGCGGCGCCGCCTTCCGGCGCGATCAGGATTTCGCGCACGGCACCTGAGAGATCGCGCACGGCGAGCACGCGCGCTTCGCGCCGTCTTGTCGCTTGCAGCATGATGTCCTCCCTGAGATTTGTTCAGCCGCGCCTGCGGATCAGCGCCGCGCCCGGCACCTTGGCCGCGCTTGCGCCGTTGCGCAGCGCGAGCTGCAGGTTGCGATGGGCGAGCCGCGCATGTTCGCGCATGATCGCTTCCGCGCGCGCGCCCTCGCGGTTCTGGATGGCGTCCACCACCAGACGATGGTGCTCTTGCGCGATGAGCAGGATGCGGCGCGATTCCGGCAGAGCCGCCTGCGCCTCGACGAAGCCGCTCGGCGAGGCGAAGGGCAACGATGTCGCGCGCTCGATCTCGCGCGTGAGCGGCGCGCTGTCGGCGAGTTCGACGAGCAGCGCATGAAAGCGCTCGTTCATCGGCACGTAGCGCGCGAAATCCTCCGCGCTCATGTCGGGCGCCTCGACGATCTCCTCGAGCGCGGCGACGCATTCCTTCAGTTCGGCGAGCCGCGTCGTCGAGACCCCGCGTTCGGCGGCAAAGCGCGCCGCGAGGCCTTCGAGCGTGCCGCGGATTTCGATGGAATTGAAAATGTCGGCCTCGCTGAAGGCGCGCACGGCATAGCCGCCCGAGGGAATTTCCTCGAGCAGGCCTTCCTGCTCGAGCCTGATGAGCGCGGCGCGCAGCGGCGTGCGCGAAAGCCCGAGGCGATCGACCATGGCGAGTTCGGCGATGCGCTCGCCCGGCGCCAGCGCGCCCTCGAGGATCAGCTCGCGCAAGGCAAGCTGCGCCTTCACGCTCTGCGACTGCGATTTCTCGTCGCGTTCCCCAGCCATCGCCCTACTCCGCGGCCTGCGCGGACGGCGGGACCTCGCGCGCGACCATGCGGTCGATCAGGCGGCGCGCCCACATCGAGCCGGCGTCGATGTTGAGATTGTAGAAGGGACGGCCGGGATTGGCGTCCATCGCCTTCTGCTGCGCTTCCAGAATGAGCTCGTCCTCACGGAAGATGGTGGCGACGCCCTCGCGCAATTCGGTCGTCAGGCGCTGGTCGTGCAGGCGGTAGTTGCGGGCGAACGCCCAGAAGTAATGGCAGGTCCCATTGGTCTCCGGCGTGATTGTATTCAGGACATAGCCGTTGACGCCCTGCGAGCGGTCGCCGTCCGGGGCGCCCGTGCCCGCCGGCGCGACGCCGACGTCGATGGCGATGGTGCACGGCGCCTCGAAGCGGATGATCTGCCAGCGGTCGACATTTCCTGATTTGCCGAGCTGCCCGCGCCAGAACGGCGGCGGCTCGATATCCGTCATCCAGCGCGTGACGGTGGCGAAGCGGTCGCCGTGCGTGGTGACGAAGGGGGTTTCCGCCACGGCCGCATTGCCGATGGAGGAGCCGTGCACGAAGGTTTCGTGGGTCAGGTCCATCAGATTGTCGACGACGAGGCGGTAGTCGCACTTCACCGGGATCATCTTGCCGTCGCCGGCCCATTCCGGATCGTCGTTCCAGTGGAGATCGGGCACGAGCGCGGGATCGGCGAGCGCCGGGTCGCCCGGCCAGACCCAGACGAAACGGTGCTTCTGCACGGCGGGAAACGAGCGGACGCAGGCGGAGGGATTGAGCCGCTCCTGCGAGGGCATGCGGGTGCAGCGGCCGTGGCCGTCGAAGGCGAGGCCGTGATAGCCGCAGACGACGTCGTCGCCGTCGAGACGGCCGAGCGAGAGCGGCAGGAGACGGTGCCAGCAGGCGTCCTCGACCGCCGCCACGGAGCCGTCCGCGCGCCGCCAGAATACAATTTTCTGGTTGCAGATCGTGCGCGGCAGCAGATCGCGCTTGACCTCATGGTCCCAGGCCGCGGCGTACCAGGCATTGAGCGGAAATGGGGGGAGCGCGTCGGTGTCCATCGTTTCCTCCACGGATACATCTTGTATACAATTTCTTAATCCGAGGGGACCGAGGAGTCAAACGCAAAACGCGCCGGCGGGCCGGCGCGTTGATCGGGTTTTCGGAGATGGGGCTGCGGCCGTGGTTCGAGACGGCGGCTTCGCCGCCTCCTCACCACGAGGACGCCCGCTGCACAACGAGCCCTCTCACCGAGGAGGCCGCGCAAGCGACCGTCTCGAAGCACGACGGCGCCATCGTCGATGGGGCGGTTCCTATTGCACCAGCCGCAGCCGGGCCTGGATCGCGTCGAAGATGCGGTTGAAGGCGAGGTCGATGTCGGCCTGGTCGGTCGCCGAGAAATAATAACCGGTCGAGGCGCAGGCCGTCAGCGCGGGCTCGAGCTGGCTCTGGATCGGCATGACCGTCTGCTGGTAGGCGGACTCCGTCGGCATGGGGATGTATTTCGTGTTCAGCACCATGACCGTGACGCCCTGCCCCTTCAGCGCGTCGCACAGGCGCGCGTCGAACGGGTGGAAACCGCCGACGCGGTCGCGCCGGCCCTGCACGCCATCGGTGACGATGATCGCGAATTTCTTCGGCGTCGAGAAGCCGTCGCCCTGCGAGCCGACGTCGCCGTTGAACAGCGGCATCGCGCCGGAGAATGAGGTGTTGCCGCCCAGACGATAGCTCTGGATGAACTGCTGCGCCGAGGCGAGATTGGTCGTGATCGGCACGGCGCGCACGGGCGTGTCGTCGAACGTGTCGATGGCGACGCGATAGGCGTCGCGCGGTCCCTGCGTCGAGGCGATGCGGCCGATCATCGTTCCCACCGCGCCCTTCAGCACGTCGAGGCGGGTGAGGATGCCGAGGTTCTGGGCGACCTGCAGGTTGCTGATGGTCTGGCCGCCTTCCGGGTCGTGGCAGGCGAAGGCGCAACCCACCGCCGCGCGCAACTGGTCGCGCCCGGCGGGCGTGGCCGCGAGACCCATGGAGGCCGAGGCGTCGAGGAGGAAAGCGACATCCATCTTGCGGCCGCTCTGCTTCGGCACGGCCGCCGTCGTCGTGGTGGCGACGCGGGACAGGCCGAAGAAGCCGCCGAAATTGGTCGAGGTCTCCGCGTTGACGGTGACGAGAATGGTATTGTTGACCGTGCGCAGCGAGACGCTGGCGACGCGCACGGGCGAGCCCGCGGGAAAGGCCGCCTCGACCGCGGTCTGCGCCTTGCCCTGCAATGTGGCGTCCGACGCGCCGGAGACGTCGAGACCGGCGGCGAGCACGGCGGCGTCGACCGTCGATTGCAGCTTGGCCCTGGAGGCGACGACGCGGGCGTAGTCGGTCGCGGCGCCGACCAGCATGAGCGCGGGAACGAGCACGACCGAAAACAGGACTGCTACAGATCCGGACCGATCCGTCCCAAAACGATACAGGTTGAGCATGGCGTGGCCTCCATGCGCATTCACGCGCAGGAGGCGGGCCAGGGATCATCGGGCGCGTATCGGGACAGCGAGACGCGGCCGCGCGCCTGCTCGACCTTGAATTCGCATAGATGTGATCTTCGGCAGTGCGGCTGAGGACGCTTGACCGCACCGCGTCGATGTCCCATCTTCCCTAACGTAACCTTGCGGCGGGGTATTCGCTAAGTTTTCGTGAGCGGGTGATCCCAGATGGCGCGTTGTTCGAGAGTCTTTGCTTTCGTAGTTCTATTGGCTTTCGCCGGCCTGTTTGGTTCGGGAGGCGCAGCGCTGGCGCAATGCGCGCCGGGCTTCGAAAGCAAGAACGGCAATTGCGAGATCAAGCGCAATTGTCCCGCGGGCGAGCAAATGCTGGGCGGGAAGTGCGTGAGCGCATCCTCCTGTCCGGCCGGTTCGCGGGCGATGAGCGGGATATGCGTCAGCAATTTCGACTCGGCGAGCGCCTGCCCGGCGGGTTTCGAAATGAAATCCGGCGTCTGCGAACTCAAGCGAAATTGCCCTGTCGGACAGGTGATGCGCGCCGGCGCCTGCATGAGCGCGATGTCCTGTCCGCCGGGAGCGCAATATCTCGATGGAATGTGCGTCACCAGGGCCGCCGGGTCGCGTACGGTGGATCCCGTTTTCACCAGGTAGGAAGCAAAGGGGGCTCAAATGACCAAACGAGTTGAGAAGAAGCTGAGCGCCGGCGCTGCTCTGACAGGGCTCGTCGGCGTCGTCGCGTGTCTGGCGGTTTCCGGTTCGCCGGCGCTGGCCGGAGACGATGCGCCCGCTGCCGGCATGAAGGTATATGTCGATCCGGCGACCGGCCAGCTCATTCAGGCGCCGCCACAACAAGCGCCGACGGGCGCGCTCTCTCTGTCTCCCGCGGAGCAACGTGCATTCAGCACGTCGAGCCAGGGTCTCGTGGAGACGCCGAGTTCGGTTCCGGGGGGCGGCTACAAGCTCGACCTGCAGGGACGCTTCCAGAGCGCGATCATGGCGACGGTCGGACCTGACGGTAAGCCGCAGCTCAAGCATGTCGGCGGCGCGCCGGCCGAATCGGCGAAGTAGTATTTCGCGAATTCGAAGGGGATCGTTTCATGCCTTCAAGCAAGAAGCGGGCGCTGCCGCCTGCCCTGTCACTCGCCCTCCTGCTAGGCGCATCCGTCTGGTCGAGCGCACAAGCCGCGCAGATGGTCGTCGTCAACGCCAACTCCGCCGGAGTTGGCTTCAACGATGGCACTGCCGCCGTCCCGGTGGGCGGCAACACGGGCACCACGATCGGTCAACAACGGCTGATCGCCTTCCAGTTTGCTTCGGACCATTGGGGCCAGCGCGTCGCCAGCCCGGTGCCGATCCGCGTCAACGCGCAATTCTCGGCGCTGTCGTGCACCCAGACTTCTGCGATCCTGGGGTCGGCCGGCCCCTACACATTTTATCGCGATTTCACTGGCGCGCCGGTCGCAGGCACATGGTATTCGGTCGCTCAGGCCAGTTCGCTGTACGGTAGCGACGTCGATCCGTCCAACGACGACATCGTGGCGAATTTCAACTCCAATATCGGCACGCCCGGTTGCCTGCAGTCGCTCGGCTGGTACTACGGCCTCGACGGCAAGCCCCCGGCCGGCACTCTCGACTTCGTCGCCGTGCTGATCCACGAAATGGGCCACGGGCTGGGTTTTCTAACGCTCGTCGACCTCAACACCGGCGCGAAGGCCAACGGGTTCAACGACACGTACATGCTCAACCTGGAAAACCACGGCGCATCGCCGGCGGATTTCCCGAGCATGTCGGACGCTCAGCGCGCGGCCGCGCAGATCAATACCGGCAATCTGCATTGGACGGGCGCCAACGTTCAGGCCGCCGCGAGCTTCCTGACCGCGGGCGCGGTCGGCACACATGTGCGAATGTACGCGCCCAATCCGGTGCAGCCCGGCTCGTCCACGTCACACTGGGATACGGCGCTCACGCCCGACCAGATCATGGAGCCGAGCTATACGAGCGCCATCCACATGCAGAATTTCGAGCGCCCGCTGTTCCGGGATATCGGCTGGAAGATGATCCAGCCGCGGCTCGATTTCGACGGCGAGTTCAAGAGCGGCATCCTCTGGCGCAACGGTTCAACCGGCGACACCGCCATCTCGCTCATGAAAGGACCGGGGATCCAGGCTGCGCCATCCATCGCGTCGACGACGTCGGTCGCCAACGTCGCTACCAATTGGAGCATTGCGACGTCGGGCGATTTCAATGGAGACGGCAAAGCCGACATCCTCTGGCGAGACAACTCGTCCGGCGCCACAGTGGTATCGCTGATGAACGGCGCGTCCGTCTCGTCGTTCCTGAGCGTCGGGACCGTGTCGTCGGCTTATAGCGTGGCCGGCGCCGGCGACTTCAATGGCGATGGCCGCAGCGACATTCTCTGGCGCAACAACGCCACGGGCGACACCGCGATCTCGCTGATGACCGGAACGCCGACGAACGTCTCGATCGCGTCCACCACATCCATCGGCGTAGTCCCGTCGCCCTGGATCGTGGCGGGCATCGGCGACTTCAACGGCGACGGCAAGGCCGACATTCTCTGGCGCAACACGTCGACCGGCGACAATGTCGTGTTCCTCATGAACGGAACGTCGATATTGTCCGCAGCAGTCGTCAGCAACGTGCCGACCGGCTGGACGGTCGCGGGCATCGGCGACTTCAACGGCGACGGCAAGGCCGACATTCTCTGGCGGAATAATTCGGCGGGGAACCTGGTCGTGTCCGCGATGAACGGCGCTTCGGTCCTGTCGACGACCGGGATCGGGTCCGCGCCAACATCATGGAGCGTTGCGGAGGTCGGTCATTTCAGCAACGACGGGAAAGCCGGCATCCTCTGGCGCAACAACTCCACGGGCGACACTGTGGTATCGCTGAGCAATGGCACGTCGCTCACGTCGACGACGCTCGTGGGAACGATCCCGGCGGCGTATACGCCTTCGGGAACGAATGGAAACTGACGCAGGTTCGGGCCTGGCCTGAATGCGAACGCGGCCGGCGAGAATTCGCCGGCCGTTTTTCGTAGGCGCAAGCGCATTGCGCCGCCTTCCGCCCGGCGCGCCGGGAGAGCACCCGGTCAGGGCATTCGCGCCCGTCCGATCGAAAACCGCCGTCGAGCGGCCATTCGTCGAAAAACCGGCGACTATTCCAGAATCCGGTGAATCTGCTCGACGCAGATCTGTGGATCGACGTTGTGCGCGCGCACATGCGCCTCGGGCGCCTCTGGCGGCTCGTAGGGGCTGTCGATCCCGGTGAAGTTCTTCAACTCGCCGCGACGGGCCTTCGCGTACAGGCCTTTGGTGTCCCGGCGCTCGCATTCCTCCAATGGCGTGTCGATGAAGACCTCCTTGAAGGCGCCCGCCGGAAACAGTTCGCGGGCCATGCGGCGCTCCGCCCTGAACGGCGAAATAAAGCTGACGATGACGATAAGCCCGGCGTCGAGCATCAGCCGCGCGACTTCCGCGACGCGCCTGATATTTTCGACGCGGTCGGCTTCCGTGAAACCGAGGTCGCGATTGAGTCCGTGCCGCACATTGTCCCCGTCCAGCAGGTATGTGTGGCGCCCCTCCGCATTCAGCCTCTTGTCCAGCAGATTGGCGATCGTCGACTTCCCGGCGCCCGACAGCCCGGTAAGCCAGACGCACTGAGCTTTCTGATGTTTCTGGGCGGCGCGCGTCTCGGGCCCGATCTCGAGCGCCTGCCAATGGATATTCTGCGCACGTCGCAAGGCGAATTCGATCATGCCCGCGCCGACGGTTGCAAACGTCATCTTGTCGACGAGGATGAAGCCGCCGAGCGTGCGATCGACTTCATACGGGGCAAATGCGACCGGCGCCGCGGTCCATAGCGTCACGCGGCCGATTTCGTTCATCGCCAGCGTCCTGACCGCGAGATGCGCGCCGGTATCGACGTCCTCCACGTATTTCAGTTCCGCGACGGTCGCGGAAACCTCCGCCGTCGCCAGCTTGAGGAGATATTGCCGACCCGGAGTCATCGCATGCTCGTCGAGCCACAGGAGGCGCGCCTCGAACTGATCCGCGCATTCCGGCGGAGACTTTCGTGACGCCAGAACCTGGCCTCGGCTCGCATCGATTTCGTCGGCGAGCGCGATCGTCACCGCATCGCCGGCGGCGGCCATTTCGACCATCGCCGAAGCCCGCGATGATCGACTTTATCGTCGTCGTCGCGCCGCCTGGAACAACGCAAACCTCATCGCCGGGACGCGCCTCCCCGCTGGCGATACGCCCGGAAGATCCGCGGAAATTCACATCGGGCCGATTGGACATCTGGATCGGCATCCGAAACGCCGCGTTGCGGCGCGAAGACGCGATGTCCATGGACTCCAGGCAGGCGAGAAGAGTTGGTCCGCGATACCAGGGCGTACGCTCGCTGGACGCGACGATATTGTCGCCGACCAACCCCGACACGGGAATTGCGTGCAGCTCCGAGACGCCCAGCGTGGAAGCGAAGCTCTCGTAGTCCCGAACTATCCCGGCAAATCTCCGCTCGTCGTAGTCGACCATGTCCATTTTCGTGACGGCGACGACGACCTGCCGAATTCCCATCATCGCGACGATGCGCGAGTGCCGCCGCGTCTGCACGAGCACGCCCTTGCGCGCGTCGATCAGGATGACGGCAAGATCGGCGGTCGAGGCGGCGGTCGCCATGTTGCGCGTGTATTGCTCATGCCCTGGCGCATCGGCGACGATGAACCTGCGCCGCGCGGTCGCGAAAAAGCGGTAGGCGACATCGATCGTGATGCCCTGCTCCCTCTCCGCCTCCAGACCGTCGAGCAACAGGGCGAAATCGAGACTTTCGCCCGCGCTGCCGTATCGATCGGACGCCGCCTTCAGCATCTCGACCTGATCGTCGAACACACTCCTGTTGTCGTAGAGCAAACGCCCGATCAACGTGCTCTTGCCGTCGTCGACGCTGCCGCAAGCGACAAAGCGCACGGTCTCCTTGTCGGAATCGCCCAGCGTTTTTGAAGCGGCCATCAGAAATAGCCCTCGCGCTTCTTCTTCTCCATCGAAGCGGTCTGGTCGTGGTCGATGAGCCGTCCCATGCGCTCCGAATGGCGCGCCGCGATCGTCTCGGCCACCACCGCCTCGATCGTGTCGGCGGCGCTTTCGACCGCCGTCGTCAGCGGCCAGCAGCCGAGCGTCCTGAAGCGGACGCGTCGCATTTGCGGCTTCTCGCCCGGCTCGAACGGAAAGCGGTCATCGTCGACCATCAGCCATTGCCCGGCGCGCCGAACGACCGGACGTTCCGCAGCGAAGTAGAGAGGAACGACGGAAATTTGCTCGGCCGCGAGATATTGCCAGATATCGAGTTCGGTCCAGTTGCTCAGCGGAAAGACCCGGATCGACTCGCCGGCCCGAACATGCGCGTTGTACAGGCTCCAGAATTCGGCGCGCTGGGCTTTCGGGTCCCAGCGGTGATTGGGCGCGCGGACGGAGAATATGCGCTCCTTCGCCCGGCTGGGTTCTTCATCCCGCCTGGCGCCGCCGATGACGATATCGAAACCGTGCCTGTCCAGGGCCTCCTTGAGCGCCGTCGTTTTCATGACCTCGGTGAAGTAGGCGCTGCCGTGGGTGAACGGGTCGACGCCTGCGGCGGCGAGATTGGCGTGAACGATGAGCCGCATGCCGCTTTCGCGCGCGACCCGATCGCGATGCTCGTACATCGCCTTGAACTTCCAGCCGGTATCGATGTGCAACAGTGGAAAGGGAGGCGACGCCGGAAAGAACGCCTTCCGGGCCAGATGCAACAGGACACTCGAGTCCTTGCCGACGGAATACAGCATCACCGGATTTCGTGCGGTTGCTACAGCCTCGCGAAAAATCTCGATCGCTTCTGATTCCAGGCTGTTCAACAGGACTTCCCCGATAGCCGTCGGCAGACGGCTCATTCGTCGAGATTGACGTGGTTGCGTCGGTGGAGCAACGGCGGGTTCGCCAGTCGCGTGCGAGGTTGCATAGCCGATTTATGCCTTGCGTCGAAATGCGGCAAGGCGCCCGCCTCTGACGCGCCGTCGCGCCTCGCGCAACGTCATGAGCCGCCGGCCCGCTCGCGCTTCGAATTGGCGAACAGGCGACGCAGCGCAATTCGCCTTCTGCTTGAAATCCCTCTAGTATACCGCCCGGGCGGCGCCGCGCCGTCGTGCTGGCCGTGGCGATCGCTCAAAAAGGAAAGTCGAATGCTCGGGACTTGCGAAAGACGATGCCGCACGACGTGGCGCGGCGGCCTTTACCCGATTGTTTCGGGCCATTGATATTTTTTTTCCGGCTCTGGTAAGAACGCAAGAAGATTTACCCATTGCGGCTGCCTCGCACTCGAAGAGCTCGCAAAGACAGAGACTGATAATTGCATGCTCCTGCAGCAACTTCAGACACACGCCGTTGAGACGCCGAATAAGCCGTTCCTGGTTCTGTGGCAGCAAGACAGCTATCGCGTTCTCTCGTTCAGCCAGTTTCATGAAATGTCGATGTCGCTCGCCCATTTTCTTACTGAGCGCCTGGGGGATGCGAAAGGAAAAGTAGTCTTTATCGTCCTGCAGAAATTTCCGTTGCTGCATCCGATGATGATTGCGACAATGTATGCAGGCGCAGTGCCGTCGTATTTACCCTTTCTTACTCCCAAGCAAGATCCGGATATATACTATTCGCAACATAAGGCATTGTTCGAGCTGATCAGATCGGCATTGAGACAGGCCGCAAAGTCGGCCTCGGACATCCGATGCAATGCGCCCAGGCGAAGGTTTCCGACGCAGTGCGCGAATGCCGTGGGCAGCATCTGGTGCGCTTTGGCCACCTCGAAAATGTGGCGCGATCCGGCCACGCTGGAGCAGTCAGCGACCACCTGAAGGTGGCTGTCGCCGTAGCTGCGGGTCAGGCGCTGCGCCCTCCCGGCTGGTCACGACCAGTCTCCAGCCCGCCTCTGCCAGCCTGGCCACCACCGATTGACCCAGCCCGCCTGCCGCTCCAGTGACCAAAGCGACATTTTCCATGACATCTCTCCTCCAGTTTCACCTGCTGCCCAGGAATGGATTCCTTGTCCGCCACAGAAATCAGCAGATTGATCGATCGGATAATATGTTGTGCTCGACAAATTACCGTCAAATACCCGGTTTTTCGCACTACAATACTTCCCAACCCCCGTGTTGTCCAGGACACGCATGAACAATACGGAGATATCCTCCACTCCACCCGGAATCCTCTTGTCCGGATGGTCGGCTACCAGGGAAGGAGATCGCTCAACGGTTCGATCTGCCGCGCACCGGACCTGGCCTCGTGATTCACGCGCGGCTTGCCTTCATCGAACTGGAAACCACCGGCGCCAATCCGGTACGGGACCGCATCACCAGAGATCGGCGTGCTGGAAGCAGAGGGTGACCGGGTCTCGACCTGGAGCACCCTGGTCAACCCACAGCGGCCGATCCCTGAATTCATCCAGCAACTCAACGGTATCCGCAACGAGACGGTAGTTGACGCCCCTACCTTCTCCCAGGTCGCGGCAGAACTGGCCGATCGCCTGCATGGGCGTCTGTTCA
>JBAOHX010000003.1:0-175853 GCA_037044955.1 Rhodoblastus sp.
CGCTCGCCGCGATCTCCGCCGTCACGGCGGCCGCCGACGCCCGACCCCGCAAGCGCCAGGCCTATGGCGCGGACGTCATCGTCGTGCGCCCGCGCGCCTTCACCGATTCCGGCACGGTCGTGCCGGTCGGCAGCCGCAACCTCTATGTGCTGCAGTCGACCTACTACAACATGCAGCCCTACGAGCGTTATTCGCCGGGCATGCTGTGGCGCCCCGATCCGGGCATGCGCTGAGGTTCGGGCAAACGGATTGTCGTCCCGGCCGAAGCGAAGCGGAGAGCCGGGACCCGGAAACCGGGTCAACGCTGGATCCCGGATCGGCCTGCGGCCGTCCGGGATGACAATGGGTGAGCCTGAAGGCTCGCGATCCTCTTATTTCAATCGCGCGAGAATCGCGTCGCCCATCGCCGACGTCGAGATCACGTCCTTCGCGTCGCCCTTGATGTCGGCGGTGCGCAGCCCCGCCGCCAGCACGTCCGCGATCGCCGCCTCGACCTTGTCGGCGACCTCGCCCATCCCGAACGAATAGCGCAGGCACATGGCGAGCGAGCCGATCATCGCGATCGGATTGGCGATGCCCCTTGCCCGCGATGTCCGGCGCCGAGCCGTGCACGGGCTCGTAGAGCGCGCGGCGCTTGTCGGTGACCTTGTCCACTTCGCCGAGCGAGGCGGAGGGCAGCATGCCGAGCGAGCCGGTCAGCATGGCCGCGATATCCGACAGCATGTCGCCGAACAGATTGTCGGTGACGATCACGTCGAACTGCTTGGGCCAGCGCACGAGCTGCATGGCCAGCGAATCCGCGAGCTGGTGCTCGAGCTCGACATCGGCGTAGTCGCGCTTGTGGAGAGCCGTGATGACCTCGTTCCACAGGACGCCCGACTTCATCACGTTGCGCTTTTCCGACGACGTCACCTTGTTGCGGCGCTTGCGCGCGAGCTCGAAGGCGACGCGGCCGATGCGCTCGATCTCGTAGGTGTCGTAGACCTGCGTGTCGATGCCGCGCTTCTGGCCGTTGCCGAGGTCGATGATCTGCTTCGGCTCGCCGAAATAGACGCCGCCGGTCAGTTCGCGCACGATCATGATGTCGAGGCCCTCGACGATCTCGCGCTTCAGCGACGAGGCTTCGGCCAGCGCCGGGTAGCAGATCGCCGGGCGCAGGTTGGCGAACAGCGCCAGGTCCTTGCGCAGGCGCAACAGGCCGGCTTCCGGGCGCACGTCATAGGGCACGCCGTCCCATTTCGGACCGCCGACCGCGCCGAACAGCACGGCGTCGGCGGCCATGGCGAGCTTCATGTCGCTTTCGGAGATCGAGGCGCCGTGCGCATCGTAGGCCGAGCCGCCGACGAGGCCGCGCTCGATCTCGAATTTCGCCACGCCCATGGCGGCGAGCCGGGCGAGAACCTTCTCCACCTCGCTCATCACTTCGGGGCCGATGCCGTCGCCGGGTAGGAGGAGGAGCTTGTAGGTCGCCATTATCCGTCTCGATTAAGGTTGCCGGGCGTTTTGCTACAGAAGGCCGACCCGGACGGCAAGTTTGGTTCGGAATTTGGATTTGTCGGTCCACCTCGACCGTCGCCGTCCCATTTCGGGATTGCCGGTCTTCCCCCGGGGCCAGACGCACATGAAACTTCGCAGCCTTTATCTGGGGCTTGGGCTTTTCCTCGGCGCCGCGGCCACGGCTGCGGCCTTCAACGTTCATTCCATCGTCCCGCACCAGCCCGGCCGGACCGCCGACTGGGTGAAGCAGATGAAAGTCGAGGAATACGGCCGCCAGCAGGTGATCTACCACATCGACCAGCGCGCGGGCGTTCTCAGCGGGCATTTCCGCCACGTCCTGCAGGTCGCCCAGAATCACGTGGACGCGGTCGGCGCCGACAGGCTCGACCTGCGGATCATCCTGCAGGGCGAGGGCGTCGATTTCCTCTCCTGGGCGCGCGACAATTTCGACGCCCGCCACAAGATCGACGAGTTGAAACTGCTGGGCGTGAAATTCCTCGTCTGCCGCAACACGCTTCTCGCGCGCGGCATCGATCCCGACCGCGAACTCTACGACGTCGCCAGGGAAGACGTGATCCGCACGGCCGTTGGCGAGATCGCGCAGCTCGAGCAGAAGGGGTTCCAGTACATAAAGCCGTGAGCTTCAAAGGCGGTTCTGCAAATTGTGCCCGTGAACCCAACCTGCTTTGTAATCTGCGTCAACGAAGCAGACCTTCAAATCGGCTTGATAATCATTGCTCACCCAATAGAGCTTTGTCGTCGCTTTGTAATCATCTTTGACATAAAACCAAAGCCCATCGCTATCCGCTTTGTAATCTTCGGACACCACAAAAATTTTCAGATCAGCCTGATAATCTTGGTCTACCTTGTAGGCCTTCACGTCCGCACGGTAGTCTTGGTCCACTACAAAGATCTTTGCCATCGAAGCACCCCACGAACATTAGAAGGATAGCAGCGATTTGCTGAACGGAAAGTGCGGCAAATAGACCGATTGACGCACCTCGTTTGCGTGGCCGACCCCTCGGCTTACCACGCCGTACGATCAATTGCAGTGATCCTGGTTGGGTCCTGAACGCTCGGGCCGCGCCCGTCAAGACGGAGAAGACAATGGCTGCGCTCGATTCCTCCGCCGTATGGGGCAGCGACCGCGAGACTGCGCTTTTCGCTGATCTTGTGCTGGCGTCCGTGAACCACGTCGCGACCGAGCCTGTGATCGGCATGTTGCCGATGATCGGTCGAAAATACTCTCGGCAACTCATGGTGATCGGTCGAGCGCCGAATGGTTGGAACCGCATCGGCGGTTGGGAGAACGGCATCGAGCCTTCCGACCTCGGCGATGAGGAGCGGCGCTGGAGTTTTGCTCAAGCAATTTACAGGTCTGTCTCAGAAACGAAATCGCCGGCGGAGTGCCCCATGTCGTGGGTCACGAACCAATGGAGTTCCAAGGCCTGCTACAACTCCGCGAGGTCAGCATTTTGGCGCGTGATCCGCTCGGTCGTTGCGCGCCTCAACATCGCGGACGTCGACGGACCTGAGTGGCCGTCGCATCTAGTTTGGTCAAATCTGTACAAGATCGCGCCTGCCCAAGGCGGAAATCCCCACGGCGAACTTCGCAGATCGCAACTCGCAGGATGTCGGACGCTGCTTCAATGGGAATTGGAGACTTTCCGGCCTGAACGAATCCTGATTCTGAGTGGATGGTGCCACTGGGCAGAGCCGTTCTTACAGATGAATTTGCGAGACCAAGCGGAGCCAAGCGGCGGACGGTACGTCGAGCGAACTGGACGTCTGAACTTCTGTTCTGAGATGGCAGATTGCGTCGTCGCCTGTCATCCGCAAGGAAAACGCGAGGCCGATTGGTTAGCCGAGGTCATAGCTGCGTTCAGCGGATGCGATCCTCGACCTGGCGCCTGAAACACACCCGGGACCACCCGCCGCGCGCGGGTCGTAGGGCCACCCTCTCCCGCCTTGTGGGAGAGGGGAGGAAGCCCCCTACGCCGCCAATTGCCGCAGCACGTACTGCAATATGCCGCCGTTCCTGTAGTACTCCAGCTCGTCCAGCGTATCGATGCGGCAGAGCAGCGGCACGTTCTTCGTCCTGCCGTCGGCGTAAGTAATCTCCGCCGTCAGCGTCACGCGCGGCTTGAGCGCGGCGCCTTCGAGGCCGCGGATCGTCACCGTCTCGTCGCCCTTGAGCCCCAGCGCCTGCCAGGTCATGCCGTCCTTGAACACCAGCGGCAGCACGCCCATGCCGACGAGGTTGGAGCGATGGATGCGCTCGAAGCTCTGCGCGATCACCGCGCGCACGCCCAAGAGCTTCGTGCCCTTGGCCGCCCAGTCGCGCGACGAGCCGTTGCCGTATTCGGCGCCGGCGAAGATGACCAGCGGCTTGCCCTCCGCCTCGTATTTCATCGCCGCATCGTAGATCGACATGGCCTCGCCGTCGGGGAAATGCTTGGTGTTGCCGCCTTCGGGCGCGGAGCCGTCGGCGCCGGCAAGAATGAAATTCTTGATGCGGATGTTGGCGAAGGTGCCGCGCATCATCACTTCGTGATTGCCGCGTCGCGTGCCGTACTGGTTGAAGTCCTCCGGCCGCACCTGTCGTTCGAGCAGCCACTTGCCGGCCGGCGACGACAGTTTGATCGAGCCCGCCGGCGAGATGTGGTCGGTCGTGATCTTGTCGCCGAACAGCGCGAGCACGCGCGCGCTTTCGATGTTCGTCACCGGCGCCGGCGTCATGGTCATGCCGCGGAAGTACGGCGGGTTTTGCACATAGGTGGAGGCCATGTCCCACTTGTAGGTCTCGCCCGCCGGCGCCTTGACCTTCTTCCAGTTGGCGTCGCCGTCGAACACGGAGGCGTATTTCGTCGCATAGATCGCGCGCGTCACATTCTTGCGGATGAAGGCCTGGATTTCCGAAGACGTCGGCCAGATGTCGCGCAGGAAGACCGGATTCCCCTTCTTGTCATGTCCCAGAGGCTCGCGCGAAAGGTCCTTCTGCACGGAGCCGGCGAGCGCATAGGCGACGACCAGCGGCGGCGAGGCGAGATAATTGGCCTGCACGTCGGGCGAGACGCGGCCCTCGAAATTGCGGTTGCCCGAGAGCACGGCGGCGGCCACCACGCCATTGTCGTTGATCGACTTGGAGATCGCCGGCGGCAGCGGGCCGGAATTGCCGATGCAGGTCGTGCAGCCGTAGCCGACGAGATTGAAGCCGATCTTGTCGAGATATTTCTGCAGGCCGGCCTTGGCGAGATATTCGCCGACCACCTGGCTTCCCGGCGCGAGCGAAGTCTTCACCCAGGGCTTGGAGGTCAGGCCGCGCTCGACCGCGTTGCGCGCGAGCAGGCCCGCGCCGATCAGCACGCCGGGGTTCGATGTATTGGTGCAGGAGGTGATCGCCGCGATCACCACATCGCCGTGGCCAATGTCGAAATTGGCGCCCTCGACCTTGTAGCGCGAGGCGATGTCGGCGGCCTTCTTGTATTCGGCGTCCATCGCCGCCGCGAAACCCTTGGCGACGTCGCTCAGCGCCACGCGCCCCTCCGGGCGCTTCGGGCCGGCGAGCGAGGGCACGACGTCGGCGAGGTTGAGTTCCAGCGTGTCGGTGAACACCGGATCGGGCGAGCCCTTCTTGCGGAACAGCCCCTGCGTCTTGGAATATTTCTCGACCAGCGCGATGCGCGGCGCCTTGCGGCTCGAGGTCTTGAGATAGGAAAGCGCCTCGTCGTCCACGGGAAAGAAGCCGCAGGTCGCGCCATATTCGGGCGCCATGTTGGCGATCGTCGCGCGGTCGGCGAGCGTGAGGAAGTCGAGGCCGTCGCCGTAGAATTCAACGAACTTTCCGACCACGCCCTTCTTGCGCAACATCTGCGTCACGGTGAGCACGAGGTCGGTCGCCGTCACGCCCTCCTTCAGCCTGCCGTGCAGCTTGAAGCCGATCACTTCCGGCAGCAGCATGGACTGCGGTTGGCCGAGCATGGCGGCTTCCGCCTCGATGCCGCCGACGCCCCAGCCGAGCACGGCCAGCCCGTTCACCATCGTCGTGTGCGAATCCGTGCCGACCAGCGTGTCGGGATAGGCGACTTCCACCGTCTCGGCCTTGCCGCGCGCGGGCTTGTACTTCTCCTTCCGCGTCCAGACGGTCTGCGCGAGATATTCCAGGTTCACCTGGTGGCAGATGCCGGTGCCCGGCGGCACGACGCGGAAATTGTCGAACGAGCCCTGCCCCCATTTGAGGAAGCGATAGCGCTCGCCGTTGCGGCTGTATTCGAGATCGACGTTCTTCTTGAACGCCTTGGGCGAGCCGAAGGCGTCGACGATGACGGAATGGTCGATGACGAGATCGACCGGCACGAGCGGATTGATCTTCTGCGGATCGCCCTTCAGCGCCGTCATCGCGTCGCGCATGGCGGCGAGATCGACTACCGCCGGCACGCCCGTGAAATCCTGCATCAGCACGCGCGCCGGACGGAAGGAGATTTCCTTCTCCTGCTTGCCCTTGTTGGCGAGCCATTCGGCGACGCCCAGGATGTCCTGCCTGGTGACGGAGCGTCCGTCCTCGTTGCGCAGCAGGTTTTCCAGAAGCACCTTCATCGAATAGGGCAGGGCCGAAATGCCCTTCAGGCCGTTCTTCTCGGCCGCCTTCAACGAATAGTAGTGATAGGTCTTGTTTCCGACCGTGAGCTTCTTGCGGGACTTGAAGCTGTCGAGCGATGCCATGGCGATCTTCCTGCGCATCGAGGATGAGAGACGCGCTTATAGATAATTTGCGCGAAGCCCGCTACACGACAAGGCGGGGCGCGCTGATTTTGCAGGCGCCGGTCGCAGAACAGGTTCAGCGCAAGCCAACATGCGTCTTCTTGCCGAAAATGTCTCCGTGGATCGCGGCGGGCGGCGCATCGTCGACAGCGTCGATTTCGTTCTGTCGGATGGCGAGGCGCTGATCCTGTCCGGCCCCAATGGCGCGGGCAAGTCGACGCTGCTGCGCGCCATCGCGGGCCTCCTGCCGCTGGCGTCCGGCGCGCTGACGCTGGACGGCGAGAGCGAGGAGCTCCCTTCGTCGCTGCACTACGTCGGCCATGCCGAGGGCATGAAGCCCGCGCTCACCGTGCGCGAAAACCTCGCCTTCTGGTTCTCGTTTCTCGCGCGCGGCGATGCGGGCGCGGCGCTCGCGCCTGTCGATGCGCTGGACGCCTTCGGCCTCGCGCATGTCATCGACATTCCCGCCGGCTATCTCTCGGCCGGGCAGAAGCGCCGCGTCGCGCTCGCCCGCCTGCTCGTCGCGCCGCGCCCCATCTGGCTGCTCGACGAGCCGACGACGGCGCTCGACGTGCGCGCGCAGGGCGCGCTCGCCGCCGTCATGGCGCGCCATCGCGCCGGCGGCGGCATCGTCTTGGCCGCGACCCATTCGCCCGTCGGCCTCGAGAGCGCCGGCGAACTGAAGCTGGGAGTGGCTGCGTGACAAGCCCGCTCCTCGCCCTGTTCCGGCGCGAATTCGCCATCGCCCGCCGCATCGGCGGTTCGGGCTCGATGGGCGTCGTCTTCATGCTGATGCTGGTGACGATCCTGCCCTTCGCCATCGGGCCGGACCTCAACCTGTTGCGCCGCATCGGCCCCGCCATCCTCTGGATCGCCGCGCTGCTCGCCATGCTGCTCGGCCTCGACCGGCTGTTTCAGGCGGATTTCGAGGACGGTTCGCTCGACCAGCTCCAGCTCGGCGCGACGCCGCTCGAATTCGTGGTCCTCGCCAAATGCCTGGCGCACTGGATGACGACCGCCCTGCCGCTGGTGATCGCCGCGCCGCTGTTCGGCGTGCTGATGGCGCAGGAGGCGAGCGCCATGCTCGGCATCGGCGTGTCGCTGCTGGTCGGCACGCCCGCGCTCACCTTCATCGGCGCGGTCGGCGCGGCCGCCACGGTGTCGCTGCGGCGCGGCGGCCTGCTGATGGCGCTGCTCGTGCTGCCTTTATGCATCCCGGCCCTGATCTTCGGCGTGTCGGCCGCCACGGCGGCCTCGGGCGGGACCATTCCCTTCGCCACGCCGCTGGCCATCCTGGCGGCGCTGACGCTGGCGGCAGGCGCGCTGTGCCCCTTCGCGGCGGCCGCGCTGCTGCGGCGGCTGGGAGAGTGACGCCCGCCCGGCGACTGATCCAGGTCAAATTGCCATCGCATTTTTGAGGGCATAAGACGGACCCGAACTGCGAGCCTTCAGGCTCGCGGTCCAACTACGGAAAACGATGCTTCGTTTCGCCAACCCGTCCTTCGTGCTGCGCTTCGCCGCCCGCGCCGTGCCGATCTTCGGCGCGCTGGCCGCGATCCTCATCGCCGTCGGCCTCTATCTCGTCTTCTTCGTCGCGCCCGCCGACTACCAGCAGGGCGAGACCGTGCGCATCATGTACATCCACGTTCCGGCCGCCTGGCTCGGCCTGTTCGCCTACATGGTCATGGCCTCTGCCGCGCTCGGCACGCTCGTCTGGCGCCATCCCGTCGCCGACGCCGCGCAAAAATCGGCCGCCCCGCTCGGCGCCATGTTCACCTTCGTCTGCCTCGTCACCGGCTCTCTCTGGGGCAAGCCGATGTGGGGCACGTACTGGGTGTGGGACGCGCGGCTCACCTCGATGCTGGTGCTGCTGCTCATCTATCTCGCGCTGATCGCGCTGTGGAACACGATCGAGGAGCCGCAACGCGCCGCCAAGGCCGCCGCCGTCATGACGCTCGTCGGGCTCGTCAACATTCCCATCATCAAATTCTCGGTCGACTGGTGGAACACGCTCCATCAGCCGGCCTCCGTCTTCAAGGCGAGCGGGCCGGCGATCTACGCCTCCATGCTCTGGCCGCTGCTCATCATGGCCATCGGCGCGACCTTCCTGTTTCTCGCGCTGCATCTCATGTCGATCCGCAACGAGATCCTGCGCCGCCGCCTCGACCGCCTGACGCGGCTGGCGGCGAGCGCCAGCGACATGCCGCGCGCCGCGCGTTTCGAGCCTGCGCAATGACCTCGGATCATTTCTTCTTCATCGCCCTGTCCTACGGCATAACGATCGTCGCGGTGCTCGGCATGATCGCGGCCATCGCGCTCGACTATCGCCGGCTGAAGAAGGCGCTGCAGGCGATGGGCGTCACCGTCGCCGCCCGCGACGAACGGGCCGATCTCGACTGACGGGATTGCCGGGACCCGGCGGCTGGCCGACACTGGGCGCTCCCTACCGGAGCGCGCCGTGAAGATCGCCGACAGACCCGACATCGCCGAGGCCTTCGAGCGGCAGGCGAGCGCCTGCGCCGAACTCGGCGGCCCCTTCACCGCCAGCGTGTGCCGCGTGCTCGGCGCCAATCTCGACGATGCTTCCGCCTTCGGCCGCCGCGTCGCGGCCTGGCCCGCCGAATCGCTTGGCCCCGACCTCATGCCGCTGCGTTGCTGCGCGGCGCTCAATCGGCTCGTGCGCACCGGCCGCGCGCCTGTTCTCGCCGCCTTCTACCCGCCGCAGGCGCCGGGCGACGACGACGCCTTCTGGGGCGCGATCGCCGCGACCATTTCCGAACACGATGGCGAAATGACCGCCTTCCTCGACTCCGCCCCGCAGACGAACGAGGTCGTGCGTTCGGCCGTGCTGCTCGGGGGATTTCTGCAGATCGCGGCGGCGACCGGCATGCCGCTGGCGCTGCACGAGCTCGGCGCCAGCGCCGGCCTCAATCTCCTGTTCGACCGCTACGCCTACGACCTCGGCGAGAACAGGCGCTGGGGCGCTGCGACATCTCCCGTGCGCATCGGCAGCGACTGGACGGGCGCCGCGCCCGCGCTCGATACGCCCCTGAAGATCGCCTCGCGCGCCGCCGTCGATCTGCGCCCGGTCAATGCGCGTTCGCGCGAGGACCGCGAGCGGATGCTCGCCTATATCTGGCCGGAACAGACCGAACGGCTGCGCCGCATCGAGCCCGCGCTCGACATCGTCGCGGCGAGCGATCTCGCCATCGCGCAGGGCGACGCGCTCGCCTGGCTGAAGAATGTCATGGCGGGGCCGCCGCAGGTCGGCCTCTGCCGCGTCGTCTATCACAGCGTCTTTTTTCAGTACCTGCCGGCGACCGTGCGCGACGAATTGCGCGAAACGATTGTCGCGCTCGGCGAGCGGGCCGATTCCGCCTCGCCCCTCGCCTGGCTGTCGATGGAGGCCGGACCCGCGCGAATGTCCTGCGAGTTGCGGCTGACGATCTGGCCGGGCGGCGAGCGGCGCGTGCTGGCGGAAGTCGACTGGCACGGCCGCTGGGCGAAATGGGGGTAGAGCATATCCCGCAAGAGTTGCAGACTTTTGCGACAAGGATATGCGGCGAAAACAATAAGATTGAGCGCGGCATGCGCTTCCGTGAAAAGGTGACGCGCTCTGGATATTCAGCGCGCCGCTACGCGACGAGCGATTTCCGGCGCAATGTCGGCGACCGAATATCCGGCCGCAGCGGCGGCGCGCGCGATCGCGGCCGCGTCGATCCCGCCCGGACGCGACGCCTCGCTCAGCGCCCAGACGTGCGCGGCCCGGTTTCCGCTACGGCAATAGAGCGCCACAGGCCGGCCGCCCTGCGCCAACGCGCGCGACAGAGCGTCGACATTGGCTGCGGGAATGGCGCCCGGTTCGGTCGGAATGAAGGCGAAGGACAGGCCAACCGCCGCGGCGCGCGCTTTCATCTGCTCCGAAGCCGAACCCGGAGTCGTCTCGGCATCGGGCAGCAGGTCGACGACCGACGCGACGCCTTCGGCTTTCAGTTTCGCCATGTCGTCGGGCGCAAGGCGCCCTGTCACGTAGATCCCCGGCGCAAGCAGCTTGACCTGACTGCTTGCGGCCGCCCGCAGAACGCCAAGCGTTTCCGCACGGGCCGCATGGCCGGGCCAGCCGGGCGCGGCAAAAATCGCGATTGCGAGTGAGACAGCCGCGACCGAATAACGTTTCATTGCCTGAAGCCTCGCATCAGAAACCGGAGGCATATGCGCTCGCCGATCGCGCGGCGACGATCCGGATCAAAGATGCTCCGGCGCCTTCTCCGCCTCGTCGCCCTTCAATTCGTGCTTCAGCATCAGCGGCGTCTGCGAGATGGCGAACAGGATGGTCAGCGGCACGAAGCCGAAGACCTTGAACTTCACCCAGAAATCTTCCGGCTGCGTGCGCCACACGAATTCGTTCACCGCCGCCATCGCAATGAAGAACAGGCCCCAGCGCAGCGTCAGCTTGCGCCAGCCCTCTTCCGTCAGGTTCATCACGCTGTCGAAGGCGACCGACAGCAGCGCCTTGCCGAACAGCAGCCCGCCGAGCAGCGCGGCGGCGAACAGCAGGTAGACGATGGTCGCCTTCATCTTCACGAAAGTCGCGTCGTGCAGCAGCAGCGTCGCGCCGCCGAACACCACGACCATCGCCGCCGTCACCATCGGCATGACCGGCAGGTGCCTGGTCAGCGAATAGGTGACGGCGAGCGCGACGATGGTCGCGGCCATCAGCGCGCCAGTGCCCTGCGAAAATGCCGAACCTGGTGTAGACGAGAAAGAACAGGACCAGCGGCCCCATCTCCAGAAGCAGCTTCAACCCCGGCTTCAGTTTCTTGCGTGGGGCTGCGGGCGCGTTACTCACGCTGTTGTCTCCTCATCAAGGCCTGCGATGGCGCGCGCGAAGTCGCGCGCCTCGAAAGGTTCGAGATCGTCGGCGGTTTCGCCGACGCCGATGAAATGCACAGGCAGGCCGAATCGGTCCGCTATGGCGACGAGTATGCCGCCGCGCGCCGTGCCGTCGAGCTTGGTCATCACCAGGCCCGTGACGCCGGCGACGCGGCCGAATATCTCGACCTGGCTCAGCGCGTTCTGGCCGACGGTGGCGTCGAGCACGAGAATGACGGCATGCGGCGCGCTCTCGTCCACCTTCTTCATCACGCGCACGATCTTTTCCAGTTCGGCCATCAGTTCCGCGCGATTTTGCAGGCGGCCCGCCGTGTCCATCAGCACGACGTCGGCCTGTTTCTCGCGCGCCTGCGTCAGCGCGTCGAAGGCGAGGCCGGCGGCGTCCGCGCCCGGCGCGCCGGAAATGACCGGCGCCCCGAGACGGTCGCCCCAGACTTTCAACTGCTCGATCGCCGCTGCGCGAAACGTGTCGCCGGCCGCCAGCGTCACCGACTTGCCTTCGGCGCGCAGGCGCTGCGTCAGCTTGGCGATGGTCGTCGTCTTGCCGGAGCCGTTGACGCCGACGACAAGCACGACGAACGGTTTTCGCGCAGTGTCGATTTCAAGCGGCTTCGCCACGGCGAGAAGCGATTTCTCGACTTCCGAAGCGAGGATGTTGCGGACTTCGTCGGCCGAGACCTCCTTGTCGTAGCGGCCCTTGCCGACCGCTTCGACGATGCGCGTCGAGGCGGCGACGCCGAGATCGGCGCGCACGAGGATGTCCTCGAGATCGTCGAGCGCGGCCGCATCGAGCTTGCGCTTGGTGAAGACGTCGGAAATGCCCTGCCCGATGGACGAGGAAGAACGCGCAAGGCCGGACTTGAGGCGCTTCCACCACGAGAGCTTCGGCGCGTCGCCGGACTTTCCACCGTCATCGCGAGGAGTGGAGCGACGAAGCGATCCATCCCCGGGCGCCGGTCCAGTTTCGGAGATGGATTGCTTCGCTCCACTCGCAATGACGGGCTCGCTGCCGGCTTCGGGCTGCGAGCCGGAAGGCTCGCGGTCCGGATGCGTGGGCTCCCCCTTCCGCCCGAACATGCGGCCGAACAGTCCGGGCTTCTTCGTTTCGCCGCCGCCGTCGGCCATGAATTCGCATTCCCTTTTCCCGGCGCTGCTTGACGCCGCGCCGCGCGCCTCAGATAGCCTCTAACGCATGAACCCGGAAGAGATCATTTCCCGCCTCATCCACCGCGACGGGATGATGCTGATTATCGACAAGCCTGCGGGCATACCCGTGCATAGGGGCCCCAAAGGCGGCGAAAATCTGGAAGAGAGCTTCGAGGCGCTGAAATTCGGCCTGCCGCGCCGGCCCGCGCTCGCCCATCGACTCGACCGCGACACGTCCGGCTGCCTCGTGCTCGGCCGCCACCGCAAGGCGCTGGAACGGCTGATGAAGCTGTTCAAGGCGGGCGCGATCGACAAGACCTACTGGGCCGTGGTCGAGGGCGGCCCGGAGGCCGACGCGGGCCTGATCGACCTGCCGCTCGGCCGGCTCGACGCTTCGCGCGGCTGGTGGATGAAGCACGATCCCGCTGGCTTGCCCTCGCAGACCAGATGGCGCGTGCTCGGCCGTGGCGCGGACGAGGCGGGCAAGCCGCTCGCCTGGCTCGCGCTGGAGCCGCTGACAGGCCGCACCCACCAGTTGCGGGTCCATTGCGCGACCTCGGGTTTCCCGATCCTTGGCGACCCCATCTACGGCGCGGGCGGCGCGACGCCGCTGCAGCTCCATGCGCGCGAAATCGTGGTGCCGATGGCGAAAAACGGGCCGGCGACGCGGGCCGTGGCGCCGGTGCCAGGGCACATGCGCGCGATGCTGGAGCGGTGCGGGTGGGGCGGCGAGGCGCCGCCTCCGAGCGCCGCCGCTACTTCTTCTTTTCCAGCTCCGCCTTGAGCGCCAGCAGTTTGGCGAAAGGCGAGTTCGGATCGGGCTGCTTGTCGCGCTCGCGCCTTTCCGACGAGGCGAAGGGCCGCTCGTTGCGCGAATCCTGCCTGTTGTCGCGGGGCCGGTCGCCGCGCGGCTTGTCGAACCGCGGACGGCCCTCGAAGCGCTTGCCGCCTTCGCGCGGTTTGCCCTCGAATTTCCGGCCGCCCTCGCGCTTCTCGCCCGCTGAATCTCCCTGGCCCTCCGCAGGCTTCGGCCGCTCCGGCCGCTGCGGGATGATCCATTCGCGGGGCGCGCGCTTTTCGGGGCGCCGGCCCTGCGGGCGGCCGCCCTCGCGCCGCTGGTGCGGACGGCCGGGGCTCCAGACCTCGATCATGGCGGGTTCGGCCGCCTCGGCCTGCGCATCGGCGGCTCCGGCTTCCTCGGCCGGCGGCGCCTCGGCGATCACCGTCTCGACAGCTTCCTCGACCGCCGATTGCAGGGCTGATTCGGCGAGGATCGCCTCGTCGCTCGGCGGTTCGGCGGGCGCCGCGGCTTCGGCCGGTTCTTCCTCGACCGGCTCGGGCTGCGCCTCGGCGGCCGCAGCCTCGATTTCGGCCGGGGTGGGCTCGGCGGGCGCTTCCTCGCCGGCCTGCTCGTCCGTCAGGACGGCCTCTTCGGACGCCTGGCCTTCGGCAGCAGCGACGATCTCGGCGTCTTCGGCCTCATCCGGGACCGCCGGCCTCTGGCCGGCTTCATCGCCGTCTGAATCCTCTTGCCGGCCAGAGGCCGGCGTTCCCGGCTCTGCCTCGTCCGTCGCTTTCGCCTGCACAGGCTCGGTCGCCGCCTTGGGAACCAGCGGCACGGTGATCGCCGGCCCCGGCCGCGTCTCCATGTGGAAGCCGAGCGACTTCAGGATCGAGGCGAAGGCCTCGCCCGAGCATCCCGCCAGCGACGTCATGCCGACCGTGACGACAAAGCTGTTTCCATCCGCCGCGCCGGGCGGCGGGTCGCCGGGCGTCGTCCCCGGCCGATAGGCGACGGCCGGACGGATGAGATCGGCGAGCCGCTCCAGAATGTCGACGCGCACGGCCCGCTCGCCCGACGCGCGGAAACCGGCGACGCGGTAGAGATCCTTGGAGATTTCCGGATTGGCGACGAAAGAGGTGCGCCCGGAGGAGGCCAGATGCGCCACTTCCTCGAGGCCGACCGCGCCGTCGAGGCCGCCATGCTTCAGCGACCACAATTGCGCGGCGAGCGCGCGCGGCGCGGGCTTCAGCAGCGCGGGCGCGTAGAGATGATAGGCGCCGAAACGGATGCCGGCCTTGCGCAAGCTCCCGCGCGCTTCCTGCGACAGGCCCTTCACGTCGCCCGCGATTTTCGCGCGATCGACGACGCCGAGGTCTTCGGCCACCCGGAACGCGATCCCGCGTGCGATGCCTTCGAGGCCCTCGCCGGCTTCGAGCTGCGCCAGCGGCCCGAGGAGCTTCGCCACATGCTGCGCCAGCCAGAGGTCGACGCGCCGCTGCACCTTTTCCAGCGCCTCGCCGGCAAGACTGTCGTCGGCCGTCAGCACGGCGCGCGGGGAAAGAATCTTCTCGCCGGCGACGATCTTGGCGATCGGTTCGCCGAGCCAGCGGATCGCGCCGTCGTTGGACAGCGCAAAGGCCGTATCGACGGCGTCGCTCACGCGCGTCGCGCGGCTCTCGATCTCGGCGGCAAGCGCCTTCTGCGCCGCGGCGTTCAGGGCCTTCGCCGCCTCGCCTTCCGCCTGGGGATCGGCCGTGAAACGGAATCCGCGCAATTGCCCGACATGCTGGCCCTCGACCAGCACGTCGCCATCGGAAGTGATCTCGGCGTCCAGCATTCGGTTCTCTCTGAGGCGCCGCATGAGGAGGCTCGTGCGGCGGTCGACGAAGCGCTGCGCGAGCCTTTCGTGCAGGGCGTCCGACAGACTGTCCTCTACCCGACGCGCCTCGCCCTGCCAATGCTCAGGATTGGCGAGCCAATCGCCGCGATTGGCGATGAAGCTCCAGGCGCGCACCTGCGCGATGCGCTGCGACAAGGCGTCGATATCGCCGTCGGTTCGGTCGACCTCGGCCAGGCGGCGCGAAAACCACTCGTCCGGAATGCGGCCGCGCCGCACGATGAAGAAGAACACGGTGCGCGCGAGTTCCGCATGGGCGGCCGGCGAAACCTTGCGATAGTCGGGAATCTGGCAGGCGTCCCAGAGGCGCGCGACATCGGCCGGCGTCGCCGCCTGCCGGCGCACGTCCTCGTCGTGCGAGAGCACGTCGAGCACCATCTGGTCCTCCGCGATCGGCGCGCGCGTGAGCGCCGGATCGTCAGGCGTCCGATCGAGCGAAACGGTCAGCGCCGCAATCGAGGAGAAATCGAGCGCGGCGTTGCGCCATTGCAACAATTTCACGGGGTCGAAGCGGTGGTCCTCGAGCGCCTCGACCAGATCCTCGTCGAAGGGCGGACAGCGCCCGCACGTGCCGAACGCGCCGTCGCGCAAGTGCCGTCCGGCGCGGCCGGCGATCTGGCCGAATTCGGCCGGGTTGAGGCGGCGGAACTGGCGGCCGTCGAACTTGCGGTCGGAGGCGAAGGCGATGTGGTCGACGTCGAGATTGAGCCCCATGCCGATGGCGTCGGTGGCGACGACGTAGTCGACGTCGCCGTTCTGGAACATGTCGATCTGCGCGTTTCGCGTACGCGGCGAGAGCGCGCCGAGCACGACAGCAGCGCCGCCGCGCTGCCGGCGCAGGAATTCGGCGATGGCGTAGACCTCCTCCGCCGAGAAGGCGACGATGGCGCTGCGCCGCGGCAGGCGCGAAATCTTGCGCTCGCCCGCAAAGGTCAGCTTCGACAGGCGCGGCCGTTCGACGATCGGCGCGCCCGGCAGAAGCGCGCGGATGACCGGCGCCATCGTCCCCGAGCCGATGAGCAGCGTCTCGTCGATCCCGCGCCGGTTGAGGATGCGGTCGGTGAAGACATGGCCGCGGTCGAAATCGGCGGCGAGCTGGATTTCGTCCACCGCCATGAAGGACACGGGCAGGTCGCGCGGCATGGCCTCGACCGTGGACACCCAGTAGCGGGCGCCCGCCGGCTTGATCTTCTCCTCGCCGGTGATCAGCGCGACCGCGTTCGTCCCGGCCCGATCGCTGAGCTTTTGGTAAACTTCGCGCGCCAGCAGCCGCAGCGGCAGGCCGATCATGCCCGAGGGATGGGCGAGCATCCGCTCGATGGCGAAATGCGTCTTGCCGGTGTTGGTCGGCCCCAGAACCGCGGTGACGCCTGCGGTTTTCCAGATCGGCCGCTCACGCGAGCTCAGGGCGTCGGCGTAGTTCATCGCGCCGCGCCCTTTTGCGGCCGCCGGCCGCCTGTGCCGTTATGGACCGGCGCGGGCTCCGAAAATTCAGCTTTCGAACGGGCCGCGAACGAACCGAGGCCGAATCGCTGACTCCGGCAGAGTCGTATTTCGTTCTTCGCAAGATGTCGTGGAAATGGCGCAGGCTGGCGCCAAGTATTGTGAATCGAAACGATTCCGAACGGGAATCCAGGGTCGAAAACTCGAACTCGCCGACGGACTCCGACGGCCCGTTTTGTCAAGCGCGCGCCGAAAATTACTCAAAAGGGCCACCGCGTTAACTTTCAGGCCGAACCATGAACGGAGCGCGCACGAATCGCTGAAACAGCGTATTTCACGCTGTGTTCACGCAATATATGGGGCGCGAAAGCCGATACGCCACAAGGCTCTGTGGATAAGGGGACCGGGACGGACGGCGGCGTTAACCTCTGCGAGCGCCAAAGCCCCGCTCTGGGTCAGTTGTTCTGCGCGCGCTGCTGGGCGATATGGAAATCGACGGCCTGGATGACCAGCGTGCCGGATTTCGTGCCGACCTTGATGTAGTAGGGCACGACGACATGCGCCTGCGCCACTGGCGCGAGCCAGACCTCGAGATCGCGGTTTTCCGCCATGTACCGGGTCGACTGGCTGTCCATTTTGAAGCCAGAGATCGGCGTGTAGCGCGCCGAACAGACCGACACCGGGCCGGAATAGCCCTTGGCCTGCACGTTGCGCACGCCCTTGAAGAACAGCGAGACGTTGAACCGCACGAGCCCGTCGTAGACGGGGATGGTGCGGTCGCAGGCGGCCTGCCCGACCAGCGGCTGGCCGGCCGGCACGCCCATGACGAGCGCGCTGACCGGATCGAGAATGCCGGTCTTGTGGGCCTGCGTGACCGGCACGCGCTCGTCCATGTCGAGGAAGGGCGGCGAAATCTCCACCGCGCGCACGGCGCCGGCGTTGAGTCCCATGCGCACGGTGCGCGTCTCGGTCGCATTCGCGGTCGTGTTGGCGTAGGCGTTGGGCAGAACCGCGGCGTCGGCGATCGCGCCATTGGCGGTCGCCGCCCCCTTGGCCTTGGTGACCAGCGCGGCAAGGCCCGACAGGCGCAGGCCGATGTCGACCTTGTAGGCGCCGGGTTCGATCGAGGCTGAAGCGTCGGCATTGCCGATCGGCACGCCGATGATCGACAGCGCGTAGGTCGCCCGCAGGCTTTCGGCCCGCGCCGGAGACGCGGCTGCGAGGCAGGCGGCCGCCCCGAGGCAGGCCGCGAGGCCGAAGGACCGGGCGCCCGCGCCCGCAAATCTGTCCATTCCCATCAGGCCCACCGTCGATGCCGGATGCGCTGGCAAGAGCGCGTCTCTCGGCATTGATCCCGCGCGAATCGGTCCGAAAAATGACCTGACGTGTTTCGCAGGCGCATATAGGCGAGGCAAGCCCCTCTCCACTTTTTCGCGGCGCGGTCCCGGTCTACAAGGGCTCCGCGCCCACCGCGCCCGACAGCGAGATGACATGAGCCGTTTCTGGAGCCCGCTCGTTCACGACCTCAAGCCCTATGTGGCGGGCGAGCAGCCGGTCATGCGCGATATCGTCAAGCTCAACACCAACGAGAGCCCCTATGGGCCGAGCCCGCGCGCGCTGGAAGCGATCCGCGCGGAAGCCGCGCGACACGCTGCGCCTCTACCCCGAACCGACCTCGCTGAAATTGCGCGAGGCGATCGCGAAGCGCGAAGGCGTGAAGCCGGATCAGATTTTCGTCGGCAATTCCTCGGACGAAGTGCTGGCGCTGGTCTTTCAGGCGTTGCTCAAGCACGAGAAGCCGCTCGCCTTTCCCGACGTCACCTATTCCTTCTATCCCGTCTGGTCGCAGCTTTTCGGCGTCAAGACGAAGATCGTTCCGCTCGACGCGGACATGCGCATCGACGTTTCGGCCTATGGCGACGATTGCGGCGCGATCATCTTCGCCAATCCCAACGCCCCGACCGGCATCGCCCTTTCTCGCGCGGAAATCGAAAGGTTGCTGCAGGCGCACCCCGACATTCCGGTGGTCATCGACGAGGCCTATGTCGATTTCGGCGCGGAAAGCGCGATCCCGCTGATTGCGCGCTATCCGAACCTGCTGGTCACGCACACGCTGTCGAAGTCGCGCGCGCTCGCCGGCCTGCGCGTCGGCGTCGCTATCGGCCAGCGCGATCTCATCGACGCGCTGGAGCGCGTGAAGGACAGTTTCAACTCCTACCCGCTCGACCGCCTCGCCCAGGCCGGCGCGACGGCGGCCTACGAGGACGAGGACTGGTTCAGGCAAAGCTGCGGCAAGGTGATCGCCAGCCGCGAGCGCCTGACCGCGAGCCTGCGCGCGCTCGGCTTCGACGTGCTGCCGTCCAAGGCCAATTTCGTCTTCGCCAGCCACCCCGCCCACAAGGCCGCCGACATCTTCAAGGCGCTGCGGGAGCGCGCGATCATCGTGCGCTGGTTCGACAAGCCACGGATTTCAGAGCGTTTGCGCATCAGCATCGGCACGGACGCCGAATGCGACCGGCTGGTGGCGGCGCTGAAGGAGATCTTGCGGTGGAACGAGCCGGCGCGCTGACGCAACACTTTTGTTGACTAGGAACAACACAACACATATGTTGCGTCGATGAACAGCCGCCAGGCCAAGCGGTATCTCGCGAGCAAGGGCGCGACATTCGAGCCCGGTAAGGGCGGCCATCTGACCGTACGGCTGAACGGCAAGCGAAGCGTCCTGCCGCAGCACGGCGGCTCGAAAGAGATCGGTAAGGGCCTCTGGCTGGCGATCCTGAAGCAACTCGACATCAAGGACTGATGCGATGCGTTATGCCGTCAATCTTCAGAAGGACGACGACACGATCCTCGTCACCGTCCCCGACCTTCCCGAGGCGATCACCTTCGGCGAGGATCGCGAGGACGGGCTGGCGCGCGCAGCCGACGCCATCGAAACGGCCATCATCGGCTATATGTCCGATCGCGAAGACATTCCTGCGCCCAAGGCGCGGGCGAAGGACTATGTCACGCTGCCGACCCTGTCGGCGCTCAAGATCGAACTCTATCGCGCCATGCGCGCGGAAGGGCTCGGCAAGGCGGCTCTGGCCAAGCGCCTCGGCGTCGCCCTGCCGCAGATCGACCGCCTGCTCGACCTGCGCCATGCCTCCCGGCTCGACGCGATGGAGCGCGCCTTCGCGGCGCTCGGACGGACGATGGACATCGTTGTGAAGGCGGCGGCGTAAGGCGGCGCCCGCTCCAAACATTGACTTCCCCGCCCTTCCCGCCTTAAAAGCCCCGCAACTCTCGTCAGAGTGTCCATTGCGAGCAGCCGACCCGCCCTAGAGGCAGGAGGCCACCGCCCGGCAGCGCGAAGCGCCCCCGGGCGCGATTTGCGTTGAACCCTTGGGCGAGCCTGGAGTGGATGAATGTTCGAAGGCCTCAGCGAAAAGCTCTCCGGCATATTCGACCAGCTCACGCGCCGCGGCGCGCTGAGCGAGGCGGATGTGGAGGCGGCGTTGCGCGAGGTTCGCCGCGCGCTGCTGGAGGCCGACGTCGCGCTGGACGTGGTGCGCGGCTTCACCGACAAGGCGCGCGAGCGCGCGGTGGGCGCCAATGTCATCAAGTCGGTCTCGCCCGGCCAGATGGTGGTCAAGATCGTCTCGGACGTGCTGACCGAGACGCTGGGTTCGGAAGCCGAGCCCATCGACCTCAACGCGCCCGCCCCCGTCGCCATCATGATGGTCGGCCTGCAGGGCGCGGGCAAGACGACCACCACCGCCAAGATCGCCAAGCGCCTGACCGAGCGTCAGAAGAAGCGCGTCCTCATGGCCTCGCTGGACGTGAAGCGTCCCGCCGCGCAGGAACAGCTCGCCGTGCTCGGCCGCCAGGTCGGCGTCGACACGCTGCCCATCGTTCCCGGCCAGACGCCGGTGCAGATCGCCATTCGCGCGGAGGAAGTCGGACGCCTGCAGGGCTACGACGTCGTCATGTTCGACACCGCCGGCCGCACGCATATCGACGAGCCGCTGATGGTCGAGATGGCGGAGATCAAGGCCGCCGCGCGCCCGCACGAAATCCTGCTGGTGGCGGACGCCTTGACCGGCCAGGACGCGGTCAATCTCGCCAAGAGCTTCAACGAGCGCGTCGGCGTCACCGGCATCGTGCTGACCCGCGTCGACGGCGACGGACGCGGCGGCGCGGCGCTCTCCATGCGCGCCGTCACCGGCAAGCCGATCAAGCTGATCGGCGTCGGCGAAAAGATGGACGCGCTGGACGATTTCGATCCGAGCCGCATCGCCAATCGCATTCTCGGCATGGGCGACATCGTCGCGCTGGTCGAGAAAGCCGCCCAGACCATCGACGCCGAAAAGGCGCAGCGCATCGCCGACAAGATGCGCAAGGGCAAGTTCGATCTCGAAGACCTCGCCGAGCAGCTCGCGCAGGCCGAGAAGATCGGCGGCCTCTCCGGCATCATGGGACTGCTGCCCGGCGTCGGAAAACTGAAGGAGCAGATGGCGGCGGCGAATATCGACGACCGCATTCTCAAGCGCCAGCGCGCGATCATCCTGTCGATGACGCCGCAGGAACGCCGCAATCCGGACATCCTCAAGGCTTCGCGCAAAAAGCGCATTGCGGCCGGCGCGGGCGTCAACGTCGAGCAGGTCAACAAGCTGCTCAAGCAGCATCGCGGCATGGCCGACATGATGAAGGCCATGGGCGGCGGCAAGCGCGGCCCGATGGGCAAGATGGCGCAGATGTTCGGCCTCGGCGGCGGCAATCCTTTGTCTGGAATGCCGCAGCCGACGCCGGAGCAGATCGAGGCCATGCAGAGGCAGATGGGCGGGCAATTGCCGCCCAACATGCCGAAACTGCCGGATGCGCCGCCGTCAGGCGCGTTCGGGCCGAAACCGGGAATGCCCGGCCTGCCCGGCGCCATGCCGAAGCTGCCCGGCCTCGGCAGCGGCGGCTTCAACCCGTTCCAGTTCGGAAAGAAGAAGTGACGTTTTCTCCTTCTCCCCGCCTGAGCGGGGAGAAGGTGGCGCAAAGCGCCGGATGAGGGGCCGAGCCACATCAGCTCTGCCAGTCGCCCGGCCCCTCACCCCAACCCTCTCCCCACAAGCGGGGAGAGGGAGTCAGATACGAAAGGTAGAAACATGTCCCTGAAGATTCGTCTGTCCCGCGGCGGCGCCAAGAAGCGTCCCTTCTATCGCATCGTCATCGCCAACTCGCGCTCGCCCCGCGACGGCCGCTTCATCGAGCGTCTCGGCACGTTCGACCCGCTGAAGGCCAAGGACGCCGCCGACCGCCTCGTCGTCGACGCCGAGAAGGCGCAGGCCTGGATCGCCAAGGGCGCGACCCCGACCGATCGCGTCGCCCGCCTGCTCGAGAGCGTCGGCGTCGGCAAGCGCGACGCCCGCAACAATCCCGAGAAGGCCAAGCCGAAGAAGAAGGCGCAGGAACGCGCCGCCGCTGCGGCCGCCGCCGCCGAGAAGGCCGCGGCAGCGGCTGAGTAAATTCACGGCTCTCGCCGTCATTGCGAGGAGCGCAGCGACGAAGCAATCCATCTCTGCGGATAGGCAAGTGGATGGATTGCTTCGCTGCGCTCGCAATGACGGCCACGATTGCAGGCGCATGACAAACAAACCTCGCCTCGTCCTCGTCGGCCGCTTCGGCGCGCCGCAGGGCGTGCGCGGCGAAATCCGCATCAAGAGCTACACCGCCGATCCGCTCGGCGTCGGCGACTACGGCCCGCTGTCGGATGAAACGGGCGCGCAAAAATTCGAGATCGAGCGTCTGCGCCTGTTGAAGGACGACATGGTGGTGGCGAAGGTGAAGGGCCTTGCCGACCGCGACGCGGCGGGCGCGCTCACCGGCGTCTCGCTGTTCGTCGCGCGCGAAAAACTTCCCGCCCCCGACGAGGACGAATTCTACATCGCCGATCTCGTCGGCCTCGCCGCTGTCTCTCCGGACGGCGAGAAGATCGGCGTCGTGAAGAACGTGCTGAACTTCGGCGCGGGCGACATTCTCGAAATCGCGCCGGCGACAGGCGAGACCTTCATGGCGCCCTTCACCAAGGAGGTCGCGCCGTCGATCGATTTTGCCGCGGCCAGGATCGTCGTGGTGCGGCCTGCGGAGACGGAGTGAGCGCGGATCAGCCCGCGCGCTTCTTCGACGCGGGCTTGCGCGAAGGCTCAGGCGCCTGGGCGTCGACAAGCCGTCCCGTTACATATTTGTGCAGGACGCTCGACATCAGCGATTGATAGGGCAACCCCTCCTGCGCGGCCTTGGCCTGAATGTCTTCGAGATCTCGCGACGAGATGCGGATGTTGACCCGCTTGTCCTTGGCGAGCGCGGCAATGGCGTATCCGGCGTAACGCTCCGCTTCCTTCGTCGTGTCGTGCACGCTTTTCCATTCGTCTCGATCGAACGAGGCAAGGATTTCGGCGTCGAGATTGCTTGTGTCCTTCATGTCAGCGCTCTTGCTTCAGATAGGTCCGGGTCGCCTTGCGGCTGGGTATGATTGTCTTCAGAAATATCTCGCGGTCGCTTTCGACGAAGGGCGCGAGATAGGCGTATCCTCTGATACGCACAACGAATAACCGCTGGTTCGGATAGGCGCCCGGATTGGGGTGTTCGAGAACAGCCAGAAGCCCGCCATGCGCGATCGCGGAAACGACCTCCTCGAATGAAACGCCTCGCTGCTCGATCAGCAGTCGGTTCTTCTCGGCGCTCCAGTTGAAGACCTTCATCTCATCGGAATATATGATGTGTGCCGATTGTCATCAAGTCCAATCCGAGGCATGTAGGCGTCCATGACCTTTCGCGCCGCCATCCTCACGCTGTTTCCGGAGATGTTCCCCGGCCCGCTCGGCCTGTCGCTCGCGGGCGACGCGCTGGCGAAGGGCCTGTGGGCGCTGGAGACGCGCAACATTCGCGAGCACGGCCTCGGCAAGCATCGCGCAGTCGACGATACGCCCGCCGGCGGCGGCGCCGGCATGGTTCTGCGCGCCGATGTGCTGGCCGCGGCCATCGACGCCGCAGCGCCGGCCGACGATCCACGCCCCCGCCTCCTCATGAGCCCGCGCGGAAAACCGCTGACGCAGCGCAGGGTGCGGGAACTGGCGGCAGGCCCCGGCGTGACTAATCGTCTGCGGCCGCTTCGAGGGCGTGGACGAGCGCGTGATCGCGGGCCGCAATCTCGAGGAAGTCTCGATCGGCGATTACGTGCTGTCGGGCGGCGAGATCGCCGCGCTCGCCCTGCTCGACGCCTGCGTGCGCCTCATTCCCGGCGTGATGGGCGCGGCGGATTCAGGCTCGGAGGAGAGTTTCGAGAACGGCCTGCTCGAATATCCGCACTACACGCGGCCACGCGAATGGGAGGGGCGGGACATCCCGGAAATCCTGCTCTCGGGGGATCACAAGAAGATCGCGCAGTGGCGGCGCGCGGAGGCCGAACGGCTGACCTGCGCCAGACGGCCGGATTTGCTGAAGAAATAGCCAGGCACCGGCTTGCGGCTCGACATATCCGCCCCGATCCGCTATAGCCCCGGCGCAACTCAAAACAGCGTTCCCGAAACGCTCGTCCGCAAAGGACGAAACCGGAAGGATTTAGACGATGGACCTCATCGCCCAGCTCGATGCCGAGCAGGCCGCCAAGCTCGCGCCCAGCATTCCCGAATTCCAGCCCGGCGACACCGTGATCGTCAACGTGAAGGTCAAGGAAGGCGAGCGCTCGCGCGTGCAGGCCTATGAAGGCGTCTGCATCGCCCGCAACGGCGGCGGCCTTCAGGAGAGCTTCACCGTTCGCAAGATTTCCTACGGCGAGGGCGTGGAGCGCGTCTTCCCGGTCTATTCGCCGATGATCGACTCGATCAAGGTCGTGCGTCGCGGCAAGGTGCGTCGCGCCAAGCTCTATTACCTGCGCGATCGCCGCGGCAAGTCGGCGCGTATCGCCGAGCGCACCGACCGCACCGACAAGGCTGCGGCCAAGAAGTAACCGAAATTCGGAAGCGCGGGGCAAAATCCCGCGCTTTTCGTTTGCGCGCCCCTCCGCGACATGCGCCGTGCGGGCGGGCCGCGCATTGGTCCGATCCGGCGCGAGAGCTGAGCCTCCCATGGCGTCCGACCTCAGGCGCGCCGCACGCGCGCTGATTTCCGTTTCCGACAAGACCGGCCTTATCGACTTCGCGAAGGCTTTGAACGCGCGCGGCGTCGAACTGGTTTCCACCGGCGGCACGCGAAAAGCGCTGGCCGACGCCGGCCTCAAGGTGATCGACGTCTCCGATCTCACCGGCTTTCCGGAAATGATGGACGGCCGCGTCAAGACGCTGCATCCCAAGGTGCACGGCGGCCTGCTCGCCATCCGCGAGAACCCCGAGCACGAAGCCGCCATGCTCGCGCACAACATTCCGCAGATCGACCTGCTCGTCGTGAACCTCTATCCCTTCGAGGCGACGGCAGCGAAGGGCGCGGCCTACGAGGATTGCATCGAGAACATCGACATCGGCGGCCCCGCGATGATCCGCGCCGCCGCCAAGAATCACGACGACGTCGCCGTCGTCGTCGATGTCGAGGATTACGATCTCGTGCTCGGCGAACTCGCCGCCAACAATGGCGCCACCCGTCTCGCCACGCGCCGCAAGCTGGCGCAGAAGGCCTATGCCCGCACCGCCGCCTACGATGCGGCGATCTCCAACTGGTTTGCGAATGCCATTGGCGAGACGACGCCCGCCTATCGCGCCGTCGGCGGCAAGCTCGCCGAAGCCATGCGCTACGGCGAGAACCCGCATCAGTCCGCGGGCTTCTACGTCACGGGCGAAAAGCGCTTCGGCGTGGCGACAGCGCGCCAGGTGCAGGGCAAGCAGCTCTCCTACAACAACGTCAACGACACCGACGCCGCCTTCGAACTCGTCGCCGAATTCGATCCGTCGCGCGCGGCCGCCGTGGCCATCATCAAGCACGCCAACCCCTGCGGCGTCGCGGAAGGCGCCTCGCTGAAAGAGGCCTACGAAAAGGCGCTACGCTGCGATCCGGTTTCCGCCTTCGGCGGCATCATCGCGCTCAACCGCAGGCTCGATGCGGCCGCCGCCGCCGAGATGACCAAGATATTCACCGAGGTCATCATCGCGCCGGAGGCGGACGAAGAGGCCATCGCCATCGTCGCGTCCAAGAAGAACCTGCGCCTGCTCGTCACCGGCGGCCTGCCCGATCCTCGCGCCAAAGGCCTGTCGGTGCGCACCGTCGCCGGCGGCCTGCTCGTGCAGGGCCGCGACAATGCCGTCGTCGACGACATGGAGCTGAAGGTGGTCACGAAGCGCGCGCCGTCGGCGCGTGAATTGGCCGACCTGAAATTCGCCTTCCGCGTCGCCAAGCACGTCAAGTCGAACGCCATCGTCTACGCGCGCGACCTCGCCACCGTCGGCGTCGGCGCGGGACAGATGAGCCGCGTCGATTCCTCGCGCATCGCCGCATGGAAGGCGGAGGAAGCCTCGCGCGCCGCCGACCTGCCCGAAAGCCTCGCCAGGGGCGCGGTCGTGGCGTCGGACGCCTACTTCCCCTTCGCCGACGGCCTGCTGGCCGCCGCCGAAGCCGGCGCCACCGCCGTCATCCAGCCCGGCGGCTCGATGCGCGACGGCGAGGTCATCGCGGCGGCCGACGAAAAGGGCCTGGCGATGGTGTTCACGGGGCATCGCCACTTCCGGCACTGAACGCAAACTGTCATCCCCGCGAAAGCGGGGATCCAGATTCACGCATCTTCGTGCTGGACGACGACTACCCCAACCGCAGCTTCATCCCGTCGCGGCCCGCAACCACGCCCTCGATCATCGCGCCCGCCGCCGCGCCCGGCGTCGCCACGAGCGAAAAATCATGCGCGCGGCCGACGCCGCCGCGCTCCGCAAGAACTTCGATACGCCGCCCGATTTGTGCATCCAGATGGCGCACGAGCGCGCGCTCGCCTTCCGCCCGCAATTCTTTCGCACGCTGCGCACGTATCGCCGGCGCCACCTGCGGCATGCGCGCCGCCGGCGTCATCTCGCGCGGCGAGTAGGGGAAGACGTGGAGATGCGCGAGCCCGCGATCCTCCACCAGCGCAGCGTATTTCGGCCATCCCGTCCGTCTCGGTCGGAAAGCCAGCGATCAGGTCGGCGCCGTAGACGATGTCGGGCCTGAGTTTCGCACGCGCGCGCAAAATTCGATGGCGTCGCGCCGCGAATGCCGGCGCTTCATGCGCTTCAGGATCATGTCGTCGCCCGATTGCAGCGACAGGTGCAGATGCGGCGTCAGCCGCTCTTCTTCCGCGAGCGCGACGAACAGGTCCTCGTCGGCCTCGATGCAGTCGAGCGAGGAGAGCCGCAGGCGCTTCAGGCCCGGCGCCGCCTTCAGGATCGCGCGCACGAGCGCCCCGAGTTTCGGCCTGCCGGGCAGGTCGCCGCCCCATGACGTCAGGTCGACGCCGGTCAGCACGATTTCCTTGTGGCCGAAATCGACGAGGCGTCGCGCCTGCGCGATCGCGTCCTCCGGCGAGATCGAGCGCGACGGCCCGCGCCCATAGGGAATGACGCAGAAGGTGCAGCGATGGTCGCAGCCGTTCTGGATCGCGAGAAAGGCGCGCGTGTGGCCCTCGATCGCATCCACCGCGATCGGCCGCGCGATTGTCGCGCGCATGATGTCGGGCGCATTCGTCTTGCCGCGCATCAGATCGCGCCACGCCTGCGCATCGGTCTTCGCTGCATTGCCGATGATTGCCGCGACTTCCGGCATGGACGAGAAGCGCGCGCGCTCCGTCTCGACCGCGCAACCGGAGACGATGATCTTCGCTCGCGGATTGTCGCGCGAAATGCGGCGGATCGCCTGGCGCGCCTGCCGAACCGCTTCCGCCGTCACCGCGCAGGTGTTGACGACAACGGCGCCGCTATGCCCGGTCGCTTCGGCCGCGCGCCGCATGGCTTCGGATTCGACGAGGTTCAGCCGGCAGCCGAAGGAGACGACCTCGACCTTTTCGCGTACGAGAGCGTTCATGCTTTTTCGCGCGCGAAAACGGAGGCGCCGAGGTTGGTCTCGAATTCGAGTTCGACCGGCCCGCTCATCAGCACGTGATCGTCGCTTTCGCGCCAGTGGATGCGCAGGTCGCCGCCGGGCAGCGACACGGTCGCGGCGCGACCGGTGAGGCCGAGGCGCGCGCCCGCCACCGCCGTGGCGCAGGCCGCGGTGCCGCAGGCGCGCGTCGCGCCCGCGCCGCGCTCCCACACGCGCAGCAGGATCGAGGCGCGCGCACGCACTTGCGCGAAAGACACGTTCACGCGCTCGGGAAAAAGCGGATGCGTCTCGACCTGCGCGCCGACGGTCGCCAGGTCGATCGCCATCGCGTCGGCGACGAAGAAGACGGCATGCGGATTGCCCATGCTGACGGCCGAAAATTCCTTCGGCGCGCCGGCGACCGCGGGCGCCAGCGCGACGCGCTTCGTGTCGCCGCCATCGCCGGCCAGCGGAATGTCGCGCCAGTCGAGCTTCGGCGGCCCCATGTCCACTGTGAAGGACCATTCGTTGTCGCGGGTCACATGCAGGAGCCCGCCGTCGGATTCCAGCTTGATCCGCCGCTCGGCGCTGTCGCGCAGGAGCTCCCAGGCGACGCAGCGCGTGCCGTTGCCGCAGGCGCCCGACAGCGAGCCGTCGATATTGAAAATCTTCATCGACGCCGCCGCGTCCGCCGCCGCCGCGTCGTGCAGGACCATGAGCTGATCGTAGTGCAGGCCGGGCGCCGCGCCGATGGCGCGCGCGTCCGCGCCCGTGACGCGCGCATCGCTTCCGCGCAGGTCGAGCACGACGATCTCGTTGCCGGCGCCGTTCATTTTCGCCACGCGGCGCCCCGCCAGGGGATGGTTCTGCTCGATATTCATGCCGTGCCGACGCCCGAAGTGCCAAAAACCGCGGCCGGCCTCAGCTCCGCCATGAAGGCCGCGGATGCTATATATAGGCGCGTGAGGGGCGGAGCGAATCGCATGTTGGCACAGGCTGGACGGATATTGGCGGCTGTTGCGTTCGGAGCGACGCTGGCCTTCGCCGCACAAGCCGTGGCGCAGACCGCCGCGCCCGCGCCGAGCGCGACGCCTGCTCCGACGGCTCCCGCGCCAGCGGCGCCTGCCCCATCCGCCACGCCGCCTGCGCCCGGCGCGGCCGCGCAGCAGCCCGTCGACGCCGACGCCGCCGCCCAGCCCTTCGAGGTGAAGTCGCGGCCGGCGATCGTCGTCTCCGGCGGCGCGAAATGGGAAGACGGCTACAAGGCGATCGCGGCGGCGCTGGCCAAGGCGCGCGCGGCGGTGCTGAAGGCCAATCTCAAGGAGGGCGGCCGTCCGATCGCCGCCTTCGTCGACACCGACGACGACAATTTCAAGTTCCAGGCGATGATCCCGCTCGACGCGCCCGTGCCCGCCGGCGCCGATCTCGGCCCGGACGTGAAGGCCGGCGAGACGCCCGCGGGGCGCGCGATCAAGTTCCAGCATCGCGGCGCCTACGACGACGTCGATTCGACCTACGAGGCGATCACCGCCTTTCTCGACGAGAAGGGCTACGAGGCGCAGAACGTCTTCGTCGAGGAATATCTCAACGATCCCAAGGGCGCCGACGACAGCGCGCTCGAACTCGCGATCTACGTCTTCATCAAGTGAACGCGATCTCTTGAAACATCCTCGCGTCGCATTCTTCGACCTCGACGGCACGCTGACCGATCCCAAGCCCGGCATCTGCGGCTCCGTGCAATATGCGCTGAGCGAACTCGGCCTTGCCGCGCCCTCGCAGGACGAACTCGAATGGGTGATCGGCCCGCCGATGATCGAGAGCCTGCGCAAGCTGGTCGGCCCCGCGCGCGCCGACGTCGCGCTGAAACTCTATCGCGCGCGCTACGGCGACATCGGCCTGTTTGAGAACCGCGTGTACGACGGCATTCCCGATCTGCTGGCGCGGCTGACCGGCGACGGCTGGCGGCTCCATGTCGCGACGTCGAAGGCGTCGCCCTACGCCGTGCGCATCGTCGAGCATTTCGGCCTCGCGCCTTTCTTTGCCTCCGTCTACGGCTCCGGGCTCGACGGATCGCTGCAGCACAAGGACGCCCTGCTCGCCCATGCGCTTGCCGACAGCGGCGTCGAGCCGAACGCCGCCGACCATGATCGGCGACCGCAAGTTCGATGTGCTCGGCGCGAGCGCGAACGGCGTGCCGACCATCGGCGTCGCCTGGGGCTACGGTTCGCGCGCCGAACTCGAGGAAGCCGGCGCCGCAAGGATTGTCGCGGAGCCCTCCGAAGTCGCCGACGCGCTGGATGCGCTCGCGCGCTGAGACGTCTCAGGAAATCGCGAGAACCTCGCCCGGCCGCCCCGCGCGAAACCGTTCCGGCGCGATGCCGGCCCGCTCCAGCGCGACGGCGAGCCGTTTGGCCGGCTCGTCGATCGCCTCGTCGGTGAGGCGGAACGTGCCCCAGTGGCAGCCGAGCGCCTGGGCAGCGCCGACATCCTCGAAGATGCGCACCGCTTCTTCCGGATCGACGTGCTGCTCGCGCATGAACCAGCGCGGCTCGTAGGCGCCGATCGGCAGGAGGGCGAGCCGCATCTCGCCATGCTTCAGAAAAATATCGCGGAAGATCGCGCCGTCGCCGTAGCCGGTGTCGCCGGCGATGTAGACCTTGCCTGCCGCCGTCTCCAGCACGAAGCCGCACCACAGCGCCATGCGCCGGTCGTAGAGCCCCCGCGCCGACCAATGCTGCGCGGGCGTCAGATGCACGGCGACGCCGCCGACGTCGACGACATCGCCCCAGTCATGCGCGCGCGCGTCGACTTGTCTGATTCCCTTGCGCAGGATCGTGTCGTTGCCGAGCGGCGTGATGATCGGGCAGGGATTCTCGCGCGAGAGCCGCGTGAGGGTCGCCATGTCCATGTGGTCGTAGTGATTGTGCGTGAGCAGGATGGCGTCGAGCCGGGGCAGGTCCTCGAAGGCGACGCCGGGCGCGTTCACGCGCTTCGGCCCGGCGAAGCCGACCGGGCTCGCGCGCTCCGACCAGACGGGATCGACGAGCAGGTTCACGCCCTGCGCCTGGATGAGAAACGTCGCATGGCCGACGAAGGTCACGCGCAAACCCTGTACCCGCTGCGGCGGCTTGTCCGGCGTCAGGCCCGGATAGTCGCGCGGCCATTCCACGAGATTGCGCGCGCGAAACCGCCAGCGCAGCAGATCGCGCCGGCTCTTGTCGGTCGAGCGTCCCCCGGGAAGAAAGAAGCGCTCGCCGTCGAAATGATCCGACGGCGGGCCGGAATAATAGGGGTTGCGGGGCATGGGGCGGTTCTGCAATTCCGGAACGTCATGCTGAGGAGCGGGCGAAGCCCGCGTCTCGAAGCATGGGGATTGCGGCCATCCTTCGAGACGCGATGCTACGCATCGCTCCTCAGGATGAGGAATCTGACCTCACCGCGACATCGCGTGATATTGCGCGTTCGGCCGCATATCGACCGCCGCCGCCATGCGGTTCGTCATGTTGAAGAAGCTGGCCACCGCGCCGATATCCCAGATGTCGCGATCGCTGAATCCGACTTCGCGCAATCTGGCGCGATCGTCGTCGACAATGGCCCACGGCTCCTTCGTCATCTTCACGGTGAAGTCGAGCATGGCGCGCTGGCGCGGCGGCAGGTCGGCCGCGCGATAATTCATCACGAGCATTTCGCCGAGCGCCGGGTCGCCCGACAGGCGCCGCACCGCCTCGCCATGCGCGACCAGGCAGTAGAAGCACTTGTTCTCCGAGGAGACGACGACCGAGATCATCTCGCGCTCGAGCTTGGAGAGGCCGGACGGCGCGAGCATCAGGTCGTTGTAATAGGCCGAGAAGGCGTCGAGCTTCGTCATGTCGTGCGAGAAGGACAGGAGCACGTTGGGAACGAAGCCGATCTTCTCGTCGCACTTGTCGAAAAAGGCCTTCACCTCCGGCGTGCGTTCCGCAAACGAAATGTCGAGCGCCATGATCCCGTCCATGTCGCGCTTCCTGGATTTCTTCGCCGGCTCTTTCTTCGCGGCCTTCGCCTTGGCAGTCATGCGTGTCTCCCTTTGATCGCTTCATTGTGCGAACGAATGCGCCGCGCGCAAGGGCGCCGTCACGTTTCCTTGCGATGCGCCTTCAGCGCCTCTTCCAGACTCATCTGCGCGGAGCCTCGCGCGGCAGGCTTCTGCTGCGATTCGTGCGGCGCCCAGCCCGACAGCCAGACGATGTCGAATGTCGCGCGCACGCGGCCGTCGGCGTCGCTGAAGCGCTCGGCGTAGATTTCCGCCGCGCGCATCAGCGTCGCGCGCCGCAGCGGTTTTCGCGCGCGCGACACGAGCGCGCTGGTTGCGCCCATGGCGCGCAGATCGGCCATCAGGCCGAACATCGAATCGTAGCGCACGGTCAGCGTTTCGAAATCGACCACCGGCAGCGCAAGTCCCGCGCGCTGCATGAGGCCGCCGAGCTCGCGCACGTCGCCGAAGGGCGCGACGCGCGGGCTCGCCCCGCCTTCGAGTTCGGCCTCCGCCGCCGTGAAGCTCGCGCGCAATTCGGCAAGGCTTCCGCCGCCGACGAGACAGGCGAGCAGCAACCCATCGGCTTTCAGCGCACGCCTGATCTGCGCGAGGCAACCGGGAAGGTCGTTGACCCATTGCAGCGCCAGCGCCGAAACGACGAGATCGACGGATGCCGGCGCGATCGGCAAGGCCTCCTCGTCGGCGACGATGAAACGGCCGGCGCCGCCAAAGGCCGGATGCGCGGCGACGCGAAACACCTCGCGCCCCGGCGCCGCCAGCGCCTCGGCCAGCAGCGGCGAGGCGCCGCCGAGATCGAGCGCGCAGGCAAACTCGCGTTGCACCGCGGACAGCCGCCCGACGAGTTCCTCGACCGCCGCCCGCAGCAGGAAATCCGCCGGCCCCTGCGCCAGCGCGCGCAACTGGCGGCGCCGCGTCAGCGCGCGATCGAAAATGACGGGAGCGTCGGTCATGGCGGCTGCTTATCGCGCCACGGGCGGCGTGGGTCAAAGGGCGAGGCTCGGCGCTGGCGCGCGCGACATGTGGCGCACAGGCGACAGTGCACGGAATCTTAAGCCTACCGCTTAACTGCGAGGCCAAGAACGCTTCGACAAGAGACTGCCTCTCGATAAAGATCGTCCCATCGCATCGTCCACGATCGTGTGTTTCCCGGGGGAAATTGCGTATGAGCGTTCCGTCCAGCCGCGCCGCCGCGCGCGCCCTGCCAACGCGAACCGGCCTCGCCGCCTTCGGCCTCGCCGCCGCGATGTTCGGCGCGCTGATCGCTGCGCCCAAGCCCGCGTCCGCCGGCGAGCGCGTCGTTCCCTTCCCGCAGGCCGGCGACCTGCGGCCCGGCACTCTGGTCATCAGCGCCCGCCAGCGCGCGCTCTACTACATTCTCGATAACGCCCGCGCGATCCGCTACCCCATCGCCGTGCCCAAGCGCGGCAAGGAATGGTCCGGCGTGGCCTATGTCGACGGCAAGCACCTGCGGCCCGACTGGGCGCCGCCGGCCGTGGTCAAGCGCGACCATCCGGAGCTGCCCAATCTCATTCCCGGCGGCTCGCCGCGCAATCCGATGGGCGTCGCCGCGCTCACGCTCAACCGCGACCAGATCGCCATCCACGGCACGACGCAGTCGATGCGCCGCTCCATCGGCAGCGCCGCCTCCTACGGCTGCATCCGCATGTACAACGAGGACGTGGCCGATCTCTACAATCGCGTCAGCGTCGGCACGCAGGTCGTGATGGTGCAGTAGAGCACGTCCCGCAGAAGTTGCAGACTTTTGCGACGAGGATATGCGACGAAAGCAACAGGATAGAGCGGCGCTTTCCGCGCGAAATTCCAAAGGCCCGGCTCGCCCGGGCCTTTTTCATGCGCTTGACCTGGCGTCGGCCACTGCCCAAATGTCATTCCCGACGCTTCCGACAGGAAGCGATCGGGAATCCAGAAAACGAGCCCGCAGATTTCCTCGGTAGCTCTGGATTCCCGCTTTCGCGGGAATGACAGGTCGCGCGCCGAAGCGCCGGCTATTGGGAGGCTTCATGGCGCTGCAGGTTCACCAGTTCATCTGCCTCTCGGACAATTTCGGCCTGCTGATCCACGATCCCGCGACGGGCGCGACCGCGACCATCGACGCGCCGGAAGCCGCGCCCATCCTCGCCGCGCTGGCCGAAAAGGGCTGGACCCTGACCGATATTCTCGTCACCCATCACCACCCCGACCACATCCAGGGCATTCCCGAACTGAAGGCTAAATTCCCGCAGGCGCGCGTCGTCGGCGCGAAGGCGGACGCCCATCGCATCCCCGGCCTCGACGCGCAGGTCGTCGAAGGCGACGAGGTCGCGGTCGGCTCAGGCCGCGCGCGCGTGATCGAGACGCCCGGCCACACGACCGGCCATATCGCCTATCATTTCGGCGACGACGCGCTGCTGTTTGCCGGCGACACGCTTTTCGCGCTCGGCTGCGGCCGCGCCTTCGAGGCGCCCGCGCCCGTCCTCTACCGCTCGCTCGAAAAGCTCGCCGCGCTGCCGGAGGAAACCCGCGTCTATTGCGGCCACGAATATACGCTGTCGAACGCGAAGTTCGCCCTGACCGTCGACCCCGGCAACGTCGAACTCGCCCGCCGCGCCGCCGACATTTCTGCGCTACGCGCCGCGGGCAGGTTCACGCTGCCGACGACGATCGGCGTGGAACTCGCCACCAACCCGTTTCTGCGCGCGGCCGACCCCGGCGTGCAGGCGGCGGTCGGCATGAGCGGCAAACCGGCGGCGGAGGTGTTCACGGAACTGCGCGAGCGGAAGAACCGGGGCTGAGCCTCAAAAATCCACCGCGATTCCCTTGTTCTCCCAATCGCCGTAGCGCACGGGCTCCGGCCCGTCGCGACCGCCGAGTTCTTGCGGGCGGGCCGCTTCCGCCGCCGCCTTGCGGCGTTCTTCCGCCTCGGCCAGCGCGCGCTGCGCCTCCGGCGTCAGCTTGCGCGCCGAGGCCCCTGCCTCCTCGCTTGCGGGGAGGTCGCAATGCGCAGCATTGCGGGTGGGGTCAACCGGCGAACGGTCCCCACCCGGCTCGCTTGCGCTCGCCACCCGCCCCGCAAGCGGGGAGGGAGAGCCCGAGCCCCGCGCCTTCTCGTCCGCCATTCTCTCGCCCCATCGTCTGTCGATCTTGCGCCGGCGACCTTGCGCTGCCGGGCGCCTCGTTCCCACATAGTCCGCAGCGGCGCGCGCCGCCACCGGCCAGAAGGACCACCCCATGAATTTCATGCGCACGGCGATCCTGCTCGCGGGCATGACGGCCCTGTTCCTGATCGTCGGCCTCGCGCTCGGCGGGCGCGCGGGCATGGGGATCGCGCTCGTCTTCGCCATCGGCGCCAATGTCTTCGCCTACTGGAATTCGGACCGCATGGCGCTCGCGTCCGTCGATGCGCATGAAGTCGATCGCGCCGGCGCGCCCGATCTCGTCGACGATGTCGCGTGGCTCGCGCAACGCGCCGGCCTGCCCACGCCGCGCGTCTATGTCGTCAATTCAGACCAGCCCAACGCCTTCGCCACCGGCCGCGATCCCGAACATGCGGCAATCGCGGTCAATACCGGCCTCTCGCAGATGCTGACGCGTGAAGAACGACTCGGCGTGCTCGCGCACGAAATGGCGCATATCAAGCACCATGACACGCTGACCATGACGATCGCCGCCACGCTCGCCGGCGCGATTTCCTCGATCACGAGCTGGGGCATGTTCCTCGGCGGCGGGCGTCGCGAGAACGGACCGGGGCCGCTGGCTTCGATCGCGCTCGCCATCCTCGCGCCGATCGCCGCGATGATCGTGCAGATGGCGGTCAGCCGCTCGCGCGAATATGTCGCAGACCGCACCGGCGGCGAGCTTTGCGGCAATCCGATCTGGCTCGCCTCGGCCCTGTCGAAGATTTCCGCAGGCGCGGCGGCGATCCCCGACGAAGTCGTCGAGGCCAAGCCCGCGATGGCCCATCTCTTCATCGTCAACCCGCTCGCCGGCGGCCCGCGCGACAATCTCTTCTCGACCCATCCGGACACGCAGAACCGCATCGACGCGCTGGTCGCGCTGGCGCAGGAGATGGGGATCGGCGCGGCCGCGCCCGAGCCCGCCCCTGCGGCTGCGGCCGGCCGGCTGGTCGCCTTTCCGTTCAGACGGCGCGCCCGCGGCGGGCGAATCCTTCCTCGGCGGATCCGGCATCGTGCGCGGCGGCCCGTGGGGAAACCGGCCAGCGGAAACAAATCGGCCCGACCCTTGGGGTCGAGGCTGAATCTTCGGCCGCTTTAGCGTAAACATGAGCTCCGTGATTTTGGTGTCGATTCGATTTCAGGCGGTGAGCCGTTGAAGCGCGTCCCCGGTAAGCCGATGGGAAGCCGCCCCGGCGCCGCCCGCCCGTCCGAAGCGGAGCGCGAGGCGGCGATCTCGGCCGTCCCCGGCCTGCGCGCGCGCATCGCCGCCCATCAGGTCATTTCCGATGTCGTCGGCGGCGGCCATGCGCTGGACGAGCGCTTCGCGCCGACCGCCGTTCCCAACCGCGCCGCCGGCCTGGAGCCCCGCGACAAGGCGCTGGTGCGCTCGATCGCGACCGTCGCCGTGCGGCGTCTGGGGGCCATTCGCCGCATCCTCAATCAGCTTCTCGACAAGGGCATGCCGCGCAACGCCGGCCAGTTCGAATGGATCGCCATCGGCGGGCTGGCGCAGATCCTGTTCATGGACACGCCCGACCACGCCGCCGTCGACCTCGCCGTGCGCGCCGCCAAGGCCGACACCAAGACGGCGGGCTTTTCCGGCCTGCTCAACGCCATCCTGCGCTCGGCGATCCGCGAGCGCGAGACATTGCTCGCCGATATCGACCCGCTCGCCGACGAGACGCCCGGCTGGCTCGGCGCAGCGCTGGCGGCGCGCCTGGGGCGACGAGCGCGCCCGCGCCATCGCCGCCGCGCATCTGCGCGAGCCCACGCTCGACGTCACCGTGCGCGAGGACGCAGCCCTCTGGGCCGAGAAGCTCGGCGGCAGGCTGCTGCCGACGGGCTCGGTGCGCGTCGCCGCCCATACGCCCGTGCCGGAACTGCCGGGCTACGGCGAGGGCCAGTGGTGGGTGCAGGACGCAGCCGCCGCGCTGCCGGCCCGCCTGCTGCCCTTCCAGCCCGGCGCGCGCGTGCTCGACCTCTGCGCCGCGCCCGGCGGCAAGACGGCGGAACTCGCCGCGGCCGGCGCCAATGTCGTCGCGCTCGACCGCTCGGCCGAGCGGCTGAAGCAGCTTTCCGCCAATCTCGAGCGCCTCGGCCTGCACGCCGACATCGTCGTCGCCGACGCCGCCACCTGGTCGGCCGAGCCCTTCGACGCCGTGCTGGTCGACCCGCCCTGTTCGGCGACCGGCACCATCCGCAGGCACCCCGACGTGCAATGGACGAAGAAGCCCGGCGACATCGACCAGCTCGCCGCCCTCCAGGCGAAAATCCTCGCCCGCGCCGCGACGCTGGTGAAGCCCGGCGGCCATCTCGTCTATTGCGTCTGCTCGATCGAGCCGGAGGAGGGCGAGGCCCAGATTTCGGCGCTGTTGCGCAAGAACCCCGATTTCAGGCGCGTGCCGATCGAACCGGGCGAATGCGGGATCGGGCCGGACCTCCTGACATCGGAGGGCGACCTGCGCACGCTGCCCTGCTGCTGGCCGGACGAGGACGCGCGCATGGCCGGCCTCGACGGCTTTTTCGCCGCGCGATTGAAGCGGCAGGGTTAATCGACCCTAAACATTTGAATGAACATTATGTACGTCTGCATATGCGGCGGCGGGCGATGGATCGCGCCCGGCAGGAGGGGCAACTGAGCGGCGGAGGATTGGCGGAACGCGCGAAGCTCGCCGCGATCGTGGCGCAGCGTTACGCTTCTAAGGGCGTGCGCGCGGCGACGGCGCCCATGCGCGCCTTCGGCCGCATGCGGATGCGCGCGCCCGAACGTCTCCTCATCGCTCCGCAGGACATCCGCACCGCCGACGCCACCCGCGCCGAGGACATCTACGCCGGCTATTTCGCTTTCGGCGGCCGCATCGTGAACACGCAAGGGCGCTCGCCCTTCGATCTCCACCCGCCATCGGCGGAATGGGCGCGCGCGCTCAACGGCTTCGGCTGGCTGCGCCATCTGCGCGCCGCCGAGACGAGCCTTGCCCGCGTCAACGCCCGCGCGCTCGTCGACGATTACCTCGCCGCGCGCAGCCGTGGCCCCGCCGAGCCCTTCGACGCCGCCACGACCGCGCGAAGAATCCTGTCGTGGCTCAGCCAGTCGACGCTCGTGCTCGAGGGCGCGGAAGCCGAATTCTACCATCGCTTCCTGCGCGCGCTCGCCCGCGACGCCGGGCAATTGCAGGACGCGCTCGGCGCGACGTCGGGCCTGCCGCACCTGCTGTCGACCATCGCGCTCGCCGCCTACGCCATGTGCGCCGAAACGCCGGCGCGCTTCCAGTCGCGCGCCAGCGCGCAGCTCGCCGACGCCATCGGCGCGCAGATCCTGCCCGACGGCGGCCATGTCAGCCGCAATCCGCAGGTCCTGATCGACCTGCTGCTCGACTTCCTGCCGCTGCGCCAGGCCTATGTCGCGCGCGGCGCGGCCCCGCCGCCCGAGCTGCTCAACGCCATCGACCGCATCATTCCCGCGCTGCGCCTGCTGCGGCACGGCGATTCGTCGCTGGCGCTGTTCAACGGCATGGGCGTGACCGCGCCCGACCGGCTCGCCATCGTCCTGCACTACGACGACGCGCGCGGAACGGCGCCGGTGAGCGCCCCCTATTCCGGCTATCAGCGGCTGGAAGCCGCCGACACGATCGTCATCGTCGACGCCGGGCCGCCGCCGCCCCGCCCCTATTCGCTCGACGCGCACGCCGGCTGCCTGTCGTTCGAACTGTCGAGCGGCCTGCAGCGCATCGTCGTCAATTGCGGGACGCCGGCCGTCGGCGGCGCGTCCGCGCGCGACGCGGCCCGGCAGACGGCCGCGCATTCGACGCTGGTCATCGACGATGTTTCCTCATGCCGCATCGCGCCCGACACGGGCATCGAGCGCGTCATCGCCGGCCAGATCGTCGCCGGCCCCGGCAGCGTCGGCGTGAAGCGCGAGACGCTGGACGAAGGCGCGCTGCTCGACCTCTCGCACGACGGCTACGCCCAGCGCTTCGGCCTCGTGCACGAACGCCGCATCGCGCTGAAGTCCGACGGCGCGCAGCTCGTCGGCGAGGACCGTCTGGTCGCCGCCGGCCAGACGGCGCAGACCCCGCCCGAGACTTTCGCGCTGCGCTTCCACCTTCACCCCTCGGTCGTCGCCATGCGCGCCGGCGACGACACGGCCGTCGTGCTCGACCTCGCCGACGGCCAGCGCTGGATGTTCGACGCCGGCGGTCTGGCGGTGAACCTCGAGGAAAGCGTGTTCTTCGCCAGCCCCGACGGCGTGCGCGCCTGCCAGCAGATCGTGGTGACGGGAAAGGCCGAGGCCACGGTCGAGGTGCAATGGGCGATGTCGCGGCTCTGAAGCCGGCCTGCGACCTCCCGAAAATCTGATTTCCCCTTTTTGGCGCGTTGTTCTAGAAGACGGCCCATCGCCGCCTCTTCGCGCGGGTCGACATCGACCGGCGCCGGGCGTGCAACGAGACCAAGCCCGCGACGAGGACGCCGCCAATGACCGCAGGACCGCGCACGCTTTACGACAAGATCTGGGACGACCACGTCGTCGACGTCCAGCCCGACGGCACGAGCCTGATCTACATCGACCGCCATCTCGTGCACGAGGTGACGAGCCCGCAGGCCTTCGAGGGCCTGCGCATGTCGAAGCGCAAGGTGCGCGCGCCCGAAAAGACGCTCGCCGTCGTCGACCACAACGTGCCGACCACCGACCGCTCCAAGCCGATCGAAGATCCCGAGTCCAGGGCGCAGGTCGAGCAGCTCGCGATCAACGCCGCCGAATTCGGCGTCGAATATTACGACGAGCACGACAGGCGCCAGGGCGTCGTCCACATCATCGGGCCGGAGCAGGGCTTCACCCTGCCCGGCGCGACCATCGTCTGCGGCGACAGCCACACTTCCACGCACGGCGCCTTCGGCGCGCTGGCGCATGGCATCGGCACGTCGGAAGTCGAGCATGTGCTCGCCACGCAGACGCTGATCCAGTCGAAGGCGAAGAACATGCTGGTGCGCGTGGATGGCAAGCTGCCCCACGGCGTGACCGCCAAGGACATCGCGCTCGCGGTGATCGGCAAGATCGGCACGGCCGGCGGCACCGGCCATGTCATCGAATACGCCGGCGAAGCCGTGCGCGACCTGTCGATGGAAGGCCGCATGACGCTCTGCAACCTGTCGATCGAAGGCGGCGCGCGCGCCGGCATGGTCGCGCCGGACGAGAAGACCTTCGCCTACCTGAAGGATCGTCCGAAATCGCCGAAGGGCGCGGCCTGGGACCAGGCGGTCGCCTACTGGTCGAAGCTCAAGACCGACGACGGCGCGAAATTCGACACGGTGGTGACGCTGAACGCCGCCGATCTGCCCCCGTGCGTCACCTGGGGCACGAGCCCCGAGGACGTGATCTCGATCGAGGGAACCGTGCCGACGCCCGCCGACGCGCCGAACGACGCGAAGAAGGCGGCCATCGCGCGCGCGCTCGACTACATGGGCCTGAAGGGCGGCGAGAAGATCACGGACGTGAAGATCGACCGCGCCTTCATCGGCTCCTGCACCAACGGCCGCATCGAGGATCTTCGCGCCGCCGCCGCCGTGGCGAAGGGCAAGAAGGTCGCAAGCCATGTCAGCGCCATGGTCGTGCCGGGCTCGGGCCTCGTGAAGGAACAGGCGGAGGCCGAAGGCCTCGACAAGGTCTTCATCGAGGCCGGCTTCGAATGGCGCGAGCCCGGCTGTTCGATGTGCCTGGCGATGAACCCGGACAAGCTCGCGCCGGGCGAGCGCTGCGCCTCGACCTCGAACCGCAATTTCGAGGGGCGCCAGGGTTTTCGCGGACGTACGCATCTCGTGTCGCCGGCCATGGCGGCGGCGGCCGCCATCGCCGGCCATTTCGTCGACGTGCGCAAGATCTGACGACAAAAGGCCGGCGTCGACGCCGGCCTTCCCGTCTCACACGCGATGCCTCACATCATGCGCCGATGCGGACGCATCATGCGAGGGTGGCGCATCCGTTGGCGATACACACGATGCCGCGTCATGCGCGGCCGCATCATGCGGCGAGGATGCATGCGCGTCCTCGTGATCGACTGATCGGATGGGCGCTCGACGCCGGGCGGCATGTTCGCCGCCGGCGCGGCGAGGGAAGGCGCAGCCCATGTCGCGCCGACGAGCGCTGCGAGCGCGATAAGCAGTTTCTTCATGACGATCTCCCGTGACGGCGTCCGACGCGCCCAGATTGAATCGCCGCGCTACACAGTCCAGTCACGATTTGTTTTGCGGCGGCGTCGAACCGTGGTCGCGAAATCGCTTGCGCCGGCTTTCGAGAGGCCGCGCCCGGAACGGACCTTCTCGTTCTCGCCGATGTCCGGCGACCTGCCCGCAAGGCGAGCCTTGGCGTATGGACGCAACGCCGCCGCCCTGCGCGGGTTCCGCTTTTGCGCGGACGCCGCGCATGCGATGCTGAAGCATGAGCGCGACCGACAATGCATGGAGCGAACGCCGCGCGCCTGACCTCGCCGCATTCGAGGACATGGCGCAGACGGCCTTCGACGCCCTGCCCGCAAGCTTCCGCAATCTGTGCGCGGGGATCGTCATCCGCGTCGACGACTGGCCGGACGACGAGACGCTCGACGAGATGAATTGCGAGAGCGACTACGACCTGCTCGGCCTGTTTCGCGGGCGCGGCCTCGCGCAGGGCGAGGCGCTCGCCCATACCGGGCAGCCGCCCAACATGGTCTGGCTCTATCGCCGCCCCATCCTCGACTATTGGGCCGAGAACGAGGATGCGCTCGGCGCAATCGTGCGGCATGTGCTGGTGCACGAGATCGGCCATCACTTCGGCCTCAGCGACGAAGACATGGAGCGCATCGAACGCGAAGCGGAATGACGACGCAGTCCTCCAGCACAGAGTTGCGCCAGAAATTCGCGCGCGAGATCTGCGCGCAGGCGGGCGTACGCGACGCGCGTATCGAACAGGCCTTCGCCGAAACATCGCGTGAAAAATTCGCGGGACCGCCGCCGTGGTTCGTGGCGGGCTTCGGCGCCTATGCCGAGACGCGCGATGTCGCCAGACCTCTATCGCGATTGCCTCGTCGCCATCGATCCCGCGCGCGGCATAAACATCGGCGAGCCGGCGCTGCACGCGCGCTGCATGGAGGAACTGGCGCTGCGCGACGGCGAGACGGTCCTGCATGTCGGCGCGGGCGTGGGCTATTACACCGCCATGCTCGCGCGCCTCGTCGGCCCCGCGGGCGAGGTCGTCGGCTACGAGATCGATCCGGGCATTGCAGAGCGCGCGAAAGCCAATCTGCGCGACATTCCCAATGTGAGGATCGAGGCGCGTTCAGGCATCGCGCCCGACCTGCCGCAAGCCGACGTCATCTACGTCAACGCCGGGGCGATCGAACCCTACGCCTGCTGGCGCGCGGCGCTGCGGCCAGGCGGCCGGCTGCTGTTCCCGCTCGAGGCGCCCGGCGCGGTCGGCGCGATGCTGCTCGTGCAGAGGGGAGAGAACGCGATGCGCTGGCCGGCGCGGTTCCTCTTTCCCGTCGCCTTCATCGCCTGCGAGGCGGCGCGCGATTCTGCGGCGGAGCGACGGCTGGCGCGGCGGTTCGCCGACGAAAGCTGGCGCGGCGTGCGCGCGCTGCGCTTCGATGCGCCAGACGAAACATGCTGGCTCGCCGGCGACGGCTGGCGCCTGTCGACGGCGGCGCCCTAGCCGCGCTTCTTCACGAGATACTTGTGCCATCCGTCGAGCACGAGTTCGCGCTTCTGGTTGTGCACCGTCGCGCGCATGACGATGACGCCTGTCGAGCGCTGCTCTTTCAGCTCCGTGATCTCGAGCGCCGGATAGAGCGTGTCGCCCTCGATGACGCCGGCGAGAAAGCGCGAGGATTGTTCGAGAAAGGCGACGAGCGAATCCGAGACCTCGTGCGGAAAGCGCCCCGCGCCGGCGGCGGTGAAGCACACGACCTGCAGCCCGTGCGCCAGCAGCCCCGCATACCCGCGCTTGCGGCAATATTCGACGTCGTAGTGGATCGGGTGATTGTCGCCGGAGACGAGCTGGAAGGCCGCGAAATTGGCCGAATTCACGGTGCGGCTCGGCAGCAGGTAGCGTTCGCCGACGCGAAAATCCTCGAACCAGCGCTGCTCGGCGCACAGGTGCTTCTCGGGCTCGAAACTCGTGTCCACGCTGTCGTCTCCATCCCCGTTTTCGGCATGGTGGCAGGGCGCGGCGCACGGGGTCAATGCGGCCCCGTTTGCGCCCCCCGCCCCCATTTGCTAACACCCTGCCAAACAGCGCTGCCGAAGGCCTTTGCCATGGAAAAGTTCACGAAACTGACGGGCGTCGCCGCGCCCATGCCGATCGTCAACATCGACACGGACATGATCATCCCGAAGCAATACCTGAAGACGATCGCCCGCACGGGCCTCGGCAAGGGGCTGTTCTCGGAGATGCGCTACAAGGAGGACGGTTCGGAGAACCCGGATTTCGTGCTCAACCAGCCCGCCTATCGCAAGGCGCAGATCCTGGTGGCGGAAGACAATTTCGGCTGCGGCTCCTCGCGCGAGCACGCGCCCTGGGCTCTGCTCGACTACGGCATCCGCTGCGTCATCTCGACCAGCTTCGCCGACATTTTCTACAACAATTGCTTCAAGAACGGCATCCTGCCGATCAAGGTCTCGAAAGAGGACCTCGCCAAGCTGATGGACGACGCCGAGCGCGGCGCCAACGCGACGCTCACGGTCGATCTCGAAGCCCAGGAAATCCGTGGCCCGGACGGCGGCGTCGTGAAATTCGACATCGACGCCTTCCGCAAGCATTGCCTGATCGAGGGCCTCGACGACATCGGCCTCACCATGGTCAAGGCCGACAAGATTTCGTCCTTCGAGAAGAAGCACGCCGCCGAAAGGCCGTGGGCGTAAGGACTGTCATTCCCGCGAAAGCGGGAATCCAGAGCGGTTCGACGTTTGTCGGAAATAGCGCCGTCATTGCGAGCCAACGGGTCGCGCCAAAGGCGCGCCCGATGACAGGCTCCGCGAAGCAATCCATCCCCGTATGTTGATCCAGATGTGGGGATGGATTGCCGCGTCGCTACAGGTGAAACCGCGTTGCGGTTTCACCGGAGCTCCTCGCAATGACGGCCGCATGATTCCGAGCGGGTGTGAATCGCTGTAGAGCCGCGCCGGAAATCTTTGACGCGGCCCCCTGGATTCCCGATCGCCTGCCGCGCAGGCGTCGGGAATGACAAGCCGCAACTCTCACAAAAAAAGCCCCGCGATGCGCCTGCATCGCGGGGCTTTCTGTTTTGCGACCCCAATCAGCCGCGATTGGCGATCAGATCGTCCACGACGGTCGGATCGGCCAGCGTCGACGTGTCGCCGAGCGCGCCGAATTCGTTCTCGGCGATCTTGCGCAGGATGCGGCGCATGATCTTGCCGGAGCGGGTCTTCGGCAGTCCCGGCGCGAACTGGATGACGTCGGGCGTGGCGATCGGGCCGATTTCCTTGCGCACGTGGGCGACGAGCTGCTTGCGCAGATCTTCCGTCGCCTCGACGCCCGTCATCAGCGTGACATAGGCGTAGATGCCCTGGCCCTTGATGTCGTGCGGGAAGCCGACGACGGCCGCTTCCGAAACCGCGTCGTGCGAGACGAGCGCGCTCTCCACTTCAGCCGTGCCCATGCGATGGCCGGACACGTTGATCACGTCGTCGACGCGGCCGGTGATCCAGTAATAGCCGTCGGCGTCGCGGCGGCAGCCGTCGCCCGTGAAATACTTGCCCGGATAGGTCGAGAAATAGGTCTGCACGAAGCGCTCGTGGTCGCCGTAGACCGTGCGCATCTGGCCGGGCCACGAATCCGCGATCACCAGGTTGCCCTCGCAGGCGCCCTCGATCACGACGCCGTTGGCGTCGACCACTTCAGGCTTCACGCCGAAGAACGGCCGCGTCGCCGAGCCCGGCTTCTGCGCGATCGCGCCCGGCAGCGGGGTGATGAGAATGCCGCCGGTCTCGGTCTGCCACCAGGTGTCGACAATCGGGCAGCGGCCGTCGCCGACGACGCGGTGATACCATTCCCAGGCTTCCGGATTGATCGGCTCGCCGACCGAGCCGAGCAGGCGCAGCGTCTTGCGGCTGGTCTTCTTCACCGGCTCCTCGCCGGCGCCCATCAGCGAGCGGATCGCGGTCGGCGCGGTATAGAAGATGTTGACCTTGTGCTTGTCCACGACGTCCCAGAAGCGCGAGATCGACGGATAGTTCGGAATGCCTTCGAACATCAGCGTCGTCGCGCCATTGGCGAGCGGTCCGTAGACGATGTAGCTGTGGCCGGTCACCCAGCCCACGTCCGCCGTGCACCAGTAGATGTCGCCCTCGTGATAGTCGAAGACGTATTGATGCGTCATCGCGGCGTAGACGAGATAGCCGGCGGTGGTGTGCACCACGCCCTTCGGCGCGCCGGTCGAGCCCGAGGTGTAGAGCATGAACAGCGGGTCTTCCGCCTTCATCTCGACCGGCGGGCAATCGGCGGAAACCTTGGCGATCTCGTCGCCGTACCACACGTCGCGGCCCTCGACCCAGTCGACCTTGCCGCCCGTGCGCTTCACCACGATCATCGTCTCGACGACGCCGGCGCGCTTGACCGCCTCGTCGGCGTTGACCTTCAGCGGCACCTTGCGGCCGCCGCGCAGGCCTTCGTCGGCGGTGATCACCACCTTCGACTTGCAGCCCTCGATGCGGGCGGCGAGCGAATCCGGCGAGAAGCCGCCGAACACGATCGAATGCACCGCGCCGATGCGCGCGCAGGCGAGCATGGCGTAGGCGGCTTCCGGGATCATCGGCAGGTAGATGGTGACCGTGTCGCCCTTCTTGACGCCGCGCGCCTTGAACACGTTGGCGAGCTTCGACACGCGCTCGTGCAATTGCTTGTAGGTGATGTGCTCGGACTCGTCCGGGTTGTCGCCTTCCCAGATGATCGCGGTCTGGTCGCCGCGCTTGGCCAGATGCCGGTCGATGCAGTTCATCGACACGTTGGTCACGCCGTCCTCGAACCACTTGATCGACACGTTGTGCGGATCGTAGCTGGTGTTCTTCACCTTGGTGAAAGGCTTGATCCAGTCGATGCGCTTGCCGTGCTCGGCCCAGAAGCCTTCAGGGTCCGAAACCGAACGCTTGTACATCTCCTCGTACTTGGCCTGATCGATGAAGGCGCGCTTCTTCCACTCGTCGCTGACGGCGTAAACTTTCTCAGACATTCCCGTCCTCCCACGGCGCGCGCAAACCCGGGCGTGCGCGACGCTCCAAAAAGTCGTGGGATTATGCGCCAGCGAAGGGCCTGCTCACAAGGCGAGCAGGGTCGAACTTTGGTGTTGCGACCTTCGGCGTATTGCGCCCTAGCCTATTGGCATTCCTTGCGGATGCGGGCGAGCGCGTCGCTGATGCCGGCCAGCGAATAGCTGTCGGTGGTGGCGTTGCCCTTGCTCGAGGACGCCTTCACCACGAGCTTGGAGCCGCGCTTCATCGCCTCGACGAACTTGCCTTCCTCGGCCGGATTCTTCAGCCAGGCGTTCGCGCCTTTGGCGACGAACTGGAAGGCCGCGCCGCCGATGTCGGCGCTCGGCTCCGACCCGTCCTTCATGGCGAAGCCCATGATGACGGAAACCTCGTTCTGCACGTTCTCGCCCGGCCGGTTCGAGATGAACACGTAGGCGTCGTCGCGCTTGAGGCTCGCGGGCGCGCGCTCCTTCGGCCGCGCCAGCGTGTAGCAGGTCTTGGTCTTGCCGCCGGTCGTGAACACGTCCCATTCGCCGAACCGGCCGACCGGCGTCGCCTTGCCGCCGCCGGCGCCCTTGGCGTCCGGCTTCTTCGACTTGTCGTCCTTGGCGGCCTTGCCCTTGGCGGGCTTCTTCGCGTCTTCCTTCTTCTCCTTCGCCTGCGCCCCGGACAAGGCGAACGACGGGCCGGCGGTCGGCGTGGACGCCGACAGGCCGAAAGCAAAGGTGAGGACGACCAGCGCCGGAACGGCGCGCTGCGGCAATCGAATCATGTGCGCGATCTTACCCAATTTGCCGCAGAACGGCGACGCTGAGGGACAATATCGGAGGGCGCGATCGCGGCGAAATTCGGACCATGAGCGCGGCGCGGCGCTCCGCCTGTGGCGCCCCGCACTTTACAGCCCGCCGCCACGGGCTAAGGTCGCGGTCATTCTATGGAGCAGACCATGGCCTTCAATTTTTCCCGTTTGCGCGCCGCCTTCGCCGCCCTGGCGCTCGGCCTGAGCGTCGCCGGCTGCGGCTACAACACCATTCCCACGGCGGAAGAGAACGCCAAGGCCAAATGGGCCGACGTGCAGAACCAGTACCAGCGGCGCGCCGACCTCATCCCGAACCTCGTGGCGACCGTGCAGGGCTACGCCAAGCAGGAGAAGGACGTTCTGACCTCGGTGATCGAGGCGCGCTCCAAGGCCACCTCCGTCAAGGTCGACGCCTCGCAACTCACCGATCCCGAGAAGATCAAGCAGTTCCAGGACGCCCAGAACCAGCTCTCCGGCGCGCTCGGCCGCCTGATCGCCGTGTCGGAAGCCTATCCGGACCTGAAGTCCAACCAGAACTTCCTGGCCCTGCAGTCGCAGCTCGAAGGCACCGAGAACCGCATCGCCGTCGCCCGCCGCGACTATGTGGCCGCCGTCCGCGACTACAATCTGACGCTCTCGACCTTCCCCTCGATCATCTGGGCGAAGACCATCTTCTCCGGCAACAAGCCGATGGCGACCTTCACGGCGTCGGAAGGCTCCGACAAGCCGCCGCAGGTGAAGTTCTGAAAAGTGAAGTTCTAGAATGGACCGCGAGCCTTCAGGCTCGCAGGCCGGACATCGCGCCATGATCCGCGTCGCGGTCGCAGGACCCGGACTGTCATCCCCGACGAGCAAGGCTCGATCGGGGATCCGGAGAGGTCGCGATCATCTGGCGCGTTTTCTCGCGTGGCTCTGGATCCCCGCTTTCGCGGGGATGACACTCGCGCTTGTCGCCACCCTCGCCTTCGCCCTCGACTTCCCCGCGCTGACCGGCCGCGTCGTCGATCAGGCCGGCATCATCCCGTCGGCGACGCGCGCGCAGATCGAGACGAAACTGGCGGCGCTGGAGGACAAGTCCGGCATCCAGCTCGTCGTCGCCACCGTCCCTTCGTTGCAGGGGTCTGATATCGAGAGCTTCTCGGTCGATCTCGCGCGCGCCTGGAAGCTCGGCGAAGCCAGGAAGAACAACGGCCTCCTGCTGCTGGTCGCGCCCAACGAGCGCAAGGTGCGCATCGAGGTCGGCTACGGTCTCGAGGGTACGATGACCGACGCGCTGTCGAGCGTCATCATCCAGAGCGCGATCGTGCCGAAATTCCGCTCGGGCGATTATGCCGGCGGCATCGTCGCGGGCGTCGACGCGATCATCGACGCGCTGACCGTCGATTCCTCGGAATGGCAGAAGAAGGCGAAGGTGCGGGTCGAGCGCCAGCCCGACCTCATCGACCAGCTCATGCCCTTCATCATCTTCGCGCTGTTCTGCTTCATCCTCTGGTCGATGATCCGCAACGCGCGCGGCCCCACCGGGCGCTGGGTGCGGCGCGGCAACCAGACGATCTTCATCCCGTCTGGCCCCAGCAACTGGAGCAGCGGCGGCTGGAGCAGCGGGTCGTCGAGCGGCGGTTCGGACTGGGGCGGCGGCTTTTCCGGCGGCGGCGGTTCGTTCGGCGGCGGCGGCGCCTCGGGGAGCTGGTGACATGATCGCGGACCAGACGCCCATTTCGGATGAAGACCGCGCCCGCATCGCCGACGCCATCCGCGCGGCCGAGCAGAAGACGGCGGGCGACATCGTCTGCGTGCTGATGCGCGCCTCCTCGTCCTATTCCTACGCGCCGCTGCTCTGGGCGTCCTTCGTCGCGCTTCTGTCGCCCTGGGCCCTGGTCGCCTTCACGCAGCTCAGCGTCGTGCGCATTCTCAGCCTCCAGGTCGCGATCTTCGTCGCGCTCGGTCTCGTTCTCATGTGGACGCCGCTGCGCATGGCGCTCGTCCCGCGCGCCGTGAAGCGCACGCGCGCGCACCGCGCCGGCATGGAGATGTTTTTCGCGCGCGGGATTACGCAGACGAAGAACCGGATGGGCGTGATGATCTTCGTCTCGCTCGCCGAACATTACGCCCATGTCGTCGCCGACGACGGCATAGCTTCGCGCGTCGATCATGCCGTGTGGCGCGAGACGGTGACCGCCCTGACGGCGCATATCGCGCTCGGCCGCGTCGCGGACGGCTTCATCGCCGCCGTGGAGCGCTGCGGCGCGGTCATGGCCGACGTCGCGCCCGCGGACGGAACGGCGCACACGCTGCCGGACAGGATCTACGTGCTTTGAGCACGGGGCGACGCCCTCGTGCTTCGAGACGCCTGCTGCGCAGGCTCCTCGGCATGCGGGCCTGGAAAAGGGCGCGTAAACACAAATCTGATGGTGAGGAGCGCCCAATGGGCGCGTCTCGAACCACGGCCGCGGCGGGTATCTTCAGAAATCGCTAGCGCGTGATGGCCGCGCCCAAAATCGCGCCCGGCCGCTCCGCCGCGCCCGCCTGCACCAGCGCCACGTAGCGAAGGTCGGGCCGCGTCTGCGCCGGCGCCTCGTAATGCACGGGCGCGCCGGAATACTGGCCGAGCGACGTCATCTTGCGCACGACATTCGTGTAGGTGAGCGTGCGGCCCGCGTTTTCGCCGCGACCGACCGCGACGGTGGCGGCGGGCTCCACTTCCATCAGCCAGACGGTCGCGGCCTTTCCCGCGCCCCCGCCGACATCGACCGTCGCCTTGCCGTCGGCCACCTTCGCCGAAACATCGACCGTCAACGCGCCCTTGGCCGACCGGTCCTCGGCGATGTTCCTGAGAAGCGCCTCGCGGTCGGCGCCCACGACATGGGTCAGCCCGTCGATCACCGCCTGCGGCGTATAGACCTGGCTGTCGCCGCGCGCCGTCGCATAGCCCTTCTGCCGCGCCGTGCATTGCGGCGAGGCCAGCGTGTCCTTCCAGCCGATGTAGTCCCAATAGTCCACCGGCAGCGACAGGACGACGAGCGAGGGATCGTGCGCCAGCTCCCCGATGATCCGGTCCGCCGGCGGGCAGGAGGAGCAGCCCTGGCTGGTGAAGAGCTCGACGACGCCGCGCGGCCGGTCCATCGCGGAAGCGGCGGATGCGGAAAGCAGGGCGGCGAGGAAGGCGATCTTCTTGGGGGAGCGCATCAAATCTCTCGTGTCGAGGACAGGGTTACGCCCCTCGCCGCGCACGGACCATTCACAAAACGGTGAATCCGCGCCCCCGACGCAGGGCGGGCGTCAACGCCCGCGCAAGGAATTGAGCACCTTCATGCCCGGCCGCCCGCGCTGCGGCATGCCAAGTTGCGCCTCGATCCGCATGATCGCCGCGCGCGTCTTGGCCCCGACCGCCCCGTCCGGCTCGCCGACATCGAAGCCGCGCGCGGTCAGGAGGCGCTGCAATTCGCGCCGCTCGTTGCGCGACAGGCCGAGATCGTCGGTCGGCCATTCGCCCTGCACGCCGGGCTTGCCCTTCAGCTTGTCGGTCAGGATCGAGATCGCCAGCGCATAGGCGTCGGAGCCGTTGTAGGAATAGGCGGCGTCGTAATTCTTGAACACGAGGAAACCCGGCCCGCCCTTGCCGGCCGGCAGCAGCAGGCCGGCCGCGCCCGCGCCCGACAGGCCGCCGCCGCCGACCTTGCGGACGCCGTGGCTCTCCCAGAACGACACGGGATGCTTGCCCGTGCGGCCGGAGGGGCCGGAATAGCCCGAGGGAACCTGGACCTCGTAGCCCCAGGCCGCGCCCGTCGCCCAGCCCGACTTGCGCAGGTAATTTGCGGTCGAGTGCAGCGCGTCCGGCACGGAATTGACGAGGTCGCTGCGCCCGTCGCCGTCGCCGTCGACGCCGAGCCGCAGGTAGGTCGAGGGCATGAATTGCGTATGGCCGAAGGCGCCCGCCCACGAGCCCCAGAGATCGGCCGCCTCGAGATCGCCGCGCTGCAGGATCTTCAGCGTCGACATCAGCTCGCCGCGGAAATAGGCCTGCCGCCGGTCGGCCATGCAGACCAGCGTGGACAGCGCCTGCGGCAGGTAGAATTTCTTGCCCGCCTTGCCGAAATCCGATTCCACGCCCCACACCGCCGCGATGGCGTAGCGGTCGACGCCGTAGCGGCTCTCGGCCGACGCGAGCGCGCTGGCGTATTGCCGCATCGCGGCCTTGCCGTCGGCCACCTTCTCGTCGTCGGTCAGCGCGGCGAGATAGTCCCAGATCGGGGTCTTGAACTCCGGCTGGTTGTTCATGAGCTCGATGACCTTCGGCTCCGGCGTCACGCCCTTGAAGGCGGCGTCGAAGGTCTCGCCCGATATGCCCTGCGCGGCCGCCTGCGACCGCAGGCCCGCGACGCAGGAGGAGAAGTCGGCGGCGGCCGGCGTGGCGACGGCCAGCGCGGCAAGGGTCAGGAGGACAGGCGAGGCTCTCATGGGCGCAAAAGCTAGCGCGGGGCCATTAACGGGTCATTAACGATGTCGGAGGCTTGCCGCCGCGGCGAGCCAGCGCATAGGCTCGCCCGATGTTCGCCGACCGGCCCCGCCCGACCCTCGCGCCGCTTGCAGCCCTCGCGCGCCGGATGGGCGGCCGCGCGCTCGACGTGATCTATCCTCCGGTGTGCATCGCCTGCCGCCGCGCGACCGAGAGCCATTTCGGCCTCTGCCCGGACTGCTGGACGAAAATGCGCTTCATCGAGAAGCCTTTTTGCGATCGGCTGGGCACGCCCTTCGACGTCGATCTCGGCCAGCCCGGCCTGCTCTCGCCGGACGCCATCGCCAATCCCCCCGTTTTTTCGCGCGCGAGATCGGTGGTGCGGTTCGACGATGGCCCGGCCCGTCTCATCGTCCATCGCCTGAAATATTACGACCGGCTGGAGATCGCCCGTCCGGTCGGCCGATGGATGGCGCGCGCCGGCGCCGAACTCACCGACGACGCCGACCTGCTTGCGCCCGTGCCGATGCACCGGCTGCGCCTGCTCGGGCGCAAGCACAATCAGGCGGCCCTGCTCGCCGCCGCCATCTCCCGCGAGACGGGCGTGCCGGCCGCCATGCGCGCGCTCGAGCGCGTCAAGGCGACGCCGCCGCAGGTCGGCCTCTCCCGGGCGCAGCGCGCGACCAACCTGCAGGGCGCGTTCCGCGTCGGCGAGGCCGGCAAGCTCGCCGTTCTCGACAGGAAGATCGTGTTGGTCGACGACGTCATGACCTCGGGCGCGACCGCCAACGCCGCGGCTCGCGTCCTCCTGCGCGCGGGCGCGAAGCGCGTCGACGTGCTGACCTTCGCGCGGGTTGTGACAGGGGGCTGAATTCCCATATAAGCGGCCGCATAAAGGGACGTTCCATGCAGCCTGTGACGATCTACACGACCTCGACCTGCCCCTATTGCGCCGCCGCCAAGGACCTGCTGCGCCAGAAGGGCGCGGAATACGAGGAAATTTCCGTCGACGGCGATCGGGCGAGCCGCGCCGCCATGTCGGAGCGCGCGGGCGGCCGCACGACCGTGCCGCAGATATTCATCGGCGCGACCCATGTCGGCGGCTGCGACGATCTCTACGACCTCGAATCCGACGGCAAGCTCGACGGAATACTGGCCGGCTGACCATGATCCGCTACGCGCTCGTCTGCGACGAGGCCCACGAATTCGAAAGCTGGTTCGCCAGCGCCGCCGGCTACGAGGAGCAGGCGCGCCGCGGCTTCGTGACCTGCCCGTACTGCAATTCTGCGCGCGTGACCAAGGCGATCATGGCGCCGAGCGTGGCGCGCCGCGACCGCGACGAGACGCCCGCCGCCGCCGCCGCCGACTGCGCCGCCCGCGCAGGAAATGGCGCTGGTCGATTCCAAGATGGCGGAAGTGCGCGGCGATGGTCCGGGCGTTGCGCGAAAAGATCATGGAGGCGACGACCGACGTCGGCGCCGCCTTCCCCGAAGAGGCGCGCAGGATTCATGATGGCGAGGCCGAAGCCCGCCCGATCCGCGGTCAGGCGAGTTTCGAGGAGGCGCAGGCGCTGATCGAGGACGGCGTCGAGATCATGCCGATCCCGCCCTCGCCCGACGAGCGGAACTGAGAGCGTTCGCGCGTCGCACAAGCAGAAATTTCGCCGACAATGCAAGTATTCATTAGTTAAGAGGACTTGTTTGCAGGATTGCGGACGTTGTGGTAAGCTGTCTTGGCGCATCGCCATGCGTCATGTCTCGGAGCAGCCGATGCCGCCAAATTCCGACGCCTGATCTGCCGCGCAAGATATCGGCTCTGCACGATCCCGATATACGACTGGCTAGAGCGGCGACCTAAGGCGCGACGGCCTTCACTTCTCCGTGCGCACCGCAAATTGGCGTCGGTTACGTAGCGACCTGGGAGATCAGCGGCGCAAAGTGTTTCTGAAGCAATCGATGACGCCGAAGTCGCTTCGGCGCCGAATTAGGACGCTACGCTGGAAGACGATCTTTCTGCGCGGACCGTTGCCGCGAGCCGTCTGGTTTACAGGCGAGCTGGTCTGCCGGGAAGGTCGGATCGCAATGATGTCATGCCGGCTTTGCCACGAATGCAAGCGATCCGAGGTTCACGTCGAGATGCGGCGCCATCGTCACGAATGGCTCATCTACAGTCCGCCATCGGCGTTGGCTATCTGATCGGCACAGACCGCAAGCCGTACGCGAATGCGATCCGACGTCCGCAACCGAGTCGATAGCGGCCCGACGCAGATCCTTCCGGCGAGCGCGGTCGAGTCTGGCACGTCTGGGGCGATCCCGATCGCGCGACGACGGCGCCGACTGGCCTGATTAGGCGCTGTCCGGCTTCTGCGCCGCCATCATGTAGTTGACGCCGCAATCTTCCGATGTCCGCCATTCGCCGAAGATCGGATTGTAGACGACGCCGGTGCGGTCGTAGATGTCCAGCCCCGCCGCGCGAAAATCGCTCGCCAATTCCCCAGGCGTGACGAACTGGTCCCAATTGTGCGTGCCGCGCTTCACCCAGCGCAGGATGTATTCGGCGCCGACGATGGCGAGCGCGTAGGACTTCAGCGTCCGGTTGAGCGTGGCGGCGAACAGGAAGCCGCCGGGTCGCACGAGGCGCGCGGCGGTGGCGATGAAGGCCGGGCGATCGTTGACGTGCTCGACCACTTCCATGATGAGCACGGCGTCGAATTGCGCGCCGGTCGCCGCCAGTTCCTCGGCCGTCGTCTCGCGATAGTCGATGTCGAGGCCCGGACTTTTCGGCATGGGCGCGCGCCACCTCGATATTGGTCGGCGCGGGATCGATCGACGTCATTTTCGCGCCGAGCTTCGCGAGAGGCTCCGACAGGATGCCGCCGCCGCAGCCGATGTCGAGGATCGACAGGCCGGACAGCGGGCCGTCAACCGGGGCGTGCGGCGACATACCCATCGCATCCCCGGCTGTCATCCCGGACGGCCGGAGGCCGATCCGGGACCCAGCCGCAGGCGCCGTCGCGCTGGGTCCCGGCTCTTCGCTTCGCTTCGGCCGGGATGACAGCCGGGCCGAAGCGTCCGGCAATTCCGCGACCAGAATCTCCCGCACATAATCCACCCGCGTCGGGTTGAGCTTGTGCAGGGCGCGCATCGGCCCCCACAGGTCCCACCATTCCTCGCCGAGCGCGTCGAAGCGCGCCACGTCTTCCGGGTCGACGCTGGCGCTGCGCGGATCGACGCTGGCGCTGCGGGGCGCATTGTCGTGCGCTTCGGGCGTTCTGGCGGCTTTCGCCATCGGGTCTACCTCGAACATTCCTGAGGCGGCCTGCGCGATTGACAGGCGCCGGAGAGGCCGTATGTATACGCCGCCTTCGGACAGGGCGCGAGCGGCGATGCGCCGCGCCAACGCTTTCCGCAAGGTTGGAACAACCCTCGGAGCATCATGTCCGGTCAGGCCAAACCCCGTCTCGTCATGAAGTTCGGCGGCACTTCGGTCGCCAATGTCGAGCGCATCCGCAACGTCGCCCGCCACGTCAAGCGCGAGGTCGAGGCCGGATTCGACGTCGCCGTCGTCGTCTCGGCCATGTCCGGCAAGACGAACGAACTCGTCGCCTGGTGCAAGGAGGCCGCGGCCCTCCACGACGCGCGCGAATACGACGCCGTCGTCGCCTCCGGCGAGCAGGTGACCTCCGGGCTTCTGGCCATCGTCCTGCAGGACATGGGCGTCCAGGCGCGTTCCTGGCAGGGGTGGCAGATCCCGATCCTGACCGACGGCGCCCACGGCTCGGCGCGCATCGAGGGCGTCGACGGCTCGAAGATCATCGCGCATTTCACGGAGCGCCAGGAAGTCGCCGTCGTCGCCGGCTTCCAGGGCATGCACCAGCCGACCGGCCGCATCGCCACGCTCGGCCGCGGCGGCTCCGACACCAGCGCCGTGGCGCTGGCCGCGGCGATCGGCGCGGCGCGCTGCGACATCTACACCGACGTCGACGGCGTCTACACGACCGATCCGCGCATCGTTCCCAAGGCGAAGCGGCTCGACAAGGTCGCCTTCGAGGAAATGCTGGAAATGGCCTCGCTCGGCGCGAAGGTCCTGCAAGTTCGATCCGTCGAGGTCGCGATGGTGCACAAGGTGCCGACCTATGTGCGCTCCTCCTTCGACGATCCCGCAAATCCCCAGTCCGGCACGCTGATCTGCGCCGAGGAGGACATTATGGAAGCCCAGGTTGTCACCGGCATCGCCTTTTCCCGCGACGAGGCGCAGATCACGCTGCGGCGCGTGGCCGACAAGCCGGGCGTGGCGGCGGCGATCTTCGTGCCGCTGGCCGACGCCAACATCAATGTCGACATGATCATCCAGGTCGTCTCGGACGATCAGGCTACGACCGACATCACCTTCACCGTGCCGGCCGCCGACTACGAGCGCGCCCGCGCCGTGCTGGAGAAGGCCAGGGAGGCCGTCGGCTTCGCCTCGATCGCGGGGGCGACCGACGTGGTGAAGGTCTCGGCCATCGGCATCGGCATGCGCAGCCACGCCGGCGTCGCCGCCCGCGCCTTCAGGGCCCTGTCCGAAAAGGGCATCAACATCAGGGCGATCACCACGTCCGAGATCAAGTTCTCGGTCCTGATCGACGCGGCCTATACCGAGCTCGCCGTGCGCACGCTCCACTCGCTCTACGGCCTCGACAAGGCATGATGCCGGGCGGCTTTCGCCGCCCGGATGGCCCGATCCGGCGGTCCCCAGCCGCCTCGCTTGGCCCGCCGATATCGCGTAAACATGGGGCGACGCGAGTCGCCCTGACCGCCGCTTGCGGCCCGTTTCCTGCAACGGTCGCCTGCAAGCGGCCGGCCTGAGGCTCGCCGCAATTCTGCCGGGCGGCCGCCCGAACGGGACACGACACGATGCGCAGCGCACTCGGCGGACCTCGCCTATTGCTGCGCCGGCTCCGCGAAGTCATGGCGGAGCCGGTGAGCCCGCAGGCTCGCCTCGACAAGATCGTGATCCACATCGCCGCCAACATGGTCGCCGAGGTCTGCTCGGTCTACGTCACGCGCGGCGACGGCCGGCTCGAGCTCTACGCCACCGAGGGCCTCAACCGCGAGGCGGTCCATCTGACCACCATGCGCGCGGGCGAAGGCCTCGTCGGCCTCATCGCCTCGTCGGCCGAGCCGCTCGCGCTGGCCGACGCGCAGTCGCATCCCGCCTTCTCCTACAAGCCGGAGACGGGCGAGGAAATCTACCATTCCTTCCTGGGCGTGCCGATCCTGCGCGGCGGCAACACGCTCGGCGTTCTCGTCGTCCAGAACCGCGCGCGGCGCATCTACACGGACGAGGAGGTCGAGGCCCTCCAGACCACCGCCATGCTGCTCGCCGAGATGATCGCGTCCGGCGAATTGCAGGCGATCGCGCTGCCCGGCGACGAGACGGCGCTGCGGCGGCCGCTGGCGATCAAGGGCTCCGGCATCGCCGAGGGCATCGGCCTCGGCCATGTCGTGCTGCACGAGCCGCGCGTCGTCATCAAGCAGATCGTCGCCGAGGACACCAAGTCCGAAAGCCGCAGGCTCGAGGACGCGATCCAGGGCCTGCGCGACGAGATCGACGCGCTGATCGCGCGCGGCGACCGCCTGGGCGCCGGCGAACACCGCGACGTGCTGGAAACGGTGCGCGTCTTCGCCAACGATCGGGGCTGGATGCGCCGCCTGACCGAGGCGATCCAGACGGGCCTGACCGCGGAAGCCGCCGTCGAGCGCGTGCAGAACGACGCGCGCGCGAAACTGCAGCGCCAGACCGACCCCTACCTGCGCGAGCGCCTGCACGATCTCGACGATCTCGCCAATCGCCTGCTGCACAAGCTGACCGGCGCGGACTATGTCGTCGCGCGCGAGATCCTGCCGGACAACGCCATCCTCGTCGCGCGCTCCATGGGGCCGGCGGCGCTGCTCGACTATCCGCGCTCGAAGCTGCGCGGCCTCGTGCTCGAACAGGGCGGCGCGTCGAGCCATGTGGCGATCGTCGCGCGCGCCATCGGCATTCCCGCCGTCGGCGACGTCGCCAACGTCACCGATTTCGTCGAGACCGGCGACGCCATCATCGTCGACGGTTCGGCCGGCGACGTACAGGTGCGCCCGCAGCCCGACGTCGAGGCGGCCTATGCCGAGAAGGCGCGGCTGCGGGCGCGCCGGCAGGAACAATACGTCAAGCTGCGCGACGTTCCCGCCATCACCAGGGACGGCGTGCAGATCAAGCTGCACATGAATGCCGGCCTCATCATCGACGTGCAGCATGTCGCGGAAACCGGCGCCGAATCGATCGGCCTGTTCCGCACCGAACTGCAATTCATGCTCGCCGCGCGCTTTCCCCGCGCCAGCGAGCAGGAAGCGCTCTATCGCACCGTGCTCGAAGCCGTGCCCGACCGCCCCGTCACCTTTCGCACCCTCGACATCGGCTCGGACAAGGTCCTGCCCTACATGGCGAAGGTGGACGAGGAAAATCCCGCGCTCGGCTGGCGCGCGATCCGCATCGGCCTCGACCGGCCGGGGCTGCTGCGCCAGCAATTGCGCGCCATGCTGAAGGCGGGCGGCGGACGCGAATTGCGGATCATGTTCCCGATGGTGGCGACCATCAAGGAATTCGAGGCCGCGCGCGAAGTCGCGATGCACGAGGTCTTCTGGCTGAAGAAGCACGGATACGCCACGCCCGAGCCGCTGAAGCTCGGCGTGATGGTCGAGGTGCCGTCGCTTCTGTGGGAACTCGGCGCGATCTGCGCGCGCGCCGATTTTCTCTCGGTCGGCTCGAACGACCTCATCCAGTACCTCTTCGCCGCCGACCGCGACAACAAGCGCGTCGCCGCGCGCTTCGACGCGCTGTCGCCGCCGGCGCTTCGCGCCTTGCGCGCGGTCGCGGAAGCCGGCGCCATCACCGGCACGCCGGTCACGCTCTGCGGCGAGATGGGCGGCAAGCCGCTGGACGCGCTGGCGCTGGCTGCGATCGGCTATCGCTCGCTGTCGATGTCGGCGGCCTCCATCGGCCCGGTCAAGGCGATGCTGATGAGCGCCGATCTCAAGGAAACCGCGGATTTCCTCGCGCCGATGATCGACCAGGGCGACGATCGCCAGCCGCTGCGCGAACAATTGCGCGCCTTCGCCGAAGCGCGCGGCGTGCAGCTTTGAAGCATATCCCGCAAAAGCCGCAGACTTTTGCGACAAGGATATGCGTCTGAAATCAGTCAACCGTCCTCGCAGGTTTCCTTCGTCCTGAACCGCTTGCGAAACTCCTTCGCAAGCCTCTGCCGCGCGGCGTCGTCCCTGGCCTGGTCCTGGTTGAGCTTCAGGAATTCCACGGCGCAATTCGTCCAGTGGTAGCCGATGACGTCGGCGCGGATCAGGCGGTCGGCGTCCGTCTCGTTTTCCATCGCCAGCCCGCTCTTGCGGCATTGCGCGGGATTGGCATTGTCGACGCAGCGCTTCTGCACGAACGCGCGCCAGACCGGCCGCAGCGCCGCGGGATCGTCGGCCTTTTCCACGATTTTCGCGCAGGCCGGCGCGGCCGGCGCATATTCGGCGAGGATTCCCGCCGAGCCGCCCGGCGCCAGCGCGCGGGCCTTGATGCGCTCGAAGGCGCAGGTGTCCGCGATCTGATCGAGCCGGCGCGTGCGCATGTCGTCGAGGCCCGGCATGTCGAGAAAGGAAAGCGCGACGAGCGCTTCGGCGGGTTTCATGCAGGCGTCGTAGTCGGCCTTGATGAGCGCTTCCGAATAGACCTGCGTCGCCGGGTGAACCGGAAAATCGGGATTGGCGAGCCCTTCGCCGAGCAGCACGTTGGCCGTGTCCTTGAGCTTGCGCTCGTCGACCCTGGCCGGATCGAACCGCACCTTGTAGTCGCAGCCCGGCCCCGAGACGGAGATGGATTTCTCCGCCGAAAACGAAGGCGCCGCGCCGACAGCCAGAAACAGCGCGACGAAGACCGAGCACAGGCGTTTCATTGGGCAATCCCCCCGGATTTGTCCTTTCCACCCCTTGCAGTCCGGCCGATCCCGGTCAATACCGGCGCTCAAATCCGGCCCGATCCGGCGCGGCGAGGCGCCAGCAATGATCCCCAACGAACGGCTCGACATCATCCTGCGTCGTCACGACGAGATCGGCGCAAGGCTCGCGGAAGGCGCCGACGGCGCGACCTATGTCGCGCTCTCGCGCGAACTCTCCGCGATGGAGGATGTCGTCGTCGCCATCCGCATGTATCGCGGCATGGCCGACGAGGTCTCAGGCCTCGACGCCATGCTCGCCGATCCCGCGCTCGACCGCGAAATGCGCGAACTCGCCGAGGTCGAGCGCGCAGAGGCGGGCGAGCGCCTGGAAAAGGCCGAGAAGGAATTGCAGATCGCGCTGCTGCCCAAGGACGCGGACGACGAGAAGAGCGCCATCGTCGAAATCCGCGCCGGCACGGGCGGCGACGAGGCCGCGCTCTTCGCCGGCGATCTCTTCCGCATGTATGTCCGCTACGCCGAGGCGCACGGCTGGAAGGCCGAACTCGTATCCGCCAGCGAAGGCACGATGGGCGGCTACAAGGAAATCATCGCCGAGATTTCCGGCAGGGGCGTCTTCGCGAAGATGAAATTCGAATCCGGCGTCCATCGCGTGCAGCGCGTGCCGGCGACGGAAACGCAGGGGCGCATCCACACCTCCGCCGCCACCGTCGCCGTGCTGCCGGAGGTCGAGGAAGTCGACGTCGCCATCAACGAGTGCCGACCTGCGCATCGACACGCTGCGCTCCGGCGGCGCCGGCGGCCAGCACGTCAACAAGACGGAATCGGCGATCCGCATCACGCATATTCCGACCGGCATCGTGGTGATGATGCAGGAGGAGCGCTCGCAGCACCGCAACCGCGCCAAGGCGATGGCGATCCTGCGCGCGCGCCTCTACGACCAGCAGCTTCAGTCCCGCGACTCGGAGCGCGCCGCCGACCGCAAGGCGATGGTCGGCTCCGGCGACCGCTCCGAGCGCATCCGCACCTACAATTTCCCGCAGGGGCGCGTGACCGACCACCGCATCAACCTCACGCTCTACAAGCTGGACAAGGTGATGGAAGGCGACCTCGACGAGATCGTCGACGCGCTGATTACCGACCATCAGGCCAAGCTGATGGCGGCGCAGGGGGAGTGAATCACCCGCGTGTCATCCCGGACGACCGAAAGCCGATCCGGGAACCAGCACCCGCGCCATGACTTCTGGCTCCCGGCTCTCCGCTTCGCTTTCTGACGAAGTCGCCAACTTCAAGGGAAGTCGGCAACAGCCGACTTCCCGGCGGCGACTTCTGTCTGGCCGGGATGACAGCCGGAACTTCCAGCCGTGGCGCCCCAAAACTGAAAAACCCCCGCCGTTTCCGGCGAGGGCCCTTCAGGAGATCGAATTCTCTCGGTCGTCAGCAGGCGACGCGCACGCGGCGATAGCCGCGGAAACGGCCCCAATCGTCATAGACGGCCTGACGGGTGACGCACGTATCGTAATAGACCGGAGCGGCGGAGGCGGCGATCGCGCCGGCGGCCAAGGCGCCCACGCCCAGGCCGATTGCCGCGCCGGGCCCCCAGCCCCAGCCGTGATGATGATGCCAGGCGGCGGCGGGCGTGGCAGTGGCGGAAACGGCGCCGGCCAACGTCAGGGCGGCGATGGAAGCGGTGATGATCTTGCGGGTGCGGGTCATGGCTCTCTCCTGTTCGTTTCGCCCTGTCGTTTGGCGATGATTGGAGAGTAGCGGCGCTCTTTTCCGGCGGATGTGCCGCCTCGCACGGGGCGTTCGGAGCGCCCTTCGCCTTGACGCGGCCGGCGGGCTCCCTTATAGCGACGCATCCTTTTTGGCGGCTCCGGCCGCCGAAGGCTTTTCCATGCTTTCATGGTTTGGCCCGCCGCCCGCACAGCGCGCGAAGAAACGAGCTTTCACCCCGGCCCGGCCGGGACGACCTGATATTACGGAGTGACCCATGTCCCGCCGCTGCGAACTGACCGGCAAGGCCGTCCAGACCGGCAACCTCGTCAGCCACTCGAACCGCAAGACGCGCACGCGCTTCCTGCCGAACCTGTGCAACGTCACGCTGATGTCCGAGGCGCTCCAGCGCCCGGTGCGCCTGCGCATCGCCGCGGCCGCCCTGCGCTCGGTCGAGCACCGCGGCGGCATCGACGCCTTCCTGCTCAAGGCCCGCGACACGGAACTGTCCGACGGCGCCCGCGCCCTCAAGCGCGAGATCGTCAAGAAGCAGGCCGCCAGCGCCTGATTTCTGCTCCGACCGCATTTCGGAAAGGCCGCGCAAGCGGCCTTTTTGTTTTGTGGGCTTGAGTTTTGCCGCCGCCGAATGCTTGTCTGCGCAGGCGCGGCGGATTCGGCCCGCGCGACGCGACCGGAGCCCGCCCCAATGAACCGTCTTTTTTCCGCCGCAGCCGCCCTCTCGCTCGCCTGCCTCGTCGGCGCCGGCGCCCAGGCGCAGAACGCCCAGCCGGCCCCGGGCGGCGCACGCGGCGCGCGCATGGTCGAGCGGCTCTGCGGCGCGATGAAGCCGGCGCAGGCCTGGGGCCGCTACGCCGAGCGCCTGACCGACCGCCTCAACCTCGACCAGAAGCAGAAGGACCTGCTTCGCGCCTGGCAGGAGGCGCGCATCAAGGCGCGCGAGGAGTCCCGCGCCGCCCAGTGCTCGCCCAAGCCGAACCTCGCGACCTTCCAGGGCCGGCTCGACTACCGGCAGAAGCGGCTCGAGGCGCAGCTCGCGACCTTCAAGGCCACCCGCGCGCCGCTGGAGGCTTTCTACGCCGGGCTCAGCGACCAGCAGAAGGCGTCCTGGGACGCTTACCGCGACCGGCGCGGCGACCGCAGGGGCCGCCAGCGCGACAATTGAAGCGCCAACTGACAGGCATGCATTCGCGCGCTTTCTCGCAAGCGCGGCTTCAGCTTTAATCGCTCGATCAATATCCGGATCGAGGAACGCCCGTTCATGTCCACCGACGCCCTGTTCGCGCCGCTCAAGCTCGGCCGCTACACGCTTGGCCATCGCATCGTCATGGCGCCGCTGACGCGGATGCGCGCGACGCCGGGAACGAATGCGCCGAACGCGCTGAACGCCGAATATTACGGCCAGCGCGCCTCGAAGGGCGGGCTCATCATCGCCGAGGCGACGCCGGTCGTCGCCAGCGGCACGGCCGGCCCCAACGTGCCGGGCATCTACAACGACGCGCAGATCGCCGGCTGGAAGCTGGTGACCGACGCCATCCACGCCAAGGGCGGCGTCGCCTTCCTGCAGCTCTGGCACGGCGGGCGCATCTCGCATTCCTCGCTGCAGCCGGACGGCGGCGTCCCGCAGTCGGCTTCCGACATTCCGCCCTCGTCCGGCATGGTGCTCGGCGCGGACTTCAAGCCGCATCCCTTCGAGACGCCGCGCCCGCTGCGGGCGGATGAAATTCCCGCGCTCGTCGCCGCCTACGGACAGGCTGCGAGGAACGCGGTCGCCGCCGGCTTCGACGGCGTCGAGATCCACGGCGCCAACGGCTATCTGCTCGAGCAATTCCTGCAATCGCGCACCAACAGGCGCACGGACGCCTACGGCGGCTCGATCGAAAACCGCGCGCGCCTGATGCTGGAGGCGACGAAGGCCGCCGCCGACGCCATCGGCGCCGACCGCGTCGGCATAAGGCTGTCGCCCTACGGCCGCGCCAACGACAGCGGCGAGGACGATCCGATGCCGCTCTATGCTCATGTCATCGGCGAATTGAACAAGCTCGGCCTCGCCTATCTCCACCTCATCGAGCCGCGCGCCAGCGGCGCCGGCCAGCGCGAGGTCGATCATCAGGACGTGCCGTCGGGCTGCGAGACCGTGCGTCCCCTGTGGAAGGGCGCGCTGATCACGGCCGGCAATTTCAAGACGGATACGGCGGCCGCCGCCGTCGGCAAGGGCCACGCCGACGCCATCGCCTTCGGCCGCTATTTCATCGCCAATCCCGACCTGCCGGAACTCGTCCGGCGCAATGCGGATTTCCGCCCCTACGACCGCTCGACCTTCTATGGCGGCGATGCGCGCGGTTACACGGATTACGCGCCGCTGAGCGCGACGGCGGGGTGATTATCCAAGCGCCGCACTGACGATCCACACGGCGGCCGCCAGTGGCACGCGGCCGCCTTTTTCATACGGCGCCAATTCCCTCCGCAATTGCTCATACGCCGCCGCGCGAATCTCTTCCGGCTGGTCGGTGAGCGCCGCGCCCGCGGGACCGATCGTGGCCGCGGATTCCACGGCGGCTTCGAGACCGCCCCCCAGCGCCAGATCCATATCCCAGTCGAATTTCGCGAATTGCGGCGCCGCAAATCCCGCTGCGTTGAGAATGCGCGTCACGCGCTCCGGCGCGGCGAAGGAGAACGGCCCGGGATCTTCCGGCCCCGGACGCGGCGGACGCGGCGCGTGCTTGCAGACCGCGTTGAACGGCAGATACATCCACGGGTTCTCGACAACCGGCCGCCAGCAGACGAAGACGAGGCGTCCGTCGGGCGCAAGCGCGCCGCGCAGATGCGCGAAAGCCGCGACCGGATCGCCGAAGAACATCACGCCGAAGCGCGAGAACATGCGATCGAACCGCGCCTCGCTGAAATCGTCCCGGGATGCGTCGGCAAGGCGAAATTCGACATTGCGCATTCCGCGTGAAGCGCGCTTCGCCTCCACGATCATCGCCTGCGAAATATCGACGCCGAGCACGCGGCCGGAAGGACCGGCGCGTTCGGCGATGGCGAGCGTCGACGCGCCACAGCCGCAGCCGATGTCGAGCACGCGCGCGCCCGCGCGAATGTCGGCCGCCTCGATCCCGGCCATCTGCGCCGGCGCGACATTGATGTCGACGTCGGCGCTGCGCTTGAGCCACTTGTCGCCGCCGGCGCCGTCCCAGTAGGCGCGCTGCGCCTCGTGATTCTCGTTTGCGGTCGGCACGTCGCTCTCCTCACGATACGGCCTGGCTTGGCCGCCTCTGCGCCCGATCATATGGTGGACGCCTCACCTTGCGAAAGACACGTGATGCCGCGCCTGCCCGATCTCGACCCCGCGACCCTCGACGCCGAACAGAAGCGCATCCACGACGAGATCGCGTCTGGCCCGCGCGGCAAGGTGGAGGGCCCGCTGCGCGTATGGTTGACGAGCGCCGGCCTCGCCGACAAGGCGCAGGCGCTCGGCGCCTTCTGTCGCTACGGCACGAGCCTGCCGCCGCGCCTTTCCGAACTCGCCATTCTCGTCACCGGCGCATATTGGCGGGCCGGATTCGAATGGCATGTGCATGCGCCGATCGGCGTCGCCGCCGGCCTCGATCCGCAGGCGGTCGAGAAGGATTCGCGTCGGCGCCGAACCCGATCTCGCCAACGACGAGGAAAGGGCCGTCTATGCCTTTTCACGCGAATTGCTCGCAAACCGCCGCGTGTCCGACGCGACCTATGCTTTTGCTGAAAGAATTCTGGGCGCACGCGGCCTCGTCGATCTCGTCGGCGTGCTCGGCTATTACGGGCTGATCTCGATGACCATCAACGCCTTCGAAGTGCCCGTGCCGGCCGGCGCCCGCGAGCCTTTCGCATAAGCGCCGTCAATCGAGAATGACATGCGGGACGAAGCGCGACCGGTTGGAGGTGATCGCGCTCCGGTCTTCGCGAATCCCCATCCCCGCCGCCGCCTCGCCGACGAGCCAGGAACCGATGACCGGCCGGAAACCGTCGAAATCCGGCAAGGGATGCAGCGCCTGCCGCACATAGCCCTCCGCGCCATAGTCGCCCGAGGTGCGCGCCAGGATATGCGCGCCCTGGTAGAGCGTGACGTTCGCGCCCTCGCGCGACAGCAGCGGTTTTCGCGCATAATCTTCGCCGAGGCTGTCTGCGCGAGAATCGTTTTCGAAAAACGTCGGCAAAAGATTGGGATGGTTCGGCTCGGCCTCCCACAGCAGCGCGAGAAATCCCTTGTTCGATAGGAGCGCCTTCCACGGCGGCTCGAAGAAGCGCGTCATCTTCATCGCCGGCGACTTGCCGAATTCGTCGGCGAACATCCATTCCCAGGGATAGAGCTTGAACAGGCATTCGATATGACGGTCTTCGCGGTCCGCGAAACGGTCCATCAGAAAGCCGATGTCGCCCATGTCGATCTGCATCGTCTCGAGACCGGCCTGCGTCGCGCAATCCGCGAGATAGGCGATCGTGCCGGAATCCTCGATGCTCGCCTGCATGCAGGCGAGATGCAGGAACTGGTCGGGAATGGGCGCGACGGCGCGCCAGCGCGCGATCAGCTTTTCGTGCAGCGAGTTGAACTGGTCTGAGTCAGAGGGAAGCGCGCCGCGCTGCACGAGATCGCGCAGCCATTGCCATTGCACGACGGCGCTTTCGAACAGGCTCGTCGGCGTGTCGGCGTTGTATTCGAGCAGCTTCGCCGGGCCCGCGGCGTCGTAGGCGAAATCGAAGCGGCCATAGAGGCTCTTGTCGCCGCGCTTCCAGCTCTCCGCGATCAGGCCCCAGGCATGCTCGGGGATCGCCAGCCTGCGCAGGATCGCCTCGTCGCGCACGACCTCGCGCGACGACCTCCCGCGCGAGCGAGCCGAGCTCTTCTGTCGGCTGCTCCAGATCGTCTTCGATCTCGCGCAGCGTGAATTCGTAGCGCGCGCTTTCGTCCCAATAGATTTCACCGTCGATCTCGGCGAAGGCGAAGCCGATTTCGGCGGCGCGTTGCGCGAAATCCGGGCGCGGAGAGCTTGCGACGCGCCGCATGGGTCAGGAGCCGGCGCCGTGGGCTGCGCCCGCATGGCCGAAGCCGCCGAATGCGCCGTGGCCGGCCGGCGACGCGCCGAGATGCTGCGCCGACGTCGACGGGCTCGAACTCGATCCGCTCGAGGAAAACCAACCATGACTGCCGCCGCCATGCGAGCCGCTGGAACTGCGCCCGCTCGGGCAATCGTCCGGCGGCAGTCCGCGCTGCGCCGCCTGCGCCCGGCACGCCTCGGCCTGCTCGCGCGCGTGACGGCTTTCGTACCAGGCGCCGCCCGCGAGCGCGGTCGCGCCGAGCGAGACGAGGCCGACCGTCATCGACATCTTGCGGCGAGGCGTCGGCGGCGCCGCGTTCGGCAGGCCGCCCGGCGCATGCAGCACCGCCGGCGGCGCGTTCTTCAGGCCGAAGGGCGGGCGCGGCTTCTTCATCGTCACGGGCTCATGCAGGCTGTCGTCACCAGCCCGGCGGCGATGGCGACCGAGCCCGACCAGATGGCCGCGGCGAGCGCATTCTGCGCAATCGCCTGAGACAGGTTCGGATGCGCGAGATTGGCCAGCCCGTAGGCGACGAATTGCGCAAGCATCGCCACCAGGCCCCAGATCAGGAATTCGACGATGCTGCGCGTATTGTGGATCGCGCCGGCGAGCGCGATGGCGTAGCCGACGAGCGTGAGCCCGAAGGCCAGCGCCGCCGAGGCGTTGTGCTCGCGCACGATCAGGCCGAATTCGTCGTGTCGCGTCAGCCGCGTGTAGATCGCGCAGAAGACCGCCGCATAGGCGAGCGCGCCGACAAAATAAATGGCGAAGGCGGTCAGTCCCGCAACCAGCCCGTCCGGCATGTCGTCCCCCTCTCGACCTGCGCAGTGTAGCAAGCCGGCCGGCCGACGCGAAGCCGCTCGTTCAGGCCAGATACCGCCGCAGCTCCAGCGTGCCCTTCTCGCCGATGAAATCGTAGGTGTCGGCGATGAATTTCTCGCCCGCGCTGCGGCCGAGGTCGAACAGCTTCTTGAAGAGATCGTAGTCGGCCTGCATCTTCGTATCGGCCGTATAGGCCGCGAGCGCCGCGCCGCCCTCGATCAGGTGCATGCGGATTTTCTTGTAGCGCGTGTCCTTCAGCCGCCCCTCGTCGATCAGCCGCGCGACGAAGTCGATGGCGCGGAATTCGCCGATGAGCGGCGCATTGAAGGTGATCTCGTTCATGCGCTGCATGATCTCGGCGGCCGTGTCGGGCGTATCGGGCCGTTCGATCGGATCGAGCTGGACCAGCACGACGTCGAGGCAATCGGTCTCCGAGAAGAACGGGAAGAGCGGCGGATTGCCAGAATAGCCGCCGTCCCAATAGGGAACGCCGCCAATCTCGACCGCCTTGAACAGCGTCGGCAGGCAGGCGGACGCCATCACCATGTCGGCGGTCAGTTCCGGCCGGCGAAAGACCTTGATCCTGCCGGTGCGCACATTCGTCGCCGAGATGAACAGCTTCATGTCGTCGCTGGCGCGCAAGGCGTCGAAGTTCACCAGCTTCGTCAATACGGAGCGCAGCGGATTGATGTCGAGCGGATTGAAGTCGTAAGGCGACAGGAAGCTCGACGCGCTCTGCCACAGGCGCTCGCCGAACTTCAGCGGATCGAAGGCGGAGAGGTAGGCGTCGAACAGGCCGCGCTGGACGGAATTGAGCCGCCCGTCGAGGCTGACGCTGCGCCAGAAATGCTCGAGCTGCTTTCGCGCGGCTGCCGGACCGCCCTCGCGCAGGCCGTCCGCCAGCACCACCGCGTTCATCGCGCCCGCGCTCGCGCCGCTGGCGCCGGCGATCTCGAAGCGGCCGTCCGCCAGCAGCGCGTCGAGCGCGCCCCAGGTGAAGGCGCCATGCGCGCCTCCGCCCTGCAGCGCGAGATTGATGCGCTTCCTGCTCGTCGCGCTTGCGCTCACGCGGCGGTCCAGCCGCCGTCCATGGAAATGTTCGCGCCGGTGATCTGCGAGGCCGCGTCCGAGCACAGGAAGACGGCGAGCGCGGCGACCTGCTCGACGGTGACGAACTGCTTGGTCGGCTGGGCGGCCAGCAGCACGTCGTTCATGACCTGCTCCTTGGTCATGTTGCGCGCCTTCATCGTGTCGGGGATCTGCTTCTCGACCAGCGGCGTCCAGACATAGCCGGGCGAGATGCAATTGACCGTCACGCCTGACGTGGCGACTTCCAGCGCGATCGTCTTGGTGAGGCCGGCGATGCCGTGCTTGGCCGAGACATAGGCCGACTTGAACGGCGAGGCGACGAGCGAATGCGCCGATGCGGTATTGATGATGCGGCCCCATTTGCGCGCCTTCATGCCCGGCGACCGATGCGCGGATCGTGTGAAAGGCCGAGGACAGGTTGATGGCGATGATCTGGTCCCATTTCTCGATGGGGAAATCCTCGACCGGCGAGACGAACTGGATGCCGGCGTTGTTGACGAGAATATCGACGGAGCCCAGCGTCTTTTCCGCATTGGCGATCATGGCGGCGATCTCGGCCGGCTTCGACATGTCGGCAGCGTCGTAGAGGCATTTCACGCCGAAATCCTTCTCGATGCCGGCGCGCTCCTTCTCGATCGCGTCCTTGTCGCCGAAGCCGTTGATGACGACATTGGCGCCCTCCTTGGCGAGGGCGCGGGCATAGGCGAGGCCGATGCCCGAGGTAGAGCCCGTGACGACGGCGTTGCGCTTGGCGAGGGACATGGCGATCTCCAGGAAATGATCGGGAAATGATGCGACGCAATATATCGCGCCGCCCGCCCGAAGGCGATGGTTCGAAATGCCGACGCCGCACGCTATAATGGACGCATGACGCACGGCGCCGCCCAAGATCGCGATCCAGGCCATCGACACGGCCACGACGCCGCCTGCGCGCCGGCGGCGGCGGCTCGCCTCACGCCCGGCCGGAAGGCGGTGCTCGACATACTGGAGAGCGCCCGCCGGCCTATCGGCGCCTATGAGATGATCGACATTCTGGCGGCTTCGGCAGGCCGGAGACCGGCGCCGACGCAGGTCTACCGGGCACTGGATTTTCTTGTGGAACAAGGACTTGTCCACCGCCTCGCCTCCCGCAACGCCTATCTCGCCTGCGGGCATGGACACGAGGCGAGCGAGCCCGTCGCCTTCCTGATCTGCGACGGCTGCGGCCACGTCGACGAGGCGACCTCGCCCAGCCCTTTCGGCCGATGTCGCCGATGTCGCGGGCAAGCGCGGATTTGCGCCGCGCGCCCAGATCATCGAAATAGCCGGGCGCTGCGCCGCCTGTGTCACGAAGGATGTGGCGTGAGCGGCCAGATCGAACCACGAGCCTGTTCCCTCCCCCCTTGTGGGGGAGGCCGGCGGAAATCAGCTCCGCTGATTTCGCCTGTAGGGTGGGGGATCGGGTAACCCGGCGAAATTTCCCGACCCCCTCCCCGCCCCTCCCCACAAGGGGGAGGGGAGGAATCGCGACCTGCTTTCTCGATGCTGACGATGATGGACCGATGACGAACGCCTCAGAAAAAGCCTGCCTGCCCGAACCCGTCGCCGCCGAGCCCGCGGCCCGCCACCGCACGACCGGCGTCCTCGTCGGCGCCGGCAAGGGCGCCGTGCGCGCGGGCGCCATTCAGGTGGGCGGCGGCGCCCCCATCGTCGTGCAGTCCATGACCAACACCGACACCGCCGACATCGAGAGCACCGCGAGACAGGTGGCGGCGCTCGCGCAGGCGGGCTCCGAACTCGTGCGCATCACCGTCGACCGCGACGAGGCGGCGGCCGCCGTGCCGCATATCCGCGACCGTTTGGCCCAGATGGGCGTGGACGTTCCGCTCGTCGGCGACTTCCACTACATCGGCCACAAGCTGCTGGCCGATCACCCGGCCTGCGCCGAGGCGCTCGACAAGTATCGCATCAATCCCGGCAATGTCGGCTTCAAGGAGAAGAAGGACCGGCAGTTCGCGGCGATCGTGGAAACGGCGATCAGGTACGGCAAGACCGTGCGCATCGGCGCCAATTGGGGTTCGCTCGATCAGGACATGCTGACGGCGCTGATGGACCGCAACGCCAGTTCGTCGCGCCCGATCGACGCGCAGGCGGTGACGCGCGAGGCGCTGGTCCAGTCCGCGCTCATGTCGGCCGATCTCGCGCGGGAGATCGGCCTGCCGAAGGACCGCATCATTCTGTCGGCCAAGGTTTCGGCGGTGCAGGGGCTGATCTCCGTCTACCGCATGCTGGCGCAGCGCTCGGACTATGCGCTGCATCTCGGCCTGACCGAGGCCGGCATGGGCTCGAAGGGCGTCGTCGCGTCGGCCGCCGCGCTCGGCGTGCTGCTGCAGGAGGGAATCGGCGACACGATCCGCGTCTCGCTGACGCCCGAACCCGGCGGCGACCGCACGCTGGAAGTGAAGGTCGCGCAGGAAATCCTGCAGACCATGGGCTTCCGCACCTTCGTGCCGCTGGTCGCGGCCTGCCCCGGCTGTGGCCGCACGACCTCGACCGTGTTTCAGGAACTCGCGCGCGACATTCAGGACCACATCCGCGTCTCGATGCCGGAGTGGAAGAAGAAATACGCCGGCGTCGAGACGCTGAACGTCGCGGTCATGGGCTGCATCGTCAACGGTCCCGGCGAGTCGAAGCACGCCGATATCGGCATTTCGCTGCCCGGCACCGGCGAGGCGCCGGCCGCGCCCGTCTTCATCGACGGCAAGAAGGCGATGACTCTTCGCGGGCACGGCATTGCGGAGGAGTTCAAGCAGATCGTCGAGGATTATGTCGAGCGCCGTTTCGGCGCGGGCGCGAAAGCGGCGGAATAGGCGCGATTGTCATTCCCGCGAAAGTCCGACCGAAGTCGGCAACAGCCGACTTCGTGACGCGGGAATCCAGAAAGCGTCGCCGTCATCCGTGGATGCCCGCTTTCGCGGGCATGACAATTCTCGTCTTCCATCAAAACCGCTTCACATATTGCACGAAACCCGATTTCGTCGCGATCTTGTCGTAGAGGATCATCGCCTGCGCATTGGTCTCGTGCGTCAGCCACCACACGCGCGAGCAATCGTGTTGTCGCGCGACGTCGTAGACGGCCTCGATCAGCATGGCGCCGACACCGCCGCCGCGAACGTCCGGGGCGACGAACAGATCCTGCAGATAGCAATAGTCGCCCGTCGTCCAGCAGGAGCGATGCATGATCCAGTGCACCACGCCGATCGCTTTCCCCGCGTCGTTGCGTGCGAGAAAGCCGCCCATCGGCTCCTTGCCGCCGGTCAGGCGCGCGAAGGTCGTGCGCGTCGTCTCCTCGGCAATGTCGACCTTGTAGAAAGTCTGGTAGCCGCGCCACAGCGGCAGCCATTCGTCGAAATCGGCAGGCGTCAGCGGAACGATGCGCGTCATGTCCTGCGCTCCCCGAGTCAGAAAAGTCCCGCCGCCAGATTGATGGTCAGCGCGAGAATGGTCGTGTTGAAGAAGAACGACAGGACGGAATGCGCCAGCACGATCGTGCGCATCGCCCGCGAGGAAATGGAAACGTCGGCGGTCTGCGAGGCGACGCCGATCGTATAGGAGAAATAGGCGAAGTCGTAATAGTTCGGTTGCGTCGTGTCGGGAAAGATCAGGCCGCCGCGCGGATCGGAACAGATGTCGGCGGCAATCGAAATGTCGTTGTCGTCGACATCGCCGTCGCCGTCGAAATCGAAAGGTTCGTCGCTCTGCGCGTCCGCGCCGGAGAGGCGGCGCTCGAGATAATATTCATGCGCATAGTGCAACCCGAACACCATGTGCATGAAGAGCCACGAGGTGAATATCGTGCAGCCCGCGAGCCCCAGATGCAGCGCGCGCGGCAGGCCCTGCATCTCCTTGGCGGCGCTCATCTCCACGACGATCGCGCAGATCGCCGCCACCGCCGCGATCGCGGAAAAGACCAGCACGAAATAGCGGCCGTCGTCGAGAAGCTGCGCCTGGAACCGGATGCGCCGGTGATCGAAGCCGCGCGTCGTCGCCAGCACCAGCGCCAGATCGCCGACGATCGCGACGTTCCAGCCGATCAGCGCGCGCGTCGCGATGCTCAACTCGTCCGGCGCAAGAAAGCCCGCGAGCGCGCCCACGGCGAAAGCGATGAAAAGCCGCGGCCGCGCGGCGACCACGCGAAACGGCAAGATGCGTTTGCGATGGCGCGTCATGCGCGCGCGATGTTCGGCTTCGAGAGTGGCGATCTCCTCCTCCGACGCCACCGGCGATCTCCCTAGCTGCGCCGGGCGGCGGTGAAGCGCGCGGCTTCCGCCAGCACGGCCGCCTTCTCGCCGAAGCCGCCCTGCTCCAGCGCTTCGATCGCGTCGATGGCCAGGCCGTCGCGGCGTTCGCGCGCGGCGTCGATGCCGAGCGCCGACACGAGCGTCGCCTTGTTGCGGCCGGCGTCCTTGCCGGCGCGTTTTCCCAGGCTCGCCTCGTCGCCCTCGGCGTCGAGAATGTCGTCGGCGACCTGAAAGCAGGCGCCGAGCGCGCGCCCGTATTGCGCGAGCGCGGCGCGCTGCTCGGCATTCGCGCCGCCGATGCGCGCGCCGGCCTCCACCGCATAGAGCAGCAGCGCGCCGGTCTTCATCGCCTGCAGCGTCATGATCGCGTCGCGCGCATGCGGCGTCGTCGCCTTCTCCGCTTCCAGATCGAGCGCCTGCCCCCCCACCATGCCGCCGAGGCCGGCGGCGCGCGCCAGGCCCAGCACGAGATCGGCGCGCACGGCTGCATCCTTGTGGGTCGCGGCGTCGGCCAGAACGTCGAAGGCGTAGGTCAGCAGCCCGTCGCCGGCCAGAATGGCGGTCGCCTCGTCGAAGGCCTTGTGCGCCGTCGGCCGCCCGCGCCTGAGATCGTCGTCGTCCATGGCCGGCAGGTCGTCGTGGACGAGCGAATAGCAATGGACCATTTCGAGCGCGGCGGCCGCGCGCATCACGCCTTCGCCCTCGACGCCGAACAGGCGCGCGCTTTCGGCGACGAGAAAGGGCCGCAAGCGCTTGCCGCCGCCGAGGCTCGAATAGCGCATGGCTTCGAGCAGGCGGGCCGGACGTTCGATCTCGCCCGCGCGCACCAGCGGCGACAGCAGCGTGTCGAGCATGGCCTCGGTTGCGCCTGCGACCTCGTCGAGCCGCGAACGGAACAGGTTTGCGGTCGCGCGCTCGGTCATGACGTCCTCGATCCCTGAAGGCCGAGACTCGGCTTGCCCGATCGTCTGGCATCGGTCAAGGCTGGCGGCGGAGGTGGAGATGGCGCGATTTCTGGCGCGCGTCGGGTGCCTGTCGCTGGCCCTCGGCATCGCCGCGATGGTCGCGCTGGTCGCGCTGACGGCTCTCTGGCGCGTCGCGCCGCCCGTCTCGACCCTCATGCTCGCGCGTTACGTCACGGGCCGGCCGGTCGTGCGCGACTACGCGCCCCTGGACCGCATCGCGCCGGCGCTCGTCGCCGCCGTGATCATGTCGGAAGACGCGAAATTCTGCCGCCACCGGGGCGTCGACTGGCAGGCGCTGGGCGACGTGCTGGACGACGCAGACGAGGAGGGGCCTTCGCGGGGGGCCTCGACCATCGCCATGCAGGTCGTGAAGAACCTGTTTCTTTGGCCCTCGCGCAGCGCGATCCGCAAGGCGGTGGAGATTCCGCTGGCGCTGGCGCTCGACTTCGTCTGGCCGAAGTCGCGGATTCTGGAGGTCTATCTCAATATCGCCGAATGGGGTCCCGACGGGATTTTCGGGGCCGAGGCCGCCGCAAGGGCCGATTTCGGGCGCTCTGCCGCAGCGCTCACGCCATCGCAGGCGGCGCTCATGGCGGCCGCCCTGCCCAACCCGATCCTGCGGCGCCCCTCCCGTCCCACCGCCCTTCAGGCGCGGCTCGCCCGCCGGTTGGTCGGCCGCATCGGCAATTCAGGTCAGTGGCTCGATTGTCTGAAATGACAATTGGTAGCGAAATCTGCGGTTCGGGGTGGCGCAGGCCGGTTTTTTGGGCTATGAGCCCGCCACCGTCCCGCTTGCGCGCCGGAACGATCTCCAGATCGGCTATCGAACGCAGGCAGGCAAGCCCGTCTTGCCCGCCCGGGACAATGGAGTTTCAAATGGCTGTTCCGAAGAGAAAAACCTCCCCGATGAAGCGCGGCTTCCGCCGTTCGGCCGACGCGCTCGCCGCCCCGACCTATGTCGAGGACAAGGATTCCGGCGAACTGCGCCGTCCGCACCATGTCGACCTGAAGACCGGCATGTATCGCGGCCGCCAGATTCTCAAGCCCAAGTCCTCGGAAGCGTAAAGTCTCAGGAAGCCTGAGCTTTCATTCCGGCGTTCTGAAACAGCCGGCGGCCTCCGCCGGCTGTTTTCGTTCGTCCGCGATTCCGCGGCTCAGGCGCCGATCGCATCCGGCACCAGCACCCGCCGCAGCCGGATGAGTTCGCGCGAGGCCATGTCGAGTCGGTCGTAATATTTCTGGATCAGCTCGACGAAGCCCGATCCGTCGATCAGCTTCAGATTGCCTTTCGACCGCGCGAAGCTCGAAGCGCTCGCCGTATAGTCGCCCGTCGTGATGAATATGCCGACGTCGCGCTCCTGCACCATCGCGTAGAACGCCTTGACGTGATCGGCGCAGATGTTGGCGTCGTGCGACTTCACCTGGATCTTGATGATCGGCGGCTCGATGCCGAGTTCGTCGCGATGCGCGATCACGTCGATCCCGTCGTCGCGCACCGCCCGCGTCGCGCGCGCATTGTAGCCCATCGCGCGAAACAGCGCGGCGACGAACGGCTCGAGCGCGCTGCCTTTCAGGTCGGTCTTGATCCGCTTGGAAATGAAGTCGCGCGTCGTCTCCTCGATATCGCGCAGCACGCCGTCTTCCGTCTCGTCCTTCGTCGGCGAGGTCTGCGCTTCCGCGATCTTGTCCGGTTCGGCGAATTTTTCGCGGAACTCCTCGGCGAAGGATTTCACCTCGAAGAAGGTGAGCGCGGAGCCGAGTTCGTAGAGCGCGCCCTGCGAGAAGGAATCGCGCGACAGCCTGCCGATCCAGCGCACGCCGCGCCTGTGGCCGAACTCGCCGACGTCCTCGACGTCGTAGACATAGGGCGCGACGATCTCGCCCCAGCGCACCGTCCTGTCGGACTTGCGCGGATAGATCACGTTGTCGCCGATGCGCATTTCGTGAACGAAGCGATAGAGCTGGCCGGCCGAGATCGGGATCGAGCCCGGGCGCGCGCCGGGCGCTGCGCGCGCGAACGCCTCCTTGAAGGCGTCGCGCGCCGGCGGAAGACGGGCCGCATCGTCGCCGATTTCGCCGGAGGACATTGCGAGCTGACCTCTCTTCAGGAAGAGAAAATCCGCCTCGCCGCTCGCGCCCGCGCGAACGCACCATATGCGTTTGGCTTCCATCGCCGCCCTAATCCCCTTGGCCGGAATACGGGCGACGAGCCCGCGAAATAGGCGGGCAGCGCCAGTATACGGCGTCAAAGCGGCAATCTACGTGCGGCCCGATTTCTTCGCCATCTTTAACGCGTCTTAATCTCAAAGCGCGCCGAAGGAATTATTCAAAATCCGTTTGGCGACATAAACGTCTGATGGAAGACAAAAGAAAACGCCGGCGCATGAACGCCGGCGTCGTCGACTGAAAATCCTGCGCGGCCTCGCGCGTCAGATCATCGTCTGGCCGCCGTTGGCCGACAGCGTCGAACCGGTGATGAAGCCGGCGTCGTCGGCGGCGAGGAACACCACCGCGCGCGCGATCTCTTCCGGCTCGCCGAGACGGCCGACCGGAATATAGGGAAGGATCGCCTTGGCGAGCACGTCCGGGTTGATCGCCTTGACCATCTCGGTGGCGATATAGCCCGGGCAGATGGCGTTGGCGGTGATGCCGAACTTCGCGCCTTCCTGCGCCAGCGCCTTCACGAAGCCGATGTCGCCGGCCTTGGCGGCGGAATAATTCACCTGGCCCGCCTGGCCCTTCTGGCCGTTGATCGAGGAGATGCAGATCACGCGGCCGAACTTGCGCTCGCGCATGCCTTCCCACACCGGGCGGGTCATGTTGAACAGCGAGTTCAGGTTGGTGTTGATGACGCCGTACCACTGGTCCTTGGTCATCTTGTGGAACATGCCGTCCTTGGTGATGCCGGCATTGTTCACCAGCACGTCGACCGGGCCGAGGTCGGCCTCGACCTTCTTCAGACCCTCGACGCACTGGTCGTAGTCCGACACGTCCCACTTGTAGACGTTGATGCCGGTCTCGGCCTTGAATTTCGCCGCGGCCTCGTCATTGCCGGCGTAGCTCGCCGCAACCTTGTATCCAGCCGCCTTCAGCGCCTTCGAGATCGCCTCGCCGATACCGCGCGTGCCGCCCGTAACTACTGCAACTCTGGCCATGACCAGCCCTCCTGTCGTTCCCCGTTGAAGTGAAGCGTGCGAGCGCGGGCGGCCTCTTCGCCGCCCGCGTCATGTCGTGGTCGTTCGACGACCTTTGTGCTTAGCGCTCGACCGTCAGGGCGACGCCCATGCCGCCGCCGATGCACAGCGTGGCGAGGCCCTTCTTGGAGCCGCGCTTCTGCATCTCGTGCAGCAGCGTCGTCAGGACGCGCGCGCCGGAAGCGCCGATCGGGTGGCCGATGGCGATCGCGCCGCCGTTGACGTTCACGATCGAGGGATCCCAGCCCATGTCCTTGTTGACCGCGAGCGCCTGCGCCGCGAAGGCTTCGTTGGCCTCGACGAGATCGAGGTCCTTGACCTTCCAGCCGGCCTTTTCCAGCGCCTTGCGCGACGCCGGGATCGGGCCGGAGCCCATGATCTTCGGGTCGACGCCCGCGGTCGCCCAGGAGGCGATGCGCGCCAGCGGGGCGAGGCCGCGCTTGGCGGCTTCCTCGGCCGTCATCAGCACGATCGCCGCAGCGCCGTCGTTGATGCCGGACGCGTTGCCGGCCGTGACCGTGCCTTCCTTGTTGAAGGCGGGTTTCAGCTTGGCCATCTGGTCGAGCGTCGCGCCGTGGCGGATGTATTCGTCCTGGTCGACGACGACGTCGCCCTTGCGGGTCTTCACCGTGACGGGAATGATCTCGTCCTTGAACTTGCCGGCCTTCTGCGCGGCCTCGGCCTTGTTCTGCGAGCCGACGGCGAACTTGTCCTGCTCGTCGCGGCTGATCTGCCACTGCGCCGCGACGTTCTCCGCCGTCACGCCCATGTGGTAGCCGTGGAAGGCGTCGAACAGGCCGTCCTTGAGCATCGAGTCCAGGAACTTGATGTCGCCCATCTTCGTCCCCGCGCGCATGTAGGCGAGGTGCGGCGACATCGACATGGATTCCATGCCGCCGGCCACGATCACCTTGGCGTCGCCGTTGGCGATCTGCTGCATGCCGATGGCGACCGTGCGCAGGCCCGAGCCGCAGAGCTGGTTGAGGCCCCACGCGGTCTTTTCCTGCGGAATGCCGGAATTGATCGCGGCCTGGCGCGCCGGGTTCTGGCCGCCGCCGCCAGCCAGAATCTGGCCGAGAATGACTTCGTCCACGTCTTCCGCGGAAACCTTCGCGCGCTCAAGCGCCGCCTTGATGGCGATCGCGCCGAGTTCCTGCGCCTGCATCGAGCCGAACGCGCCGTTGAATGAGCCGACGGGCGTACGCGCGGCGGATACGATGACTACGTCTTTGGACATCTAGACCTCCTTCGGGCCGGGTCGGCCATTCTTGCGCGAGTCGCGCCGGCTCCCGTTCCGCCCGAACCTTCTTTCAACTACCTGGCGCCGGCCCGGTCAAGGACCGCGGACTCCCGGCAATCCGGTCAATTCGTCTTACGACCTTTATGTTGCAGGCCTTGCAGGCAAATTCGCACTTGCGAGATCGCGCAAAGGGACTATCGTCGGCCATGCGCACCGCACAAGAACCGGGCGCAGGGGAGAAGGCCGCGCGGGCGGGCTGAACAGGCGGGCGAAATGGCCAACGAAAAGAAGCCGACGACGATCAAGAAATACGCCAACCGTCGTCTCTACAATACGGGAACCTCGGCCTATGTGACGCTCGAGGACCTCGCCGAAATGGTGAAGAAGGGCGAGGATTTCGAAGTATTCGACGCCAAGACCAGCGAAGACATCACGCGCTCCGTCCTCACCCAGATCATCTTCGAGCAGGAGGGCAAGGTCGGCCAGGCCATGCTGCCCGTGGCGTTCCTGCGGCAGCTCATCCGCTTCTACGGCGACAGCATGCAGGCGCTCGTGCCGAGCTATCTCGAATTCACGCTGGACCGCCTGACCAGCGAGCAGCAGAAGTTCCGCGACCAGTTCACCAATGCGCTCGGCGGCGGCCCGCTGGCGGAGCCCACCCGCCAGATGTTCCAGGCGATGGACGATCAGACCCGAAAGAACATGGCGATCTTCCGCCAGGCGCTGTCCATGTTCAATCCGTTCGTGCCCGGCGCGGCGGGCGAGGCGACGCGCCAGGCGACCGAAGGCAAGGAACTGGACGAATTGCGCAAGCAGGTCGGCGACCTGCAGAAGCGCATCGACGGGCTTTCGACCGACCGCACCTAGAGCATATCCCGCAAAAGTTGCAGACTTTTGCGACAAGGATATGCGTGAAAACGAGACGCGCTCTAAGCGCCGACGCCTCAACGCCTCGACGAGAACGTAACTCGCTCGCGGCGGCGCGCGCCCTGACGTATTGCGGCGTCAGGCCGCCGCCGCTTCGGCGGGCGGCGCGTTCTCGACGATGCGGGCGTCGGCGAAATGCACGCCCTGCATGTATTCGACGCCCCATTCGGTCAGCAGTTTCGCGGTCTCGGCGTCCTCCACCCACTCCGCCACGACCGGCAGGTTCATGTGGTGGGCGAGGTCGATCAGCGTGCGCACGAAGAAGCGATCGTCGGGCGAGCGCGCGATGTTCTGCACGAAGGCGCCGTCCATCTTGATGAGGTCGAACGGCAGGCGCCTGAGATTGCGGAACGACGTATGGCCGGCGCCGAAATCGTCCATGGCGACGCGCACGCCGAGGGAGCGCGCGCAGGAAATGGCGGCGTGCGTCGCCTCCACGTCGGCGATGGCGCAGGTCTCGGTGATCTCCACGATCAGCCGCGCGGCGATCGACGGGTTCTGCGCGATCATCGCCTTGAAGCGCTCGGGCCAGTCGGGATCGTGAACCGTGGCGCCGGAAACGTTGACCGATAGCGTGAGCTGCGGGTCGGCCTGGAGACGCGCCACCGCCAGTTCGAGCACGCGCTGGTCGAGAAGATGGACGAGGCCCGCCTTCTCCGCGATCGGCAGGATGGCGCCGGGCGAGACGATCGAGCCGTCGGGCTGTCTCAGCCGGATCAGCGCTTCGCTGAACGCGGGCCGGCGCGTCTTGGAATCGACGATCGGCTGCAGCGCCAGCGCCACGCGACCGTCGTTGAGGGCGCCGACGATTTCGTCGGCCATGCGCGCGGCCTGCACGCGCGTGTCGTTGCGCGCGAGCGAGGGCTCGAAGGCGATGAGCCGGGTCGCGGCGGATGCGCGCGCGAGGTCGAGCGCTTCCTCGGCGTGCTGGAACAGCAGATTGGCGGTGCGCCCGTCGCGCGGCGCGGCGACGCCGCCGATGCGCAGCGCGACCGGAATCGGACCCGCGCTCGTCTCGATCGGCTCGCGGCTCGTCTCGTTGAGGAAACGCTGCGCGGCGATCATCATCTGGTCGCGGTCGCAATTGTCGAGCACCAGCGCGAATTTGGCGCCGGCGTAGCGTCCGAGCGAATCCGGGCCGCGCATCGTGCCGCGCAGCCGCTTGGCGACGCCGGCGACCACTTCGTCGGCCACGTCGTAGCCGTAGGTGCGGTTGAGAACGAACAGGTTTTCCAGGCTCGCCAGCAGAATGCAGAAATGCGTCTGCCGGCCCGGCGTGCGCGACAGGTGGCGCGTCACGATGTCCAGTATGTGCGCGCGGTTGTAGCAGCCGGTCAGCGCATCGAAGCGCGAACGGAATTCGAGCTCGCGCTCGGCCTCGTAATGGCTGGTGATGACGCGGATCAGCCCATGCGCGCGCGCCGCCTTGCCGTCGGCGCCGCCGAACCAGCGGCCGGTGTCCTCGAGCCAGACCGTCTGCTTGACGCGCCCGCCGCCGACGCCGATGCCATAGCGCGCGCGGTAGGGTACGCCGTCGCCGCCATCCGACGCGGTCGATCCGGCGATCGCCGCATAGCGCGAGGCGAGACTGTCGGATGTGATGAGTTCGCTGTAGGCGCGGCCGCTCGAAATCTGCTCGAGGCCGCCGACGCCGAGCACGGTGAGGGCGTTCGGCCCCCAGGTGAGGCGATCGCTGACGACGTCCCAGTCGTAGACGACCTCCCCGATCGAATCGAGAATGGTCCGCGGATCGGGCCCTGCGCCGCTCGCAGCCGCGGACGCCGGCTGCGGCGCCCCATGTCCGGCCGCCGCGCCCTGCCCCGCGCCAAGGGTCGCCGTCGCCGGCGCCGTCGACTGCGGCCGCTGAACCATTTTCCGAATATCCAAAGGCGCACCCGAGCGAAAAATTGGCCCCATCGGCATGCTCGCCTGCGCGGGTAATCTTTCCTTTAACGACTTGCCGCCCCTCGCCCGGACAAAGGCGGCCCGAACCCTCCCGCACCGCAGGAAAACGTGCGAAAAGAGCGCGATGCGCCTCGACGTCGTCGACCTCAGAACTTTCTACGCCTCGCCTCTCGGCGTGGTTACCCGCCGGTTTCTGAACGACGCGATCCGGGCGCGCTGGAGCAAGTGCGGCGGCATGGCGGTCATGGGGATCGGCTATGCCTCGCCCTACCTCGGGCAATTCCAGGACGAGGCGGTCCGCGTCATCGCCTTCATGCCGGCCGAACAGGGGGTGGTGAACTGGCCGACGTCAGGCCCCTCCGCTTCCGCGCTGGTCGAGACCACGGCGCTGCCGCTTCCCGATTCCTGCATGGACCGCGTGCTGGTCGTCCATGCGCTGGAGGTCAGCGAACAGGCGCGCGAACTGCTCGCCGAGGTCTGGCGCATCCTCACCCCCGGCGGCCGCATGATCCTGATCGCGCCCAATCGCGGCGGCCTGTGGTCGCGCGTCGACACCACGCCCTTCGGCCACGGCCAGCCTTTTTCGCGCGGGCAATTGCGGGATCTGATGCGCGAGACCATGTTCTCGCCGATCCACTGGGGCGAGGCGCTGTACGGGGCGCCCTTCCAGCGGCGCTTCCTGCTGCGGCTCGCGCCCGTTCTCGAGCGCATCGGCGCGCGCCTCTCGCTGCCGGGCGCTGGCGTGCTGATGGTCGAGGCGACCAAGCAATTGTACCGCCCGGTCGGCCTGCGGCGTCTGGCGCGACGGCCGCTGCCGCTGCCGGCCGAGCCCGTGCTTGCGCCGGGCGGCGCCCGGGTCATGCCGCGGGAGGGCCTGACATGAGCGATCTGATGGTCATCGCCGGCGCCACGGGCCTGATCGGGGCGGCCGCCATCGAGGCTGCCCTCGCGCGCGGCTGGCGCGTGATCGCGCTCGTGCGCGACCCCGCCAAGGTTTTCCCACGCGAAGGGCTGGAAGCGATCAGGGCCGACTTCGACGACCTTTCGCCGCTCGCCGACCGGCTGAAGAAAGCCGCGCCAAAAGCCTTTCTCAGCGCGCTCGGCACGACCATCCGCATCGCCGGCTCGCAGGCCGCGTTCGCGAAAGTCGACCGCGACTATGTCGCAGGCTTTGCGCGGCTGGGGATCGCAGCCGGCGCGCGAAAATTCGGGCTCGTCACATCGGTCGGCGCGGACGCGGCGTCGCGCAATTTCTACCTGCGCACCAAGGGAGAGGCGGAGGCCGCCGTGCTGGGCGCGGGTTTCGACCGTGTCGAGATCGCCCGCCCGAGCTTCCTGATCGGCGCGCGCGCCGAACATCGTCCCGGCGAGGGCCTCGCGGTCCCGATCTCGCAGGCGCTGTCGCCGTTCCTCGTCGGCGGCCTCGCAAAATACCGGCCGATTGCAGGCGCGACCGTGGCGCGCGCGCTGGTGGCGGGACTGGAGCGCCCGGAGAGCGGCGTATTCGTGCGGCATTACCCTGAATTGAACGCGCTCGCGCAGGCCTGACATGCGGCGCATGCCTTTTCCGCGTTCGGCGGTTCCGCTCGCGCGCATGCTGATCTAGCATGTCAGGATAACGATTCCGGGAGGCAACAATGACTGCAAGCGCGCCGCTCGCGCACTTGTCCCGCCGTCTGCGCGCTGGCGAGACCATGTTCATGTCGTGGTGCGGAACCAACGACGCCGCCATCGCCGAGGCGACGGCGCGCGAGGATTTCGACGCGGCGCTGATCGACATGCAGCACGGCTCCGTCGATTTCACCACGACGGTGCAGGCGATCGCGCTGGTCGGCCTTGCCGGCAAGCCGGCGATCGCGCGCATTCCCGTCGGCGATTTCGCCACCGCCTCGCGCCTGCTCGACGCCGGCGCGGCGGCCATCGTCGCGCCGATGATCAACAGCGAGGCCGATGCGCGGCGCTTCGCCAGCTTCACGAAATTTCCCCCCGTTGGCGAGCGCAGTTGGGGGCCGCATCGCGCCTTCGGTCTCGCCGGCCACGAGGGCGAAGCCTATTTCCACCAGGCCAACGACCTGCACCTCGCCATCGCCATGATCGAGACGCGCGAAGCGCTCGACGCCCTGGATTCGATCCTCGATGTCCCCGGCATCGACGGCGTCTTCGTCGGCCCTTCCGATCTCTCGATCGCCCTGACCAAGGGCGCGGTGGTCGACGCGGGCCATCCGGAAGTCGACAAGGCGCTCGACCATATCGCCGCGCGCTGCAAGGCCAAGAGCAAGGTCGCCGGCGCCTTCTGCATGACCGGCAAGCGCGCGAAGGAAGTCGCCGCCAAGGGTTTTCGCCTGTGCTCGGTTTCGACGGACGGCATGATGATGCGTCTCGGCGCCCGGATGGAGCTGAAGGCCGCCCGCGGTTAGTTAGCCTGTCATCTCACAGAGGGCGGCATGACGGACCAGAGCAACCTGTTCGAGATGCGACGTCTCGAACAATTGAGCAACACCGTGTTCGGCGTCGCCATGACGCTGCTCGCCTACGATCTGCCGCGCGGCGCGAGCTTCGCGACTGCGCCGAGCTGGTCGACGCTGGCCGACGCCTACCTGCGCCCACTGATCGCGCTCGCGCTCAGCTTCATGATCGCCGGCGTGTTCTGGATCAGCCATCACCGCAGGCTCCAGCGCGCGCCCTATGCAAGCCGCGCGGTCGTCACGCTCAACCTGCTCTTTCTCATGAGCATCGTCGCGCTTCCCGCCACCAACGGCCTTTACGGCGCCCATCGTCTGAATTCGCCGGTCGCCACCCTCTACTTCGGCCACATGACGCTGATCGCGGCGCTCAACATGCTGCTGTGGTTCATCGCGCTGGGGCGCGACGTGAGCAATCGAGCTCTTCAGGCCGCCGTGATCCCTGTCGTTCTGGGCCTCGCGGCAGTCGCTCTCGCCGCCGTCGATCCCGCGCTCGCGCCTTACCCGATGCTGCTGGCCTTCGCCGCGCCGCTGATCGGCTGGCGCCGAAGCAAGGACGCAGCGCCCGCCGAAACCCCGGGCGCAAACTGATCGGCGGCAGGGTTCAGCTTGCCGAATGTCAAGGCAGCGAAAGGCGCCGAAGCGTCTGGTGACCCGGTCGGTCGTGCGAACCGGCTGGAGATTTTCAAACGTGCGCCCGCCGCCAAAAACAAGTCTCGACCGGCGCAAGGCCATGGCGATTTCCCTCGGCGCGGCCGCCGCGATCATCTCGGGCAGCGTCACCGCCGCCGACCTCTACGGCATGAGGCATGACGGCCGCGAAGCCGCGCCCGGCGATATCCAGGGTTGGCGGCTGGTCTATTTCGGCTACACGCGCTGCCCGGACGTGTGCCCGATGTCGCTGCAGAGCATGACGCTGGCGCTCGGCGAACTCGGCCCGATCGGCGAGCGCATCACGCCCGTGTTCGTCACGCTCGATCCCGAACGCGACACGCCGAAAGCGGTGGCCGACTACGTCGCCTTCTTCGGTCCGCGCTTGATCGGACTGACGCCGAACGCCGAGCAGCTCGCGCGCCTGACGAAGGAATGGCGCGTCACCTACAAGCGCGTCGAAATGAAGGAGCGCGACTCCTACCTGATCGACCATACCGCGAGCATCTTCCTCGTCGACCCCTCGGGCGCGCTCGTCGGCAAATATCCGCATGACCTCGACGGGGCGGGGCTCGCCAAACGCATCCGTGCGAGCATGCTGTCGCACTGACATGAACGAGAGCGAAAGACTGTCGCGAACCTTCGGCGCCGCCGAGGTGACCGCGGACGAACGGCGCGACCTGATCCGCCGGACCTTTCGCGAGGTCGCGCCGCGTTACGACCTCATGAACGATCTCATGAGCATGGGCGTGCATCGCTTGTGGAAGGCGGGTTTTGTCGATCTCGCCGGCGCCGCGCCCGGTCGGTTCGCGGTCGATCTGGCTGGAGGCACCGGCGATATCGCCATCGCGCTGGCGCGACGCGGCGCGCAGGTCGCGGTCGTCGATCCCTCCGCCGAGATGATGGCGGTCGGCCGCCGACGCGCAGGCGCGCGGGGCGTCCGCTGGATCGCGGCGGAGGGCGAAAGCCTGCCCTTCGCCGACAATTCCGTCGATCTCCTGACCGTCGCCTTCGGCATCCGCAACGTCACGCGCGTCGAAGACGCGCTGGCCGAGATCGCGCGCGTGTTGAAGCCCGGCGGCCGCTTCCTGTGCCTCGAGTTCTCGACGCCGGCGCCGTGGCTGCGGCCGTTCTACGGACTTTGGTCGCGCACGGCGATCCCCGCTCTCGGCGCGCTCGTCTCGGGGCGGCGCGAGGCCTACGACTATCTCGTGGAATCCATCCGGCGCTTCCCGAACCAGCAGGAATTCGCCGCGATGATCGAAGCCGCCGGTCTCGTCGGCGTCGACTGGCGCAACTATTCCTTCGGCATCGCCGCCGTCCACAGCGCCCGCAAGCCGGGCGCCTGACCTTATCGCGCCGCGTAGGAAAGGATGGCGCGACGCATCGCCGGCTCGCGCCAGTCGCCTTGTCCGCGCAGGCGGGCGACCTCGCGGCCTTCCGCATCCATGACGATGGTCGTCGGCAAGGCGTCGACGCCAAGCGCCTTCGCCGCCACGCGATCGACGTCATGGAAAACGGTCAGGTCGCGCACGGCGAGCGCTTCCACGGTGCGGTCGATCGCCGGCCAGCCGAGCCGGTCGATGGAAATCGTCACCACGCGCACGTCGCGCATGTCTTCCTGCAGGGATTTGAGCGCCGGCAGTTCCTCGCGGCACGGCAGGCACCATGTCGCCCAGAAATGAACGAGCGTGACGCGCGCGCGAAACTCTTCGCCCTTGTGCACGCCGCCATCACGATCCTGCACGGCGAAATTCATCGGCGCGGGCGTGGACGGCGTGAATTCGGCGGCGGTCGCCACGCCGGCCACGAGCGCGAACAGCGCCAGAAGCGCAGCGCGCAACATTGCGCGCGCCGCCATGCTCACAGGAGATCTCCGCGCCTGAACACGAAATAGCCGGCAAGAGCGGCGCCGATCCCGAGCAAGGCTGGATAGGCGAGCGACCACACCATGAAGCCCGTGCGCCCGAAGACGTCGAACACGGCGTAGGCGGTCGAGCCGAGAAGGATGAGCTGCGGGTCGAACAGCACCATCGAGCCGATGCGGAACACCTGCAGGGGATTGAGCAGCGCGATCGCCACCACGCCCTCGATGGGCATGCGGTCGCGGATCAGCACGCCCAGCAGCAGAAGATCGAGGCCGAGGATCAGCACGAGCCACAGCAGGAACGCCGCCGTCTGCGCCATGTCGACGGTGGCCGAGACCGAGGCGATGAAGAAGCCGAGGCCGACGAAGGCGAGGATCATGGCGAGCAACATGCCGATGTCGAAGCCGAGCTGCTCCCACGGCACCGCGACGCCGCGCGCCGCCCCATAAATAACCGCGGCCAGAAGCGCGCCGAGGACCGGCGCGGCGGCGAGCACGAAGCGCGCGCAGAAGCGGCCCGCATACCACGCCCCCACTTGCACCGGCAGGCCCAGAACATATTCGAAAACGCCGGCTTCGCGGTCGCCGGTCAGAGCGCGCACCGTGGTGATGAGCACGAAGATCGGCAGGATCGCCATGGTGAGCTGGATATAGGCGACGAGCGTGCGCGACAGGCCGGTGAACCCGAGCACGCGGCTTTCCGTGAGGCCGAAGACGAGCAGCACGCCGACGAGGCCGAAGAACACGAGCGCGTAACTCGCAAACCATTTCGCGCGCAGCGCCTGCGCGATCTCCAGGCGGAAGGTCGCGCCGAAGCCCGAGCCGACATCGATCGCCGTATGCATATCGGGCGCGCGCATCACGTGTCCTTCGTCGGCGTGTCGCAGAGCGCGCGCGCGCGCACGGCGGCGACGACTTCCGCATAGCCGAGCGCATGGCCGGCCTGCGGCCCCGCCGCAAAGCCGTAGCCCATGGGCGTTGAGACGCCGGCGCGGAAATGCGCGGTATGCGCATCGAGCCAGCGCGCAGGCTCCGTCTCGTCGGCCGCCCAGACCATGAGATCGGCGCGGTCGAGCTCCTTGCGCGCGGCGGCGTCGAGGATGGCGCAGCCGAAATCGTCGTAGACGCGCACACGGCTGTATTCGCGGTCCCAGATTTCGGCGCACCAGCGCGCATCGGAAATGATCATGCCGCAATTCTGGCACGTCTCGCGACCGAGCCGCACGGCGCGCGGCGCGGGCGCCTTGTCGCCGCATCCCGCGAGCGCGACTGAGCAGACGCCGAGCCCGAAGCCCATCACGGTCCGCCGGCTCGGGCGCGCGTTCATGTCAAGGCCGCGCAACGTCATGACGCGCTCCTTCGACGTTCTGCTCGCGCAATTCGATGCCTGCCGCCAGACCGGCGTGGCGCGCGGCGAAACCGAGAAATCGCAGACGGTCCGGCCCGGCGATGACGCCCGTCCAGACGCGCGGCGATCCCTCGACCAGCCCCCATTCGCTCGCCGCGCGCGCGAAACTCTCTTCCCGCCGCGTCGTCTCGATGCGCGCGACGAAACTCGAGCCGAGCGCGCCCGCGTCGGCGACCGTGTCGTCGAGCACGATGCGCCCGGATTCCAGTTCGACGACGCGATCGACCAGCGGCGCGATCTCGTCGATGCGATGGCTCGATACGATCATCGCGGTCGAACGCTCGCGCTCGGCGAGCAGCCCGAAGAATGCGGCGCGCGCCGCCGGGTCGAGATTGGCGGCGGGTTCGTCCAGAATGAGCAGACGGGTCGGACGCCCGAGCGCGAGCGCGATCATCAACTTCTGCTTCATGCCGCCGGAAAGGCGCACGAAGGCGCGATTGCGGATCGGCGCGAGAGCGAGCCCGAGAACCTCGGCGACCCTTTCGATCGCCGCGACCGTCGTGCCCGAGACTTCCGCGACATAGCGCACGAAGGCGCCGACCGGCATTTCGAGGCGCGGCGCGATCTGCGGCACGAAGCCGATCGTGCGCAGCAGCCTTGCGCGGTCGCGACGCGGATCGAGGCCGTCGACGCCGATCCGGCCCGCATATGTGTATTCGCCGAGCAGGCAACGAAAGAGGCTGGTCTTGCCCGCGCCGTTCGAGCCGACGAGCGCGATGCGCTGACCCGACGGCGCGGCGAGCGTCAACCCGTCGAGGACCCTCGCGGCGCCGAAGTTCTTCGTCAGGCCCTCGATCTCGATCATTCCGGCGCTTCCTCCGGCTCTTCTTCCACCTGTTTGCGCGTCACGCCGAGAATATCGAATGTTAGCGCGCCGGTCGGGCAGACGTCGAGGCACATGGCGCAGCGCGTGCAATCGGCCCCGATCGGCGTCGTCACGTCGCGCGCGTAGCCGAGCTTGGTCATGTCGAGCACGTGCGGCACGAGGCAGACCTGCCGGCACTTGCCCTCGTGCAGGCATTTGTTGGCGTCGTACATCACGCGCACCGGCGCCGAGACGCCGGCAAGGCCGTAGCCGAGGCCGATCGGGCAGACGTAGCGGCACCAGAAGCGCCGCGACCAGAAGATTTCGACCAGCAGCAGCGCCGCGATCCAGACGAGGCTCAGCGACGTGCCATAGACGAGGGCGCGCGAAAGAATGCCGACCGGCGAAATCCATTCGAACAGCGGATAGCTCGTGACGAAGGCGAGGATCGCGAAGACGACGAACATGACGATGCGCAGGCGGCGGTCGAGTTCGTGATCCTTCACCCACCGCTTTTCGGCGAGCTTCAGGTGCAGCATCTCCGCGAGTTCGGACACGAAATGATAGGGACACGCCCACGAGCAGAAATTGCGGCCGCCGATGATGGCGTAGAGCAAGAGGACAGTTGTGACGCCGATGACGAGGTTGAGGACCACGTGCTTGTGCGCCAGCATCAGTTGCAGCGCCGAATTCAGATCCGCGAAATGGAAACCGAATATGCGCGAGGCAGTCAGCGCCCCCTCGACGAGCTGCAGATCGAGCCAGTAGGAGAGAACGAAGAAGCCGTTGACGATGAACAAAGACGCCCAGCGCATCGCCCGCCATTTCGGGAAACCGGGCTTGGCCGAACGCTCTTCCGCGATTGCCGCCTTGCGCTTCTTGCGCTCCTCCGGCGTCTTCTTGAAGGCGAGAAGCTCGAGCGCGTCCGCGCTGATCTCCTCCGGCGCCGGCCGCTTCGGCGCGGCGCCGAACATCAGCGCGAGGTCGCGGACCTTACGTTGCAGGAGGCGCGCGATCATGCCCCGCGCCCCTTGATCTCGCGGCCCGTGGCGCGCACGTCGACGCGGATGGCGACAGGCTCGACCGGGCACATCATCTCGCAGACGCCGCAGCCGACGCAGGCGTCCTTGACCACCGGCGTGCGGCGCGCGTCCCGCCGGTCGTCCGACATGGGTTCGAGCGCGATCGCGTTCTCGATCGGGCAATGGCGCACGCAGAGATCGCAGAGCGACAGATCGTATTCGTGGTCGGCCACCGGCTGCGGCTTCCAGCGATCCTGCTCGGCATAGCGAAGTCGGCCCTTGAAACTCCCGCCCCGCGCGAGTCCTCTGAAGCCCTCGCCCTTGCGCGCAAGGCAGGCGTCGGGCGCGGCGAGTTTGGCGACGCCCATGCGGCTTTGCTCCTTCTTGTCGAGAAGGTGGCTGAGGGCGCCTGTGGGACAGGCGAGCACGCATTGCGTGGCGTCGCAGGAGAAGTCGCAGGCCTGCGCCCGCGCGACGATATAGGGAACGCCGTTGCCGAGAAGCTGGTCGATGTCGCCGAGCCTGATGGCGTCGACCGGGCACACCTGCACGCACTGGCCGCACTTGATGCAGGCGGCGAGGAAATCCTCCTCGTCCAGCGCGCCGGGCGGCCGCAGGCGCGGTTCCGCCTTGGCCATCTTGTGTCCGGCAAGGCCGAGCAGCGACGCGCAGGCGACGACGCCGCCGACGGCGACGGAGCGCAGCAATCGCCGACGCTCCTCGTCGACGCGGCGCGAACGCGGCGCGCCGCCGGCTTCAGGCGCGTTCTCGCTCATTGCGGCAGTCCCTTCGTATCGACACGCGCGCCGGCTTGCGGAACGGGCGCGATGCGCGGCGCGGCGTCGCTCAGCAGGAGCCGCGGCTCGGTGAGCGCGCCCAGGCGCTCGACGAGATCGATCAATTCCAGCGAGGGCGCGGAGCGAAAGAATTGCGCGTCGGCCACGTCCATCCACAGCCTGTCCGCCCAGCTCCACACGCGATAGGGCGTGTCGCCCACGCCGTCGCGATCGCGATCGAATCCGTCGTATTCGCCCCAGTAATTGCCTTTCCAGCGATTGCGCTCGATCGAGCCGCCGCCGCCGAAAGTCGCGACCGTATGGTTGCCGATGAAGGAATTGGCGCCGAATTCGCTGCCTTCCCCGGTCGAATGGAAGGCGACGGCGACGCCGTTGTAGGCCAGCCTGTTTTCCGAGAAGACGTTCGGGCCGTCGGGATCGTCAGGCGAGGCGTCGAGATACACGCCGCGCGCGCTCGCCGTGACATCGTTGTGCTCGACGCGCACGCGCGAGGATTCCTTGAAGCCGATGCCGATGCCGGACGGGCCCTGGCTGTTGCGCACGACATTGTCGGCGATCGTGTTGTCGTTGGCGTACATGAGGAACATGCCGACAGTGTTCGACTGGAAATGGTTGTTCGTCAGCCGGTTGTGATGCGAGTACATGAGATGCGCGCCGTAGCGGCTGTCGCGCACGCGATTGCCGGCTATGACGTTCTCCCTGGAGTACCAGACGACGGTGTCGCGCACGCGCTCGATATCGTTGTCCTCGATGCGATTGCCGTTGGAATACCAGATGCGGATGGAATCGCCGCGCAGCGCCTCCGGCAATGATTTCGAGGAAATCCTGTTGCGGCGGATGATGTTCATGTCCGCCTGCTTGAGATCGAACCCGAACAGGCAATTCTCGATCGTGTTGTCGCGATAGACGCCGCGCGCGGCGCGCAACCTGACCGCGGAATTGGTCAACTCGTGCCGTTCGCCGGAATTGCGCAGCGTGAGGCCGATCACCTGGGCGTCGTTGGCGGTCACGGTGAGGATCGAGCCGACGCCGCCGCCGTCGACGATCGCGCCGCGCGCGCCCTCGACGCGCATGGGCCGGTTGACGAGGCCGGGCGCTGCATAGACGCCGGGCTCGAGATGCAGCACGCCGCCGCTCGGCGTCGCGTCGATCAAGGGCTGCAGTGCGATCGCGCCCGAGGGAAATCTGCGGAGGCTCTCCATCTCTTCCTCCGAGCGCGGGTCGGGCGGCGGCGGATGATGATCGGCAAAGCCCGCATCGCGGGTGAGGTCATAGACGCCATAGGTCGAGGCCAGTCGGCCGAAGGCGAAAGCGACGAGCCCTGCCACCGCCGCGCCGGACAGGAGCAGAACGCCTGCTCTCGCCCAGTTCAGCAATCGGGCCCGCGCGCGCATGTGTCAGTCTCTCCGCGCGTCCGGCGCGGCGCGGCGCGCGAGGATCGACACCGCCATGGCGGCGCCGACGACGCACATCAGCGCGAATCCGATGGAGGGATAGGAATGCGTCGTGAACTGCGCCACCTTGCCGTCGCCGAACACGGTCGGCATGAACGGCTTCAGCGTGAAGGCGCCCATGGCGTTGAGGCTGTGGCCGTACCACCAGAGCCAGCCGGCATATTCCGCGATGAAGGCGACGGGCAGAATGAGCGGGACGAGACCAATGGCGTAGAACAATGGCGAGCGCGCGTTGCGCGCGAGCCAGAGAAACGCGAGCATGGCGACGAGCACGGCCGCATAGACGATGTAGAGCACGGTCCGCATGATCGACACGAGCCGGCCGTTCTTGATCGGTTCGTTGAACCACCGCCCGAGGCTCTCCTCGTAATGCCACGCCATGACGTCGATGCCGCGACCCGTCCATGCGGGCGCGGGATCGGTCAGGCTGGGAGGCGTCTTCTGGTCGTAGACGACCTTCAAGAGGTCGATCAACTGATCCTTCGTCGCGGCGGCGCCGAGCTTCGGCGGCGCCGCATCGCCGATATGGCTCTTGGCCAGCGATTCCTTGAGCTGGCGAACCACCGGATGCAGGTTCTCGTTCTTGCCCTCGTCGTCGCCGCGGCCGAGGCTGTCGACCAGACCGACGATCCACCCCTTGTCGAGCAGCCGCACGCCGTTCGGCGTGAACAGCGCAACCGACATCCATATCGCGATCGCGGCGAAAGCCGCCGTCATGAAGCCCAGTCGGAGACGCCGCCCCGGCAGCGCGAAGCCGACGATCAGCACGCCGAGAAACGCGAACAGGAAGGGCGACATCAGTTTCTCGACCGGGCCGCCGGACGCGATCGGATACATGCCGACGAAATGGTTGATCGTGTCCATTTCGTGCACGCAGTCGAGCGCTTCCTTTTCCACCACCTCCGTCGACTTGCGAATCTCGCAGCCGTTGGAGATGCGGTTGACGTGGAAGTTGATGCGCACGCCATCCGGGAAGGTCTGCGCGGGATAGTTCGGCGCGGTCAACGCCACCCACCATGCCGGCTGGAAGAACGACGCGCCGAGCGCGATGGCCGCGACGACGGCGGCGATGCGAAACACGAGCGCCGCCTTCGACGGGCCGCGCATCGCCGCAGTCTTGGGGCGCTGCGGTTTAGTCATTGCAATGCTCCTCGTCGCGCTCGCGCGCCGTCGTTCCGCGCGGCCAGCGGCCGCGCATCGTCCTGATCGTCATCGTCTGGCCAAGGCCGCTGGCGGCCTTACTTGAAGTCCGGATTTTTCCAGCCCTTCGGCGCGACGAGGTCGGCCGGCGGTTTCAGGCGCGACACGTAGTCGAGCACCGCCAAAGTATCCCGATCCGAGAAATTCTTGATCTGCTCGACCATCTCGGGATTGGAATTGCGGCGCTTGCCTTCCTTGATCCAGCGATACTGCCGCACGAGATACTCATAGTGCTGCGCCTGGATGCGCGGATAGTATTTTTCCGCGTCGCCTTCGCCGCCCTTGCCGTGGCAACGCACGCAATTGTCGGCATAGAGCTTGGCGCCGAGTTCGAGATCGTCGCCCTTGCCGACGCCGTTCTCCGGATTCATCTTCAGCACCGCCATGTATTCGGACACGTCGGCGATCGCCTGCGTGCCGCCGATTTCCGAGGGCAGCGCGAAGGGATACATCGTCGGATTGTCGCGGTGCCCGTCGCGGATATCGGCGAGCTGCTTGATGATGACCGTGCGATGCTGGCCGGCCAGTTGCGGGAAGGTGCCGTCCGGCAGGCCCCAGCCTTCGGGCTGGTGACAGGCCGAGCAGACTTCGTAGACGTCCTTGCCGTTTTCCTTGTTCGGCTTGAGGGTGAGCGCCTCTTCGCGCTCGCCGCCCTGGCTCATCCATTCCTTCTTCGTCTTGTTCTCTTCGAATTTCTTCTGGTCGACGGCCGGGCCCGCGGCCAGCGCGACTCCCGCCGCCATCAGCAGCGCTGTCGCAGCCAAGGGAATATACCGTTTCATATCCGTTCTCCGTCTGTCATTCGTCGTTCGTAGCGCGCCGCGACGCGCCTCGCCTTATCATTTGACCGGTCGCTCGATCTGCGAGAGATAATCCGCGATCGCCCCGATCTTCTGGTCGTCGAGTTTCTTCACGAACGGAATCATGCCGGCGATCTTTCCTCCCTTTCGCACGCCGTCACGGACCTCGGTCATCTGCAAAACGATGTAGTCCCGCTTCTGCGCGGCGAGCAGCGGGTTCGCCGGCAGCGGCTTGAGGCCGTCGGCGCCGTGGCACGTCGCGCAGCCGCCTTTCAGGTAGGCGTCCTTGCCCGCGGCGAGGCGGGCCGCGTCTGGCGCGGGCTCGAGCGCGCGCGGCTTCGGCGTCGGCTGGCTCGCCAGGAAATCGGCGATGGCCGCGCGCTCCTCGGCGTTCACCAGATGCATGATGTCCTTCATGCCCTGCGTGCGCGGATAGCCGCGCGGGTCCGGTCCGCCGACGCGGGTTCCATCGGCGATCGTCTTCATCTGCTCCAGCATGTATTTCGCGTCCTGACCGGCCAGGTCAGGGTAGTTCTGGATCGCCTTGCCGCCGTCCTTGCCGTGGCAGGCGATGCAGCTCTTGGTGCGATAGAGCGACTTGCCGTCGGGCGCTTGCGCGAACGCGGCGCCGGTGAAGGCGAGCGCCGTGGCAAGACCGAGGACGGCGGTGCGCATCGTGATCATGTCGAGTGATATCCTGTGTCCTTGCGCCGCCGCGCACATGGCTCGTCGGCGGGGCGGCCGGCGGGACGAATATTCTTCGTCCCGCCGCGAGGGACCGGCGCAAAGCGCGCCGGTCGCCGATGCATCGCTTACTTCGTCGCCGTCTTGGCGCCGTGCTCTTCGAGGTAGGTCTTCACGCGCAGGCCGATGTCGGCCGCCTTGACCTGGTACTGCCACCACTGGTTCGCCCAGAGGGTGCCCTGCTGCCAGTCTTCCTTCTTGGCGGCTTCTTCGGCCTTGGCGCGCGCGTCCTTCATGAAGTTGAGCTGGTCGGTGGCGTCGTCCACCAGCGCGACGACAGTCGGGAAGTCCTTGTAGTTGGTCGACAGGATGTACTTGACCACCGAGTTCGATGACGCCCTGCGTATCGAGGTTGGTCTTGTACTGCTTGTCGTAGTCGGCCTTGCTGTAGACCGCGCCCTCGGTCTTCTTGACCGCCGCCTGCTCGACCAGGCCCTTCGGCTTGACCATCAGGTAGCCTTCCATCTCGAGATGCAGCGCCGAGCAGAACTCGGTGCAGTAGTACGAGAAGGCGCCGGGACGGTCGGCCTTGAAGGTCACGGACGCCGTCTTGCCGGGTTCGAGGCTGAGGTTGCCGCTATAGGTCGAGACCGCGAAACCATGCGTCTCGTCCTCGGCGCGCTCGGCGTTGGTCCAGTGGAAGGTGACGGTGTCGCCTTCGTTGACCTCGACGATCTCGGGCGTGAAGTGCGAGCGGATCGCGGTGCCGAACACCTCGACCTTGCCCGGTTCGCGCACGATCTTCTCCGAACCCGGACGCACCGCGAAGGGGCTCGGCTGCTCGGTGCGGCTGTCGGTGCCGTATTTGTAGCGCACCATCGGCTGCAGCTTGCTCGCTGCGATCGAGGCCGCGTAGTGCGGCTCGCCCAGCGGCAGCGGCATGTCGTAGAGCAGTTCCATCTTGTCGCCGGAAATGTCGATGAGCTGATGGTTCTGCGGATGCAGCGGGCCGACCGGATTGAAGCGGTCGATCGCCAGCTTGTTGAGCGCGACGAGATACTTGCCGGCAGGCGCCGCGCTCTCGCCTTCCATCGCCATCAGATGGCCGATGTTGTAGTGCACCGACAGCTTGTCGAGCACCTTGCCTTCGCAATAGTCGTACTTGGCGACCTGGCTGTCGACGTAGAGCGACGTGTAGGCGATGCACGGCTTGGAATCGAACTGCGTGTGCAGCGGCCCGAGACCGAGCTGAACCTGCTTGTGCAGCGTCTCCTTCATGTCGAGCACGGGGATGCCGTAGGCGTCCTTCGACGCGAATTTCTTGGCGTCGATCGCAGCCTTGATCTTCTCCCACGAATAGATCGACACGTTGGTGTCGAGCTTGCCGCCGACGATGATGAACTTGCCGTCCGGCGTCACGTCGGCGCCGTGCGGCGACTTGGGTTCGGCGATGAGGAACAGGATGCCTTCCTCGATCGCCGTCTTCATCGGCAGCACGTCATGGCCGTTGATCTTCGTGGCCTTGCCCGCGGCCACCAGTTCGGCCGCCTTCTTCCAGTTGATGATGTGCAGGTAGTCCGCGTCATTGGCCGAGCAGCCTGCCTCGAAGGGCGGCTTGCCGGATTCGATGCCGCCGACGTAGCGCTCGGCGCAGAACGAGTTGGTGAACGACCAGCCGTCCGACGGACCCTTGCCGGCGTCCGACAGATCCTGCGTATAGGGCGGCAGTTCGATCGAGAAGGACTTGGCCTCGTCGATCAGGCCCTTTGCACGGTCAAACTTCCAGTAGGTGACCGCGCCGCGGAACTTGTCGTTGAAGTCGGACAGCGACGCATAGCCGCGACCGAGCACGCCCGGATATTGCGCGGCCTCGATCACATATTCCGAGTTCGGCGTGACGAATGTGCCGCCGTGTTCGGACTGCATGATCGGATTGACGACGATCTGCCGCGTCTCGAAATCCTTGAGCGAGATGACCGCGACGCGCGGATTGGCCTTGTCGTTGATGAACAGGAATTCGCCGTCCGGCTTGCCCTGGGTCTCGGAGATCGCCGGATGGTGCGTGTCGCCCCAGTTCGGCTGGCGGCCGTCGATCTTGCCCTGGTCGAGAATCTTCTTCGACTCTGTCGTCATAGCCGAAGCCCTGCCACGGCTCGGGCGTAAACACCGCGATGTATTTCAGAATGCGCATCGAGGGCACGCCGTAGACGATGACCTGGCCCGACTGGCCGCCCGAGGAAAAGGTGATGAATTCGTCGCGCCCGCCGGTCGGCGTATAGGTCTTCGCGGCGGCGAGAATGTCCTTGTCGGTGAGATTTCGCCGCTTCATCACGTCCTGCAGGTTCTCGGCCGATGACGCCGCGATACCCGCGAAGCCGGCCAATACGCCAGCCGCCACGGATGCTTTCAAAAGCGATCTCATTTCGCGCTCCTAATCTCGATCGACGCTTGATTCCTGTTCGACGTTCGAAGACTTCGGACTGCGTCGATGCGCCCCTCTATGAGCAGACGTCAATTGACGCCTTGATGAATGTTATGCTCGCTCAATGTTGCCGATGGATGTCTTTGATTCTGAGCGCCTAACTTGGCTCCAGAATATTCGCGCGCAGAGGTCGCGGGGCAGGATGGCGGAGCGGTATTTCGCGTTTACACGCCGCCGGCGGAATCGCGCCCGGGCGGCGCGAGCGCGACGCCTTTCACCTGCGCGTAGACCACAAGGCCCGCTGCGAGCTTCAGCGTCTCCGCCGATCGTCGCGTGATCCGCGCGAGCAGGCGCCCGTCGGAATTGTCGCCTCCGAGGCTGAGCACCACGAGCACCTGATTGTCGTCCGAGGGTCCGAGCGATCGGATCGTCGCCTGAAAGACATTGAGGATCGAGGACGGCCCCGGCGGATTGCGCGCCAGACTGACGTCGCCCGCGACGATGCGCAGCCGCCGGCGCTCGCCGGGGCCGCCGCCGCGCGCCGGCGCCTGGAAACGCACGCCGCAGGCAGACAGCGTCAGGAGGCCGTATTCCGCGTCGAAGGATTCGACGACGGCGTCGAGCATCACGGCCGCGTCATGTCCCCTGGCGAGCGGCAGGCCCGGATCGGTCTGCAGTTCCCGCAGCGCGCCGGCCGCTATCACGCGGCCGGAGTCCATCAGCGCCATGTGGTCGGCGAGCCGCTCGACTTCCGTCAGATCGTGCGAGATGTACATGACGGGAAGCGACAGCCGATCGTGCAGCCGCTCGAGGAACGGCAGGATTTCCTGCTTCGTCAGCGCATCGAGCGCGGAGAGGGGCTCGTCCATCAGGAGGAGGCGCGGCTGCGACAGAAGGGCGCGCCCGATCGCGACGCGCTGGCGCTCTCCGCCCGAGAGATTGTGCGGCGCGCGCTCGAGCAGCTTTTCCAGCCCGAGCAGATCCACCGTCTCGTCGAGGGAAATGGGCGCGGGCGCGTCGGCGCGACCGGCGCCGAACAGAAGATTGCGCCGCACCGAAAGATGCGGAAACAGGCTCGCCTCCTGAAAGACGTAGCCGACCGCCCGGCGATGCGGCGGCAGAAACAGCTTCTCGCCGTCCTGCCAGATTTCTCCCGAGACGGAGCAATAGCCGTCATCGAGCCGCTGCAGGCCGGCGATGCAGCGCAGGACGCTGGTCTTGCCGCAACCGGACGGCCCGAACAGGGCGGTGACGCCGCGCGCGGGCGCGTGAAATTGCGCGTCGAGCATGAATGCGCCGAGCCTGCCGCGGAACCTCACCTCGATCCGGTCGCTCATGCGCGCGCCCGCGCGAAGCGGCGTTCGATGAACGTCATCGAGAGGATGACGACGAATGCGAATATGACCATGCCGGCGGCGAGAATGTTGGCCTCCCGCCATTGCGAATTCTCGACATAGTCGAAGATCGCGGTCGACAGCACCCGCGTCTGGCCGGGGATATTGCCGCCGATCATCAGGACGACGCCGAACTCCCCGACCGTATGCGCGAAGCCGAGCACGGCGCCGGTCAGAAGGCCGGGGCTGGCGAGCGGCAAGGCGACGCGCCAGAACGCGGACCAGGGCGAGGCGCGCAGCGTGGCGGCGACCTCCATCGGCCTGTCGCCCATCGCCTCGAAGGAATTGCGGATCGGCTGCACGACGAACGGCATGGAATAGAAGATGGAGGCGATGACCAGGCCGCCGAAGGTGAAGGCGAGCGTGCGTCCGCCCCACAGGCTGGCGATCGCGCCGCCCGGGCCCTGCGGTCCGAGCGCGATGAGAAGGTAGAAGCCGAGAACGGTCGGCGGCAGGACGATGGGCAGCGCGACGACCGCCGCGACCGCCTCCTTCCACCAGGCGCGCGAGCGCGCGAGCCACCACGCGAGCGGCGTTCCGATCACGAGGAGAGCGACCGTCGTGATCGCCGACAGTTCGAGCGACAGCCGGACAGGTTGCCAGATATGCGCGCCGACGCCCTCCAAGCCGTTATTCCAGCACGTAGCCGTACTTCTCGACAATGGCGCGCGCCTCGGGTCCCCTGAGGAAGGCGACGAAGGCCTTCGACGCGGCATCGTCGGCGCCCTTCTTCAGAAGCACGGCGTCCTGCCGGATCGGCTTGTACAGCGCCTGCGGCACCATCCAGCGCGAGCCGTCCTTCACGTTGGCGAGCTGCGACAGCGCGACGAAGCCGAGCTCGGCATTGCCGGTGGCGATGAACTGGAACGCCTGCGCGATGGAATTGCCCTGCACGATCTTCGGCTCGATCGCGGCATGGACATTCAGGGCCTTCAGCGTCTCGATCGCGGCGACGCCGTAGGGCGCGGCCGTCGGATTGGCGATCGAGAGCTTGTTGAAGGCGTTGGCCTTCAACACTTCGTCGCCCTTGGCGAGATCGAGGCTCTTGCTCCACAGCACGAGCTTGCCGATGGCGTAGGTGAAGCGGCTGTCCGCGACGGCGAGACCTGCGTCCACCGCGTCCTTGGGCCGTTTGTCGTCGGCCGACAGGAACACCTGGAACGGCGCGTCCTGCGTGATCTGCGTATAGAATTGTCCCGACGCGCCGAAGCTCAGCACGGCCTCGAATCCGGTCTTCTGCTTGAACAGGGTCGCGATCTCTTTCGCGGGCTCGGTGAAATTGGCGGCGACGGCGACATTGGTCGCAGCCGACTTGGCGCCAGCGGCGGCAGTCGCCGCGGCCCCGGTCTGATCGGCGCGGGCGAGGGCGGTGGACAGCACGAGCGCGACGAGCGTCGTGGCGAGATGCAGCGGCTTCAAGATCGTCTCCATTTTCAGTTGATGGCGAGAATGACGTGACCGGCGTCGAACAGGGCGAAGGCGCTCTTGCCCGGCGCCAGCCCGAGCGCGCGCGCGCTTTGCGCCGTGATGGTCGAGGCGAGCGTCTTGCCGCCGCCGATGTCGAGCACGACCTCCGCCGACACGCCCGCCGTTTCGCAGCGGCTGACGACGCCGGGAATGCAATTGCGGACCGAGGTCCGCGGCGGCGCGTCGCCGGTGGCGATCGAGACGAACGGCGCCTTGATGAGCAGCGTCACCGCGCGCCCGGCGAAAAGCCCCAATTCCTCGAGGCTCGTGTGCGTGACGAGCGCATGGATCGTCGTATCCGGCGAAACGGCGACGGCGACCTCCGCGCTCAGGGAGTCCGCTGCGATCGAAGCGACCGTTCCTCGCAGCGCATTGCGCGCGCTTGTCTTCATCAGGAGCCCCGTCACGAGATCGAGCGGAGAAACGCCTTCCTGCGCGAGCCCCGGCTCGATCGAGCGCAGCGCGTGGGCCATCTCGGCCTCCATGCGACGGAAGGCCTCGATGATGCGCCGGCCGAACGGCGTGAGCTCGGCCCCGCCGCCCGCCTTGCCGCCGGCGCGCGCGGCCAGCAGGGGCTTGCCGAACAGGTTCGCCATGGCGTCGAGACCGTCCCAGGCGGCCTTGTAGGTCATGCCCACGGCGCGCGCGCCTGCGGAAATGCTGCCCTCGCGCGCGACCGCCTCGAGCAGGCGCACACGCTCGCGGCCCACGCCCGGCAGGTTCTCCGCCTTGAATGTAATCAGCGCTTCGATCGCCATTCGGACCCAACAATCGTTATGTCGTCATACTAAATAGCGTATGATGCTCAAACTCCAAACTCGTTGACGCCGCCTGACGGCGGCACCCGGCGCAAAAGCCGATATAACTACATATTATCAGATGGGTATGACTGATATCGGCGCGATCCTTGAAAATGCGCGCGGCATGTGGATTCAATCTTCGCTATGTTTACGTACTTGATAGCGCCTGTATCGAGGTCCCTGCGACGCCTCGGCCTCGCCTCGGCTTTCCTGGCGACGATCCATACCGTCCCCGCGGTCGCGCTCGAGGAGCGGGTCGTCGTCGTCACCTCCTACCCCGAGGAGCTGACCACACGGTTTGAGGCGGCGTTCGAGAAGGTCGCGCCGGGCGTGCATGTCCAGATCGTCTGGAAGCAGGGACGCGATGCGTTCGCCGAATTGTCCAGGCCCGATCACGGCGGCGCCGATGTCTACTGGGCGCCTTCTCTCGACAATTTCAGGAGCCTCGCAGACCGCGGCCTGTTCGCGCCGCTGACGGTCGACCGCACGGCGTTGCCGGGCAAGGTCGGCGCGCAGATGCTTTCGGACCCGCAGAACCGTTACGAAGCAACCGAGATCGCCGGCTATGGCGTCGCCGTGAACCCCGAGGCGCTGCGGGCCAGGAATCTCGCCCCGCCCTCCACCTGGCGCGATCTCGCCGCGCCGGGTTTCGCCGATCTCGTTTCGATGCCGATCGCCAGCCGCGTCGGCTTCTCGCCCGTTCTCTACGACATAATCCTGCAGTCCGAGGGCTGGTCTCCGGGCTGGGCCCTGATCGGCGAGATCGCAGCCAACGCCGGCTTCGCGTCGAGCAGCGGCGGGCCGGTCGCCAGCGTCGGCGAAGGCTCTGCCGCCGCCGCCCTGACCATCGATTTCCTCGCAATCAGCGCGGCGGCCAACGGTCGGCCGGTGCGCATGGTCTACCCGAGCCGAACCGCGTTCGGGCCGGCGCATGTGGCGGTTCTCGCGGACGCCCCGCATCCGCAGGCCGCGCGCGCGTTCGTCGATTTTCTGCTGTCGCGCGACGGCCAGAAGCTCGCGATGCATCGCGATATCGGGCGCCATGCGGTGCGGCCGGACGCCTACGCCGACATGCCCGACTACATGGTCAATCCCTTCGACAATCCGGCGGCTTACTATGCATTCGACTCCGACCTCGCGCGCCTGCGTCGAAGGCTCGTCGCCGCGCTGTTCGATATCGCCGTGGTCGAACGGAACGACGAGGATCGCAAGCTCTGGCGCGCCTTGCAGGCGGCCGAAGCGGCCGCCGGCCCGAACGCCGCGCCCGAAATCCGCGATCGCCTGAAACGGGCGCGCGAGCGCCTGGGCTACACGCCCGTCGCCGATTCCGAGGCGACGAAACCCGAATTTCTTCGCCAGTTCGGACGCGCCGCGACGGGATCGCGCGAGGACGCCGATCCCGCGACGCTCGCGGCGTGGCGTGCGGCGATCGCAGCGGCCCGGCAAGAGGCCGCCGCGCTTCTCGGGTCGCGGCCGTGAGGCTTGCGCTCGCTTTTGTCGCGACCCTTGCCTGCACGAACGCGAGCGCGCAACGTCTGCCTGCATCGTTCGCCGACGCTTTCGCCACGCCGTTGACGCAACCGACCGGCGAGACCCGCCGCCTGTTCGAGCAGGGACGTTCGCTCTTCAACCAGCCCTGGAGCGTCGCGCCCTCGATCGACAATCCCGAGAGACAGGGCGTCGGCCCGCTCTACAACCGGCTCTCCTGCATCGCGTGTCACATGAAGAACGGGCGCGGCGCCAGCGCCCGACGGCGCCGAGAACCTTCGCCACATGGTGGTGCGGCTCAGCCTCGACGGGCATGACGCGCATGGCGGGCCGATCCCGCATCCCGTCTACGGCGGCCAGCTCAATCCCGAAGGCGTCCAGGGCGCGCGCGGCGAGGGGTGGGCGTATTTCGAATACGAAGCGGCCGAAGATCGCTTCGCGGACGGCGAGCGCGTCGAACTGCGCAAGCCGAAGGTCGCCTTCCGAAGCCTCGGCTATGGGCCGATCGACACGGCGACGAAAATATCCGTTCGCAATGCGCCCCCGGTCTTCGGGCTCGGCCTGCTGGCGCGCGTGCCGGAAAGCGCGCTGCGGGCGATCGCGGCTGAAAACGGCGGTCGCCTCAACGCGGTCTGGAGCGTCGAAGGCCGCCGGAAAACGCTCGGCCGTTTCGGCCTGAAGGCCAACCAGCCGAGCCTTCGCCAGCAGAACGCCAACGCCTTCGTCGAGGACCTCGGGATTACCTCGTCGCTGTTCCCGACAGAAACCTGCACGGCCGCGCAAACCGAGTGTCGCGCCGCAATCGCCGGCAGGAGCGCGCCCGAACTTTCAGACCTGCAGCTTTCCGCGGTCACGCTCTATATCGAGGCGCTGGCGCCGCCCTCGCGCCGCGTCGCCGACACGCCGGAGGCGCGCGCCGGCGAGGCGCTGTTCAGATCGGCGGGCTGCGCCTCGTGCCATCGCGAAAGCCTGCCGCTGGACGATGGAACGACGATTGCGCCCTACACGGATCTCGCCCTTCACGACCTCGGCGACGGCCTGTCCGACGGCCGCGAGGATTTCGCGGCCGGCCCGCGCGACTGGCGCACCGCGCCCCTCTGGGGGCTGGGCCTTGCCGGCAAAAACGGCGACGGCGCGAACTACCTGCACGACGGCCGCGCCCGCAATCTGGTCGAGGCGATCCTCTGGCACGGCGGCGAGGCGCAGCACGCGTCGGACCTCTTCCGCGCGATGTCGCGCGCGGAACGAGATGCGCTGATCCGCTTTCTGAACTCTCTCTGAGATCGCCGCGCGGCGCGGCCCCGCCCCGCGCGCCGAGCTGCGACATGCCGTTCGGATACAGCGCATTGGCGCCCTGGACGGATGAATGGTGCCCCTGGCCGGGATCGAACCAGCACTCCTTGCGGAACTCGATTTTGAGTCGAGCGCGTCTACCAATTCCGCCACAGGGGCGTTTCCGGGGTCCGGAAAGCGCGCGGATCATAGCGGCGCGCGGGCGCCCGTCAACCGCGCTTCCGCAACTGGCCTAAAGGCCTGCGCGATGCTATTCCGGCCAGCGAGTCGCGTCGCGCTCGGGGCGCGGCCAGGCCTTCGCGGCGCGGCGGTTTTCGCGTCCTTCCCCTCATCCGGCGCCGTCGCGCCCTTCGGACCCCGACCCCGAGGATCGATGTTCAAGAAGCTCTACGCCTGGACGCTCTCGCTCGCCGATTCGCCCCGCGCGACCTGGGCGCTCGGCATCATCGCCTTCGCCGAAAGCTCGTTCTTCCCGCTGCCGCCGGACCTCATCCTCGTGCCCATGTCCCTGGCGCAGCCGAAGCGCGCCTGGCACTACGCCGGCATCTGCACCATCGCCTCGGTGGCGGGCGGCGTGCTCGGCTATCTCATCGGCTCCGTCCTCTACGAGAGCGTCGGCAAGTGGCTGATCCACTTCTACGGCTACGACGAGAAGGCGCTGGTGCTGCGCGCCTGCTACGACAAGTACGGCTGGCTCATCATCCTGCTGAAGGGGCTCACCCCCATCCCCTACAAGCTCGTCACCATCGTCAGCGGCTTTGCGGGCTACAATCTCTTCCTGTTCGTCGCGCTGTCGCTGCTGACGCGCGGCGCGCGCTTCTTCATTCTCGCCGGCATCCTCAACCGCTTCGGCGACCCCATCAAGAAGGCGCTCGACCGTCATTTCGCCACCTTCATGATCTTGATCCTCGCCATGATCGTCTTCGGCTTCTGGGTGGTCTCGAAAATGGGCGGCGGAGGCGCGTGCTGATGCTCCAGCGTCTCGACGCGCGCGCCATCGCGCTGCTGATCTTCGCCGTCGCGGCCGCGACGCTCGCCGGCGCATGGGCGCTGCAAGGCATGGGCTATGCGCCGTGCGAGCTCTGCCTGAAGCAGCGCTACGCCTATTATCTCGCCCTGCCGCTGGCGCTCGCCGCGTGGTTCTCGGCCGGCGTCAACGGGCGTGGCGCGCGTTTCCTGTTCGCGTTGATCGCGCTCGCCTTCGTCGCCAACGCCGTGCTGTCCGCCTATCATTCCGGCGTCGAGTTCAAATGGTGGCCGGGCCCCGCCGATTGCACCGGCGCCTATCAGGGCGCAGGCGACGCCGCCGACTTCATGAAGCAATTGCAGCAGATCAAGGTCGTGCGTTGCGACGAAGTGAGCCTGCGCATTCTCGGCCTGTCGCTGGCCAACGCGAGCATCTTCATCTCGGCGGCGCTGGCCGCGCTGGCGTCGCTCGCTGCGGGGCGGGTGATGCGGCGCGGCTGAGCGTCATTCCCGACGCCTGCGCAGCAAGCGATCGGGAATCGCAGAAGCAAATGTTGTGGGATGCGATGCGCGGTTCTGGATTCCCGCTTTCGCGGGAATGACCATTCTACTCCGCCGCCAGCCTCGCCCGCGCGCGCAGCTTTTCCGTCTCGCTCTTCAACTGCCCGCAGGCCGCCAGAATGTCGCGGCCGCGCGGCGTGCGCACCGGGCTGGCATAGCCCGCGTTGAACACGATGTCGGAAAATTTCTCGATGCGTCCCCAGTCCGAGCATTCGTAAGGCGCGCCGGGCCAGGGATTGAACGGGATGAGATTGATCTTGGCGGGAATGCCCTTGAGCAGCCGCACCAGTTCGCGCGCGTCGGCGTCCGTGTCGTTCACGCCCTTGAGCATCACATATTCGAAAGTGATGCGCCGCGCGTTCGAGGCGCCGGGATAGTCGCGGCAGGCCTGCAACAATTCGGCGATGTCGTATTTCTTGTTGAGCGGCACCAGTCTGTCGCGCAAATCGTCGCGCACCGCGTGCAGCGAGATCGCCAGCATCGCGCCGGAACGCTCGCCGAGCGAACCGATCTGCGGGACGACGCCGGAGGTCGACACGGTGATGCGCCGCTTCGACAGCGACAGGCCGTCGCCGTCCGACATGATGGCGAGCGCGTCGCAGACATTGTCGAGATTGTAGAGCGGCTCGCCCATGCCCATGAACACGACATTGGAGATCGCGCGCACGCCCTCGCCTGCCGGCACGATGCCGTCGTCGGGCGGCGTCAGGCCCGGAAAATCGCCGAGCTTTTCACGCGCCACGACGAGCTGCGCGACGATCTCCGGCGTCGTCAGGTTGCGCACCAGCTTCTGCGTGCCCGTGTGGCAGAAGGTGCAGGTGAGCGTGCAGCCGACCTGGCTCGACACGCACAGCGTGCCGCGATCGGCCTCGGGGATGTAGACGCACTCGATCTCCGCGGGAGATTCTCTGCGCATAGGCTGGTCCGAAAAGTCGGACAACTTTTCGGGCCTATGCGTCGGCGGCATCCGGATCAGCCATTTGCGCGTGCCGTCGGTGGAGACCTGCTCGCTCACCACCTCGGGCCGCGCCAGAGTGAAACGGTCCGCAAGTCTCGCGCGCAAGATCTTCGAGACGTTGAGCATCGCGTCGAAATCGCGCACGCCGTGGAAATAGATCCAGTTCCACAACTGGTTGACGCGCATGCGGATTTCGCGCTCGGGCAGGTCGAGCGCGCGCAAATGCTCGGCGAGTTGCGCGCGCGTCAGGCCCAGAAGCGAGGGCTTGGCCGAAGAGGTCTCCGGCGCCGGAATGGCGGAAGGGGCGGTCATGGCCGCCCTTTTACACCGAAACTCGTCAAAACTGCGAATTCGGACCGTGAACCTGAAGGCTCGCGGTCCGGAGATCACATCCCGTTCGCCAGCCGCCACACGACTTCCGGCGTCGCCGGCATGTTCACATGCGTCACGCCGCGGTCGCGCAGCGCATCGACCAGCGCGTTCACGACCGACGGCAGGCCGCCGGCGCAACCCGCTTCGCCGCAGCCTTTCGCGCCCAGCGGATTGGTCCTGGTGATCGTCGGGCGGTTGTGCACGACGAAGGGCGGCGCCTCCATCGCGCGCGGCATGGCGTAGTCGGTGAAGGAGCCGGTGAGCAATTGTCCGTCCTCATCGAAGACGACGCGCTCGAGCAGCGCCTGGCCGATCGCCTGCATCACGCCGCCGTGGCCCTGTCCCTCGACGATCATCGGATTCACCACCGTGCCGAAATCGTTCATCAGCGTGTAGCGCACGACCGCGACCATGCCGGTCTCCGGATCGACCTCGACCTCCGCGACATGGCAGCCGTTCGGATAGGCGGACGGCGAGGCCTTGTGCACGTGGCTGACGTCGAGCGTGGCAGGGCAATCCTCCGGCAGGCTCGTCGCCGTGCGCAGGCGCCTGGCGAGTTCGATCACGCCGATGGAACGGTCCGTGCCCGCCACCGAAAAGGCGCCGCGCGAAAACTCGATATCGGAGACGGCCGCTTCCAGCAGATGCGACGCCGCGCGCTTGCCGATCTCGATCACCTGCTCGCTCGCCGCATCATATTCGAACAGCGCGGCGCGCGGCTCCATCGCCGCCACCATCACCCTGTTGTCGACGATGCGCAGCCGCGCGACATGCTTTGCGCCGGCGATGATCGCTTGCGCCTTCGCCATGTCGCCGAGCGTATGGTCGAGCGCGATATTGTCGGGCACGTCATCGTAGACCTGCGGCGCGCCGGGCGCAGCGGCCGCGCGCGCGTCGACCGCGGCCGGCAGCGGCTCGACGTCGACGATCACGGCCTCGGCCGCCTCGCGCGCTTCGATCTCGCTCGCCGCGACGACGAGCGCCACGGGATCGCCGACATAGCGCGCCTTGGTCGTCGCGAAGAACATCGTGCCGTTGCCGCGCATCGGCGAGCCGTCGTCGCTCTTCAGCGGAAACGGGCTTTTGGCCGGCCTATAGCCGGCGAGATCAGCGCCCGTGTAGATCGCCAGCACGCCGGGCATGGCGCGGGCGTCGTCAACGTCTATCGACTTGATGATCCCGTGCGCGTGACGGCTGCGCACCACCACGCCATGGGCCTGCCCTTCAACCGACACGTCGTCGGAATAGCGGCCCTTGCCCTGCACCAGCGCCGGATCTTCCGAGCGCCGCACGGGCTTGCCGATGGAAAATTCTGGAATATCGGTCACAGGCGCATTCATCAGCCGTCTCGCAGCGAGGCGGGCGTTACAGCCCGGCAATTGATGGATTTGCCGGGATTATAGCGCTGCGGCCGCGGAGTTGAAGATTGCCCCGTTCATGGCAGGCCCGCACGACGATAGGCTCCGCGCCGGGGACCGGCGCGGAGGCGACCAAGACGCCCGGGTTTCAGCCGCCGGGCCGCTGCGGGCGCATATCCTCAGGCGAGACGCCCGCGACGACCACCGGCTTCTTCATGGCGTCGCGGCGGAAGGGTTCGCCGAGCTCCTGGTTGAGAACGATCTCGATGAAGGTCGTCACGCCGCTCTTCTGCTCCTCGCAGGATTTCGCGATGGCCTCGGTCAGTTGCGCCTGCGTCTTCGCCACCACGCCCTTCAGCCCGCAGGCTTCTGCGACCCGCGCGTAAGAAAGGTGCGGATCGAGTTCGGTGCCGACGAAATTGTCGTCGTACCACAGCGTCGAATTGCGCTTCTCCGCGCCCCATTGATAGTTGCGGAAGACGACCATGGTGATGGCGGGCCATTCCTCGCGGCCGATCGACGACATTTCGCTCATGGAGATGCCGAAGGCGCCGTCGCCGGCAAAGCCGACCACCGGCGTGTCGGGATTGCCGATCTTGGCGCCGATGATCGAGGGAAAGCCGTAGCCGCAGGGGCCGAACAGGCCGGGCGCGAGATATTTGCGGCCCTTCTCGAAGGTCGGATAGGCGTTGCCGATGGCGCAATTGTTGCCGATGTCGGACGAGATGATCGCCTCGCGCGGCAGGCCGGCCTGAATGGCGCGCCACGCCTGTCGCGGCGACATGCGCTCGGGGTCGCGTTTTCGCGCGCGGTCGTTCCAGGTCGTGCCGGGATCGTCGTCCTCGTGATCCATGCCGGAGAGCTGCTGCAGCCACGCCGACTTGGTCGTGTGGATCAGCGCCTTGCGCTCGTCGCGCCCCTTGTCGCCCGCCGTCGCGGAGAGTTGCGCGAGAAGTTGCTGCGCCACCTGCTTGGCGTCGCCGCAGATCGCCACGCTCACCGGCTTGGTCAGGCCGATGCGGTCGGGATTGATGTCGACCTGAATGATCTTGGCGTTCTTCGGCCAGTAGTCGACGCCATAGCCCGGCAGGGTCGAGAACGGATTGAGCCGCGTGCCGAGCGCGAGCACCACGTCGGCCTTGGCGATCAGTTCCATCGCCGCCTTCGAGCCGTTGTAGCCGAGCGGGCCGCAGGCCAGCGGATGCGAGCCGGGGAAGGAATCATTGTGCTGGTAGCCCGAGCACACCGGCGCCGACAGCCGCTCGGCAAGCGCGGCGCAATCGGCAATGGCCTCGCCGATCACCACGCCCGCGCCCGAGAGGATGACGGGAAAGGCGGCCTCCGACAGCAGTTTCGCCGCTTCCGAAATCGCCCTGGCGCCGCCCGCGGGACGCTCGAATTCGATGGGGACAGGCAGATTGATGTCGATCACCTGCGTCCAGAAATCGCGCGGCACGTTGATCTGCGCCGGCGCGGAGAGACGATGCGCCTTGAGGATCACGCGGTTGAGCGTCTCGGCGATGCGCGAGGGATCGCGCACTTCTTCCTGGTAGCAGACGCAGTCGCGGAACATGGCCATCTGCTCGACTTCCTGGAAGCCGCCCTGCCCGATCGTCTTGTTGGCGGCCTGCGGCGTCACCAGCAGCATCGGCGTATGGTTCCAGTAGGCCGTCTTGATCGACGTGACGAAATTGGTGATGCCCGGCCCGTTCTGCGCGATGCACATCGCCATCTTGCCGGTCGTGCGCGTATAGCCGTCGGCGATCAGCGCGCCGTTGCCCTCGTGCGCGCAGTCCCAGAACGTGACGCCGGCCTTCGGAAAGAGATCGGAAATCGGCATGAAGGCCGAGCCGATGATGCCGAAGGCGTGTTCGATGCCGTGCATCTGCAGCACTTTCACGAAGGCTTCTTCGGTCGTCATTTTCATCTGTCTGTCCTCGGTTCATGACGCCGCCGGCGCAAATGGCGCGCCGGCGGCAGATTGCATTCAGGATGCGTCCTCAACCCGCCTTGCGCTCGCGCGCGCCGATCGCCAGCGCGCAGATCATGCTGACCAATGCGGCAAAGACAACATAGCCGACGAGATACCACGGTTGCTTGCCGTTCGCCTCGAGCAGGTAGGTCGCGATGATCGGCGTGATGCCGGACGCGAATATGCCCGAAAACTGGTAGACGAAGGAAATGCCGCTGTAGCGCACGCGCGGATCGAAAAGGTCGGCGAACAGCGCGGCCTCCGGCCCGTAGCAGATGGCGTAGATGATGCCGAACGCCACGATCATGGATGCGAAGATCAGCGCCGGATTGCCGGTCGCCATCAGCCAGAAGGCGGGATAGGCGCAGATCGCCAGCAGCGCGGAGCCGATGGCGTAGGTCTTCGGCCGTCCGAGCCTGTCGCTGAGCCGGCCGAAAACGGGGATGGCCACGACCATGACGAGCGCGGCGGCGGCGACCGCCCAGAGCGCGGTGGGACGGGCGACCTTCACCGGCGCCATCTGCGTCAGATAGGCGATGGAGAAGACGGCGAACACGTTGAAGAACACGCCGTCGATATAGCGCGCGCCCATGCCGAGCAGGATGCTGACGGGATAGCCCTTGATCATTTCGACGAACGGCATTTTCGCGACGGCGTTCTTCTCCTTCACCGCCTGGAATTCCGGCGTCTCGATGATCTTCAGCCTTATGTAGAGGCCGACCAGCACCAGCAGGATCGAGGCGATGAAGGCGACGCGCCAGCCCCAGGCCAGAAAGTCCGCATCCGGCAGCGAGGCCAGCAGCGCGACGACGCCGGAGGAGAGACACAGGCCGATGGCGAGACCGACCTGCGGCAGGCTCGCGTAATAGCCCTTCTGCTTCTCATCGGCGTATTCATAGGCCATCAGCACGGCGCCGCCCCATTCGCCGCCGAGGCCGATGCCCTGCAAGACGCGGAGCAGGACGAGCAGGATCGGCGCCGCCATGCCGATCTGCTGGTACGTCGGCAGCAGGCCGATCAGCACCGTCGCCACGCCCATGATCAGCAGCGTCGCCACCAGCACGCTCTTGCGGCCGATGCGGTCGCCCAGATGTCCGAAGATCAGGCCGCCGAGCGGCCGCGCGACAAAGCCGATCGCGAATGTCGTGTAGGCGAGCAGCGTCGAGATGAAGGGGTCGTTCGCCGGAAAGTAGAGCTTGTTGAAGACGAGGCCCGCGACCGCGCCGTAGAGGAAGAAGTCGTACCATTCGATCGTCGCCCCGATGACCGAGGCCGCGACGACGCGCCTGACGTCGTCCTTGGTTGGTTGAGCCATGTCCGCCTCCCTTGCCCTTGTTGTATCCAACGGCGTTCAGCCGCCGGTCGCGTCGGCCAGGATCATCTCCGCCGCTTTCTCGCCGATCATGATCGCCGGCAGATTCGTGTTGCCCGAAACGAGGCGCGGCATGACCGAGCAATCGGCGGCCCACAGCCCATCCACGCCGCGCACTTTCAGGCGCGGGTCGACGACGGAATCCGCGTCGTCGCCCATGCGGCACGTGCCCGAGGGATGAAAGATCGTCGCGCCGTTTTCCCGCGCGAATTCCAGAATGTCGGCGTCGCTCCGCGTCGACGGTCCCGGCTTGATCTCCTCGGCGACGAGCGCTTTCAGCGGCTCCGTCCGCGCCAGCTCGCGCGCGAACGAAATGGCGCGCACGGCGCAGATGCGATCGTTTTCCGCATCGAGATAATTGGCGAAGATCTTTGGCGCTGCGAGAGGATCGCCGGACCCGAGCTCGACATGTCCGCGGCTATCCGGGCGCAACTGGCAGACCGACAGCGTGAAGCCCGAGAACGGGTGCGGCTTGGCGCCCGCCATGTCCGCGCTCAGCGTCGCAATGTGGAACTGAATGTCGGGCGTCTTCGATTGCGGCATGACGCGCGTGAAAAGCCCGCCCTGATTGATGCCGATGGCGAGAGGCCCGGTGCGTGAAAAAAACCACTGCGCGCCGATGCGGATGCGCCCGAACAGGCTGCGCAATTCGTCGTTGGTGGTGATCGGCTTCGTGGCGCGATAGATCAGGCGGAACTGCAGATGGTCCTGCAGGTTGCGCCCGACCTCGGCGCGATCGAGAACAACCGGCACGCCTTTCGCGCGCAGATGCTCCGCAGGTCCGATGCCCGACAGCATCAGCAATTGCGGCGTTTGCAGCGCGCCGGCGCACAGCACGACGCCGCGCCGTCGCGCCGCATGTCCGTATCGACGCCTCCGCGCCGAAAGCGCACGCCGACCGCGCGGCCGTTCTCGAACACGACGCCCGTCGCCTGCGCGTCGGTGACGATCTCGAGATTTTGGCGCCCCCGCGCGGGCTTGAGATACGCCTTCGCCGCGCTCGTGCGAAAACCGTTGCGCGTCGTCAGCTGGTAATAGCCGACGCCTTCCTGACGCGCGCCGTTGAAATCGGCATTGCGCGGCACGCCGAGCTTTTCCGCGGCCGCGATCGTCGCTTCGATCAATTCGTGCTTTGCCGCGATCGAACTGACCGCGACCGGCCCATGCGCGCCGTGCAATTGATCGTCGGCGAAATCCGGATTGCTTTCGATCCTGCGAAAATAGGGCAGCACATCGGCCCACGACCAGCCGCGCGCGCCGAGCTTTTCCCAATTGTCGTAATCTTCCGCCTGGCCGCGAATGGCGATGAGCCCGTTGATCGAACTGGACCCGCCCAACACCTTGCCGCGCGGCCAGTAGATGCGGCGGTCGTGCATGTTCGGCTCGGGCTCGGTCGAGAAGGCCCAGTTGACCTTTTTGTCCCACATCGTCTTGCCGTAGCCGATCGGCAGATGAATCCAGGGATTCCAGTCGCGCGGGCCGGCCTCGAGCAGCGCGACGCGAAAGCGGCCGTTTTCGGAGAGGCGGCTCGCGACCGCGCAACCGGACGACCCCGCGCCGACGACGATAAAGTCCGCGATCCCCTGCTGCGCGCCCAATGTCGCCTCCGCTCGCATCGGAAATGAGCCATCGTTCCGAATTGCGGTCAACTTCATTTTGGAATATTTTCTTTCGTTGAACGGAATTGTTGCATTGCGAGCGACGAAGATGCCGAATGGAATGAAGGCGCTGGCCACGCTGAAAAAAGGCGGCCGCCGTTCCGTCCGGCAGGCGTCGCGCGTCGACGACGATCAGCGCCGCGTGGCTGGCGCCAAGCAACGGCCGGCGACCGAACGCGCGCTTTCCCTCCTCGAAGCCGTCGCGACGGCGGGCCGTCCGGCCACGCTCAAAGAGCTCGAGGCCGCCTGTGGCCTTCCGTCCACGACCGCCTTTCGCCTCTGCGGTCGCCTGCAGGAACAGGGCTATCTGATGCGCGACGCCGATCCGCGGCGCTTCACGGTCGGCCCGCGCCTCATGCGTCTCGGGCTGGAAATCGTGCGCGCCGCGGGCCCGGCCAATGCGCGGCGCAACGTGCTGGCGGAACTGGTCGAAGCCATCGGCGAGACATGCAACCTCACATGCCCGTCGCGTGGCGAAGTCCTCTATCTCGACCGCGTCGAAACCAAATGGCCGCTGCGCATGGCGCTCGAACCCGGCTCGCGCGTGCCCATTCACTGCACGGCGAGCGGCAAGCTCTTCCTCGCGCATATGCCCGGGGCGCAGCGCGACCGCGTGCTGGCGGAAGCTCCGCTCGCGCGACATGCGCCGAACACCATCGTCACGACCAAGGCGCTGCTGCAGGATCTGAAGAAGATCGTTCGGCGCGGCTACAGCGCGGACAACGAGGAATTTCTCGCAGGGCTCGTCGCTGTCGCCGTGCCTGTCCACGACAACGACGGCCGCGTCGTCGCGGCTGTCGCCTGTCACGCCCCGGCGGCGCGCATGAGCCTGGCCAAGCTGCTGCAGAAAAGGCCGCTGCTCGAAGCCGCCGCCGCGCGCATGGCCGAAACCTTCGCCTGAGCGCGACGCCTGTTACATCGCCTGCAGCGTCTTGCGCGAAATGTCGATCATCTGGTCGATGTGGTCCGTCGTCATAACGAAGGGCGGCGCCAGAATGCCGGTGTCGCCCGTCGTCTTGATGTGCAGGCCGTTGTCGTAGAGCTTCTTCTGCAGGATGTGCCCACGCTCGCCCGGAACCTGCGTCGGCGCGACGTCGATGCCGCCGGCCATGCCGTAACCGCGGATATCGGTGACGATGGGGATGTCCTTCAGGGAGATCAGGCCTTCCAGGAAATAGGCCGACATCTGGCTCGCGCGCTCGAACAGGCGCTCCTTCTCGTAGATGTCGATGGTCGCGATCGCCGCCGCGCAGGCCGCCGGATGCGCCGACCATGTGTAGCCGTGGAAGAATTCGTTCGCCGCGCGCGGATTGGGCGAATCCTCGACGATCGCCTTGTAGACGGAATTGTCGACCGCCACCGCCGACATCGGCTGCACGCCGTTGGTGATCGCCTTCGCCATGGTGATGACGTCCGGCTTCACGCCGAAACTCTGCGAGGCGAAGGCCTTGCCGGTGCGGCCGAAGCCGGTGATGACCTCGTCGAACACCAGCAGGATGCCGTTGGCCGAGCAGATTTCGCGCAAGCGCTTGAGATAGCCCTTCGGCGGCACGAGCATGCCGGTCGAGCCCGCGATCGGCTCGACGAAACAGGCCGCGATGTTTTCCGCGCCGTGCAATTGCACGATGCGCAGCAGGTCTTCGGCGAGGTCGGCGCCCGTCTCCGGCTCGCCGATCACGAAGCGCTCGCTCCCGTGCGTGTGACGCATATGCACGGCGTTCGGCAGGCCCGGCCCAAAGGTGCGGCGGTTGTTGACGAGGCCCGACAGCGCCACGCCGCCGAAGCCGACGCCGTGATAGGCGCGCTCGCGCGACACGAACATCGTGCGCGAAGCCTGCCCGCGCGCGCGATGATAGGCCATCGCGATCTTCATCGCGGTATCGACGGCTTCCGAACCGGAGTTGCAGAAGAACACCTTGTCGATGCCTTCGGGCGTCAGCCGCGCCACGCGCTCGGCGGCCTCGAAGGCTTTGGGGTGCGAGCGCTGGAAGCTCGACACGAAATCCAGTTCGATGAGCTGCTTGTAGACGGCCTCGGCAATGTCCTTGCGGCCGTGGCCGATCGGCGAGGTGAACAGGCCCGAACAGCCGTCGAGCACCGCGCGGCCGTCGGGCGTGTAGTAGTGAACGCCCTCGGCGCGTGAAAAAAGTTTCGGCTCGTCGTGGAAGTCGCGGTTCGGGGTGAAGGGCAGCCAGTGGTGGTCGAGCTTCGGGGTTGTGGCGGCCATTTTCCTCTCCCGGCGATGTCTGTGGCGCTTCGTTCCGTTAGTGTGCCACCAGTTCGGCTATATACAAGTCCCGCCTGCCGCCCTGCCCGAGACCCGCATGTCCCTCCTCGTCCTGAATGTCGGCTCCTCCAGCGTGAAATACGCGACCTTCATCCGCGACGGCGCGGACCTTGCGGAGGTCGCGCGCGGCCAGCAGGCCCGCCAGGCCGGGCTCTACGACGGCGAGGCCATCGGCGCCGACGATCTCAAACTGGTCGGCGATGTTCTCGAGGCGGCCGAGCGCGAGCACGGCGCGCTCGAAGCGGTCGGCCATCGCATTGTGCATGGCGGGCGCGCGTTTTTCGCGCCGGTCGTCATCGATGCGCGCACGCTGTCGGATATAGCCGCGCTCGCGCCGCTCGCGCCGCTGCACCAGCCGCACAATGTCATGGGCGTGCGCGCAGTCGCCGAATTGCGCCCCGGGCTGAGGCAGGTCGCATGCTTCGACACCGCCTTTCATCGCACGCAACCCGAACTCAATCGCCGTCTGCCGCTGCCTGAAAGCTATTTCGCCGACGGCGTGGAGCGCTACGGCTTTCATGGTCTTTCGTACACATGGCTGGCGCAGCAGATCGCCCGCCTGCGCGGCGGCGTCCCGAAGCGGATGCTCGCCTTTCATCTCGGCGCCGGCTCCAGCGCCTGCGCGATGCTGGAGGGACGCTCGCACGACACGTCCATGGGCTTCTCGACCATCGACGGCCTGATGATGGCGACGCGGCCGGGCGCGCTCGACGCCGGCGTCATCATGCATCTGCTCGCGCAGGGCGCGACGCAGAAGGAATTGACGGACCTGCTCTACACGCGCTCGGGATTGCGCGGCGTGTCGGGCCTGAGCGCGGACATGAAGACCTTGCTGGCGAGCGACGACCCGGCCGCGCGCCGCGCCATCGACATGTACTGCCGCCGCGCGGCCGTCGTCGGCGCGGGCCTTGCCGTCAGCCTCGGCGGTCTCGACGCCATCGTCTTCACCGGCGGCATCGGCGAGCACGCGCCCGTCATTCGCGCGCGGATCGTCGCGCAGCTCGCCCTGCTCGGCGCGAGCGTCGATACGGACCGCAACGCGCGCAACGAACCGCGCATATCGCCCGATGGCGCGCATGTCGAATGCTGGATCGTGAACGCCGACGAGGAGCGCGTGATCGTGGAGTCGACGGCGGCGATGATGTGATCGGCGCGAATGTCATTCCCGACGATCGTGAAGCGATCGATCGGGAATCCGGCGCTTCCTGATGTTTCGATGTCCGGATTCCCGCTTGCGCGGGAATGACACGGGCAGACTTCGCGGGCGCTACTGCCTGAGCAAGCGCCGGATGACCTTGCCGCTCGTGGTCAGCGGCAAGGAGTCCACGAAGGCGATTTCGCGCGGATATTCGTAAGCGGCGAGCCGCGCGCGCACAAAGGCCTGCAGATCGGCGACGAGCATATCCGACGGCGCAAATCCCGCGCGAAGAACGACGAAGGCCTTCACGATTTCCGTGCGCAAGGAATCCTTCTTGCCGACGACGGCGGCATTGGCGACAGCCGGATGGCGCAGGAGGCAATCCTCGATCTCGCCGGGCCCGATGCGATAGCCCGACGAGGTGATGACATCGTCGTCGCGGCCGACGAAACGCACATAGCCTTGCGCATCCATCGCGCCCTGGTCGCCCGTGACCATCCAGTCGCCCGAAGGAGCCTGGACGAATTTTTCCGCCGTCGCCTCCGGCCTGTTCCAATATTCGAGGAACATCACGGGATCGGGCCGCTTCACCGCGATCTGGCCGAGTTCGTCGGCGTCGCAGACGGAGCCGTCTTCGCGGATGATCGCGACGGTGTGCCCGGGGATCGCCTTGCCGATGAAGCCCGCCTTGCTGACGCCGAGCGCGGCGCAGGAGCCGAGCACGAGATTGCACTCGGTCTGGCCGTAATATTCGTTGATCGGCATGTTCAGTTCGCGCTTGGCCCATTCGTAGGGCTCGACGCCGAGCGCCTCGCCGGCCGAGCCGAGCGTGCGCAAATGCAGATCGTATTTCGCGCGCGGATTCTCGACCGTGCGCAACATGCGCAGCGCGGTCGGCGGAAAGAAGGCGTTGCGCACTTTCATGCGCGCCATCAGGTCGAGGGCCGCGTCCGGATCGAACTTCTCCCACGCGCGCGAAACGACCGGCACGCCGAAATGCAGCGCCGGCAGCATGGCGTTGAGCAGGCCGCCAGCCCAGGCCCAGTCCGCCGGCGTCCACATGAGATCGCCCGGCTGCGGAAAGAATTCGTGCGGGACCTGAATGCCCGGCAGATGGCCGAGCAGCACGCGATGGCCGTGCAACGCGCCCTTGGGGTTTCCCGTCGTGCCCGACGTGTAGATCATCAGCGCGGGATCGTCGGGCGAGGTGTCGACGGCCGTGAAATCGGAGGGGGAATCCGCGATCAGCTTGTGGAAGTCGAGCGCGTCTGCGTCCGCGCCGTCGGTCGAGATCAAGAATTCGAGCGACGGCGGCGCGGGATCGAGCGCACGCGCCTTGCGCACACCGGCGCCGGTCGCGATCAGAGCGCGCACGCCGGCGTCGTTCAGCCGATAGCTAAGCGCATCGTCGCCGAACAGCAGGGCGAGCGGCACGGCGATCGCGCCGAGCTTGTAGATGGCGGCGTGCGCGATCGTCACGGCGGGCGATTGCGGCAGCAGGATGCCGACGCGATCGCCGCGCCGGATTCCGCGCGCGCGAAGGGCGTTGGCGAGGCGGTTCGATTGATCCGAGAGCTGACCGAAGGTGACGATGCGGACGGCGCCGTCAGGCTGCACGTCGAGGATCGCCGGGCGCTCAGGCTCGACACGCGCCCATTTGTCCGTGACGTCGACGCCGATGTTGTAGCGCGCCGGAATGTTCCAGCGGAATTCGCGGGACAGGCGGTCGAAATCGCGGATGTCGGGGATCATCGTCGACCCCGGGACGGATCAGAGACCCAGCGCGGCCTTCAGCTCGTTGAGCTGGTCGAGCTTCTCGTTCGCCACGCGCTTGCCTTCGTCGGTCGCGGCGTCCGCGACGTCTTCCTCGGCGTTCCTGATTTCCTGCCCGAGCTTGGCGGCGTCGAGCTGTTCGACGGGCACGGCCACTTCGGCCAGGATCGTCAGGCCGCCGGTCGCGACGTCGGCGAAGCCGCCGCGTACGAAGATGCGGCTCTTCTTCGAGGCGCTCTCCTCGACCTCGACCACGCCGGGCTTCAGCGTCGTCATGACCGGCGCGTGATCCTTGAGGATGGTCATCTGACCCTCGACGCCGGGAATGGCGACGGATTCGACCTCGCCGGAGAACAGGAGCTGTTCGGGCGAAACGAGTTCGAAGTGAAAGGCGGCCATGACTTGATCCTGTTTACGAACGTGTCATTCCCGCGAAAGCGGGAATCCAGCCCTCCGAAACAAGGCGCTGGGTCCCCGTTTCGGTTCGAAGTCGGCAACAGCCGACTTCGCGCCTGCGGGGACGACAGGACTTTACGCGGCTTCCGCGGCGAGCTTCTGCGCCTTCTCGACCGCTTCCTCGATCGTGCCGACCATGTAGAAGGCGGCCTCGGGGAGGTGATCGTACTTGCCTTCGACCAGGCCCTTGAAGCCCTTGATCGTGTCGGCGAGCGCGACGAGCTTGCCGGGCGAGCCGGTGAAGACTTCCGCGACGTGGAACGGCTGCGACAGGAAGCGCTCGATCTTGCGCGCGCGCGCCACGACCAGCTTGTCCTCTTCCGACAGTTCGTCCATGCCGAGAATGGCGATGATGTCCTGCAGCGACTTGTAGCGCTGCAGCGTCGACTGCACGCGGCGGGCGACGTCGTAGTGCTCTTCGCCGACGATCATCGGGGAGAGCATGCGCGAGGTCGAGTTCGAGCGGGTCGACCGCCGGATAGATGCCCTTTTCCGCGATCGAGCGCGACAGCACGGTCGTCGCGTCCAAATGCGCGAACGAGGTCGCAGGCGCCGGGTCGGTCAAGTCGTCGGCGGGCACGTAGATCGCCTGCACCGAGGTGATCGAACCCTTGTTCGTCGTGGTGATGCGCTCCTGCAGCGCGCCCATGTCGGTGGCGAGCGTCGGCTGATAGCCCACCGCCGAGGGAATGCGGCCGAGCAGCGCCGACACTTCCGAGCCCGCCTGCGTGAAGCGGAAGATGTTGTCGACGAAGAACAGCACGTCCTGGCCGCGGTCGCGGAAGTCTTCCGCGACGGTCAGGCCCGACAGCGCGACGCGCATGCGCGCGCCCGGGGGCTCGTTCATCTGGCCGTAGACCAGCGCGCACTTGGAGCCTTCGCCGCCGCCCTTCTTGTTGACGCCGCCTTCGATCATCTCGTGATAGAGATCGTTGCCTTCGCGCGTGCGCTCGCCGACGCCGGCGAACACGGAATAGCCGCCGTGCGCCTTCGCGACGTTGTTGATGAGCTCCATGATGAGCACGGTCTTGCCGACGCCCGCGCCGCCGAACAGGCCGATCTTGCCGCCCTTGGCGTAAGGCGCGAGCAGGTCGACGACCTTGATGCCCGTCTCGAGGATCTGCGCTTCCGTCGCCTGCTCGGCGTAGGAGGGCGCGGGCTGGTGAATGGCGCGGCGGCCCTTGGTGTTGAGCGGGCCGGCTTCGTCGACGGGCTCGCCGATGACGTTGATGATGCGGCCGAGCGTCTCGTCGCCGACGGGCACCGAGATCGGCGCGCCGGTGTCGATCACTTCCTGGCCGCGCACGAGGCCTTCCGACGTGTCCATGGCGATGCAGCGCACCGAGGATTCGCCGAGATGCTGGGCGACTTCGAGCACCAGGCGCTGGCCCTGGTTCGTCGTCTCGAGCGCGTTGAGAATCTCCGGCAGGTGGTCGTCGAACTTCACGTCGACGACGGCGCCGATGACCTGGGTGATGCGGCCCGTGGCAGTGTTCGCCATGTTCACGTTCCTCTTTGCTATGCGGTCAGGACGCTCGCGCGTCGCTATTTCGGTGTGAGCGCTCGCGCGCCCCGTTGGGTCAGAGCGCCTCGGCGCCCGAGATGATTTCGATCAGTTCCTTGGTGATCATCGCCTGACGCGATCTGTTGTAGAGCGTCGTCTGCTTGCGGATCATGTCGCCGGCGTTGCGCGTGGCGTTGTCCATCGCGCTCATCTGCGCGCCGTAGAACGAGGCCATGTTCTCGAGCAGCGCGGTGAACACCTGCACGGAGATGTTGCGCGGCAGCAGCGTGTCGAGAATCTCTTCCTGGCCGGGCTCGGCCTCGTAGGCCGCCTGCGCGCCGGCGCCGGAATTGTCGTTCACGGCGATCTGCGCCGGGATGAGCTGGCTCGCGGTCGGGATCTGCGCGATCACGGAGCGGAAGCGCGAGAAGAACAGCGTGCAGACGTCGAATTCGCCGGCCTCGAACAGCGCGAGAACCTTCTTGCCGATGGCGTCGGCGTTCGAGAAGCCGATGCTGCGCACCGAGCGCAGATCGACGAGCTCGATGATCTGCCTCTCGTACTGGCGCTTGAGCTGGTCGTAGCCCTTCTTGCCGACGCAGAGGATCTTGACCGTCTTGCCTTGGTTCATCAGCGCGTTGATGTGGTCGCGCGCCAGGCGCACGATCGCCGTGTTGAACGCGCCGCACAGGCCGCGTTCGCCGGTGCAGACGACGAGCAGGTGAACCTGGTCCTTGCCGGTGCCGGTCAGCAGCGCGGGGCCCGAGCCCGGCGCGATTCCGCCCGCGACATTGGTCAGCACCGCGCCCATGCGCTGCGCGTAGGGGCGCGCGGCCTCGGCCGCGGTCTGGGCGCGGCGCAGCTTGGCGGCCGCGACCATCTGCATGGCCTTGGTGATCTTCTGCGTCGCCTTCACCGAGGCGATGCGATTGCGCAGATCTTTCAACGACGGCATGGGCTGGTCGCCTTAGGTCCCGGTTTTGTGGCCTCTCCCCGCCTGCGGGGAGAGGAGAACGTTAGAACTCGGCGCGAATTACGCGAACGACTTCGCGAAGCCTTCGACGGCGCCCTTCAGCGTCGCTTCGTCGGCCGACGAGAGATCCTTGGAGTCGCGGATCGACGACAGCAGCGCGGCGTGGCTCGTGCGCAGCAGCGACAGCAGGCCGTCCTCGAACGGCTTCACGCGGTTGACCGGCAGGTTGTCGAGATAGCCGTTGACGCCGGCGTAGATCACGCAGACCTGCTCTTCCATCTTCAGCGGCGAGAACTGCGCCTGCTTCAGGAGCTCGGTCAGGCGCGCGCCGCGGTTGAGCAGGCGCTGCGTCACCGCGTCGAGGTCGGAGCCGAACTGCGCGAAGGCCGCCATTTCGCGGTACTGCGCGAGTTCGCCCTTGATCTTGCCCGCGACCTTCTTGGTCGCCTTGGTCTGCGCGGAGGAACCGACGCGCGACACGGACAGACCGACGTTAACGGCGGGGCGGATGCCCTGGTAGAACAGGTCGGTTTCGAGGAAGATCTGGCCGTCGGTGATCGAGATCACGTTGGTGGGGATGTAGGCCGACACGTCGTTGGCCTGCGTCTCGATGACCGGCAGCGCCGTCAGCGAGCCCGCGCCCTTCTCGTCGTTGAGCTTGGCGGCGCGCTCGAGCAGGCGGGAGTGCAGGTAGAACACGTCGCCGGGATAGGCTTCGCGGCCCGGCGGGCGGCGCAGCAGCAGCGACATCTGGCGATAGGCGACGGCCTGCTTGGACAGATCGTCGTAGATGATGACGGCGTGCATGCCGTTGTCGCGGAAATACTCGCCCATGGCGCAGCCGGCGAAGGGCGCCAGGAACTGCATCGGGGCGGGATCGGAGGCGGTGGCCGCCACGACGATCGAATATTCGAGCGCGCCGCGCTCTTCCAGCACCTTCACGAACTGCGCGACGGTGGAGCGCTTCTGGCCGACCGCGACGTAGACGCAGTAGAGCTTCTGGCTCTCCGGGCTGCCTTCGACGTTCAGGGCCTTCTGGTTGAGGATCGTGTCGAGCGCCACGGCCGTCTTGCCGGTCTGGCGGTCGCCGATGATCAGCTCGCGCTGGCCGCGGCCGATCGGGATCAGCGCGTCGATCGCCTTGAGGCCGGTCGCCATCGGCTCGTGCACCGACTTGCGCGGAATGATGCCGGGCGCCTTCACGTCCACGCGGGCGCGCGTGGCGGCCTTGATCGGCCCCTTGCCGTCGATCGGATTGCCGAGCGCGTCGACGACGCGGCCGAGCATTTCCTTGCCGACCGGCACGTCCACGATCGCGCCGGTGCGCTTGACCGTCTGGCCTTCCTTGATGTCGCGGTCGGAGCCGAAGATGACGATGCCGACGTTGTCGCTCTCGAGGTTGAGCGCCATGCCGCGGATGCCGTTCTCGAACTCGACCATCTCGCCCGCCTGGACGTTGTCGAGGCCGTAGCAGCGGGCGATGCCGTCGCCGACGGACAGAACCTGACCGACCTCGGTGACCTGGGCTTCGTTTCCGAAATTGGCGATCTCGTTCTTCAGGATCGCGGAAATCTCAGCGGCGCGGATATCCATCAGCCGACCTCTTTCATGCGTGTGCGAATGGCGTTGAGTTTGGTTTTCAGCGAAGAATCGACCATGCGCGAGCCGACCTTGACGACAAGGCCGCCGATGATGGCGGGATCGATCTTCACGTCGACGTCCACGGACTTGGCGCCGGCGACAGCGGCAAGCTGATCGCGGAGCGCCTTCATCTGCTGGTCGTTGAGGGGAGCCGCGGCCGTCACGACGGCGCGCGTGACGCCGTTGGCCGTGTCTTCGAGCTTGGCGTAGCCGGCGATCATGTCGGAGATCGCGAACAGGCGGCGCTTGGCGGCGACGAGCTTGATGAAATTGGCGGCGACGCCGGAAATGCCGGCCTTGTCGAGAATGGCGGAGAGCGCCTTCGTCTGGTCCTCGGCGGAGAAGACCGGGCTCTTCACCAGACGCTGCAGGTCCGGGCTTTCGTCGATCAGCTTCTGGAAGGAGGAAAGGGCCGCGCCGACCGCGGCTGTGGCGCCGCTCTCGGCGGCCAGGGCATGGAGCGCGGAGGCGTAACGCCCCGCCATGCCGGATACGATCGTTTCCTCTTTGGCCAACGCTGAATCCCTCGAGCGGTCGACATGTCGGAGCGGCGAAGCCGATCCTTTTCAATTCTCTCCCGAACATGTCAGCGCGATGTCGCGGCTTTCGCCGCAAGACCACGGAAATCCGGGCTATTTGCTGGGACGGAGCACAGGCGCGCGAACGCGGCGCTCCGGAAGCGCGCGTGACCTAACATATGGCTTTTTTGTGCGCAACCCTGAGGAAGGCGCGCGGGATAAGGCTTTGGGAGGGGGCGCCCCCTCAGGCGCCCCCGTCGATCACGCTGCGCAGGAAGGCGACGTGTTTTTCGAAGGCGCGCCGCCCCTCCGCCGAGGCCTTGACGGTCGTGCGCGGCCGACGCGCGACGAAGGCCTTTTCGACCGCGACGTAGCTCGCTTTCGCCAGATGGTCGATATGCGCGCCGAGATTGCCGTCGGTCGCGCCGGTCAGCTTTTTCAGATGCGCGAAATCGAGCCCTTCCGCCTCCGGCTGCAGCGCGGTCAGGGCGGCCATGATCCGCAGGCGCACCGGCTGGTGGATGATGTCGTCCGGCGCGCTCATGCCTGCCGCATCCACAAGCCGCAGAGAATCAGCCCGCCGCCGTTCACGACCGCCAGATAGAGCGGATAGGCCGGCCCGAGCGTCACGTAGCCGATGGCCACCAGCACGGCGATCGACAGGCCGAGGATGATGAAGACGCGGCCGAGCCAGAGGCCCGCGAGGCAATAGCCGAACATGATCAGCGTCGGCCAGAACGCGTCCATCTCGCGCCCCGTGAAATGGCCGAGCCCGACCGACCAGAACAGGCCGAAGGCGAGGAACAGCAGAAAGCCCGCGAGAAACCGCCACGCCGTCCCGTAGCCCGCGCGCATGAGGCGCCGGCCGAGAATCATGGACGCGACCAGCCCGATGGCCGTCATGACGATCCAGATGCGCCCGGGCTTCTCGGGAAAGAGATAGGTCAGGACATTGGCCACCGCGACGATCCCGCCCCACAGGATCAGCTTGACGCTGGCCAGGCGGTAGCCGAGCGAGCGGCGGGTCGCCGCCCGCAGCGCGGCGATATCGTCCAGCGCGGCCGCCGCCGCTTGCGCATCCATGCTCATCGCCTCAGCCCTTCACCGCCGCCACGAGCGCATCGAGCGCCGCAGGCGCGCGCGCCAGCCCCATGTGATCCACGCCGGGGATGACGGCAAGCTGCGCCTGCGCCGCCGTCTTCGCCACCTCGGCATAGCGCGCGGCGAACATCAGTTCGTCCTTCTCGCCGGCCACGATGGCGACCGGCTGCGGGATGCCGGAGAGATCGCGGTAGCGCATGTCTTTCGGCCCGAAGCTCGACAGCAGGTTGAAGGAATATTGGGTGGTCGCATAGCGCCGGATTTCGGCGGGCAGGCCGTAGGCGATCACCGGCAGCGCGCCGCAGCAGTCGACGCCGGCGCGGTGCAGGATCGTCAGCGCGATGATTCGCGGCAGATCGACATTGGCCCAGCGCGCATCGCCCGACGAGGGCCGCGACGTCGGCGCATCCGTGCCGAGAAAGGGCGAAGCCAGCACGAAGCGCGAGAACTTCGCGCCGAGCGGCGTGTGCGCGACCCGCGCGACAAAGCCGCCGCCCATCGAGAAGCCGACGAGCGCGGGTTTGTCGGCGAGTTTAAGGTGATCCATGAGGTCGGCGAGATCGTCTTCGCTCTGGCCGATATAGGCGACATCGCCGCGCGCGCCGGACGCGCCGTGGCCGCGCATGTCCACGGCGATGGCGCGCACGCCTGCCGCCGCCAGCGCGCGCCCGAGCGGAACCTGGTTGAGCGAATGCCCGGCGGACCCGTGGATCAGGATCGCCGCCGGTCCGCTGGCGCCGGCGGCAGGCTCGAACACGCGATAGCCGATCTGCGTGCCGTCCCGGGCCGGGAAATAGGACAGCGCCGGCGCGTCCGTCGCGTCGATCTTCCGGGCGCCCTGCTGGATCGAGGCCAGCGGCGGCGGCGGGACGAGCGGCTGGGCGATCATGGCGACGAGCACGGCAGTGGCGAAGCCGGCGAGAGCGAGGAGGACGATCAGAGGGCGGAGAAGGAGGCGTTTGAACATCGCGGTAATTTCCAGATAACTCTACTATGCAGAGTAATCTAAAATAATACGCCGTCAAGCCGGGACCGCCGGCTTCCAGCCGGCATCAAAAGTCGGGCGTATCGAGCCGGCCGGAGGCCGGCGATCCCGGCTACAGGAAGCTCATGGGATCGACGTCGACTTGCGCGCGCACATTGCCACGCTCTTTCGGCCCGGCCGCCAGCATCGCGCGCAGGAAAGCCTGCACGTCCGCGCCGCGCGGCGCCCGCACCAGCAGGCGGAAGCGGTGGCGGCCGCGCACCATGGCGATGGGCGCTTCGGCGGGGCCGAGCACGACGATTTCGTCTTGCGTGGGCAGGCCGCCGGCGGGCGCGACACGAAAGCGCGGGTCGGCCGGCAAGTCCCAGGCCGCGCGAACCAGAGCGCGGGCGTGCGCCTCGGCCGCGGCGCGATCCGTGCCGGACACGACGATCGCCGCCAGCCGCGAGAACGGCGGCAAATGCGCGTTCTCGCGTGAAAAGATTTCCTCGGCGTAGAACTTTCTCCTGGTCGCCCGAGATCAGCGCCCGGATCACGGGATGGTCGGGCTGGAAGGTCTGCACCAGCCCGCGCCCCGGTTTTTCGCCGCGCCCGGCGCGGCCGGTGACCTGTTGCAGCAACTGGAACGTGCGCTCGGCGGCGCGGGGATCGGAGGAGGAGAGGCCGACATCGGCGTCCACCACGCCGACCAGCGTGAGATGCGGGAAATTATGGCCTTTCGCCACGAGCTGCGTGCCGATGACGATATCGAAGGCGCCGGCCGCGATCTCCTCGATCTCGCGCCTGAGCCTCTCCGTCCCGCCGGGAAAATCGGACGACAGGGTCAGCGTGCGGGCGTCGGGAAAGAGCGTCGCGACCTCCTCGGCCAGCCGCTCGACGCCCGGCCCGCAGGCCATCAGCGAATCGGCGGTGTCGCATTCCGGGCAGGCGTCCGGCCGGCGTTCGACATGGCCGCAATGGTGGCAGACGAGCGCGCGGCGGAAGCGGTGCTCGACCAGCCACGCCGTGCAGTTCGGGCACTGGAAACGGTGGCCGCAGGCGCGGCAGAGCGTCAGCGGCGCAAAGCCCCGGCGGTTGAGGAAGAGCAGGACCTGCTCGTTCGCGGCGATCGTCTCGGACATGGCCAGCGCGAGAACGGGCGAAATCCACTTGCCGCGCTCCGGCGCCGAACGCCGCAGGTCGATCGCGGCGAGCGCGGGCAGCGTCCGCCCGCCGTGGCGCTCGGGCAGGCGCAGCCAGCCGTAGCGGCCCTGCTCGGCGTTGACGCGCGTCTCGATCGAGGGCGTGGCGGAGGCGAGCGCGACCGCGATGTTCTCGGTCCGGGCGCGCACCACCGCCATGTCGCGCGCATGATAGGAGACGCCGTCCTCCTGCTTGTAGGCGGCCTCGTGTTCTTCATCGACGACGATGACGCGCAGGTCGGCGAAGGGCAGGAACAGGGCCGAGCGCGCGCCCGCGACCACCCTGACCGCGCCATCCGCCACGCCCGTCCAGATGCGCGCGCGCTTGCGGCCGGAAACGCCGGAATGCCATTCGGCCGGCCGCACGCCGAAGCGCGCCGCGAAACGGTCGAGGAATTGCGCGGTGAGCGCGATTTCCGGCATCAGGATCAGGGCCTGCCCGCCATCGCGGATCGCGGCGGCGACCGCCTCGAAATAGACTTCCGTCTTGCCGGAGCCGGTGACGCCCTCGAGCAGGGTCGCGGAGAATTTTCGCGCCCGCACGGCCTCGGCGAGCGCGTCCGCCGCCTGCCGTTGTTCAGGGGCCAGCGCCGGCGTCGCGAAATCGGGGTCGGGCGTCTCGGCGACCGCCTCGGGCGGCAGGGCAAGCGCTTCCAGCGCGCCGCAATCGACCAGCGAATCGATGACGCCGGCCGAACAGGCGGCGGCCTCCGCCAGCGCCGATTTCGAGCGCGCGAAACCATCCGCCGCCACCGCCAGAACGCGGGCGCGGGCGGGCGTGAGCCGCTCCGGCGCGGCATCCGTCGCGCGGTAGCCGAGCCGGACCGGATCGGGGCCGAGATCGTCGGCGGCGCGGATCGCCATGCGCAGAACCATGCCGCGCGGGGAAAGCGTCCAGCGCGCCACCCAGTCGACGAAGCGCATCAGCCCCGGCCGCAGCGCCGGGGCGTCGCGCCTGGCCGAGACCGCCTTGAGATTGGCGCCGGCCGTCGTCTCGCGCGCCGCCCAGACGACGCCCAGCGTCTCCCGCGTTCCGAGGGGAATATCGACGAGATCGCCGGGCCGCAGGGAAAGGCCCGCGGGAACGCGATAGGAATAGGCCGTGTCCACGGCGACCGGCGCGACGACGTCGACGACCGTCGGCCGCGCGCCCGGATCGGGCTCGACTGCGGAATCAGCCCTCGCGCTCATACCCGCTGCTTAGCACCGGCGGAGGAATGCGGACACAAATGAAAAACCCCCGCCGTCGCCGGCGGAGGTCTTTCAGGAGCGCGGAAATTGTTTCGGTCAGCAGGCGACGCGCACGCGGCGATAGCCGCGGAAACGGCCCCAATCGTCGTAGATCGCCTGGCGGGCGATGCAGGTTCCATAGACCGGCTGCGGGGCGGCGGCTGCCGCGCCGGCCGCCATCGCGCCGAGCGCAAGCCCGCCGATCACGCCGCCGGCGATGGCGCCGGCGCTCGGCCCGTCGCTGTAGCAGGTCCAGCCGTTGCACCAGGCGGCCGCGGGCGTCGTGCCGGCGGCGACCGCGCCGACCAGCGTCAATGCGGCGATGGAAGCGGAAATGGTCTTGCGTGTGCGGGTCATGGCTCTCTCCTGAAGCATCGCGCGGTGACGATGGGGCAAAGCTACCCAGATCTGCGCCGGGCCGATGTGCTCGGGCGCACTACGCGCAACTAGGGCTTCAGGTTCCCGCGAAAAGGCCGCAAGCGCGGCGGCTGGCGCAAATTCCCCGCCGGCAGGCGCCCGCTCAGGCGAATGCGCCGTGACAGTGCTTGTATTTCTTGCCCGATCCGCAGGGGCAGGGCTCGTTGCGCGCCACCTTGCCCCAGCTCGACGGGTCGCCCGGATCGCGCGCGGCGACGGCGCCGGCCTGCGGCGCCAGAAGGGCCTGCGGCGCGAATTCGCCGGACGCGATGCGCGAATTGATTTCGGCGAGCGCCATTTCATCCTCGCCGGTCGAGGCGTCGATGTGATGGCCGACCATCGGCGGCAATTCGTTCGGCGCCGGCTCGAAGGCGACTTCGACGCGCATCGTCTGGCCGGTGGTGATCTCGTCCCAGCGCTCCATCATGCTGCGGAAGAGGTCGAGCGCCTCCGACTTGTATTCGTTGAGCGGATCGCGCTGCGCATAGCCGCGCCAGCCGATCACCTGCCGCAGATGGTCGAGCACGACGAGATGCTCGCGCCACAGATGGTCGAGCGCCTGCAGCACGATCTGCTTCTCGACGTAGCGCATCACATCGGGCGAATTCTTCTCGACGCGCACGGCATAGGCTTCGTTGGCCGCCTTGATGAGGCGATCGAGCATCTCCTCGTCGGCGATGCCTTCTTCCTTCGCCCAGTCGGCGACCGGCGCGTCGATGCCGAGCGTGTTGACCACCGCGTCATGCAGCCCGTTGACGTCCCACGCCTCGGCATAGGCGTCGCGCGGAATATGCGTCGCCACGAAGCGCTCGAGCACGCCCTCGCGCATCTCGCCGATCGTCTCCTCGACCGATTCCTCGGCCATGATCTCGCGGCGGCGTTCGAACACGACCTTGCGCTGGTCGTTCATGACGTTGTCGAATTTCAGGATGTTCTTGCGGATGTCGAAGTTGCGCGCCTCGACCTTCTGCTGCGCCTTCTCCAGAGCCTTGTTGATCCAGGGATGGATGATCGCCTCGCCCTCTTTCAGGCCGAGCTTCTGCAGCATCGAATCCATGCGGTCGGAGCCGAAGATGCGCATGAGATCGTCCTGCAGCGACAGGAAGAACTTCGAGCGGCCGGGATCGCCCTGACGGCCCGAGCGGCCGCGCAACTGGTTGTCGATGCGCCGGCTCTCGTGGCGCTCGGTGCCGACGATGTAGAGGCCGCCGGCCTTGATCGCCTGCTCCTTCAGCCGCGCGACTTCCTCGCGGATTTCCTTTTCCTTCGCCGCGCGCGCCTCGCCTTCGAGGCCGGCGCATTCGGTCTCCACGCGCAGGTCGGCGTTGCCGCCGAGCTGGATGTCGGTGCCGCGGCCCGCCATGTTGGTGGCCACCGTGATCGCGCCGGGCACGCCCGCCTGCGCCACGACATGGGCTTCCTGCTCGTGGAAGCGCGCGTTCAGGACGGCGAACATCTTCGAGGGCTTGCCGGCGAGCGCGGCCGAGAACAGGCCGTCGAGCGCGTTCGCCTCGTCGAAGTCGATCTGCTTGTAGCCGTTCTTGATGAGGAATTCGGCGAGAATCTCGGATTTCTCGATCGAGGTCGTGCCGACCAGCATCGGCTGGAGATTGACGGCGGCCGCCTCGATCTCGCCGACGATCGCCTGCAGCTTCTCTTCCTCGGTGCGATAGACCTCGTCGTCCTCGTCCTTGCGCTGCACGGGACGGTTGGTCGGAATCTCGACCACGTCGAGCTTGTAGATCTCGGCGAATTCGTTGGCCTCGGTCGAGGCCGTGCCGGTCATGCCGGCCAGCTTGTCGTAGAGGCGGAAATAGTTCTGGAAGGTGATCGAGGCGAGCGTCACGTTCTCGGGCTGGACCTGCACGTGCTCCTTGGCTTCGAGCGCCTGGTGCAGCCCTTCCGAATAGCGGCGGCCCGGCATCATGCGGCCGGTGAACTCGTCGATGATGACGACCTCGCCGTTGCGCACGATGTAGTCCTTGTCGCGCTGGAACAGCTTGTGCGCGCGCAGCGCCTGGTTCACGTGGTGGACGATCGTGACGTTGGCCGCTTCGTACAGCGAGCCTTCCTTGAGGATGCCGGCGTCGCGCAGCAGCTCTTCCATGTGCTCGTTGCCGGCCTCGGTCAGGCTGGTCGCGCGCTGCTTCTCGTCGATCTCGTAGTCTTCCTTGACCAGAGACGGGATCAGCTTGTCGATCGAATTGTAGAGATCGGAGCGGTCTTCCGAGGGGCCGGAAATGATCAGCGGCGTGCGCGCCTCGTCGATCAGGATCGAGTTCGACCTCGTCGACGATGGCGAAGGAATGCCCGCGCTGCACCATGTGCGCGAGCTCGTACTTCATGTTGTCGCGCAGATAGTCGAAGCCGTATTCGTTGTTCGTGCCGTAGGTGATGTCGCAGGCGTAGGCGGCCTTGCGCTCCTCGTCGTCGAGGCCGTGCACGATCACCCCGACGCTCATGCCGAGGAAGCGATAGATGCGGCCCATCCATTCGGAATCGCGCCTGGCCAGATAGTCGTTCACCGTGACGACATGCACGCCCTTGCCGGCGAGCGCGTTGAGGTACACGGCGAGCGTCGCCACCAGCGTCTTGCCTTCGCCGGTGCGCATTTCCGAAATGCCGCCCTCGTGCAGCACCATGCCGCCGATCAGCTGCACGTCGAAATGGCGCTGCCCCAGCGCGCGCTTGGCGGCTTCGCGCACGGTGGCGAAGGCCGGCACGAGCAGGTCGTCGAGCGTCTTGCCGGCGGCGAGCTGGTCGCGGAATTCCTGCGTGCGGGCCTTGAGCTGATCGTCGCTCAGCGCGGCGACCTCGGCCTCCATCGCGTTGATCGCCCGGACATTCGGCTGGTAACCCTTGAGCCGGCGGTCGTTGGCGGAGCCGAAAATCTTCTTCGCGAGGTTGCCGAGCATGGACCCTGTGCCTTGAGCGCCCGGCGCGAACGGCGTCGCGGGCCTGTTTTCAACTGTTATGTCGGGAGAACGCGGCGCCGCCACGGCGGCGGACATGCGCCGGGACGCCCGGAAAAGCCGGGCGAGAGATAAGGAGGGGCAGCCCCCTTGTCAACGCGGACCCAACCGCCGCCTGCGATTGCGCCATGCCCGAGAATGGGCGAATTTACGCCCGATTTTCCCGCCATTGGCGCGATTCGTCGACGCGCGGCCCTTCGGCCCGCAGCCTCCTGGAGAACCCTATGCCGCATTTCCGCACTCGATCGTTCCTGCGCGCCGGCGCGGCAAGCGCCGTCCTGGCCGTGGCGCTGGCCGCCGCCGTTCCGGCCTCGGCCAAGGTTCTGGCCCGCGTGAACGGCGTCGAGATCACCGACGAGGACCTCGCCATCGCCCGCGAGGACCTCGAAGCCCGCCTGCCGCGTGAAATCCAGGGGCCGGCCCGCGACAAGGCGCTGCTGGACAATCTCATCGTCTCCAAGGTCGTTTCCCAGAAGGCCGAGGCCGACAAGGTCGCCGCCAACCCGGAATTCGCCCGCCGCCTCGGCTACCTGCGGGACAAGCTCCTGACCGAGACCTATCTCGGCAAGCTGGCCGAAGCGGCCAACACCGACGCCAACATCCAGAAGACCTACGACGAAGTGGCCAAGAGCCAGAAGCCGGAGCCCGAGGTCCACGCCCGCCACATCCTCGTGCCGACCGAGGACGAGGCCAAGAAGGCGCTGGAGCGCGTGAAGGGCGGCGAGGATTTCGCCAAGGTCGCGACCGAGATTTCCAAGGACCCGGGATCGAAGGGCGGCGACCTCGGATGGTTCACCAAGGACCGCATGGTGCCCGAATTCGCCGAGGCCGCCTTCAAGCTCGACAAGCCCGGGCAGCTTTCCGATCCCGTGAAGAGCCAGTTCGGCTGGCACGTCATCAAGCTCGAAGAAAAGCGGATGAAGGAATTCCCCAAGCTCGACCAGATTCGCGATCAGGTCGCCCGCTACGTCATGCAAAGGGCGGAGGGCGACGAGGTGGTGAAGCTGCGCGAGGCGGCCAAGATCGAACGCTTCGACGCCCCGCAGAAGGGCGGGAAGCCCGAGGACGCCGAATCCGCCAACCAGAAGAAGTGATCGCGCGCGCAATGCGCGCCGGAAACACGAGGGCCGCGGAATCGCTCCGCGGCCCTCTTTTTTGCGTGACGATCTTGCTGGCTTATTGCGGCGGGTCGAGCCGCGTGCAGCCGCCTTCCGAAATCGGGCGCATCACGTCCTCGGCGTTCACGCGCGCCTTGATCGTCAGCAGGTCCCAGCCCTGCTTGACGTCCGCCGGCTTCTTCACTTCCGCCAGCCAGTAGCCGTTGTTCAGACGCCCGTCCGGACGGACCTTGGCGCCCGGCGCGAAGAAATCGTCGACCGGCATTTCCTTCATCTTGCGCATGACGGTCAGGCCGTCCGTCGTGTTGGCGGCGTCGACGGCGCGCAGATAATGCTTCACCGCGCTGTAGACCACGGCCTGCGCATGGGTCGGCATCTTGCCGCCGTGCTTGGCGGCGAAGCGCTTGGCGAAGGCGCGGCTGGCGTCGTCGCGATCCCAGTAATAGCCGGTCAGATATTGCACGCCCTGCGTCGCCTCCGCCCCCAGCGCATGGACCGAGGTCAGGTAGAAGATCAGCACGGCGAGCTTCTGGTTGTCCTCGCCGATCTTGAATTCGCGCGCCTGCTTGATCGAGGTCACCGTGTCGCCCGACGCGTTGGCGAGCGCGATCACCTTGGCGCCCGAGGATTGCGCCTGCAGCAGGAAGGACGAGAAATCCATCGTGCCGACGGGATGGCGCACCGAGCCCAGCACCTTGCCGCCCGACGCCTTCACGATCTTGGTGACTTCGGCTTCCATCGCATGGCCGAAGGCGTAATCCGCGGTGATGAAGTACCAGGAGTCCCCGCCCTGCGCCACGATCGACTTCGCGATGCCCTGCGCCAGCGAATAGGTGTCGTAGAGCCACATGGCCGAAGTCGGCGAACAGGCCTTGCCGAACACGTCGGCCGTCGCCGATCCCGTGTGAACCAATATCTTGCCGCGCTCGCGGGCGATCTCCTGCACGGCGAGCGAGATCGCGGAATTGCCGATGTCGAAGATCGCGTCGACGCCCTGCTGGTCGTACATCTGCCGCGCGAGCGCGACGCCGACGTCGAGCTTGTTCTGGTGGTCGGGTCCGAGCAGCTTGACCGGCCATCCCCTGATCTTGCCGCCCATGTCGTCGATGGCGAGCTGCGCCGCCACGACGCCGCCGACGCCGCCGGCGTCCGAGAAGACCGAGCTCTTGTCGTTGAGATCGGCGATGACGATTTCCTTGGTGATTTCCGCCTGCGCCGCGCCCGCGGCGGCCGCAAAGGCCAGGGCGGCGAGCCCGCGTCCGAATTTTCGCATATCGTTCCTCCGCAGCGCCAGCCACAATTGTCATACGAAATTGTCGGCGCGATGGGCCGCATTCTCCGCGCTTGGCCGGCCGAGGCAAGCGCGATTTCCGCAGCCGAGCCATGACGGGCGGCGCCGGCGCGGCAGAGCCTTGACGCTGCGCTGATTCGGCCGGCAAATCGCCGCGGATTTACGAGGTTCGCCATGGCCCACGACGCCCCGCTTTCGCCGCTCGCGCCCAAGACCTTTCCGGACATGCCCGCCATCGACGGCGTGCGCTTCGCCTCCGGCGCGGCCGGCATTCGCTACAAGGGCCGCACGGACGTGATGCTGGCGCTGCTCGACAAGGGGACGCAGGTCGCCGGCGTCTTCACGAAGTCGAAGTGCCCCTCCGCGCCGGTCGACTGGTGCCGCGCGAAGCTGAAATCCGGAAAGGCCCGGGCGCTTCTCGTCAATTCCGGCAACGCCAACGCCTTCACCGGCAAGACCGGCGCCGACGCCGTCAGGCTCGCCGCGAAGCTCGCCTCCGCCGCGACGGGCGCGAAGGAAGGCGAAATCTTCATGGCCTCGACCGGCGTCATCGGCGAGCCGCTCGACGCGACGAAATTCGACGGCGTGCTGGAGACGCTGGTCAAGCAGGCCTCCGGCGAAGGCTGGCTGGACGCTGCGCGCGCGATCATGACCACCGACACCTTTCCGAAGGTCGCGACCGCCGAGGCCGAGATCGGCGGCGTGCGCGTGCGCATTTCCGGCATGGCGAAAGGCGCCGGCATGATCGCGCCCGACATGGCGACCATGCTCTCCTTCGTCTTCACCGACGCGCCGATCGCCGCGCCCGCGCTGCAGGCCATGCTGTCGAAGTCCGTGCAGGGCTCGTTCAACGCCATCACCGTCGACAGCGACACCTCGACCTCCGACACGCTGCTGCTGTTTGCGACCGGCGCGGCGGCGGCGCGCGGCGCGCCGAAGATCGCGGCCGCCAACGACAAGCGTCTCGCGGCGTTCAAGGTCGCGCTGGACGTCGTGCTGACCAATCTCGCCCATCAGGTCGTGCGCGACGGCGAAGGCGCGCGCAAATTCGTCGGCGTCGAAGTGACCGGCGCGGAAAGCGCGAAAGCCGCGAAGCGCATCGCGCTCTCCATCGCCAATTCTCCGCTGGTGAAGACGGCGGTCGCCGGCGAGGACGCCAATTGGGGCCGCATCGTCATGGCGGTCGGCAAGGCCGGCGAGAAGGCCGAGCGCGACAGGCTGGCCATCTGGTTCGGCGGCATTCGCGTGGCGCACAAGGGCCTGCGCGACCCCGCCTACGACGAAGCCAGGGTGTCGGACGTGATGAAGGAGCAGGAGATCGACATCCGCGTCGATCTCGGCATCGGCAAGGGCGCGGCGAAAGTGTGGACCTGCGATCTCACCAAGGAATATGTCGCCATCAACGGCGACTATCGCTCCTAAGCCGCACGTTCACCTGCGATCCTCATCCTGAGGAGCGGGCGCAGCCCGCGTCTCGAAGGATGGCAAAGTCAGCATTCTCGTGCCGGCCACCCTTCGAGACGCCGCTTCGCGGCTCCTCAGGTGAGGGCTCTTGAATGTTCGGCCAGACTCTTACGCGCTCTTCTTCTTCGCCGCGTTGCGCTTGCGCGTGGCGGCGGCCTTTTTCGCGGAAGCCGAGCGCTGCGCGGCGGTGCGCGAGGCCGACGCCGCCCCGCCGAGCCTGCCGCCCTTGCGCGACGGCGAATGGTCTTCCCGCTTGCCGCGGCCCGAACCGCTCTTCTTGCCGCCGTGCGTCTCCTTGTTGACGGTCGCCCAGGCCCGGCGCTCCGCTTCCTTCTCCGAAACGCCACGATGCTCGTAGCCCTCCTCGATATGTTCGGCCTGTCGTTTCTGCTTGTCGGTGTAGCTCGATTTGTCTCCGCGCGGCATGATCGTCCCTCCACATGCGATGTGTGACGAGCGGACAACCGGAGCGGTCTTGCGAAGTTCCCGAAAGCCTTTCGTCGTCTCGTCTTTCGCCTTCTTGCCGGCGTCGCGCGCGAGTGTCTGCGCATTGCGCGTGACGAGGTCGTTTTGATGCGTGGATTGCTTGTCGTTGTCGCCGCGGCGCTTGCGCTGGCGGGGTGCCGCTCCACCCCGGAGACGGCGAGCGTGGCGACCGCCGCCGCCTTCGATTCCGGCGAAGCGGCCTTCATCAAGAAGACCGGCAAGGCCTCGATCCACGGCCACGCCTTCTGGCGCGACGACAAGGGCGGAACGATCAACGCGGCCGGCGAAGTCATACGCCTCGTGCCCGCGACCAAATATGCGCGCGAGCGCTTCGCCGCGCTCTACAAGGGCCAGCGCTCGCTGCCCGCAAACCAGGTCCCGCGCGTCGACGTCGATCCGCTTTACGCGGACTTCACGCGCACGACGCGCGCCGAATCGACGGGACGGTTCGAATTCGACAATGTCGCGCCGGGCGAATATTTCGTGACCGCGCAGGTCCGCTACCGCGACAAGGACAGCTATGTGCAACTCAACGCGGGCTCGTTCCACCAGCGCCTGCGCACGGGCGACGACGGCGGCGCCATGTTCGAGACGGTGATCGTCTCGGGCAAGGAGGAAAAGCCGATCAAGCTCGTCGTCACCAACGATCGCTGAGGCCGCGCGTGAACCTTCTGCTTGTCGTCGCCTGCGCCCTCGTCGATCAGGACAACCGCATCCTGATCGCGCAGCGCCCGCCGGGCAAGAATCTCGCCGGCCTCTGGGAGTTCCCGGGCGGCAAGCTCGACGCCGGCGAGCGGCCGGAGGAAGCGCTCATCCGCGAACTGGCGGAAGAATTGTCGATCGAGGTGAAGGCGCCCTGCCTCGCGCCGCTGACCTTCGCCAGCCACGCCTACGACGACTTCCACCTCTTGATGCCGCTCTACATCTGCCGGCGCTGGACCGGCTTCGTGCAGCCGCGCGAGGGGCAGGCGATCAAATGGGTGCGGCCGCGCGACCTGCGCAACTGGCCGATGCCGCCCGCCGACGAGCCGCTCATTCCGCATCTCGTCGATCTGCTGGGCTGAGGCCCGGCTGGCTGTCGCCTTTCCAGATTTTGTGCATTGCAAAATCGCCGACGGTCGTTTCGCCACGATTTCGCCGTGGTTCATACATCAACTGTTCATCTATAAGCGACAGAAGGTCGCATAGGATCATAGCGTTATGGAATGCCCGCCTTTTACGCTTGCTTAAACTGTTGCGACGCACAATATCTGTCGCACGGGAGGCGTGGGTCGGATTCGAGTGCGGCGCGGACGCCGCGACTGGAGGCTGATATGGAACACGCGAATATTCACGGCGGCGTCGTGCGACGCTTGTGGCCGTCGGATATGCCGGCGTTCCGCGATCATTTGCTGCGACTGGACGCGCAGAGCCGGCACGACCGGTTCGCCATGGCGGTCAGCGACGAGTTTCTGACGAACTATGCCGAGCGCTGCTTCGGCATCGACGACGTCATCTACGGCTATTTCGTCGAGGGCGTGATGCGCGGCGCGGGCGAATTGCGCGGCGTGGGCCTGGGGCTCGACAAGGGCTCGGCGGAAGCCGCCTTTTCGGTCGAGGTCGGCTGGCGCCGGCGCGGCGTCGGCACGGAACTGATGGGCCGCATCGTCCAGGCCGCGCGCAATCGCGGCGCCGAGACGCTCTACATGTCCTGTCTCGCCCGCAATCGCGCGATGCAGGGCATGGCCAAGAAATTCGAGGCCGAACTGCAGTTCGACGCCGACGATCTGACCGGCAAGCTGGTCGCGCGCACGCCGTCCGCGGCGGCGCTGTGGGACGAGTGGATCGACGACGCCTCGAGCTTCGCCACCGCCATGCTCGACCTGCACACCAACATGTTCTCGATGCAGCACCACAAGCGCTGATCGCGCTCGCATGAGTGTCATCCCGGACGGCCGAAGGCTGATCCGGGAACCAGCGCGAATATTGCGGCTCTGGATCCCGGCTCTCCGCTTCGCTCTCTGACGAAGTCGCCAGCAGGCGACTTCTGTCCGGCCGGGATGACAGTTCCAAAAAACAAAAAGCCGCGACGGTCGCCCGTCGCGGCTTTTTTCATGACCGGCCAATTCGATCAGAGCTGGCGCGAAATCATCATGTTCTTGATCTTCGAAATCGCCTTGGCCGGGTTCAGCCCCTTCGGGCAGGCCTTCGAGCAATTCATGATCGTGTGGCAGCGATAGAGGCGGAACGTGTCCTCGATATAGTCGAGGCGCTCGCCGGTCGCCTCGTCGCGCGAGTCGATCAGCCAGCGATAGGCCTGCAGCAGCGCGGCGGGGCCGAGATAGCGCTCGGTGTTCCACCAATAGCTCGGGCAGGACGTCGAGCAGCAGGCGCACAGGATGCACTCGTAGAGGCCGTCGAGTTCGGCGCGGTCGGCCGGCGTCTGCAGCCATTCCTTCTCGGGCGCCGGCGTCGTCGTCTTCAGCCACGGCTCGATCGAGGCGTGATGCGTGTAGAAGCGCGTGAGGTCGGGCACCAGATCCTTCACGACCGGCATGTGCGGCAGCGGATAGATCTTGATGACGCCCGGCACCTCGTCCATGCCCTTGGTGCAGGCGAGCGTGTTCGTGCCGTCGATGTTCATCGAGCAGGAGCCGCAGATGCCTTCGCGGCAGGAGCGGCGGAAGGTCAGCGTCGCGATCGACCTTGTTCTTGATCCAGATGATCGCGTCGAGAATCATCGGCCCGCAATCGTCGCGGTCGACGTAATAGGTGTCGATGCGCGGGTTGCGCCCGTCGTCCGGATCCCAGCGGTAGATCTGGAATTCCTTGACGTTGCTCGCGCCCTGGGGCCGCGGCCAGGTCTTGCCCGGCGTGACCCGGGAGTTTTTCGGCAGGGTGAATTCGACCATGGTCAGATCCGTCTGGCTGCGGGCGCGTCAGTAAACGCGGGCTTTAGTAAACGCGCGCCTTGGGCTCGATATACGAGACCTCGTTCGACATCGTGTAGGAATGCACGGGGCGGTAGTCGATCGTGACCGCGCGGTTGGCGTCGTCGATCGAGGCCAGCGTGTGCTTCATCCAGTTCGCGTCGTCGCGCTCGGAGATAATCCTCACGCGCGTGCGCGCCGCGCGATTCCGTGCGGTTGTTGGCGCCGTCCATCGTCACGACCGCCTGCACGATCAGATTGTCGAATTCCAGCGTCTCGATGAGATCGGAATTCCAGATCAGCGAACGGTCGGTCACGCCGATGTCGTCGCGGCCCTTCCACACGTCGTGGATGAGCTTCGAGCCCTCGGCCAGCGTCTCGCCGGTGCGGTAGACCGCGCAATTGGCCTGCATCACCTTCTGCATCTCGAGGCGCAGCTTGGCGGTCGGCGTGCCGCCGCTCGCGTAGCGATAATGGTCGAGACGGCCGAGCGCGAGATCGGCCGAGCCCGACGGCAGCTCCGGCTGCTTTTCGCCGGCCTTGGCCAGTTCGGCGGCGCGCATGCCCGCCGCGCGGCCGAACACCACGAGGTCGATCAGCGAGTTCGAGCCGAGGCGGTTGGCGCCGTGCACCGACACGCAGGCCGCCTCGCCGATCGCCATCAGGCCGGGCACCACCACGTCGGGGTCGCCGCCCTTCTTGGTCAGGACCTCGCCGTGATAATTCGTCTGGATGCCGCCCATGTTGTAGTGGACGGTCGGCAGCACCGGGATCGGCTCCTTCGTCACGTCGACGCCGGCGAAAATCTTCGCGCTCTCCGAAATGCCGGGCAGGCGCTCGTGCAGGATCTTCGGATCGAGATGGTCGAGGTGCAGGAAGATGTGGTCGGCGCCCTTGCCGACGCCGCGGCCCTCGCGGATTTCCATCGTCATGGCGCGCGAGACCATGTCGCGCGGCGCGAGATCCTTCACGCTCGGCGCATAGCGCTCCATGAAGCGTTCGCCGTTGGAATTGGTCAGATAGCCGCCCTCGCCGCGCGCGCCCTCGGTGATGAGGCAGCCCGCGCCGTAGATGCCGGTCGGGTGGAACTGCACGAATTCCATGTCCTGCAGCGGCAGGCCGGCGCGCAGCACCATGCCGCCGCCGTCGCCCGTGCAGGTATGCGCCGAGGTCGCCGAGAAATAGGCGCGGCCGTAGCCGCCCGTCGCGAGGATGGTCAGTTGCGAGCGGAAGCGGTGGATCGTGCCGTCGTCCATCTTGATGCAGACGACGCCGCGGCAGCGGCCTTCCGCATCCATGATGAGATCGATGGCGAAATATTCGATGAAGAACTCGGTCGAGTTCTTGCAGCGCCTGGCCATACAGCGTGTGCAGCATGGCGTGGCCCGTGCGGTCGGCGGCCGCGCAGGTGCGCTGCGCCGGCGGGCCCCGGCCGTAATCGGTGGTCATGCCGCCGAACGGACGCTGGTAGATCTTGCCGTCCGTCGGTGCGCGAGAAGGGCACGCCCCAGTGCTCGAGCTCGTAGACCGCGGCCGGCGCGTTGCGGCACAGATATTCGATGGCGTCCTGGTCGCCCAGCCAGTCCGACCCCTTCACGGTGTCGTACATGTGCCACTTCCAGTTGTCCGGGCCCATGTTGGCGAGCGAGGCGGCGACGCCGCCCTGCGCCGCGACCGTGTGCGAGCGCGTCGGAAACACCTTGGTGATGCACGCGGTGCGCAGGCCCGCCTGCGAACAGCCGACGGTGGCGCGCAGGCCCGCGCCGCCTGCGCCGACGATCACGACGTCGAAAGTGTGGTCGGTGACCGGATAGGCGCGGCCGTTGATCGAGAATGCGCCAGAGCCGTTAGTCGCCCCATTGCTAGCCATGTGAGATTTCCCTCGATCAGCCGCCGACGGCGAGTTTGACGATCGACAGCGCCGTCGCCGCCGCAATCAGGCCGGAGAACATCGTGTTGGCGACGAGCAGGCCGATCTTCCAGCGGCCGTGCGCATAGTCCTCGATGATCGTCTCCATGCCGAGCTTCATGTGATAGACGCCGATCAGCACGAACAGCAGCGCGATCGTGCCCGGCCCGATGCGATGGCTGAACAGGCGCATCACCGAATCGTAGTCGCGGCCGACGAGCGACACGACGAGGAAGGCGAAGAGGATGCTCAGCGCCATCAGCGCCGCCGCCGTCACGCGCATGGTCAGCGCATGTTGCGTCGCCTTGCCGCGGCTCGCGCCGAGATAGCGGACCGTCGAGGCCTCGCTGCGCAGGGAGGATTTGTCCGACATGTCGTTCTCCGCTCAGCGATAGGCGTAGGCCAGGACCCAGAAGACCACGGTCAGGACGACCGAGCCGACGAGCGTGCCCTGGGCGGCGAGTTCGCGCCCCTTGGCGTCGAACATGTAGCCGGCGTCCCAGATCGCGTGGCGAATGCCGCCCATCAGGTGATGGAACAACGACCAGGTGAAGCCGAACAGGACGACGCGGCCGATGAAGGAGCTGAAGACCCAGTTCGCCGTCTCGAAGGCGCGCGGGCCGGAGGCCGCGGCGATGAAGTACCAGGCGAGCAGCAGCGTGCCGGCGTACAGCGCCATGCCGGTGATGCGGTGCAGGCCCGACATCACCATGGTGAACATCATCTTGTAGACTTGAAGATGCGGAGATAGCGGCCGTCGGTCCTGCAGACGCTGGGACGGGTTATTTGCCTCGGCCATGACAGCCCTCACATGCGATGCGACGTCGGATCGTTCACTATTCCAAACGCTTCGGCGGCGCAACGTCGCCCGAGGTCGCAATTCGGATGATAGGGGTCGCCGGTTGCAATGCCGCCGCAATGCTATGATTGTTGGCGTTTGCGATAGTGCTGAGGGGCAATTCTTGATGCGGTTTCTTGCGGCTGCCGTCTGGCGTCTGGCCATTTCGGCCGCCATTGGCCTCGGCGCGGTCGAGGCCGCGTCCGCCGCCTCCGGGCGCCTGACCATCGAATCGGGCGGCGTGAAGCGCACCGCTTTTGTGGTCGAGCACGCCCGCCTCAAGCGCGCGCGGCGCCCCGTCGTCGTCTTCCTGCACGGACAATCCGGCGCCGGCGTGCGCGTGCGCGACCGGCTGGGCCTCGACCGCGCGATGAAGTCCCGCAGCGTCGTGGCGGTCTATCCGGACGCGCTCGGCGGACGCTGGGACGTCAGCGAAAGCGGTTCGGAGCGGGAGCTGAAATTCGTCCGCGACCTCATCGCCAAGCTCGAATCGGACGGCGTCGCCGATCCCCGCCGGATCTTCATCGCCGGCGGCGGCCCGGGCGGCATTCTGGCCATGCGGCTCGCCTGCCGGCAGGCGGACAAGTTCGCCGGCGCAGCCTCGCTGATCGCGCTGATGCCGACGACGGACGCCGCAGCCTGCAAGCCTGCCCGGCCGATCCCCTTCCTGCTGCTCGCGGGCACCGCCGATCCCAAGGTGCCCTTCGGCGGCGGCAAGGCCGAACTTCCGGAATTCAAGGGCGACGTCGTCTCGGCGGCCGGAACGATCGCGCCGTTTGCGACCGCCGCCGGATGCAGCGACAAGACGACGAAGGTCGACGTCGCCGATCGCGACCCGAACGACGGCTCGCGCGTGCAGGTGGAAATCGCTTCGGGCTGCAAGGCCCCGATCGCGCTGGTGAAGATCGAGGGCGGCGGCCATACGCTGCCCGGTACGCGGCCGCTCTCCGACCGCGGCCAGCCGGTGGGGGCGCGCAACGGCGACATCGACACGGCGCGCTTCCTCATGCATTTCTTCCTGAAGGGGCGGGCCGGCTGATCCTGCGCGCCCTTTTCGCCGCTTCCGCGTGCCTTGTCCCGCTCTGGCCGGCGTCGGCCGAGCCATGCGTCTTCGAGGCGACGCAGGCCGCGCAGGTCGCCGCCGTCGACGAGGGTTTCGATCTGCTTCTCGCCGACGGGCGCGTGGCCGCGCTGGCCGGATTGGCCGTCGAGCCCCGGGCGCCCGGCTACGCCGACTTCGTCGGCGCGCCTCGGCGGCGCGGAAATCCGCCTCGCGCCGCTCGATCCCAAACCCGACCGCTGGGGCCGTGTCGTTGTGGCGGCGCTGCCGGGCGCCCCCGAGCCCGGCGCGGGTCTCGCCGAGCAGGCGCTCGCCGCCGGCCTCGGGCGCTATCGGCCGGACGCCGCCGCCAAACCCTGCCGCGCCCGGCTGCTGGCGGCCGAGACCGCAGCCCGCGACGCCAGGCGCGGCCTGTGGGGCGAGCCGCGCCTCGCCGCGCTCGACGCATCGGACGCCAGGGCGGTGCTTGCCGCGCAGAAAGGCTTCGTCGTGGTCGAAGGGCGCGTGTTGACTATTGGCGAGCGGCGCGGGCGCCTTTATCTCAATTTCGGCGCGCGGCGGACCACGGATTTCACCATCGTGATTTCGAAACGAAACCTTGCTCTCTTCGATCAGGCGGGCGTCCAGCCCCGCCTGCTCGCCGGGCGGCGCCTGCGCGCGCGCGGGCTCGTGGATCGCGGCTTCGGTCCCCTGATGGAGATCGCGAGCCCGGACGCGCTCGAAATTCTCGACGCCGCCGTGGACGCGGCGGCCTTGAAACGGTGATTGCTGGAATGGGCGCGGGATCGGACAGGCGGGCGTATGGACGGAGGGCGGCGGCGCTGGCGCTGGCGCTCCTGCTCGCCGGCTGCGCCACGCTGGAGCGTCAGGGCGAGCTGCCCCAGCAGCCCGCGGCGCCGCCGGCTGCGCCCCGCACCGTCGGCGTCGATGCGCTGACCACCGCCGAGCACAAGAAGCTCGTGGCCCAGTTCGGCGGCGAATATCGCTGGCCGCAGGCCGAATCCTACCTCAACGCCATTCTCGTGAAGCTCGCCGCCGCCTCCGACGTGCCGACGACGCCCTATCGCGTGACCATACTGAACACGCCCGTCGTCAACGCTTTCGCCCTGCCCTCCGGCAATCTCTACATTTCCCGCGGCCTGCTGGCGCTCGCCAATGATTCGTCCGAGGTCGCCGCCGTCATGGCGCACGAGATCGGCCACGTCACCGCCCGCCACGCCGCCGCGCGCGCCGAGCAGGAGCGGCGGGCCGCCGTCATCGCCTCCGCCGCGACCGTCATCCAGAGCCGCCAGAAGGGCGAGGAGGTCGAGAACAGCCAGCGCCTGTCCTTCGCCAGCTTCTCGCGCCAGCAGGAGATCGAGGCCGACAGGATCGGCGTCGCCGTCATCGCGCGCGCCGGCTTCGATCCCTATGGCGCGGCGCGCTTCCTCACCTCGCTCGGCCGCTCTACGGCGCTGCGCGCCGAGCTGCTCGGCCAGAAGACCGCCGACAAGCCCGATATTCTTGCCACCCATCCCTCGACGCCCGAGCGCGTCGCGCAGGCGACGCAGACCGCGCGCCAGATCAACGCGCCCGGCATCGGCGATTCGGATCGCTCCGCCTATCTGGCGGCGATCGACGGCATGAATTTCGGCGAGGATCCGGCGGACGGCATCGTGCGCGGCCGACGCTTTCTGCAACCGCGCCTGCGATTCGCCTTCACCGCGCCCGAGAGCTTCGTGCTCGACAATACGCCGCGCGCCTTGCTCGGCCGCGCGCCCGGCGGCGCGGAAGCCGTTCGTCTCGACAGCGTGCCGGACAATTCCGGCGGCGCGCTCGACGCCTACCTGACGTCCGGCTGGCTCGACGGCCTCCTCAAGTCTTCCGTGCAGGCCGGCGAGATCAACGGCATGCCGGCGGCGTTCGGCCTCGCGCGCGCCGGCGAATGGAACTTCCGCGTCGCGGTCGTGCGCAAGGATGGCGACATCTACCGCATCCTCTTCGCCGCGCGCGCCATGGACGAGGCGAGCATCGCCAGGTTCGACCAGGCGATCCAGTCGTTCCGGCCGCTGACCGAGGAAGAGGCGGCGAAGGTGAGGCCGCTCAGGCTGCAGGTCGTCAAGGTCGGTCTCGCGGACAACGTCGAATCGCTGAGCCGGCGCATGGCGACCGTGGACCGCGCGCCCGATGTATTCCTTTTGCTGAACGGCCTTTCGCCGGGCGCATCGCTCAAATACGGCGAGACCTACAAGATCGTCGTCGATCAATAGTCTGCGGCTCGGACTGCGCCTTGCGGCGGCGCCGATGTGGCCTGCATTCACACGCTTGTGATCTGCATTCTTGCACAGGCCGTATAGGCTTTGTCGCCCAATCCGTGAACGCCGCCTTGACCGGCGATCCACAGACCCGGAGGCAACCATGGCGCAATTGCCTGGAGTGCATCGTGAATTTGTGCGCGCCGCGATGGCGGCGCCGTTTCTGGAACGCGAAGAAGAACACCTGCTGGCGCTGCGCTGGCGCGACGACCAGGACCAGCGCGCGCTCGACCAGCTCGCAGCCTCGCATATGCGCCTCGTGATCGCGCTCGCCTCGCGCTTTCGCCACTACGGCCTGCCGATCGCCGACGTCATCCAGGAGGGCCATGTCGGCCTGCTCGAGGCGGCCGCGCGTTTCGATCCCCACCGCGAGGTCCGCTTCTCGACTTACGCGACGTGGTGGATTCGCGCCGCCATCCAGGACTACATCCTGCGCAACTGGTCGATCGTGCGCGGCGGAACGAGTTCGACGCAGAAGGCGCTGTTCTTCAACCTGCGCCGCCTGCGCGCGCAGATGGCCGCCACCGCCGGCCATGAGAAGGCGGTTCTCTACGACCGCATCGGCAAGGCGGTCGGCGTCTCGAGCGCCGACGTGGAGCTGATGAGCGCGCGCTTCTCGGGCCCCGACATATCGCTCAACGGCCCGGTCAGCGGCGACGATTCTTTCGATTCGGCGGAGCGTGGCGATTTCCTCGTCGACGAGAAGCCGTTGCAGGACGAGACGGTCGGCGAGGATATCGATTCGCAGCGCCGTCACGCCATGCTCAACGACGCCCTGTCGCATTTGTCGGAAAGGGAATTGCGCATCGTGCGCGAGCGGCGCCTCGCCGACGACGCCGCGACGCTCGAGGCGCTCGGCGCGCAACTCGGCATCTCCAAGGAGCGCGTGCGCCAGATCGAATCGCGCGCGCTGGAGAAGCTGCGCAAGCTGCTGGAAAGCCGCGTTTAGCTTTCCGTCCCAACCGGAAACGAGAAAGCCCGGCGCGAGGCCGGGCTTTCCATTTGGTTCGTTGTTCGGCGGATCAGGCGGCTTCGTCGATCTCGCCGGCGTCGGCCTCGGCTTCCGTCTTGGCGGCGCGGCGCGGGCCCTTCTGCAACTGCGTCTCGATCAGCTTGAGCGATTCCTGCTCGGTGATCTTCTGCACCACCGAGAGCTCGCGGCTCATGCGGTCGAGCGCGGCTTCATAGAGCTGACGCTCGGAGTAGGACTGCTCCGGCTGGGCCTCCGAACGATAGAGGTCGCGCACCACTTCCGCGATCGCGATCAGATCGCCGGAATTGATCTTGGCCTCGTATTCCTGGGCGCGGCGCGACCACATGGTGCGCTTGATGCGCGCGCGGCCGGTCAGCGTGTCCAGCGACTTGGTGATGACAGGCGCCTCAGCGAGCTTGCGCATGCCGACGCTGACCACCTTCGGCGTCGGCACCTTCAGGATCATCTTGTCCTTGACGAAGCTGATGACGAAGAGCTCGAGCTTGAAGCCGGCGACTTCCTGTTCCTCGATCGCGACGATCTGGCCGACGCCATGCGCCGGATAGACGATGTGCTCGTTGGTCTTGAAGCCGAGCTTCTGGCCTGCGGGCTTCGCGGGCTTCTGCTCGGGAACTGGAATCTTCGCGGCCGGCTTGATCGGCTTGGCTGCGACGGGAGAAGTTGTCTTTTTCTGTGTCACCGGGATCTGTTCGCTCGTCTCTCGAGGCTGCATCGCCGGCGCGTGCGACGCCGGTCTCGGATCGGGCGCGGTGCGGACGGGCGAAGGCGCGGACGCCGCGGGAGCCGCCGGCGCGACCGTTTCCGGCCGGACCAGTTGAACCTTGGCGCGCGCGCCGGCCTGTTCGACCGGCTTCAAATGTGTCGCTGTCGCTGTCTTCGTGTTGTCTACCGCCTTTTTGATCTGGGGCTGCTTCGCCTTCTCCTGCGTCGCTTCCTTCACGACCGCCTGAACGCGGTTCTTTTCCGAAATTGTCTTGGTCGGCGTCTTGGCCGACGACTTGGTCGACGTCTTGGCCGCTGTCTGGGCCGGCGCGGGCTTGGCGGCGCGCACGGCGGCCGTGTTGCGGGCGGTCTTCGCCACCGCGGCCGTCGCGCGCTTGTCGGAACCCTTCGCCGCGCCGCCGGCCTTGGCCGGGGTACGGGCGGAAGCGGCGGCCTTGGCCTTGGATTTGGCGGTCGTCTTGCTGGCGGCGGCCTTGGCGGCTGCGGCCTTGGCGGCCTTCACGGCGGCGGCCTTGGCGGCTGCGGCCTTCGCCTTCTTGGCGGCGGCGATCTTCGCGGCGCCCGCGGTCTTGGCGGCGGCTGTTTTGGCGGCGGCTGTCTTGGCGGTCTTGGCTTTGGCCGAAGTCACGGTCTTCACCTTGCTCGTCTTGGCCGTGGCGGCGGCTTTCGCCGTCGACGCCTTGGCTGCCGTCCGCCCGGTTTTCGTCGCCTCGGCCTTCTTGGCCGCGACGGTCTTGGCGGACTTGCTCGATTTCTTCTTGGACGCCATACGCAGAGCACTCCTCGCTCGCTCCGGGACGGGGCCCCGGCGCTCGACGACGACCCCAAACGCGGGCCGTCGGCGCAAGACCCGCCCAAGCGGGCCTGGCGCACAGTCCAAAATTTAGGAAACCGCTTCCATCGGCGCGAAGCTCAAGCTCGCGCTCGCCCAAAACATTCCGCCGCCGTTGCACGGCGCGGACCATCGCGGGTAATACCTGTCAAACGACTGATAGGCTGCGGATTTCTGTGACTGTTAAAAATGTGTATATCACAGAAATCCGCGAAAATCAAAGGTTCGCGCCCCGCACGGCCTACAGGCCGGCGAAGTGGTTAACTCCGGGTCGAACCAATTGATCGAGAGCGCGACAATACAGGCTCAGTCGCCTTCGCCTGGCTTGTCGGAGAAATAGTTCTTGAACTTGTCGGGCTTGCCGTCGAACGCCTTGGCGTCGGCCGGCGGATCGCGCTTGACGGTGATGTTGGGCCAGTTCGGCGCGAGATCGGCGTTGAGCTTGAGCCATTGCTCGAGGCCCGGCTCGGTGTCGGGCTTGATCGCCTCGGCCGGGCATTCCGGCTCGCAGACGCCGCAATCGATGCATTCGTCGGGATGGATGACGAGCATGTTCTCGCCCTCGTAGAAGCAGTCCACGGGGCAAACCTCGACGCAATCCATATACTTGCACTTGATGCAGTTTTCGGTGACCACATACGTCATTGCCGGCTCCCGGCGCGCGACGCCTGCGCGCGCCTCAAAGTTTGCGAACTGCTATCCCCTTTGATCGGGCTGCGCAAGAACTGGACGGGTGGTCAGGATGACGCATCGCCGGCGGCCACATCCTCGTAGAGGAGCCGCGCCTCCTCGTAGGGTCCGCGTCGCGCGCCCGGCGCCACGATCCGCAGCAGCCTGACGTCGCGCTGCAGCGCGACGGTGAGCACGTCGCCGGGACGCACGGCCTTGGCGGCCTGCGTGACGCGCTGCCCGTTGATTCGGACATGGCCGTCGGCGACGAGTTGCGCGGCGGCGGTGCGCGTTCGCGCCATGCGCGCGAACCACAGCCACTTGTCGAGCCTCTGGCGCCCGCTCTCCGCTTCGCTCATCGCGCGCAGGTTCGGGCAAAGCGCGCGCGGCGCGCAAGCGCGGCGAATATGGGTATTGGTCAGCTCACGCGCCGGCGCAGCGCCGCGTTGGCGGCGCTCTTCACCGCCGTGCGCACGGCGCGCACGAACCGCTCGCGCCTCACCACGCCGGGAAACGCGCGGCTGCGCGCCGGGTCGACTCCGATCAGGAGATCGAACATCGCCTGACGGCTCGGCCACAGGCGGTCGATCATCGGGTGATTCGCGATCGCGCAGGAATCGGTGATCTGCACGGTCGGGTCGGCGAGCTGGCGCTCGGCGAGCGCGCGGGTGAGCTGCACGCCCGGCGAATAGCGGGCATAGCGCTCGTCGTAGGCGGTCTTCCAGTAATAGGCGCGGTCGGCGCTGCGCAGCACGATCGCCATGGCGATCGGACGCCCGTCGACGGCGATCCAGTCGATGCGGCATTTGCCGGCGCGCGCGAGCTGCCGCAACGCCGCGCGCAGAAAGGCCGCATCGCCGGCGTCCGAGAGGAAGGCGGTGCGCCGCCGGCCTTTCCAGCCCGCCTGCTCGAGCGCCAGGAACCATTCCGACGCCACGCGGATGTCGGCGGCCTCGGTCGCCGAGCCGAAGGAAACGTCGCCCGTCTCGGCGAGGCGGCGCGCCAGTCGGTCGACCTCGCGCTCGTGCTTTCTCGTGCGCGCGCCCTGCCTGCGGTTCTGCGCTTCGCCGCCGTCCGGGCGCAGCGCGGCGCGTTCGCGTTCGTTGACGCCCGTCCAGACGAGGCCCTGCGACGCGCAGCGATCCGCGATGAGTTCCGCCGCCGCCCCGCCCCGCGCGAGATCGCGCAGGACGAGCGCGGACTGGCCGAGACGCCGCTCGCGCAACCAGGCCAGGATCGCATCGACGGAGCGCGTCGCCGCGAGCCGGTCGATCAGGGGCGTGCCGAGCGCGCTGTGCTTGTATTTCCACGTCCGCGCGACGCCGCCGAAGGCGCCGAACCGGCCCTGCTCGAAGCCCCAGACGCCGATCATGCGGGCGCGCGGCTCGGCGCCCGCGCCTTGCCAGGCCACCGCCACGACCGGGCGCTGGCTCGCCGGCAGATGCAGCATGGCGGTCAGGGCGAAATCCGGCTCCATGAAGGGGTTGGGCTCGATCGCCCGGCGCGCGAGATCGCGCCATTCCGCCCGATAGGCGTCGAGTTCGTCGACGGTCAGCGCTTCGACGAGGGTTTCGCCCTCGCCGCTGTGCAGGCGGCTGTCGACGGTCGCGCGCGCGAATCGGCCGCCGACCATCCGCCGGACGTCGTCCGGCCAATGCTGCATCGACTTGAGGCGCCAGAAATGCGCGGCCATCGTTTCCCTCGTCGCGAAGGGCGCATTCAGGGCGCATCTGTCCCGGATCGGGACGACGGCGCCTGAGGACCCGTCGCTGGGAACGTCGGCTACAAATTACGGGCCATGCCCGCAGTCTCGTAAGAAACAGAGACTTGGCTATTGCGCCAGCAGGCCGCCCGGCTTGAGCGCCAGGGGGTTTTCGGTCAGCGCCGCGCGATCCGGCGTATCGGCGCGCGCTTCGCCGATCGCGGCCGAAAACAGCCGCTCGACGAATTCCTGGTCCAGCCCGTCGACGATCAGCACGATCCGCGTCCGGCGGTCGGCGTCCGGCCAGCCGGCGAGGCGCACGGCGGGATGAAAGAGATGCTGCACCCCGTGGATCACGACCGGCCGGTCCGGATCGTCGGCCAGCGCGACAATGCCTTTGACGCGCAACAGCTTGGGGCCGTGCGCGTGCCGCAGCAGATCGAGGAATATCTCGAAGGCGCGCGGGTCGAGCGGCGCATCGCGCGTCAGGCAGAAGGCGCGGATCGCGGCGTCGTGACGATTGGGGTCGTGCGCGTGGCCGTGGCCATGATGATGGCCGTGTCCATGCCCGTGGCCGTCGAAGGCTTCCGCGCGCAGCCAGGCCGCGACGTCGGGGATCTTGCGATCGGCCGAAAACAGCCCCGCGGAAAACAGCGCCGCCGCCGTCGCCTCGCCCTTCGCCGCGTCGAGCCGCGGCGCGCCGGGATTGAGTTCGTCGATCCGCCGCGCGAGCGCGCCGGCGTTCGCCGCCGCCTCGGGCAGATCGGTCTTGGTGAGGACGATGCGGTCGGCGACCGCGACCTGCCGCAGCGCCTCCTTGTGCCGCGCGATGGAGGCCGGGCCGTTGACGGCGTCCACGGTCGTCACGACGCCGTCGAGCTTGTAGCGCAGCGCCAGATAGGGATGGCCCATCAGCGCGTTGAGGATCGGCGCGGGATCGGCGAGGCCGGTCGTCTCGATCACGATCCGGCGGAACGGCTTGATGCGGCCGTTGTCGAGGCGGCGCAGCAGGTCTTCCAGCGCATGCACGAGGTCGCCGCGGATCGTGCAGCACAGGCAGCCGGACGCCATCAGCATCATGTCGCCGTCGATCTTCTCGACGAAGAGATGATCGAGCCCGATCTCGCCGAACTCGTTGATGAGCACGACCGTGTCGGCCAGCGCGGGATCGGCGAGCAGGCGATTGAGCAGCGTGGTTTTGCCCGACCCCAGGAAGCCCGTCAGGATCGTGACCGGGACGGGCGGCGGCGGGCGGCGTCCTTGCCCCTGGCTCATTCGTCGTCGTCGGCCTTGGCGCGACGCTTGGGCGCCTTCGCCTTGGCGACCTTGTCCTTCGCCTCGTGCGACTTCGCTTCGTGCGACTTCGCCTCGTGCGACTTGGCCTCGTGCGACTTGGCCATCCGGGTCCTGGCGGCCTTGGCCTTTGCCGGCTTCTCGTCCTCCTCCGTCGCTTTCGCGACCTTGGCCTTGGCAGGCTTGGCCTTGGCGGCGACCTTCGCTTTCGCCGCGCGCTTGCCGCGCATCGACTGGGCGTCGGGCGCGGGCTTCACCGGCGAATCAGCCTCTTCCTCGCCGTCGGGCGAATAGGCCTGCTTGACCGGCGTCGCCGTGTCGCCCTCGGCATGGGCGATCGGGCCCGTCCAACCCGCGACCGGGCCGACGAACACCGGCACGGGCTCGAAGGCCGGGCGCGGCAGGGTCGCCACCTGGCTCGGCCGCATCGGGCCGCCGGCGGCCGGCGACCCGCCGGGGGCGGCGCCGTACATCGAATGGCCTTCCGGCCCCTGCGCCGCCTGCATGAAGCTGCGCGGGATCGGGGCGGACATGTCCTCGACCTGCGCCTCGAATTCCTGCGAGGCCTTGCCGCGATTGCGGCAGGCGAAATTGCGCATGTCGGGCGCCTCGCCGCCGGCGGAGGCGAGCGACGTCGCCGCGCCCTGTCCGCCGCCCGAGACGAAGCCCTTGTCGAGCATGCTGGCCGCCATCATCGTGCGCGACTTGGCGCTCGGCGCCCCGAGCACGACCGCGATCAGCCGCCGGCCGTTCTGCGTCGCGCTCGCCACGAGATTGAACCCCGCCGCGCAGGTGAAACCGGTCTTCATGCCGTCCGCGCCCGGATAGCGCCCGAGCATGCCGTTGTGCGTCGGCAGGATGCGCTTGCCCAGGCGCAGCGCGCCGATGTCGAACAGGCCCGCCTGATCGGGAAAATAGACGTAGAGCGCGCGGCCGAGCACGGCCATGTCGCGCGCCGAGGAAACCTGACGGGAATCAGGCAGCCCGTTCGGATTGACGAAATGCGATTCGCGCATCCCGAGCGCGCTCGCCGAAGCGTTCATCTCGCTGGCGAAGCCCTCGACCGATCCCGAGACGCCTTCGGCGATGGTCACCGCGATGTCGTTGGCCGATTTGACCATCAGCATCTTCAGCGCATTGTCGAGCGTGACCAGCGTGCCCGGCCGGAAGCCCATCTTGGACGGCGCCATGCTGGTCGCCCGCGCCGAAACCTTGATCGGCGTGTCCGGCGTGATCCGGCCTTCGCGCACGGCCTTCAGCGCGACGAAGACCGTCATCAGCTTGGTCAGCGAAGCCGGGTACCAGGGCCGCGTCGCTTCCTGCTGCACCAGCGTCTCGCCGGAGGCGGCGTCGATGACGATCGTGGGATTGGCGGCGGCGGGGACGACGCCGGCGACCAGCGCGGCAAGCGCGGCGCAAGCAGTCGCGCGGGTGAAGTTCTGTCGCAATTTGGCTCCCCGGGGCGAATGCGAAACAAGGCCGCCGGCGTTCCTACGCCTCCGCGCCGCGCTTGAAAAGGCGCGCGACGCGAAGGGGCGAATTCGTCTGGCCGGCCCGACGCATAAAGGTCAGGGATGAGGCGATTTCGTGGCCGGGCGGCGGAGCGCTACCAGGTCCTGTCCATCGGATAGGGGTTGAGATTCGCGGCGCGGCGGCCGGCGCGCGCGGCGCCTGCGGCTGCGCTATCTGGGGTTGCGCGGCCTGCGCCTGCGGCCCGGGCGGGCTCGAACCCGGCCCGATGGCGATCTCGTTCGCCGCGCCCGAGCCGAGCACCACGACCTTCGCGCCGATCGCGACGCGGCCGTAAAGGTCCATCGCGTCCTGGTTGATCATGCGGATGCAGCCGGACGAGGCGTTGGTGCCGATCGTCCACGGCTCCGTCGTGCCGTGGATGCGAAACAGCGTGTCCTTGTTGTTCTGCCAGAGATACATGGCGCGCGCGCCGAGCGGATTGCGCGGGCCGCCGGGCATGCCGACGCCCGAGCGCAGCTCCTTCATCATCTTCATCAGGTCCGGCTGGCGCTCCAGCATTTCCTTCGGCGGATACCAGTCCGGCCATTCCTGCTTGCTGTTGATCGTCGCCGTCCCCTTCCAGGCGAAGCCCTGCCGGCCGACGCCGACGCCGTAGCGCATGGCCGTGCCGTCGCCGTTGACGAAATAGAGGTAGTGCCGGCGCGGGTCGATCACGACCGTGCCCGCGGGCTCGCGCGTGGCGTAGGGCACCTGGGCGCGCAGGAAGGCGGGATTGATGCGCGACAGGTTGATCGCGGCGATCGGGAACTTGTCGCTGCCGACCGCGCCGTAGAGGCCGCGCGTCTCGCCGGCGACCGGCGCGGCGAGCGGCGGCCGGGGCGGCTGCGCAGGCGATCAGGCCCGCCAGCAATTCGCGTCGATGGATCTGCATGGCGCTCTCGTCGGCTGTATCAGGAGTTACGGAAATCTAGTGGCCTGCGGCCCCAGTGTTGGCAAGCGCAAGAGCGCGGGTTGACGCTGCGGGAATGCTCGGATCGACTGGGTGATGCAAACACGTCACGCATCGAGGACGCCGAACCGCATGAAACCCGCGCCCGAAGGCTTTTCGCCGACCGATCATTCCAGCCCCTACATGGACCTGATCGGAAGGCTCTACGAATCCGGCGCGGGAAGCGACGACTACCGGCTCGGCATGCGCGTGGAGGAGCATCACACCAATCGCCTCGGGCAATGTCACGGCGCGGTGCTCGCCGCGCTCGCCGACGTGCACCTGCTGCGCGTCATCGCGCTGACGCACAAGCCGCGCCTCACGCTGGTCACGGTCCATCTCGGGCTGGATTATCTCAGCCCCGCGCCGCTGGGCTCCTGGATGGAGGGGCGCGGCCGCATCGACCGCATGGGCCGCTCGCTCTGCCATTCCAGCGGCATGATCTACGCCGACGGCAAGCCCGTGCTGCGCGCCTCCGGCGTCTTCCAGGTGATTTCCGCGGACCGCCTGAAGAAGTGACGGTCCGCGAGCGCGCTATTCGCCCGGCGCCCTGGCGTCGATGGCGAGCGCATGCACGCCGCCGGCGATTTCAGCGGCCAGAAGCTCGTTGATCGCGCGATGGCGCTGCACCCGGCTCTTGCCGGAGAAGGCCGCCGATACGATCTTGACGGTGAGATGCGTTCCGCCCTGGTGGCCGGGGCCGTCCGGATGGACGTAATGGTCGGCATGCTTGTGCGAATCGTCGATCACGTCGAGCGAAACCGGGTCGAGCGCCGCCGCCAGTTTCGCCCTTATCCGGTCCTTAACCGGGATTGCGCTCTCATTCACGCTTTGGCCTCCTTCTTTGCGTAACGGGCTCATCCGCTGGCGGAATTTTAGACCTCTACGCGCCTTGCGGCGAGACCCGAACGACCCATAATGAACGATCCATGGATTTGAATTCGCCCATCTTCGACCGCATCAGGGTCAAGCGCGAGCGGCAACGCGAGGAACCGGCCGCCACGCGCCGGATCGTCTGCGATTTCCCGAGCTGCGAGGCGACCGGCGATTTCCGCGCGCCGATGGGCCGGCTGCGCGAGGGCCAGTATTTCTGCTTCTGCCTCGACCATGTGCGCGAATACAATTCGACGTACAATTATTTCGACGGCATGACCGACGAGGCGGTTGCGCGCTGGATGAAGGAAGACGTGATCGGCCATCGCCCGACCTGGGCCATGGGGGTCAACCGCGCCGGCAAGTCATTCCGCGAGGACAATGCAGGCATTCGCGATCCGTTGGGCGCTTTCGGCGACCGCATGCGCGGCCGCCAGCCCGAGGCGCCGGCGCGGCCGAGCTACGGCATAGCCGCAAGAAAGGCGCTGTCGGCGCTTGGCCTCGACGAGAGCGCGGACGCCGCGACGATCAAGGCCCGCTACAAGGACCTCGTGAAGCGCCTGCATCCCGACGCCAACGGCGGCGACCGGTCGAGCGAGGACAAATTGCGCGAGATCATCCGGGCCTATAATTATCTGCGGTCGGCCAAGCTCGCCTGACGCCGGCCCGGCCGGCGGCCGGCGCTCCGGAGAAGTCCGCAGCCGTACGAAGTCACGCAGCGCCCGCCGATCCGCGGCCGGCCGATCGGAGGATTGATGCAAGCCGTTAGCGAAAGAGCCGCAGATCGCGCCGCGCCCATGCCCGACATCAAACTGTCGGTGCGGCAGACCTTCGGCATCGATTCGGACATGGAAGTGCCGGCCTATTCCAAGGCCGACGAGCACGTCCCCGATTTCGATCCGGACTATCTCTTCGATCGCGAAACGACGCTCGCCATTCTCGCCGGCTTCGCGCGCAACCGGCGCGTCATGGTCACCGGCTACCACGGCACCGGCAAGTCGACGCATATCGAGCAAGTCGCGGCGCGGCTGAACTGGCCCTGCGTGCGTGTAAACCTCGACAGCCACATTTCGCGCATCGATCTCGTCGGCAAGGACGCGATCGTGCTGAAGGACGGCAAGCAGGTCACCGAATTCCGCGACGGCATCCTGCCGTGGGCGCTGCAGAACAATGTCGCGCTCTGCTTCGACGAATATGACGCGGGCCGCCCCGACGTGATGTTCGTCATCCAGCGCGTGCTCGAAGTGTCGGGGCGCCTGACGCTGCTCGACCAGAACCGCGTCATCCGCCCGCATCCCGCCTTCCGCCTGTTCTCGACCGCCAACACGGTCGGCCTCGGCGACACGTCGGGCCTCTATCACGGCACGCAGCAGATCAACCAGGGCCAGATGGACCGCTGGTCGATCGTCTGCACGCTCAACTACCTGCCGCACGACAAGGAGGCCGACATCGTGCGCGCCAAGGTGAAGTCCTACGACAAGACCAAGGAAGGCCGCGACACCGTCTCCAAGATGGTGCGCATCGCCGACCTCACCCGCAACGCCTTCATGGCCGGCGATCTGTCGACCGTCATGAGCCCGCGCACCGTCATCACCTGGGCCGAGAACGCGGAAATCTTCGGCGACATCGGCTTCGCCTTCCGCCTCACCTTCCTCAACAAGTGCGACGAACTCGAACGCCCGATGGTCGCGGAATTCTACCAGCGCTGCTTCGGCAAGGAACTGCCGGAAAGCGCTGTCAACGTGGTGATGACCTGAGGCGCGAAACAAGCAGCGACACGTGAGCTCGAACCGCAAACCCGCCTCGCCCAAGGAAGCCCCGCAGGAACCGTTCAAGCGGGCGGTCGCCGCCTGCATGCGCGCTATGGCGCAGACGCCGGCTCTCGAAGTGACCTTCTCCGCCGACCGTCCCTCGGTCATCGGCGCGGGCGAGAACGCCAAGGCGCGCCTGCCCGAGCCGCCGCGCAAGCTTTCCGCGCGCGACGCGGCCATCGTGCGCGGGCACTCCGATTCGCTGGCGCTGCGGCTCGCCTGCCACGACGACCGGATTCACCGCCGCATCGCCCCGCAGGGAACCGCCGCGCGGGGCGTGTTTGAAGCCGTCGAGCAGGCGCGCGTGGAGGCCATCGGCGCGCGCCGCATGGAGGGCGTGGCCGCCAATCTCGGCGCCATGCTGGAGGACCGCTACAGCCGCGGCAATTACGCCGAGATCGACAATCGCGCCGACGCGCCGCTCGAAGACGCGCTCGCCCTGATGGTGCGCGAGCGCCTCACCGGCGCGCCCGCGCCGAAGAACGCGCAGGGCGTCGTCGATCTCTGGCGGCAATTCGTGGAGGAACGCGCCGGCGCCGAACTCGATCGCCTCGCCAATTCCATCGAGGACCAGCGCGCCTTCGGCAAGGTCGTGCATTCCGTTCTCAGCGCGCTCGACATGGCCGATGACGCCTCCGCCGACAGCGAGGAGAGCGAAGAGGATTCCAAGGACGAATCCGACAATAACGAGAACGAGGACGACAACGGCGACGAGCAGGAAGCGCACGGCGAAGCCGTGCAGATGGAAAAGGCCGCCGATTCCGAGGACGAGATGGAGGACGGCGAGACCGACGCCGCCGACGCGCCCTCGGGCGAATTTCCCGAGGAAGCCGACGCCGGCGACAGCGAGGAAGCCGCCGAATCCCGCCGCCCGCCGATGCACGGCGCCGACAAGCGCGCGCCGGACTACAAGGCCTTCACCCACAAGTTCGACGAGATCGTGCAGGCCGAGGAACTCTGCGACGCGGAAGAACTCGAACGCCTGCGCGCCTATCTCGACAAGCAATTGTCGTCGCTCTCCAACGTCGTCGGCCGGCTCGCCAATCGCCTGCAACGCCGCCTGATGGCGCAGCAGAACCGCGCCTGGGAATTCGACCTCGAAGAGGGCGTGCTCGACAGCGCGCGCCTGCCGCGCATCGTCATCGACCCGCAGCAGCCTTTATCTTTCAAGCACGAGAAGGACACGAATTTCCGCGACACGGTCGTCACGCTGCTGCTCGACAATTCCGGCTCCATGCGCGGGCGCCCGATTACCGTCGCCGCCACCTGCGCCGACATTCTCGCGCGCACGCTGGAACGCTGCGGCGTGAAGGTCGAGATTCTCGGCTTCACCACGCGGGCGTGGAAAGGCGGGCAGTCGCGCGAGGCCTGGCTGCAGGCCGGCAAGCCCGCCAATCCCGGCCGCCTCAACGACCTCAGGCACATCGTCTACAAGTCGGCCGACGCCCCGTGGCGCCGTGCGCGAAAAAATCTCGGGCTGATGATGCGCGAGGGCCTGCTGAAGGAGAACATCGACGGCGAGGCGCTGGACTGGGCGCATCGCCGCCTCGTGCACCGGCCCGAGCAGCGGCGCATCCTGATGATGATCTCGGACGGCGCGCCGGTCGACGATTCCACGCTGTCGGTCAATCCCGGCAATTATCTCGAGCGGCACCTGCGCCACATCATCGACGAGATCGAGAACCGCTCGCCGGTCGAACTGATCGCCATCGGCATCGGCCACGACGTGACGCGCTACTACAAGCGCGCGGTCACCATCGTCGACGCGGAGGAACTCGGCGGCGCGATGACCGAAAAGCTCGCCGAACTCTTCGACGAGAACACGCCGCCGCCCGCCCCGATCAAGCGCGCGCCGGCAAAGCCGAAGGCGGCGCCGCGCAAGGACGGCCGCGTGCAGATCGCGACGCGGTAACGCCGTTTACCCACCCGTCATGGCCGGGCTTGTCCCGGCCATCCACGCGGAGCGCGTGGCGCCTACGCAATTCGACTGCTGTAGCGGGTTGGCGTGGATGCCCGGCACAAGGCCGGGCATGACGTGCTTCGGGACTACCGCGGAACCAGCGCCCAGTAATCCAGATCGAGGATCACGCTCGGATCGTAATCCTTCGATCCCTCCTGCAGCAGCGGATAGGTCGCGCAGGAATGATCCTTCGTCGCGATCGTGCGCAGGCGCAGCGCGCCGACATCGTCGCGGCCGGGGATTTCCGACGTCTCCAGCACCTGCGTCCAGGCGTGCACGGTCAGGCCCGCAAACAGCGGCGCGACATGGCGGCCGCCGTTGATAGCCGCGATATGGAAGGCGTTGGCGAGTCCGTTGAACGACAGCGCGCGGGCGAGCGAGATGACATGGCCGCCGTAGATCAGCCGGCGCCCGAAGCGGCCCTGCCCCTCGGTGAACTGGTTGAAATGCACCTTCGCCGTGTTCTGGTAGAGGCGCGTCGCGATCATGTGCTCGGCTTCTTCCACCGTCATGCCGTCGACATGGTCGATTCTTTCGCCGGCCTGATAATCGCTCCAAGCGATGCGGCTGGCCGGCAGCCACGAAATCGTAATGCTTGACCGAAATCTCCGGGCAGGCGTCGCCGAGCGCGTCGGCCGGCAGCGCCTTCGGCAGGTCGGGCGTATGTTCTTCCTTCACCGGCGCGTTGGGATCGCGCTTGCGCACCATCACCCAGCGCACGTAGTCCAGCACGACATCGCCGTGCTGGTTGAAGCCGCGCGAGCGCACGTAGACGACGCCGGTCTGGCGGTTGGAATTTTCCTTCAAGCCGATGACTTCGGAGACCGACGACAGCGTGTCGCCGGGATAGACCGGCGCGAGAAACCGGCAGGCGGCATAGCCGAGGTTGGCGACCGCGTTCAGCGAAATGTCCGGCACCGTCTTGCCGAACACGACATGGAAGACGAGCAGGTCGTCGACCGGCGCATGCTTGTAGCCGATCGCCTTGGCGAAGGCGTCGGAGGATTGCACGGCGAAGCGCGACGCCGTAGAGCGCGGTGTAGAGCGCGACGTCGCCCACCGTCACCGTGCGCGGCGTGGCGTGGCGGATCGTCTGGCCGATCCGGAAATCCTCGAAGAAATTGCCCGGATTGGTCTTGCTCATGTCGGCCCCGCTGGTCTCGCCGTGTCCTTAGACCGATTTTGCACGTGCGAAAAGGCTAGGCCGAAAGCGCGGCCAGCGCCCTGGCGAGCGCGTCCGCGTCGCCGGCGATTTCCAGCGTCTTGATGCGGGACGTCTGCCCGGACGCGAGCGTCACCGCGGAACGCGGCAGGCGCAGCGATTTCGCGATCAGTTCGACCAGCGCCGCATTGGCCTTGCCGTCCTCGGGCGCGGCGCGCACGCGCGCTTTCAGCACCGGCCTGCCGTCGCTCATGGTCTCGACGCCGTCGATGGCGTCGCGGCCGCCCTTGGGCGTCAGCCGCACGACCAGCGTCAGCCCGCCGGCCGTCGCCCGCCAGGGAGCGTCGGCCATCAGCCGACGAGCAGGTGGGCGTTGGAGCGGATCAGGTCTTCGATGAAGGAGAGCGCCAGCAGCAGGATGACCGGCGATATGTCGAGGCCGCCGAGCGTCGGCAGGATGCGCCGGATCGGCCGCAGCACGGGCTCGGTCAGGGCGTCGAGCGCGCGCCAGATGGATTGCACGAACTGGTTGCGCGTATCGACCACCTGGAACGCGACCAGCCAGGACATGACGGCAGTGGCGATAATCACCCACCAGTAGAGATTGATGATCGTCAGAACGAGCTTGAGAAGCGGCGCCGCCATCGTGTGTGCATCCCCTGTGTCGCCGGCATCCTTACATTCGGGGCGCCGATCCGACAATGAGGGGCGCGGCGCTTGCGGCGACGACGATTGACAGAGGGGCGCCGGGCGCACTACACAGCGCGCCGGAGCGGGGCTGTAGCTCAGATGGGAGAGCGCTGCAATCGCACTGCAGAGGTCAGGGGTTCGAATCCCCTCAGCTCCACCAACCCCGTACAGAAGAGAGAACCGCGGGCGAAGCGTCAAAAGGGCCGCACGCCGCCCTTGCCAGAGCCGCTTCCGACCCGCTGATCCTGATTTCGTGGTCGCCGACCGCGACTTCCTCCATGAGCAGACGGCCATCCGCCTGCCGCAGGTCGGGCGGGCCGTCGTGGAGCTTGTCTCGAATCAGGCGGGACAGGCGGGCGACCTTTTCCGGCGTGATCTGCGGCTCGCCCGAGACCATCCGCTTCTGCATGTCGGCGAGTCCCCGGCCGGTCTCCTCGCGGCGCAGCTTCAACCCGCGCAGGCGCTCCCGAGGAGGCGCTGCATGCCGGCCCTGGCGTCCTCATGGTCGGCGCGCAGCTTCGCCAGTCGGTCCCGGTTGGTCCGGTCGCGGTCCGAGGCGGCCTTGACGTAGGTCTGGAGCATTTCGGCGAGGCGCTCGGGTTCGAGCACGCGCCGGGCGACCTCGTCGATCACGATGCCGTCCAGCTGAATATGTCAGGTACAATCATTTGCATTTATTGGACAGTTAATCTGCTATTCCAGCGACGGCTGGCTTATATATTCTTGTGTGAGATTTTCAATCTCGTCGAAATGTCTTTCCCAGTCCTTGCGGATTTCACTGAGTATCTGCTGATTTTCTGCGGGTCTGGGGCTACCGCTCGAATTGAGCGATGCGTCGCTCGCATTCGGCCAGCTTCTTCCTGGCGAAGGCAAGGGCGCCGATCGGCTCGGTATTGGTCTCCATGGTCTGCTCCTGCGGCGAAAAGCTGCAATCCGGCGATATTGAAGAGCGCATACCCACTCGTAAAGCGCCGTAACTCATTAATTTCAGATGCTTCTGTCCTAGCGCCGGTTGCGGCCGGCCGTCGCTCGCGGCCCGCCCGTGTGTGTGGAAGGCCTGCAAAAACAGTGTGCAGTGAGCCTAAATTTAGGGCAATAAGGGCGCGGCGGCTGAGGCGGCCGAGAATGACCAGTGTGCTCGCGTCACTAGGCCGCGGCAGGAAAGGACAGGAAAAGTGAGTGGGATCGACGAAAAGCTCGAGGGCGTATTCGCAACGGTTCTTCGGCGCAGTCCGGGTGAAAATGAGTTCCATCAGGCTGTTCGCGAGGTTTTCGAAAGTCTTGGTCGCGTCATCGGCAAGAAGAGCGAATATCTTTCGGAAGGGTTGCTCGAGAGAATCTGCGAGCCCGAGCGCCAGATCATCTTTCGTGTTCCCTGGGCCGATGACGCGGGGCATGTCCACGTCAACCGGGGCTTCCGCGTCGAGTTCAATTCGGCGCTCGGCCCCTACAAGGGCGGCCTTCGTTTTCACCCCTCCGTCAACCTCGGAATCATCAAGTTTCTCGGCTTCGAGCAGATTTTCAAGAACGCGCTGACCGGACTGCCGATCGGGGGCGGCAAGGGCGGCTCGGACTTCGATCCGAAGGGCCGATCGGATGCGGAGATCATGCGCTTCTGCCAGTCTTTCATGACCGAGCTGTACCGCCACCTGGGCGAGCACACGGACGTGCCTGCTGGCGACATCGGCGTCGGAGGTCGCGAACTCGGCTACATGTTCGGGCAATACAAGCGCATCACGAACCGCTACGAGGCGGGGGTTCTGACCGGCAAGGGGGTCGCCTGGGGCGGCTCGCTGGTTCGTACCGAGGCGACCGGATACGGAGCGACATTCTTCGTCCAGGAGATGCTGGCGACGCGCAAGCAGAGCTTCGAGGGGAAGAAGGTGATCGTCTCCGGCTCCGGCAACGTCGCCATCTATACCGTCGAGAAGGTTCACCAGCTCGGCGGGCAGGTGATCGCCATGTCCGATTCGGGCGGGTTCGTCGTGGATCGGGACGGCGTCGACCTGGCCCTCGTCAAGGACATCAAGAACAATCGGCGGGAGCGCATCTCGCAATATGCGAAGGAACGGGCTTCGGCGCACCACTACGCGGAAGGCTCGATCTGGTCCGTCCCGTGCGACGTCGCCATGCCGTCGGCCACCCAGAACGAGTTGTCGGGCCACGATGCGGAGATGCTGGTGCAGAACGGCGTTCTCGCCGTCGGCGAAGGCGCCAACATGCCGTGTACGCCGGAGGCGACGCGCAAATTCCTGGACGCCGGCGTGCTTTTCGGGCCGGGCAAGGCCGCAAACGCCGGCGGCGTCGCCACCAGCGCCTTGGAAATGCAGCAGAACGCTTCGCGTGATTCGTGGTCGTTCGAAGCGACGGAGAAACGTCTCGCCACGATCATGTCCAATATCCACGCGACCTGCAGCGCGACCGCGAAGGAGTACGGCGCGCCGGACAATTACGTGCTGGGCGCCAACGTATCCGGCTTCGTGCGGGTGGCCGACGCGATGCGATCCCTGGGCGTCATCTGACGTTCCGGTCCCGCTCCGCCGTATGGAGGAGCGGGACCGCGACACTCAGTCGACGTCCTTATTATGTACGATTCGCGATATCGATCAGCTCCGTCAGGACCGATGCTTCCCGACGGACTCCATGGCCTTTGCCAGATCGGGCAACTCGATCACGTCGACGTCGAGCGCTTTCGCGATCCTCTCCAAGACGAGAATTGAGGGATTGCGCACGCCGCGCTCGACGCCACTGACGTAGCGCGTCAGCCACGCAGAGCAGTTTCTTTCGCTCTCGTCGCCTTATACGAGTGTCTGCGCAATCGAGCATCTATCCCCGCCAGAACGATCTCCATGCAGACTTCAAATTCGCGATCGAGATCGCCGACCGTGAAGAGCGGTTTGCCGCTCTCGTTCTCAAGAAGAACAAAGCCGGAAGCGAAACTGAGAATTGCGCGATAGGCGAAAATGGCGGCGTCGCGGTCGAGTCCTGACTCCAGGAGCGACGTGACGAACATTTCAGCGCTTTTTATCCGCTCGGGGGTGCGCGCAGGCTGCTGCGCGAAGAACCGGAAGGCCTTCGGATGGCGCCGCCAGACCGTGCGAAATGCGTCTATGCCCTCCAGAACCCGCTCCATCGGCGGGCTCGCCTTGGACGATGCGCCGCGCGATACATCCTTTATCTCGGCCTGAATCAACTCCACCACGCCATCGAGCAACGCCTCCTTGCTTTGAAAATAGTGATAGAGCGACATGGCCTTGACATCGAGCATTTGCCCGAGCTTGCGCATGCTGAACCCCTCGAGCCCTTCGCTGTCGATAAGTGCGAGCGCGGCGGTCGCAATCGTGGCTTTAGTCAGCGGCGGCCGGTCATCGACAACGCCTGCTCCAGGGGAATTCGAAAGGATTCTGGACACCCGCAACGCTTTCATTTCTTTGACCAAATCATTTCGATATCGCCTCGGCGAGGTCCATTCTCCTACGCCCGCGTCAACTAAAACTCAAATATAACGAGGCTTCTCGCTCGAACCATTGCGCCAAGGCTTTGCAGCTCAGTGCAATGTCTGTGCAATTCGGCACAGGCGAGACTTGGTCAATCACGCCGCATCCCTCGCGAGCGCGGCGCAATCGAAATTTTCCATCTGCGTCAACCCGCGGCGGCGGCAAGTTTCTTGTCGAGTTCGGCGAGCGCAGCGTTCCAATGTTCGGTCGTTCCGGCCATGTAGTGCGCTGCGGGAAAGCGTTCCTTCATATAGTCGCAGCCCGTAAACAGTCGTGTATCGCACACCATCGCGAACGGCTTGTTTTTCGTCTTCTTGGCTTGCGCAAACGCGTCGAGAATCTGCGACATGTCGTTGCCGTTGATCCGTCGCGCCGCAAAACCGAAAGCCTCGAATTTTTCCGGAACAGGTTCGACGCCGAGAATCTTTGTCGGCGCGCCGCCGGCTTGGAGATCGTTGTTGTCGATCATGAACACGAGATTGTCGAGCTTGTGGTGGCCGGCGAACATTGCGGCCTCCCACACATTGCCTTCCTGCAATTCGCCGTCGGACAGAAGGCAGTAAACGCGCTTGTCCGAGCCTTTCAGCCGCTCGGCATAAGCGATGCCCGCCGCTTGCGAGGGTCCCTGCCCGAGCGAACCCATCGTGATGACGAAGCCGCGCTGGCCTTCGCAGGGACTCATGTCGACCTTCGTGCCGTCGGCGTTGTAGCTGCGCAATTCCTCGATCGTATACAGCCCCTGCTCGGCAAAGGCGGAATAGCACATGATCGCGTCATGGCCGTTCGAATTGACGAAAATGTCCTCGTACCAATTCTTTCCGTCCGATCGCAATTCATGAAAGTAGAGCGCCGCTCCGAGGTCGGCGAGCGCAACGCCCTGACCCGCGTAGCCGCCGCGCTGCATGCAGATGTCGATGACGTTGCGGCGCATCTTGAGCGCTATGTGTTCGAGTTCCTTGATGGAGAGATTTCTTTTTGCCATGCGTTTGTCTCTTCGTCTTGCCGGCGGATTGTCGACCGCTCGCGGCGGCTGAGGCGATCAGGCGGCTGCCTGAAACGTCTTGGCGAGCGTCTCGGCGTCGAGGCCGAGCTGAGCGCGGATGTAGGCGAGCGTGCCGCCCGGCGCCCAACGATTGGGAACGCCGAGCCGCGTGAGCGGCGGCATATCGCTTTGCGCGGCGAGAATTTCGGCGACCAGGCCGCCGAGACCGCCTGATATCTGGTGATTCTCCAGCGTGAATATCCGGCTGCGTCCTTTGGAGAACGCCAATATTTCGTCCTCACGCGCGGGCTTCAGCGTGGGAACATGCAGGAGGCCGTGCTGCACGCCAGCCTTGGCGAGAAGCGCGGAGGCTTCCAGCGCCCATTGCGTCGCCGAACCCGTCGAGATGATGCCGACGCCGCCGCCATCCCTGAGGCGATAGGTTTTGCCTACCTCGAAGCGATACGCGCCCGGATCGAAAATCTGCGGAACGGCGCCGCGATGACCGCGCATGTAGACAAGTCCGGGCAAGTCGACCGCGGCTTCCACGGCCTGGCTGAATTCCACGGCGTCCACTGGATCGATCACCGTCGCATTCGGAATGGCGCGGGTCATCGCCAGATCCTCGGTCGCCTGGTGGTGGATGCGCGCGGGATTGACGATGCCCGGCGTAAATCCGATCACGACGCAGGTGCGCGGCCCCGTGCCCATGCAGATGACCATCTGGTCGAAGGCGCGGCGCGACGCATAGCAGGCGAAAGTGGTGGCGACGGGAATGAAACCCGCCTTGGAAATGCCCGCGCCGACCGACAGGAGATTCTGTTCGGCCATACCGACATCGAGGAATTGCTTCGGCCGTTCCTTGGGCAGGCGATGCAGGTCCACGTAGGGTTGAAGGTCGGCGGTCATGAAGATGACATTGGGCTTGGCTTCACAGATCTTCATGGAAACCGCGTCGAACGGCGCGTTCACCGCCGTAATCTTTTCAGCAAGCATGATGGATGACCCCAAGAGAAATAGGCGATCTCGCGTGGGAGGTCGCTCACGGATAGGCGATGCGCTTTTCTTTCAGGAGCCGCTTGTAGTCCTCGACGGTTTCGCGAACGCGCTCATCCGTCAGAGGCGGAAGCGGACCGATGATCTGTTCCAGCCTGGGGTCTTCGAGATATTGCAAACCGCCGATGATATTCGAACTGGCGCTGATCTTGCCGCGCGCCTCGGGCGCGGCGCGATAGATAATCTCGATCAAGTCGTTCATTTCGACGGAATCGCCAGGCACGTTGGCGTGAACGGCGCTCTTCACGTTGGCGCGCGCGGCTTCGATGAAAGCCTTCGCGACCTCACGGCCATGATGGATGATGATGCGGCCGCCGAATTTCATTTCGAACGGCGCATTGGCGGCGGCCGCCAGCATGGCGATGGAGGGTTGCGCAGTCAGGCCGCTGAAACGACCTGCGCCATAGACGACCCAGGGCCGCAAACCAACCGAGTAGACGCCGTTGTCCCTTGCGTAGACATCGGCGAGCATTTCCATCGTGTAGCGCGTTACGCCGTAGTGATCGCGCGGAGCGGGTTTCGATTCCGCGTCGATCTTGGCGCCGGGATATAGCGAGGGCGAGCCGTAGACAGCCGCTGTGCTGGCATAGGCAATTCCCAGCCGTCCTTCGCGCTTCACCGATGCGTTCATCACGTTGATGACGCCGCCGACGCTGACCTGCGAGTTCATGAGCGGGTTCTGCTCGCTTTGCGGCCGCAAGAGACCCGCGAGATAGACGACATGCGTCACGCTGTCGTCTATGAGCGCGGCCGTCGCGTCGGGGTCGCGCGCGTCGGCCACGCGAAAGTCTATATTGTCGATATGCTTCTGAGAGAGCACGGAATCGACGCTGCGCGGATCAGGGGATGCGTCGGAGGCCGTGACCTTGACGCCCTCCTCGACCAACAGGCGACAGATCCAGGAGCCGATGAAACCGCGCGCTCCGATGACGAGATAATGTTGCTTTGCCATTGCGAAGTCTCATTGCCTGTAGCGAGAGTGGTCGGCGTTTACTTCTTGGCCTTCGCGAGCTCGGAGCCCTTCAGGTAGACGTCCGGCGCAAGGAATGCGGTGGGTTCGCCGATGCGGTCGATCGTGCCGGCGTCTTTCAGAATTTTTGCGGTCGCCAGCGCCCAATTCGCAACACGCCCCTCCTTGAATGAAGCATTCCATTCGGCAGCGGTCGGGAACTTCGTCGTATCGAAGACGGTGTTGAAGATCTCGAAGCTTTCGAACTTCGCAAAATAGTCGTTGTAGACCTTCTTGAGCGTCTTCTCGTCGCCAAGTTTGACCTGCGCCTCGATGAGACCGGCGGCGATGCGCGGAAGCGCGTCCTTGTGGTTCTTCACATAATCGTTCGCCATTACGAGACCGCCGAGAACAGCGGTTTCCGGATAGAAATCGCGCAGCGAAACGACTCGAACCGCGCCGCCGGCCGCCGCCTTGTCGAGTACGTTCGCGGTGATGACCGCCGCCGGAACGGCGCCCGACAGTAGCGCGGTCATGGTCGCCTGATAGTTCATATTGACGCTGTTGATGTCCGAAGGCTGGAGATTGTCCTTCTTCAGCGCATTGGCGACCAAGACGTGCGCCGTCGTGCCGAACGGGTAGGCGACGCGCTTGCCCTTGAGATCGGCGACCGACTTGATGCCGGAATCCTTCGTCGCGTAGATCAGGTTCGTGTCGTATTCGAGATAGGTCGGGCAAATCAGAACGCCCAGGCCGCGGACCGCGATGCTGGACACGACGGCGGCGCCTGCAAGCGCGCCGTCGAGGCTGCCGCCCACAAGCGCCTGTGTCATCTGCGTGCCGTTGTCGAAACGCGTGAGCTCGATGTCGACGTTATTGGCTTTGAATATCCCGTCGTCACGCCCGACGAGAAGCTGAAGCGCCGTCGTTTCGGTGAGCATGTAGCCGATGCGGACCTTCGCGACATCCTGCGCGAAGGACGGCATTGCGAACAATCCAGTCGCCAGGGCAGCCGACGCCAGGCGCTTAGCAAGTTTGTGGATCATTGTTTCCTCCCTCGATCTATTTGCGTGATCTTCAGTGCTTGAGTTGCCCCTCGATATGCCGGCGCATCGCGATGAACTCATCGGACAGCCGTAGTTCGGAACCTGCCTTCTTGTCGAAGGGAACCGTGACGATTTCCGCGAATTTCGAGGGCTTGCCGGCCATGATGACGATCCGGTCGGCAAGAAAGATCGCCTCTTCGACGGAATGGGTGATGAACATCGCCGCCTTGCGTTCGACCGACGTCAAAGTACGCAACGCCTCCTGCATGTTCTCCCGGCTCTGCGCATCAAGCGCGGCGAAGGGTTCGTCCATGAGCAGGATGTCGGGATTGGCGGCATAGGCGCGCGCGATCGCGACGCGCTGCTTCATGCCGCCCGAAAGCGCCTTGGGCAGCGCGCTCTCGAAACGCTTGAGACCGGTTACTTCGAGATAATGTTCGACGACTTTCGCCTTGGCCGCTTGGTCCAGAGTACAGACCTGGAGATTGAGCGGGAACTCGATGTTCTCGCGAACGGTCAGCCACGGAAACACCGCATATTGCTGGAAGACGACGCCGCGATCGCGGCCGGCGCCTTCCACATCGACGCCGTGCGCCAGAACATGCCCGGCGCTCGGCTTCGAGAAGCCCGCCGCCATGTTCAGAAGCGTGGTCTTGCCGCAGCCGCTTCCACCTACCACAGCTACGAATTCGTCCTTCCCGATGGTCAGGGAGAGATTTTCGAACACGACGTGGCGGTCGGAGCCGGTTCCGTAGATCTTGCTGACGCCACGAAACTCGATGGCTGGATCGGAGATCTGCTGGCTCATCTCACAACCCTTTCCTGCCAGGAGACGACGACCGACATGACCTTTCGGATGCATGCGTCCATGAACAAGGCGATAGCCCCGATGCAGACGAGACCGACGTAGATATCGGGGATGATGAAATAATTGCCGGCGTTCTGGATCACCGCGCCCAGGCCGCGCTCGGCTGCGAGAAGTTCGGCGGCGACCAAGGTCGCCCAGCATCCGCCGAGCGAAAGCCGTATCGCGACGAACAGGTTGGGAATGACGAGCGGAATGACGACCTTGCGAAAAATCTCGAACTCCGTCGCGCCGAGCACGCGCGCGGCGCGAATGTAGATCTCCTCGATCGCTGAAACGCTCTCGTAGATGACGATCAGGCAGGTGAAGAAGCTCGCGTAGACGAGAATGCTGCCGCGTGCGACTTCGCCAATGCCGAGATAGACGATGACGAGCGGGCTGAGCGCGATCGGCGGGATCGAACGAAAGCCGCTGATCACAGGCTGGAAGATCGCGCCTAGACGCGGATACCAGGCGAGCAAGAAGCCTGCGGGTACGGCCAGCACGATGCCGATCGCCATGCCGACGATGACGCGCCTGACGCTCGCCCACACATCCCAGAACAGGCCGGACTGCGTGAAATCGTGGATCATCCGGACGAAAATTTCGTCGGGGCGAGGCAATAGCGTTTTGCTGATCGTGCCTGAGAGGCAAACCAGGTACCAGATCAGAATGAGGATCGTGAAACCGGTCGCGCCATAGGCGAAGTGACGCAGGGCGTCGAGAAACCGTAACAGCGATATTCGCGCCTGTACTACGGAGACGTCGTTATCTAAAGAATAATTATCTGAGTTCGGCGCAGAAATACTGTCATCCGGAACGCGATGTTCCGTCATGCTATTCCTCCCGACATATTTTTATTCCCCTTACGATGTAAGAGTTCGGCGGGTTTGTCAACGCGTGTGGGGTCGCTGCGTCGCCGGGCCGTCCGCGTCGATAGGCGCGAGAGATTTTTTCGAGTTGGCGGCGGCCGCCATCCTGATGTTCGGATTTCAGTCCGGCGCGGCGCTCGCGACCGTCGTCTGCGGGCTGATCGACGTGCAGGCGATGCAGACCATTGTCTCGGTCGAGAATTGCAAGGGCGGGTACGAGGGCCGACCCATCGACGGGCAGTCGGTAATGTGAGCGCGAACGTCGGCCTTCGGTCGACAACCGCCCCGAGCTTCGGAGTCGGAAGCCGCCATTCGACTAAGTTCGCTTGAACCTCCGGACCGTGGAGGCAAGCCGGCTCATGGTGCATCCCTGTCGTTGATTTACCCGTATGGCAGGCGGATGGTCCGACGGGACCGCAAGCCCTCCCTGCCCAAAGCCAGAATGCGTATTTTTGCGCCAAGGGCCAAATTCCTCTTGTCGTTCTTCCGCGCTTGGCGGTAGCTTGCATGCAGCGACCAGGCCGTGAGCGGCGGCCTGTCTGGGCGCCATTTCGTATGCAGCTCGAATGGGGGGTCATTCGAGCCGCGTTCGCGCCGGGCTGTTATCACCAGGCATTTTTGCTGCGCGCCAGCGCAGCCGTTCGATTTCGAGGAGTTGCGTCATGCGTTGGTTTTCTGCGCATCGTGAAGCCGCCAATTCCGATTGCACGCCGCGCGTCCGGCGACATCTCTTCAAGTCCGCCCTGTTCGCCGTCGCGTGTCTTGCCGGCGTCGGCCTGTCCGCCGGCGAGCGTTTCGAGGCGCGCGCCGCCGACGACGGCGGCATGATGTCGTTCCTGCTGGGCGGCAATGGCGGGGGACGCGCCCGCGCCGCCGCGTCGCAGTTCCGCTTCGATCCCCCGGCGTTGAGGCGGCAGGCGCCCGCCGTCCGCAAGGTCGCGTTCTCCCGGCACAAGGCAAAGGCTGTCCGCACTGCGCGGCACGCGGCCATGCATCGCCACGCGAAGCGGCCGGCCCATGCCGTCGCGGCCGCCAGCGTCAACGGCGCCGTTCAAAAGGCCGCCTACGAAACCACGCTCAATGTCGCCGAGCAGAACGCCATCGCCCGAACGCTCGTCCTGAAGGCGGCGGCCGCGGCGGCCCGTCCCGACGACGCCCATCTGAAGGACAAGACCTTGCGGCGCGGCGACATCGTCGCCACCGCGGGCGGGCTGCGGGTCTTCCTCGGCGCCGAGCGCTTCCCCTACCGTGTGCGCGATTTCGCGCCGATTTCCGCCGCCCGTCATGTCGCCCAGCGGCCGGTGCTCGAGGCTCTGGACCGTTCGTTGCGCGGCATTCGCCTCGTGGCGCGGAGCCAGCCCCAGAAGCGCGTGGCCAAGGTCGAGGGCCTCCCGAAAACGTTCACGGCCGGACCTGTCCGCCGGGTCGACGCTCGCCCCGCGCCGGCGGCGCGGGCGATCGCTCTGGCCTATGCGCCGCGCGCGGGCTCGGTCGAGGCCAAGCCCGCCGCGCCCGCGTTGCGGGCGATCGAGCGCGCGGTGCGCCGGGTCGACGTCCCCGCGGCGGCGCGAGGCGAGCCGGAGCGTCCGCAATTCATCGCGACGCGGGCCGAAAAGCCGGCAAAGCGCGCCGAATAGATTCGCCGAGCTTGCGTGGGCGCGTTGCGCCGGCTAGGCCATGACGGCACGCCACGGCACGACTTCCATGCGATTCTTCTCGGTTTATCGAAGGGTTCTCGCCCAGCTCGCGCCTGAAGCGGGCCTTGCGATTCTGCTGGCGACCGCCAATCTCGCCGTCGCCGCCGCGCAATTCGCCGAGCCCCTGCTGTTTGGCCGCATCATCGACAAGCTGACGACCGCACAGGCTCAGAAAGTCGCGCTGCAGATGATCGATCTCGCGCCGATGCTGGCGGCCTGGGTCGGTTTCGGCCTGTTTTCGATCGGCGGCTCCGTTCTGGTCGCCCTGCACGCCGACCGGCTCGCCCATCGCCGGCGCCTCGGCATGATGAGCGCCTATTTCGATCATGTGCTGCACCTGCCCCTGAGCTTCCATTCTGCGGTCCATTCCGGGCGCCTGCTCAAGATCATGCTCGACGGCGCGCAGGCCATGTTCAACCTGTGGCTGTCCTTCTTCCGCGAGAATTGCGCCTCGGCCACCGCCCTGTTCGTGCTGCTGCCGCTGACCCTGTTCATCAACTGGCGGCTGGCGGCGATCCTGATGGTTCTGGTCGTCGCCTTCGGCCTGTTAACCACGTTCGTCCTGCGCCGCACGGAATCGTTACAGGGGCGTGTCGAACGTTTTTCCGCCGATCTGGCCGAACATGCCTCGGACGCGCTCGGCAACGTGCCGGTCATCCAGAGCTTCACCCGCATCGAAAGCGAATCCGCGGCCATGCGGCGGATCATCGACGCTCTGCTCGCCGCGCAGATGCCGGTCCTGTCGTGGTGGGCGATCGCCGCCGTCGCCACCCGCGCGTCCGCCACCCTTTCGATCCTGACCATCTTCCTCGTCGGCACCTGGCTTCACCTGCAGGGGCAGGCGACGGTGGGCGAGATCGTCACTTTCATCAATTTCGCCACCATGCTGATCGGCCGGCTCGAGCAGATGGTCGGCTTCATCAATGTGCTCTTCCTCGACGCGCCGCGCATCAACAGCTTCTTCGGCGTGCTCGACACCCAGCCGGGTGTCGCCGACCGCCCCAACGCCGCCGATCCCGGCCGCCTGCAGGGGCGCGTGACCTTCGAGCACGTCACCTTTTCCTACGACGGCGTCCGCAACGCCGTCAGCAATGTCACGTTCAACGTGCAGCCCGGCGAGACCGTGGCGCTGGTCGGCGCGACCGGCTCCGGCAAATCGACGACGCTCGGCCTGCTGCATCGCGTCTTTGACCCGGCCGAGGGCCGCGTGCTGGTCGACGGCATGGACATCCGCGACCTCAAGCTCGGCGCGCTGCGCCGGAATATCGGCGTCGTTTTCCAGGAGCCGATGCTGTTTGCCCGCTCGATCGAGGAAAACCTGCGCATCGGCAAGCCGGACGCCAGCGCCGAGGAGATCGACCTCGCCCTCCAGCGCGCGCAGGCCAAGGATTTCATCGGCCGCCAGACCGAGGGGCTGGCGACGCGCGTCGGCGAGCGCGGCCGCTCCCTGTCCGGCGGCGAACGCCAGCGCCTGTCGATCGCCCGCGCGCTGCTGAAGGACCCGCCGATCATGATTTTCGACGAGGCGACCAGCGCGCTGGACGCCACGACCGAGCGCCAGATCCAGGCGGCCCTGGACGCCGCGACCAGGGGACGGACCACCTTCGTCATCGCGCATCGCCTCGCCACCATCCGCAACGCCGACCGGATTCTGGTGTTCGACGGCGGCCAGATCGTCGAATCCGGCAATTTCGAAGAACTGGTCGAACGCAACGGCCGCTTCGCCACGCTCGCGCGCGCCCAGTTCATGGCGCCGCCGCAGCCCGCGCCTGCTCAACCCGCATCCTGACAAGGATAGGCTCGACATTGGATGCAGAAGCATCTAATATAGATACAATCGTATCTAAAGCAGGCGATCATGGCTGAGCCCGGCAGGAAAACGTTGCGGAGCTGGCGTAGGCTGGAGAGGTCCTACGCCCTCGTCCACGGCCGGCTGGAGGAAGCGCTGAAATCGCAGGGCCTGCCGCCCCTGCTGTGGCTGCGCGCCCTGGAGGAATTCGCGCGATGCGGCGAGGACGGCCTGCGGCCGTTCGAGCTTCAGGACGCGCTCGGCCTCGAACAGCCCGCCGTCTCGCGCCTCCTCGAAAAGATGGTCGGCGCCGGGCTTTTGAACCGGACGGAATGTCAGGACGACCGCCGCGGCTGGCGGGTCGCCGCCACGCCGCTCGGCGCGGAAACCCGCGAGCGCATGGCCGTTGCCTATACGGACGCGCTCTCGGCGCATTTCCTCGCCCATCTCGGCGAAAAGCAGGCGCGCGCCCTCGACGAAATCCTGGGCGACCTGCTCGAGAGCGCCGGCCCGGCTGACGGATGATCAGACCGCCGGCGAGACCCGCAGCGATGTGATGCGGTTGCGCGTCTTGCGCAGCACCTCGAAGCGGAAGCCGTGGAAGGTGAAGGTCTGGCCGGGTTCCGGAATCATCCGCGCCTCGTGGATGACCAGGCCGGCGATCGTCGTCGCCTCCTCGTCCGGCAGGCGCCAGTCCATGATGCGGTTGAGATCGCGCACCGGCACGGCGCCGTCCACGATCACCCCGCCATCGGCCGTCTGGCGCACGCCCTGGGCGGCGATGTCGTGCTCGTCGGTGATGTCGCCGACGATCTCTTCCAGAATGTCCTCGAGCGTCACCAGCCCCATCACGACGCCATATTCGTCGACGACCAGGGCGAAATGCGTCTTGCGCTTGCGGAAGGCCTGCAACTGGTCGACCAGGGTGGTGGTTTCCGGCACGAACCAGGCGTCGAGCGCGATGTCGTCGATGTTGACCTTGTCGGGATCGCCCACCGATTCCAGTTCGCGCAGCAAATCCTTGGCGTGCATCACGCCGATGATGTTTTCCGGCTCGCCGCGCCACAAGGGCAGGCGGGTATGCGGCGAGGACAAGACCTCGCGCACGAGTTCGCGCGGCGGCAGGTCCGCGTTGACGGCGATCATCTTGGTCCGGTGCACCATGACGTCGGAGACGGAAAGCTCCTTGAGATCGAGCAGCCCGCCGAACATGTCGCGGTCGGCGCGTGCGACGCCGCCCTCCTGATGCAGGTAGTCGACCGTGCTCTTCAATTCGTCGTGGCCGCCCAAGGCGGCGTGGCCGTCGCCGATCTTCACGCCGACGGCGCGCAAGACGCCGTGCACGATCGCCTCGACCGCGAACAGGATCGGCCCGAAGACGGCGACCGCGACCGAGACCGGCCGCGCGACGGCGAGCGACATCCTTTCGGGGAAATTGATCGCGATCGTCTTGGGCATGACCTCGGCGAAGATCAGCAGCAACGCCGTCATCAGGAAGGTGGCGTAGATCGCGCCCTTCTCGCCGAAGATCGTCACCAGCAGGCTGGTGGCGACCGCCGAGGAGGCGATGTTGACCAGCGTATTGCCGAGCAGCATGGCGCCGATGAACCGGTCGCGGGACTGCAGCAGCCGGTTCACGGTCGCCGCGCGAGAATCCCCGCCTTTTTCCAGCGCGTGCATGCGGGGGCGAGAAGCAGCCGTCAGTGCGGTTTCCGACCCCGAAAAGAACGCCGAAACCAGGATGCAGGCGCCCACGATCGCCGCCGCAGTCCAGGGATTTATCGACAGAGGCTCGCCTATCGCCCCTTCCATGATGTGTTCATCCAGTCTTGCGCCGGCGCCGAATGCGCGCCGGCTCGAACGCGGTAAGATAGAAAAACGCGGACGCCCGCGCCATCGATCCGCTCAGACGCCGTTTCAGGAGGCGGCGAGTTCGCTCTCGAGAAAGGCCCTGATGTCGCCGGGCTCGATGCCCCTGGCGATGAACGACTGGCCTATGCCGCGCGCGAGGATGAAGGTGAGCGACCCCTGCTGCACCTTCTTGTCCTGGTACATGGCCTCCAGAATGGCGTCCGCCCCCGCGCTCCAGCCCGCGATGTCGCGAATGCGCGTCGGCAGGCCGACCGTGCGCAGATGGCCGGCGACGCGCTCGGCGTCCTGCCCGGCGCAAAGGCCGCGCGCGGCGGAGAAGCGAAAGGCGCAGGCCATGCCGATGGCCACGCCCTCGCCATGCACCAGCCGCGAGCCGTCGTAGTTCACGAGCCGCTCGAGCGCATGGCCGAAAGTGTGGCCGAGGTTGAGCAGCGCGCGGTCGCCCTGCTCGGTTTCGTCGCGGGCGACCACCGCCGCCTTGGAGGCGCAGGAGCGCGCGATCGCCTGAACCCGCGCAGGCCCGCCGGCGAAAACCGCCCGCCAGTTCTGTTCGAGCCAGGCGAAGAAATCGGGCGCGTCGATCAGCCCGTACTTGGCGACTTCCGCATAGCCGGCGCGAAACTCGCGCTCGGGCAGCGTCGCCAGCGCCGCCGTGTCGGCCAGCACCAGCGCGGGCTGGTAGAAGGCGCCGATCAGGTTCTTGCCGTGCGCGGAATTGATGCCGGTCTTGCCGCCGACCGAGGAATCGACCTGCGACAGCAGCGTCGTGGGAATCTGCGCGAAGCGGACGCCGCGCCGCACCGACGCCGCCGCGAACCCTGCGAGATCGCCGACCACGCCGCCGCCGAGCGCCACGACGAAATCGCCGCGCTCGATCTTCGCCGCGATGATCGCCTCGCACACGCGCTCGAACCATTCGTAACGCTTCGTGCTCTCGCCGGGCGGCACGACGATCGAGGAATGACGAATGCCGGCCGCGTCCAGGCTCGCCTGCAATGCGGGCAGGTGAGCGCGCGCCACATTCTCGTCCGTGACGATGGCGCAGGCGGCCTTCGGCGCGAGCGCGGCGATCCGCGGCCCGGCTTCCGCGATCACGCCGTCGCCGATGGCGATGTCGTAGGCGCGCGCGCCGAGCTCCACGCGTACGATTTCACGCGGCGGCGACCCGGGCGCCGAAGAGGTCGCAAGGTAGGTTTCCAGCGCGTTCATCACATCCTCGACGATGGCGTCATAATGCGCGTCGCGCGCCTCGACCGTCACCTGGGCCTTCGCATAGACCGGGTAGCGCTCGTCCATCAACCGGCGCAGCGTTCCCTCGGGGTCCGGGTTCTGCAGCAGCGGTCGCGTCGGACGGCGGCGCACGCGTTTCATCAGCAGGTCGAACTCCGCCCGCAGCCAGACCGAAATGCCGGATTCGGCGATGCGCGCGCGCGTCTGCTCGTTCATGAAGGCGCCGCCGCCGGTGGCGATCACGTTCGGTCCGCCGGCCAAAAGCCGCGCCATCACCCGCCGCTCGCCGTCGCGGAAATAGGGCTCGCCGTAGGTCGCGAAAATCTCCGAGATCGTCATCTGGTGGGCGGCCTCGATCTCATGGTCCGCATCGACGAAGGGCAGGCCGAGACGCTCCGCCAGCCGCCGTCCCGCCGAGGTCTTGCCGCACCCCATCATGCCGACCAGCACGATGGACCGCACGCCGAGCGCGGCCACGAGCGCCCGCTCGCGCGCCTGCGGAGCGCGCGGCGCGTGAATGGCGGCGCCTGTCGTTGTCTGGTGCATCGCTGGTCTGTATCACACGGCCCGCGCCAGCCGAAACCGCCCTCCAGGGCGGCGCGCCTTGCCTGCATCGAGTTCGGCGGCATATGTTCGAGCGCTTTCGAGGGTGAGCGATTTGCCGAGTCTCTTCCGGTTTCTGTTTGTCGTGGGCGTGCTGGCGGGCCTGGCCTACGCGGGGATGTGGGCGCTCGTGACCTTCGTCGAGCCGCAGCAGCGCGAGATGACGAAGACCCTGCCGCCGAACGCGCTCGCGGGCAAATGAGCGCGGATCGCGCGACCGGGCAGATCGACCTCTTTCTCGACATGATCGCCGCCGAGCGCGGCGCCTCCCGCAATACGATCGACGCCTATCGCCGCGATCTCGCGGATTACGCCGGCTTTCTTCGCAAGAACGGCGCAACGCCGACGGACGCCGACACCGCGACGATCCGGCTTTATCTGGGCGACCTGCAAAAGCGCGGCTTCGAGGCGGCGTCCTCGGCGCGCAAACTTTCCTCGATCCGCCAGCTCCACCGCTTTCTGGTCGCCGAGGCCATACGCGGCGACGATCCCGCAGCCATTCTCGAGGGTCCGCGCCGCGCGCCGTCCGCCCCGAAAATCCTCAGCGTCGATCAGGTCGACGCGCTCATCGAATCCGCTCGCGCAGCCGTGAATGCGCCCGAGATTTCGCCCGCACAGAAGCTGCGCGCGGCGCGTCTCTACGCGCTGGTCGAACTCCTCTACGCCACGGGACTGCGCGTATCGGAGCTTGTCGCCCTGCCGAAGTCGGCCGGGCGCACGAAGGAGGCTTTCATCTCCGTGCGCGGCAAGGGCGGCCGCGACCGTCTCGTGCCTCTCACGCCGGCGGCGCGGGAATCGATCTCCGCCTATCGCGAAACGTTGAAGGCCGCGGCGCCGGGACTCTTCGAATCGAAATGGCTCTTCCCTTCGGACGCCGAGAGCGGCCACCTGACCCGTCAGGCCTTCGCGCGCGACCTGAAGGCGCTCGCCGCAAGCGTCGGCATCCGCGCTGCTTCGATCAGCCCGCACGTGCTGCGCCACGCCTTCGCCAGCCATCTGCTGCAGAACGGCGCGGATTTGCGCATCGTGCAGGAACTGCTGGGCCACGCCGATATTTCGACAACGCAGATCTATACGCACGTGCTCGACGAGCGCACGCGCGCCATGGTGCGCGACCTGCATCCGCTCGGCGACAAGGATTG